>NZ_SOSC01000009.1 GCF_005049285.1 Halorientalis salina | reverse complement strand
GCCCTAAAGTCTGGAACGGTGAAGCCGAAGCGCGGATTTACCGCCTACCCTGATGGGTTCGAAGCCGAGTTCACGGACAAGCCCCACCCTCAAAGCGCCGAAGGCGCTTAGGGTGGGGTAGTTGACTTGCCGCCCGCGGGATCGAGACGGCGCTCCGCGGGTGCGGTCTCAAAAGGGGTGGAACGTGTGACACTTGGAGGGCGAATCGCCCTCTACTAGCGTGTGGGTACTGGAGGGGTTTGTAAGCGACCCATGCGGAGTGAAAGTGAAACTGACGGACTGCGGCGGCCTCCGTCAGCGAATCGACGTCGGCCCTTCTCGTGGTCTCCTCGATGAGTCCGTCTCGGTTTACCCGTGATCGCTGGGGCTGACGCTCTCTTCCTGGTCGGCGATCTCGAACAGTTCCGCCCAGCCCTCGCCGTCGGGCAACTGGTCGCGGACCTGCCGGAGTTCGGTCTCGTCGACCGCATCGCTGACCACGTCGAGGACCACCTGGGCGTGGAAGACGGCGTCGGCCCGCTCGTCGGCCTGGTAGTCACCGCGCTCGGTGACGCGATCGACGAACTCCTCGAACTCGAAGGCGTCGACGGTATCGATCTCCGTCAGGAAGCGGTCGATCTCCCGGGGGAGCTGTGCGGCGAGGTCGTCTGCTTCGCCGGCCTGGATCCGCTCGCTCAGGGTCGTCAGCGTGATCCGCGTTATCTGGAGCGCAGCGCCCGTCGAGTCCAGCTGTGCTCGGTCCTGTACGTACCCGAGGAACGAATCGAAATCCATGCGTCGGCCTTCATTCCCGTCGTGAATAGGAATGGTGCCTGCCACTGCCGGGCGTGGGTCCGAACATCCCGCCGGAGCAATGCACGCGCCTGCAAGAGACGGAAGCGGGTTGATATCGTCCGCGAGCCAGCGACGGGGGATGGAATCGCCGATGCCGCCACGAGCGACTACGCATCCGCCGATACGTCGGCGCGGGTCTCGAAACTGGTCGGGGCTTTCCGGGAGCAGACACAGCGTGTCGTCGTCGCGAACGACGGCGAGTTCACAGCCCCCAGGGATAGGCCTCGGGCGTCTCGCGCTCGTCGGCTTCCACGTCGAACGGCTGGAGCGCTTCGGTCTCTTCTACGTACAGAAACGCGTCGTAGCGGTCGGGAAGATCCGTCGACACGTAATTGCCCAACTCGCGGTCCGGGTGATAGACGACGCCGATCGCTCGATGCCCTCGCGTGTCGGAAAGTGCCGTCTCCCGGATCTCCTCGCTTTCGAGCAGACAGCTGGTCGGGTCCGCCCGCCGCAGGACGTGTTCGTAGCTCCCTTCCTGTGCGGGGGGAACGCGCATCTGCTCCATCGGTGCACCCCAGGACCTCCCCGCGATGACGGACCCGTGGTGGGTTCCGAAGCCGACCAGTGCCACGTCGTCGCGACCGTAGGCCTCGCGGACGAGTTGACCGACAGTTACCTCCCCTCGCTCGGCCATGCTCGTTGCGCGGGCATCGCCGACGTGGGTGTTGTGCGCCCAGACGATCGCCGTCGCGTCGTCGTGGTGGTCTCTGAGACGATCCAGCGTCTCGGCCATGTGTCGGTCCCGGACGTTCCACGAGGAGACGTCGCCCCGGACCATCGCCCGGTAGTAGGACTCGGCGTTGGCGGCCACCACTGCGTTCTGTTCCGCGTTGAACCAGGCGTCGGGGTGGTCGTTGTCGTGGCGTGGGCGGTCCTCGCGCAACTCCGAGAGCACCGACAGTACTTCGTCTTCACAGTCCTCCGGAACCAATCTGGTCGACCGCGCGTACGCGCGAGCGTCCTTCTCGTAGGGCTCGAAGCAGTGGTAGGCGTTCCGGGCGCGCTGGGCCGCCTCCGGGTCGGTGTCTTCGAGGTAGTCGACGACCGCTGCCATCGACTCGAAGAGGCTGTAGACGTCCATCCCGTAGAACCCGACTTCGCTGTCGTCGTCCCGACGGGCGTTTGCCGCCCTGAGCCACTCGACGAACGCCCGTACCTCCCAGTTGGCCCACATCCAGGTCGGCCAGCGGTCGAACTCGGCGAGGACCGACCGGCCGTCCTCGTGGTCGGACAGCCCCCTGACGAAGCGGTTCACCTCGTAGCAGTCGGTCCAGTCGCCTTCGACGGCGACGAAGGCGTCGTCGAGTTCCTCGATGAGCGCCGCGGTCAGTCGTGCCCGCAGACGGTAGAACTCCGACGTGCCGTGGGAGGCCTCGCCGATGCAGACGACCTGTCGGTCGCACAGACGGTCGGCCAACCGCCGTACCTGCTCGTCGTCGAGCGGCCGTGCGTGTCGGTTCACCGCCTCGATGGCCGCGTTCACGCTCCGCGTTTCGGGGTCGTCCCTGCCGAAGATGCTGCCCATTTCCCGGCAGTGAACCCCCCGAGATGGTAGCCGTGCTGCTGGCACCTGCCGGGACTGGTTGCTCGATAGCGACGAAACGGTTCTCATTCGCTCGGAACGGTCGGCAGTAGCGTCAACCGTTGCGTCCCCCGCTCGGTGGTAATCGTCACGTCCAGCGCGACCGCGAGGACGTGTGTCTCCCCCTCGCGCTCCTGGACGACGACCCCTCGTCGCGCCTCACAGCCGCCGAACTGACGGTTCGGACCGTCCGGACAGTTGGCGCTGGCCCACGCCTGTGCCGCAGACTGGTTGTACGCCGTTCGGGTGGCCGTGCCCGATTCGACGCGGGCGGTCGAGAGCGTCGTCAATCTGGGGTCGAGTCGACTCCTGACCCGCTCGATCGCGTCCGCCCGGTCCGCCCAGCTGTAGTTGCCGTGGACGTCGGTACTCGCCTCGTGGACGGCTCGGTCGAGGTATCGTTCCGCGCTCCGTCCCGGCGACTCGTAGTCGGCGCTCGCCGTCACGTCCCCGTGATAGCCGAGCTGGAGGTACGCGAGCAGGACCGGGACGAGCGCGATGGCGAGCACTGCTGCGGCGAGCAAGACGAGTTGCCCGCGGTCTTTCCGTGGAGCGTCGGGCTCTCGTCCCCTCACGCGTACCACACCCGAAGGGTCACTTCGCCGCTGGCAGTGGTGACGGACGCGCTCCCGACCGGCGTGTCGGCCGGCTTCCGGAACCCGACTGCACCGTGGGGCGTTTCGACGCGGTACATGAGGTTGTCGGGGAGGATGCGCTCGACGCGCCGGTCCAGTGCCGCCCGCTCCCGCTGGAACGTCTCGTTCGAGGCGATGATCTCGGCGAGTCGCGTCGTCCCTCGGTGGCGCGGTGGCTCACCGGCCAGAACCGTCGCGGCGTCGTCGGCGTAGCGGTCGAGCTGTGGCTCGCGAGTGTCCGGCGCCGGCACGCCGAGAGCGAACCCCATCGAAACCGCCAGCAGGAAGACGACGCCCACGCCTGCCTCGACGAGCGACAGCGAGAGCTGTCCCCGTTCGTCAGTCACCGACGGTCACCTCCAGCGTCGCTTTGGTCGTCCGCGCCGGCACGTAGCGGACGACCACGTCGCCCTGCGAGAGGCTCCGGTTCGCGTCGAAGGTCAGGTGTGTGGTCTCGAGCCTGGACACGTCGACGGTCGCGTTCCCGGCCAGCCCGGACGCGTTGTGCAGGACGACCCGATTGTTCGCCCGCACGGTTTCGAGTGTCGTCGTCGGTGGGGTATCGATCTCCAACTGCACTCGATCGGTGCGTCGCGGGAGCGTCGTCTCGTTGGTCGCCGCGAACCGGGGTTCGTACTGCTTCGACTCCGCTCGGCGGACCAGCACGATGCGTCGGACCGTCGTCCCGTCCGAGACCGTCCCGGACTCGACGAGCGTCCGATCGTCCAGCCGTATCCGGACCGCCCGGTCCTCGACGACGGGATACCGGTTCCGGAGCCGACTGGCGTTCAGTTCGCCGACGGCCGTTCCGTTCAGAACGTTCGCGCGCGCAGTCAGCGCTCCGTCCCCACTCACCAACCGCTCGGAGAGGGCGACGGCGACCCGTCGCTCCTCGGGCTGGCGGTCGGCGCTCCCGAAGGCGCGGTCAGCCAGCGCCATCCCGAGCCCGAGCGTCGTGGTCAACACCAGCAAGGCGACGGCGAGCGCCGGGAGGTTCGTCTGCGCCCGCCCCGTCATGGTTCCCCCGTTTCCAGTCGAACGACCAGTCCACCCGGTTCGCTAGTCACTCGAACGTACGTCTCTCCGCCGCTCTGCCACTGACCCTCGACGCGGTGGACGTGGGACGGCAGCGCCAGGCGGACTCGTTTGTCGAGAGCATCGTTCGGGTGGTCGAACACCAGTGACTCGCCGTCGGTTCGGATCTCGTAGTTCGCGCCCCGGACGCTCGCGGGTAGCGAAACGCGCGTCCGTGCGTCGACGGCCGTCGCGTTCGGCGGGACGGCCTGCTGGACGCGTTCGCTCGCCTCGGCGAGCGTCCGGTCCCTGAGTTCCGCTCCAGCGGTCGTTCGGGCGTCTGGGACGATGCCGCCGTACACCGTCACGGAGACGAGACTGACGAACAGCGTCACCAGGCCGATGGCCAGCGTCTTCTCGACGACGGTGCTGACCCCGCGGTTATCCATCGGCCACCTCCAGGTGCATGTCGTGAACGACCAGATACCCCGTCCGGTTGCCGGGGAACCGGCCGACGACGCTCTCGACGCCGTCGCCGTCGAAGTCCCGGCGGCTGACGGTCGCGTTTCGCTCCCGGAACCAGCGTTCGAGCGGCCGCGGCGTCTTCGTCTCGATGGCGACGCCGTAGGTGTCGGTCCCGAGTTCGGTTCGCTCGTGGCTGACGTTCGTCGCCAGCGTGACTGCCGAACTTCGCTCACCGGAGACCGCCACGTCACTCGCGTTCAGCCGCGCGACGCTGGCGATGAGGACGCCGCCGTCCCGGCCGGTCGTCAGCGACGGCGGTTCGTGGAGCCAGGTGTTCGTTCCCGACTGACGAACGATGGCGTCGTCGACGTAGCTGACCCGCCGGTCGCCCGCCTCGAAGACCAGGCCGCCCGCGTCGACGCGACGGACGACGCCGGTCTCGTTCAAAATTCGGACCTCGCGTTCGACGGTCCGGAGGCGACCGTCAGTGAACCCCACCTCGCCGCGGTGGTGGCCGGTCGTCTCGACGGGCTCGAGGGCGGTCGAGAGGTCGTCGGCGACCCGCGTCGAATCGGCGCTGGCCGCGTTGGACTCGACGAGGGTTCCGATGCCGGCGGTGAGGCCCGCGAGCGCGATGACGGTTATGCCCATGAGGACCGCTACGCCGATGACGTGTGACTGTCCGCGCGTGTCCCCTCTCATATCATCCCGGCCCCCGCGAAGACGACGTAGGCGATGGCGACGAGCGCGCCCGAGTGTAACAGCGCCTCGTAGCGACCCCGACTCGCGGTGCCGGCGAACCAGCCGCAGGCGAGCATCGTCGCCTGCGTGACGAGGTAGAAGCGAAAGCGGTCCCGGGCCGGGTCGATGGTGTCCGGGCTGATGGCGATGCTCGACTGCGCGCCGGCGACCGCCGAGAGTTGCGAGAAGCCGTCGAGCACGTAGCCGGTGACCGCGACCATGATGCCGACGACCAGCAGCGCGGTCGTCCAGCCGACGGCGACGTACACCAGAAGCGACGACCGGAGCGCCTTCCGGGCGTGGTAGAGCCGCCCGATCTCGGTCTGGAGGGTCTCGAAGACCTCCTCGGTGTCGCTGCCGGCGTCGAGCGCGCCCGTCACCAGCCCGATGGTCTGTTCGGCCATCGGCGTCCCGACGCGGTCGACGAACCCGTCGAGGGCCGCCGCCTGCACGTCGGTCGTATCGCTCTCTCGTGCTCCGCTCGTCGTCAGTCCCATCGTAAAGGCGAGGTCGTTCACGTCCGACTGGAGCGGGCCGAGGTCGACCTCGCGGGCCACCCGCTCGACGGCGTCGGGGAACGGACGCCCGAGGCTCACGTGGCCGGAGACCGCGTGGACGAAGTCCTTGATCTCCCGGTCCTTCGCGTCGTCGATGCGAGCGCGACGGACGGCGACGGCGCCCACGGGCAGTCCGAACGCGACGTAGCCGAGCAGTCCCGCGTTGATCGGCCGGTAGCCCCAACTCCAGAGGGTGATGGCCAGCATGCCGGCGAACGGGAGGACGACGACGGCCGCGCTGGCCGGGTTCGTCGGCACGGTAAACACCGTTTCGAGGAGCCCGTCGGGTCGACGGTACCGCTGGACGGAGTGGTCGGCGGGGCGCAGTCCCTCGACGAGCAGCGCCGCCCCGGCACCAACGACCAGCACGAACACCACGCTGGCGTACACCATGAGGGTCCGCATAGCGAACGAGCCCAGCGGCGTCTCGACCGGTGTCGAGAGGCCCGGCGCGAGCACGCTCATGACCGTCAGGATGAGCACGAACAGGGCGGGGAGGATGAGCAACACGACGAACAGTTCGGAAAGGAGTTCGAGGAACCCGCCGGTCCGCTCGCGGGCGCGGGCCTGCCGGTTCGAGAGCATCCGCCCCTCCAACTGGAGGTAGTTCGCCAGGGCGTCGGCCCCCTGGTTGGCGTGCTCGCGGAACTTCAACAGGAAGGGCGCGAGCAGGTCCTTCGAGGGCGTGTCGCGTGCGACCATCTCCAGGCCCTCGTCGACGCTCCCGGTCAGTTCGGCCTTGTTCAGCGCCGTCCGGAAGGCCCTGGCCGTCTCGCCGTAGGCGTCCTGGTCGGCGACCGTTCGCAACATCGCGCGCTGGTCGTTGCTTCCGGATGCCAGCACCTGCAGGTACCGGACCGCGCCGGGCAGCGTTCGCTCGATGCCGGACCGTCTGGCAGCGGCGACCCAGCGCAGGTAGACCCCACCGAACCAGACGGTGACGTGTTTTCCGAGCGCCCCCACGACTAGCCCGGTACCGACCGCGACGTAGGCCCTGGGGATCACTGGTAGCGCCGTCCTGTTGAGGATCGGGAGGCCGGACTGGAGGAACTCGGCGACCGTCGCGACGAGTCCGGACGGAACAGCCAGCGTGAGTAGCGTGACGATCAGCGCCAGCCCGAGCCCCGTCAGCCACGACAGGCCGTAGACCCGCGCGAGGAAGACGTCGAACCCGGTCGGGAGGTTGGCCGCGCGGTAGCGCTGTCGGTTGCGTTCGTGGCGCGGTCGGTCCGCATGGCGGGAGAACAGCGCGTACAGTCCCCGGTCGAGGACGTTCAGCGACTGGCCCCCGGTGGCCGGGTTCGTGATCCCGTCCCCGTCAGTCGTCGCCATCGCGACCCTCCCGGCGCGTCGACCGGCTCAAATGCTTTGTGGCCTGCTGTGGGACGCCAGGCTTTCCCGTCGTCGGTTCGACATCTCGGCCGTGAGACGAACTGCACTCGCGGTCGGTCTCGTGGTTCTGGTATCGCTCGCCGGCTGTTCGGCTCTTACAGGCGGCGACGGGTCCGATCCCGGGCAGGCGACGATCGAGGACAACGAGGCGAACGCGACCAACGTGACCCAGTCGCTTCGCATCGAAGCCAACGAGTCGGTCGCCGGGAGCGAGTGGACGGAGATCGGCGCGACCTACCCGCGTGACGAGTTCACGGTCGACGCTGCACAACACGCGGACATCGAACTCGGTGTCGACACGAACGGCGACGGCGAGATGGACCGCGAGTTCAACGAGACGCACGTTAGCGGCGTGAACAACAACGCGTACTCGTTCACTATCGGTCTCGACACCGACTACACCCTCGAAGCGGGAGACGTGGTGATGGTCAGCTACCCCGACATCGACAACCCCTCCGAACCGGGGACCTACGAGGTCGAGGTCCGACTGAACGACCAGCAGACGGCCACGACGAACGTGACGATCGAGTAACGCCGCCCGTCCGACTGCACTGTTTTTGCCCGTCCGACTCGGATTCGGGAGCCGTGTCTCCCGCGTCGGCGCGCGGCTAGTCGTCGCCATACCCCTCCTCACCCCCCGTTCCGAGCGAGACGTCGATGTCCGGATCGTACGTCGAATCAGTGCCGCTGCCCGTTGCCTGGTCGGTCGTCGTGCGTCGTCGCGCGCGTTCGACGGTCGCCGCTTCGTTGGTCCGCAGGTCCGCGAGGAACCCGAACAGCGCCTCGAAGTCGGTGACGCCCTCGCGTTCGAGGTACTGGACGTACCGGTGTTTCCGATGGAACTCGTCCTCGACTGCATCGAGGGGTCGGTCGGTTCGGGTCGCGATCCGGTCGAGGATCTTCGTTCGCAGGTCCCGTTCCGCGTCGCCCAGTTGCGGGTGGTCGTAGGCGAAGCCGAAGTTCCCGTCGTGGGTCCGCTCGGCGACCGTGTTCCAGTAGATCGTCGTCCCGTTCTTCCGGACGGTGCCACACCGGTCGTCGTCGCGATCGAGGTCGCGGTACGCGCGCTCGTCGAGCAACTCGACGACGCGGCCGACGTAGCGCTCGCCGTCGACGCGCCTGGGGAAGACGACCAGGTCGAGTTCTCGGAGGAGATAGGGCGGGAGTCCCTGTTCGACGACCCGGTTGACGAGTGTCTGTACGTCCTCGGCGTGGGTCGTTCCGATGATGCCGTGGCCCGTATTGAGACTTTCAGCGAACGTCTCGAAACTCGCCGGGGTGTTGATTTCGGCGATGACCTCCACGTCCGGGTTCAGGTAGTTCGCCTCGGTCATCAGGTCCGACATCGTCACGCGCTTGTACTCGCTCTCGTGGTCCCGGGTCGTCAGCGAGACGCCGGTTTCGTGCGGAAGTTGCACTTCCCGTGAGCCCTCGTCGATGCTGATCGGTCGGTCGTCGTACCTGACGAAGGGCATGTGGGCGTTCATTAGCGTCGTCTTGCCCACCCCAGTCGGACCGGAGAAGAGGACGACGCCGCGGTGTTCGTACAGCAGCCAGAGCAGCGCGACGAGTTCGGTCGAGATGCTGTCCCGGTCGAGCAGGTCGACGGGCGTCATCGTGTCGGACGCCTGTTTTCGGATGGAGATGTGCGGGCCGTCCTCGCTGATGGTCGGCAGCGCCACCGCACAGCGAATGGTCTCGTCGGCCGCGTCGGACTGGAGGTTGACCTTCGCGCTCGGCGTGCTGGCGTTGAGTTCGGTGCCGTCGGCGGCCGCCAGTTGCGTGACCACATTGACGAAGGTCCGCTCGTCCTCGAAGGCGAGGTTCGTCGGGATCCGCTCGTTGTGGCCCACGTCGGTTCGGGGAACGACCTTGACGCGCTCGCCGACCCGGTTGGCCTCGATGTCTTCCAGGGTGGGGTCCCGGATCGGAATCGTCAGTTTGCCGTGGCCGACGTAGTCCCGGAGGACGTAGTAGACCAGGTCAGAGAGTCGGTCGTCGGCGAAGCGGCGGTCGACTGGCGGCACGGCTAAATCGTACTCGGCGAGGGCGGCTCGGAGCCGGTAGGAGAGCGCGTCGAACCAGGCGCGGGTGTTGCGTGCGGTGAGCTGTCGGGAGAGGAGTTTTCGGGCCTGTTCGTCGACGAACTCGACCGGGTCCTCGACGACGCCGTCGACGTTGGTCTCCCAGATGCGCTCCTTGCAGTCGGCGATGAGTTGCTCGTCGCCGGGCAACAGATCCGGCTCCTGAACGGCGTACTTGGTCGTGAACGGATCGTTGCCCAGCACGTTCTCCCGGTAGACGACCACCGGAATCTCGAAGTCGTGGAACGCGACGGTGTGGCGTTCGAGGCGCTCGCTTGCGAACCGTTCGAGGTGGTCGGGGTCCGCGGGGAGATCGGTCACCGCGGGCGCGTAGTCGGCAGTGTGGACGACCAGTCGGTCCTCGGCCGCGTCGGCGACCTCGATGCGCTCGTCGAGGGCGTGCGGCGTCAGCTCCGCCAGACAGCGCAGGTCCGTGAGCGCGTGGTAGTCGACGCGTCGCCGGCCGGCAGGTGAGCAGTCGACCAGGCGGTCGATGACCTTCCGGTACTTCGGCTCGAACCCGCGTTCCATCCGTTCGATCGTTCCCTCCCGCGTCAGCGGGCGCTCCAGGCCCGCGTCGGCGAAGTGGTCGCGGATCCGGTCGAGCGTGCCCCCTTCGTCGGCGGTCAGGGTCGGTTCGCGAACCTCGTACGCGAAGTCCTCGCGGGTCTCCCGGATGGTCGCGACGACGCCCGGGTGGATCTCGTCCTGTGCGCAGACGTCCGGCGCGTACCAGGCGTCGGCGTCGTCCGGCGGTACCGGCGCCGGGACCGTCCGTTCCCCACCGTTCCCGTTCATGGACCGGGCTGGTCGCGTTCTCCCTTTTAAAATTCCGGAACTAACTACGAGTTGACATTAGTTGTCGGTGGTGATCGGAGTCGGTCGCGGGTCACGAAGCCAGCAAGGCCGGAGATGACTGTCCACGAACGGGGATCCGTCGTGGTC
The DNA here is from genome assembly GCF_005049285.1 of Halorientalis salina. GTDB lineage: Archaea > Halobacteriota > Halobacteria > Halobacteriales > Haloarculaceae > Halorientalis > Halorientalis salina. The sequence goes on along the minus strand of NZ_SOSC01000009.1, from coordinate 129,533 downwards.
GAATCGCAAGACGTTCCCGCGAGTTCCGAGAACTCTGAGTGAGCCGATGACCCGGATTCACCCTGCCGAACTGGACGACCTGCTCGGTGACGAGACGCCGTTTCTGCTCGACATCCGCCCCCAGGAGCACTATCGCGACCGACACATCGACGGCAGCCGAAACGTGCCGGTGTACGGAGACCTGCGAGGTGGCAACGAGGACGCGCTCCGGGAGCACCTCGACGAGATCCCGGACGACCGGGCGGTCGTGACCATCTGCAAACAGGGCGTCGTCGCCAAGCGGGCGACGCGCGTCCTCGACGAGGCGGGCTACGACGCCGCGACGCTCATGGGCGGGATGAGCGGCTGGACCGGCTATCAGAAGAACTCGCTCGGCTATCGGCTCCGGTCGCTGCTCTGGCGGCTTCGCTAGGCCCGCTGGGCATCGCTTCGACGAACTCGCGTCTCGTCCGCTCGGCTGAACAGTCCTGGTACGCGATTCCCGCCCGCCCTGTTGAGTCCTCGGTTCCGACGCTGACTGAGTGACGAGCGTGACCACTCGCCTACGCTCACCAACTGCGATCGATCCGACCCGGTGACCGACCACTCGTCGATAACGAACTAGATAGCTGCGAGCCCCACTTATATTGTATGTTATATGCAATATAATGGGGCCGACGCACGCGTTACCCACGCCGACGTCAGCGACACCGAGGGGACGATCGTTCTCCAGGACGAATACAGCCGGAGGCTCTCCGACCTCGATGGGTGCTCCCACGTCGTCGCCTGACGCACCTCGACGAAATCGAGGACTACCGTCTTCGTGCGCACCCCCGAACGCCGAGGGTCTCGAAGTGGGGCTGTTCGTGACGCGGAGTCCGCACCGCCCGAACCCGAGCGTGCAGACGACCGTCGATCTGTTCGAACGGGACGGAACGACCTCGACGTCCGCGGCCTCGCCCTCCTCGACGGGACGCCCGTACTCGACGTCAAACCGTACGTCCGGTCGATCCCGGACGAAGCCGACGTTTCGTTCGGTGGCTCGACGACGTCCGGTGGTCGCTCAGTGCAAGTTCTTCGGATTAGGATTCGGCCGTTCTGTACAGGACCACCGCGACGACGGCCAGGACGAGTTCGACGGCTTTCGTCAGCACGGCCATCGGGTTGATGCTTCCCTGTGTGTAGAACGCCTCGACGCCGACGCCCTGGAAGACGAACAGCGCGAGGATCGTGACGACCGAATAGAGGGCGGCCACGAGGTAAAACTCGCGTCGCCAGTATCGGGTCACGTACACCAGGACCCCACCGATGAACCCGAGCCCGTTCAGGAAGAACAACACGCCCATCGTCTGATTCATCCCCATCGCGCGCGGAGCGAGAAGCACGTGGAGCACGCCAGTGACGAGCGCTGCGATCACTGCGACGTAGGCGAGCGAACTCGGTGGCCGTCGGAGGAACGTGCGATCACGCTGCTCAGCTGTCGATTGTGCAGCCATAGTGTGTCTATGGGGCAAGACTGTATTGAAACACGCGTGCCGTTCTCACGACGTGGGAACAGTCTGGATGCATGAGACGACAGCGACAGCGGACCCGCACTGCCGAGCGCGTAACATACGGTTTGCTGTAGCTGTGTACCGCGACGACCGCCCGACTGCGGGCGGTCGATGCGGAACTGTTCTACAGCATTCCGTATCAGGCCAACTCGGCGTCGATGGCGTCGCTGATGGCCTCGACCGTCGGATCGACGACTCGCTGATTGACGGCGACCGTGGGGGTACCGGTCACGCCGGCTCGCTGGCCGAACTCCCGGTCGGCGCGGACGGTTGGTTCGTGTGTACGGTCGACGGCCGCCTGTCGGATGGCCGCACCGTCGAGGCCGGCGTCGCTGGCGATTCGCTCGTAGGCGTCCCGGTCCAGGTCAGCCTGTGCTTCGAAGAGCGCTTTCGAGTACTCGAAGAAGGCGTCCTGGCCCTCAGTGGCCTGGACGGCACGCGCGGCGATGGCAGCTTCCCACGAGACCTGCTCGTCGACGGGGATCGGGAAGTCGTAGAACTCGTAGCGGATGTCTCCCGGGTCGGCGTACGTCGAGAGTATCTCCGGGGCGACGTCCAGCGAGTAGGTGGCACAGTGCGGACAGGCGTAATCCTCGAACACCATGACGGTGACGTCCGCGTCCGGGTCGCCACGGATCGGTCTCGGGAGCGTCTCGGCCGCCGCCGTGTCACCCGTTGCCGTTCCCGTCTCCGCCGTCGTCTCGGGAACGTCGAGCGTCTCCTGTGTGTCGCCCCCGCCCAAACAGCCCGCGGTAGTGACCGAAAGAGCCGCGACCGAACCGGTGAGAAACGCCCGCCTGCCAACGTGAGTATCTCTCTCTGGCATACCGGCCCCTTCCCGGTCGCGGCGCTTAAGTTTCCCTTTCGTTCCTGGGTCGTGAGAACGATATGTCGGATGTAAAAGCTCCCGCTGATGTGATGGAGAAGCTTCAGGCCAGTGGGCCGAGACGTACCGAGCAACGGCGACGACGACATCATGACAGAGGCCAATTTCGACGAACTCGCGACGGTGCTCGAACAGGACGACGACGACCTCAAAACGGACCTCCCGGCGGCGCTGGCCGGCATCGAGGACGACATCGACACGCTCCTGCTGGAGCATCCGGACTCGTTCGAGGCGCTCTCCCTGCGGCTGAGTACGCTCGACGGCATCGCCGACTACGCGGCGGCCGAACCCGAGACGGTCGACCGCTTTCTGGCCGTGCTGTGGGGCGGTCTCGGACTCATCTCGGAGAACGTTCCCGAGGTCCAGGAGCAGGTGACCGAGGCCTTTTCCGTCACCTGGACGGCCACCGACTCCGAGGTCACCTTCCACATGACCTCCGAGCCCGACACCGGGACCGTCGACGGCGGCCCGGGACTGCTCGACGACCCGACGCTCGCCTTCGAGGGTGAGACTGACATCCTGTTCAGCATGCTTAACGATCCGGATTTCAACCCCGTCACGGCATTTATGGACGGGAGCTTCGAGCTACAGGGAGCGGTCGACGACGCGATGGCCTACGCCCAGATGATGGAGACGGTGACGACGAACGTCGAGAACCTGAACTAGTCGGGAGACGCGAACGCAAAAAAGGCGGTGCGACTGGTCCGGTGTCTTATTCGAGGAGTCCGCCGTCGGTCTCGTTCGCCGTCGTCGTTTCGCCGGGCTCCGTCTCGTTCCCCATGGGACTCTCGGTTTCGTTCGCCATGGGGCTCTCGGTCTCGTTCTCGCCACCCATCGGCGACTCTGTCGTCTCTTCGCCGCCACCCATGGGTGATTCCGTCGGTGTCTCCTCGCCACCACCCATCGGCGATTCCGTCGGCGATTCGCCCTCGGCCGGCGACTCCTCCGGGCTCGTTTCGTTCTCGCCGCCCGGACTGCCACAGCCGGCGACCGCGGCGACGCTTGCAGCGGCGAGACCTGTGATGACACGTCGTCTGGAGAGCCTGTCGTGCATGATGCACTCGGGCGTACCACGAACGCGGGGATAAACCGGCTCAGTCGTTGCTAGCGCTCGATGGGGGTTGCAACTGTTTCGAACTGTTTCACGGCGAGTTGGCTACGCTTACGTCTGGTATCTACCCCGCAAGGACGCCTTTGGTTCCTGACGTGGCCCGACAGCATACGGACGATGTACGTTTCCCGCGTCGCCCTGATCCTCGGTGCCGTCGTGCTCGTGAGTGTCATCCCCGCGACCGTTGCGAGTGCCGACGAGCCCGAGGACAACATCACGCTCGATGGGGACGGGATCATCGACACCGACGGGAACCGGACGCTGGTGGCGGCCTGGGAGTCTGCGACCGTTGAACTGCCCGTCCGGGCCGAGTCGGCCAGCGAGGTCTGTCTCCGGGCGAACACGTCGGCGAACTCCGTCCGTCTGTCCTGTCGGCCGGTGTTCGGATCGAGCGGGACTCGGCCCGTCAGCGTCTCGCTCTCGGAGTGGCCGGCGAACCGCTCCGGCCGGGCGACGCTCGTCGCCACCGCGACCGCGGCCAACGGGACGGTCCTGTCCCGGGCGAGCCAGCCCGTCTTCCTGTTCGTGGCCGACGGCGACCGGGACGACGACGGGCTGGACAACCGGGCCGAGTGGGAACTCGGGACGGTCCCGTTCGTCGCGGACACGGATCAGGACGGGCTCACCGACGGCCAGGAGTACCACACGTACGGGACCGACCCGAACGCGACCGACACCGACGACGACGGGCTCGCCGACGGCGTCGAGGTCAACCGGTACGGGACGAACCCGACCGAACCGGATACGGACGGCGACGGCCTCGACGACGGGACGGAAGTGACCACCTACGGCACGGATCCGACGGCACCCGACACGGACGGTGACGGCCTCGGTGACCACGCCGAGGTGACCGAGTTCCGGACGAACCCGACCGAACCCGACACGGACGGCGACGGCCTCGACGACGGTCCCGAAGTGAACGTCCACGGGACGGACCCCCTTCGGCGGGACACGGACGGGGATGGCCTCGACGACGGGCCGGAGGTCGCCCAGTACGGGACGGACCCGACCGATCCGGACACGGACGGTGACGGGTTCGCGGACGGCCCGGAGGTCAACCGGTACGGGACGGACCCGACGCGCGCGAACCCGTCTGTCGACGGCCAGCCAAAGCCCCGGGACGGAACCCCGGGGGGAACCACGATCGCCGCCCCCTTCCTCCCGTCCTGGATTCCGCTTCCGGGCCCGGTCGCGCTCGCCGGCTTGCTCCTCGCGGGGTTCCTGGCGGGCGTCTGTACCGTTCTCTGGTGGGGTCGCCGCGGCGCGCCCGCCGAATCCACACCGCAAGCGGAGCGTGGGCCGACGCCCGACGACGACGCGTCGACCGCCGACTCGCTGGCCCACCCCGACGCCTGGCGGGTTCACCGACTGCTCGAAGAACACGACGGTCGCCTCCCCCAGTCCGAGATCGTCGACCGGACCGACTGGTCGAAATCGAAGGTGAGCCGCGTCCTCTCGGCGATGGCCGAGGCCGACCAGATCCGGAAGATCCGCCTGGGGCGGGAGAACCTCGTGGCCCGCCCCGGCGACGAACCCGACGGCGCACGCGGCCCCTTCGAGGAGTAGCCCGTGTGAACGGTTCTGGAAAGGCCGGAAACGACACGTGACGACTTATATCGCTGGCCGCACATGATGCCCGCATGATCGTTGATGCTCGGGTGCTCCGGGAGGGGTTCGTCCCCAGCGAACTCGAGCATCGGGACGGGGAAGTCGACCACCTCTCGGGCGTCCTCGAACCGGTGACCCGCGGCGAACCCGCCGGGCCGGCCATCATCACCGGTCCCTCGGGCGCGGGCAAGACCTGCGTGGCCCGCTACACCGTCGAGCAACTCCGCGAGCAACACCTCGACGTCGCCTCCCAGTACGTCAACTGCTGGCAGAACTACTCCCGGTTCCGCACGCTCTACCGCGTCCTGGAGGGGCTCGGGAAGACCGTCGACATCCACCGGCGGTCGACGCCCCACGACGAACTGCTCGAACGGCTGCGCGAGTACGAGGGGCCGCCCTGCGTGGTCGTGTTAGACGAGGCCGACCAGCTGGAGACGCCCGACGCGCTCTACGACTTACATTCCCTCGACGGGTTCTCGCTGGTCCTGATCGCCAACCGGGAGGCAGACCTCTTTGCGGGCGCGGACGACCGACTGGCCAGCCGTCTCCAGGGGAGCGAACGCATCCAGTTCGACCGCTACGGCCTGGACGAACTCACCGCCATCCTCCGGGCCAGGGCGCGCCGGGGGTTGGCCGCCGACGCGGTGACGACCGACCAGTTACGGACCGTCGCGGACGCGGCCGCGGGCGACGCCCGGGTCGCCATCTCCATCCTCCGGAGCGCCGCTCGCCACGCCGAGCGGGCCGAAACCGGCCGTATCACGGACGCGATCCTCGACGCGGCCGTCCCCGCCGGCCGGTCGGCGGTCCACCGGAAGAACATCGAGACGCTGACGCCCCACCAGCGGGCGCTCTACGACGTCATCGCCGAGGCGGGAACCATCGACCCGTCGTCGTTATACACGGCCTACCGCGACGCCGTCGACGACCCCAAAACCGACCGCACGGTCCGGAACTACCTCTCGAAGATGGTCCAGTACGACCTCGTCGAGGCCGAGGGGGCCAGCTCCGACCGGACGTACCGGGTCGTCGACCCGACCGCCGACGCCCGTGAGACGACTTCTGGAAATCAGAGTTGAGGCGTCTCCGGCTCGCTACCGGCTGGATGAGCGCACTCGGCGATCTCTGGAAACTCCGGAAACGACCCGGATTCGGTTATCCGAGCGGTGGCCGTAGTCCGGGGCGTGATGCACGGAACGGCACTCCCCGAACTCCCGACGCTTTCGCCCGGCGTACAGTTACTGGACACCGACGGCCGCGCGACCGGGCCGCTGGCCGCGCTCGTCGTCGACCAGGTCATCGGCGCGGACGGCCCGGCGGTCTGGGTGGATAGCCGCGGCCACGCACAGACGGGCCCGCTGCTGGACGTCGCACCGAGCGACCGGGTCCTGGACCGCATCCGGGTCGCTCGTGGGTTCACCGCCCACCAGCACTTCGCGCTGGTCCAGTCCCTGCCCGAACAGATCGACGAGGACACGGCGCTGCTGGTCCTGCCGGCGATGGACGCCCCCTACCGTGACGACGTTGGCCAGCGCGAGGGCGAGCGGCTGTGCCTGCGGAGTCTGGCGACGGTCGCCAGAATCGCCCGCGAGTACGACGTGCCGGTGTTGCTGACTCGCACCGGAACTGACGCGGTCGCCGACGCGCTCGCGACCGCTGCCGACCGGACCGTCGAGTGCCGGCAGACCGCCCTGGGGCCGCGGTTCGTGACCGACGAGTTCGAGACGCAGGTCTACCCGCGCGGCGACGGGACGGTCCAGACCACGCTGGCGTTCTGGCGGCGCGTGCTCGCGGCCCGCTGTGCCGGCGTCGAAACGCCCGAGACCGCGACCGAGACGCGTCCGGAGGTGGTGTTCGATGGGGCGCACTAATCCGACGTTCCGCGACCGACTGGACCGGCTTCGCGGCGAGTTCGGCGACTACCGTCGGGCGCTGCGCCGGCGCGACAAGCCCCACTTCGACGCGCTGTTCGAGCACGCGCGCGCCCACGCCGACGCCTGCGGCTACCTCAACTACGACTCGCCCGTCGTCGCGGTGTTGCTGTCGGTCGCGGTCGAACAGGAGGCCCACATCGCCGACCTGGAGGACCGGGTGGCCGAACTCGAAGCCCGCATCGATATCGACGACGGCCGTGACCTCCCCGAGTCCCAGACGACCATCCCGGAGCAGCAGGGAGCTGACGGGAGGGAGTAGGATGCCATTTACCGTCGACTACCGGGACGGCGACGTGCTGGCCTGGACGTTGACCGACGACGGGGCCCGCGCCGAAGTAGTCGCCGACTACTCGCCGGAACTGTTCGTCACGCGCGAGGGCGGCCCGGTCGCGGCGTGTCGCGAGGCCGTCGAGCGCCTGCCCAGCGTCGTCACGACGAGCACGGAGCGGCGGCGACGCGGCTGGCGGTCCGATCCGGAGGACGTCCTGCGGGTGGCCGTCGACGACGTCGACCGACTCCGGCCCGTGGCCGCCCACGTCCGCGACCGCGGCGAGCCCGGGGAGTACCGCTGTTACGACGTGGACCTCACCCGCGGGTTCCGGTACTGTCTGGATCAGGGCCGTTCGCCGGAGCCCGCGAGAGAGCCCCGTCCCCTCGCCATCGACGTGCCCGAACCGGCGCTCGGGGACGAGTCGCTCGATTCCCTCTCGGTCGACGGCGAGGACTACACGGGCGACCCTGGCGACCTCGTGGCGCGGGTCGCGACGGCCATCGAGCGGGCGGACCCGGACGTGCTCGTCTGCAACTCGGGTGAGGTCGTCCCCACGCTCGCCGAGACCGCGACCGAGACCGGCGTCGACCTCCAGTTGGGCCGTCGCCCGGGGTGGCAGCGCCTCGCCGGCGCGTCGACCTACGAGAGCTACGGGCAGGTCCACCACTCGCCGGCCCGCTACACGGTGCCCGGGCGCGCCGTCGTCGACCGCTCGAACACCTTCTTCTACCGGCAGGCCGGCCTGGATGGCTGTCTCGACCTGGTCGCCCGGTCGTGGAAACCGCTGCAGGAACTGGCCTGGGCCTCCATCGGGAACGTCCTGACGGCCATCCAGATCCGCGAGGCCCGTGCCCGCGGCGTCCTCGTCCCGTGGAACTCCTACCGCCACGAGTTCTTCAAGTCCGCGTCCCGGCTCCACGACGCCGACCGGGGCGGCCACACCCTCTCGCCCGCCGTCGGCGTCCACGAGGACGTCCACGAACTGGACTTCGGCAGCCTCTACCCCAACATCATCTGCACGCGCAACATCAGTCCCGAAACCGTCCGGTGTGACTGCCACGACCGCGCGGACGTGCCGGGACTGGGTTACAGCGTCTGCGACGAACCCGGCTACCTCCCGGACGTGCTCGGGCCGCTCGTCTCGGCCCGGGCCGAGATGAAAGACCAGCGGGCGGCCGTGACCGACCCCGACCGGCGGGACGCCCTGGACAGGAAAGTGGAGGCGCTGAAGTGGATCCTCGTCGCCTGTTTCGGCTACCAGGGCTTTTCCAACGCGAAGTTCGGGCGCATCGAGTGCCACGAGGCCATCAACGCCGTCGCCCGCGAGATCCTGCTGGACGCCAAGGAGACCTTCGAGCGGGGCGGCTGGCGGGTCGTCCACGGCATCGTCGACAGCCTCTGGGTGACGGCCGCGCCGGACGTGCCCGACGACGAGCGGCGACCCCTCGAGGACCTGGCCGCCGAGGTGTCGGCCGCCGCCGAGATCCCCCTGGAGTACGAGGCCACCTACGACTGGCTGGCGTTCGTCCCCCGACGCGACGGCGCGGGCGGCGCGCTGACGAAGTACTTCGGGGCGGTCGCGGACGACGAGGGGTACAAGTATCGGGGCATCGAGTGCCGCCAGGACAGCACGCCGCCGTTCGTCGCCGACGCCCAGCGCGACCTGATCCGCGTCTTCGACGAGTCACACGATCCGGCGGCCATCTGTGCCCGTCTGGCTCACCACCTCGACCGCCTGCGATCGGGTGCGGTCGACCCCGCCGATCTGGCGATCGAAACGCACACCTCGAAGGCCGCCGACGCCTACGACCAGCGAACCCGGACGGTCGCCGCGTTGGAGCGGGCGAGCGACCGCGGCCTCGAACGGCGACCCGGACAGGCGGTCAGGTACGTCGTCGTCGACGACGGCCGGGGCTCACGCGAACGGGTGCGACTGGCCAGCGAGGACCCCGGCGAGTACGACGAATCGTTCTACGCGGATCTGCTCGTCCGGGCGGCCGAGAGCGTCGTCTCGCCGCTGGGCTGGGACCGCTCGGACCTTCGGGACCGACTCGCCGACCGGACGGACGCGGTCCTGGCGAGTTTCCGGTGACTCCCCGACGCGGCGAGGCGACGACTGCGCCGTCGCTGGTCGGTTGTATTGGCAGAAAAATCGGAGCCGAGTTACAGAGATTCAAGGAGAAAGCCCACGATCTTCAGTCGTGGGATGAATCCGACGCTCCGATAATCAAACCACTGTCGGTAGCTGACAAATGGTTGTTGGAAGCACACTTTAAAGCCAGTTCAGGCCGATAAACAGCATACAGCGAACTGATGTATCGAGAGGTTACGACCACCGTTTGCATCCGACTCCATTCACTCACTCAACGCAAAGAGTTCCTCCTCTCACGCGAATATAGTGAGTTTCAAACTGCTGTTCAGGACGGTGATGCTGATATAGACCTCTATTCTGCCACAAGCCAACAGGCAGACAAAGTTCGCTCGAACAAGAATCCACGATCGGACACCACTCAACCAGTCGTTCTCCGTAATGACTGCATCACCATCGAACACGATGAAGAGACGTTTCTGTCGGAGTGGTGGTTCAAAGTTCCCGTCTATGACCCCAACCGAGGGCAGGGGAACAGTATCTGGTGTCCAGCAATTGTCCCCGACAAACACGAATCATTGATGAAAGACGAGTATATCAGTGATTCCGAGCTTGTCCATGAAGACGGTAACTGGTACGTCCACCTCGTCTGTACACGGTCTGTGGCCGTGAGCGAGGAATACGACGACGTACTTGCCGTTGATATGGGTGCAAAGTGGATCGCTGTCAGTACCTTCTTGTCCGACCGCGATACTGCGTTCCACGGTAAGCGTGTCCGGGACGTTCGAGAACACTACAAGCAACTCCGCAAGTCCATCGGGAAAGCAAAAGTCAGACAGGGCGCTCAGGTCATCCAACGCCTTGGAGACAAAGAATCTCGAACCGTTGAAGACGCGCTCCACAAGACAGCAAACGAAATCGTTGCTCGTGCCAGAAAGCGCAACGCTGTGATCGTTTTCGGAGACATGACGGGCATTCGTTTCGACAATGACAAGCGGCGGTACGTGAACGACAAGACCCACAAAATGCCGTTTGCGAAGATGGCAAATTTCCTCACGTACAAAGCCCATCTTGACGGACGAGAGTGTCTCCCTGTCGAGGAATACGACACGTCTGTGACGTGCTGGCGGTGTGGCTCCCAGAACACGAACCGCGAGGTTCAGGGACGCATCAAGTGCCACAGCTGCGGTCTGGACGATAACGCAGACAAGAACGGCGCTTCAAATATCGGTCAACGAGCCGTCGGTAAGACCATTCAGAGTCCGCTATCGGCGGCGGGGGCTGTTGTGGCTCAGCCCAAAACGCAGATCAGACTCAAAGGACCCGACGATGAGACAGAATCTGCGAACTCCCCAGAAGACGTGGGCCTCTCCTTCAGTGAAGGAAGCCCACGAGTTCACTCGTGGGAGTAGTCACGCGGTGTTGCTCCAGTCGTTGGCCCACGTGACGGCCACGGAGACGAGTCCCGTCCCGATCGCCATCAGGATGCCGGCGACGAGCGCGTCGCCGAACTGGAAACTGGTCGACGTGATCGCGACGAAGACGCCGCCGATGAGCGCGAGAACGATGTGGCCGGCAGCGCCACTGACGAAGCCCAGCACGTACGACTCCTTGACGGTCTGGCCGACGTCGAAGGTGCCCTGCAGGCTGAGGACGGCGGCGAACAGCGGGCCGCCGGCGAACAGCATCACGCTGTAGGACGTGCTGGCTGCGCCGCTCGCGAAGAGGTTACTGCTCAGCAACTCGCTCGTGAGCATCCCGGCGAGTCCGAGCGCGGCCGAGACGACGCCGAAGAGGACGACGGTGTACTTGATGACGTCCTGACCCACCGGCTGGCTCAGGATGTCGGTCGGACTGGACCCACCGACGGGTGCCTGTCCGCCGGGTTGACCCTGTGGCTGGCCCGGTTGTCCGGGCTGTCCGGCCTGTCCCGGTTGCCCGGGCTGTCCCGGCTGTCCGGCCTGCCCTGGTTGTCCCTGTCCCGTCTGCTGTCCGGTACCCTGCCCTGGCGCACCATCTTCCGAACTCATGGGTGACACGTCAACTTGACAGGTAATAAAGCTTGAACAACGATCGGTCCACGGGTAGCGCGTTTACCGCCGCGATTCGTGCGCGACAGGTTGTTTCGCTCGACACGGATCACTGACTGTGAGTCAAATTGACACGCTTCGCCGTGGGCGATCTCCGTCGTTCGGGCGTCGATGTCGGCGGAACTGCCAGCGACGGACTCGTCCGCGCCGAGGGCCCGGCGATGACGGCCACGCCGATCGGGCCGACCGGCGACGGCTAGACGCGACGCTTTTCCATCGCGGTCGACAAGCCGTGGTATGGAGAGTCTCGAAGCCGAACTCGACGAGGCGCGCGACCTCGACGCGAGCGATATCGCCGACGCCATCGAGGCCATCGGCTTCGAGTGTACGCGCTGTGGGGCCTGCTGTAAAGCCGTCGAGTGTGGCGACGACGGGGACGGCGAGACGGAGGAACACACGGCGACGGTCTTCCCCGACGAGATCCGTCGGCTGCAGGGGGCTGGGGAGGGAGACGAGGAATACGATTTCAGGGACGTCGCCCGCCCGATGCCGTACGGGCTGGCCGAGGGCGAGGACGGCCCGGAGGGGGAGACCTTCGAGTGGGCGCTCCAGACCGACGACTGCGGTGACTGCACCTTCTACGCCGAGGACGAGGCTGGAACCGGAGCCTGTACGGTCCACGGCGACCGGCCGCTCATCTGCCGGACGTACCCCTTCTCCGTCGCCCTCGACGGGACCAGCCAGCCGATGGGCGAGGCCGTCGACGGCGAAGATATGGTTCGCGCCCACGAGTGCGAGGGACTGGGTCGGGACATCGACCGGTCCGACGCCGAGGAGCTGGCGGCGGCGCTCAAGGAACGGGCGATCCGCGAACTCGAAGAGGCCATCGCCGTGCGGGACAACTACGAGCCGGTCGATCCGGGGCCCGGCGAGGTCGTCGTCCACGATTCGGAGGGGCAGAAGCGACCCGACGGCACGCCGGTCGAGTGAGTCGATATCGGTACTCGCCGGCCCAGTTCCGGGTTCGAGCAGGCGAGTGACGGGCAAGTTCTTTAATAGAGGGGTTCCATGACGCCGAATGGAGGTCTAACCCTTGGAAATCTCTGAGAAACTCCTGTGTCTGTTCAGTGCTGAGGTCGACGACGCCGACGACACCTACACCATCGAGGTACCACAGCGGGAGGTAGACACGGGATCCATCGAACCTGGCGAGACCTATCGGGTCGCACTCATCGCCAGCGAACGCGAGGAAACCACCGACGCGGCCGAACCCGAAGAGCCGTCCGGCGAGCCACAGCCCCCGGTCGAGGCCGGCGAGATCCGCTACGTCGAAATCGAGGACATCGGCAAGCAGGGCGACGGCATCGCTCGCGTCGAGCGCGGGTACGTCATCATCGTCCCCGACGCCGAGATCGGCGAGCGCGTCAAAGTCGAGATCACCGAGGTCAAGTCCAACTTCGCGGTCGGTGAGATCATCGACGAGGACGTCTAGTCCGTTACCTGCACGTACCAACGGTCGTCCGGCAGCGTCGTCGGCACCCCCTCTGCAGTGACTGTTTTCCCGAAAACCGCCCGATGGCAGTTGATTAACTCACCGTACCAAACCCGCTAAGGGGTCGGTCCCGATACAGTGAGGTATGAGCACGACAGCACAGACGACCGGCGCGCGATCGGAGACGACGCTCACCGAGAAACAACAGCGCATCCTGGAATACCTGCGAACCAACGCCGACCAGCAGACCTACTTCAAGTCGCGCCTCATCGGCAGCGAACTCGACATGTCCGCCAAGGAGGTCGGCACCAACATGCCCGCCATCCGGAACGGCGAGTTCGACATCGACGTGGAAAAGTGGGGCTACTCCTCGTCGACGACCTGGAAAGTCACGGCGTAACGGCGCTCTCTTCTCGCCGACTGTGGGGTCGGATAGAACTGTTTACCACTGACAGGTGTCGCCCAGGGCGTTTTCTTCACTGTTCCGACCGGTCTGGACAGCCGGCTGCGAACTGGTTCTCTCCGACTCTATCGGGGCTCGTACTGGAGTAAATCGGCGGCGTCGGCGGCCAGTTCGGTGGTGTCGGCGTCGAAAGAGTCGGCGTACCGAACCAGCAAGAGCAGGACAACTTCGGGGTTCTCGACGGTGTAGCCGTCCTCTTTGGTCAGCAGGCCCGCGTCCGCCAACTCGCCGGCGTAGTTGCTGATCGTGGGTGCGGAGACGCCGACTTCGTCGGCGAGTTCGGCCCCCGTCACGTCGGGGGTCCGGAGGAGCGTGATGAGCATCCCGCGGGGCGTCTCGCGTCGCAGGTATCCGAGCGCCACCTGTTCGAACGCCGAGAACCGGCCAGCCGGGAAAAACCGGCTGTAGTCGCCGTCCTTTCGCGTCTCGATGGCGTCCTCGCGACGGAGCCGTCGCAGGTGATGCTGGGTCTCGCCGGTGCCCAGTTGCAGGTCGTCACGAATCTTCGAGAAGTGTGCGCCGGGCGTCGCGGCGATGTAGCCCGCCAGCGCGTCGCGGGTGTCGCTCTCCGCTTCGGCGTCGTCGCTCGACCGGAACGTCGAGAGCGGCCCCGCGGCACCGATGGCGGCGAAGCGACGGAGCGTCGACCGCTTGGACTCGTCCACCCCCTCCTCTACCATAGCTACCTGTAACGTAGAGAACGGTAAAACCGCTTCGGCTACGGATCGCTACCCGTTACTTGCCGCTCGACTGCCCGTCCGAACCACCGGTGTTACCGCTCGCGTCGCCCGATCCGGCGTCGTCCGGCGACTCCATGTCCGCGTCCATCTCCTCGATGACCTCGTCGGGGTCTTTGATGTCCGCCGGGTCCTCGCCGGCCTTGATCGCCTGCGCCTCCTCCTCCATGGCTTCGACGTCGACCTCGGCCTCCTGGTCGATCTGGCCGAGGATCTCCTCGATGTCGTCGAGGCCGAGCATCTCGCGGGTCTCGGAGTCGAAGTCGAGGCTGTCGAGGCTCTCGCCGTCGGATTTGACGTCGCTGCCGGTGAGGTGTTTGCCGTACCGACCCACCAGCGAGGACAGCTCCTGGGGGAGGACGAACGTCGTCGACTCGCCCTGACCGATCTCCGAGAGCGTCTCCATCCCCTTCTCGATGACGGCGCGTTCGCCCATCGATTCGGCGGATTTCGCCCGGAGGACCGTCGAGATGGCGTCACCCTGCGCTTCGAGGATCTGGCTCTGCTTTTCACCCTGCGCGCGGATGATGTTGGACTGCTTGTCACCTTCGGCGGTCTCGACGGCGGAGCGGCGTTCACCCTGCGCTTCGAGGATCATCGCACGGCGGCGGCGCTCGGCGGAGGTCTGTTGCTCCATGGCCTGCTGGACGTCCTGGGAGGGGTTGACCTCGCGAACTTCGACGCTTTCGACGCGGACGCCCCACTCGTCGGTGGGTTCGTCGAGTTCCTTGCGGATGCGCGCGTTGATTTCCTGGCGTTTGTTGAGCGTGTCGTCCAGTTCCATGTCGCCCAGGACGGCACGGAGGGTGGTCTGGGCGAGGTTCGAGACGGCGCGCTTGTAGTCGTCGACTTCGAGAAAGGCCTTCTTGGCGTCCATCACCTTGATATAGACGACGGCGTCGGCGGTGACGGGGGAGTTGTCCCGCGTGATCGCTTCCTGGCGCGGGACGTCGAGCGTCTGGGTCCGCATGTCGAAGGTGTGGGTGCGGGAGACGAACGGCGGCACGAAACTGATGCCCGGTTCGAGCAGTTTGCGGTACTCGCCGAAGACCGTCAACGCTCGCTTCTCGGTCGCGTCGACGATCTCGACCATCTTGTATACGGTAACGATCGCGATCAGGAGCAGGATGATGACGACCAACCCGATCGGACCGCCCGTCTGCAGTGGTGTCACGGGGAGCATTGTTTCGAGTTTAGTGCGACCGACAGAAAAGGGTTCGGTAGGAATCCCCTCCTCGCCAAGTGGTTGGGGACGAGGGCAAGGAGAGTCGGCGAGTCGGACACACCAGCCGACCCGCCATGGTTGCAGGCAACGAAACCGCTAATCGACACCAGTGGTGAACAGCCACGTCATGTCAGCGTTCGCTGACCCGGAGCCAAGAGCCGGATGCTCGTCCCGTACTACCACCCCGTCGGTGCGGGCGTCGGCCCCGCTCGTTTCAGTACTTGCTTTCCGGCCGAGCCGTCCATTGCTGGACGAGCGTCGTGGAAAGTACCTCGATCACTGTACGACCGTAGTCGGTTGGACATTACATCTACACGTATGGGCAGAGTGGGTAATAAAAGTTGGGTATAAGGGAATTAATACCCACTGTTAGCATACGTGCGTCTTTAGCAACTGCGTGATTGTGTCCGTTTGTAGCAAAAAATGGTCTGTTCTGCTGCAATCGAGAAAACGAACGAGGATAGTGGCGACTGGACGGGTATCACGCGACTCGTCTCGGGAAAACGGGCGTCGGATCAGGCGGCGTCGGGATCGCGTTCGCTCGCCGATTCGGTGTCGGTCGTTTGCGTGCTCTCGCGGGCGAGTTCGCGGTCGATGTCGTCCTCGATGTCGTCGATGGCCTCGACGGTGACGATGTTGCCGCCGCCGGGGTCGATGACGATGACTTCGGTGTCTTCGCCGATTTCGCCGTCGACACAGCGCGCCCGGTAGTGGGGGTTGAACCCGCCGCCGTCGAGTTTCACCTCGCCGCCCGTCTCGGTGACGCGCTCGGTGACGCGGCCGGTCTTCCCGCGCAGCGAATCGGAGTCGCTCGTCTGGCCGGACCCCTTCCCGCCGTAGAAGTCGAACTGGCGGTAGCCGTACAGGGTGATGCCCCCGACGACGAGGACGATCGCGGCCAGTATCAGCGGGGCGAAGATCCCCAGTCCCGTCGGGAGGAACAGGCCGGCGAGTCCGGCGACCAGCAGGGCGACGCCGAGAACGATGAAGTGAGCACCCGGCGCGAGGGCCTCGCCGATGACTAACAGCGCCCCCGCGACCACGAGCAGGAGTGAGAGGCTCTCTCCGAGAACGGACTCTGCCATACTCCCAGCTAGGTGTGCCCCGGGGTTAAGCTTCGGGGTTGGACCCCGTCACGCCGCTCCAACTCCCTCAGATAACGCCCGCGACTACCAGGAAAAAGAGAACCGTCGCGACCGCACCCAGCGCCACGAAAGCGGCGTTCTCCAGCGTCGGCGTCCCGGGTACGAGTTCGTCGTCCACGCCGCCGATGTGGCCGGCGACGTTGCCGTTCGACTCGTCGTCCGCCTCGGGATCGGTCCCGTCACTGGACTCGTCGGCAGTCGAACTGGTCTCGGGTGTCGACTCCGCCGTGTCGTCGTCCGGGAAGTCGTCGACCGAGTAGCGCCACCCGTCCTCGTCGTCAGTCATGTCTCACGGTACGGTCCTCACGACCAAAAGCCCACGGCTGGAGCTACTGGATCTTCGAGCCCAGCGGCGCGTCGCCGTGGGTCGTCAGCAGGTCGGCCTCGTCGCCGGCGGCCAGGACCATGCCGTTGGATTCGACGCCGAACAGCTCGGCTTTCTCCATGTTGGCCAGCAGCACGACCCGCGTCCCCGGCAGTTCCGCCAGGTCGTGGAGCTGTTTGATGCCGGCGACGACCTGTCGCGTCTCGACGCCGATGTCGACTTCCAGCCGCGCGAGTTTGTCCGAGTCCTCGATGGGCTCTGCGGTCTCGATTTCCCCGACGCGCATGTCGAGGTCGCCGAAGTCGTCGAAGCTGATCCGCTCGTCGGTCAGTGATTCCGGTTCGAAGTCCATGGTATCCTCGTTAGCCTCTTCCGCATCGTCCTCGCCGTCCTCCGTCGCTTCCTCGACGCGCTCGGCGAGTTTCTCGTTCAGTTCCTCGATGCGTTCGTCCTCGATCTGGCCGAACAGTTCCTCGGGCTCGTCGAAGGTCGCGGGCGGCGCGTCGAGCGCCTCGTCGAGTCGAGCGTCTTCGACGGAGCCGTCCTCACCGAGCTGGGCCCACAGCGCGTCGGCCTTCTCGGGCATGACCGGCTGCATCAACACGGCGATGGCCTTCGCGATCTGGACGCAGTCGCGGATGACCTGGGCCGCTCGCTCGGGGTCGTCGTCGGTGAGCTTCCAGGGCTCGTTGCGCTGGATGTACTCGTTACCGTAGTCGGCCAACTCGATGGGGACCGCGCCCACGTCGCGGACCCGGTACTCGTTGAGCGCGGCCTCGAACTCGTCGATGGCGTCCTCGATGCGCTCGCGAACGTCGTCGCTCACGTCGGCGTCCGGCGTACCGTCGTAGTTGCGTTCGGCAAAGAGCAGCGAGCGGTAACAGAAGTTCCCGAGGTTGCCGACGAGTTCGCCGTTGACCCGCTCGGCGAAGCGGTCCCACGAGAAGTCTACGTCGGTCTCCATGCCGCTGCCGTTGATCATGTAGTACCGGAACAGGTCCGGGTGGAACCCCTCGTCGAGATACTCGTCGGCCCACACTGCCCGGTTCCGGGAGGTCGAGAGGGCCTTTCCGTCGATGCCGACGAAGCCCGTCGCCAGGATGGCCCGGGGTTCGTTGTAGCCGGCACCGCGTAACATTGCGGGCCAGAACACGGCGTGGTGCTGGATGATGTCCCGGCCGATGACGTGGACGATCTCGCCGTTGTCCTCGCCCGTCAGTTCGTCCTCGTCGTCGACTGTCCAGACCTCTTCCCAGTCAAAGGCGTCCTCGCCGACGCGGTCGGTGTACTGCTTGGTCGAGGAGACGTACTCGATGGGGGCGTCGACCCAGACGTAGAGGACGAGGTCTTCCTCTCCCTCGCCGTCTTCACCCGGATAATCGATCCCCCAGTCCATATCGCGCGTGATACAGAGGTCCTGCAACTCGCCCTCGATCCACTCGCGGGGCTGGTTCTTCGCGTTGTCCGTCCCATCCATGCGGTCGATGAACGCCTGGAGGTAGTCCTGGAAATCCGAGAGCCGCAGGAACTTGTGCTCGCGCTCGCGGTACTCGGCGGGGTTGCCCGACAGCGTCGAGACGGGGTCTTCGACTTCGCCGGGTTCGAGGTGGCGCTGACAGCCCTCGTCGCACTCGTCGCCGCGGGCGTCCTCGCCGCAGTACGGGCAGGTCCCCTCGACGAGGCGGTCGGGCAGCCACTGGTCGTCCGCCGGGTCGTAGGCGACCTGGATCTCCTTCTCGACGACGTGGTCCCCGTCGATCCACGACCGGACGAACTCCTGGGTGGTTTCGACGTTGGTCTCGTCGTGGGTGTGGCCGTAGTTGTCGAACTCGACGTTGAATTTCGGGAACGTCTCGGCGTACTCCTCGTGGTACTCCAGGGCGAACGCCTCGGGGGAAACGCCCTCCTTGGCGGCGTTGACGGCGATGGGCGTCCCGTGCATGTCGGACCCGCAGACGAAGGCGGTCTGCTGGCCGACGCGGCGGAGCGCGCGGGCGACCGTGTCGCCGGTGACGTAGCCCCGCAGGTGGCCGACGTGGAGGTCACCGTTGGCGTAGGGCAACCCCACCGTCACCACCGCGGGATTGTCCGTCGGAAATGCCTCGTGGCTCATGTGTCTCTTCGTACCGTCATGCGGACCTAAAACCCGCTGGTTTCGCCCGGTCGCCCGCCGCACGGATCTCAGGACTGGTCGACGACCCACTCGTCGCCGTCGCGGCGGACGACCGAATCGAACAGCGTCGACAGCGTCGCGATCGTCCGGTCGTCCTGTGTCGCCGGGTCCAGATGGACGTGGACGCTCGCACCGGCGGCAAGAAACCGACCGGTGAGCGTGTGCAGGAACCGGAACACCCGTTCCGTGTCCGCGTACTGTAGCATCGCCGTCAGCGAGTCCACACACCCGGTGACGGCTCGCTCGTCCTCGGCCCAGCGGTCGAGATATCGCGAGACGGCGATGCCGACCCCGGTCAGATCACCCGGGGCGACGTGCGTTTCGTAAACGCCCTCGGGCAAGTCCCGGTCGGCCGTCGCTCGGCTCTCGGGACAGATGACAGCCAACGACGCCGGTAACTCGTCGGTGTGATCGAGCCACCCCTCGACCATTTCGGTCGTTCGCCGGTCGTATGCGATCGTCAGTACGTGCTGGTCCCGGGCCGTCTCCGTCGACAGCGTGTCGAGACACAGCCCACTCTCGTCGATTTCGGTCGGCGATGCGAGGAGCAGTACCCGCGACTGCTCGCGCACCGCCTGTGTTGCGTGTGACACCATCCCCCACTCTATCCGGTATCTCGCAGTCACTCAAGAATAACTTTCGATGTGACAGTTCGGTTGTTTCCCACGTGAGAATATCAGGCGAGCGTCGCCGCTCCGAGGCCGAACAGGAACAGGGTGACGAGGAGTCGACCGACGCTGCCGACGAACGTTGCCAGCCCGAACAGGACGTGGTCCTCTTCGAGGACGGTGAACGCGTAGATCGAGATCGTATCGGGGAACCCGGGGACACACAGCGCCAGGGCGAGCCCGACGTAGCCGTACTCCTGTGCCAACTGCACCGTTTTGCGTTCGGACCAGCCGACCACGTCGAACCGGGAGCGACGGAGGGCGCGGATGACTGGTCCGGACTGCTTGGCCTTCTGCCCGAGGTGGAACGCGAAGAGGCTGCCGATGGCTTTCGCGGCGCCACTGACGAGGATGACCAGCGCGAGGTTCGCCTCGTAGGGCAGTCCGAGCCGGAGTTCGCCGACCGGCAGGAGCACGATCTCGCTGGGGAGTGGCAGGACGGCGGCGATGAGAAACGAGTAGGCGGCGATGATGCCCAGTCCGGCGGGGCCGGTCGCAGTTCTGACTGCCGCTTCGAGCGTGTGCATCATCCCCTGAAGGACCCCATCCAGTGCGAGGGCTACCGTTGAAGCCACGCCACGGCGTTTGCAGGCCGGTGGTGTAAGGGTTAATATTTCGTCTCTATAGCGACACGTTGACGGGGTCAGAACCAGTCGAGGTCGGCGACGAACGAGCGCAGCATCGACTTCGTGACGTGGGGCATACAGACGACGCGCATCTCGCCCTCGCCGGTTTTGGAGATGCGCCAGCCCCGCTGGCGGAGGTCCTCCGTGACGGGCATCGTCATGTCCGCGGCGACGATCGGGAGTTCGGGTTCGACGACGTCGTGGCCGCGGGCGGCCAGTTGCTCGGCCAGCCACTCGGCGTTGTCCATCGATTCGTGGTACTGTTCGCGATAGCCGACCGGCCAGAGTTCCTCCATCGCCGCGACGGCGCTGGCGACGCCCGCGCCGCTCCGGGTCCCGGTCAGCGTCGCCTGCGATTTCGATTCGAGATACGGCGTGTCGACGGCGAGTTCGTCCAGCAACTCCGCCGAGTGTGTCACGAGTCCGCCGGCCGGGACCGCGGCCTGTCCCATCTTGTGCGGGTCGATGGTGATGGTGTCGACGTCGGCGTGCCCGAAGTGCCACCGGTGGTCCGTAAAGGGCAGGACGAACCCGCCCCAGGCGGCGTCGACGTGACAGAGCGCGTCCGCGTCATCGGCGAGGTCGGCGATGGCGGGGATCGGGTCGACCCGTCCGTACTCCGTCGAGCCGGCGACGCCGATGACGACGACGGTGTCCTCGTCGACGAGTTCGGTCATCGCCTCCATGTCGGCGCGGTGGTCCTCGTCGGTCGGCGCCGTCCGCAACTCGACGCCCAGCAGGTCTGCCGCCTTGTTGAAACTGAAGTGGGCGCTCTCGGGCGCGACCATGTTCGGGCGCTCCGTGTCGGCCCGGTTGCGCGCGATGCGGACCGCCTGGATGTTGGCCTCGGTCCCGCCGCTGGCGACGTACCCCTCGGGGTTGGGCAGTCCGGTGACGGTCCCGAGCAGTTCGACCGCCTCCGTCTCCAGTTCGGAGACGGCCTCGTACGTGCCGGGGTCACCGGGATTGGTCGCGAGGAACCGTTCGGCGGCCTCGCGGGCCCGGGGATGTGGCCTGGTGCACATCGAAGAAAGAACCCGACTGAAATCCTGCGGTTCGACCCGCTGCATGTGTCAGTCGGGATGTGCCACAGCGGCTTATCGATTGTGTTCGCCTCGGGACGCGGCGGCCACCGTCGTTTATTCGACGCGCCCCCGTAGCACTGGTGATGACGGACTCACTGGACGGAACAACGGCGTTCGTGACGGGTGCGAGCGCTGGCATCGGTCGTGCATCCGCACACGCGCTGGCTCGCGAGGGCGCTGACGTTGCACTCGCGGCGCGCAGCGAGGACGAACTCGAAGCGATCGCAGAATCCATCCGCACGGAGTACGACGTGACCGCGCTCGTTGCCCCGACCGACGTCCGCGACGAGGCGGCCGTCGAGGGGGCAATCGAGGCCACCGTCGACGAACTCGGGGGCCTCGATCTCCTCCTGAACAACGCCGGCCTGGCTCGCGGCACGTCGGTCGAAGAGATGTCGACCGAGCAGTACCGCACGATGATGGAGACCAACGTCGACGGGATGTTCTTCACCACCCGCGCGGCACTGCCACACCTCCGCGAGTCGGCGGGCACGCTCGTCTTCATCGGGAGTTTCGCCGGCCAGTACCCCCGACCGTTCAACCCGATCTACGCCGCCAGCAAGTGGTGGACCCGCGGGTTCGCCAAGAGCGTCTCCGCGGAGGTCGGGAGCGACGACGTCGCCGTCACGGTCATCAACCCCTCGGAAGTCCGCACGGAGTTCGGTGCCGTCTACGGCGAGACCTTCGCCGAACGCTTCGACGAGGGCGAGGTCACTGAACCGGAGGAAATCGCAGAAGCCGTCGTCTTCGCCGCCGAGCAGGGGCCGTCGATGGCGAGCGAGATCGATCTCTATCGACGGGACAAGTTCGAGTTGTTCGGAAAATTCGGCGACGAGTCCTGACGGCTGGCTGGCCGCGGGCGCCTAGCGCACCGAATCGAGGATCAGCTTCTGCTCGATGCGCTTGACCTCGTGTTGGACGTCGCGGACGGCGTCGATGTTGGCCGAGATGGAGGTCGCCCCCTCGTTGACGAGGTGGTTGACCATCCGCGGCTTCGAGCCGGCCTGGCCACAGATCGAGGTGTCCACGTCGTGCTCGCGGCAGGTCTGGATCGTCTGGCTGATGAGTTCGAGCACGCTCGGATGGAGTTCGTCGAACCGGTCGGCGACGTTGCCGTTGTTGCGGTCCACAGCGAGGGTGTACTGGGTCAGGTCGTTCGTCCCGAAGGAGGCGAAGTCGATGCCGGTCCGGGCCATCTCCTCGACGCCCAGCGCGGCGGCGGGCGTCTCGATCATCACGCCCCAGCGGCGCTTCTCGGGATCGATGCCCACCTCTTTCATCAGGTTCTTCGCACGCAGCACGTCCTCGGCGTCGTTGACCAGCGGGAGCATGAGTTCGACGTTGTCGTAGCCCATCTCCCACAGCTGGCGGAACGCCTCCAGTTCGTGTTTGAACACGTCAGGCGTGGCGAGACTGCGCCGGATCCCGCGGTAGCCCAGCATCGGGTTGTGCTCCTCGGGTTCGTTCTCGCCGCCCTGGAGCTGGCGGAACTCGTCGGTCGGCGCGTCCAGCGTCCGCACCCGAACCGGGCGCGGGTAGAACTCGTCGGCGACGCCGCGCACGCCGTCGATGATCTCCTGGACGTAGGCCCGCTCGCCGTGGTCCTCGATGTAGCGCTCTGGCGTCTTGTTCGTCGAGAGGATCATGTGCTCGATGCGGAGCAGGCCGACCCCGTCGGCACCCGTCGCGGCCGCGCGCTCGGCGGCCTCGGGGATGGAGACGTTGACCTTGACCTCCGTCGCTGTCATCGGTTTGACGGGCGTGGTCGGACGGGCCTCCTCGATGGGTTCGGTCTCCTCTTTGGTCTCGACGCCCTCGCGGATCGTCCCCTTGTCGCCGTCGATGGTGACGACCTGGTCGTCTTCGAGCGCCTCGGTCGCCCCGCCGGTCCCGACGACGGCGGGCGCGCCGAGTTCGCGCGCGACGATGGCGGCGTGGGAGGTCATGCCCCCTTCGCTCGTGACGATGCCGGCGGCGCGTTTCATCGCCGGCACCATGTCCGGCGTCGTCATCTCGGTGACGATGATGTCGCCCTCCTCGACCTTGTCCAGCTGATCGAGTTTGTCGACGATACGAACGGCACCGGATGCGATGCCGGGGCTCGCGCCCAGGCCCGAGAGCAGCACGTCCCCGTCCTCGTCGGACGAGGTGGCCTGTGCGGTCCCGCTGCCGTCGGCGGTCGCGGCCTCGCCGTCGCCCTCGGCGATGGTCGTGATGGGGCGGGACTGGAGCATGTAGACCTCGCCCTCGAAGATGGCCCACTCGACGTCCTGGGGCGTGTCGTAGTGGTCCTCGACCCGCTCGCCGAGTTCGCAGAGCCGGTCGATCTCCGCCTCGGAGATGACCTGCTCGTTGCGTTTCTCGTCGGGTACGGGCCGCTCCTCGGTTTCACCCGTCTCCGGGTCCTTGTCGTACATCGTCTTCTTGTCGGCGACCTCGATGTCGGTCACCTCGCCGCTCTCGCGGTCGATGACGTAGTTGTCCGGCGTGACAGAGCCGGAGACGACGCCCTCGCCCAGGCCCCAGGCGGCCTCGATGATGACCTTCGGTTCGCCGGTCGACGGGTGGGACGTGAACATCACGCCCGACTTCTCGGCGGCGACCATCTGCTGGACCACCACGGCGATGTCGACCTTGTCGTGAGCGAAGCCCTGCTCCTGTCGGTAGTACGTGGCACGCTGGGTAAACAGCGAGGCCCAGCAGCGTTTGACGCGGTCGAGCAGGTCCTCGCCGGTGACGTTCAGGAACGTCTCCTGCTGGCCCGCAAAGGAGGCGTCGGGCAGGTCCTCGGCGGTCGCCGACGACCGGACGGCGACGAACGAGTCGCCGTCACCCACCTCGTCGTAGGATGCCAGGATCTCCTCTTTGAGGTCCTCGGGCATCTCGGTTTCGAGGATGAGTTCCTTGGCGCGCGACTCGGCCTCGGCGAGCGCCTTCGAGTCCTCGGCGTCGACGTCGACGGCCGCGAACAGTTCCTCGTCGATACCCGTCTCCTCGATGAACCGTCGGTAGGTTCCCGCCGTGACGACGAACCCCGGGGGAACCGGCAGGCCAGCGGCCGTGAGTTCCCCTAACGAGGCCGCCTTCCCGCCGACAGATTCGAGGTCGTCCGCCCCGATTTCGTCCAGCCAGAGTACAGCCATGTCCTCACCTGTAGGGTGCAGAACCCTGATAAAAAGGGTTCCGAACCGCGGCAACCGTCTCCTGTTCCTCGCTCCGCCGTGGCCCAGACCGGGTGACTGCTCGGCGATTGTGGGTCAGTTCGCCCATACCAGGTCCCCACTGCCCGTCCTCGGATTGTTATGGTCGTCTTACTCCCGAGAACCGTTCTCCGATCCCGATGGCTCGGCTCGGACGTACACGGTCGCTTCGCGGACGCTCGTCCGCTCGTCCGGTTCGTAGAACAGTCGGAAGCTGACAGTTCCCCCGGACTCGAACTCCCGTGTCCGGTGCTCCTCGTAGGCCGTCCACCGCGGCCCCTCTTCGTAGTCCGCAACGACGGTTTCAGTCTGCCCCTCCGAGTCCGTGAACTCCCCCTCGATCTTCGGCGGGGTCCGGGGCGTTTCGGACGTGACCGTCAGCGTGCCGTCGACGATGAGCGTCGCCCCGCGCTCGAATCCGCTTCCGGCCGTCCACGACGAGAGATCGTCAACCTCGTAGGCCGCGTGCGGGTTCTCGACTCCCACCTCAGTCGGTTTCGTCACTTTCGAAGTACAGCCCGCCACGCCCGCGAGCGCAACCGCCGATAGGGACAGGAACCCCCGCCTCGTTGCCATACCGTTCGGTTAGCTCAAACGACACAAGTGCGTTTCGTCACCCGGCGTCACGCCTCGATGATGTCGTCCTCGTCGCTCTCGGGGACCACCAGGCTGCCGTCCAGTGCCGTCACCGCACGGCCGCCGACTTCGATCTCGGCGCCGACGCGCACGCGGACCCGGCCGGGTCGGTCGACGAAGTGCCCCTGTTCGAAGACCATCTCCTCGGGCAGGTCGTCGAAAGCGTCGTACTCCCGGACGTACGCGCCCGCGGCCCCGCTCGCCGTCCCCGTCACCGGGTCTTCGGGGACGCCTTCCTTCGGGGCGAACATCCGGCCGTGGAGCGTCGAGTCGGCGTCGAGCGCGTCGAACGTGAAGGCGTAGATCCCCGCCGCCTCGACCTCGCGGCTCAACTCCTCGATCGCGCCCATCTTTGGGGCCATGTCCGAGACGTGTTCGAGGAAATTGACGGGGACCATCAGGAAGGGCAGTCCCGTCGAACTCACGGCCAGTGGGAGGTCCGCACCCACGTCTTTCAGGGCCGCCACGTCGATCCCGAGCGCGTCCGCGACCGCGTCGTACTCGACGTCGACCGGCCGGATCTCCGGCTGGTTCTGTGTCATCCAGACGGTCCCGTCGTCCGCGATCTCGGCGGTGAGGACGCCGGTGTTCGTCTCGAAGGTGTGTTCGCCGGTCTCGATGTGATCCCGGGCTGCCAGCCACGCGTGGCTGGCGACGGTCGCGTGCCCACAGAGGTCGACCTCGTTCGTGGGCGTGAAATACCGGAGCTGGCGGTCGGCTTCGGTCGAAGAGCGCAGGAAGACGGTCTCGCTCGCGCCCAGTTCCGAGGCGATGGCCTGCATTTGCTCGCTCTCTAAGTCGTCGGCGTCGGGAACGACGCCGGCCGGGTTCCCCGTCAGCGGCTCGTCGGTGAACGCGTCCACGAGGAAGACCTGGCGGGTCTCGTGCATACGGTCGCCATCGGCCGACCCGCTGTTAAACGTTCCCACCATGCGGAGTCGAGACTCTCCAGCAACGGCTACCGACGCGCACGAGACTGGACAAAAATTGCTGTTCAGCGACGGCCGTCGTCACGGACGTACCACAGCGCGTCGACCAGCTGCTCGGGGTCGACCCGCCCGTCCAGCTCGTCCATGCGCTCCTGAAGTTTGGTTGGGGTCATGCGTGTTGTTAACATACAACCCGGAATAGCATAGCTCTTTCGGCGGAGTCGGGACTGGACGTTCAGCAGACGGCGGAACGAAGCAGAATCGGACGGCCGACTCAGTCCGCGGCGACTTCTTCCGAGCCCGTGGCGGCGTTGGGGTCCTGCACCCAGAGGTCCCCGAACAGGTCGTCCTGCTGGAGATGGACCTGGCCGCGGTGGGAGAGAAAGAGCAGGCCGAGGAACGTCTCGACGCGGGAGCCGCCGGCATCGACGATTTCGGAGAACAGCACCTCGTCGCGGCCGGTGTCCCACCGTTCGAGCACGGCCCCGTACACGTCGTCGATGACGGCGTCGATGTCCTCGCCGTGGGCCGTCTCGGTCACGTCGGCCTCGGTCGGTTCGTCGTCCATCCGGAAGTCGTCGCCGCTCCGGTAATCCAGTTCCTGGGTCCCGCGCTGGTAGTTCCCCGGCGACTCGCTGGTGTCGTACTCGCGGGACTCCTTCCACCAGCTATCCCGCTCGGCGTCCCGCAGATCGCGGACGAGTTCGTCCAGCGTCTGGGGCATTCCCCGTGCACGCTTCCGTTCGAGGCGCCGGTCCATCTCCTGTTCCAGCGTTGCGAACGGATCGGCCTCGGGGTCGATCGGCGTCTCCTCGCCCATCGCCGCGGCCTCCCACGGCTCGGGTTCGGGCTCATCCTCCTCGTCGTCCGACAGCATCGCGTCGCTTTTCATCCGCAGCAGGACGCTCGCGTAGAACAGCGCCCGCCCGGAGGTCCGCAGATCCGCCTCGTCCAGCCGGTCGAGGAACTTGTCGGTCACCGTCACGATGTCGATGTCCCACGGCTCGATCTCGCCGTCCTTGGCCAACTGGACCAGCACCTCGACGGGCTGGACCTCGTCGTCGTCGCCCTCGCCCGGGAGCTCCGGGCCGTAGTGGTCGCGGTACTCGACTTCCTGGACGTCCTCGTCGGCACTTTCGGACTCGTCGACGTCCTCGCCCGATTCGTCACTCCCGTCGGCCCCGAGCATCGATTTGGCACCCGCTGGTTTCTCCCTGTCCTCGTGGCCGGAGATGTCCAGCGGAATATCATCGTCATCTCGCGGGTCGCTTCGGTCACGGCTCACTTCGCTCGCCGTTCCCGTATCCGAGGACTCCCTTCGGTCGTCCTCGCGTTCCTCGCTATCTCGCGGGTCACTTCGTTCCCCGCTCGATTGTTCCGGGGACTCGCTGTCTCGCGGCTTCGCCGCTCGACTGTCCGCGGACTCACTACGTTCGTCCGCGCCCCGCTCGTCCCCGCTAGTCATCGGCGGGCACCTCCTCATCAGGATCGGCCGAACTCAGGTCGATCCCGGTAACGGCCGAGACGTTGTCCTCTTGCATGGTCACACCGATGGCACGCTCGGAGCGTTCGAGCATCGCCGAGCGGTGGGAGACGACGACGAACTGGGCTTCGCCCGCGAGTTCGTCGACCATCTCGCCGACCATCTCGGCGTTCGCGGCGTCCAGGAACGCGTCGACCTCGTCCAGCGCGTAGAAGGGCGCGGGGTTGTGCCGCTGGATGGCGAAGATGAAGGCCAGCGCCGTCAGTGACTTCTCCCCGCCGGACATCGCCGCCAGCCGCTGGATGGGTTTGTCCTTCGGCTGGGCCTTCATCGTCAGCCCACCCTCGAAGGGGTCCGCTTCGTCTTCGAGGTGAAGCGTCCCAGTCCCGTTCGAGAGTCGCTCGAAGATGTCCTCGAACTGCTCGTTGATGGCCTCGAAGGAGTCCATGAACGTCGCCTTCTTCTTCTGTTCGTAGGAGTCGATGCGGTCGCGGATACCCTCCGCCTCCTCGACCAGCGTGGCCTTCTTGTCTTCGAGGTCGTCGAGGTCCTCGGCCACGTTGTCGTACTCCTCGATGGCGAGCATGTTGACCGGTTCGAGCTTCTCCATCTCGGTTTCCAGCCGGTCGATCTCGCGTTCGACCTCGTCGTGGTCGGGCACGTCCTCGGGATCGTAGTCGCCGACCTCGCTTTCGAGTTCCTCGACCTCCCATTCGAGGCGGTCCCGGTCCTCGCGCAGTTCGCCGAGGTCTTCTTCGACGTCCGTGACCTCCCGCTGTTGTTCGTCGCGGGCTTCCTTGGCGTCCTTGAGTTCGTCCTGCAGGTCGCCCCGCTCGGCTTTGAGGTCCGCGAGTTCGTTTTCCAACTCCGCGACGGCCGCTTCCTTCTCGTTGAGCAGGTCCTCCTGCTCGGCGACGGCGTCTTCGAGGTCCGCGATCTTCTCCTCCTGTTCGGCTTTGCGGTTCTGGGCCGCCTCGATGTCGTCGTGGAGCTCCTCGATGGCCTCCTCGGCGTACTGCTTTTCGAGCTGGAGCTCGTTCAGGTCGCCGTCCAGGTCGTCGAGCTGGTCCTCCAGTTCGTCGATCTCCTCGCGGACCTCGTCGGCCTCACTGGTGAGCCGCGGGATCTCCGAGTCCTCGATCTCGGTTTCGAGCTCGTCGATGTCGGCCTCGATGGCCTCGATGGCCTGGGTCTGCTCGCCGATCTCGCCTTCGAGTTCGTCCATCCGATCGGAGACCTCCTCGCGCTCGGTTTCGATCTCGTCGAGTTCGGCCTCCAGTCGCTCGATGCGGTCGTCGATCTCCTCGCGCTCTGTTTCGAGCTTCTCGATCTCGGACTCGATCTCCCGGACCTGGTCCGTCGCGTCGGACTTGCGGTCCCGGGCGTCGTCCAGTCGGTCTTCCACGTCGCGGAGGTCCGAACGGATCGACTGGCGTTCGTCTTCGAGGTCGTTGATGCGCTGGGCGACGCGTTCGAGTTGCCCCTGCCCGCCCGAAAAGGAGTAGCGGGTTCCCTTCGAGGAACCGCCGGTCATCGCGCCGGACTTCTCGACGAGGTCGCCCTCCAGGGTGACCATCCGGAAATCGCCCATCAGGTCCCTGGCAGTGTTCATGTCTTCGACGATGACCGTATCGCCGAGTACGTACGAAAAGATGCCGCGGTACTGCGAATCGAAATCCACCAGGTTGTAGGCGAAATCGACGACGCCGTCGTGGCTCGGCAGCGAGGGGAGCGACCGATTCTGCATCTTCGTGATCGGGAGGAAGGTCGCCCGTCCGGCCTGCCGGGATTTGAGGTACTCGATGCACTGCTGGCCGACGCTGTCGTCGTCGACGACGACGTGGGCCAGTCGGCCGCCGGCCGCCGTCTCACAGGCCGTGGCGTACTCGGGGTCGACGCCGCCGAGTTGCCCGACCGTCCCGTGGACGCCCTCTTTGCCGCTGTTGAGGATCGTCGTCACCGCGCGCCCGTACGAGGAGTCGCCGTCCTGTCCCGCCTTCGCTTCGAGTTCGGCGTACTCCTGCTGTTTGGCCGAGATGGTGTCCTCGATGTCGTCTAAATCCGACTGTAATCCGCGTTTCTCGCGTTTCAGGTCCTCGACGACGCCCGAGATGGTCTCGCGGTTCTGTTCTGCCTTCTCCAGTTCCGTTTCGAGGTCGCTGATCTCGGCGTCGATCTCCGGGACCCGAGCCTCGGCCGCCTCGATCTCGTCTTCCTTCTCGCGTTGCTGGTTCGACCGCCGCCGGGCCTCGTCTAACAGGCGGTCCTGCTCGCGCTGGAGGTCGTTCTTCTCGGATTTCGCGTCCTCCAGTTCCGACCGCTTCTCGTCGAGTTCCGCTTTGACCTCCTCGAACTCCTCGCCGACCTCGTCGATGCGTGCCTCCAGATCGGCGAGTTCGCCCTCTTTTTCCTGCACGTCGGCCTTGATCGAGGATTTGGCGACCTTCGTCTCGCGGATGTCGTCTTCGAGGTCGTCGATCTGTTCTTGCTTGCGGTCGATCTGGACGAACGCCTGCCGGCGCTCGTTTTCGGCGTCCTCGATCTTGCCCTCGGCGCTCTCGATGGCGTCTTCGAGCCGGGAGATCTCCCCCTTGACCTCCTCGATCTCGCGTTTGATGCGGAGTTGCTCGTCCTCGCCTTTCCGCTCGATCTCCGCGTTCAGGTCCTCCAGGTCCTCTTCGAGCCGGACGACCTTCCCCTGGCGCTCGTCGAGTTCGCGCTGAAGGTCCGCCAGTTCCGCGTCCAACTCGTCGATCTCCTCGCCGAGCCCGTCGAGTTCGGCGCGTTTGTCCTCCAGTTCGGCAGCTTTGCGGAAAGACTCGTACTCCTCTTTCTCGTCGCGGAGGTCCTGGTACTCCAGGGCGGTCTGGCGTTCGTCTTCGAGCTGGTCGAGGCGATCCCGTTTCTCCTCGATGCGGAGGTTCGCCTCCTCGATGCGTTCCTCGACGACGTCGAGTTCCTCGAAGGCGTCCTCCTTTTTCGCGTCGAACTGCGCGACGCCGGCGATCTCGTCGATGATCTGCCGGCGCGCGTGTGGGGTCATGTTGATGATCTCGGTCACGTCGCCCTGCATGACGACGTTGTACCCTTCCGGTGTGATACCGGCCTGCGCCAGCAGGTCCTGGATGTCGCCGAGGTTGACCGAGCGACCGTTGATGTAGTAGTAGGAGTAGTAGTTGTCCTCGGTCTCCTTGACCCGACGCCGAATGGAGATCTCCTCGACGTCACCGACGTCCTCGGTGCCGGCGGCGTTGACGACTGCCGACCGTTCGAGGGTGCCGTCCCCGTTGTCGAGGATGACTTCGACGCTCGCTTCGCGTTCCTCGTCGCTTTCGGCGTCGTCTTCGTGGTGACCCGGATTGTAGATGAGGTCGGTCAGCTTCTCGGCGCGGATGCCCGACGTTCGGGCGAGGCCGAGCGCGAAGAGGACGCTGTCGATGATGTTGGATTTGCCCGAGCCGTTCGGGCCCGAAACGGTGGTGAAGTCCTCGTAAAACGGGATGCGAGTCTTGCGGCCGAAGCTCTTGAAGTTGTCGAGGACGAGCTCTTTTATATGCATGGGGGTGCTCGTGACCGGAGCCGGTCAGGCGATGATGATGTCGCTCGATTCCGGCTCCGTCTCGTCCGAGTCCTCGGCTGCCTCGGATTTAGTCGTGTCGGCTGGTTCCTCGCCCTCCGGTTCTGGGGCGGGTGTTTCTGCAGACGCTTCCGGTTCGGGCTCGGACGCCGAGTCGTCCTCGGCCATGCCCTCGATGGCCTCCATGCCACCGGCCGCGTCGACGACGTTCTCCAGTTCGCGGATGCGAACCTTGCACTCGACGAGTTCGTCCGTCAACCCGTCGACTGTCGCCTCTAGTTCTTTGACCCTCGATTCGAGTTCTTCGACTCGATTGCCGCTCGCCATACAACTACAGGACTTCTCCGACGGCATAAACTTACGTCAGACATTCACATTGTTTCTGATAGGTGTGGGATCGGGATTATCGTCTGGTTCGCTGGCCAGAACGTGACAGTGCCGGAGTTTTCGGCCGTCGGCTCTCGTGCCGCGGTCCGACTACGCGATTCCATCCGCCGACGCCGCTCGGTCCGATATCGCGTTTCACCACCCCTCGCGGTCCGACGCCGCGAGATACTCCTCTAGCAGCGTCGGGAAGTCCCGCCCTTTCAGGTAGCGCAGGCCGAAGTCCTCGGCCCAGTTGATGATGCCCTGGTCTTCGGTGACGACGCCGGCGTCGAGTTCTCGCGCGAGGATGAGCAAGTCGAAGTCCTCGCGGGAGTCCAGCACGCCCTGGCGGAGCGTCTTGCGGTACTCGTCGCGCAGGTCCGAGATGACGGCGTCGACCTCGCTCATGTACTCGTGTTCCTCCACCTCCTTGGCGCGGGGCTCCTCGGCTTTCCGGACGGCTTTCTCAGAGACGCGGAGGCCGCGGTCGACGCGGTCGGACATCTCGTCGATGAACTCGTAGACGATTTCGGCGGGAATCATCACCTCGAAGCGCGCGGGGTTTTTCTTGATGACCCAGGTGTTCAGCTTCGAGTACACCTCGTCGTCGACGTCCCGGTTGTCGAGCATCAGGCGCAACTCGTCGTAGATCGAGGGCGGCATGTAACAGGAGATGTTCAGCCCGAGTTTCGCCTCGGC
This sequence comes from Halorientalis salina, assembly GCF_005049285.1. GTDB lineage: Archaea > Halobacteriota > Halobacteria > Halobacteriales > Haloarculaceae > Halorientalis > Halorientalis salina. The sequence goes on along the minus strand of NZ_SOSC01000009.1, from coordinate 97,243 downwards.
GACGAGGTCCAACAGCCGGTTCGCGGCCTCGTCGAGTCCCTCGTCCCCGCGTCGGATCTCGTCCGTGAGGACCGCTGAGGTGTCGATAACGAACCGCTGTTTGAGCGGATGGTCGGACATGTGGGGTGATACGGACGCAAGCAGTGAAATAGGTACAGCCCGCTCACCGCGTCGAGTCGTCCCACATTACTTTGGGCTGCCCGGTATCACCGTTTTACAATGGCTTCTGGCCACCCGGACGCTGAGGGGACGAATCGAGAGGGTGAGCGCCCGGAACCGACCGGTGGAACCGTCGAAGCGGAGGCGACTGTCGACGAAACCTCCGGCGTCGAACTCGAACGGACGCTCTCGCTGTCGGGTGCGCTCTCGATCGGTATCGGGACGATGATCGGCGCAGGCATCTTCGTGTTTCCCGGACTCGCGGCGGGGCGGGCCGGGCCGGCCGCGGCGCTCTCCTTTGCTATCGGGGCCGTCGTGGCGCTGCTCGTCGCGTTGCCCGCCTCGGAACTGGCGACGGCGATGCCCCGGAGCGGTGGCGGCTACTACTTCATCTCCCGCGGTCTCGGGAGCCTCGCGGGCACCGTCGTCGGTATCAGCCTCTGGCTCGGGCTGGTCTTTGCCTCGGCGTTCTACCTCGTCGGCTTCGGGAGCTACGCCGCGGGGGTGATGGCGGAACTGGGCCTGTCCCTGGGGTTCGACCCGGTGATCGCGTTCGGCGTGGTGTTCGGCGTCTTCCTGACCGCGCTGTCGATGACCGGGACCGAGAACGCCGCGAAACTCCAGAACGGCGTCGTCGGCCTCCTGCTCGTCATCCTGACGGTGTTTCTTTCCTACGGGGGTCTCGACGCGGTTGGCGTGTTCGGCGGCCAGCGGGCCGCCGAATCGTTTGCACCCTTCGGGACGATGCCGGTGTTCACGACCGCTGCGCTGGTGTTCACCTCCTACCTGGGGTTCGCGCAGGTCGCGACCGTCGCGGGCGAGATCAAACAGCCGGGGCGGAACCTGCCCCTTGCCATGGTCGGGTCGGTGGTGATCGTCGGGGTGCTCTACGTCGTGACCATCTTCGTCGCCACGAGCGCGTTCACCAGCGATCAGCTGTCCGGGTTCGGCGAGACGGCGATGGTCGAGGTGGCCCGCTCGCTGATCGGCCCGGTCGGCGCGGTGGCGATCCTCGTCGCCGGCCTGCTCGCGACCGTCTCCTCGGCGAACGCCTCGATCCTCAGTTCCTCTCGGGCGCTGTTCGCCATCTCCCGGGACGCCCTCTTTCCCAAGCGAGCCGGCGTCGTCAACCTCCGGTACGGCACGCCCCACGTCGCGCTCCTGCTCGCGGGCGTCCCGGTCGTCGTGCTGGTCGCCAGCGGGGCCGTCGAGGTGCTCGCGGAGGTGGCCTCCTTTCTCCACCTGGTCATGTACGGGCTGATCTGCGTGGCGCTGATCGCGCTCCGCCGGGACGAACCTGACTGGTACGATCCCTCGTTTCGGGTGCCGGGATACCCGGTCGTCCCGATCCTCGGTGCGGCCGCCAGTTTCGCGCTCATCGGGTTCATGCAGTTCCTCTCGCAGGTGGTCGGAGTGGCCCTGATGGTCGCCGCGGCTGGCTGGTACTATTATTACGCCCGTGACGTAACGCTCAAGGGAGAACTCTGATGCTTCGCGCACTCGTTCCCGTGGAAGTTCTGGAAGGAGAAACGGTGCCGCAGGGTGTCGTCGACCTGCTCGGCGGCGCGGACGTGGTCGTCCTCGGCTATCACGTCATCCCCGAACAGACGACGCCGGAACAGGCCCGGCTGTCCTTCGAGGAGCGGGCGACCGCGAAACTCGACGAGATCGCGGCGGCGTTCGCGGACGCGGGCGGTGCCGTCGACACCCGCCTCGTCTTCACCCACGACGAGGCCCAGACGTTCGACCGGGTCGCCGACGAGGACGGGTTCGACATCGTCGTCCACCTCAATCCCGCGATGACCGACGACGACCTCCTCGTCGCCCTCCACGGATCCGTCGCGGCCGAACGTATCGGTTCGGTCGTCGGCACTCTCGTCGGCGACAGCGAGACGAACGTCCACCTGCTGGAAGTCGCCGGCCCGGACGCTGACACGCTGAACCTGCTCGACCGGGCCGAGAGCGCGCTGCTCGACACCGGGATCGACCCCGGCCGTCTCACCACCGACCGCGTCGAAACCGAGACGCCGATCCGGACGATCTCGGAGGCGGCCCAGGACGTGGACGCCGTCGTCATGGGCGAACGCGCGCCGAACTGGCAGGAACTCGTGTTCGGCGACTTCGAGGAGCGCGTCGCCGAGGCGTCGCTGGGGGCCGTCCTGGTCGTTCGCCCCGAGGCCGCCGTCGAGGACGAGGCGGACGACGACGCCTGAAACCGGTCCCGCCCACCGGGAACCGGGTCGTGCTTTCTTGTCCAGTCGGGTCCTATCTTCTGGTATGCAGTACCACGACCGCCTCGGGCTCTCTGAAGCCCGGTTCGCGGAACTCCGCGAGCACTTCGAGACCCGAACCTACCGCGGGCGGGAGTACGAGTACCTCCCGGACTACCGGAGCGACCTCAACCGCGGCGTCGTCCTCATCGGGGACGACATCGTCGACGGGTTCCCGAAGGTCCCGCGCACGCTCGTCATCGAGGAGGGCGTTCCCCGCCACTTCGAGGGCGAGATAGCTATCGAGGAGAAACTCGACGGGTTCAACGTCCGGGTCGCGCGCGTCGGCGACGACCCCGCCGCCGAACCGCTGGGATTCACCCGAAGCGGCATCGTCTGCCCCTTTACGACGTACAAGGCCCGGGAGCTACTCCCCGTCGAGTCGTTCTTCGCGGACCACCCGGACATGATGCTCTGCGGAGAGATGGTCGGCCCGGAGAACCCCTACACGTCACACGACTACTCCGGGGTCGACTCGCTGGCCTTTCGCGTCTTCGACGTCCGCGACCGCGAGACCGGCGACTCGGTGCCCGTGCCGGACCGGCGCGACCTCTGTGCGTCGTACGACATCCCGCAGGTCCCGTTCCACGGAATTCACACGCCCGAGGAGGTCGTCGCGGAACTGCCCGGGCTGATAGGTGATCTGGACGACGCCGGCGGCGAGGGCGTCGTGATGAAGTCACTGGACGTGCGCCAGCAGCTCAAGTACACCACGTCGGCGGCCAACCAGGACGACCTCGCCTTTGCTTTCTCGCTGCCCTTCGACTACGGCCAGTCGTTCATGTTCCGCCGGCTCATCCGCGAGGCGTTCCAGTCCGTCGAGTTCGCCGAGGACGACGGCGAGCGCCGCGACCGCGCTCACGACCTCGGGGAGTCCATCCTGCTGCCGATGACCGAGGCCATCGGGCGGATCGATGACGGCGAGACGGTCGGCGAGCCACACACCGCCCGCGCGCCACCGGGGGTCATCGACGACCTAGTAGCACATTTCGAGGACCTCGGGCTGACGATTCGCATCGAGGCGGATCGGACCGAGGACGGCGAGCGCGTCGTCGAGTTCCTGAAGGAGACCCGCTCGACCAACGACAAGATACGGTCGTATCTGGACGGGCACATCGTCCGCGAGTAGCCCTCGAAGACCGCCGCTGCCGGAACATCCATCAGCGAGCCGGTCCAAGCGTCGACGATGTCATCCGACCGCGTAATCGAGTTGCTCGAGAAAGCCTACGTCGACGAGATGGAGACGGTCATGAACTACCAGACGAACGCGATCGTGCTCGACGGCGTCCGCGCCGAAGAGATCAAGGACAGCCTCCAGCAGGACATCCAGGAGGAACTGACCCACGCCGAGCAACTCGGCCAGCGCCTCAAACAACTGGACGCCCGGCCGCCGGGTTCGGCGGAGTTCACCGCACGCCAGGACTCCTTGCAGCCGCCCGAGGACTCGACGAACGTCATCTCGGTGATCCGCGGCGTCCTCGACGCCGAGGAAGACGCCATCGAGACGTATCGGGAGCTCATCGACGCCGCCGAGGACGCCGGCGACCCCGTGACCGAGGACCTCGCCGTCACCATCCTGGCCGACGAGGAAGCCCACCGCACCGAGTTCCGCGGGTTCGAGAAGGAGTACCAGGACGAGTGACCGGTCGGGCCGACCCCGACTGATCAGTCGTCGTTGCTCGACTCGTCCTCGCGCTCGAACAGCAGGCCGGCGACGCCGGTGGCGATCATGCCGATCCCGACGGCGCGGGTGCTGTCGACGTACCAGGATTTCGGTTCGACGGCGTCGACGTTCTCGAAGGGAACGCCCCACAGCTTGAGGTTCGTCTCGATGCTCCGTTTCGGGGCCAGCGCGGCGGCGAGTCCCTGCACGAGGAGCCACCCGTAGCTGGCGCGACGTAGTCTATCGGTGAACACGACCGCGCTACGGCGCGGAGACGTATCAATGCAGGGGCACAGGGGCGACTGCGAGTGATCGTCGACGTGGCTCATCCGCACGCCGGGTCGTTAGCCTTTAGCCGGCGGCCCGCAAACTGCGGGTAATGACTGCACAGGCTGCCCAAACGGGTGATCTCGTCGCCGTCATCGGACTGGAGGTCCACGTCCAGCTCGAAACGGCGACGAAGATCTTCTGTGGCTGTTCGACCGAGGGGGCCGACGAGCCCAACACCCACACCTGCCCGGTCTGTCTCGGCCTGCCGGGCGCGCTCCCCGTCGTCAACGAGGGGGCCGTCGAAGCCGCCGTAAAGATCGGGAAAGCGATCGACGCCGACATCCCGGAGGAGACGACGTTCCACCGGAAGAACTACTACTACCCTGACCTGCCCAAGAACTTCCAGATCACGCAGTACGACGCGCCGATCTGCCAGGACGGGGGGTTGGAGTTCGCCGTCGAGGGCGACCGCCACCAGGTGACCATCCGTCGCGCCCACTTAGAAGAGGACCCCGGGAGCATCCGCCACGTCCGCGAGGGGCCCGAGGACGTCGAGACGCGGACCTGCTCCATCGAGCGGGCCGACTACACGCTCGTTGACTACAACCGCGCGGGCACGCCGCTGATGGAGATCGTCACGGAACCGGACTTCCGCGACCCCTCGGAGGTGCGGGCCTTCCTCGAAAAACTCGAAGAAGTTCTCGAATACCTGGGCGTCTTCGACCCGACCCGGGACGGCTCGCTCCGGATCGACGCCAACCTCTCGATGGTCGACGCCGCCGACGTGGCCGAGGACGGCTCCATTCCAGAAGCGGTCCTCGAAGACGCCAACCGCACGGAGGTCAAGAACATCTCCAGCCACAAGGGCGCGGAGAAAGCCCTGGCCTTCGAGAAGTCCCGCCAGAAGAAACTCGTCGAATCGGGGCGCGCCGTCGAACAGGAGACGCGCCACTTCAACGAGACCCACGGCAACACCGTCTCGATGCGCTCGAAGGAAGAGGAGAAAGACTACCGGTACTTCCGGGAGGCGGACCTGCCGCCGCTGCAGGTTTCGGACTGGAAGGAGACGATCCCCATCCCGGAACTCCCCGACGCTCGCCGCGAGCGCTTCCGCGAGGAGTACGGCCTGAGCGAGGAGGCGGCCTCGAAACTCACCTCCACGAAGCAGGTCGCCGACTTCTTCGAGGACGTGGCCGGCGAGTACGACCCGGACCTGGCGGCCACATGGGTCGCGGACAACCTGCTCGGCGAACTGAACTACCGCGACATGGCGATCACCGAGATCGCGGACCGGCTCGACGAGGTCACGCGGCTGGTCGAACTGGTCGCCACCGACGAGATCACGGCCAAGAACGGCCACGAGACCGTGCTCCGGGGGATGCTCGACGACGGACAGGACCCCGATACGATCGTCGACGACGAGGGGCTGGGCAAGACTGACGAGGACGAGGTGGCCACGGCGGTCACCGAGGCCATCGAGGAGAACCCCGACGCCGTCGAGGACTACTACGACGGCGAGGGCGGGGCGATCAACTTCCTGGTCGGCCAGGTGATGCAGAAAACGGGGGGCAGTGCGGACCCCGGTGACGTGAACGGCCTGTTGCGGGAAGAACTGGACGAGTAGCTTCGCGACCGAGCGGAGCGAGGTCGCGCTTTTTGGTCGTGGATAGAGCTGTTGCGTGCGGAAATCGCCGAGTAGAACTACGCGTCGTCGACGAGTTCGCGGCACTCGTCGATGAACGACCCGAGGCTGGAGCCGACGGCCGGTTCGACGCTGACGATGACCGTCTTCCCGGGTTGATACGGGAACTGGAGGACGAACGCGTGCTCGTGGTAGTGGACGACGGCCCGTCGCTCGCCGATGGGGAGCGTCTCGACTGCCGGCTGGTCGACCTCCGTCGTCGCGCGGAAGGCCGTGAGCGCCTGTTCGTACTCGTCTGGCGCGTACTGTTCCGAGAGGTCGTCGCGGAGGTAGACGACCTCCCAGTCGTCGGGCGTGAGGACGGCCGTCGTCCGGAGTTCGTCACCGACCTGGTCGAGCACGTGGTCGGTGACGCGGCGGGCGGTGTCTCGGACCATTTACCGCGTCAATCGCGTCCGGGTCCCTTGGTTCTACTGCTGGGCCTCGCGCGCGCCCGCGAATCTGTATTGACGACGAAACCTTTAGAAACTGGGTCCGCCTACCAGTTCCCAATGAGTACCCGCGTCCCGGGAGGTGGGCCGTCGTGGAACTGATCGTCACCGAGAAGGACAACGCCGCGCGGCGCATCGCCGAGATTCTGAGCGAGGGCAGCGCCGAGGCCGAACGCCGCAACGGCGTCAACGTCTATCGGTGGGGCGACAAACGCGTCGTCGGCCTCTCTGGCCACGTCGTCGGGGTCGATTTCCCCCCGGAGTACAACGACTGGCGGGACGTGCAACCGGTCGAACTGATCGACGCCGACATCACGAAATCGCCCACGAAGGAAAACATCGTTCAGACGCTGCGAGAACTCTCCCGGCGGGCCGACGAGGCGGTCATCGCGACCGACTACGACCGCGAGGGGGAACTCATCGGGAAGGAGGCCTACGAGATCATCGACGACGAGACGGACGTCCCGATCAAGCGCGTTCGGTTCTCCTCGATCACGGACCGGGAGGTCAGGGACGCCTTCGCCAACCCCGACGACCTGGACTTCGACCTCGCGGCGGCGGGGGAGGCCCGGCAGATCATCGACCTCATCTGGGGCGCGGCGCTGACGCGATTCCTCTCGCTGTCGGCCCGCCAGCTCGGCGAGGACTTCATCTCGGTCGGCCGGGTGCAGTCGCCGACGCTGAAACTCATCGTCGACCGCGAGCGCGAGATCGAGGCGTTCGACCCCGAGGACTACTGGGAACTGTTCGCCGATCTCCTGAAAGATGGCCAGGGCTTCGAGGCCCAGTACTTCTACGACGACGACGGCAGTGAAGCCGAACGGGTCTGGGACGAGGACGCGGCCGACGAGGCCCACGAACGGCTCCTGGAGGCGTCAGCGGCGACCGTTACGGAGGTCCGCCGTCGGACCCGAACGGACAACCCGCCGGACCCGTTCAACACGACGGCCTTCATCAGCGCCGCCGGGTCGCTGGGCTACTCGGCCCAGCGGGCGATGTCCATCGCCGAGGAACTGTACACCGCCGGCTACATGACCTATCCCCGGACGGACAACACGGTGTATCCCGAGGACCTGGACCCGGAGGAACTGCTCGACGCGTTCACCGGCAGTGCGTTCGACGAGGACGCCCAGTCGCTGCTCGAACAGGACGAGATCGAACCAACGGAAGGCGACGAGGAGACGACCGACCACCCGCCGATTCACCCGACGGGCGAACTCCCGAACCGGAGCGAACTCGACGACGACGAGTGGGAGATCTACGAACTCGTCGTCCGCCGCTTTTTCGCGACAGTGGCCGAACCCGCGATCTGGGAACACCTGCGCGTCGTCGCCGACGCCAACGGCTGCCAGATGAAGGCCAACGGCAAGCGCCTGGTCGAAGCCGGGTATCACGCCGTCTATCCCTACTCCAGCGCCAGCGAGAACCACGTCCCCGACGTCGAGGAGGGCGAGGAACTGGGCATCGAGGACGTGGAACTCGAAGCCAAGCAGACCCAGCCGCCCCGGCGCTACGGCCAGTCCCGGCTCATCGAGAAGATGGAATCTCTCGGACTTGGAACAAAAGCAACTAGACATAACACTATAGAGAAACTTTATGACCGGGGGTACATCGAGCAGGACCCGCCCCGTCCCACCACGCTCGCCAAGGCCGTCGTCGAGGCCGCCGAGGAGTTCGCTGATCTGGTCGTCAGCGAGGAGATGACCGCCGAACTCGAAGCCGACATGGCCGCCATCGCGAACGGCGAGGCGACGCTTGCCGACGTGACCGACGAGTCCCGCGAGATGCTGGAGAAAGTGTTCGACGCGCTCCACGAGTCTCGCGAGGAGGTCGGCGACCACCTCCAGCAGTCGCTGAAAGCCGACCGGACGCTCGGCCCCTGTCCGGAGTGTGGCGAAGACCTCCTGATTCGGAAGAGCCGCCACGGTTCGCACTTCGTCGGCTGCGACGGGTTCCCGGACTGTCGGTACACCCTGCCGCTGCCGAGCAAGGGCGAACCGACGGTCATCGACGAACAATGCGAGGAGCACGACCTCAAACACGTCAAACTCCTGGCGGGGCGGGACACCTTCACGCACGGGTGTCCGCAGTGCAAGGCCGACGAGGCCGACGAGAGCGAGGACGAAGTGATCGGGACGTGTCCGGACTGTGGGCAAGACGAGGGCGGCGAACTCGCCATCAAGCACCTCCGCAGCGGCTCGCGCCTGGTCGGCTGTACGCGCTACCCAGACTGTGAGTACTCGCTGCCGCTCCCGCGGCGGGGCGACATCGACATCGAGGACGAGCACTGTGAGGAGCACGACCTGCCGGAACTGACCGTCCACAACGGCGACGAGCCGTGGGAACTGGGTTGTCCCATCTGCAACTACGAGGAGTACCGGGAGCGCCAGTCGGTCGACGACCTGGTCGACCTGGACGGCCTGGGCGAGCGGACGGCCGAGAAACTGGCCGACGTGTCGGTCGAGGACCTGGGGGACCTCCAGCGGGTCGACGCCGACGAGGTGGCGACGGACCTCCAGGGCGTCAGCGCCGACCAGATCCGCGAGTGGCAGGCCCAGCTCGGGGCCGAAGCCGCGGACTGAGACGGACTGCTGTACCTGTGTATCGGTACGACCGCACGACTGCGTGCGGTCGATCCGGAAACGACGTACAGTAGTCCGTCTGTTGGCCGTGTCGTTTCCGAAGTGTTTTCACGGTCGGTAGAAATTCCCGCGTATGAGCGGCCCCTGGACCGAGTGGGACCACCTCCTGAAGGTGGACCCGGACAAGACGCTGGTCGACGGCGAAACCTTCGAGGACGTCTGTCAGACCGGGACGGACGCGATCGCGGTGGGCGGGACGACCGGCATGACCGAGGAGAAGATGGCGACCGTCGTCGAGGCCTGTGGCAAGTACGACGTCTCTCTCTACATCGAGCCGAGCCACTCGAACGCCGTCGTCCACGACGACGCGCTCGACGGCTATCTCATCCCGATCGTGTTCAACGCCGGCGACATCTCCTGGGTCACGGGTGCCCACAAGGAGTGGGCGCGCCTGGACGACGACATCGACTGGTCGCGCACCTTCACCGAGGGGTACATCGTCCTGAACCCGGACTCGTCGGTCGCGGAGTACACCCAGGCCGACTGCGACTTGGACGCCGACGAGGTCGCGGCCTACGCCGAGGTCGCAGAACAGATGTTCGGCCAGGACATCGTCTACATCGAGTACTCGGGGACGCTGGGCGACCCCGAGAAGGTCGCGGCCGCACACGACGAACTCGACGACGCGACGCTGTTCTACGGCGGCGGCATCCACGACTACGACTCGGCCTATCAGATGGCGAGCGACTCGGACGTGATCGTCGTCGGCGACCTCGTCCACGACGAGGGGGTCGACGCCGTCCGCGAGACGGTCGAAGGTGCGAACGACGCCCGGTAGTCGACGCGGGCGCGACGGCCGCGGTCAGAACACGAGCCGCTCGACGGTGCGACGGAGGATGCCGGGTCGCTTCGAACCGGCGGGCTTGATCTGGATCGCCGTGCAGTCGACGGTGTCGACGATCCAGTCGGCCGGGCGACCGAACAGGTTCCCGCGAATGCGGCCGCCGTCGGTCCCGATGATCAACACGTCCGCGGGGTCGGTCGCCGAGACGAAGTCACTGGTGGGGTCGTCGGTCTCGACGACAGACCGGTAGACGGGTACCGAACAGAGGTCCTCTAACTCGGCGAGGTACTCGTCGATCGTCTCGCGCTGGGCCTCGGTCGCGCCCCCGTCGACCGGGTAGAGGAGATCGATGCGTGACCCGGTTTCGCTCGCCAGCGCGTTGGCCACGGCGATCTTCTGGGGGTCGAACGGGCCGCGGTCGGTCACGACCGTGATCGAGTGGATGTCCGACAGGTCCCGCTCCTCGATGAACAACACGTCACAGGGAGCGTTCCGGGCGATCCACTCGATTCGCGTCCCGAAGATCGACGCGTACTGCGGCGCACCCTCGCGTTCGAGCAGGAGGAAGTCGGCGTCCTCGTCCTCGGCGAAGTTGACGATCGCTCGCTTGCTGTCGTGGCTGACGATCTCCCCGTAGTGCACGGGAACCTCGAACTCCGCCGTGAGGTCGGCGGTGCGGCGCTCGAAGGCCTCGTCGGCCGCGGATTGGTTCGCCGACGCCTGTTCGAGCGGAGCCTGGTCGGGCACCTCGTCGAACTGGACGACCGTGACACTCCCGTCGTTCCGGCGGGCGACGTCGGCGGCGATCCGGAGGAGCGAGCGCTCGCGGTCCTCGCTGGTGTCCTCGTTGATCGCGACCAGCACTTCGTACCCCTCGATCTCCTCGAAGGTCGACTTCGTGCGCTCGATGGCCTGCTGGCCGATGGCGCGCCGGACCACGTCCGTCGCGGCCCCCTCTCGATCCACGTTCTCGCGGGCGTAGTAGTAGTACCACAGCATCGACCCGATGGTGATGACGACTGCTCCGACGAGGGGAACGGTTCCCATGAACCCGATGAGCAGGAACCCGCCGAGAATGCCGGCGATCTGCGTCCAGGGGTACAGCGGCGACTCGAAACTGGGGTCGTACTCGCCGACGTCGCCCTGGCGGAACGCGATGACTGCGCCGTTGACCAGGGCGAAGACGATGATCTGGAAGGCGCTGGCCAGTTTCGCGATCTCCGCGATGGGGACGAACGCGATGAGGAGCAACATCACGCCGCCGGTGAGCGTGATGGCTTTCGAGGGTGTGCCCCAGTCGTCGTGGATCTCCGTCAGCGACGGCGGCGCGAGTTTGTCCCGGGCCATCGCGAAGGGGTACCGCGACGAGGAGAGGATGCCCGCGTTGGCGGTGCTGATCAGCGCGAGGACGGCCGCCAGGATGACTGCGATGACGCCCGGGAACGCGAGCGTCGCCTCGGCGGCGTTGATCATCGGCACGTTCGAGTCGCTGAGGACGTCCGGCGGGGTCACCCCGACCATCACCACGACGATGAGGACGTACAGTAGCGTCGTGAACACGAGCGAGACGAGGATGCCGAGCGGGATGTTCCGGTCGGGGTTCTCGATCTCCTCGGCGATGCTCGCGACCTTCGTCACGCCCGCATAGGAGACGAACACGAGTCCGGTCGCGCCGAGCAACCCGCCGGCCCCCTTCTCGAAGAAGCCGCCGTAGTAGGTGCTCTCGGGTGCCGACGGGAGCCCGCTGACGACGAACCACACCATCGCCGCGAGCATCACGGCGACGATGCCGATCTGGAGTCGCCCGGTCTGTTTCGCGCCGACGAGGTTGACGCCGACCAGCAGGACGGCGAGACCGATGGCGATCGGCTTCACCGGGAGATCGAACAGGTACAGCAGATAGGGGACGCCGCCGATGAGCGCCAGCGCGCCCTTGAAGGCGAGCGAGAACCACGTCCCGACGCCCGCGATCGTTCCCAGTAACGGCCCCATCCCGCGCTCGATGTAGATGTACGTCCCGCCGGCTTCGGGCATCGCCGTCGCCATCTCGGCTTTCGAAAGCGCGGCCGGCAAGACGAGAACGCCGGCGACCAGGTACGCCAGGATGACTGCGGGGCCCGCCGTCTTCAGTGCGATGCCCGGCAGGATGAAGATGCCGCTGCCGACCATGGCACCGACGCTGATTGCGATTACCGCTGGCAGTCCGAGGTCTCGTTCGAGTTCTTTTGGCATTGTTTGTGTCGAAAGTCGCGCGACGTCGGTAGGCTCAGTCGTCCGTTCGCAGATGCGGGAGTTGCTCCTGGACGGCATCGAGGAGCCAGGTCCGGGTGTCGAGGAGCTCGATGTCGGTCGCGTCGAACGCCTCGAGATACGTCGGCTCCGAGACGACCGCGACTACGTCGTCGATCCCACAACTCGACCTGAGGAGGTTTGCGGCCAGCAACGCCGTCCGCTCCGGTTCGAGGACGACGATAGCCGTGTCCGACCCCTCCGCGACGGGACAGAGGCTGCCGGCATCAGTCACGTCTACGCAGTGGGCGTCGAGCCCGCTCGCCGTCGCCTGTCGGACGACGACGTCGTCGCTGCTGGCGAACGTCACTGTTGCGGATTCGTCAAGCCCGGTTGCGAGGTTCTTCGCGACCGCGTTCCCGATGACGACGACGGACGGCATAGAACCGGTGTTTTTGGCTCTTCTCTGCCGGTCTTTGTGTATATTCATTGTTTCGTGTTTCGCGGTGGAGCCGTGACAGATCGTGTGGGGGCTCGCGCTCGAAAGCCGGTCCAGTTTCCGATTCAGCTGCTAGTCGCTGCTGTATCGGGATAAATCAACTGATTATTTATCGAATCCGCAAAATAGCAACTCAAATATGATTGATTCCGCTATGGGATTTCGTCGTCGTCCGGGGAGAACCCCTCGTAGGCGTGGACGTACTCGTTGCGGATGAGGTCCTCGTCTACGACTTCCAGGCCGAGGGCGTCGAGCTCGCGGCCGATACGACTCAGATCGTCGCCGTCGCCCCCGACGACCTCGACGTGGACGTTCTCGCTGCCGGTCATCACCTCCCGGATCGCGACGACACCCTCTATTTCGAGCGCCTCCCTGCAGAGCTCCTCGCGTTCGGGTATCTCGGCGTTACAGACGATGAGCGTGTGTAACTGGAACCCGGTCCGCTCGTAATCCACGTCGAGGTGGTAGCCCTTGATGACGTCGGCCTCCTCCAGTCGGTTGATGCGGTTGCGGACTGTGCTGGGCGAGACGCCTTTCTCCTCGGCGATGGTGCTCGCGGAGGTGTTGCGCGCGTCGTGCTGGAGTCGGTAGATAATGTGGCGGTCCAGGTCGTCGAGTTCGACGGTGTCCTCGCGGTCGCTCATAGGGAGCGAACTGCCCATCCGGTAAAAAGTGTGTCGTCGGACCAGTCGCGAACGCCGTTTTCAGTGGTTCTCCTTGTAGTTGTTCACCAGTTCCTGCATCGACGCCTTGGCGTCGCCAAAGAGCATGCTCGTGTTGTCCTTGGCAAAGAGCGGGTTGGGAATCCCGGAGAATCCCGGACTCAGGCTGCGCTTGTTGACGATCACCTGCCGCGCGTCGGCGACTTCTAGGACCGGCATCCCGGCGATGGGACTGGAGTCGTCCTCGTTGGCCTTGGGGTTGACCACGTCGTTCGCGCCGGTGACGATGACCACGTCGGTCTGGGAGAAGGTCGGGTTGACCTCCTCCAGCTCGCGCATCTTGTCGTACGGCACGTCGGCCTCTGCGAGCAGGGCGTTCATGTGGCCCGGCATCCGGCCGGCCACGGGGTGGATGCCGAACTCCACGTCGACGTCGTTCTCGTCCAACAGTTCGACCAGTTCGGCCACCGCGTGTTGCGCCTGTGCGACGGCCATCCCGTACCCGGGCACGACGACGACCCGCTGGGCCGTGTCGAGCAGCATTTCGACCTCCTCGGCGGAGGTCTCCTGGATCTGTCCCTCGTAGATGTCCTCCATGTCCTCGCCGCCGTCCCCGTCACTGCCGAAGCCGCCGAAGAGGACGTTCGTCAGCGAGCGGTTCATCGACTCACACATGATGACGGTGAGGATGAGACCGGACGCGCCGACGAGCGTCCCGGCGATGATGAGGACGGTGTTGTTCAGCACGAAGCCGGTCGTCGCGGCCGCCAGCCCCGAGTAGGAGTTCAACAGCGCGATGACGACGGGCATGTCCGCGCCACCGATAGAGATGACGAGGAAGATTCCCAGGAGCGAGGCGGCCCCGACGAGGGCCCAGTACGACGGGACCCAGGACGCCAGCGGTGCGGTGCCGAAGACGTCCGGTCGGACGACCAGGAACGCTCCCGCGGCCACGGCGGCGGCGAGGAACACGGCCTTGAGCGCGTGGCCGACGTTGGTACTGAACGGGCCGTCACCGACCAGACCGTGGAGTTTCCCGGCCGCGACCAGACTGCCCCAGAAGGTGACTGCGCCGATGATCCCGGCGATCGAGGCCGACGCCGTCAGGCCGATCGAGAGCGAGCCACCGGACCCGAGCACGTCGATCAACTCAGCGCCGGCGACCAGGGCCGACGCCCCGCCACCGAACCCGTTGAACAGCCCGACGAGCTGTGGCATCTCCGTCGTTTCGACCGAGACGGCCAGTCCGGCACCGACCAGCCCACCGACGAGCAGGCCGGCACCGAGGATCACCGGCGACAGGATATCGAACCACAGGACGGTCACGAGGACCGCGAGCAACATCCCGCCGGAGGAAATGGTGTTTCCTCGCGTGGCCGTTCGCGGGTGGGTCATGTCGCGGAGCCCCTGGATGAACATGACGCCCGCGACGAGATACGTGAGATTCAGCACCGCGTCAGGGAATCCGGCGAGAATAGCGGCCATGGGTTACCGACCTCCCCTGAACTGATCGAGCATGAAGTGGCTCACCATGTAGCCGCCGACGACGTTGATCGTCGCCATGACGACCGCGAGGAACCCCAGGACCGTCGCGAGCGTCGTCGAACCGGACCCGGCGACCACGACCGAACCCAGGAGCGTGATCCCGGAGATCGCGTTGGCCCCCGACATCAGCGGCGTGTGGAGGTTCGTCGGGATCTTCGTGATGATCTCGTAGCCGACAAAGGCAGAGAGGACGAACAGCGTCAGATTCTCGACGAACGTCACGCGAGAACACCTCCCTCAGTCGTCATCGGCTTCCTCCTCGGGGGCATCGGCCTCCCCATCGTCCCCGGCCGATTCATCGTCGTCTGTGCCTCCGCCGTCGTCGCGGTGTGGGTTTCGTACCTGTCCATCGTGCGTGAGCAGCGTCGAATCGATGATTTCGTCCTCGAAGTCGACGTCGAGTTCGCCCTCGTCGTCCGTCAGGTTCTCGAGGAAGTTCGCCAGGTTGTTGGCGTACTGCTGGCTCGCGGTGTGACTGACCCGCGAGGGAAGGTTGGTCGGGCCGTGGACCGTGACGCCGTCGACTTCGACGGTCTCGCCGGCCTCCGTGGGTTCACAGTTCCCGCCGGTCTCGGCCGCGAGGTCGACGATGACCGACCCCGCGTCCATCTCCTCGATCATCTCGGTGGTGACGATCTCCGGTGCGGGCCGGCCGGGAATGGCAGCTGTGGTGATCACCACGTCGGATTCCGGGACGACCCGCTGCATCTGGCGGCGTTGCTCCGCGTAGAACTCCTCGCCCATCTCCACGGCGTACCCTTCCTCGTCGCCGGAGCCTTCCGTCTCCAGTTCGAGTTCGACGAAGTCGGCACCGAGGCTCTCGACCTCCCGTTTGACCTCCAGGCGCACGTCGTGCCCGCGCGTGCTGGCACCCAGTCGCTCGGACGTCGCGATGGCCTTCAGGCCAGCGACGCCGGCCCCGATGACGAACACCTCCGCCGGCCGGATAGTACCCGCCGCGGTCATCTCCATCGGGAACATCTTGGGGAGTTCTTTTGCGGCCAGCAGGCAGGCCTGGTAGCCGCCGAGGCTGGCCTGGGAGGACAGCGCGTCCATGCTCTGTGCGCGGCTGATCCGCGGCATGAGTTCCAGCGAGAACGCGCTGACCTGCCGGTCCGCGAGCTCCGCGAGCGTGTCCTCGTCGATGCTGTAGGGGCCGAGTAACCCGACGACGACCTGCCCATCGTCGTAGGGGTCTGTCGGCTGGCCCTCGTTTGCGCCCAGCGCCTGGACCTGAAAGACGACGTCAGCGCGCTCGAACACCGACTCGCGGTCGTCGAGGACCGCACAGCCCGCGTCCCGATACTCCTCGTCGGACCAGTGTGCGCCCTCACCGGCACCTGACGCGACCAGGACCTCGTGGCCCGCATCGACGAGTTCCTCGGCGACCGGTGGCACGAGCGCGACGCGACCCTCGTCCGCGGCCGTCTCCGTCGGGACGCCGACGATCACGAGACGCCCCTCCACCGAATTGACACGTTATCGGCCGATTCCGGTGTCTTCAGTCTCCCTCGACGGTGTCCGTGTTCAGTCCCCGCCGCCCGTGGTACTTGCTGACTTGTTACCATACTGTGTGCGTGGTTGCTTCGTTCTGCTGTCGATGCCATAATATTTCGGCCGATTACATCGGGCATTTATAACGCATCGTGGGGGCCAGGGGCCGTGCCGAACAACTGTGCTTAAGTCCCGTGCATCAATATCTGGCTCCATGGACGACCGCACTTACACGGCGGACGCCGAGCCGGGTGACGACGTCACAGTCGCCGGCTGGGTCCACGAGATCCGAGACCTCGGGGGGATCGCCTTCATCATCGTTCGAGACACGACCGGCAAGATCCAGGTCAAATTCGAGAAAGACGAGATGGACGACGACCTCGTCGAGACCGGCCTGGACGTACACCGCGAGAGCGTCGTCGCCGTGACCGGCGCAGTCGAGGAAGAAGAGCGCGCCCCGACGGGCGTCGAAATCGTCCCCGAATCGGTCGAGGTCGTCGCCGAGGCCGACCCGGAACTCCCGCTGGACCCCTCCGGGAAGGTCGACGCCGAACTCCCGACCCGGCTGGACAACCGGACGCTCGACCTCCGGAAAGACGAGGTCAAGGCCATCTTCGAGATCCGTGCCGAGGCCCTGCGCGCGGTCCGCGAGCAGTTCCGCGACCTGGGCTCGACCGAGATCAACACGCCGAAGATCGTCGCCACGGGGACCGAGGGCGGGACCGAGCTGTTCCCGATCACGTACTTCGGCCAGGAAGCGTTCATGAACCAGAGCCCGCAGCTGTTCAAACAGCTGATGGTCGGCTCCGGCCTCGAACGGGTCTTCGAGATCGGCCCGATCTTCCGCGCCGAGGAGCACAACACGCCCCGGCACCTGAACGAGGCGACCTCGATCGACTTCGAGTCGGCCTTCTACGACCACACCGAGGCAATGGACGCCTGTGAGGCCGTTGTGCAGGCCGCCTACGAGGGCGTCGCCGAGAACTGCCAGGAACAGCTCGAAGCGCTGGACCTGGCCGACGAGTTCGAGGCTCCCGAGGGCGACTTCCCGCGCATCAGCTACGAGGACGCACTCGACCGCATCAACGCGACGGGCGAACTCGACGAGCCGCTGGTCTGGGGCGACGACCTCTCGACGGAGGCCGAACACGCGCTCGGCCAGGACGTCGGCGAGCACTACTTCATCACGGACTGGCCCAGCGAGATCAAGCCGTTCTACATCAAGGACCACGACGACGACGCCGAGGTCTCGACGGGCTTCGACATGATGCACCCGTCGATGGAACTCGTCTCCGGTGGGCAGCGTGAACACCGCTACGACCGGCTCGTCGAGGGCTTCGAACAGCAGGGCCTCGACCCCGAGGCCTTCGAGTACTACACCAAGATGTTCAAGTACGGGATGCCGCCCCACGCCGGCTGGGGCCTCGGTGGCGAGCGCCTCATCATGACGATGCTCGGTCTGGGCAACATCCGTGAGGCCGTGCTGTTCCCGCGAGATCGCCAGCGACTCTCTCCCTAGAGTCGCTCTATCGAGCGGGAGCAGGGAAGGGAGCGAAGCGGACTGACCGTGTTCCCGCGAGATCGCCAGAGATTGAGTCCGTAGGACGAGATCTCTGGGAGCCCACGAGACGAGTGGAACGAGTCTCGTCAGACCGACAGCGACTCTCTCCCTAGAGTCGCTCTGTCGAGCGGGAGCAAGTCAGACAAGCGAAGCGAGTCTGACCCAGTCGCCGGCGCTTCGCGCCGGCTTCGAGCGGCTCCTTCGGAGCCGCACTGTTCCCGCGGGATCTCAGCGTCTGAGTCCCTGACGACCGAACGTCGGTTTTCTACTCCGTCGCGCCGACGGCCTGTTCGCGCAACTCGCCGGTGAGGTGCAGGCCGTGGCTGTCGATGCGGCGGACGATGCGTTTCGCCTGCGTCGTCGAGAGGTACTTGTCGTCGGCAGCGGCGCGAACGACCACGCCGAACGCGCCCGTTACCGTCGCACCGAACCCCTCGGCGACGGTCCGGAGCCGGCGGTCCTCGGAGACCACGCCGACTGCCGGGTCGTCATTGGCCTCGTCGTCACCGTCCGTCGCGTCGAGGACGCCTTCGATGACGCGCACGTCGCTCGTCGGCTCCTCGGCACCCAGAACTGACCTCGCCTGCTCGGTCCAGTCGGTCTCGACCGGGCCGGTCACGACCGGTTTCTCGTCGACGAACCGGTCGAGGTTCGTCCGGGGCGGCTCGGTCGTCACCTCCGCCGCGACCGCGTCGGGGACGACGATTTCGCCGTCGAAGGCATCGAGCAGTTCGAGTTCGCCGACCTGTCCGAGCGCGACGAGCGCCGTCGCGTCGACGTAGATGCGCGTCATAACTCCTGGGCGTCGTCGGCGTCCCTGCGGAGGTCCGCGGCCGTCAACTGCGTCGTGAGGTTGCGCTCGCGGGCCACGTCCAGCCACTCGGCCACCGAGAGGCCGGCCAGACGGGCGGCCTCGTTGACGGCGACGTCACCCTGCTGGTAGCGCCCGACGGCTTCCCGGACGCGGAGTTCCCGTAACCCCTCTTCGAGGGCCTTCCGAATCGTCGTGCTCCGGTCCTCGTCCAGCAGGTCCGCGACTGCTTCCAACTCCTCGTGGTCCGCCTCGGAGAGGCGTGCGCTGATCGTCGGCATGAGTACTGTTTGCGAGGTGTTACCGTGCAAACATTGAATCTATCGGCTCTTTCGAGTTGCCACGTGATACCAGCTGTTCATCTATAGCTAAGCCGATACCGGTCGTACATCGTCTGGTATGACAGAATCAGTGCCGTCAGAGTCGAGTGCGTTCGGGGGCGACGAGTGGGTCGACATTCGGATGACCGACCCGGAAGCCGGCGAGTGGGAGGTCGATACGGTCGTCCTCGACGGGCGGGTACAGTACGTCGACCTCAGGGTTCGCCCGGAGCTACTGGACTCGTTCGTCGACTGCCTCGTCGACGACGTCGGCGACGAGCGGGCACGGGAAATCCTCGAAACCGTCGCCGAACGACGGGGGTTCGACGAACTCGCGCCTGCGAAACCGGACGAGTAGCGTCTGCGGACGCCGGGCCGGCCGTCTGTCACTCCGGGACGAGGCCTGCACTGAGCGTATCGATCGTGGCCTCCCAGGCGCGGGCGTCGGCACGGGCGTACCCTGCTGGCGTCCCGCCCATGTCCAGTTTCAGCGACCGGCCGGGGAGCCGCATCGACCGTCTCGCGCGCTCGGTCGTCGGATGGTACGGGACCTTGATATCGTGCCCGGCGGCCGGGAGGTGAAGATGGGTGTCGCTGTGAGGGTACTCGCGAGCGTCCAGTCGCGCCAGCGCTCGCGTGGCGAGCGGGCCGGCCGGCCAGACGCGGTCGTCGTCGCCGGTGACCAGCAGGATCGGACCGTCCGTTTCTTCGACTGGAATCGTCGCCGCGGTGACGCGCTCCGGCGGTGTCCGCGCAAGGCCGCGCTCGAACAGCGGCCGAACCGAAACCGGACGACCCCCGAGCCAGCGGAGCGCCGTCCGCGTCCTGAACCCGGGTGGTCGGTCGATCGGGACGTACGGAACGTCCCCGCCGTTCTCGGTCCAGGCACTGCCTGGGTCTTCGAGCAGGCTGTTGCCCTGGAAGGCAACTGTGCTCGGAACGTACGCGACGACGGTCCGCACGCGCTCACACCGGGAACCCGTCAGGAGCGCGAGTTCCCCGCCCCGGGACCACCCGACGACACCCAGTGGGTGGCTCCGGACCCGGTCGTCGGTGGCCAGCCACTCGACGGCCCGATCGACGTACTCCAGCGGGACGCCGACGAGATTCCGGGGTAAGTCCTCGACGCCGAAGTACGCCAGCGCGAGGACGGCGAACCCCCGAGACGCGAGCAACGACGCGGCCCGCCGCGATGGGAAGCCGCCGCTCGACCCACCCAGCAGCAGGACGCCCGGGTGCGGGCCGTCCCCCGGTGGTTCGTACAGGTCGGCGACGAGCGACGGGTTGTCGACTGACTCGACAGTGACCCCGCCATCGGCGAACCGGCGCTCGACCGTGGCCGTCGCGACGGTATTACCGTCGAGGGCAGCCACTATCGAGACGTTACCGTCGGTCTTCGTGTGGGGAGTGGGTGCTGGTCGGTCGCCGACCCGACGCGCGGACCAGACCAGCCCCATCGCGTCGGCCCGCTCGTAGGTGCCGGCGACTGGGGACTGTTCGTCGAGGTCCGCGCGGCCCGCATCGTCGGTTTCGACGACCGCCCGGGATTCCCAGAGACGCCCGTCCAGGGGCATCCGTGCCCGGACGGTGACGCGTCGGTTCGGCGGGAAGTCGGTCAGGCGGACAGCGAACCGCTCGTCGAGGCGGATCGTGGCCGGGTCCGCGACGACACTGGGCGACGGAGTCATTGCTCGGGCGGTCGCCCGCGAGTGGAATAAGTGTCACTGGCGATCGGGGGGAACTCCACAATTTATCCGCCGGGACTACGGAGACGGACCCATGACCGAAGTGACGGCGTTCGTTCCGGGACACGTGACCGGATTTTTCACGATCCACCGGGACGACGATCCGACGAAAACGGGGTCGCGCGGCGGCGGCCTGACCCTCACCGACGGCGTGACGGTGACCGTCCGGCCGGCCGAGGAGACCAGCGTTCGACTCAACGACGTGGCCGTCGAGATGGAGGCCGTCGAGACGGTCCTGTCGACGCTTCGGACGACTGCGCGCGTCGAGGCGGAGACGCCACTGCCGCTGGGCTCCGGGTTCGGCGTCTCCGGCGGTGTGGCCCTGGGGACGGCCCTGGCGGTCAACCGGGCGCTCGACCGCCGGCTCTCCGAGAACGAACTGCTGACCATCGCCCACGGCGCGGAGGTCCAGGCGGGGACTGGCCTCGGTGACGTGGTCGCGCAGGCCCGCGGCGGTGTCCCGATCCGGCTGGAACCCGGCGGGCCACAGGACAACCTGTTGGACGGGATTCCGGCCCGGCCCCGCGTGGAGTACCACACGCTCGGCGAACTCTCGACGGAATCGGTCATCTCCGGCGAGGACGACCTGCTCACGCAGGCGGGCAAACGAGCGCTCTCGCGGGTCGTCGAGGAGCCGACGATGGACTCCTTTATGCGCGCCTCGCGGCAGTTCGCTCGCGAGGCCGAACTCCTGACGCCCGAGATCAGGGACGTGGTCCTCGACGTGAACGAGGCCGACGGCCAGGCCTCCATGGCGATGCTCGGGGAGACGGTCTTCGCGCTCGGCACGGGGCTGTCCGACGCCGGCTACGACCCTGCCGTCTGTGAGGTCGACGTCGCAGGCGCGCGACTCGCGGGCGAGTAGGCACCTCTTGTCCCGACGAACGGTCCCCACGTTTAACATTCGCACGCGGTCTATCGGCGGGCGGTACCAACATGGCAATGGGGTCGCAACCGGACAGCGTCTTCTACGGGTTGTACGACGCGTACGTGGGGGAAGCGCGGACGAAGCCGGAGGTGTACGGCTACTGGGTTCTCGTTTGCGGGTTGCTCGCGGTACTGGCCGGCATCGGGATCTTCCTGGTCGACCTGGGCGTGTCGACGGTTTCGCTCGACAACTGGGCGATCGGCGTCGGGGCGAGCGGGGGCGTCGGTCTGTTACTGGGATCGGTACTGCAGTTGCCGCTCAGACGACGCGCCGTCTCCGTCGCCGTGGCGGGCGGCGTCTGTTCGCTCTTCGCGGTCCTCGTGTTCGTCCAGGTGTATCCGGAGGGGTGGGACCTCGGCAGGACCGTCGAGAGCCTCGCCGTCGTCGTCGGCTACGTCGGCGGGCTGAGTCTCGTCGCCGCCGTCGCCGCGCTCGTCCCCGTCCTGACCGGTCGGCGGAGTCTGCTCTTGCCCGAGGAGTCCGTCGAGAAACTGGCCTGGACCGCCGGCGACGACGAGGCGGAGAACGTCTCGGCGGTCTTGCACGGCGAGGCAGTTCGTGACGGCGTGTTCGCGGTGTTTCCCGACGACAACGGCTGGCGCTGGTGGTTCGTCGAGCAGACGGCCGTGGCCGACGGTCGCCGGACCTTCGAGACCCAGGCCGACGCCGAGTCGGCGCTCGACGCGGTCACGGAGACGGTCGACGGGGCGGGCCTCATGGAGGTCACACACCCCGCGATACGCCTCTACCGGGGCGACGACGAGGTCCGCTGGACAATGGTCGACGGCGATGGGGTCGTTCTCGCCGACAGTGACGATACGTATCCGGATCGCGACCGCGCCGAGACGGCGGCCAACCTCCTGAAGGAACACGGGCCGGGGGCACCGCTGCTGGACGTCGACGACGGGGCCTTCGAGGTGTACGGTGACGGGTCGGCCTGGCAGTGGCGGCTGGTCGACGAGGACCGCGGCGTCCTCGGGGAGGGGACCGACGCCTACGACGACCGACAGGCGGCGGAGGCGGCCGTCGTGTCGGTCCGGGAGGCGGTCCAGTCGGCACCGGTCATGGGCGTCGAACACGTCGGGTTCGAACTCCGCGAACGTGACGACGGGTGGGACTGGCGGCTGGTCGACGCGGCGGACACGACCGTCGCACGAGCCGCGGATACCTACGATTCACGGGCGGCCGCGACCGACGCCGTCGGGCGGGTCGCCGAGGGCGCGATCGACGTGCCCTTCATCACCGCGACTGCGCCGGGCTACGAGGTATTCGAAGCGGAGAGCGGCGGCTGGCACTGGCGACTCGTCGACGACAGCGACCAGGTGGTCGCCCGGGGCGAGCGAGCCGTCCCCTCCGAGGAGAGCGGTCGCTCGGTCGTCGGTCGGGTCAAGGACATCGCGACCGACGCGACGGTTCGGGTCCTCGACGACGCCGAGTTCGAACTCTTCTCGGAGGGCGACGCGTGGGCCTGGCGGCTGGTCACCGAGGACCGTCGAACCATCGCGCGGAGCCCGCCCAGTGCGACCTACGAGAGCGAGGCGGCCGCCGAGGCGGCGGTCGACCGCGTCAGCGACGAGATCGAACGCGTCGACCGAACCACGTTCGAGCGCGCCGCCTTTCACCTCTTCGAGGCCGAGGACCGGGGCTGGAACTGGCGGCTGGTCGACGCCGACGGTCGCGTCGTCTCCGACAGCGGCCAGGAACACGCCTCCCGGGAGGACGCCGCCTCGGCGATGAGCACGATGAAAGAACACGCGCCGGAGGCGGACCTCGTGGAGATCGACAGCACCACGCTGGAGTGTTACGAGGCCGACGAGGAGTGGCACTGGCGGCTGGTCGACGCCGCCGGCGAGACGCTGGCGACCAGTCCGGGCCGGTACGACAGCCACGAGCGCGCCCACGAGGCCATGGACGCGCTGGAACTGCTGGCACGCGACGCCGACGCGCGGACGATGGACGCCGGGCTGTTCCAGGTGTACGTCAGCGACGCCGAACCCCGGCAGTGGCACTGGCGACTCGTCCACCCTGACGGAGCGGTGGTCGCGACGAGCGTTGCAGGGTACCCCACACGCGAGGGTGCCAGCGAGGCCGCCGAATCCGTCGCCGAATTCGCGGCCGATGCGACCGTCCACACGATCTCCGACCTGGCCGTCCGGTTCGCCGTCGAAGCGGTCGACGCCGACGGCGACGACGCCGAACCCGCGGAACGCTGGCACTGGGAACTCGTCGATCGGGACCGCGAACCCGTGGCGGTCGGCACCGAGCGGTTCCCCTCCCGGGACGCCGTCGCCGCGACCGCGCGGCTGTTCCGCGACCACGCCGGAGCCGCCAGCGTCTTCGAGGTCGACCCCGCGGCCTTCCGCATCGAGTCCGTCGAGGACGGCGACGGCTCGGCCTGGTGCTGGCGGCTGGTCGATCCCGACCGGACGACGCTGGCAGTCGGCTCGCAGGTCCACGGGACTCGCGACGACGCTCGCTCCGAACTCGACCGCGTGCGTGAACTCGCGGGCGGTGCGGGCCTGCTCGATTTCGCCCGGGCGGCCTTCGAGGTGGTCATGCGCGACCGGGGCTGGGTCTGGCAGTTCGTCGACACTGACGACACCGTCCTCGGCGTCAGCACTCAGCAGTTCGACTCCCGGCCCGCCGCCGAGCGCGCGCTCTCGGCGGTTCGCGATCAGTTGACGTCGGCCAGCCTCATCGAGGTCGAGTCCCCGGCCTTCGAACTCCACTCGGAGGGCGGCGACTGGCGCTGGCGGCTCGTCGACGCCGACGGGTCGACCATCGCCGAGAGCATGCGCCAGTACCCCACGCGGCGCGAGGCCCGCGAGGCCCTCGAGGGCCTGCGAACGTTCGGGGCCGATGCCCCGACGGAACTGCCCGCCTAGACCCGGTCGCCGCGACCGTCGAGGGCGGGATTTTTCAGCCCCCACTGTCCTGTAGAAACATGGACGACGTCGAGATTCCGGAGAGTCACCCGCGCTACGAGTCGCTCCTGACTCGACACCGCATCGAGGCGGGCGTCGAGAAGGGGATCACCTCCCAGCAGGGGCTCATCGCGCAGGGCCGGGGCGAAGCCTACGACTACCTCCTCGGAGAGGAGACCATCGAGACCGCCGACGAGGCGGCACGCGCCGCGGCCGCACACCTGCTTTCGGCCGACCACGCCGTGCTGTCCGTCAACGGCAACGTCGCCGCGCTCGTCCCGGGCGAGACGGTCGAGTTGGCTGAGGCGACCGGGGCCGACATCGAGGTGAACCTCTTCAACCGGACCCGCGAGCGCATGGAGCGCATTGCCGAGCACCTCCGCGACCATGGGGCCGAGGGCGTCCTGGGTCTGGAAGCCGACGGCCGCATCCCGAACCTGGACCACGAGCGCGCCAAGGTCGACGCCGACGGCATCGGCGACGCCGACGTGGTGCTGGTGCCCTTGGAGGACGGCGACCGCGCCGAGGCCCTCGCCGAGATGGGCAAGACGGAACTGGTCGTCGATCTGAACCCCCTCTCGCGGTCGGCACAGACAGCGACAGTCCCGATCGTCGACAACATCATTCGGGCGGTGCCGAACGTGACCGCTCACGCCCGGGACCTGCAGGACGCCAGCCGGGAGGAACTGGACGCGATCACCGAGTCGTTCGACCGTCAGGCGGCGCTCGACGCGGCCGAGGCCGCGATCAGGAGCGGCGACCTCGACTGAGCCGACCGACGACGACTGCCAGCAGTGCGACGACTGCGCCGACCAATCCGAAGCCGGGACCGAACCCGTCTGTCGTTTCGGTCGTCTCGTTCGTCGGGTCGTCGGTGGCCGACTCGTTGGTCGGCGCTCCGGCACCGCGTTGCACCGTCGAGAGGTCCTCGACGGCCGGGGCATTTACGATGGTGACGCGGCTGCCGTTTCGAGTGACGGCGAAGGCGTCGGCGAACTCGCTGCCCGCAGCGATGCGGAACGTGTCGGTGCGACCGTCGACCGGCTCGGCCCCGTGATAGGAGAGCAATTCGAGGTACCCCTCGCGGAACTCGCGCGCGTCGGCCTCGGAGTCCCAGACCGTCTCGTAGACGTAGCCGGTCTCGTTCGAGCCGTTGGCGACGTACGGGACGAGCTTGTCACCGTCCCAGCCGGCCGTGATCGGGTGGTCGTAGCTGTAGGTGACCGGCTCCGCGGGCTCGCGGGTCGTCATGTTGTAGTTGATGTGGGACTGTAACGGGATGACGCTCGTCTGCCCCCTCGTCTCGTAGCTCGGCATCCACAACGAGACGAACAGGCCGGCCTCGCCGACCGACCCGGTGACGCGCTCGCCGTTTTGTCGGAGGGGCTGCCATCCTTCCCCGCTCCGGTCCGGTACCGTCAGGTTCGTCGGCTCGTCGGTCGGGTACTTGTCGGGGTGGATGGTCTGTTCGGTGCTTTCCGGTGGCTGGTCGTAGACGGCGTCGACCGCGTCCCAGCCCCCCGTTCGCTGGCGCTCTTGGACGAACGCGATCCCGGAGTTGTACGGCTGGAGGAAGAGCTGGACCATGCCGATGTTGAGGTTCGGCGGCTGTTCCTGTGACGCCTCGTCACCGGCGTTCGGTCGCAGACAGGTCCCGTTCCACGCGCCGTCACAGCGCTGTTCGTACAGGTACTGGACGTAATTGGCGTCACCCTCGACGATGCCGTTCCGGGCGTTCCGGGCTTCGACCGTCGACGTGTTCGTGTCGATGCCGAAGTACCGGTCCTGCTGGGCGTGGAACAACTCCTGGGCGAGGACGCCCTCCTGGACCCGCCGCACGTCCTCGTCGGACGAGATCAGGGTGATGTTCTCGTCGCCGGGCTGGTAGTAACCGCTGACGCCGCCGCCGAACAGCGCCTGCTGTGACTCGACGGCGTCCGTCGTCTCGTTTATCAGCAGCAGCGACTCGTACTGGACGTTCAGGGCGATGCGGTTCGTCTCGTTGACGTCGGCGTACTGTTCTGCGGTCTCGTTCTGTTGCTGGTCGGGCGAGATGAGTCTGACTGGCGGCGTCCGATCGAATTCGAGTCCGCGGACGTGTTCTAAGCGCGCCATCGTGCGGGCGACGACGGCGTCCAGTTCGCTGTCGTTGATGCCGTCGCGCTGGTCGACGTTCAGGCTCTCGTTGTACCAGACCCCGTTCTCCCAGCCGAGTCGGTCCGACGGCGGGTCCGGCGGGCTCGTGTCCGTCGCGTTGGCAGCGCTCGAGTTCGCGGCCGGCGTGGTCGGTCCGGCCGCTGCGGTCGCTGGGCCGACGACTGCACCGGTTGCGAGCAAGAGACACAGTAGTACCACAGTTCCCCCGAATCGGACCGCTGAGGCGGGGTGGGCCGGATCCCCCGCCGGGCCTGTTCCGTTCGATGTCACGTTGTTCGTCACGAAGGCGCGAAGCCTATAGAAACCACTCGTCTCCTCGCGGTCAGTCCGGGCGAATCGCGAGTCGTCGTCTCGGGCCGCGCTACCCGAACTCGAACCCCTGGTCGCTGGACCCGAACTCGCTGTTGCCGGTTCCGAAGGGGCTGTCGTCCGTGGCAAAGGAGAAGCTGCGGGCAGTGGTGACGCCGGTGATCTCGAAGCGGGCACCGCCGTACTCGGTTCCGTCGCCCTCCTGAGAGCTGTGTGCCATGTCCCCGTTCATGACGCGGATGTCCCAGCCGTGGGCCTCGACGATCTCCTTGATGATCGCCAGGCCGAACCCGGTGCCGTCCTCGTCGGTCGTGTGGCCGTACTCGAACACCTGGTCCTGTTCTTCGACGGGGATGCCGGGGCCGTCGTCCTCGACGGCGAACCCGTCTTCCAGGGGTTCGACCAGGAGCGACACGTCCTCGCCGACGTGGTCCGTGGCGTTCCGGAAGAGGTTCTCCAGGGCCTGCTGGAGTCGGTCGCGGTCGGCCTCGACGGCCATCTCGCCTTCGACGGTAAGATCGGCGTCGGGCGCTTCGACGAGGCTCCAGGCCTCCTCGGCGACGACCCGGAGGTCCTCCTGGGTCGTTTCGTTGACGGTCTGGCCCTGGCGGGCGAGCTGGAGGAGGTCGTCGATGAGCTGGTCCATCCGGTCGCTGGCCCGGTCGAGCGCGTCGAAGTGCTCCTCGTCGCCGGTCTCCCTGGCGAGTTGGGACCGTGCACTGATGACGTTCAGCGGGTTGCGCAGGTCGTGGGAGACGACGCTGGCGAACTCCTCTAGCTGTTCGTTTTGCTGCTGGAGGCGCTTCTCTCGGCGGTAGCGCTCGGTGATGTCCTGCAGGACGATGAGCTGCCCCATCAGGACGCCGTCGTCGTCGGTCAGCGGCGTGCCGATGCGCTGGTAGTACCGTCCGGTCTCGGGATCGGTGACGACCTCGCGGTCGCTCTCGGTCCGGTTCTGCTCGGGTGCCGGCGGGACCGCAAATGGGCGTAGCATGTCCCCGACGGACCGTCCGATGGCGTCGTCGACGTCTTCGCTGAGAAACGGTTCGGCCTGCGGGTTGACGTTGACGACGAGTCCGCGCACGTCGATGACGACGACGGCGTCGTCCATCTGCTCGACGGCGGCCTGGCTGGCGATGGGAACCAGCGTAAAGAGTCCGTGTCTGGCGACGCCCCACGAAAAGACGAGGCCGGGCACGACCATCGTAACGAAGACGAGATTGAGCTTCGGATAGGGGTTCATTCCCGTGACGTAGACTGCGGCCGCCGTCAGCGGCACGACCGACCCCCCGATCAGCAACACCGCCTGCCGACGGTAGATTCCCTCTGAGTCGATCGCGCGCTGTCCGAGCAAGAGGATGCTGATGCCGACCACGAGATACGCGTACCCGACGTACGCGTACATCGCCGGTCCGGGCGTGTTCACTAACGCGTTGAACCCGTTTTGCACCAGCGTGAGGTCCGCCCAGACGAGCGAGTTGCGGGTGAACACCAGTACGATGAATCCCACGGGCGCGCTCAGGATCGCCGAGAGGCTCCACCAGGTGAGGTACCGCTCGTATTCGGTGTATTCGAGCGTGAAAACCAACAGGAGCGGCGGTACCAGCATCGCACCCACGTACTCGATCTGCTTCCACTGGAGTTTCGCTGCTCGCTCGACGTGGGCGAGTTCGACGGCGTACGCGAGCAAGGTGACCGAGACGGCAGCCGAGAGCAGCACTGCGACGTAGCCACCGGGGACCGGCGCGTAGGCGCGTTGCTGCCGGACGACGTAGAGAGCCGCGATCGCTACCGCTCCGGCGGCGACGAGAACCGGCGTGGTAAACGGCGTGTACTGCCACGGCATGTTGGCTGTCTGCCATCTGTTCACACCGGGTTCCCTTATCACTTTTTGATATTTGGAGCGCTGAAGCCGTCCGACGAACAACGCCGGGGACCAGAAACGCTTTCATTCACCAGGTAATATTACTGGATGGTATGTCCGAATTCGAGCAGTTCAGCGACGTCGGCGAGGCGGAAGTCACACGCGCCATCGGTCAGGAGTGGACCGAGGAGTTCATGGATTTCTCCGACAGCGACGTGATAATCGTCGGTGGCGGGCCATCGGGGCTGATGGCGGCGAAAGAACTCTCAGAACGGGGCGTCCAGACGATGGTCGTCGAGAAGAACAACTACCTCGGCGGCGGGTTCTGGCTCGGCGGCTTCCTGATGAACAAGGTCACCGTTCGTGGCCCGGCCCACCACGTCCTCGACGACCTCGACGTGGACTACAAGCAGTCCCAGGACAGCGAGGGACTGTTCGTCGCCAACGGGCCGGAAGCCTGTTCAGGACTCATCAAGGCCGCCTGTGACGCGGGGGCGAAGATGCAGAACATGACGGAGTTCACCGACATCGTGATCCGCGAGGACCACCGCGTGGGCGGCATCGTCATGAACTGGACGCCGGTCCACGCGCTGCCCCGCGAGATCACCTGCGTCGACCCCATCGCCGTCGAGGCCGACCTGGTCATCGACGCGACCGGTCACGACGCGATGGCCGTCAAGAAACTCGACGAGCGCGGCGTGTTGAACGCTCCCGGGCTCGAAGAGGAAGCCAGCGGCATGGACCAGACCGGAGACGACACCTACGGTGCGCCCGGCCACGACTCGCCCGGCCACGACTCGATGTGGGTCGGCAAGAGCGAGGACGCCGTCGTCGAACACACCGGTCTCGCCCACGACGGCCTCGTCGTCACCGGCATGGCCACGGCCACGACCTACGGCCTCCCACGCATGGGCCCGACCTTCGGCGCGATGCTCCTCTCGGGGAAGAAGGCCGCCCAGGCCGCTATCGACGAACTCGGCGTCGACGCCGAGGACGTGGACATGACGACGCGAGCCAGTCCCGCTGACGACTAACCGCCTCCTTCGGCGGATTCACAGACTAACCCGCCGCTCACCGCTCTCGATGTGAAGTTTCAGGTCGGGACTGTCGGTCGCGCAGTCTTCTACCGGAACAGACAACGTTATATATTATTGTATCTCGCCCATTCATCGGTACAGCTGCCCGTAAACAGCCAAGTAACGTCCCAGTAACCCGGTTCTCTGCGTTTTCTGCTGCAAAAGGTTTAAATACTTGAGGCCGTTACCTTATGTTAGCGAGAGCGGTTCCGGTCTTCTTCGGGTTTTCTCCGCCGGACCGCTAGACCAGACCACTATGACAGAAACACGTATCCGAAGCTACGACGGTGAGAACCGCGTATCGAGTCCGGAATCGACCGAGCAGGACCGACACACGAAACAGCGCGAGGAGGCGGGCCAGGAGACGGCGGTCTGTCCCGAGTGCGGCGGCGACGTGGTGGACGACGAGACTCACGGCGAGACGGTCTGTGAGGAGTGCGGCCTCGTCGTCGACGAAGACGAGATCGACCCGGGGCCGGAGTGGCGCGCCTTCGACGCCTCGGAGAAGGACACCAAGAGCCGCGTCGGCGCCCCGACGACCAAGATGATGCACGACAAGGGGCTCTCGACCAACATCGGCTGGCGGGACCGGGACGCCAACGGGAACTCCCTCTCGACTAGCCAGCGCCAGAAGATGCAGCGGCTCCGGAAGTGGGACGAGCGGTTCCGCACTCGTGACCACTCCGAGCGCAACCTCAAGCAGGCGCTCGCCGAAATCGAGCGCATGGGGAGCGCCCTGGGTCTGTCCGAAACCGTCCGGGAAACCGCCTCGGTCATCTACCGCCGCGCGCTCGAGGAGGGACTGCTGCCGGGGCGGTCCATCGAGGGCGTCACGTCCGCGGCCGTCTACACGGCCGCTCGCCAGGCGGGCACTCCCCGGAGCATCGACGAGATCGTCCACGTCAGCCGCATCGACGGGATGGAGTTCAAGCGGACCTACCGCTACGTCGTCCGCGAACTCGACCTGGAGATCGAACCCGCCGACCCCGAGAGCTACGTCCCGCGGTTCGCGTCGGACCTGGACCTCTCGGGGGCCGCGGAGCGCCGCGCCCACGAACTGCTCGCGGCCGCCAAATCGGCGGCCGTCCACGTCGGCAAGAGCCCGGTCGGTCTCGCCGCCGCCGCGGTGTACGCCGCCTCGCTGCTGGCCGACGAGCGAGTCACCCAGGACCGGGTCAGCGAGGTGACCGACATTTCGGAGGTCACCATCCGCAACCGCTACACGGAACTGCTCGAGGCTGCCGACGAAGCCGTCGCTGCCTGATGTGCAAGTCGTCTCTTTTCACGCGCCGTTCGTCACCGGCTCCACGACCCTGATAGCCGTCCGCCCGTGTCTGGGGCAGTCGACCATCTCAGAGGGGTCCGGTGGGGACCGACTACGGGGCTGGCTGGAGATCGTCGGTCGATGTCTGCCACCGGAACTAAGAGTACACCCTTCGTGACGTCTATCGATGAGATGGCGATGGCGACCGGTCGTGTTCGTGACACTGTTCGTGGTTCTCCTCGGACTGTCTCTCACTGGCAGTGCGACAGCCCAGTCGGCGTCTGCTGGCGGGACACTGCCGACTGTCGAGAACGGCTCCGTCGACCAGCCGTCCGGGTCCGCCGCGTCGAGCACCCTGGCTCTCGGGAAGGAACTGCAACTCTCACCGGCGCAACCGGGCGAGATCACCGTCACGCTCAGGTACGACACGCCGTCGAACCTCGCCGGGCTTCGGGTGGAACTCCCCGAAGACACGACGGTCGCCGGGACGCAGGGGTTCACCGAGCGCGACGGGGAGTACGTCTGGGACAAGCGCACCAGCGTCCCGACGCTCACCTATCGTTTGTCGGTCAACCGGACGCGGGAGGCAAGCGGGCCGTTTGCGGGGAGCGGTGACTACCTCTTCGTCGATGCGGGGTCGTGGGCGCTCGTCAGGAAACCGCAGGTGTCGACGGGCTGGAGCCAGCCGTTCGACGAGAACATCACCCTCACGAAATCGACCACCGTCGACGGATCCGGTGCCGTCGGCGACGAACTCGCGTACCTCGGCGAGTATCGGGAGTACCAGCGGTCGGCCCACGGCCAACGGTTTCGACTGGTCGTCCCCGAACACGCCGACATGGCGGCTCAGCCGGACGAGGTCCTCGATAGCGTCGCCACTGCGTCGGACGCGCTGCGAGTCGGCGACCGCGACTCGTCGGTGTTCATGATCGCCGCTCCGACTGACTCGGTGCAGTGGGGCGTCAACGGCCTCCAGACGGGCGAGTCGGACTTCTGGGCGCGCGACCGGTCGCGACTCGATTCGGCCGACAACGTCTGGATCCACGAGTACGTCCACACTCGACAGGACTACGAACCGGCCGCCGAGACGCGCTGGTTCACGGAGGCGAGCGCGACCTACTACGCGGCGCTGTTCGCGCTCGAAGCCGACCGGATCGACTACCGGACGTTCCGAAACCGCCTGGCACTGGGCGAACGAGCGGCTGACACCGACGCGGTCCTGTCGGATACGTCGACCTGGGAGGAGGTCGCCCCCTACACCAAGGGCGCGCTCGTCGCGGGCGAACTCGACCGACGGACGCGACTGGCGAACACGGACAACTCCCTCCAGACCGCGTTCAGACGGGTCAATTCCCACGAGGGTACCGTGGGGCAGTTGGATTTCCGATCGGCGATCCGTTCGGCCGGTGGTGCGGACGTTACGACGCTGTGGGACCGATACACGACCACGACCGCGACCCCGTCGATGTGGGACCGGAACGCCCACGCACGGGCCTTCGAGACGCGATTACCGAACGTCAGCTACCAGTTTGGCGCGACGACCAACGCCTCTGTGATTCGCGTGACGGGGCCCTACCGGACCGGCACCGTCGGCGAGCAGCGACCGGTTCGCCTGGCGACCGGCGAGACGCTGACGGCGGACGTGATCGTCTCGAACACCGGGACGGCGGCCGGCGAGTACGAGGCGACCGCGCGCCTCGACGGAACGACCATCGCCCAACAGAACGGGACGCTCGACGCGAACGCGACGACGCGCTGGCCGGTCACGCACACGTTCACCGACGCCGGGACCTACGCCCTCTCCGTCGGTGACCGGCAGATCGAAGTCGTCGTCACGCCGCCGGCGACCCCCGCTGTCGAGCGTCTGACCGCCGACGGGTCCGATCCGGTCGCGGGTGACACCGTCACTCTGGACGCGACGGTCCGGAACGACGACGCGGTGCCGGCGGCGGGGAACCTTTCCCTCTCCCAGGACGGCGAGACGGTCGACACCAGACGGGTCGTCCTCACACCGGGAGAAACCCGGACGCTCTCCTTCGAGCGGACGGTCGACGCCGCTGGCGACACTCGGTTCGAGTTGGGCGACCGGAATCTAACCCTGACGGTCCGAGAGCCGTCGACGCCGGCGGGAACCGACTCGGGTGGGTCCGACGGCGCGTCGAGCGGCGACGGCCCCGGCTTCGGTGTCGGGTCCGCGCTCGTCGGGTTGACGCTGAGCCTCGTCGTCTGGCGACGCGTCTGAGGCGGCGACCGCAAGCAGTTTTACCGGGCGATACCACTGGCTGATATGGTCGACCGCGTGACCCTGTATCGGGCTCCCACGACCGAGGCCGACGCCGACGTCATCGCCGACTGGCTCCGTGAGCGCATCGACGCTGACGTGACGGTTCGGGACCGCTTTCTGGCCGAGTACACGGACGAGGACCTGCCGGAGGCGTTCGCGGAGACGCGCGTACTCAGCCCCTACGATCGCGAGACGGGAAACACGATGCTGGGGATCGTCCGGTACGAGGAGCGCGCGCTCGAACACCCCGAGCGCGCCGGCGGCGTCATCTACGACGGGCTTGCGGTCCAGGAACGCCTCCGGGAACGACTCCCCGACGACGAGCGCCGGCTGGACCACCTGCACGTCCCCTTGCTGGACCGGGTTCTCGGGACCTGGGGCGACCACGACGGGCGCTGGCACAAGCGCGTGAACGTCCTCGGACAACCTGCGCTGGTATCGGTCCCCGGACTGTACGAGGCCCCGGCCAAGCCCGAGCAGTACTACAAGGAACAACAGAAACACGCGATGCTCTCGGGCGACACGCCGCCCCGGGAAGTCCTCGAATCCGAGGTCGAGGGGGACTTTTTGATCGAGGACGACCCGCGGACGACCGAGGCGCTGAAAGGCTACGTCCTGCAGGCGTACCACTACGTCGACACCGGCGAGGCGTTCTGCGAGACCGACGCCTGTCGGCTCGCGAACCCACATCGACAGCCCGGGGTCGTCGAGGCACAGCTCCGGGACCCCGAGTTCTGCGAGGACCACGCGGCGCTGTACGGCGAACGGTAGGGGCTCAGGAACCGACGGCGACCGAGACGTTCCCGGTCGTTCCGGAGACGGTCGCGTTGGCGACCAGGGCGGGGTCGCCGAACACGAGCGCGGTCGTCCCCTCGTCGACGCGCGTGAACGCGAAGTCGTAGGTCCCGGACTCGTCACGCCGGTCGGCGTAGGCTTCGAGCGCGGCGGCGGCCTCGTCGGCCTCGCTCGCGTCGTCCCAGCGGTGGACCCAGGCCCAGCCGAACCGGTCGTCCTCGCCAGTGCGGGAGAAGATCGTGAGTTCGTCGGTCCCCCAGCCGGCGGCCGCGGCCGCAGCACGCGACCGGTTCAGTTCGGTCCCGAGTGCGCCCCGCGTGGTCATCTCGCCGAGCGTGTTGTTGCCTTCGTACTCCCAGTCGGAGCCGGTGGCGTTCGTCTCGACCGTGAGGGCAGCCGGCGGTTCCTCCGCGCGGGTGTAGTTATGGATGAGCTGCTCGGTGGTGACCGGGCGGTCCTCGTAGACCACCGAGAGGTTCGCGGGCGAGTCGATGCGGTCCGCGACGTACCGGTTCCCGAAGTAGTAGGGCGCGAGCGCGCTCCAGTGGGTGGGACTCTCGTCCATGTACTCGCGGGCGACCGCGGAGTCGTTCCGTCCGTCGAGATACCGCTCGGTGTAGGCGTCGGTCACGTAGACCGCACCGCCTTCCTGAAGCGACCGATACACTTTGGCCTCGTCGGTCGTCGTCCTCGCATCTTGCGTTCGCAATCGGTCGAGCCACGGGAACATGTTCCCCTGGAACTGGACGCTGTGGACGAACTCGTGGGCGAGGACGCGCTCGATCTCGTCGGGCGACCCCTCGCCGGGGTGGAGGTAGACGTATCCCGTGGGCAGCGTCAGGCCGGTCGGCTCGCTCCAGTCGGCCGAGACGTTCTCGTAGCCCAGCGCGTCGTTGATGGGAGCGGCGGCGACTCGCGGGAGGTTCTCCCGCCACTCGCTCCAGTTTCGGACCTCGACCGGGCGCGGATCGACGTCCGTCCCCATGAGCGAGGTGACTCGCGCGTACGTGCGGTTCGCGTCGACCGGGAGCGTCCCGTTCTCGACGGGCACGTCGTACTGCGACCCCGGTGCCGTCGTCGTCACTGTCGAGTCGTTCGTGGGTGTCCCGCCACCCGTCGACCCCCCGCAGCCCGCCAGGACCAACAGGAGCGCGAGGGCGACGGGCGCGAGTCGGCTGGCGGACGACATGTTCGGAACTGCTGTCAGATCCAGCAAAAACGTTCCTATTCGCCGGACGGGGACCGTTTCGGAACGCGCCCGGCGACCAGTCCCAGGTAGCCACCGGCGAACTCCCGATAGATTCGGTCGACAGTCCGGTCGGCCAGGGCAGTCCGGGCGGCCGACACCCGACGTTGGAACGGCGCGACCGGCCGCTCCTCGGGCAGGCTCCAGCCTGGTGCGGAGATCCAGACGAATCCTTCGAAGGCAAGATTCAGCGGCCGGGCCAGCAAGCGGTCGCTCGGCTGGAAGTTGAGCAGCGCGACGCGACCGCCCGGACACAGATCGCACCAGTCCGCGACGGCCTCGGCGGGGTCGGGGAACATCCCGACCACGAAGGTCCCGAGCACGGCGTCGACCGGTCCCTCGATGGGTGGCTGGGTCGCGTCGGCCTGCACGACGGAGACGTTCGTCCAGCCCTCTCGCTCGACGCGCTCCCGGGCACGCGAGAGGAGTTCTCGAGTCACGTCGATTCCGACGACCGTGCCGTCGGGGCCGACGCGCTCGCGGAGGAACGGGAGGTTCGCCCCGGTCCCACAGCCCATCTCCACGACGGTATCGCCGGGGTCTATGTCGAGGGAGTCGGCGGCACGCCGACGCCACGAGGCGACGCCGGGTGCGGTCGCAATCACGTCGTAGAGCCGGGCCCAGCGGCCGTAGAACGACTGCGTCGCGGTGACGGGGTCCATCTCAGAGACAGTCGCGGACGGTCCCGGCGACGGTGGGAGCGTCCGGACCGAGGACGTAGATGATCGGCTCCAGTCCGAACCCACCGGTCTGGTAGATCACGTCGGCATCGGGCTCCGCGTCGAGTGCGGCGGCGATGCCGTCCTCGACACCCAGGTTCGCGTCGAACTCGACGGTGACGTACCCCGCCGCTTCGAGCGCGTCGAGCAGGTCTGCGTCGTAACTCACGTTGATCGCCGCGCGGGCGTCGCTGCCCTGCTCGCGGGCCGACAGCAGGACGCTCGCGACGTACTCGCTGACGCCGAACTCCGGTTCGGCGGGGATCTCGGGGCGGCCCTTCAGGTCGATGATGCGACCAGGCACGGCGACCACGTCCTCGATGCCGTCGGCGTCGGGGAGCGCCTCGACGAGGTTCGTCCCGACGGCGGGGATGTAGCGGGCGACGTTCGGGGTGTTCTCGACGACCGACAGGCCGCGGCGGACCGAAGCCAGCGCCTGCTCCGCGATGCGAACGTCGCTGTCGGGGTCGTGGACGTCGAACGCCCCGCCGTACTCGGCGAGTTCCGGGACGACCTCCTGGTGGAGCTGTGCGAGCACGTCACCGCCTTCGAGCTGGCGGATGACGACTTCGGCCTCGACGAGCGCCTGGACCGGGCTCATCTCCCCGTCGGTGAGTCCGTCGGCCAGTCGCTCGACGAGTTCGACCACGCGCTCGTCGTCGTACAGCCGCTCGTTGATCGCCACTTCGCCGTGGACGTACTTCGAGACGGCGCTCTGGCTGATACCCAGCATCTCGGCGACCTCGCTCTGGGTCAGCCCGCGCTCCCGGAGCGCCTCGGCCAGCATCGACCGGAACGTCGGCAGGAACTCGTCGACGACGACCTCCTCGACGAACCTCATGCCGTCCCCCCGTCCCGGATCATTTCTGGTCCCCGTGGAACTCGTGGTCGCCCTGGATCTTCGAGGCCTGCGGGCCCGACTGGTTCTGGTACTTCGAGCCGCGTTCCTCCCCATACGGCCGGTCCGCCGGCGTCTTGAGCTCGGTGAACGTGAGCTGTGAGATGCGCATGCCGGGGGTCAGTGCGACCGGCGCGGTCCCGAGGTTCGAGAGTTCGAGCGTGATCTGGCCCTTGTACCCGGGGTCGCACAGGCCGGCCGTGGCGTGGACGACGATGGCGAGCCGACCGAGTGACGAGCGACCTTCGACGTGGGCGATGAGGTCCGGCGGAATCTCCACGGTCTCGACGGTCGTCCCGAGGACGAAGTCGCCGGGGTGGAGGATGAACTCGTCGCCCTCCTCGACGTAGGTCTCGTCGACGTACTCGTCGACTTCCTGCTCGCTGTTGGGGTGAATACACGGGATGTTGGCGTGCTGGAACTCCAGGAACTCCCGCCCCAGTCGGAGGTCGACGCTGGCCGGCTGCACCTGGATCTCGGGGTCCGAGAGGGGGTCGATGACCAGGTCCCCCTTCTCCAACCGTTCGAGAATGTCCGCGTCCGAGAGGATCATACCAGAACCACCGGGGCCACCGGTCTAAAAGTATCCGGGTCCGGGCGAGCGGCGACAACGGTCAGACCTATGGTCTGCGGTCCGCTCCGTTGGGGTATGAAACAGGCAATCGTCGCTCGCACCGACATTCCGATGGGACAGGGGAAACTCGCCGCCCAGGTCGCCCACGCGTCGCTGTCGGCATACGAGGACACCTCGACGAAGACCAGACGCGCCTGGAAGGGCGGCGGTCAGAAGAAAGTCGTCCTGAAAGGCGAGAGCGAACAGCAACTGTTCGAACTCGCCGACAAGGCCGAACGCGAGGGGCTCCCCAACGCCGTCGTCCGGGACGCCGGCCACACGCAACTGGAGCCGGGAACCGTGACGACGCTGGCCGTCGGGCCCGGTGACGAGGACGCGGTCGACCGCGTGACCGGCGAACTGTCGCTGTTCTAATCCGTCGATATCGGGAGTCGAAGTGACCCCGGGGGATAAACGACAGACGCTGCAAGGGGCGACCGGAGAGCCGAGTTGGATATGTACGACTCTGTGTTCGTTCCGACGGACGGATCTGACGGGTCAGCTATCGCTATCGAACACGCGATCGAACTCGCCGAGCGCTACGACGCCGACTTGCACACCTACTACGTGATCGAGTCGGTACAGATGGCCGAGACGATCGACGATTTCACTGACACCGACATGTACGGACGGCTCGAAGACGCGGGGCGTGGAGCCGTCGACGAGGTCGTCGAGCGGGCCCAAACGGCGGGTATCGACGGCGTCGAATCGTCGGTCGACCTGGGTATTCCCCACGAAGCCATCCTCGATTACGTCGACGAGCACGACATCGATATCGTGGTCATGGCGACCGCCGGTCGAACCGGGGACGAACGGGAGATAATCGGCAGCGTCACGGAAAAAGTCATCCGCTCGGCACCGGTTCCGGTCGTCGTGGTCAACGCCGCCGAGGCGACGTAACCGTCACTCTTCGAGCATCCAGCCGAACCGCTTGTGCCAGTAGGCCTCGTCGGGATGTTTCTTCGACTGGCCGTAGGTCTTGTTGTCGCGGATGCGGCGTTCGAGCGTCTCGCGGGCCTCGCCGATGGCTGCCTTCGCGCCGTACCCCTCGCCGCTGGCCATGAACAGGCCGTCGTCGGTGTAGAGCCTGATGCGCGCCATCAGCAGGGGCGTCCCTCGCAGTTTCTCGTCGTGCTGGTGGAGGTGGACTTTCGCGTCGAGGACGCTCATCCCGCTGTCCCGGCCGTCGAGGTCGTCGACGACCGATTTGACGTCCTCGTAGCTCATGTCGTCGAGGTAGTCCGCGCCGTAGATTTCGACGGCACGGGAGCCCTCCACGCCCCAGGTCAGCGAGTCCAGTACGTCGGTATTGGTGACGATCCCGGTCGGCTCGTCGCCGTCGACGACGACGAGCGCGGAGCCGTTCACCTCGTCCATCTCCTCGACGGCCGTTTCGAGCGTCGCTTCGCGCTCGATCGTCCGAACTGGCGAGACCATCACGTCCCGGACCGGGAGGTCGAGCATCCGATCGCGCTCGCCGTCACGCGCTCCGAAGCCGCCGTGTGAGCGGAATCCGCCACTGGACCCGGTGCCGCCGTGGCCGTCGAAGCCGCCGGCGTTGCCGCCCTGGCTCTGCTCGATCGACCGGGCGGCGAGGCCGACGACGTCGTACAGGCTGACGATGCCCGCAACGTCCCCGTCCTCCACGACCGGCAGGTGCGTGATGCGGTGTTCGCGCATCTCGTGGATGGCCTCGCCGAAGGTGGTCGCCGGTTCGACGGTG
Source organism: Halorientalis salina (assembly GCF_005049285.1). GTDB lineage: Archaea > Halobacteriota > Halobacteria > Halobacteriales > Haloarculaceae > Halorientalis > Halorientalis salina. The sequence continues at coordinate 57,656 of NZ_SOSC01000009.1, read as the reverse complement.
ACGAGGTCGTCGGTGGCCGCCTGGTCGACCGTCGCTTCCGAGAGGTTGGGTTTGACCTTCTCGATGATATCGGCGGCGGTGACGACGCCCACCAGGTTCTCGCCCTCGAACACCGGCAACACCTTCGAGTCGCTGTCGATCATGAGCCGGGCCACCTCGCGGATGTCCTCGCCGGGTGCGAGCCGGGGGACTGACCAGACGAGCGACTGGACCTTCTCCTCGGGCTGGTGCTGGGAGGCGGCCAGCTGGCGGCGAGTGACGACCCCCTCGTACTCCCCGTCGTTGGTCACGACCACGCCTCTCACGTCCGGATCGTCGAATGCCCCCACGAGCTTCGAGACGCGCTGGTCGGCTTGAAATGCTACGTAGTCAGTCGAAACGATATCCCTGATGTCCATCATTGCTCCGTTGAATTCGCTGATTGCCGCTCGATGCGTCGATCGACGATGTGTCCCTCTACATCTGAACGGACGATGCCCATAACCAAAAAGGCGTTACTTGTTCTCACGATTCAGGACTGGCTGTCGATACCGGCAGCCAGTGCCGCTGCATCGCCGCCCTGGCGGGACGGATCTCCAGCCTTTTATGCGACCGGCCCGAACGCCGGGGCGATGAATCAGTGGACGGTGGCCGGCTGATGCGCGAGGCACAGCCCGTCGAGCAGGCCGTGGGGATGGAGTACTACGTCAGCGAGCCCGACGGCGTGGGCGGGCACCTCCGGGAGTCGCCAGCCGACTTCCGCGTCGAGGAACTCGAAGCGTTCGACCCCGAACCGGTCGACGCCGATCCCGGCTCGTACCCGCACGTCCTCCTGCGGGCGACCCTGCGCGGCTGGGACACCAACGACTTCGCCAGCGCGCTCTCCGACAAACTGGAGATCAGCCGTGAACGCGTCTCCTGGGCCGGCACGAAGGACAAACACGCCGTCACGACCCAGCTGTTCTCCGTCAAGAGCGCCGACCCCGACGCCGTGGCCGACGTGGCCCTCTCGGACGCCGACGTCTCCGTCCTGGGTCGGACCGGTCGCCCCATCCTCTTCGGCGACCTCGCCGGCAACGCCTTCGAGGTGGTCGTCCGCGACCCGACCAGTCCCGACAACGCCGAACCCATCACCGCCGACCTGCGCGCGTTCGGGGGTGAGGACCCCGACGACCAGCAAGCGACCGTCGCGGTCCCGAACTACTTCGGCCAGCAGCGGTTCGGCAGCAAGCGCCCGGTTACCCACGAGGTCGGCCTCGAAATCGTCCGGGGCAACTGGGAGGACGCAGTACTTGCCTACGTAGGCAGTCCGTCGGAGCGCGAACCCGAGGAAACCCAGGCGGCCCGCGCGTACGCGGAGGAGACTCGCGACTGGCAGGGCACGCTCGACGAGCTCCCGGGGTGGTTGCGGTACGAGCGCTCTATGTGTCACCAGTTGGCTGAGAACGGGGGCGAGGAGCCCGAGGACTTCCGGGACGCACTGGAGCGGTTGCCGACGAACCTCCAGCAGTTGTTCGTCAACGCCGCCCAGTCGTACGTGTTCAACCGAATCCTCTCGGAGCGACTGGAACGGGGCCTCCCATTCGACCGCCCCGTCGCCGGCGACGTGGTCTGTTTCGCCGACCGGGACGCGCCCGAGGAATTTCCCCTGCCCGACACCGACCGACTCCAGCGCGTCGACGAGGGCCGGGTCGACACGGTCGCGCGCCACTGCGAGCGCGGCCGGGCGTTCGTCACCGCACCGCTCGTGGGGACCGAGACGGATCTGGGCGACGGCGAACCCGGAGCGATCGAACGCGAGGTCCTGGCCGAGATGGGACTCGAACCCGCGGCCTTCGACCTGCCGGAGGAGTTCCACTCGACGGGGACGCGCCGAGCGATCATGGTCCGAACCGCGCTGACGGTCGACCGGGACCCGCTCACCTTCTCGTTCCAGTTGCCCAAGGGGAGCTACGCGACGGTGCTGATGCGGGAGTTCCTGAAGACCGACCCCGAAGCGCTCGGGTAACCTCGAACCGCCTCGCTTATCCGGGCGTCGGCCCGAAAGCGGGACATGGAGTGTCGGCATTGCGGGTCCAAACTCGACAGACCGGGCGATTACTGCCTGGTCTGTCGGACCGAAAACGCCGACACCGTGGTGCTGGACCTGGCTCGGGAACGGGCGACCGTGACGGCGCTGTTCGAAGACGAGACCGTCAGCGCGCGGACGGTGACGACGACGCCCGAACAGGCGGACGGCGAGTCGGACGTGATCGAACTGCGCAACTTCGCCGGCCTCGTCGCCGACGAGGTGCGGCGCAAACGCCCCGAGGAGGTGTACGCCACCGGCGACCGGGAGGTGTTGCGGGCCGTTCGGGGCCAACTCCACTACGAGTTCTACCGCGTCGAGGCCGAGGACCCCGTGACCGCGGTCATCGAGCGGCGGGGCCAGCCCGCACTGGAGGTCGTCGAGGGATCGATGGCCGAGAAGCTCGGCGGCTCACACACCACGCTCATCGGCGAGCGCGCCGGGAAACAGGCCCTGGAGACGGTGGCCAGCCATCCCCACGTCAAGAAGATCATTCCGGGTCCCATCGACGCCGGCGGCTCGGGGTCGCGGACGGGCGTCCGGGCGAAGGCGACGCGGGCCGACGCCAACGGGAACGTCCGCATGCTCATCCGCGACGGCTCCAGCGTCCAGGAGAACCGCGTGGTGACGACCGCGGGCGACCGCGAACTCGGCGAACGAGTGCGCGAGGACATCAACGAGGCGCTCACCGAGGCCGGACTGAAAGAGTGACTCCGTCGGGCAGAACTCGCAGGGTTTAAACACACGCCCTGTCGATGGTACGGTACTATGGCTACAGACGAACGCACGGGGAGCGCGGGTCGGTTCGGCGCTCGCTACGGTCGTGTCGCCCGCCGCCGCGTCGCGGAGATCGAGAAGGACATGCGGGACGAACACGAGTGTCCCGAGTGCGGCAAAGACAGCGTCGAGCGCCAGGGAACCGGTATCTGGCAGTGTGGTTACTGCGACTACAAGTTCGCCGGCGGCACCTACCGGCCGGAGACGCCCGGTGGCAAGACGGTGACGCGCTCGATCCGCGCGGCACTCGCCGAGGACGAAGACTAAGTGATCGCCGTCGTTATCTCACAGCTATGAGCTACAAGTGTTCCCGATGCAAGCGCGACGTCGAGTTGGATAGCTACGGCGGCGTCCGCTGTCCGTACTGCGGACACCGCGTCCTGCTGAAAGAGCGGAGCCGCGACGTCAAAGAGATCGACGTGAACTAACGGTGCCGGAGGCGGTCCACGACGCCGTTCTGGAGTTCGAGTACGACGACGGCGAGCGCGCGCGGATCGTCGAACGCAGCGTCCGACAGGAGATCGGCGAGATATCCGGCGACCGGACGAAAGCGACCATCTCGCGCGACGGGTGTCTGGTCGAACTGACGGTGCTGGCCGAGGACCTCGTGGCGCTCCGGGCCGGCGTCAACACCTGGCTGACGCTGGTGTCGGTCGCCGAACGGTGTAGTAACTGACAACGGCAGTACGCTTATTTCCTTCAGGGTCGACCGGTGTACTGACAGGGACGATGGTGGGAGTCTTCTATGAGTAACACGACCGGGAGCTGGTTCCTCGACGAGGACAGTCGAGCGGAGTGGCCGGAGGGTGACGACCTGAGCGGAGAGGTTCTCGACGCGATCTCGGACCTCCTCTACGTGGTGGACCGACGGGGGCGGTTCGTCGACTGGAACGACCGGTTTCCCGAGGTGACCGGGTACACCGACGCGGAGATCGCGGAGTTACACGAGTTCGATATCATCCCCGACGAGTACGAGTCCGAGGCGACGGAGGCGCTGGCGACGGTCGCTGCCGGCGAGGAGGTCACGCTCGAAGCGCCGCTGCTGACGAAAGCCGGCGAACGCATCCCCCACGAGTTCACCGCCTCGCCGCTGACCGACGAGGACGGAACCGTCTGGGGGATGGTCGGGACGGCTCGGGACATCTCGGAGTTGCTGGAAGCTCAGCGGCGGAGCCGAGAACGGGAGCGCCGGTTCTCGACGCTCGTGGCCAACGTTCCGGGGATGATGTATCGGTGTCGGAACGAACCGAGCTGGCCCGTCGAGTTCGTCAGCGAAGGCTGTGGGGAGTTAACGGGGTACGACTCCGAGGCGCTCGAAACCGCTGCGGTTTCGTGGGGAACGGACGTTGTCCACCCCGAGGACCGCCACCGGCTCTGGGGGCGTATCCAGCGGGCTATCGACGCGGACGAACCGTTTACGGTCACGTACCGGATCATCACGAGCGAGGGGACCGAACGGTGGGTCTGGGAACAGGGGCGGTGCGTCGAAACCGAAGCCGGGGTGGAGGTACTCGAGGGGTTCGTGACGGACATCACCGAGCGAAAACGCCGCGAGGAGGACCTCGAACGGTACGAGCGACTCATCGAGGAGATCGGCGACGCGATGTACGTCGTGGACGACGACATGCGGGTGCGAGAGGCCAACGAGGCCTTCGCCTCGATGTTCGGGCTCGACCGCGAGGCGGCACTGGGTACCCACCTCTCGGAGTTCGTTTCCGAGGGGACGGCCGCGAAGGGAACCCGCGTCCGGCGGGAACTGGCCGAACGTGACGGGGGGACCGTCGCGACGATCGAGGGGCGGGCGGTCGACGCCTGCGGCGAGGCGTTCCCCATCGAGGTTCGGTTCATCCCCCTCGGCGACGAACTCGGGGCGCTGGGATTGATACGGGACATCAGCGACCGCAAGGAGCGCCTGGGGCTGTTCGAGAGCCTCCACGAGGGGAGTCGCAAACTGATGGACGCCGAAACGGTGACGGAGGTCGCGGTGACGGCAGCGGGCGTTATCGGCACCCATTTCGACGCCGCGACGACCGGCGTGCGATTGCTGCGCGACGGCGCTCTGGAGGTGGTCGCGGTCGAAACCGGCGACGCACGGCTCGACGAGTTGCGCCCGTCGTATCCGGTCGGTGACGGGTTCGTGGGTGAGGCCTACGAGCGCGGTGAACCCGTCATCGTCGACGACGTGCGTGACGCCGACGCGGCGAGACGGTACGAATCCGTCCGGAGTGCGTTGTTACTGCCGATCGACGGGTACGGGATGATAACGATCACCGCGACCGAACCGGCGGCGTTCGACGAGACCGACCTCGAACTGGGGCGGCTGTTCGTCGCGGACGTGAAGGCTGCGTTCGAGCGAGCAGACCGCGAAGAGCGGTTGCGCAAACGAACGTCCGAGTTGGAGAAATACGAGACGCTGGTCGAGACGATCGACGACGGCGTCTACATGACCGACGGCGACAACCGGATCACGATGGTCAACGACGCTATCGTCGAGATGTTCGACACCGACCGCGCGGACATCATCGGCAAGCCCGTCGACGAGTTCAGTCATCTCGACGCGGCGGCGGTGGACCGACGCAGGCAGGAACTCCTGTCGGGCGACGCAACGGTCGCGACCATGGAAGACGCCATCGAGCGGCCGGACGGCCGGATGCTGTACGTCGAGAACCGCTTCTCACTGCTGCCGAGCGAGGACGCGTTCGGCGGGACGGTCGGCGTCGTTCGGAACATCACCGACCGCAAGGAGCGCGAAGAGCTGGTCAGAGCCCTCCACGAGGTCTCACAGGAGCTGATGGCGGCCGAGACGAAAGCAGCCGTCGCCGAGCGGACGGCGGCGGCCGCGGAGCGACTCGGGTTCGAGACCGTCGGCGTCCGTCTGCTCGACGAAACGGGTGAAACCCTCGATACCGTCGCACAGGAGACGAACGACGACCGGTTCCGCCGGACGCAAATGCCGTCGTACGGGGTCGACGAAGGGTTCGTCGGGGACGTGTACCAACGGGGCGACCCGGTCGTCGTCGACGACCTCCGGGAGATCGATCTGAAGGACGATCCGGACCCGGCCCGGAGCGCGCTGTTGCTCCCGATCGAGGGACACGGGATGCTCTCCATCGCATCGGCCGAACCGGCGGCGTTCGACGAGTCGGACCTGGAACTCGGGCGGCTGTTCGCGGCGGACGTGAGGGCGGCGTTCGATCGGGCGGACCGCGAACAGCGGCTGCGCGACGGCAAAGCCAGGCTGGAGACACAGCGGGACGAACTCGAAACGCTCGATCGCATCAACGAACTCGTCCAGGAGACCGTCGGCTCGCTCGCGTCGGCCGCGACGCGCGAGGAGATCGAAGCGACCGTCTGTGAGCGACTCGCCGGCTCCCCGCTGTATCGGTTCGCGTTCATCGGAGCCCAGCCCCCGAGCGATCAGTACGTCGAGCCGCGGGCCTGGGCCGGTGCGGGGTCGGAGTACCTCTCGACGGTGGAGATTCCGGCCGACCCCGGGATCGACGGCTCCGGGCCGGTGGCGAAAACGCTCGAAACGGGCGACGTCACGGTGACCCACGACGTCGAGTCCGACCCGCTCTTCGAGCCGTTCCGGGAGGCCGCACTCGAACACGGGTTCCGGTCGGTTGCAGTCATCCCGCTCACGTACGGCAACGTCGTCCACGGCGTTCTCGGGGTGTACGCCGACCGCGCGGGGGCGTTCAGCGAGCGGGAGATCCAGGCGTTCGAGGTCCTCGGCGAGATGGTCGGGTTCGCCATCAGCGCCACCCGAAACCGACGGCTCATCGAATCGGATAGCCATCTGGAGTTGACGTTCGAGCTTACCAGTCCCCGGACGCTGACGGCAGACATCTCGTCGACACTCGACTGCACCTGCCGACTCCTCGGCTCGGCCGAGGCGTCGAACGGCGGCTTTCTCCACTACGTGGCGTTCAACGGTGCCGAGTCGGAGGCGGTCATGGCGGCTGCGAACGAAAGCGAGTTCGCGCCCGACGGGCTCCGTCTGGTGCGGTCCGACGGCGAGACTGCCGTCTTCGAGATCCAGTACCCCGACTCCATCCCATCGGTGCTCATCGACTCCGGTGTCAGGCCCGTCGAGGTGGTCGCCGAGGACGACGCGCTCCGCGTCGTCGTCGAGGCGCCGCGGGACACCGACATCCGGACGATCACCGATCGACTGGACGTCTACGGCGACATGTCGCTGGTCTCGAAACACGAGGTCGATCGCTGGGAGACTGCTCCCGTCGGGCTGCGCGAACAACTGCGTGACGACCTCACCGACCGGCAACGGGCGGTCCTCAACGCGGCGTACTTCGGGGGCTACTTCGACTGGCCGCGCGACAGCACTGCCGAGGAGATCGCCGCGTCGCTCGACATCGCCTCGGCAACGCTCCACCAACACCTCCGGCACGCACAGCGGAAACTGCTGGCGGCCTATCTCGACGATGCGTCCGACCGGACCTAGGTGTCTAGGTATACCGCTCTTGGGGGTAGACCGACGAAGTTGTACCAGATTCAATGACTGACGACTTTCAACCACAGCAGGACGGGGAGGGCATTGTCACTGAGACCCCGCTGGGGTCGGGGTCCGCGGCGGTGACGCCGCCGATCGACACGGTGTTCGAACTGCTCGCCGACGACGATCGACGTCGGATCTGTCTGTACCTGATGCGGGCGGCGGGGGCCGTGGTGACGCTCGACGAGATCGCCGATGCGCTGGCCGACGAGGGGGAGCGCGAGCGGTTCGCCATCGACCTCCACCACCGCCACCTCCCGAAGCTCGCGGCGGCGGGACTCATCGAGTACGATCCGCGGAGCCACACGGCCCGGTACTGGGGGCAACCGACCGTCGAGAAGTGGGCCGAACACGTCCGGGCGATCGACAACCGGGCCGAACAGTCCACCCCCTGAGCGGCGCGGTCCCCGCTGTCTCGGTATCGGCGTCGCGACGGCCGACAGCTACCCTGCCATGCGGACCCGTTCCAGGATGTCCTCCAGCCAGTCCGGCACGTCGAGATCCGCGAGCTCGCCGTCTCGCCAACTGGTCACGAGTTCCGTCTCCCCCGCCCGGGTGATGTCGACCCGCCACTTCCGGCCGTCCTCGCTTTCGATGTCGAAGCGCGCCCCGCCGTTGGCGAGGGGCTTGACGTGTTCGACCGTGACCGTCGTCCCGTCGTAGGCAGTCACCGTTTCGGGCATACGAGGGACCTGGGTCGGGAACTGCTTAAGGGGTGTGGCGGGCGCGGATCTCCGATCCGTGGGGCACTGTCGGGACGCCGTACACGTAACGGGCTTTCGGTCGCGCCTGTGCGTAGATGCGTGGGTTTTTCACTCCGGATGCCGAGGGTCAGGGTATGCAGGGTAATCTACCGCCGGAAGCACAGGAGAAAATCGAGGAACTGCAGGACCTCCAGGAGACGGCCCAGCAGGTCGCGGCCCAGAAACAGCAGGCCGAGACCCAGCTCACCGAGTCCGAGACGGCCCTCGACGAGCTCGAGGACGTCGAGGAGGACGCCACGATGTACCGCGAGGTCGGCGAACTCCTCGTCAAGACCGAGTACGCCGAAGCCAAAGAGGACCTCGAGGAGAAAGTCGAGAACCTGGGCGTTCGCGTCGACACGCTCGAAAAGCAGGAAGAGCGCGTTCAGGAGCAGTTCGAGGAACTCCAGCAGGAGCTCCAGCAGCTGCTCGGCGGCGCCGGCGGTGGCGGCGGCGGTCCGATGGGGCCGGGCGCCGGCGGTGCCTGAGACGAATGGGCGAGCCGACCGACGAAGAAGTGGTTCAGACCGCCGCGGAGGCCGCTGAAGGCCTCGTCTTCTCGCGGTACAGGCAGTCGGACGTCACCGACCTCGACGTGACGGTCACCTTCGAGGAGGGCGTCCTCGAGGTCGACGTCTATCTGAACGCACCCGACGACACCCACGACCCCGAACGCGTCGCCGACGACGCGGCACTCGCCGCACGCAGCGCCGTCGACGACCTGTTCGCGGACTGAGGGTCGTCGGTCTTCTCTCGACGATCGCGACACGAAACAGTGGCAACGCGGCCGATCAGCCCGCGCTCTCGCTGCCCTCTTCGCGGACCCGGCGGAGGACGAAGTAGGAGACGGTGACGAAGACGATGCCGCCGACGACGAAGGGAACGATGGCGATGACGAACCCGACGATCGCGCCGACGAGGCCGCCGAGCAGGCCGCCGGACTCGTCCTCGTCGTCTTCATCGTCCTCCTCCTCGGCCTCGGTCGTGCTATTGGCCGGCGTCGAGGTCGGGGTCGACTCGGTGGGCGTCTGCTCCGTTTGCCGTGTCGTCGGGTCGGTCGTGGTCGGCGTCACGTCCGTACTGGGATCGGTCTCCGGTTCGGACGGGCGGTCGACCTGGCGCTTGAGTTGCTGGATGGCGACGTCCTCCTGGCCCTCCCGGTCGCGGGCGCTGGCTCGGACGACGAGCGTCCCGTTGCCGGTGCCGCTCCGGAGGGACGTGTTGATGCTCACTTCGTTGCGGTTCCCGAGCGAGCGGAACTGCTCGAAGTCGTATATCTCCCCGCTGGACAGGTTCGACGTCTCGATGGCGATGTTGTCGATGTCCCAGTCGGGGTCGGATACGGAGGCGACCAGCCGGACGCGACCGTCTTCGCGCAGGCGGGTCTTGTTCCGGTCGATCGTGACCGTCGGCGGCTCTCTGTCGGCCTGGGTCGCCGATTCGAGGCGCTCGATCTGTATCGTGCGCGTGACGGTGTTGCCGAGGTGGTCAGTGCCGCGGATGGTCACCTCGCTGAGTCCCGGCTGGAGGTCGATCCGCTCTTCGAACTCCAGGGTGCGGCCCGAATCGTCGTGGTCGTAGTCCTGCGGGCTCTTGAGCTGTCTGGAGTAGTTCCAGAGCTTGTAGCCGTCGCTCACGTTCTCGACTTCCTCCTTCCGGTCGAGGTTGACGACCTGCATCGACGCGTTTCTGAGCCAGACGTTGTCCTCGATGGTCCCCGACAGTTCGACCTGGTGGTTCGTCGTCTGCTCCGGATAGAGGTCGATCGCGACCGACGGGGCCTGGTCGTCGACGACTTCGAGATTGAACCGTTCCGTTCGCCTGTTGCCGATGTCGTCGACGACCGAGATCGACACCGTGTTGTTGCCGTACCCGAGCAGCGCGTTCTGTGTGAAGCGCTTGCCGGGCTCGTCGATCCGAATGGTCTCGACGTTCGAGAAACCCGTCGTCTGGCCGGCGTGTTCGGACTCGTAGGTCTCGTTGTAATCGACCGTGACGGTCGCGTAGTCGATGCCGCTGAAATCGCCCGCGCGGACGCCGAAGGTCTCGTTTGCGGTGTCGGTGGTGCCGTTCGGGATCGAGGAGGTGAGTTTCGACTGGTAGGGTGCGGTCAGTCCGATCCACGGTGCCAGGTCGTCTTTGGCCACGTCGATCTCCCGTGAGTTGACGTTGTCGGCGCTGTCCTCGACGATGACCGTGACGGAGTTGTTCCCGCGGTTCAGTGGGAGATCGGCGGTGATCTCGGTCGGCGACTCCTCCGGGCTGTAACTCCGATACGTCCCGCCGTTGACTCTGATGACGACGCTCTCGATGGTCGTGCCGTCCGGGACGGACGAACCCACGGATGCGTTGATCGTCAGCGTCGGGTCGCCCTGTACGATTCGTCGCTCGTCGTCGACGGTCCGGCCGTCGAGCGCGAGGTCGATGGCAGGCGTCGAGGTGGCCGAGTCCTGTGCCGTCGTCGCGTTGACTCCCGTCGCAGGTGCCGAATCGGCTGCGACGGTGGCCGTCGCGACGCCACACAGTCCGATGAGACAAATAACCAGGACCAACAGCGACAGACGATCGGTACGTAACCGGTGGGCGTTTGATGACATGTCGGAGGAGAGTTCGTTCGCAGGTGATACCCAGCCCAGCTATCTATATTTATCGGGCGTTTTACGCGTCAGAACGCGATGCAGAACGTATTCGTTGTTTTATACGAACGGGTCAGGCCAGGAAAAAGAGGAGGACGGAGACGGTGAAGACGGCGAGGATGAACACGGCGGCCAGATAGCTCCCCATCGAGACCATCGCGTTGGCGTGGGAGGCCAGCGTCTCCGTGCGGTCGTTGCCGAAGACGGTGACCTCGGCGCGTTCGCTCGCCATCCCGGCCTCGACGGGTTCGAGGTCGTCGACGGCCCGGTCGACGAGGTCCGCCACGATGGCTAGCAACTCGTCGTCTGGGATGGCCGCACCGACCTGGTTGTCCGCCTCGACGGTGTTGACGATGTGGGTGTCGGTCGTCATCACCTCCGTCTCGTCGATGTCCCCCGCGTTCTCCTCGACGCGCTCGACGAGTTTCGCGCGGAGGCCCGGCTCCATGTTGTTGCCGTCGACGAGGACGTAGGCGGTCCGGTGACCCTCGACGTCGAGGACGGACACCCTGATCCCCAGCGGTCCGATACCGTCTTCGGGTTCCCACGGGGTTTCGTCCCAGGCGACGCCGAGTTTCGGCTGGCCGCGGCGCGCCTCGACGACCGCGTCCCCGAGCGCGCCCGCGCCCTGGATCATGTCGAACGAGCGTTTGCTGCCCGGCGTGACGTGGCCCAGGTCCTCGCCCTCCAGGCCGTTGTTGCAGTTATGGGCGTCGACGAGCATCACGTCGTCTAGGCCGGCAGAACGGGTTTCGGCGGTGGCCGAGAGGCCGACGGCGTAGGCCACGTCGTCGGCGAAGCCCGGTGCGTAGGTCGTGACGACGAGGGCGTCGTCGCCGAAGGCCTGGCCGATGAGTGAGGCCTCGCCCTCGTCGGTGCGGACGCTGACCGTCGCCTCGTCGGTGAACTCGATCTCGTCGCCCGCGCGCTCGGCGGCGTCGATGATCGTGCCGACCTCGCGTTCGGTGACGAGGTTGAAGTCGTGGCCGGCGGTGGCGTGGGGCGGGAAGGCCAGCCCATCGGCGTTCCGGGCGACTCGCTCTGGGAGATTGCCGCCGCCGATCTCGCCCATCGGGCCGGGATGGATCATCGGCAGGACGAACCGCGCCTTCTCGGTCCCGTCGGGCGTCCGGAAGACGAGCACCGTCACGGGGACGACGGCCTCCTCGCCGATCTCCTCGAAGAAGTCCTCCAGTTCGCGGGTCCCTTCCGCGATGTGGCCGATGAACCCTCGGATGAAATCCAGCACCGAGACGTCGAGGCTGCGCCGCCAGGGCTGGTCGATGGCCAGCAGGAACAGCCAGACGGCCGTCGCGTAGAGCAGACAGACGACCGCGAGCATGACGAAGTCGTCGGGCGTGACCACCAGCAGTTCCGGCGGTGCTTCCTGCGGGCGCGAGAGGTACGATCGGGTCAGGGGTCCGCCGATCTCGAAGTACCGGAGCGTGCCGCTGTAGACGAACAGCAAGAGCGCGGCCGCGGCGGTCTGGATGCTCGCGGGGATGGCCGCGACCGGGAGCGAGTGCCGCGAGACCGCGACGGTCACGAACAGTCTGAGCGCGAAGATCGCGCCCAGCGCGGCGATGAGCACGTCGAAGACGAACTCCTGTCCGAACCCCGCGACCAGCGCGACGACGCCCGCGACCGTCAGGAACGCGATGGTGACGAGTTCACAGGAAAGCGCCAGAAGCGACGCCCGGTTGGGCGTCAACTGGCCGCCCAGCCAGCCATCGACGTACGGCGTCAGGACGCTGGCGGCGATGGTCGGCAGCCCGATGAAGAACACGCCCTCCCAGGCGTCGCCCAGGACGAACCGCGAATCGAAGGCCGCAACCCCGGTGACTGCGGCGAGACAGAGCGCGAAGGTGAGACTCGAATACCAGCTCGGCGCACGGAAGACGAACCGGGAGAGGCTGGCGAGGTCCCCCTGTGTAGCTGTCATCGTACCCGTCTTTCACCCCGCCGGGTCTATAACTTTTGACACGCCCCTGATGGGTGTGGGACGGTCCCGAACGGAGCGCTCGGGAGCCGAACCGACGAGCTAGCGTCCGTCGGCGTGGGCGGTCGCTGGGCGTTCGACGAAAATCGACAGGAACTCGCCCGTCGGTCTACTCGCAGACTGCCAGGAAGTTCTCGAAGACTTCCTCGCCCTCGGCGGTGTGGGAGACCTCCGGGTGCCACTGGACGCCGAAGAGCGCTCGGTCGGTGTCGCTCATCGCCTCGACGCCGCAGACGTCGCTCGTGGCGGTGCGGGTAAAGCCCTCGGGGACCTCCTTGACCTCGTCGGCGTGGCTGGCCCACACGCGGGTTTCGGGGGCCAGCGAGCCGACCAGCGGGTCGTCGGCGTCGGTTATCTCGACGGTCACGTCGGCGTAGCCGCCGTAGTCGCCGGAGCCGACTGTCCCGCCAAGTTCGTCCGCGATGAGTTGCATGCCAAGACAGATGCCGAACACCGGAACGTCGAGGTCGAGGTAGTCGGGACAGCGACCGATGTCGTCCATGTCCGGGCCACCGGAGAGCACGAGGCCGTCGGCCGTGATCTCCTCGGGCGGGGTGGTGTTGTCGACGAGTTCGACGTCGACGCCCATGTCCCGCAGGGCCCGCTGTTCGAGATGCGTGAACTGCCCGTGGTTGTCCACCACGTCGATACGCGTCATTTGATGGGTCCCAGTCGGCGAGCGTGTATATATCCGCTGAAACGGAGACGGGTCCTGCTCATACGGACGTGTGTAGATCAGTTCCGCATCGACTGCCACGATGGGGCGGTCGTCGCGGGACACAGCTCCAGCAAACCGTATCACAGCCCGAGTCGGCTCCGGCCGTCGGCCCGCGGGAGTCTGATGTCGATGAGGCTCAATCCGTCGTCGGCGCTCTCTATCGTGAGTTGGCCGTCGTACTTCTCGACGAGCCAGTCGACGAGCCAGAGTTCGATCCCGCAGCCGTGGTCCAGTTTCGTCTCCCTGCCGGACGAGACCACCGCGAGGTCCTGTACGGGCAACGTGTGATCGGCGTCCTCGATGGAGATGTCGACCCACTGGGCGCTGGTCGTCACGTGGACGTACAGGGTCGGGTCGCCGTCGCCGTGATCGACGGCGCTGCCGACGATGTTGTCCAGTAGCGTCCCCAGCATGTCGTCCGCGTGGGCCCAGGCCTCCGCCGGACAGTCCGTGTGGATCGTGACCGCCGGCTGTGCCGTCGTAATCTCCTCGACCCGGCAGTCGATGCAGTCGACGACGTCGACGGGCCGGTGTGTCTGGCTGCCACGGCCCAGGGCTGCGTCGACCGCCCGCACCTGTTCGGTCATCTCCAGCAGCCCGTCGAGTTTCTCCAGCGTGGTGTCGATTCGGGACTGCTGGGGCTCGTCGACGTTCGCGCGGACCTGTTCGAGCTGGCCGAACACGACCGTCATGTCGTTCCTGAGGTTGTGTCGGAGGACGCGATTGAGTACCTCCGTCCGAACCGCCATGCGCTCGTTCGTGTTGTGAATCTCCCAGACCGCCCCACCGAGGACGCCCAGGACGGTTCCCGTCGCGAGGGTGTTCGCGATGATCGCGACCTGGGCACTCGTCGCTTCTGTTACAGAGACTGATAACCAGAGCAACCCGACGACGACGAGGGTCGTGAGTTCCAGACCCAGCGCACCGCACTCTGCGACCCGCCAGACCTGATCGTCGTCGAGGTCGATGCGTGGCAGCCAGTACAGCGTGGAGCCGAGCGCGAGTGCCGGTCCGAATCCGGTTATCGCCCAGACCGGAACGCCGGACTGCGGAGTGACCAGGAGCTGTGCCAGGAGTATCCCGCTCAACACGAGACCGATCCCGGCGATGTAGTTGACTCCCAGACTCCGCTTCGTGACGTGCATGCTCGCGGCCCCTCCTACTCGGATCTCGTTTCGACCGCCATTTAGTACCCGCTCTGCAATTATCTCCTTTGATATTTGGACGTGGCCACGCCGACGACGATGGACGTGGGCGACGTCTCACTCCTCGCGGTCGAAGCGGTCGGCCGCCGACTCGAAACCGAGTTCGTCCTGTTCGCGCGCCCGCCGGGACTCCTGTTCGGCGATGGCCTCGGGGTCGGGATTGGCGTCGTCGTCGACCCGGGCCCAGGAGTCGTGGACCTTGGCGTGACACCACCGACAGAGGTAGACCGTGATCTCGTGGCTCGGGTCGCCATCGCCGTGGGTCGACCCACTGCGATACGACAGGTGATGCTCTTCCAGCAGCGGCCGCTCCTCGGAGTGGGCCATCCGCCGCTCTTCGAGTCCGCAGCGGGCACACTCCCTGCTCGCGGTTCCACCGCTCGCGCTGTCCGAGGCGTTCACTCCGCTCACGCCTCGCCGATCCCGATTGCGACACCGAAAGTGCGGGCATTCGTCCCACTCCCAGGGGCCGGACGCCTCGTCCTCGTCGGGGTCCCCCGCTACCGGACAGCGGAACTCCTCGGCGCTCCGGGCGTCGGCGAACCCGGGGTCGCGGTCGCCCTGCTCGACGGCGAACCGGCAGCGACCCTCGTCGGTCAGGTGATCACACCGGCCAACGAACTCGTAGGGATCGTCGACCCCGACCGAGGTCCCCGAGGGCGTCTTTTCCATGTCGTCCCCCTGTACCTCGACTCCCTTCAATCGGCCGTGTACTCGCCGCCGCCGGGACGTGACTCGCCCTCACGATCGGCTGGCAGCTCTCGACGATCTCGGGCCAGTCCGTCGACTCCGCTGTCGGGCGACCGCGTCGTGTCGAGTACGCCAGTGCGGCTTCCAAATTCGAACGCGGTACTACCGTGCCCCGTGAACCACCGTGCAGATGGGTGAACGATACGATCCTCGGCTCGTTCCCCTCTCCTTTTCAAAGTTTGAGAACAGAGGGTGTCGATTTAAACGGCCCGCATCGAGATATAGGTCACATGAGCCACGCTGTATTCGAGACATATCAGGATCTGTTGTGGGGGACGATGGATCTGCTCGGCGTCACCGAATCCGTAGAGCGGAAGATCGTCGCGGCGGTGGCGATCCAGTTTTCGATCTCCCTGGGGCAGGCCGTGCTCCCGTTCGTGCTCTCGGGCACGATTCGGATCGTGCTGGTCGCTTCGCTCATGCTCGCGGCCACGGTCGCGTTCGTGAACACGCTGTTGATCACGCGGGTGGATTTCGTCGACCCGCTCGTTCGACTCGACGAGGCGGCGACGTCGATCGCCGCCGGCGACCTCGACGCGGAGGTGTCGCGGCTGGATCAGCGAGACGAGGTCGGCCGGCTGACGAACGCCTTCGTCTCGATGAGCGAGTACCTCGGGACCGTCGACAGGCAAGCCGACGCCCTGGCGCGCCAGGATTTCGAGGACCCGGCGCTGGACGAGGACGTGCCCGGCGAGTTCGGTGAGTCCATGGCGACGATGGCCGACAGCCTCCAGGAGTACACGACGGAACTGGAGTCGATGACGACTGAACTCGAACAGCGCTCCCAGAACCTGGAGTCGATGGCCGACGCCTTCGGCGACGTGACCGAGGAGGCACGCGACGGCGATCTGACGGCCACGCTCGATCTCGACGCCGACAACGACCGCCACCGGACGGTCGTCGAGAACTACAACGAGTTGCTCGGGACGCTCGGTGCGACGATCAGCGACGTGGCCGAGTTCGCACACTCGGTCGCGGACGCGAGCAACGATCTGGAGATCTCGATGGACGAGATCAACGTCGCGAGCGAGGAGGTCGCGGACTCGACCGACGAGATCTCTCAGGGGGCCGCGAGCCAGAGCGAGCAACTCCAGACCATCGCGACCGAGATGAACACCCTCTCGGCGACGGTCGAGGAGATCGCCGCCTCGGCCGACGAGGTCGCCACGACCGCGGAGGCGGCCGCCGAGCGGGGACGATCCGGACGGGACGCCGCCGTCGACGCCATCGACGAACTCGACGACGTCGAGGAGCGGATCGGGCGGACCGCCGACGAGGTCGAGGCGCTCGTCGAGCGCATCGACGAGATCGACCAGATCGTCTCGTTCATCGAAGAGATCGCCGAGGAGACGAACATGCTCGCGCTGAACGCCTCGATCGAGGCCGCCCGCACCGGTGCCGATGGTGACGGCTTCGCCGTCGTCGCGGACGAGGTGAAGAACCTGGCCGACGAGACCCGTGCCTCGGCCGACGAGGTGTCAGAGCTCATCGACGAGATTCAGGCCGAGTCCCGCGAGGCCGTCGACGGGGTGCGCGCGATGAACGAACAGGTGTCCGGCAGTATCACCACTATCGAGGAGACGCTGCGCGACTTCGAGGACATCGTCGAGGTCGTCGGCGACCTCAACACGAGCGTCCAGGAGATCTCGACGGCGACGGACGAACAGGCCGAGACCACCCAGCAGGTCGTTCGGATGGTCGACGACGTGGCGTCGATCAGCGAGCAGACCACGGCCGAAGCCGAAAACGTCGCCGCCGCCGCACAGGAGCAGACGGCCTCGGTCTCGAACGCCGTCGAGCAGGTCCGCACGCTCAACGCCGACGCGGCGGAGTTGCAGGGGCTCGTCGAACGCTTCCAGATTCCCAGCGACGACGACGGCGCGACGGTGATCACCGACCGGCCCGACCCGGCCACGCCGCGAAGCGACGACTGACTGGCCAAATCTTTTTGACAGGACGGCTCGACCGGACTGGTATGCGCGTCGTACACGACCCGGCCGGTGACCGCCGGGCGCTGGCGACGGACGTCGACGTCGCCGAGTCGTTCGGCGAGAAGACCAAGGGCCTGATGGGGCGGTCGTCGATCCCCGACGACTACGCGCTGGTCTTTCACTTCCACGACCCGGACTTCTTACACAGGCTGTTCGATACGATTCCCCGGCAGTACATCCACATGCTGTTCGTCCGGATGCCCCTGGACGTGCTCTGGCTCCGCGAGGACGAGGTTGTCAAGAAGACGACACTTTCGCCGTGGACCGGGATCGGTGCTGCCAGGGCTGATACGATCATCGAACTCCCGAAGGGGGCCGCCGAGGGCGTCGAGGTGGGCGATACGGTCGTTATCGAAGACGGCGAGTCCGCGCCCGGCTCCGAGACCGACGCCGAAGCGGCGGCCTGACGCCGGCCGCGACGGTGCTGTCGGCCGATTTTCGCGCAGGCTGGCAAAGAGATAGATTAATGGGTACGTATTCCCCTACACCTACCCAGCCATGTCGGAATACGACACGGAGGATAGAGGAAGTCGCCGCAAGGCGGCTGGCCGCGAAATTCTCGGTTCGAACTGATGGAAGTGGACAGACGGTGACTCAGAATCGTTTCTTCGGGCGACATCCCGACACGACGGACCTCGCATCGGTAGAGGACGTACAGTTCCTGGACACGACGCTGCGCGACGGCGAGCAGGCTCCCGGCGTCTCGCTGACGCCCGAGGAGAAAGCCCGCATCGCGAGGAAACTCGACGACGCCGAGATCGACTTCATCGAGGCCGGTAGCGCCTGTACCGGCTCCGGCGAGCGCGAGACGATCCGGCGCGTGACGAACCTGGACCTGGACGCGACGATCACGAGTTTCTGTCGCGGGATTCGGAACGACATCGACCTCGCGCTCGACTGTGACGTCGACGGCGTCACCATCGTCGTGCCGGGCAGCGACAAACACATCGAGGAGAAGGTCGGGACCACCCACGAAGACAACATCGAGAACACGGCCGAACTGGTCGAATACGCCAAGGACCACGACCTCTGGGTCGAGGTCATCGGCGAGGACGGCTCTCGCGCCGACCCCGACTACCTCACGGAGCTGATGGCCGCGTCGATGGACGCCGGTGCCGACCGCATCTGTTACGCCGACACCGTCGGCCACGCGACGCCCGACGAGACGCTCGAACGGATCAAGCCGATGACCGAACTCGGCCCGACGAGCACGCACACCCACGACGACCTCGGAATGGCCGTCACGAACGCCCTCGTGTCCGTCGCCGCGGGCGCGGACCTGGTCCACGGTACGATCAACGGCATCGGCGAGCGCGCGGGCAACGTCGCGTTAGAAGAGGTCGCCATCGCCCTGGACCACGGCTACGGCGTCGAGCCGATGGACCTCTCGGAAGTGTACCCGCTGGCCGAACTCATCTCGAACACGACGGGCGTGCCCCTGGCCCCGAACAAGGCCGTCATCGGGGAGAACGCCTTCACCCACGAGTCGGGTATCCACACCGATGGCACGCTCAAAGACGACACGATGTACGAGCCCTACCCGCCCGAGAAGGTCGGGCGCGAACGCCGGCTCGTTCTCGGGAAACACGCCGGGGCAGCCGGCGTGAAGGCCGCACTGGAGGAACACGGCTTCGAGGCCGACGAGGACGAAATCGGCGAAATCGTCCAGCGGGTCAAGGCCATCGGCGATCGGGGCAAGCGCGTCACCGACGCCGACCTGCTGACCATCGCCGAGGAGGTCATCGGTCAGGACCGCGACCGCCGCGTCAGGCTCCTGGAGATGACCGCCGCGAGCGGGTCTGGCACCCCGACAGCCAGCGTCCGCGTCGAGATCGACGGCGAGGAACGCGTCGCCTCCGGCACCGGGTCCGGTCCGGTCGACGCCGCCGTGCAAGCAGTGCAGGAAGCGCTCGGGCACGCCGCCGATGCCTCGCTCGATTCCTACCACGTCGACGCCATCACCGGCGGGACGGACGCCGTCGTCACCGTCGAAGTCGTGATGTCGCGGGGCGACAACTCGGTGACCGTGGCCGTCTCCGACGCCGACATCACCCGTGCGTCGGTCGAGGCCATGGTCGACGCGATCGATCGGCTGATCGCGAACGAACCGGGGCAGGTCATCGCCGACGATTGATGGGTGAGGACCGCTGTGCGTGTCGAACCGCGATCGGCGGCGAGTAGCCGACGACTGACGCGAGACGCGACCGAGAGGGAGCGTCTCGGAACGTACGAGCGGGGAGTGAGCGGTCTTCGAACGCTGCTCGAACGGGCGAGGCCCGTGAGAGGAACGACCCGCGAGTCTCCCGGTGAGGGCGTTGGCCCGAACCGGCCCTGTAGTTTCTTTTCGCTGCCGGTCGAACGACGAGAGTGAGGTCGATCCCATGCCAGACTTACAGCTCTCCAGTCCCGCGTTCGAGGACGGCGAGCCGATTCCCGAGCAGTACGGATACACCGAGGCGAACGTCAACCCGCCGCTTTCGATCACGGGCGTCCCCGACGAGGCAGAGTCGCTGGTCCTGATCGTCGACGATCCGGACGCCGAGGAGCCAGCGGGGAAGATCTGGGACCACTGGCTCGTCTGGAACGTCGACCCGGACACCGAGGAGATCCCCGAGGACTGGTCGGCGGACGCCGAGGGCGCAGTCGAGGGCCAGAACGACTACGGTGAACACGGCTACGGCGGCCCGAACCCGCCGGATCGGGAGCACACCTATCGGTTCATGGGCTACGCGCTGGATACGACGCTGGACCTGTCGTCGGCCGCCGACAAGGACGCGCTCCACGACGCGATGACGGGGCACGTGCTCGCGGACGCGACGCTCGAAGGCACGTACGCACCGTAGGAGGAAAACCGAAGACAGCGCGCCCACCCCCTCAGGGTTCAGGCGCGGTCAGTGGTGACCTGGTCGGTCTATTTCGCGTACTCTTCGTGGGCGAAGACTGCCTCGACCTTGCCGGCGTCCTCGGTCAGGAGGGTGGCGGCGTCGGAGTACTGCAGGACCTTCTGCATGTCGCCGTCGAGCTCGAACTTCCCGGACATCAGCCCGTCGACCGCACCGATGTTGCCGCGGATCAGTTCGACCCAGTTGTCGTAGGTGCCCGTGAGGACGAACCCTTGCTCGACCTCGTCGTCCGACTCGATGAGATAGGCCTCGCTACACTCGCCGTCCTCCAGGCCGACGAAGGCCTGGCCGGTCCCGCCGTCGACGTACGTGTCGAGTTCGTCCTGGAGGTCCGCCGGCAGCGCGTCCAGGTCGATGTCGTCGATGGGCATGTCCGTCATCTTGAAGATGAAGTCGCCGTTGAAGTCGACGCCCCATCCCTCGGAGACGTCGGCGTACTCCTCGTCCTCGTTGACCTTGTTTTTGTACTCGTCGAACCACGCCTGACTCGGAAAGACGATATCGTCCGTCATAGCGTCAAGGTCTGCGAAGTCGACCCTACTAAAGCTTCTCGGACACATACAAGGTTCTTTTAAACGGGGCCGGTCGAGAGCGGTCCCGACCCACAGGAATTTACCCCGGCCGGAAGAAGCGTGAGACGATGCTGGAGGGAGTACACGTCGCGCTCGGGGTGTCGGGTTCCATCGCGGCAGTGAAGACGGTCGAACTCGCCCACGAACTCCGTCGCCGCGGCGCGACCGTTCGCGGCGTGATGACCGAGAGCGCACAGGGGATCGTCCACCCCTGGGCCGTGGAGTTCGCGACCGACAACCCCGTCGTCACCGAGATCACCGGGAGCGTCGAACACGTCGAACTCTGCGGTCGCGACGAGTGGGCCGACGTGTTCCTCGTCGCTCCGGCGACCGCAAACACCGTCGGGAAGATCGCCGCCGCCGTCGACGACACGCCGGTCACGACCTGTGCGACGACCGCGCTGGGTGCTGACGTGCCCGTCGTCGTCGCCCCCGCGATGCACGAACCGATGTACGACCACCCGGGCGTCCTCGATGCCATCGACCGGGTCGAGTCCTGGGGCGTGCAGTTCGTCGACCCGCGGATCGAAGAGGAGAAAGCCAAGATCGCTTCCGAGGACGCCATCGTCACCGAGGTCGCACGCGCGACGACGCCCGATTCGCTCGCCGGCGAGCACGTCGTCGTCACGAGCGGCGCGACGACGGAGTCGGTCGATCCCGTTCGGACGCTCTCGAACCGCGCGTCGGGCAAGACCGGCCGCGCCGTGGCGAAGGCCTGCTACGTCCGCGGGGCCGACGTGACGCTCGTTCACGACGCCGACCGGTACGCCGAGGAGTGCCACTACGCCACCGTCGAACACGCCGAGAGCGCCGCCGAAATGCTGGATGGCGTCCTGGCTCACGCCGACGACGCCGACGCCCTGATTTCGGCGGCCGCCATCTCCGATTACACCGTCGA
Source organism: Halorientalis salina (assembly GCF_005049285.1). Taxonomy (GTDB): domain Archaea; phylum Halobacteriota; class Halobacteria; order Halobacteriales; family Haloarculaceae; genus Halorientalis; species Halorientalis salina. The sequence continues at coordinate 35,904 of NZ_SOSC01000009.1, read as the reverse complement.
GGCCGCCGGTGAGAAGATCAAATCGGGTCAGGAGACCCTGACGCTGGACCTCTCGCCGACGCCGAAACTCATCGACACCGTCCGCGAGGAACACCCCGAGCTCCCCATCGTCGGCTTCAAGGTCGAGACCGAGGGTGGCGAGGACATGCTCGTCGAGCGCGCCCGGGAGACGATGGACCGCGCCGGACTGGCCTTTGTCGTCGGCAACCACGCCGACGTGATGGGCGAGACCGAAACGACGGTCCTCCTGGTCGGGGACGACAGCGTCGAGGAATACGCGGGGAGCAAAGCCGGACTCGGCGGGCGTGTCGCCGAGGAACTGGCGGCCGTCCTGTCGTGACGAACGAACCGATATTCTTAGAATCTATCCGGTAGTACGACAGGTCGATGTCGCGACTGTCTCGACGAGAGATACTCCGAACCGGTATGATGGCAGGCATCGGACTGGCAGGTATCGGTGTGACCGGCAGCGCGAGCGCGCAGTCGGCGGCGGCCGGCGACGAGCGGTGGCAGTTCGACGTGGGAAGTCGGACCTCCTCGCCGACGGTCGTCGACGGCACGGTGTACATCGGGGGCAGCGGCGACGGGTTGTACGCCGTCGACGCCGAAAGCGGCGACGAGCGCTGGAACGTCGACATCCGGTCCCAGGAGTCGTTCCCGACGCCGTCGGTCGTCGACGGGACCGTCTTCGTCGCCGCAATAGACGTGACCGCGGTGGACGCCGAGACCGGCGAGGAACTGTGGCAGACCGGTCTCGGCGGCGGGAGTGCCTTTACCGCGCCGACGGTCGCGGACGGACGAATCGTCGTCGGCACCGAGAGCGACCTGGTCGTGGTGTCGGCGACCGACGGCGAGGAACAGTGGCGAGTCGACAGTGTCCTGGGGTGGGACACGCCGACGGTCGTGGACGGCACTGTCTACGTCGGAAGCGGCGACGACAATCTCTACGCGTTCGACCTCGAAAGCGGCGATGAACAGTGGCGCACGGGAATCGACAGCCCCGGCGCACCGACGGTCGCGAACGGTGCGCTCTACGTCGGGAGCGGTAGCGGCGACCTATACGCCCTCGACGCCGAGAGCGGCGACGAGTTGTGGCGGTTCCCGACCGACCGCGGCGTCCAGTCCACGCCGACGGTCGCCGACGGCACCGTCTACGTCGGCTGTAACGACGACAACGTCTACGCCATCGACGCCGAGGGCGGCGACGAGGAGTGGCGCTTCGATGCCGGTGGACGCGTGTACTCGTCACCCACGGTTGCCGGCGGCGTCGTCTACGTGGGCGGCGGTGACAGCGTCTACGCGATCGAAGCCGACAGCGGCGACGAGCGGTGGGCTACAGAGGCCACGGGCGCGGATGTCCCCTCGCCGACGGTCGTGGATGGAACCGTCTACGCGGGCACGACCGACGGCACGCTGCACGCGCTCGGTACTGACCACGACCAATCCAGCGAGGGCTCTCGGGTCGAACTGGGGACGCTCGGTCACCACCACGTCTGGGCGGACGAATCGGGTCCGATACAGTTCGAGACGACGGAAGCGACGACAATGACCGAAGCTACGGCCGGAGAGGCGACGGCAGAGTCCGAGTCCCAGGCCTCGGTCGAACCGTCCTCGACGTCGACGGCTGACACCGGGTCGACGACGTCGAGCGGTGACGGGCCGGGCTTTGGCGTCTGGTCGACCGTTACTGCACTGGGCGGCAGCCTGATCGCCGCTCGCCGATTCGGTTCCGAGAACGACTGAGCGTCGTCACAACAGGAGTACCAGCGCCAGCGCCAGCGCGACCATCACCAGCAGGATGCTGGTGCCGAAGCCGGCCCGGAGGTCGACGCTGTCGGCTCCCGTCACGCTCGCGGCGACGCCGTTCGGGTCTTTGACCGCCCGAACCGTTTTCCGAGTCAGGTCGACGACGGCCTCGTCGACCGCGGCGTAGACCTCGGTGACGGCGACGACGATCCCGCGCGATCCGTAGAAGACCCCGGGATTGTACAGCCGATCGAGGTCGGGAGCCAGCCCGGTCTTTTTCAGCGGCGTCTTGAGCACGACGAACCCGACGATCCCGGCGGCGGCCAGCAGGAACCCTTCGGCGAGGTGGTCCGGGGTGAACGGGTGGTAGGCGAAGGATCCGGGCAACAGTGCGTACAGCGCCGGCGGGTAGAGGCCGTAGACGATACAGAGCGCGGCGGTCGCGACCATGGCGACGCTCTGGCCGGGGTTGGCGTCTCGCACCGCCCCGTCGTACTCGCCGTGGAGGAAGACGTAGTAGCCCAGTTTGATGAAGGAGAGGAAGGTCCCGACGCCGCCGGCCAACAGCAGGTACCAGAGGACGTCGAGGTGTTCCTCGTGGGCTGCCACGATGACCATCCCCTTCGAGACGAAGCCGTTGAAGCCGGGGAAGCCGGCGATGGAGAAGGCGGCCACGAAGAACGTGACGGCCGTGATCGGCATCTTCCGGGCCAGTCCGCCGAGGTCGTTCAGGTCCTCCTTGCCCGTGCGGTAGATGACGACGCCGACGGTCATGAACAGGAGGCTCTTGTAGAGAATGTGGTTGAACACGTGGCCAAAGGCTCCGGCGGTCGCCAGCGCGCCGCCGAGGCCGACGCCGGCGACCATGTAGCCGACCTGGGACTGGATGTGATAGGAGAGCAGGCGGCGCATGTCGTCCTGGAGCAGCGCCATGCTCGCGCCGAAGACGGCCATCAGACCGCCCATGTACGCGATGGCAATCTCGCCGTTCGGGAACGCCCGGTACATCCCGTAGACGCCGGTCTTCGTGGTGAAGACACAGAGGTAGACGCTCGCGGCGAAGTGCGGGGCCGGGTAGGTGTCGGGCAGCCAGGTGTGGAGGCCGACGAAGCCGACGTTGACGCCGATGCCGACGGCCGCCAGCAGTGGCGCGACCGCACCCGTGAGGCCATCCGGCGAGGCGGTAAAGAGGAAGGAGCCGACCTCGGCGTAGTGCCAGACGACGGCGCCGAGGAGGAGGGTCCCGCCGATGCCGTGGAAGATGGCGTAGCGGAAGCCCGACCGGATCGCGCGGCCGCCGTGGTACCAGACGAGGGCGGTGCTGGTGACGGCCATCAGCTCCCAGAAGAAGATCAGGGAGAGCCAGTCACCGCCGAAGACCGCGCCGAGGCTCGTGCCGACGTAGCCCAGCGCGAAGGCGGTCTGGGGGGCGTCGGCCTCGCTGGCCCAGGAGTACAGCACCGCGACGGCGCCGATGAAGCCGAAGATCAGGCCCATCAGCCGGGAGAACGCGTCGACGTTGAACAGCACGGCGTCGAACCCGAACAGCTGGGTGGCCAGATGCGCGCCCTCCGGCACGAACCAGACGTAGGGGACGACGGCGGCCGTGGCGAGCAAGCCGAGCGCGTGGCCGACCCGGCGGCCGACGAACGGCAGCAGGACGGCGGCGAGCAGGACGAACGCGAACGGCGGGACGATCGGATCGACCATCAGACGCTCACCCCCGTCGCGCCGGCGACGATGAGCCGGACGATCCGCAGGAAGACGGCCGCGTCGGGGGCGATCCCCAGCGCGAGCGAGCCGGCGGCGGCAAAGAGGATTGGCGCGAGCATGAACCACGTCGACTCCCCGCCGCGCCACCCGCGGTGCTCCCAGTCGATCTCGTGTTCTTCCCCGTGGTCGTGATCGAGTTGCTCGGCGGCATCGATGTCGTCCTGGATGCCCTGGCCCTCGTGGTCGGGCGCGAAGCCGTGGTCGTCACGGTGACCCTCCGGTTCGTCGGGGTCGTCCGGGTCCGTTCCGCCGTCGGTGACCGCGTCCCGCCCGCCGAACCGGCCGCCGAGCACGCCGGAGACGAGCGGTTTCTCGTCCGACTCGGTCGGCGACTCGAAGAAGGCCGTGTACACCACCGGCCAGAAGTACGCGATATTGAGGATTCCCGAGAGCAACAGCGCGCCGGTAAACAGCGCCTGGCCCGCGGAGATCGTGCCGATGAGCAGGAAGTACTTGCTGACGAACCCGGCGACCAGCGGGATGCCGGCCATCCCCATCGAGGCGACGGCGAAGGCGCTCATCGTCAGCGGCATCCGCTGACCGATGCCCGCCATGTTGCTGATGTCGTCGGTGTGTGTTTCGACGTGGAGCGCCCCCGCGCAGAAAAACAGGGTGAGCTTCATGAACGCGTGCGCGGGGATGTGGAGCAGGCCGCCCACGAGCGACATCGGGTCCAGCACCGCGAGTCCCAGCACGATGTAGGACAGCTGGCTCACCGTCGAGAAGGCGAGCCGGCGTTTTAAGTTGTCCTGCCGGAGCGCGATGATGCTGGCGACAGTAAGGGTAAAGGCGGCGACGGCCGCCAGCGGGAGCCCCATCCCGAGGTCACCGATCAGGTCCGGCCCGAACACGTCGAGGACGAGCCTGGCGATGCCGAAGACGCCGGACTTGACGACCGCGACGGCGTGGAGCAGGCCCGAGACGGGCGTCGGCGCGACCATCGCGTCGGGCAGCCAGGAGTGCATCGGCATGAGTGCGGCCTTGACGCCGAAGCCGGCCGCGAGCAGCGCGAAGGCAACGCGAGCCAGCACCGGGTCGGCACTCGCCAGCTCGGCGATGCCGCCGGGCGTGAACGCGGTCGTCCCGGACAGCCAGAAGACGAGCACCGCGCCGGCGAAGACGGCGACGCCGCCCGCGAAGGTGTACGCGAGGTACTTCCGGCCGGCGGCGCGGGCCTCGTCGGTCTCGTCGTGGGCGACCAGCGGGTAGGTCGCGACCGTCAGCAGTTCGTAAAAGACGAAGAGGACGAGGAGGTTGCCGGCGAAGGCGACCCCCACGGCCGAGGAAACGCTGGCCGCGAAGGCCGCGAAGTAGCGCGTCTGGGCGTGTTCGCCCAGCCCGCGCATGTACCCGATGGAGTAGAACGTCGTCACGAGCCACAGGATACTGGCGAGCAGGCCGAAGAGCAGGCCCAGCGGGTCGACCCGGAGCGCGAACTGGATGCCGGGCAGGAACGTCCCGAAGTCGGTGACGTAGACGTTCCCATCGAGGACGCCGGGGACCATGCTGGCGACGATCCCGAGCATGGTCACGGCGGCCAGGACCGACCAGCTCTCCCGTATGTTCGATCGGTGACCTGACGCGAGGATCGGGACGATTGCGAGCGCCGACACGAGTACGGCCGCGATCGGACGGAGTGAGGCGATATCAGTCATGCGAGGAGCAACTCCAGGGTCGGTTCGAGCAGTCGTCCGTACTCCACCACTGCGACCCCCAGCGTGGCCGCGAGGACGGCCGCCGCGAGGACGGCGAGGTACATCCCCGCCGTGACGCGGCCGCCGTCGGCCAGGACCGCGTCACCGGTCGGCGACCCGGTCTCGGCCTCGGCCGTCGGTCCGTCGCCCACCGACGCCGCCTCGCGGAAGTACATCCGCTCGATCAGGCGCGCGAAATAGGCCAGCGTCAGCAGCGTCGAGGCGAGGATGACCACTGCAAGCGGCCAGATCTGTGCCTCGATGGCGCCCAGCGCGATGTACCACTTGCCGGCGAACCCGACCATCGGCGGGACGCCGACCATCGCCAGCGCGAGCACGGCGAACGCTCCCGCGGCGATCGGCATCCGGTCGCTCAGCCCCTCGTAGCCATCGACTGTGCGTGCGCCCGTCCCCGTGGCGACGAGTCCCGCCGTGAGGAACAGGCCGCCTTTCATGATGGCGTGGCCGACGAGGTGGACGGCCGCACCGATGAGCGCCGTCCGGTTCGTGACCGACAGCGCCGCGAGGACGAGCCCGAACTGCGAGACCGAGGAGTACGCGAGCATCCGCTTGATCTCGGTCTGTGCCACCGCGAGCGCGCTCCCGGCGACGATGCTGACCATCGCACCGGCCACGAGCAGGTCGCGGGCCAGCGGGTTCGCCGCAAGGAAGTCGACGGTGAAGACGCTGAGGATCATCCGGGCGAGCGCGTACGCCCCGACCGTCGAGACCAGCGCGGCGATAAAGGCGCTCACGCTGTCGGGTGCGCCGGCGTAGGCCTCGGGCTGCCAGGTGTGCAGCGGGAAGACGGCGACCTTGATGAACAGGCCGATCACGACGAACGCGAAGGCCGTCTGGACCAGCGTCGAGGTGTACCCGACCGCCGCGAGTTTCGCCGCCAGGTCGGCCATGTTGAGCGTCCCCGTCGCGATGTAGGCGTAGCCGACGCCCAGGAGGAACAGCGACGCCCCGACCGTCCCGACGATGAGGTACTTCAGCGCCGCCACGGCCGACCGCCCGGACCGACCGCTGGCGACCAGCGCGTAGGCGGCCAGCCCCGTGATTTCGAGGAAGACGTACATGTTGAACACGTCGCCGGTGATGCAGACGCCGGTGAGGCCGGCGACCAACAACAGGTACGTCCCGTAGAAGGGGTTCGACCGCGGGCCGGCGGCGTGTGCGTAGGCCAGTACACCCAGCGCGACGGTGGCAATGAGGACGATCATCGACGCCGAGAGCCCGTCGATGACGAGTTCGATGCCGTAGGGGACCTCGAAGCCGCCGACGACGTACTCGATGGGGCCGCCGGTGAACACCTGGTAGGCGAGCCAGGCGGCCAGTCCCGTCTGGCCGATCATGGCGACGACGGCGACCGGCCAGCCGGTCTCGGAGCGGGCGAGGCCGATCAGGAGCGCGACGACGGACCCCAGGATGGGGAGTGCGATCAGGAACGGGGCCAGATCACTCATCGGCACGCACCTCCCGGAGCACGTCGGTTTCGAGCGTCCCGTACTCGTCGTAGATGCGGACGACGAGGCCCAGGGCGACGGCGGTCAGGCTCACCCCGACGACGATGGCGGTCAGGATGAGGACGTGCGGGAGCGGGCTGACGTACGGCCCCGGGCTGCTGAGGACCGGACTGCCGGCCCCCTCGATGTAGGCCGCCGAGATGAAAAACAGGAAGATCCCCGTCTGGAAGACGTTCATACCGATGACCTTCTTGACGAGGTTCCGGTTGCCGATCATCATGTACGTACCGATACCCAACAGCAGGAAGGTCACGAGATAGTGGACCCGCGCCGCGACCAGGTCGATCACAGCAACCCCTCCGACTCGGCAGGTTCGGCGTCGTCGCCGTGTGAGACGCCGGCCGCGATGGCGAAGAACAATCCCACGACGACGCTCGCAACGATGACGCCGATGGCGAGTTCGACGAGTTCGATGCCGTACTTGCTGGCGTGATAGACGGGGTAGGCGTGGTACTCCAGGAAGCGGCCGCCGAGCGCGACCGACCCCATCCCGATGAGCAGGAACACGCTCACACCGATACCCATCACCGCGACGATGGTCGTCGGATCGACCCAGTCGCGCGTCGGTTCGATCCCGAAGGCGATGGCCACCATCAGGACGACCGTGCTGACGATGACGCCGCCCTGGAAGCCACCGCCCGAGGAGTCGGCCCCGTGGAACATGATGAACAGGCCGAACGTGAGGACGAACGGGGCGACGACTCTGACCGTCGCCATGATGATGGGGCTCTCGACGTAGAGTCGCTCGCCGAGGTTCTCGTCGCCGTTCTCGTCGTTTCCGTTACTCATGCGAACTCCTCCTTCTGGAGCACGACCAGCAGTCCGATCCCCGCCGCGAAGACGACCACTGCCTCGCCGAGCGTGTCGAACCCGCGATAGGACGCGAGGACCGCCGTCACGGCGTTTTTGACCTCGGTCTCTTCGTAGGCGTTGTCGAGGTAGTAGTCGGTGACTTCGGAGGTCGCGACCGGGGTCTCGGCCGATCCGACTGCCGGGAGCGCCCCGAGCGTCGAGACGAGGACGCCGACCAGGAGTACCGAGACCACGACCCCTGTCCAGTCGATCGGTTCGAGGATCTTCTCACCGGCCGGCCTGACCGTCTTGGTGATCGTCAGGAGGAAGAGGACGGTCGTCACGCCGGCACCGACGGCCGCCTCCGTCAGTCCGACGTCCGGCGCCCTGAGGAACACCCAGATGATCGAGACGCCGAGGCTGTAGGCGGCGAAGGCGATGATCGAACCCAGCACGTCCCGGAGGACGGCAGTCGCCAGCGCACACGCCAGCACCAGCGCCAACATCACGAAGACGAGCGGACTGGTCACTGTTCGTCACCTCCGTCCTCGGCCGTCCACGGCTCGATGCCCTGGTCGGCCGCGGCACGGGCGATCGCGTGTGCCGCCGTCGGATTGGTGATGAGCAGGAAGACGAGCAGGAGGCCGGCCTTGACCGTCGGCAGGCCCGCGTCGTAGACGACGGCGACGGCGGCGAGGGTCAGCCCGGCACCTAGCGTGTCGGTCTTCGAGGCCGCGTGGGTCCGCGTGTAGAGGTCCGGTAGCCGGAGCAACCCGACCGCTGCCACCAGCCCGAAGAAGACGCCACCGGCCAGCAGGGCGACGACAGCGCCCTCGGTGATGGTGACCATCTACATGACACCTCCGCGTTCGACGGTGAACTTCGAGATGGCGATGCTCATGAGGAAGTTCAAGAGCGCGTACACGAGCGCGATGTCGAGGACGCCGGGGTCGTCGGTCGCCGCGCCGATGAGCGCGATGACGACGACCGTGTTCGTCCCCACGGCGTTGACCGCGATGACCCGGTCCTGCATCGTCGGGCCGCGGACGATGCGGTAGACGATGACGACCGAGAGCGCGACGAAGGCGGCGGTGGCGGCGAACAGCGCGGTCGTGAGCAGAGTCACGATTCCGCACCCCCGTCGTCGCTCCCTTCCTCGCCCCGCTCACGCGGGCTCGGAATCCGCGCTGCGGCTCGTCCGTAGAAGACGAACCGGACCGCACGTTCGAGCCCACCGGAAAACAGGTCGTCCCGAGCGCCCGCTGTCAGCGAGTGGACCGTGAAACTCTGACTGTCCACGTCGACTGTGAGCGTGCCCGGCGTGAGCGTGATGCTGTTTGCCAGGGTGGTCACCGGAATCTCCGACCAGACGGCCGCGTCGAACTCGACCATCTTCGGGTCGATCGGGAGCCGCGGGTGCAACACGACGTAGGCGATCTGGAGGTTCGCAATCACGATCTCCCAGACGAGGTAGAACGTGTACACGGACATGCGGCCGATGCGCTTGAGGAGCCGTCCCGGCCGAACCGGACCGGAAAAGCAGACCCGCCACAGCACCGTCGCGACGATGACGCCGCTCAGCCCACCGGTGACCAGGTCGAAGGTGCTCAGCGACCCGCCGATGAGGAGATAGAACCCGAAGGATAGCGCGGCGACCAGGAGGAACTGGCCGACGTTCCCGCCACGGACCAGCCGAGCCCGGCGCGTCGGCCGCTCGACCGGTGCTTCCAGCACCTCGAACCCGGCCCGCTCTAGCTCGGCCTCCAGCGGCGGCAAGAGCGGCGTCGTTCCCGACGGGCTGAACTCCGGATCGAGGACGACCGTCTCCAGGTCCTCTCGCTCCCCGTACTCGGCCAGTACGTCGGCGTAATCGCCGGGGCTGAACAGGTACTCGCCGGCACCGATAACCGCTGTCTGAACGTCGACTGCCCCGGCGTCGTCGCCGAGGTCGTCGTCGGCCCACACCTCGACGCGTTCGAGGAGTTCGTCGACACCGCTGGTGTCCATTCCAGTCACCATCTGTGGAGAATACGGATAGACGAAATGGACCGCTCCCTCTGCCGCCTTTGATTCGACGACGTGGCGGACGGCGTACGCCACGGTGTTGCGAAGCGCCACCGATTCACTGACCGGTACCAGCAGTCGCCCGCTCGTCATGCTGTTTCACCCACCGGATATCCCGTGGCACGCGTCCGAGCGAGTGCAGGCTGTTGGCACCAGGCTGTTGTCACTGTTGTTCTGCCGTTCGCGGTATCCAATGAAAGCCATTTTGCTTTGCGGTCACGGTTCCGCGACCGCTGTCCGTACCATCCGGACCGAGAACCGCGTCTCGTGTTGGCACATCTTTTATATACTGCGTCAGGCGACTGGTGCCGTTCCATAAGCTAAGCTACACGAATGGCCACGACCGTTTCTCCGTCGTTTCTCGGACTGAGCGCCCTTCTCCCGGACAGCCACCGTGGTAAATGATACCTTACTGAAACGGTAAACAGTGGTTAAAACAGGCCGAGCATTTATATTAGCTCCCGCTCATGTTTCTTGGTAAGCACGCGTTCGGCCAACGGATCAGGACGGGCAAGTGACGAGTGTCGTCAACTGGTCCCGCAACCCGCCGCGAGCCGCGTGTGACCCACCCACCCAACCATGCAACTGAAACAGTTACTCTCAGACGACGACGCAGTGAGCCCGGTCATCGGGGTCATCCTGATGGTCGCGATCACGGTCATCCTGGCGGCAGTCATCGCAACGTTCGTCCTCGGACTCGGCGAGCAAGTGAGTTCGACCGCACCACAGGCCTCTTTCTCCTTCGAATACAATGACGGAGATAGCGAACTATCGGTTACCCACGATGGTGGAGGTACTATTGCTGGGTCTAACCTCTACTTCCGTGGACAGATAAACAACGATACTTCTGTATCAAATAATATCAAATCTGGCAAAACATGGGCAGATCTCGTGTCAAGTGGTGTAAGTACAATCACCGGTAGTATGGGTAGTACTAAAAACGGCGAAAGTGCAGTTGTTGGCGGCGACTACGTAACCTTCGGTATCAAGTCAGATTCCCAACTCAGCCTCGTTTACGAAGGAAGTAACAGCGAGAACTCCGCCACGCTCGCATCCTGGGAAGGACCCGACGCGTAATTCTCACATAGCTCTACTTTTCCGACTTCAAGACTCCATTAACAGCTTCCGTCTTGCGATTCTATTCGTCCCGGCAGCTATCATTTCTGATTGTAGTCGGCCATTGAGTCGACCCAAATAAATAAGTAAAGTAGTAAATAATGGGGTAGGTATGCAGGTGCGCAAGCTGCTCAACGAGGAAGACGCGGTCAGTCCGGTCATCGGGGTCATCCTGATGGTCGCGATCACGGTCATCCTGGCCGCCGTCATCGCATCGTTCGTGCTCGGGCTGGGCGGGCAAACGAACCAGACGCCGCAGGCGTCGTTCTCGTTCGATTACAATTCACACGATGACGAGTCATTCGGGAACGTGACGATCACTCACGACGGTGGGGCAACAATAAAGGCAAACGAGTTGGTCCTCCGTGGGGAAGGGTTCGCTGATACTGGTAGTGCCCCGAATACAGTCGGGGACTACGCAGTAACCGAATCGAATACCAAGTGGAGCGAGGCGAGCGACGAGGGGAACTCGAAAATAACTCCAGCAACGGCCAACGGTGACAAGGGCGGCGACAGCGCCGTCGTCTCCGGTGACCGGATGCGTGCGTGGGTCGACAACGACTACGAACTCGACCTCGTCTACGAGTCCTCCGAAGGCGACAACTCCGCGACGCTCGCCGAGGACAACGGCCCGGCAACGTCGTAACCACGCGTTACTTTCCGTTTTTATCGACCGACTGCTGAGCGACAGCGTCGGCAAACCCGGACAATACTTTTATACGACACATCTACGAGAGGACAGGTAATGAACCTCGCGTCCCGCAGTCCGCTCGTCGCTGGTGCGATCATCGTGCTCGGGACACTCGTCGCTGCGCCGGGATTGGGGGTCGTCGACATCGAACGATCCCAGCAGTCTACACCCGATGTCGGGACGGGGAACGTGACGGTCGCGAACGCCTCGCTCCCGTCGACTGCTCGATTCCAGCAGGGGAGTTACGGTTCCGGGACCTACTATCTCGAGGTTCCCGAGACCGAGGTCGAGTTCGAGAGCGTCACGGGCCGGCCGGTCCTGAACTACAAACTGAACGTGCCGGCGCTGAGTTACAGCCGGCAATCGGTCTACTTCGTCGAATCCGGGACCGAGCGGCGGACGCTGACGGTCGAACGGGACACGTTCCCGCCGGAGACGTTCTCGCAGACGGAATACACCGGGGAACTGGTGCTCACGCTGCGAGCGAACGGGACCGAGCGCGTGCTCGCGAACCGCACCGTTACCGTCGAGGTCCGCGAATGAGCACGCGGAACCGGTTTTCGCTGCGCGGACTGTCCGCCCGTGGCAGCGCCATCGGTCGACTCGTCGGTCGTGCCGTCTTCGGCGACAGGCGAGGACTCGCGCTCTTTTTGGGTGGGCTCTGTTTCTTCGGCCTCTACTGGCGGATCGGGGTGTTCATCACGGACACCAACGCCATCGCGAACACGCTGGTCAACGTCGCCGACGGCCATCTGTACATAACCGAGGCCCCGTACGGGGGCGGCCGCGAAGCGCCCGGGACGTACCGCGCGGACGGCAGAGCCTACGGGCGAAACTACGGCATCGTCTTTTTCGCACTGCCGGTGCTCTGGGCGTTCGAGGCCCTCGCGACGGTTCTCGCACCGTCGGTCGTCGTCTTCGCACTCTGGAGCCTCGTTCTGGTCGGGTTCGCGACGACGGTCGGCCGACTCCTCGACCGCGATTGGATCGTCGTCGGTGGCAGCGGACTGGCCGTCGTTGCCTTCCTGACGAACCTCGGTGTCGCGACTCCCCTCGCGGAATCGCTGTATCCGATCTTCGCGTTACAGGTCGTGACGCTGCTTGCCACAGCGCTTACCGGCGTCGTCCTCTACCGACTGGTCGCTGAACTGTACGACGCACGGGTGGGACTCATGGCAGGTGCGGCGACGGTTCTGGGGACCCCGGTCGCGTTCTGGGCTTCGATACCGAAGCGACACTCGTTCACCGCGCTGCTCCTGGTCACTGTGGTGTACGCCCTCTATCGGAGCCGACGGCGGACCGACCACTCCGCTTCGTTCCGCGCGCTCGCCTACGCCGCAGTGGGGATTATGGCCTGGATACACGCTGCAGAGGCTCTGCTCCTGTTTGTCCCGCTCGTGGCCATCGACGTGGCGACTGCCCCCTCGAACGATCGACGGACGCTCGGCCTCGTGGCTCTCGCTTTCCTCGTCTCACTGCTTCCATTCTTCCTGACGAACCTCCTTGTCTCGGGAAACCCAGTCCAACCGCCGCGAATGCTCACCCCGTTCGACCAGGCTCCGGGCGATCTCGATCTGAGCGGGGGTGGTGGTGGCGGAATTCCGATTCCGGTCGTGGGCACCGGCGTTGATATCGCCCTGACGTTCGGGTCCCTGCTCTGGGACGGTGTCGTCGTCAGCGTCACGGAGCCGATCCGGCTGTACCAGACGTTCATCCGTTCAGGGTTTCTCTCCGGTGTCGCCTCTGGAGACGGCCTCGAAGCGATCAACCTCACCATGTTGGAGTCGGCTCCGCTCGTTGGTGGGCTCCTCGGAATCCCGCTAGCTATCGCCCACTCGCTGCGGGGGGAGACGACGACACGGCTCCGTCGACACGTCCGGACGCCGGTCGGGGCGACCGATTGCTACGTGCTCGCGTGTGCGATCCTCTTCAGCCTCTTGTACGTCCCGAAGCTCCCGATCCACGCGCAGGTCACGGTCCGGTACCTCCACCCACTCTTTCCCCTTTCGATCTACGCGCTCGTCCGGGTTCCGGCCGTCCGCGGCGCACTCGACGTCCACTGGCCGACGGCGCTCTGGACCTTTGCCGGAACGGTCTTCGTCGGCAGCCAACTCGTCGTCGCCTACCTCGGCCTGACGAACCCGGGACTCGGCGAGGCTGTCCAGTTCCACGCGCTCCTCGCGATCGCGACCGGCACCCTGCTGGGGCTCTGGGTCGTCGCCAGGTCGCTCTCGACGACTGTCCCGGATCGTGCTGGAGCCATCGCTCTCGGATTGACAACGGGCGTCGGAACCGTCTTTACGCTCCTTTCCGGGCTGGTCTATTTCGCGTCCGCCGGCGGGTTCGCGCTGCCGGCGATGGGCGTTCTGAGCGAATTCCTCGCGCTCGTGTGACGCGTATCTTTTTATCATCGGCGGTAAAGCGGGCGGTATGGACCGATTGCAGCAGTCGCTGCGTGACGCCCCCATCATCGAGAAAAACGGCTACCAGTACTTCGTCCACCCCATCAGCGACGGCGTCCCGATGCTCCGTCCGGAACTGCTCCGGGAGATCGTCATCAAGATCATCCGCAAGGCGGAACTCGAAGACGTCGACAAGATCGTCACCCCCGCTGCGATGGGCATCCACATCTCCACCGCCGTCTCGCTGATGACCGACATCCCCCTCGTCGTCGTCCGCAAGCGCCACTACGGCCTCGACGGCGAGGTCTCGCTTTCGCAGGTCACCGGCTACTCCGAGAGCGAGATGTACATGAACGACGTCTACGAGGGCGACCGCGTCCTCCTCATCGACGACGTGCTCTCGACCGGCGGCACCCTCAAGGCCCTCTGTGGCGCGCTCGAAGAGATCGGCGCTGACATCGGCGACATCGTCACCGTCATCAAGAAGGTCGGCGGCGAGAACGCCCTCGACGGCACCGGATACGAACCGAAGACGCTCATCAACGTCGACGTCGTCGACGGGGAAGTCGTCATCGTCGACGAAACCGGCGACGACTGACCGCCGCATGGACTCACGGTACGGCCTGTTCGTCCTCTGTCTCCTCGGCCTGGGGAGTTTCGGCTTCGTCGCCGCCCGTTCGCCAGCCACGGCCATAGGACCGATTCGTGACCACCTCCTCGCCGTCGCCGCCGGCGGTCTCCTCGCTATCGTCTGTGCCCTCGGCCTGACCGCCCTCTGGTTCGTGTCCTGGCAACGCGCTCGACAACGTGAGTGACCGTCGGCCAGGAACGAGTTTGTAGAACGCCTGATCAACGACGACGTAACTCGTCGGCCACGGTCTCTGACGGTAGAACATTGCGGGAGGTGGATTTGAACTACGCGAAACGCTCGCTACGCTCGCGTTTCTCTACTTCAAATCACCGTGACCCTACTTACAGGCTCACTGGTGCCGCAGAGCCGAGACTCTGCGGCGAATTGTTCGCTGAAAAGTAGCGGGAGGTGGATTTGAACCACCGGTCTGCGGGTTATGAGCCCGCCGGAATCTCCTGGCTATCCCATCCCGCTACCTTTCTGTAACCCCGACCTCCCATTAAGGGTTGTGATTCGGAAGCCGTCTGTTACTTATCCTCGGTGTGGCTCGTGTGGACACGCCACGTCAGCAGGCTCTCGAACACGAAGTTCACGACGAAGCCGACGCCGATCCCGACGGCGTTGGCGATCGGCACCCAGATTCCGAACCAGCCGTTCAGCGCCAGCAACACGCCCGTTGCCACCGCGACTCCGCCGGTCCGGACGACGTTCGAGGTCACGAACCGCCGAGCCAGCGACAGGAGTTCGGCCTCGCCCCAGCGCTCGAAGGTCCACCGCTCGTTCAGCGCGAACATCACGATAATGGCCGTCTCGGCGCTGGCCAGTTTCGCCCACAGCGTCGGGACCGCGAACCCGACCGTCAGTGCCGTGATGACCATGGTGTCGACGACGAAACCGACGACGCCGACCGAGACGAACCGCCCGAATCGCATCCCCGACGCGATCGCTCGCAGTCGCGCCCGGACGAGTCCGAAAAGCGAGTAGTCGTCGCTCATGGTTACATCTCGGCGTCGTCTCGGTCGATCAGCGCCGGCTGCTCCTCGCGACTCGCAGCGATGGCGTTGTGCAACCGACTGTCCCTGAGCTGCTTTGCCCGATGCCGTGCGACGAACAGTGCCCGACCCATCGACAGCGTCGTCCGAACCGGCGAAACCGTCGACCCCGGCTGGTCCTCCCAGTCGATCGGGACCTCCGCGATGCGCTGGTTCACCGCCGCTGCCATCGCGATGAGTTCGATATCCCAGGCGAAACCGGGTTCGTAGATGTGTCCCCGGACCTGGTCCCAGGCCGCTGCCGAGATCGCTTTCGCCCCGCACTGGAAATCGTGCAGGTCGACTTCCAGCAACAGCCGACCGAGAAAGGCGAACCCGTCCCCGAGATACCGCCGTGCCAGTGTCTGGTGACTGTGGATCGTCGCGTCGGGATGCCGACGCGAGCCGACCGCCAGATCTGCCTCGTCGGTCACCACCGGCTCGACCACCGACGCCATCGAATCGGCGGGCGTACTCCCGTCGGCGTCGGCGAAGGCCAGCACGTCGGTTTCCAGGGCCTCGAACCCGGCCGTGATGGCCGCTCCTTTCCCCCGTCGATACGGTGAAACACCGACCGTGACGGGGAGCCGCTCCAGTTGCGCGACGACGCCGTCGGCGGGAACGTCGATTTCGACCCGGATTTCGGCGGGGTCGAGGCGCTCGTGGAGGGCGGTGACGTACGTCGATACCCGCTCGATATCGGGCCGGAACGCCGGCACGACGATACCAAGGGACCGACTCATTGGTGGGAGAAACCGGGTGGGAGTGTAAAAACTGTTCGACTTCTCACGTCTCCCCGCGACGGGTACCGAGTCACAAAAGGTATAGGGTCGGCCATACCTCTCTCGGGTGATGGAATACGGCCTCGTCGCGCTCTGGTTGGTCGTCTACCTCGCCCTCCTGCTGGCCGGCGTCCCGATCGCAGCGACCCTCCTCCCACGGCTGGCCGACCGCGGGATGGGCGTCGCGCTCCCTATCTCCGCGGCGATACTCTGGATCGTCGGCTACTGGGTCGGCCGGCTCTCGCTCTCGGTGGCCGTCTGGGTCGGCCTCGTGTTGCTGTTCGGCCTCGTCGTCGGACTCGTCTGGGTCCGGGACATCGAACTCGACCGCCGAGTGCTCGCCGAGACGGTCGGCGTGTTCACCGTCGCTTTCTGCGTTCTCGTGGCGATGCGGGCCGTCGATCCGGCGGTGCATCCGGCCGGCGGCGAGAAGTTCCTCGATTTCGGCCTCCTGAAATCGCTGCTGCGTGCCGAGACCCTGCCGCCCGAGGACATGTGGTTCGCCGGCGAACCGGTCAGCTACTACTACGGCGGTCACCTGCTGGTCTCGCTGTTGACTCGGCTGACCGGCACCGCACCGCAGTACGCGTACAACCTCGGACTCGCCGGGTTCTACGCCATGCTCGTGACCGCCGCCTACGGCCTCGCGGGGTCGATCGCAGCCCACCGGGACAGTCCCCGGTGGCTCGGTGGCCTGTTCGGGGCCTTCTTCGTCGGGTTCGCCAGCAACCTCTCGACGCCCGGCCAGTTCGTCGTCTGGCTGTTGCCCGACGGCGTCGCCGGCTTCGTTGCCGGCCTCTTCTCGATCCCCGTCGAGGGCCTGGCGAACTCGCTGGGCGACTTCGGCTACTGGGGTGCCAGCCGCATCATCGAGGGCACCATCAACGAGTTCCCGTTCTTCGCCTGGCTGAACGGCGACCTGCACGCCCACATGATGAGTACGCCGTTTCTCCTGCTTGTCGCCGCGCTCCTCTTCGGGTACTACCGCACGCCCGAGTCCGAGCGCACGCGTCGTCGGCTGCTCGTGTTGGGGACGCTCCCGCCGCTCGCCGGCATGCTCGCGGTCGTCAACACCTGGTCGTTCCCGAGCGTCGGCGGCCTCACGCTGCTGACGCTGTACCTCGCCCCGACCGACCCGCGCACGTTGTTGCCGTCGGCGTTGACAGAGCGGCTCCGCCGACCAGGGAACTGGGCGGGCGAGGAACTCACCCGTTTGCTGACGGCCGGGGCGTTCGGCGCGTTCGTCGTCGTCGGCGGCGTCGTCCTGTCGCTGCCGTTCTGGTTCGGTACCGCCAGCGGCCGCGGCCTCGGGTTGTTCCCCCAGCGGAGTCCGCTCGGTCCCTTGTTGCTCGTCCACGGGACGTTCCTGCTCGTGTTCGTTCCGTACCTCCTCAGGCACGCGCTCCCCCGTCTGCAGCGCAGGGGGCGGCTCGGCGTCATGCTCCTGCTCGTCGTCGCCATCAGCGTCGTGACCAAGGCGGCCGTCGTCGCGTTGGTCGCACCCCTTATCGGCGTCGTCTGGGCGCTTACGCGAGTCGTTGCCGACCGCCGTGAGACGGTCACAGAGCCGGCACCCGCGGCAGTGGGTGCCGACGGTGGCAGCGACGGCACCGACCCGGACGAGACGGGTGGCGGCCCGAAAGCGGGAACTGCACCGTCCATGCCGGGCTTCGAGGCGGTGTTACTCGTCGCGGGCGCGGGACTGGTCCTGCTCGTCGAGTTCGCGTACGTCCAGGAACAGGCCGGACCCGGCCGGATGAACACGGTGTTCAAGACCTACATGCAAGTGTGGGTGCTCTGGGGCGTCGCCGCTGGCGTGGCCCTGGCCCACCTCGTCTGGCAGCACAAACCGTCTCTCGCGCTCAGCGGCGGCCGGTGGAAACCGGCCTTCGCGATCTTCGCCGTCCTGCTGATCGCCGGGAGCGGGATCTACGGTACGCTCGCGCTCACCGACCACTTCACGGCCGAGGGACCGATGAGCCAGACCGACGACCCGACGCTCAACGCGACGCGGTTCGTCGAGACCACCCACGCCGACGAGGCGCCGGCGATCCGCTGGCTCGACGCCCGCGAGGGCCGAAGGACCATCACCTCAGCGCCCGGCGGCTATCAGTGGAACGCGGGTGCCGGTCGCGGCGCGAGCGCGGCGGCCAGTCTCACGGGGCACCCGACCGTCATCGGCTGGCACCACGAGGTCGGCTACCGCGGCGAGGACGCCTTCCAGCGCCGGGCGGCCGACGTCCGGACCATCTACTCCGGTGAGCCGGCCGAACAGGCCGAACTGCTCGCCGAGTACGACGTGTCGTACATCTACCTCGGGCCGGCCGAGCGGGTGACCTACGGTCCCACGAACTTCGCGGACGTACAGGGCGTGACCGTCGAAAAGCAGTGGGACGAGGTGACGATATACAGCGTCGAGCAGGACGAGCTCGCGGTCAGTGATTGACGCGGAAAAAAGGGCGGGAGCCGATCAGGTGAAGGACTTCGCGACGACCTCGATGGCGTCGGCGTCGGTGTCCTCGGTTTCGAGGTGGTTCGGGATGTAGTTGCGGCGCTGGTAGTCGTCGTACTCCTCCTCTTTGCCGATGGTACACCACAGCTGGACGCGCTCGGGGCCGTGCCACTCACCCTGGCGTGCGATGGCAAAACAGACGTACTCCTCACCGTCGTACTCGATGACGGCGTTCTTCCGGATGCCGGGGTCCCCGTGGACGATGAGCTGTTTCATGCCCGAGCGTTCGCAAGACCGTCCATTAAGCGCTTCGAAGCCACCTTTTTCTGCGTCGGGTGGCCTCACTTCGTTCGGCCACCACTCCTTGAAAAACGTCTGCAGAAATCGAAGATTTCTGCCGGGCTCACGAGCGCGCGGCGCTCGTGAACGTGGGCGAAAAAGGCCGCGAGTCGCGCCGAAGGCGCGCTCGCGGTGAACCGCGCTCGCTTCGCTCGCACGGATGCTTGGACCGCAACAGCACTCAATAGGTCTGGCAACTGGATCGTTCCCATTACTGACTGCTCACTGCGTCTGCGGATCGACCACCGAGAAATTCACTACGCGACGGTTAGAAAAACGTCATATAACAGGTATTTTTACTCGTATTCGGCTAGGGCAATACATGGAGAGAGATACGAGCATGGTCCGTGCATTTGGTAAGAACATATTGTCCCTCTTCTTTTCGCTCTTTGTCGCTACTATCGTGATCGTGCCCCTCGAAGAGAGTCCTGAACCAGGGAGCCTACCGAGACTGGTTCAGGTCATTGTTTTCTTTTCTGTATATACTCTCCTCTATTTGTGGGATTCCGGGCACCTGTGAGCATAAATCAACCTCATCTACTGGCTCACCTGTCTGCTGGATGAATGGCCTGTACTGACTACCAGCATCCGCGCGCCTACGGCGCGCGGTTCACTGAACGCGAGCGGAGCGAGCGTTCAGCCTTTTTCACCCATGTTTTTGCGAGGAGCGGTTCGCGCTCCGCGCGAACCCGACGAGGAAAAAGATGGGAGCAAAAAGATGGTCGTAAAACCAAACGGGTTTTAGTGGGGACTCTCATACGAGGAACTAAGGTAGATATCTATGCAGATGCCACGCCGATTTAACACGTACTGTCCGCACTGCAACGAGCACCAGGAAATCGAGGTCGAGAAGGTCCGAACCGGTCGCCAGACCGGGATGAAGTGGATCGATCGACAGCGCGAGCGCAACTCCGGTATCGGGAACGACGGGAAGTTCTCGAAGGTCCCTGGTGGAGACAAGCCCACGAAGAAGACCGACCTGAAGTACCGCTGCTCGGAATGCGGGAAGGCTCACCTCCGCGAAGGATGGCGCGCCGGCCGACTGGAGTTCCAGGAGTAACCATGGCGGGGAACTTCTTCAGCGTCGAGTGCCCGGACTGTGAGAACGAACAGACCGTCTTCGGGAAGGCCGCGACCGAGGTCACCTGTGCGGTGTGTGGCCACACGCTGGCCCGCCCGACCGGTGGCCTCTCGGCCATCGAAGGCGAAATCGTTGAGACCGTCGAGGCACGATAAGCCCACATGAAGTACAGTGGCTGGCCAGAACCCGGCGAGTTAGTCGTCGGACGCATCGACGAGATCGAGGATTTCGGTGTGTTCGTCGACTTGGACGAGTACGAGGACAAGCGCGGCCTCTGTCACATCAGCGAGGTCGCCTCGGGATGGATCAAGAACGTCCGCGACCACGTCAGCGAAGGCCAGACGGTCGTCGCCAAGGTGCTGGAGGTCGACGAGGACGCCCAGCAGATCGACCTCTCGATCAAGGACGTCAACAACCACCAGCGCAAGGACAAGATCCAGGAGTGGAAAAACGAGCAGAAGGCCGACAACTGGATGGCCGTCGCCTTCGGCGAGGACATGGATGACGAGCAGTACGGAGCCATCGCCAACGAGTTCCTCGCGGCCTTCGGCTCGATGTACGACGGCTTCGAGCAGGCCGCCATCCACGGCCACGAGGCCCTCGAAGAGACCGACCTCTCCGAGGAGGAGATCGACGCCATCGTCGAGACCGCGCGCGAGAACGTCTCGGTGCCGTACGTCAACGTCACCGGCTACGTCGACCTGCAGTGTCCGGGCTCCCAGGGCGTCGAGGTCATCCAGGACGCTCTGCAGGCCGCGGAGGGCAACGGGGAGATCCCCGACGAGGTCGAACTGGAGGTCACGTACGTGGGTGCGCCCGAGTACCGAATCAAGGTGAAAGCGCCCGACTACAAGACCGCCGAGAGCCACCTCGAAGAGAGCGCGGACCGCGCCAGCGCGGTCGTCGCCGAACACGGCGGCAGCGGCGAGTACCACCGCGAGCGCAACACCGACGAGGAGTAATTCCGTCGGTCCGTTTTTCACATGAAATCCGACATCCGCGTCTGCTCGGCCTGGGAGTCGACCCACGAGCGGCCGGTGTACACGCTGGGTGAGACCTGTCCGGAGTGTGGGGCGCAGGCGGTAAACAGCGCGCCCGCGCCGTTCGATCCGGCGGACCCCTACGGAAAACATCGACGCGCTATTAAGCGGCGCAACCGCGACTAATCGGTATGGACGAATTCGAGACCGAGCGACTCGCGGACCCGGAGCTTTCGGACCCGGTACTGATCGAGGGCCTGCCGGGCGTCGGGCACGTCGGGAAACTCGCCGCCGAGCATCTTCTGGAGGAACTCGACGGCGAACCGGTCCGGAAGGTGTACTCCCAGCACTTCCCGCCACAGGTCAGCCTCGACGAGGGGCAGTCGGAACTGGCCAACGCAGAGTTCCACGCCGTCCACACCGAGCAGGGCCAGGACCTGCTGGTGTTGACCGGCGACCACCAGGCACAGGACAACCGCGGGCACTACAAACTGACAGACCGCTTCCTCGACGTGGCCGAGGAGTTCGGCGTCGAGCGCGTGTTCGCCCTGGGCGGCGTGCCGACGGGGGAACTCATCGAGGAGTACGACGTGCTCGGTGCGGCGACGACCGGCGAGCTCGCCGCCGACCTCGAAGACGTGGGTGTCGAGTTCCGCGAGGACGAACCGGCTGGCGGCATCGTCGGCGTGAGCGGCCTCCTGCTGGGACTGGGCGGCCGTCGCGGGTTCGGGTCGGCCTGCCTGATGGGCGAGACCAGCGGCTACCTCGTCGACCCCAAGAGCGCCCAGGCGGTCCTGACGGTGTTGCAGGACCTCGTCGGGTTCGAGGTCGACTTCGGTTCGCTCGAGGAGCGGGCCGAGGAGATGGAGGAAGTCGTCCGGAAAATCCAGGAGATGGAACAGGGCTCGCCGACGCCCTCGGACGAGGACCTCCGATACATCGGCTGATACGGATTGTTGTAACTTGTTACCGGTACGACCGCCGGACGGCGGACGGTCGATACCGAACTGACTCACAACAGTCCGTATGAGGGACCGGTCGACTCGGTCCGGCGTCGACTCCGAGACATTCTTTATCGACGGCTTCCTATCCTCAGGCGTGCTTCCGGAGGCGCTGGAGACGCTGCCGCGGTGGGTGATCGACGGGGCACTCCTCGGCGTCGTGCTCAGTCTGGTCGTCGCCGGCCTCTTTTACGTGATGGTCCGCTATTTTCCCGGCGAGCGCCCTCGCGAGAAGCGGACGACCGACAGCGAGACGCGTCGCCGGGCGGAGATGCGCGACTACTTAGACGCCATCGGTGAGCAGTACGCGGAGGGCCACTTCGTCGAGGGCCAACACGTCGCCTTCTACCTCCCCAAGCGGGACGTGGCCATCACCTTCGACGCGCGGGCGTACTACCGTATCGCCCACTCCGAGACCGAACCGGTGCTCGTCGAACACGAACTGCCCGGCGTGGCGCTTGGCTATCGCCTCCCCTTCGAGACGCCCGATGTCGACTTCGACGGCGAGGACGCCCTCGACCCCAGCGAGGCGGCCTACGCCGCGCTCGGTCTTCCGACCGGAGCGTCGGTCGAAGACGTCAAGGGTGCCTACCGTGAGCGGGTTAAGGAGGTCCACCCGGACCACGGGGGCGACGAAGACGAGTTCAAGCGGTTGCGCGAGGCGTACACGACGGCCAAGAAACACGCGAGCTGACGCGGACGGCAGACATTTACACGCCGAACCCCGACCCCCGCCCGATGGACGCACCGCTCCGCGACCGGGCCGTGTTGCTCGGGGACACGCTGGTCTGTGCCGACCTGCACGTGGGGAAGGGTCGGAGCTCGAACGTCCAGGTCCCGCTGGGCGAACGCGACCACCTGGTCGAGCGACTCGCCGCGCTGTGCGACCGGTACGACCCCGCTGAAGTCGTCTTCGCCGGCGACCTGCTCCACTCTTTCGACCGCGTCCCCTCGCTGGCCGAGGACACGGTGACGGCGCTCGCGCGAACCTGCCGCGACGCCGGTGCCCGGGCGGTCGTCACGCCGGGCAACCACGACACGATGCTCGACGTGGTCTGGGACGGGCCCACCGAACACGAGTACGTCGTCGACGGCGTCGAATGGGTGCCGGGAGCGGGGTCGACGAACGACGAGCGCGGCGACGGTGGCCCGGTCGTGGTCTGTCACGGCCACGGCGAACCGGGGACCGACGCGGCGCTGTACGTCGTCGGCCACGACCACCCCACGATCACGATCGAGGGGCAGAAGTGGCACTGTTATCTCTACGGCGAGAACGCGTTCCGGGGCGCGGACGTGCTCATGCTTCCGGCGTTCACCAAATTGGTCAAGGGCGTCTCGATCAACCGTCGGTACGGGACGGCCGCGCTCAATTCGCCGCTCGTGACCGACCTCGACCGGTTCCGCCCCATCGTGTGGGACGAGTCGGTCGAGGAAACGCGCCGGTTCCCGCCGCTCGGGGAGTTCCGGGAGTTACTGTAGAAGGGTTTCGGCGGCCACGCGACCGCTTTCGAGCGCGCCCTGGATCGACGACCACTGGGTGTAATCGCCGGCGAGGACGACCGGTCCGTCCGGGGCGTCCACGTCCGGGAGGTCGCGGCGGAAGCCCGGTGGCTGATCGAACTGCCCGACGTCGATGTGGTCGGTGTGGAGCAGGTCGAGATCGTCGAATCGCCGCTCCGGGTACCACTGGCCCAGCACCTCGCGAACGCGGGCCGCGAGTGCCTCATCCGATTCGTCGGGCGTCCCGAGCCAGGTCGCCGACAGCAGGGTCCGGTCGTCGGGCGCGTACTCGGGTGCGACGTTCGAGAGCGGGACGACCTGATTCGGCTCGCCGTCGCGCGCGTTGAGCACGATCTTCTTCCCGGTGTCGAGTTTGATGTGGCCAGGCAGCCCGTAGTACTGGGTGACACAGCCTTTCGTCCCGGTCGGGACGCTCTCGACGCCGGTCAGATCCGCCGCAGTAGGGGGATCGGTGGCGACGACGGCCCCGTCGACGGTGTGTGTCTCGCTCCCGGTTGCGACCGTGGCCGTCGAACCGTCCGCGGCGTCGACGCTCTCGACGGTGGTGCCGAGCTCGATGGTCGCGCCGGCCGCGCGGGCCCGGTCGGCGAGTTGCTCGGTGATGGCACCCATCCCGCGGGCCGGGATGGCGGTTCGGCCCTCCCGGAGCATCTTGAAGGTGTACCGGAAGACGCCGGCGTCGACCGACAGCGACCGGTCGAGCGTGATCCCGCCGTAGAACGGGGCGGCGAAGTTGTCGAGGAACTGCTGGGAGAAGCCCCGCTCGCGGAGGTACGACTCGATGGTTTGCTCCGCCCCGTCGAAACAGTCCGCGGGGTCGAGCCCCGTCAGCTCGCGGCCGAGCGAGAACAGGCGCAGTTTGTCGCCGAAGGTCACGTCGGGATTGAAGATCGTATCGGAGAGGTCCCCGAGACTCCGCGGTTCGGCCAGGACCGAGCGTCGGCCGGGTTTGGCGATGGTCGCGCCGCCGGTGAAATACCGGAGGTCGAGGTCGTCGTAGTCCAGTTCCCGCTGGGCGGCGGGGTAGGCCGTAAAGAGGACCTGGAACCCGCGGTCGAAGACGTAGCCGTCCTCGCGGACGGATCGGACCCGGCCACCGACTCCCTCGCGCGCTTCGAGCAGCGTCACGTCCACGCCGTCCGCCGCGAGGCGGCGCGCAGCGACCAGTCCCGCCAGTCCGCCGCCGACGACCACGACACGTGTCATGTCCGTCGCTTGGGACCCCGACCACTAAACGACAGCGGGGTCGGCCCGGCGACCGCGACACAAGCCGTTCTTACTTGAGGTACGTCGAGCGTAGCGAATCCCGGATCCGATTTGCCGGTAAATAACTAACCGGCGACCGTCCCAGGCCCCGATATGGCGGTGTCTCCGCTGATACTGACGGCGGCGGTGATGGGGATCTTCCTGTTGGTCATCGCGTTCTGGCTCGACTATCGGGTCGCCGACCGGTCCTACAGCGTTCTCGGACTCGATCGGATCGAAACGCCCGACACCGCGCTGGACGACGTCAGCGTGTACGGCGAGGGTTCGGAGGTGGAACAGCAGGAGAAGCCGAGCGGGCTGATCCGCTGGCTGACGACCGTCGATCACAAGGACATCGGCCTCATGTACGGTGTCTACGCGCTCGTCGCGTTCGTCTGGGGCGGCATCGGGATCGTCATCATGCGTGCCGAACTGGTGACGCCGACCGAGGCGATCATCGACGCGAGTCTCTACAACGCCCTGCTCACCAGCCACGGCATCACGATGCTGTTTCTCTTCGGGACGCCCATCATCGCGGCCTTTGCCAACTACTTCATCCCGCTTTTGATCGGTGCGGACGACATGGCGTTCCCCCGCATCAACGCCATCGCTTTCTGGCTGTTGCCTCCCGGTGCCGTGCTCATCTGGGGCGGCTTCCTCATTCCCGGCGTCACTGCGGCACAGACGTCCTGGACGATGTACACGCCGCTGTCGGTCGAACAGCCCCAGGCCGGTGCCGACATGCTGCTGCTTGGCCTGCACCTGACCGGCGTCTCGGCGACGATGGGGGCGATCAATTTCATCGCGACCATCATCACCGAACGTGGCGAAGACGTCTCCTGGGCGGATCTGGACCTGTTTTCCTGGACGATGCTCACGCAATCGGCCATCATCCTGTTCGCGTTCCCGCTTTTGGGGAGCGCGCTCATCATGCTCCTGCTGGATCGGAACTTCGGCACTGCCTTCTTCGCAGTCGATGGGGGTGGCGGCCCCATCCTCTGGCAACACCTGTTCTGGTTTTTCGGCCACCCCGAGGTATACATTCTCGTGTTGCCGCCGATGGGTCTGATCAGTTACATCCTGCCGCGCTTTTCCGGACGCCGGTTGTTCGGGTTCAAGTTCGTCGTCTACTCGACGCTGGCCATCGGCGTCCTCTCCTTTGGCGTCTGGGCCCACCACATGTTCTCGACGGGTATCAACCCGGAACTGCAGGTGAGCTTCATGGCCATCTCGCTGGCCATCGCGATACCGAGCGCCGTCAAGGTGTTCAACTGGATCACGACGATGTGGAGCGGGCGGCTCCGCCTGACGACGCCGATGCTGTTCTGTATCGGCTTCATCTCCAATTTCATCCTCGGCGGCGTCACCGGCGTGTTCCTCGCGGCGGTTCCCGTCAACCGCCTCGTCCACGACACCTACTACGTGGTCGGGCACTTCCACTACATCGTGATGGGCGCGATCGGCTTCGCCGCCTTCGCGGGCATCTACTACTGGTTCCCCATCTTCACGGGCCGGATGTACCAGCGCACGCTCGGGAAGTGGCACTTCTGGTTCTCGATGGTGGGCACCAACGTCGCCTTCTTCGCCATGTTACTGCTGGGGTACGTCGGGATGCCGCGCCGATACGCCGGCTACGAGGTCGGTGTCGCCCCCCAGCAGCTGTTGACTAACCTCCACAGGGCGGCCACACTCGGTGCCCTGCTGTTGCTCATCGGCCAGATCATCTTCGTCTGGAACGTCGTCCAGTCCTGGCTCGAAGGCCCCGAGGTCGACCCGGACCCCTGGAACGTCAAGGAAAAATCGCCCGCCCTGTACGGCCGCGAGTACGACTGGCACGAACAGCGCCTGGAGACCGCCATCGCCGACGGGGGCGAGGAGTCGTCCGACGACGAACCGGGGCCGGAGCCGCCTGCCAACGAACCAGGCGCGGACGAGACCCGGAGCCCTGACGACGACTGACCCGGCGGCGAATCCGCAGAGATTAGTCCGTGGCGTCCCGAGACGCCGAGCATGGATACGTCCCCCGCGGTCCGCGGACTCGTTTGTATGGACTGTGCGGCCGCGTTCGACCCGGCCGACCAGACACACCGCTGTCCGGACTGCGACGGCTTCCTCACCGTCGAGTACGACCTCGATAGCGTCGACGTCACGGCCGACGAACTCGCCGACCGGCGGTTCGAGGGCCTCGCTCGGTACGCGGAACTGCTCCCCCTCTCCCGCGAGACACTGGTTTCGATGGGCGAGGGGACCACACCGCTGGTCGAGTGTCCGACGCTGGCCGAGGCGTGGGGCGTCGGTCAGGTGTACGTCAAAGACGAGAGCCGCAATCCGACGGGGAGCGTCACCGACCGCGGTCTCGCACTCGCCGTCTCGGCCGCGTGTGCCAACGGTGCAACGGATGTCGCGCTCCCGACGACCGGAACCGCCGGCCAGTCCGCGGCCGCCTACGCCGCCCGCGCGGGGCTCGCCGCTCACGCCTTCGTCCCGGCACGATCACCGCACGGCACCAAGGCGATGATCAACGTCCACGGCGGCGAGATGTCCGTCGTCGGCAGTCGGTTCGACGACGCCGTCGAGGCCTTCGAAGACGCCGCGGCCGAGGAAGACTGGCACTCCGTCGCCGCCTTCGAGACGCCCTACCGCGTTGAGGGCCGGAAGACGCTCGCCTACGAGATCGCCGAGCAACTGGACTGGACGGCCCCAGACGCCGTGGTCTCTCCGACCGGGCAGGGCATCGGCCTCGTCGGCCTGCAGGCCGGTGCGACGGAACTGTCAGCCCTCGGCCTCGTGGACGGGGCACCGGCGCTCTACGCCGCCCAGGCGGAGGGATGTGCACCCATCGTCGAGGCGTTCGAGGACGGCCGGGACGAACACGACCCCGTCGAGACGCCCGACACCATCTGTGGCGACGTGGAGGTCGCCGACCCCGCGGGCGGGTCGCTCGCGCTCGATGCGATCCGGGAGAGCGACGGCGGCGCGGTCGCGACCGAGGACGCGGCGTGTCTGGAGAGCGCCGTCGCGGTCGCCGGGGACGAGGGCGTCGAGGTCGGAGCGGGCAGCGCCCCCGCCGTCAGCGGTGCGCAGGCGCTCGCCGAGGACGGCGAGTTCGACGCGGACGACACCGTCGTCGTCGTCAACACGGTCGCGGCCGACAAGGAGGCCGACGTGCTGCGCAGCCACCTGATGAGCAAGGGGATCTGAGCCGAGAGGATGGCTGCCGGGACTCTCCTCTCGACGCTGGCCGCCGGCGTCGTCTTCGGGGTCGCGCTCGCGGCGCCGCCGG
The DNA here is from genome assembly GCF_005049285.1 of Halorientalis salina. Lineage (GTDB taxonomy): Archaea > Halobacteriota > Halobacteria > Halobacteriales > Haloarculaceae > Halorientalis > Halorientalis salina. The sequence continues at coordinate 7,751 of NZ_SOSC01000009.1, read as the reverse complement.
GACCGATGAACGCCATCATCGCCGAGGAGAGCGTCGTCCGTGGCTGGCTCGCCGGCTTCCGGGCCGGCCTCGGGGCGATGACCGCCGACGCCTGTTTCTTCCTGCTGGCGCTGGTCGGCGTCGTCGCCGTCGTGCAGGAACGGCCGACGCTCCGCGCCGCGATGATACTCGCCGGTGGCGTTCTCATGTTGTACTTCGCGTACGGCGCTGTCAGCGACGCCCGCGAGCAGTTCGGTGCGGGAGCGGCCGACGACACTGCGGCGACGACCGGCCGCGGCTTCCGAAAGGCGTTCGTGCTGGCGCTGACGAACCCCTATCAGATCGCGTTCTGGCTGACCGTCGGCGTCGGACTGCTGGAACCTGGAACCGTCGACGTCCTTGCGAAGACGCCGTACGTCGGGTCGGCGCTGTCGGGACTGCTCGTCGTCACGACCGGCAGTCCCGCGCTCGTCGTCGGCCTGTTCGGCGGGATCGTCGCCTGGATTGTCGGCTTCCCGGCGGCGCTCGTGGCCGCTGGGAACCGGGTCGACAGGCTCGCGCCGCTGATCGCCGTCGGGAGCGCCCTCGTTCTCGGCGGCTTCGGCGTCTACTTCCTCGCCGACGGGCTGACAGCGCTGACCTAGTCGTCCGTCTCCGCCTCGGCCTCGGCGTCGAGTTCCTTGGCCATCTCGGGGCTCATCTCGGCGTCGGTGTCGCCCATCATCGCGACCTCGCCTTCCAGCCACTCCTGGAACCACCGCACTCGTTTGAGTCGGCGGTGGACCAGGCTCTCGGCGGCGTCGCTCTCGACGCGCTCGGCCGCGTCCCGGCCGCGTTCGAGCACGCGCCCGACCATCTCGGAGGCGTCCATGTGTGTGCGGGACTCATAGCCCATCCGCAACAGCATCAGAGCCGTCCCGTTCGCACCGATCTTGTCGAGTAAGTCCGCTTCGATGAGACACTGTGTCTCCAGCGGGAGGTCGGTCAGGTCGCCCTGGTAGGAGTGGTCTCGGATTGCGGCACAGACCTCGTCGACGAACGACTGGGGGTAGTCGTCGTGTCGCGTGAGGTACTCGCGGGCGATGCGGGCGCCCTCCTCGGCGTGGACGTCCTGGTCGGCTTCGAGTTTCGCGATGTCGTGAAAGAGCGCGGCGACGCGCGTGACGTCGACGTTCGCACCCTCGACCTCGGCGATGTCGGTCGCCAACTCCACGACGTTCATGATGTGGTTGAACCGGTAGGCCGCGGAGTGCCAGGGGTACCACCGCATCCGCCCGCCTTCTTCCTCGTTTTCGACGCTCGCTTCCAGGTAATCGTGGACGAAAGCCTTCATCTCCTCGAACTCCGCGTCGGAGACGGGCGATTCCCGGATTTCAACACCCACAGAACCACCTCCGCAAATAGCGTTCGTTGTTCATCTTACGGATATAAAGGCGTGTGCGGGTCTTTAGCGTTACGACAGCCCAGAACCGCTCGCCCAGTCGCCGCTACTGTACTGATCTCGACGTGTAACGACGGTATACACGTGCGAATCAATCACTGCTCGTGGCGGTACCGGCGATCCAGGTTGCTCGATTTCGATTCTGTCGGGGAGCCGATACGAGTGAAACCTGGGGTGGCCGCGCGAACAGCGATGTCGTTGACCGGTCCACGTCCGTGCAAATCCTGACGGGCGGACGTAGATTTATGAAACCGACCGTCATACGTGCGGGTATGGAAGTGAGAGAGGCAACTGCCGACGACCAGGCGGCGATTCGGGAGATCGCCAAGCGGTCGCTGGAGGCGTCGTACTCGTTGAGTCCACAGGCGATCGAGAGCGGTATCAGACAGTGGTTCGGTCCCGACGAGTTCGCAGAGAAAATCGAGGACGACGAGATCCTGATTTTCGTCGTCGAACGGAACGGCGAGCCGGTCGCCTTCTCGGAAAACGCGCTCCTCGGAGAGGGCGAAGCGGACCTCCTCTGGTTGCACGTTCACCCCGACTACCGCGGCGAGGGGATCGGTTCGGAACTGTTCGAGACGACCAGAAATCGACTGGAGGACTACGGAGTGACCCACCTTCGTGGTCGCGTGCTCTCGATCAACCAGGCCGGGAACACCTTCTACAAGAACGTGGGCTTCGAGAAGGTCGGCGAGGGCGAAGTGCGGATCGACGACAGTCCCTACACGGAAGCGCTCTACCTCGAAGCCGAACCCGAGGGACTCCAGGCGCTCACTGCCGACGGGGAGACGGTCTACGTGGACCACGATGACGTCGAACGCGGCTCGCTGGCGCCTTTCCACGTCGTCTACGCCGACCAGGACCGCGAGGAAAAATACGGCTACCACTGCTCGAAGTGTGACTCCCTGGCCAACGCGATGGACTCGATGGGCCGGATCGAGTGTGGCCAGTGTGGCAACAGCCGCAAGCCCACCCGCTGGGACGCGTCGTACATGTAACCCCGTTCAGGGCCTGGATTCCGACACGCCGGCCTCGTTTCGTAACTCGGCGAGTTCCTCCTGGCGCTCGGCCATGCCCGTCGTGACGAGCAACCGAACGCCGCGGCGAACGCTCATGTCGAGGGTGTACACCTGATCTTCGGGTGCCATGATGAGGTTGCCGCCCGTCGGATTCGGACTTTTCGGAACGAAGACGTTGTAGACGTCGCCGTCGACCGTCTCCTTGACCTGCGCTGGGCTGTCGCCGGTGACGAATCCCAGCGAGTACAGCCCTTCCCGCGGATACTCCACGAGTACGACGCTCTCGTAGCGACTCGACCGCTCCATGAGCGCGTTCGACACCTGCCGCACGCTCGAATAGATGGTCCGAACCAGCGGAACCAACCCGACCCCGCGGTCCACCCAGCCGAACACCCGTTTTCCGAAACTCCGCTGGGCGACGTAGCCCAACACGACGACGGTGAGGACGATGATCGCCAGCGCCAGCACCTGCGCGACGATGTGGATGTTCGCCGTGTACTGGGCCAGTTGCGTCTCCTGGACTACCGGATCGATGAACGTCGTCAACCAGTTCACGAGGAACTGCAGCACGAACACCGTCACCACGAGCGGAGCCACCAGCGCCAGCCCCGCGATGAAACTGTCCCGCAGTACCTTCCCGACACTCATGCCGGATCCTGTTCCGGTGTCGACAAAAGGGTAGCGCTCGACGCAGGAGAACCTTTGTCGCTCCGTCCCGAAGGGCCCCACGTGACCGACACGGACGACGGACCGCCACCAGAGGAAATCCCTACCGACGACCCCGTCCCGGTTGCCGGCCCCTGGGACCGCTCGGAACTGTCGGCGTTCCTCGACGACGCCGTCGTTCCGATCCGACTGAGTTGTCGGACGCCTTCGGACGGCCTGTGGATGCTCTCGCTGTGGTACCGTTACGAGGACGGCCGGTTCTGGTGTGCGACCGGCGCCGACGCCGATATCGTCCGATTCCTGCGCGAAGACCCCCGCGTCGCCTTCGAGGTATCCGTTAACGAACCCCCCTACCGGGGCGTCCGCGGGCAAGGCACCGTCGCCATCGACCCGGACCCCGAAAAGACCCTGCTTCGCGCCCTGCTGGACCGATATCTCGACGGCACCGATTCACAACTCGCGAGCCGTCTGCTCGATGCCGACCGCGAGGAAGTGACCATTCGCATCGACCCGACGAAAGTCTCGACGTGGGACTACCGCGATCGGATGCCGAAACCCGGCGAGTAGGCAACTCACCCGCCGCTTTGGTTCCCGCGGTTCGAGGCGACGACGTACCGCAAGAAGACGTAGTACAGGGCGACGGCCACGAGACCGAACCCGACTCCGGCCAACGCGTCCACCATCACGTGTAACTGCGTCGGCTCCCCCGCGTGGATGACGATCGAACTCATGCGTTTTTTTCGCTCGTGATTCCGAGTACGTCACGCTGAAATATGAATCCTCCCGTCCGCGAAAACATACGAAATATGTCATAGTCTCGGGCGGATTCGAACCGCCGTCAGGGGCTAACTTCAGAACACACCCCAATGAATACGAATCGACTCTGGGGTATGTTCTTCCAAAGGCCCCTATGATTGGCCACTACACCACGAGACTTCATTTAGGCAATCCGGGCGAACAAGTAAGAGTGTTACTCTTGGCCGGAACCGTGGGACTGAACAGCAATCATCAGTCCGCCGCGTCGACTTCGAGTTCCAGCAGGGCACAGGCGTCGTCTTCGGCGGAGAAGCAGTCGGGGCACTGCGGTTCGCGGTCGATGATGGTGTCGAGGCGCTCGGCGACCGTCTCGTCGATGACTGGTTCGAGCTGTTTGGCCTCGTGGCGGAACTCCTCGACGTCGAGGACTTCGTGGAGGAACCGCTCGATGATGCAGTACGTCTGGAGGGCGTCGCTGGCCTTCCGGATGCCCTCGTCGGTGAGCGTGACGCCCTTGTACTTCTCGTGGTCGAGCAGGTCACGCTCCTCTAGCTTGCCGATCATCTCGTTTGCGCTCGCCGGGCTGACATCGAGCGTCTCGGCAACGCGACCGGTCGACGCCGGGCCGTCCTCCTGTTCCTGAACGAGATAGATCGCCTTCAGATACTGGTCTGCCGTGTTCATGTAAGCCACCCCTGAATACTCATTCTCGTGCCTCCATCAGTTCCGCCACGTCCTCGACGCCGTCGGCCTCGTCGTCGCGAATCGCCGAGAGGGTGTCGAGCAGTCGGTCGCGGTCGATGCTGAACGCCGCGTCCGAGGCCTCGATCGCGCCGATCAGGTCGTCGTAGAACTTGTACGCCGTCTCCTCGTTACAGAGCTGATCGTAGAGGACGCCGTCGAAGTCCGATTCGGCCTCGTACTGGGCCGCGACGAGTTCCTTGATCTGCTCGAAGGGGATCGTCTCGGCCTCCAGTTCGTCGATCAGCGCTTCGAGTCGGTCCCGGTGGTCGGCGGACTCGGCCGCGGCCTCGTCGAGTAGCGCTTCGAGTTCCGGATCGGTCACGTCGAGCGTCTTGGCGTGTTCGCCCGCTCGCGCCTCGACGACCTCTTCGAGCACGATCCCGATCTGGAGGAGTCGTGCGAGCTGGTGGTCCGACGCCACGGGTTGCTGGACGCTCACGCCGTCGCCACCTCGTCGTCGACCTGTACCGCTGGCATGTTCCACACTCGGGTAGGCGGGACCTTAAGTCCCTTGTCACACATCGGCGTGTCCATTTCGTCGAAAATCGGGGTGCGAGGCGCGTTCGTTCGTGGCGACTTCGTCACCACGCTACTCGCGAAGACGCCGTCAGGCTGACGCCTGACGAGCCCCCCCTCGTAACGCCAAGGCGTTACTCGCGGAGACGCCGGGAGAGCAACGCTCTCCCGAGCCGTTCGTGAGTAGTGCTCCGCACTACTCACGGGCCTCCGGCCCGTTCGTTCGTGGCGTCTCCGATGCCACGCTACTCACGAAGACGCTTCGCGATGAGCTCTTCGAGATCGTCGCTGAGTTCGTCGACCGCAACTTCGTCCAGGACGGGCACGAAGAACCCTTCGACGAGCATGTTCCGCGCGACTTCCGGCGGGATCGACCGGGAGGTCATGTAGAACATGTCCTGCTCGTCGACCTGCCCGACCGTCGCGGAGTGGCTCGCTTCGGTGTCGTGGTTGTTGATGATGAGCTTCGGCGACGCGTCGGCCTCGCTCTCGTCGGAGAGCATCAGCGTGTTCTCACGCTGGTAGGAGCTGGTGTCCCAGGCCTCGCGGCCCACGTCCTGGACGCCCTCGTACACCGATCGCGCCGTGTCGTCGAGGACGCCGCGGGTCACGAGGTCCGCGACCGTGTGTTCGGCCTCGTGCCAGACGCGCGAGGCGAGGTCGAAGTGCTGGTCCCCGTGGCCGAAGAAGGCACCGACGATCTTGGACTCCGAGGAGTCGCCGAGCAGTCGCGTCTCGACGTTGGTCTTCGTGAGCCGTGAGCCGATGTTGCCGTCGATCCAGTTGAGGACGCCGTAGGTGTGGGCGTGGCCGCGCTTGACCTGGAAGTTGTAGGTGTCCTCGTCCAGGTTCTGGAGTGCGCCGTACTGGACGTGCGCGTTCTCACCGACGACGGCCTCGACGACGCCGCTGTAGTACTGGTTCCCCTCGACGTCGTCGCCGTTCTCCTGTCGTTCGAGGATCGTCACCGACGAGGACTCCTCGGCGATGACGAGCGTGTAATTGAACAGCGACTGGCTGTTCATCCGGGTCCGAATCTTCACGTCCTCGGCGTCGACGCCCTCGGGAACGTACACGAGGGTCCCGGCCGAGAACAGCGCCGTCGATAGCGCAGTGAGGTAATCGCGCTGCGGGTCGACGACACTCCCGAAGTGCTCTTCGATGACGTCGCCGTGTTCGTCGAGTGCCTCGTCCCACGAGAGCAGTTCGACGCCCTCGGCCTCGACGCGGTCTTTCTCCTGGGCCCGGTCCAGCGGGTCGACGAAGCTCTCGTATTCGAGCGCGTCGAGGTTGGTCCAGTCACGACCCGGCGTGCGAATGACGTCGGGCATGTCGAGGTCGTCGAGCGCGTCGAGCGCTTCCAGACGCGTCTCCAGAAGCCACTCGGGCTCGCCGAGGTCCTCGCTGATCGTCGTTACCTGCTCCTCCGTGAGGTTTGCGTGTACCTGCGTACTCATGATTGCTCCCGGGGGTTACCCGAGACTGCCCTCCATTTCGAGTTCGATGAGGCGGTTGAGTTCGACCGCGTACTCGATCGGTAGTTCCTCGGTGATCGGTTCGATGAAGCCGGCGACGATCATCTGCTTTGCGTCGTCGTCGTCCAGGCCGCGGCTCTGGAGGTAGAACACGTCCTCGTCGCCGATCTTGCCGACGGTCGCCTCGTGGGCGACGTCGACCTGGTTCTCCTGGATCTCCATGTACGGCATCGTGTCCGACGTACTCTCGTTGTCGAACATCAGCGCGTCACACTCCACGCTCGTCGAGGAGTTCTCCGCGCCGTTTGCCATGTGGACGAGGCCGCGGTAGTTCGTGCGGCCGCCGTCCTTCGAGATGGACTTGGACTCGATGGTCGATTTCGTGTCAGGTGCGTTGTGGTAGACCTTCGCACCGGTGTCGATGTTCTGGCCCTCGCCCGCGAAGGCGATGGTGATGTGGTTGTCCGTCGCGCCCGGACCTTTCAGGATGGTCGCCGGGTACAGCATCGTGGCTTTCGAGCCCATGCTGCCCGAGACCCACTCCATCGTCCCATCGGCCTCGACGATAGCTCGCTTGGTGTTGAGGTTGTAGGTGTTCTTCGACCAGTTCTGCACGGTCGAGTACTGAACGTGTGCGTCCTCGCCGACGAACACTTCGACGCCACCGCTGTGAAGGTTGAACGCCGAGTACTTCGGCGCGGAACAGCCCTCGATGTAGTGGACTTCGGAGTTCTCCTCGGCGATGATGAGCGTGTGCTCGAACTGGCCCATCCCCTCGGAGTTCATCCGGAAGTACGCCTGAATCGGCATGTTGACCGTGGTGTCTTCCGGGACGTAGACGAACGAACCGCCCGACCAGATGGCACCGTGGAGCGCCGCGAACTTGTTGTCGCTGGGCGGCACGCACTTGGTCATGAAGTACTCCTTGACCTTCTCTTCGTGGTCACGGACAGCCTTGTCCATGTCACAGAAGATGACGCCTTTTTCCTCCCACTGCTCCTGCATGTTCTGGTAGACGATCTCGGACTCGTACTGGGCGCCAACCCCGGAGAGCGCGTTCTTCTCGGCTTCCGGGATGCCCAGTTTGTCGAACGTGTCCTGGATCTCTTCGGGGAGGTCCTCCCAGTTCTCCGCGCCGCCGCGCGTCTCGATGTC
>NZ_SOSC01000008.1 GCF_005049285.1 Halorientalis salina | reverse complement strand
CGTCGGGAAGGTCGAGCGGACACCGGACCCGACTCTTCGTTGTAGAGAGGGATACGGTGTCGTCATCGAACACCGTCATCGTCCGCGTATCGTATTTCACGGTCGGTGCGGTGAACGTCGGCTTGCTTACCTTCTTGCCCTTCGACCGGCGTTCGAGACAGCCGGTGATGGCTTGTGCGGCTTGGTGAGTGGCGAGAATCGCGTGCTGACTCCCGAGGTCGGTATCTTCGCGCACAGAATCGTAGGCGAGGGGTTGCACGTCACTCTTGGTGTTGCACCGTCCCCACGCGAGGTCCGTGGCGATTTGGCAGCCCCGTTTCCACTCGGAGATGGTGTCTTCAAGCAAATCGCGTTGCTCGCCATCTACCGAGAGGCGGGTGATTGCCGTCCGACGCACGTAGTCGTCTGCCACATGTTCAATGTAGCCCCGTGGCTATTTATCGATGGGGGGAAATGGCCAGCTATACGAACGCGCTCCTCCCCTCCCTACCGCTCGCTTCGCTCGCGCTTGAGGAAGGGGACTCCGCGCTACCGCATCAGTTGAACACGCGCGATTCTGGCAGAAAACAGACACTAATCTCTCACTGCGTTTGGCAAGAAATCCCTATGTACGTATTCGCCGCTCGCAGGTTGCTCGCGGCAGAAGACGGTGGGATGGGGATTCGAACCAAGTGGAGACGGTCGGCATCGCTTCGCTGCGAGTAGAGATCTAGTTTGGAGTCGTAGGACCAATGTGCATATTCAACTCTCCCGGCTCCCACTGCAGGATGACATCATACCAGTCACCGGGGGTAATTCACTCTTATCAACACTAATTGTATGAGCAAAGTCATCTTGGCTGTAACGAAACTCTATGCGCTCTTCTGTCGAGACTACCTCAATGGTCTTGCTGTCGTCAGCGGCTTCAGCTTGTAAAATGCGCCCCCACGAGAACAGTTCATCTCGGCGAATATCGAACGAAATGGTTGCCTCATTTCGGGTCAATGCCTCTGCAAGTTCGTCCTGATCTTCTAATGGCCGTTCTTCGTTTTTACCGAGGTCATCAAATTGGTAATCCTGTTCTTCGCCCGAGAGAGAGATTTTACGAGCAGGAAATGGTAGTTCAAGGCCAAAATCTGCTTCACCACTTTCCACCATCATCTTGAGATTCCCGTTAGGAATTTCTACATTGACTGACTCACTACCATACAATCCTAATTCTTCATCTGGGATAGGTTGACCCTCATCATCTAAGTATTCCACTTGGAATATCCCCAGCGGTGGATCGTGGTGCCTACTTGATTTCCCACCTGGGCCCAGAGTCATCGCGGGTGAAATATATGAATAATCGTACTGAATCTCTATGTCTGGCCTCCCCAATTCAACGAATAACAAGACTGCCAGAATCAATGTGATAAATGGTAGACTGAACGTATTTCCAATCAAAGCAGCATAAATACCCAGGAAGGCAATCGACAGTTCAAAAACGGAAAGTAATATTCCACCAATTTTGAGAGATTGGTGCCACTTTTCAGGGACGTTTGATACAATCAGTTTGTGGCTTTCTCTTCTTACAGCTATTCCTGCGAATTTGATCATCACTCAACTGTCTTGGTTTATGAGGGGTTGGATAATATTGGTTTTGCTAATCATATTTTCCAATCAGCTACGGCACTTCTGACAGCAGAGGTCCTAACATATTATAGAGATTTGATTAGACTGTGGCTATCTGAGAATAGATTTACCAACAAGAGTCCAGTGTGAATGAGGTATGTAGGCTTCCAGCATTGATGGTGTGGGTCAAAAATCGTATTACGGAGCAGTATTCTGCCGATAAAAGCGGTGAGATGGGGATTCGAACCAGAGGAAGACATTCCTGCTCGCTCCGCTGCGCGGGCTGTGACTTCCAGGGTTCGAATCCCATGCACTGCTCTACGCTCACTATCGTTCGCGAAGAAGCGGTGGGATGGGGATTCGAACCCCAGAGTCCGTGAGGACAACTGCTCTCAAGGCAGTCGCGTTAGGCCACTTCGCTATCCCACCGGCACCCGTATTTCTACACCCCTCGTTTTAAGCGTTGTCGGTCAGTCCCGAGACAGTTCGAGGCCGGCGTCCGACTCGACCACGTCCAGCCCGGTCTCCTCGAAGAACGCTGCGGTGTGGGTCGGGACCTGCCGCCCCGCCCGCTGTCGCGCCTGGACGTGGCTCAGGACCGTCACCAGATCCGCCGCCGTCTCCAGAACCGGTTGCATCGGCAGGAATCCGACTTCAAGATCGGCCTCGACCCCTCGGTCCGTCAGCGTCCGGAGGGTCGGCGGCCCGTAGGCGTCGTCGAAATCGACCGTGTCGCCGAAGCCGGCGTAGTAGACGCGCCCGTCGGTAGCGGGACCGAGCACGACCTCGTGCCGCCGGAGTTTCATCGCCGCGTTGTCGATGACCTGCCGGGCCAGGAACGGCGCGGTCGGCTCGATCGCCGCGGCGGTCTTGACGTCCTCCTCTTCGAGAAGGTGGGTCACGGTGTTGCCGACGCGGCCGGCGAACGTCGAACCGACCTGTACTTCGAACCGCGCGTCGTCGGGACTCTCTAGCACCGGCCGAACGGCCGCTCGGACTTCCGCCTCCGAGGGCTGATCGCCCGCGTACTCCTCGGGGATGTCGTCCTCGGCGCGGAAGTTCACCAGCAACTCGCCGCCGCTGTCCTCGACCGCGCGACAGCTGTCGCGCAACAGCGCGGCGTAGAGGTCCGCTGTCTCCTCCGGGGAGAGTGGCGTCTCTTCGGCGAGATCCGACAGGACGAGTCCGGGACGGGGCGGGGCTGCCAGAACGGCGACCGTGGTCATGTCCGTACTTCGGACCGGCCGACTCTTGAAATCGCCGCTTCGGTCGGCGGAACCGCCCCCTTTTATGTCGACGCTCGTGCATCTACCGGTATGAACGTCGTAACCAAACAGGCGCTCGGGTTCCTGGGCGCGTTCCTGGCGCTGTTTTTCGTCGTCGGTGCCGGTATCGAACTGTCGCTGCGAACGCTGAACTCCGAGTATCGGATCGTCTCGGCCGTCGTCCTCGGCCTCGTGCTCGTGTCGCTCGCAGTCGTCAGTGCGGTGGCGATCTCCGCGCGACCGTCCGTCTCGAACCCCTACTGGTCGCCGAAATAAGTCCGATTCCGGCGTTTTATCGGCTCCGTCGACCCTTCGTCTGCCGATAGTCGCGACCGAGCAACTCCGATACCGTCTTCTTGAACGCTGTTCGTTGCTCCGCGGAGAGGGCCTCGGGTTCGACCATCGGCACCAACTCGAACCCGCGACCCCGCACCGTCGTCGCGTGGTCTCGCTCGATGTCGAACTCCTCGGGACTCGTCGTCGTGTACTCGAAGGCGAGTTCCTCCAGCGGTCGCTGGCCCACCGGGACGATGATCTCGGGGTTTATCATTCGGATTTCGGCCGTCAGGAACCCCTCGCAGTTCAGCACCTCCTCGTCGCTCGGGGGGCGGTCCGGGTCGCGACAGCGGGTCAGATACGTCAGGTAGACGTTGTCCAGATCCGGCTCCTCGCTTTCGGGCGGCGATTCCGAAAAGCCCAGTGCGCCGAGAATGTCTTGCACCGTTTCGCCGGCCGCGTCACCCGTGAAGGGATGGCCCGTCCGGTCGGCTCCCTCGGCCGGCGCTTCACCGACGAAGACGAAATCGGCCCCCACGTCGCCGTACCCGTGGACGACCTGGCTGCGCGTCTCACACAGGGCTGGACAGTTCCGACAGTCGCTGTCCATCCCGTACGGGTTGGATATCTGTTCCTGGTTCGCGTCCATACCAGGCCCAGGGCGAGGGCGGGGAAAACTTCCGCGGTGATTTCACACCACAGCGAGCGCAAAGAAGGGATAGCGTGACAACGATCGAGTCCGTACTCCGTGTTGATGGGTCACGCAAAACGGATATTCATGCTGGCGTACCTGGTCGGCTTCGCGCTGGTCGACGCGACGACGACGCTGTTCGCGCAGTACCCGCCGCTGAAGTGGCTCGGCCTGGTCGTCGTCCTGGCCATCCTCGTCGATACGGCCCGGTGTGCCCGCAGTCAGTGGCGGAAACTCCGGGAAGAAGGGATCTCGATCTCCTGATTACTCGTTGTCGGTCGGCTCTGCCCGCGTCGCCGCGTCCTCGGGATCGTCCTGCGGACTCGACGGGTGGTAGTCGGTGTCGTACTCCCCGGGGCGACCGTCGACGCGGTCGGGGTTGATCCGGCCCGAGAGCAGCATGAAGTCCAGCACGGTACAGGCGAGCATCGACTCGACGACCGGAACCGCACGCGGTGGCAAGACCGGGTCGTGGCGGCCGACGACCTGGATGTCCTTGCGCTCGCCGGACTCCCAGTCGGCCGTCGTCTGCGTGCTCGGGATCGAGGTCGGCGCGTGCCAGGTGACCTCGCCGTAGATCGGTTCGCCGGTCGTGATACCGCCCTGGAGGCCGCCGTGGTCGTTGCCGACCGGCACCGGGTCGCCTTCTTCGCTGACGGTATCAGGATAGGACTCGCCGTCGTCGAACTCCCAGTCCTCGTTGCGCTCGGTGCCGGCCACGTCCCGGGCGTCGCGACCCAGGCCGTACTCGAAGGCAGTTACCGCCGGAATGGCGAACATCGCCTTGCCGAGTCGTGCGGGAACTGAATCGAACCGCGGTGCGCCAAGCCCGCGGGGCACGCCCCGACACTCGAAGTAGATCGAGCCGCCGATGGAGTCGCCCTCTTTCTGGTACTGGTCGGCAAGGTCTCGCATCTCCTCGGCCGTCTCGGGGTGGGCACACCGCACGTCGTTCTCTTCGGTGTGTTCGAGCATCTCCTCGAAAGAGACCTCGGGGGCTTCGATGTCGCCGAGCTGGTTGACGTGGGCCTTGATCTGGACGTCGTACTCCGAGGCGTCGAGCACCTGCTGGGCGATCGCGCCCGCGGCGACCCAGTTGACGGTCTCCCTTGCAGAGGATCGGCCGCCGCCGCCCCAGTTGCGCGTGCCGAACTTCGCCGAGTACGTGTAGTCGCCGTGGGACGGGCGCGGTGCGGTGACGAACGGTTCGTATTTGCCCGAGCGAGCGTCCTTGTTTTGGATGACCATGCCGACGGGCGTCCCGGTGGTGTAGCCGTCCTGGACGCCGCTGTTGATCTTCACCTCGTCCGGTTCCCCGCGAGAGGTGGTGATCATCGACTGGCCGGGTTTCCGGCGGTCGAGTTCGTGCTGGATCTCCTCCTCGGAGAGTTCCACGCCGGCGGGCACGCCGGAGACGGTACAGCCCATGGCCTCCCCGTGACTCTCCCCGTAGGTAGTCACCTGGAAGAGCCGACCGAAGCTATTGCCGTTCATTACTGTCCCCTGAGTGACCCGCACATTTAGCCTTTGAGAAACCGTCGAATCCTCGATACACGCCGCCCGTCCACGGCCGAGGGTTCTTCAGGCAAAACGCGACCAGCCCGAGCTATGTCCTGACCAGCCGCCGCGAAGCAGCCGCGGGAGTACGGCACACTGCTTCGCGACCGCTCGTGCCGTCTGTACGCCTGAACTCAACCCTGAGTCACGTCCGCCCCGGTGTCGGCCAGCACGTCGAAGAAGTCCGGGAAGGAAACGTCGACGTGCTCGCCGCCTTCGATGGTCGTCGTCCCCTCGGCAACCAGTCCTGCGACGGCCAGGGACATGACGATACGGTGGTCGGCCCGACCGTCCACGTTTGCACCCGCCAGGTCCGTCTCGCCGCCGTGGATGGTGAGCTGTTCCTGTTCCTCCTCGACTACCGCACCCATCTTCGTCAGTTCCTCCGCCATCGCGCTGACGCGATCGGTCTCCTTGTACCGGACGTGTTCGCAGTCCGTGATTGTCGTGGTGCCGTCGGCGACCGCCCCGAGGACCGCGATGGTCGGCAGGAGGTCCGGCGTGTCCTCGACGCCCACCTCGATGCCCGACAGCGAGGACTGTCTCGTGGTGATGACGCCAGCCTCGCGATCCCACTCGATGTCGGCACCCATCCGTTCGAGGATGTCGACGATGGCCGAGTCGCCCTGAGCGCTGGGCTGTGCGCCGCGAACCCGCAGTTCGTCGTCGGCCGCCAGCGCACCGGCAGCCAGCAGGTACGACATGGAGGAGAAGTCGCCGGGAACGGCGTACTCCCCGCCCGCCGGCTCGTAGCTCTGGCCGCCGTCCACCCGGAAGCCCGCGTCGGTCTCGACGGCCTCGACGCCGAATGCCTCCAGCACTTCCAGGGTGATCTGGACGTACGGCGCGGACTTCAGTTCGGTTTCGAGGTCCACGTCGATGCCCTCCTCGGTCACCGCGCCGGCCATCAGCAGCGCGGTGATGTACTGAGAGGACACGTCGCCGGGAATCGAGACGGTCTCGCCGTCGACCGGCCCCTTGACCACGAGCGGAGCTTGCCCGTTCCCGCGGGTGCTCTCCGCGCGGCCACCGAGTTGCTCGATGGCGTCGAGCAGCGGACCCTGTGGGCGCGAGCGGAGCGACTCGTCGCCGGTCAGGACGGTGATGCCGTCGGCGAGCGCACCCGTCGCGGTCACGAGCCGCGTCGTGGTCCCGCTGTTGGCGCAGTCGATGACGTCCGCTGGAACCGACGGCCGGCCGTCGAAGCCGTCGATAGTGAGTTCCGAGTCGTCCTCGCTCCGGTCGACGGACCCGCCGTAGGCTTCGACCGCGCGCATGGTCGCGCGTGTGTCTGCGCTCACGAGCGGGTCGGTGACGCGTGCGCCGTCCGCGTAGCCGGCCGCGAGGATCGCCCGGTGCGTGTAGCTCTTCGACGGTGGTGCCTGGGCGCTGCCACTGACCCCCGACCGCGAAATCTCGACGTTCATGCCAGCGTTGTCGTGGCGCCCTGTCATGAGAATACCGGACGCGGCTGACCCCCGGAGGTTTTGTCCGTGGGGACCCCAGCCGCGGGTATGCAACCGGACTTCTCCCCGCTCGACTCGTTCCTGGACGAGGCCGGCGTCGACGGCTTCTTCATCGACGCCGCCGGCGACGATTCCGACCAGTTGTATCTCTCTGGGTTCGACGCGCCCGACCCCTTCCACACACTCTACGACGGGGAGGTCCACCTGCTCGTCTCCAGCCTGGAGTACGGCCGGGCCACCAGAGAGAGCAACGCGGCGACCGTCGACCGCCACTCCGATTACGACATGCGGTCGCTCGTCGACGAGCACGGTCGCGTCGAGGGGACACGACGCCTCCTCGCGGCCTTCCTCGAGAAGCGCGGGGTCGAATCGGTCGCCGTCCCCGCGCGGTTCCCGCTGGCGACAGCCGATGGCCTCCGTGAGCACGGCATCGAGGTCCGAACGCCCGAAAGCAGTCCCATCGGTCGCGGCGGAACGAACCCCGTGCAGGCGATCCGTGCCACCAAGACCGACGAGGAGATCGACCACGTTGCCACCGCCCAGGCGGCAAACGAGTCTGCGATGGCAGCGGCCGAGGACCTCATCCGTGCTGCGACGGTCGAGGACGGCACCCTCCGCTACGAGGGCGAACCGCTGACGAGCGAACGCGTCACAGAGGAGATCGAGGTAACGCTCCTGCGCCACGGTTGCGCGCTCGACGAGACCATCGTCGCCTGCGGAGCCGACGCCGCGGACCCACACGACCGCGGGAGCGGACCGCTGGCGGCCGGTGAGCCGATCATCGTCGACATCTTCCCGCGGGACAAGGCGACGAAGTACCACGCGGACATGACCCGCACCTTCTGTAAGGGCGAACCGAGCGAGACGATCCGGGAGTGGTACGACCTCACGGCGGAGGCCAAGGACGCGGCACTCGACGTCGTCGAACCCGGTGTCACGGGTGCCGAGGTTCACGACGCGGTCTGTGACGTCTACGAGGATGCGGGCGAGCCGACTCTTCGAAGCGACGAGACGACCGAAACCGGGTTCATCCACAACACCGGCCACGGTGTGGGATTAGACGTTCACGAGCAGCCGCTCGTCGGGCCCGGCGGCGAGGAACTCGAACCCGGTCACGTCATCACCATCGAGCCGGGGCTGTACGATCCATCAGTGGGTGGTATTCGTATCGAGGACATCGTCGTCGTCACCGAGGACGGCTACCGGAACTTCACCGAGTACCCGGAGAACCTGGTCGCCGACTGATACTGCCGGCTATAACTTCGTGGCGGATTTCGGCACCGGGGTGCCGAAAACCTTCAGGTGATTATAGCCGGTAGTATGAGCCGTCGAGCACGTCAACTGCCAGCCGACGCGTTCGTGTCGGTCGTGTTGGCAGCCGTCGCGTTCTGCGCTTCGGAGAGCCACGTCGGCGGCTCGACCGTCACGTCGCCCGTCCCTGTTACCTCGTACTTGATGTATACGTCGAAGGGGCCGTTTTCCCCCTCGCCGGCGACGTCGATGACCGCACGACGGATGACGCCGTCACGGTCGATGTAGACGGACCCGTTCGCGTCCGTGAGCTGGGCCGTGTCGCTCGCGCCGACGACGGTTTCGTTGAGTCGGAACTCGGTGACCTCGCGGCCGTCGACCGTCAAGTTTCGCTCGCGATCGAAGTTGGCGAAGCTGTAAATCTCCGTGAGCCATCGTAACTGCATCCGGTTCTCGTGGTACTGATCGAAACTCCTGTTCAACCCGTCGAGGCTCTGATTGCGGTACGTCGTCTCGTTGTCCTGGATCTTCGAGTACAGCGTCGACGCCGTGAAGTAGATGTCGACGGTCCGCTGGCTCGTCTCGTTCGTCCGGCGGAACCGCTCCGTCTCGGGATCGCTTCTGACGCGGATCGTCTCGTTGCGGTCCATCCCGTCCGTGTCGGCGTCGACCTGCACCGTGACGGCGTAGCTGGTGTTCGCCAGCGTGTTTCGGTGGTCGTCGAGCCTGAAACTCGGGACCATGATGTCGCTGTCGTTGGTCTCTGGCGTCTGTGTCGGCTCCTCCTGTGCGACCCAGGAACACCCCGCAAGTGCGACCGTCGCGACGACTGCAACGGCCAGCAGCAACCCCCTGTCCATACTCCTACCCGTCAGTCCGGGGACAAAAGGATACCGTCCGGACCGGGACCCGAATCCCTTTTGAGAGCCCCCCGGTTATCCCTTCCCGATGAAGCTACTCGTCGTCGGTGCCGGGACGATGGGACGGTGGTTCGCCGAGACAGTCGTCGACGGCCCCAGCGAGTTCACCGACGCCGCGTTCGCCGATGCCGACAGTTCGGCCGCAGCGACCGCTGCGGAACGCATCGAGGATGCCCGAGCCGTATCGCTCGATACCGACGAACGGTTCGAGGCCGTCTGTATCGCGGTGCCGATTCCCGTCGCTACCGACGCCATCGAGGCCCACGCCGAACGCGCGACCCGGGCCATCGTGGACGTGACCGGCGTCGCCGCCGAGCCCGTCGCGGCGATGGCCGACCACGCACCCGACTGCGAGCGACTGAGCCTTCACCCACTGTTCGCCGCGGAGAACGCCCCGGGGAACGTCGCGGCCGTCGTCGACCGGGACGGTCCCGTCACTGCCGACATTCGCGAGGCGCTCCGCGGTCGGGGGAACGACGTCTTCGAGACGACCGTCGAGGAACACGACCGTGCGATGGAGACCGTCCAGGCACAGGCCCACGCGGCCGTCCTGGCCTTCGGCCTCGCGTCGGCGGACGTTCCCGACGAGTTCCAGACGCCCATCTCTGCGGGGCTGTTCGACCTCGTCGAGCAGGTGACCGACGGCGACCCGCGCGTCTACGCGGACATTCAGGAGGCGTTCGAGGGTGCCGACGCCGTCGCCGACGCGGCCGCGAACCTCGCTGACGCCGATTCAGACGCGTTCGAGGCACTCTACCGCCAGGTCCAGGAGAAACGATGAACGAAACACGCCGAGAGCAGATCCGATCGAACGCCAAATACCTCCGCGAGGTCAGACCGATCGATCCCGAGGAGATCCACGAGTACGTCGAGGGACAACCCCATCCGGCCGCGATAACCCAGGTACTCCGCGAGGACGCGTACGAACTCGGACTGGTCGAGCGTGCGGACGGCGCGTTCGAACCCGTCGCCGAGGAGCCAGTCACCGGACCCTTCGACGGCGTCGAGGCGTTCCCGGCCGACTACTCGATGGCTATCGAGGAGTTGCTCGTCGCCGAGTACGGTGCGGGTTGGCCCGACGGTGAGAGCGGCGACGCCATCCGCGAGCGGGTCCGCGACCTGAAAACCGACTACCTCTGGGGAAACGACGTCGAGTACGACCACGAAACGGCGCTCGCCTACGCGCTGTATCACCTGCCGGACTACTACGCGGCCGTCCAGTACGTCCTCTCGGTCCTCGCAGCGGACGGCCTCCTGGGCCGGAAGCTCAGGGTTCTCGACGTAGGCGCTGGCGTCGGCGGGCCGGCGCTGGGGCTGTACGACCTCTTGCCCGAGGACGCGCTGGTCGAGTACACCGCGGTCGAACCGAGCAGTGCCGTCGACGTATTGACGGCGATGCTCGACGAAACCGGCCGGAACTTCCACGCGACGGTTCACGAGACGACCGCCGAAGCCTTCGAACCCACGGGGGCGTACGACCTCGTGCTGTTCTCGAACGTCCTCTCGGAACTCGACGACCCGGCGGCCGTCGTCGAGCGGTACGCCGAGTCGGTGGCCGACGACGGGAGCCTCGTCGGACTCGCACCGGCTGACCGCAACACGGCGACCAACCTCCGAGAAGTCGAACGAGACGTAGAGAACGGACTGAGCGTCTACGCGCCGACTGTCAGGCTCTGGCCCGGCGAGCGACCGACGGACGAGGGCTGGTCGTTCGACGTTGCGCCGGACATCGAGGTCCCGCCGTTCCAGCGGCGACTCGACGAGGAAGCGAGTGACCCGGACCACGAACCCGGCGAGTTCGAGAACGTCGACGTGCAGTACGCCTACACCATCCTTCGACCCGACGGGACACAGCGGATCGACTTTCGACCCGATGTCAGTCGGTACGCGAAGATGGCCGACATGGACGACCACGTCTCGAACCGCATCGACGTGGCCGCGATCAAACTCAGTCACGATCTGACGGACGACGACGACGCGAACCCCCTGTTCAAGATCGGCGACGGGAGCGAAGGGGTGGCCCACTACGCCGTCCTGACACGGGGGACCGCACTGAACGACGCCCTCGAAACGGCCGCGTACGGCGACCTGCTGCTGGTCGAGAACGTCCTGGCGCTGTGGAACGACGACGAGGGCGCGTACAATCTCGTCGTGGACGACGAGACCGTCGTCGACCGCGTGCCGGCCGGCGGGTAGTTCTCGCGGGCGCAGTGTCGGAGTCGCGTAGGCAGTGGACTTTTGCGCCGGCCGTCCGGAGAGGCTGTCATGGCCGACCTGCAGATCCTGTTGACGAACGACGACGGCATCGAGAGCCCCGGGTTCCGCGCCCTCTACGACGCGCTCTCGGAGATCGCCGACGTCACGGCCGTCGCGCCCGCCGACGACAAGAGCGCCGTCGGGCGCGCCATGTCCCACGACGTCCAGGTCCGCGAACACGACCTCGGGTACGCGATCGAGGGCACGCCGGCGGACTGCACTGTCGCGGGGCTGGAAGCGCTGGTCACCGACGCCGACATGGTGGTCGCCGGCTGTAACCGCGGTGCGAACCTCGGCGCGTACGTCCTCGGCCGCTCGGGAACCGTCTCGGCCGCCGTCGAAGCGGCCTTCTTCGACGTGCCGGCCATCGCCGTCTCGCTGTACGTCCCCGTCGGCGAGGACACGAGCTACACCGACGTCGACGTGGGGTACGAGGCCTACGAGCACGCGACGGCGGCCGCCCGCTACCTCACAGAGCACGCCATCGACGCGGGCGTGTTCGACCACGCCGACTACCTGAACGTCAACGCGCCGGTTCCGGACCCGGACGGCGACGGGGAACGCCCGGAGATGGTCGTCACCGAACCCTCGACGGCCTATCTGATGACCGCCGTCAGGGACGGCGCGGAGATTTCCCTGGAGGACGGCATCTGGGAACTGATGGCCGAGGGCGACGTCCCCGACCCCGAGGGAACCGACAGACGCGCCGTCGTCGACGGGAAAGTCAGCGTCTCGCCGCTCACTGCCCCGCACACCACTGAACACCACGAGGCGCTCGACGCGCTTGCCGAAACGTATCCCGACGCCGGCGAGTAACTCGCGGCCGTTCGGCACCGGGAATGTAGACGGGCGAACACGTCTCGTCGGCAGGCCCAAACGTTATACGGGTATCTCACAGAACGACGGTATGGCCAAGCTAGAGATCGACCTGCCCGACAGAATCGAGAACGACATCGACCAGATGATCGCCCAGGACGAGTTCGTCAACTGGGACGAAGCCGTCGAGAAACTCCTCACCCGCGGCGTCTCGGCCTACGGCCCTGCCGAAGAGACCGACGAACAGGCCGGTGAAGACCTGTTCACACAGTCCGTCACGGACCAACAGGACCCCGCGATGAGCGACAGTCCCGGAGACGACGAGTACGGGTTCTGAGGGATCGCGAGTTCGCTGACTGAGTTTCTCTTACCATCGCTCGTCAAAGACCGATGGTCTCCGACAGCCGAGACGCAATCTAGTGGTTACAACCTGTACAGCGAGCGGCAATCTTTTAACCATCGATTGTCAACAGAAAACGACTTAGACCTGTATGAACTCGCCCAAGAGACCTACCTTCCGCTCGGATACACGCGCAGTATCGGAAGTCATCGCCGTAGTACTCTTGGTCGCGATGGCGCTGTTAGGCGCGGTGCTGGTCGTCGTGTTCGGGTCGGGTTTGATCGATCAAGTGCAGAACGATAACAACGAGCAGACGGCCCAGTTGGTCATTCAGGAAGTCGACTCGCGGTTCAGCACGTTGGCGCAGATGAACGACGTGTCCAGAGTGGATTTCACTATTGGTGACACGGACTCCGACGAGATGCGGACAGTTCGGCAGGGTGAACTGTCCGTAATGGTGAACCGGAACTCCTCCTGTCGCTCGACGGCACCGCTGAGTTCACTCAGGTACGAGAGTGCAGCGGGCGAGACGGTTGCCTACGAGGCAGGCGGCGTCTGGCGACAGAGTGCTGAGAACGCGAGTACGATGGTAACGGCACCGGACGTAAACTTCCGCAACGGGACGCTGTCGGCAACGGTGGTCAACATTAGCGGGAACATCAGGGAGTCGTACAACACTGCCAGACTCGAAACGGAAACCTCACGCACCCAAAGCCAGGAACTGACCGGGCAGATACTCCACGGGTCGTGTATCCGGCCGGACAACATGACGGTGAAAGTCACCAGCGACTTCTACAAGGCCTGGGGCGATTACCTGGAGACGGAGTTCGGCGTCGAATCGCAAACGTGGAATCACAACAACACCTCGCTAGTCCACCTGCCACAGAGCGAACTGCCACCCGAAACCAACGACGAGATCAACACGGTCGTGAACCTCGCCCGTAACAAGTCCGGTGATCCGGAAGCCGACTACATGGAAGACGTTGACATCGGGGAGACGGACCCACAAAACATCTCAATCAACAAGAACACCACCAAGGACGAGTACATCGTCACGGTCAGACCGCTGAGCGAGCGGAACCCACAGGTCGGGAAGATCAAGGAGATCGTCGACACGACGACGGTCTACCGTGAACCGTTTGACGTGGTGTTCATTATGGACGTCTCCGGGTCGATGTCGTGGGACCCGAACAGTGACGGCAATACGAAATCCGAGGACGCACAGGTCGGTGCTACCTCGTTCGTCTCGGAGTTGAACGGGTCGTTCGACCGCGCGGGAGTGGTCACGTACGAGAACTACCCGGCCATCAAGCAGACCGACGACGGCCGCTATCTCACGAGCGAGAAGGGCGGCACGTTCTCGACGAGCGGGTGTTGGGCGATGACGGGCATCAACAATACCATCTGCGAAATCGACAACGATCCGGGAGGCGGCACTCGTATCTGGCGAGGCATCGAGCAGGGACACGAACTGTTCGACCTGACGTCGAACCAGACCCGGACGAAAATCGCCGTCCTCCTGACCGACGGACTCAACAATGCGTGTGACAACTCGCCACCCATACAGCCTAACTGTGACAATCAGAACGCCAGGACGGTCGACACGGCGAAAGCGGCGGATAAAAGCGACATCACGATATACACCATCGGGTACGGTGACGAAGACGACATCGCGGACGGGGTCCTAAAAGACGTCGCGTCCGAGACCGGCGGGCAGTTCAATCAGACGGAGGATGCAGACGAATTGAAAGCCATCTTCGAGGACATCGCCGAGAAGGAAAAAGAGACGAAACTCATCGCCCGCCAGCCGCTCTCGACGAACGTCAGCGGCGGGAGCGAGGTCCACTCGCCGTTCATACCGGGTGACACCGACGATATCGCCACACATAACACGAGCAGCGGAACGTTCATGAACGTCAACGACCCGACCGCACCGTCGCAGTTCCGCCATCGGTTCGCGCTCGAAGGCGGTGAAAGCGTCGAGATCAACGCGACGTGGTACGGCTGCGCTGACAACCACTGGCAGACGACGCCGTACTCCGGCGGTGGCAGCAACCAATCGTACAACATCGCTCGGTGTACAAAATTGGATACCTCGGGCGTCAACCACCTGGATGAGGACGACGTGTCGCTCTACACGGACGGTGAGGACATCTCCGCGGAGTTGACCAACAGTTCGGCCTGGTGGCAGACGAACATGACGAACACGCTGGTCGACGCCGGTGCTCTTGACAACAAGAGCGACACGACCCTCAACCTCTCGAGCAACCAGGCGGTCGCCATCATGAACTTCAGTATCAGCGGCGCGCCGTTCGACAACCGGATGGCGCTCCTCTACGAGGTCGGCCTCTCGGAATCACAGGCCAACCCCGAAGACATCATCAACTTCCGCATCAGAAACGTCGAGTTGAACTGACACGCGGTCGCCACGGCACAGCTTTTCTCCAGAGTTGCCCCCGGCTCGTCTACACGCCACCATCGTGCAGGTGCCTGCGCCGTTCGCGACACGCTGCTGTCGCTAAGACTGGAACAGGAGGGTAACGTAGGACTACGTAGTCGAGTCGTGTATCGAGCCTTCACGAACAACTGATCAGCAGAGAGCGACGGCGGTGGGCGGCTACCGGACGAACGTGACGCGGATAACCGTCTTGCGGATGTAGACCTGATCGACATCTGTACAGGACCACTTCCGGGAGTTGGCCCGTTCCCAGTTATCGCGGTCCTCGAGATAGTTCCTCCAGCCGCGGGCGAACGTCGAATCGACGGTGACGTTGACCTGATCACCGCTGGTGGCGTTCGGTTTGCCCGTCCGTTTCTCCGGGTAGATGAGTTCCGACCGCTGGAGGTCGCCCGTCACACGGAGTGTTCCCCCCGAGAGGCTACGGTCGAACGACGTTTCGAGTTCGATAAACGAGACGATTGCCCTGTTATCGGTACAGACGAGTTCGGGTCGGTACTGCATCGCGCTGCCGCCGCTCTGAATGTTCCCGCGCAGCGTCGCCCCGTTCTCGTAGCCGATGAACGTGTTGTCGTGTTCGTACTGGATACGCTGGGGATAGATGGTTCTGTTGAACCCCGTTCCGCCGACCCCGACCTGGAACGCCGAGTCGTTGACGACGGTCAGGCTCCCCTCGTTCAGCTTGAGTTCGCTGCTCCGACGCGGTGCGCGGCCGCGCTCAATCTCCTTGAAGTTCTCGGCCATTACCTGAAACGCCCGCTGGGCATTGTTCTCCTGTTCGTTGCCCCTGATGTCTTCCAGCGCCTGCATTCCGAAGGTCGAAACGATGGCGACCGAAGCGACAATGACCGAGAACGTGAGCACGAACCCGATGACGTCGCTGAGTGCGCGCTCGTCTTCGCGTGATCTACGGCCCGACACTGGCCGTTCGAAATCATCGACACCTGTCATGTATCCAGCTCCAGTCTGTTGATCTGTGTTGTTGATTCATCTTTCAACCCAGGTTTCGCGACCTCGATTTCGAGCCGGTACGTGTCACCCGACGGGAGCCCGGCCGTGTTGATGTTCTTGGTCCCGGCACCCGAATCGCTCGAATATAGATATACCCACTGGCTCGACCCGCCTTCAGGCGTGCCATCGCCGTTTTTGTCGGCCTGCACTCGAACCCGGACGTATTCGCTAGAACCGATATCGGCGCTGTATTCGAGTTCGAGGTTACTGGAGATCGTACTCCCGGCCGTCTTCCAGCCGGTCGTCATTGACCCCTGGTTGCGAGCGTTGTACAGTCCCTGGGCCTCCGAGTCGGAAAGCACGCGGTCGTAGATCCGAACCTCATCGATTTTACCGTCCCAGCCGTCGCTCGCCCCTTCGTCTTTCGGTCCCTGGCCGACCAGCAACGTCTCGACGTCCTGCAAGGTTCCAGTTCCGGTTTCGGTACTCGAAAGCCTTGCTTCAGAGCCATCGAAGTACATCTTCAGATCGCCGCTCGACCCGTCCCAGGTGAACACGACGTGACGCCAGTCGTCCGACTGGGTGTCCCACCAGGTCTCGACGTTCGTCTCACTGTTGTCGCTGGTCGTGACACCCGCCTTGTAACACGAATCACATTCGCCGTCGGCTCCCTCTTCGTCGTGCCGGAGTGCGATCTTGTCGTCGGAGCCGTCGGGTTCACCACCGCTGATGATACCCATGTTGTTCCCGACAGAATCGGCCTCAACCCACGCCGAAATCGTCAACTCGTCGTTGCCGTTCAGGTAGGCGTCGGCGTCGCTGTCCTCGACGAAGCCCTCGTCGCCGTCGAACTCGTAGGCGTTCCCGAAGATGCCGCTAGTACCCTGATTCACGTTCGTGACGGTGCCGTCGTGGCCGCTGCTGGTTACGTCGACTGCCGTCGAGCCGGTCCCGTCGAACGGGTAGTAGGTGAGCAGGTTCGAGCCGCCCTGGTCGAACTCGGGATAACCGAGTTGCAGCCGGTCGGCCTGTCGGCCGCCGAAGTTCGCGTGGACGAACCCGCTCTGGTCAGCCGCGTCGTCCCAGTCCGAGGCGGTCTGCCAGGTGAAGCCGGTCGAAGTCGTCAGCGAGTCCGTTATCGGTGTGTTCCGCGCCGGCGTGCCGTCGGTTGTCTCGATCGCTTCCAGTTCGGCGACGTACGTTCCTGGCGAGCCGCTACCCGACAGCGTCGCCGTGTACCGGTAGGTGCTACCGAGATTGGTCTCGGTGAACTCGCTTCGCGTGAGGTCGATGTCGCCGCCGGTCGTGCCGTAGTTACCATCGGCGTCGCCCTGGAGGTCGACTTCTATACCGTCGAGTTCCTCGTTCGACTCGAAGGACAGCTCGACGCCCGAACCCGTCGAGGAGAGTTCGTAGTTCGAGACAACCGGTCCGTCGACCACGTCGGTGAACTCCGTCGTGTTGGTCTGCTGAACCGGGACATCGTGACGGACCGCGACCTGTATCTCCTCGTCGTCCATGCTCACCAGGTTGCCAAAGCTGTCCTCGAAATTCCGGAACTCAACGGTTACGGTGTCGTCGGGGTTGACGTCGACACCGAAGCCGTCGACGATGAGGCCACCGTCCGGTATCGAGTCACTGGACGTATCGATGCTCTTCCCGTCGACTATTACCTCGTCGAGTCTCGTGATGTCGTCGTTTTTCGGGTCGATACGAAGCGCCGTGATGGTCACGTCCCGGCTTTGCCAGTCGTTCGTCAATGTGAACTCCAGACTATCGGCACTCGTCGTCAGAAGGTCGTTGTTGTACACCAATCCCGACACCGACACGTTCTGGACGACCGTTGACTTCGCTGCGTCGTCATCGACGACGGTCAGCGTTGCGCTCCGGTAGCCCGGCTGGTCGAAATCCCAGGTGACCGTTGGGCTCGTCGTGACTCGGTCCGGGCTCCCATTGGAGTGGTTGAACTCCCACTGGTACTCGACGATATTACCGTCGAGGTCCTGGCTGCCGTTCGCGTTGAACGTGACTTTCGTCCTATTGTCCGGCAATCCGGGCTCGAAGGAGAACCGTGGGTTCGGCTCCTCGTTTGTCGGGTCGACGACTCGACCGCCCCTGCTGGGATTTACGTCTCGACCGACACCGACTCGCATTGTTAGGTCAGTGATACTTGCTCGCCTGACTGCGTCACTCGTACCGCCAGTGACCGTCGACGAGAGGGCGAACTCGCCGGGTTCACCCTGGACAATCTCGATGTCCGTCTTCGAACTGGTATTGAGCGGCATCTTCCGGTTGACGTCCAGACTGTCGGACCAGATTACGAGACAGCTACTCGTCGAGAACGACGCCGTATCGCAGTCACTCCCGGTCGCGATTTCGGCGTTGTACGATGCTCCGGAGATCTGGTCGGGATGTGAGACGTGCATCGTCACGTTCCCGCCCTGCAGGCTCAGGCGGTCCAGTTGCGTCACCTCGTTTGCCAGTCGGTTCCCGACGGTCTCGAGTTCTTCGCGTGCGGCAGTTTCTTTTTGATCTGTCAGGTACGACCCTGCGGAGACGGTGAGCGTGATGATCAACACGCTCATGATCCCAATGGCCAGCACGTGCGTGATTACCGTCCGGGTTCCTCTCGTGTCGGTGCAGAACTGGCGTGTCATGGGTAAACACTCACGTTGTGCTCCTGTTCGTAAACGATAGACGATGATTCGTACTGGACAGTGGCGTTGGCCGACCAGATGATAGGTGCTGTACAGATGTCCTGCGGCGAGGATTCACAGTCCGAATATGTCCTGGTGTCCGGCGAAGCGGACTCGTTGACCACGAGCCCGAACTTACCGTAGGCGTGGCTACCATTCGTCACCGTGAGATTGTACGGTTCACCGAGTCCGACTGTGCGCGGTGCCTCGAACTCGCAGTCCCCGGTGAACGCCGTCCCCGATAGCATATCGAGGAGGACTCGACCGTTCGCCGGGTCACACTTGGCTGCCCCGCTCTGTGCTGGCGAATTGATTAGGATGTCCGAGTTGCTACCGGCACTTTCGGCCCACAGACTGACGTTGATCGACTCTCCCGACTCGTTTGTGAAGCTTAAATGGAACTTCTCGGTCGACGTCTCGCTTACGTTCAGGTTGACGACAAAGCGGCCGATATCACGATGCTCTGAGACTGGTTCCCAGTTGTCGTCCCCCGACGGCGAGGTGTACGGACCGTCCTGGTCCTGGACGATTCGCTGTCCCCAGCTACTGGAATCGTTATCGTAGGAGATATCGACCCAGATCGGCTCTCGTAGCGAGTGTGCTTCCGCCAGTAAGTTGCTGTAGTTCGAGAAGTTGCGCTCGACGTTGTTGGTCAACTGTGGTGCAGTCACGGTCCGATTGTCGTGGTTCAACCGCAAGACCAGCGACCGTACGTTCTCCCGTGCTTGGAGATCGAACTGGGCTGTGTCCCTGGCCCGGTCGAGCGCCTCGCCCGTGGCGACGTTTTCGGTGACGAGCACCGTGTTGATGACGACGACCAGACCGATGATGATGGCCGCGATTAGGAGGCTCCCGACGAGCAGCAACTGTGCCCTGTTTCGCCGTTCCCTGCTCTTATCGCTCGGTCGGGGTGACTTAGTCACCATACGGTCAAGCGCACCTCCACGACGTTGTATACCGGACCGTCGATAGCGTTCGGGATCGGGTAGTAACCCTCCCGACTGGTTTCGGTCGTCCCGTACCGCCAGAGTTCGACGCGGCCCTCGCCAGGCGAGGTCAGCGTCTGGTTGTCGTACAGCGTCACGATATAGGTCGACGTGACCGCGTCGTCGGAGGGTTGGCCCCGGTACACCATCGGAATGGTTTCGGTCTCGCCCGCGTCGTTGGGCATCCGATACCGGAGTTCGATGTTGTAGGTCCGATCTCGCAACGTGAACGTCTGGTTCAACAGCCGGCCAAATTTACCGGGGGGCGTCTTGGACCCGTACCCTACCCGCTCATTGCTCGCTCCCTCGAACGTCCGCGCATCGGGGTCCCAGTACCGAATGTACTCCGAAAGCTCTGAGACGTTCTCTTCGTTGTTCTGTCCCGCGAGTGTCAGCACGTCGTCGGCCTCGGCTTCCAGTTGTGCGCGCCGCTCAGGATTAACCGATCCCCCAGTCGTCGGTGTGATAACGACCGACTGGAGCGTGAACAGCACTGCCGTGAGGATGACGACGGTCCCGATGAGACCTTCCAGTGTGAACGCCTGGGCACGTTCGTCAGTCTCCGTGTGATCTCCCCTCATAGTCACCAGGTTTTGACGACGAGACGACAGCCGGGCCGACATTTCCTCGCGTCGATTTTGCCATCCACTGTCCGATTGTTTAATGTAATAATTCTTCCGACAGATGAGGCGGGCTCTTTTTCACGATCCTCTGCCGTCGCGAGTTTGTCGCCGTCAATCTCGACGATTTTGTCGCCGTCAAGTTCACGCACTGTAATGTTGACCCCCGTGGTGCTGTCGAGCCCGAATTGTTGTCGGAGCTCGGGCTGTGATTTGTTGAGCACCCCCCTGAGCTGGGTAGCGTTCAGCGAGTTCTTCCGCAGCGTGCCCTTGCTGTCCCCAGTCGAGAGGTCGATGACGAGCGACCCAGCGACTTGATCGGCCTGTGCCTGCTCGGCACCGCTTGCCCCCGATGTGAACGGTTCGAGGAATCCGGGGAACAGACCGAGAACGAATGTGACCGTCACCAGAAATAGACTCACACCGAGGGCGAAATCCTGCATCGTCTGGCCACGGCTGTCTGTAGTGAGTGTCCGGTGACGTCGTTGGTTGTGTGTTCGGAGTTTTGCCATGTCTGTTGTTATGCGATTGCGATCCAGGTGATGAGCGCGATGGTCGGCAGGATGACGGCGAACTTCACGCCGGAGATCAGATCCACGTCGCGGATGTAGCCGGCGATGAACGACGAGAGGATCGCCTGCAGCGTGACTGCGTGGAAGAACAGCAGGGACAGCAGGTCCGTGTCGACGTTCCCGCCGAACTGGCCACCGCCGGCACCGCCGGCCGCAGCGCCGCCGCCACCGCCCCCGCTCGACGCCTGGTTTGCCAGCCCCGCCATCACGTCGAGGAACTGGGTCTTCAACAGCGCCATCACGCCCAGCAGCGTCAGGTACGTCATGATGATGATGGCGACCTGCATCCGGGTGCGGGAGATGCGCTCGCGCTCGATGTCGTCCTGGTTTTCGGAGGCCTGTGCGGCGGTCGTCAGCACGTCCTGGATCTGGCTCGACGCCTCCTGTGCCTTGCTGATCAGCTTGACAGTCCGGGCGAGTCGCGGGATGTGGTACTTGTTGTTGAACTCCCGCATCGCGTCCCTGAGGCCGGTCCCGTAGTTGACCTTCGCGTACATCGTCTCGAACTCGTCGGCGAGTTTCCCCGAGGAAGTCTCGGAGACGACCTTCATCGACTCCAGCAGCGTCATCCCGGTGTCGTTGGCACTGGAGAGTTTCCGGAGGTTCTCCGACAGT
Source organism: Halorientalis salina (assembly GCF_005049285.1). Classification (GTDB taxonomy): domain Archaea; phylum Halobacteriota; class Halobacteria; order Halobacteriales; family Haloarculaceae; genus Halorientalis; species Halorientalis salina. Next base: position 129,116 of record NZ_SOSC01000008.1, on the reverse strand, counting down.
TGGCCGACGACGCCGCGCCGGGCGCGGACGTTCCACTCGTAGAAGATCATCAGCGGCACGAAGTTGATGTACAGCGGGACGTAGATCCAGAAGAACGTCGACCTGACCGGGTAGTCGACGAAGCCGCTCGGCGTCAGCGGAGCCATGCCCCACAGCACACCGATCAACAGCGCCAGCACCGACAGCGGCACGGTCGCCAGCAACACGACCGTCGGGTTGTCCCGGAAGAAGATGTGGGGTTTGGCGAATATCTCGTTTACCTCGTAGGACCGCTCGCGGCCCTTTATTTTCTTGAAGACGCCGTACTCGCCCGTGTAGCGCTCGATCAATCCCAGGTTCAGCACGTCCAGCCCCTCGCGGACGACGACGTCCTCGCGTTTCCCCTCCGGGCGAAGGTAGCCGTCACCGATCTCGTCCTGCGTGATCGTCGAGACCAGCACGAGGAACCCGATCCCGGTGAGCGGGATGAGGCCGTAAACGGTCCCCAGCAGCAGCATCTGCTGGGAGTCGCCCATCATCGACATGATGACGAGGATGATGATGAGCAGGAGCGGGAACAGCGAGAGCGTCATGTACATCTCGCCGAACAGCTCCATCGTCTCTAAGACCTGCTTCTGTTCCTGTTTGGCCGTCCGCATGTGTTTCTCCTTCTGGTCTTCCAGGAAGCCGGTCATGTCACCCCCGGAGTCGACGATCGAGAGCATGTCCGTCAGGAACTGCGCCAGTTCGTCGCTGGGCGTCTGGAGCGCCTGGTTCCGGATGGCGGTCCGGTAGTCCGTGTCGAAGTACTCCGTTTCGAGGACGATCGACTGGAACTCCTTTGACACCTCGCCGTACGTGTCGTCGGCCCGCGCCATCGCCTGGAGGATCTCTAGTTGGTTCAGCCCCCCGACCGACAGCGCGTACATGAAGGAGATGGCGTCGGACAGCAGGACGTTGATCTCGCGTTTCCGCGCACCCGCACGGAAGTACGGGATCGAGATCATCGACCCGAAGCCGATCCCGAACCCGATGAGTCCGAAGACGATGCCGGTGACGAAGATCAACAGCGGGACCTTCAGGGCCTGGACGACGGCGGGAATCTGGTCCTTCGGCAGTCCGAGGATGACGGGTGCCTCGTCCAGAAAGAGGATGAAGATGGCGTAGCCGAGCATCGACCCGACGAGCCACAGCGCCAGTCCCGCGAGCGCGCCGACGCCGAGCGCGCGGGCGAGGAACAGTTCGACGTTCTGTGGCATCCGCGCCTGGGCGAGTTTGTTCTCGATCCCGCTGACGAAGTCGCCCTCGCTGTCGAACAGGTACTCGTACAGCGGGTAGAAGGTATCTCCCAGGCTCCCCCCACTGCTGAACGACTGCCCGTCGCGCGTATCGAGGCTCATCGGTCAGTCCCCGTCCCCGGCTTCGGTGCCGGCCTTGGTCACGAACTGGCCGAAGTCGATCTCCGTGTCCCCGTCCTCTTCCTCGGTCGGGTCGACGTCGTCCTCGATCTCGATGCCGCCCAGGGCCTTGACGATCTCCGGCGTTTCGGTGCTCTTGAACCGATCGAACATCGGCCGGGCGTTGTCGAGGATGTCGTCCGTCTCTTCGACCATCTGCTCGTCGGCCTCCGGCCGGGGCACCATCTCCTCTTTTTTCTGGTCGATGTCGATCACGACCGACTCCATCTCCTGGAGGTCTTCGAGACTCTCGGCCAGGGCGTCGTGAGCGATGAGCGTCAGGATCGTGTCCGGATCGTTGATGAACGCCTGGATGGTCGCGGCCACCTGCTGGTAGGTGTTGATGTTGTTGTTGATGAGGTAGGCCAGCACCACCTCGCGTTTGAACAACTCCTCGTCCAACCGGTCCTGGTTCCACCCGCGGTCGAACTTGATGTCCTCCAGGGTGTTGGACTGGCCCATCTGGATGAACGTGTCCGTCTCGGCCTGCCACTGGTAGACGTCCCTGACGTTGATCTCGTCGTGTTCCGCGGAGTACTCGTTGATCTCGGTCAGCGTCTTGTTCCGGCGCACCTTGCGCCCGCCGGTCCGGGTCTGGGTCTGGATCGAGACGAGGTCCAGCGCCGTAAAGAGGGTCTTCGAGACGTTGATCGGCTCGGTGGTGAACCGCTTGATGACCTCGCCGACGGAGTCTGCGTGGAACGTGGTGTAGGTGGTGTGGCCCGTCGACATGACCTGGAAGAGGGTCCGCCCTTCCTCACCACGGATCTCACCCATGACGATGTAGTCCGGACGTTGCCGCAGTGCGGCCTCCAGCAGGTCGAACTCGTCGACGTCGCCGGTGTCGTCCTCACCGAAGGAGGGCCGGGTGACGCTGGCGACCCAGTTACGCTGGGGCAGTTCGACCTCGCGGGTGTCCTCGATGGAGACGATTTTTGCGCTCGATGGAATAAATAGCGACACCGCGTTCAGGCTGGTCGTCTTCCCCGAGGCCGTACCGCCGGCGAAGATGAGCGACTTGTGGTTCTCGATGCAGAGCCACAGGAAGGCCATCTCGTCCAGGCTAAAGGTGTTCCAGTTGATGAGGTCGATGGGCGTGAACGGGACGTCCTTGAACTGGCGGATCGTGTAGTTGGTCCCGTGGTCCGAGACCTCTTTCCCGAGGGTCAACTGGGCACGTGACCCGTCCGGGAGCGTCGCGTCGACCTGTGGCTGGCGCTTGGAGATGCCCTTCCCCGAGCGCTGTGCGAGTTTGACGATGAAGTCGTCGAGGCTCTTCTCGCCGTGTTCGACGTTCGAGATGATCTGCTCGTAGTCGGTGTGGTAGACGAACACCCGGGAGTTGTACCCGTTACAGGAGATGTCCTCGACGTTGATGTCGTGTTTGACCGGGTCGATCTTGGCGTAGCCGATGAAGTTCCGCTTGAGCACGTAGAGCAGTTTCTCGACCTGGTACTCGCTGAGCGATTCGGGGTCTTCCGCCAGTACCGCCGGTTCCGGCCGGGCGCTGATCCCCGAGAGGTCCGTGCGCGTCGTGTCGGGCAGTTCGACCTCCATCCCCAGCATCTGCTTGAACTGGCCGATGGTGCCGAGGTTCCCCGCGGGGTCGGCCTCCCCTTCGTAGAGGTCGTAGCGTTCCAGCAGGCGCTGGGTCTCGCGCTGGATGACGCTGGCCCGGTCTTCCTCGCTCCCCTCCACGATGACGTCGTCCTCGGAGTATTTGATCGCCGTCTTGAGCTTCCCCGAGAGGAACTCCTGTAACTTGACTTCGATGTCGTTGAGGTGTGGCTCGATGACGTAGTATTTCTTCTCGTTTTCCTTCTTCGAGTGGAAGATGATGACGCAGGCGTAGGGTTTGTTCACCCAGTAGCGCTCTAACTCCTCGAAGTGGGATTTCTTCTCCAGGGGAACCGACTTCTCGACGTCGTAGCGGTTGACGACGGTCGTTTGGTCCTCGACCGTCGAGAAGAAGGCGTCCTCGTCTAACTCCTCGTTGACGTTTACCGTTCGCTCGTCGACGATCTCGTCGAGTTCGTCGGCCAGTCCCTCCCCGAAACTGAGCAGCCCTTCGAGTTCGTCGACGTCGTACCCGAGCGCATCGGCCTTCTCGAAGGGCTCTTTCTCGCCGTCGGACGACCGCGGCGCGTCGCCGTCGCCGTCGTAGTAGTACTCCTGCTTGTAGTGTTCCCACTTGTAGGTGTCCTTGACGACCGGTACCCGATCCGGATCGAGGAACTGCTGCCAGGGCTCGTCGACGCCCTTGGCGGCGCTTGCGCCCTGTATCAGTTTGTCCTCGATCTTCCGTGGGTCGAACCCGAGGTACTCCGTTCGGTCGAACGGACCGCCCGTGTGGAACTCCCGTCGGAAGTCCTCCCACGCGTAGTCCCCCACGGACGCACGCTCGACGCGAGCGAGTACTTCCTCCGCCTCAGAGTCGCTGCCCGCGCTCTGGTCGGCGTCGGCCTGCTCGGCGTCGCCCCCATCTTTGTCATCGGTTGCCATTGTTCAACGGTGTTGCCCGTAGGAGGGAAAAAAGGTTGCGTCCAGTTTATCAAATACCATTACACTGCTGTCCTGCGGTTCGGGTTCAATCACAGCAATCCCCCCATTGGTTGGTGGTCTAACGGGTCAGTTTGTAAAACTTTCGCGAAACACGAGTCTGGATCACGAGTCCTCCGTGATTCGTCGGAAGACATCGACGGGATCGCAGGATTCCGTTGCATGAAGTGAGCGACAGAACGCCCAGTCATCAAATAAGTGTACCGACAGTTCAGGGCCACTGCTGGCTGCGATAACGGGAATTCAAAATCAGATAATTGGCCCGAGAACCGGCGTTGCTATTCCTCAGATGGGAACACGTGGGAATCGAGTGGCGAAACGGCTCAATCGAGGAACGACTCGATGCGGGCCATCGCTTCCTTGAGTTCGCCCAGGCCCGTCGCGTAGGAGACGCGCAGGTGGTCTTCGCCGCCCTCGCCGAAGGCTTCGCCGGGAACGACGGCGACTTTCTCCTCGTGGAGCAGTTCCTCGGCGAAGGCGTCGGCGTCGTCCCAGGGACACTCGGGGAAGGCGTAGAACGCACCGGCGGCGTCGAAACAGGAAAGGCCCATCTCCTCGAACCGGGAGAGGACGAAGTTCCGGCGGCGGTTGTACTGGGCCGTCATCTCGTCGACGTCGTCGTCGCAGTTCTCGAGGGCGTCCAGCGCCGCGTGCTGGGCCGTCGTCGGGGCCGACAGCATCGTGTACTGGTGGACGCGGTTCATGCCCTTGATGGCCTCTGGCGGCCCCATGGCGTAGCCCAGTCGGAGGCCGGTCATCGCGTAGGCCTTCGAGAACCCGTTGAACACGACGGTCCGCTCGCGCATGCCCGGGAGGGTCGCGATCGAGGTGTGGTCGTGTTCGTAGGTCAGTTCCGAGTAGATCTCGTCGGCGAGGACGATGATGTCGTGCTCGCGGCAAAAGTCCGCGACCGCTTCGAGTTCCTCGCCGGTCATCGTCGCGCCCGTCGGGTTGTTGGGGTAACAGTAGACCAGGGCGTCGGCGTCGGCCGCACCGCTCGATTCCAGGACCTCCCGTGTCAGTTTGAACTCGTCTTCGGCGCGGGTCGGGACCGACAGCGGGTCGCCGCCGGCGAAGATGACGCCCGGGACGTAGGAGACGTAACTCGGCTGGGCGACGGCCACGGTGTCGCCGGGGTCGACCAGTGCACGGAAGGCCAGGTCGATGGCCTCGCTGGCGCCCGCCGTGACGAGTATCTCCTCGTCGGGGTCGTAGTCCAGGCCGTAGCGTCGTCGCTGGTCGTCGGCGATGGCCTCCCGGAGTTCCTTCTTCCCGCGGTTGGCGGTGTAGGAGGTTTCACCCCGTTCCAGCGAGGCGATGGCGGCGTCCCGGGCGCTCCACGGCGCGGAGAAGTCCGGCTCACCGACGCCCAGGGAGATGATGTCGTCCATCTCCTCGGCCAACTCGAAAAACCGGCGGATGCCAGAGGGCGGCACCTGGTCGACGCGGTCTGAGAGCTGCATTGTTAGGGTGACACCGACAGGCGGTCGTCGTCGTGGCCGTCGCCGAACTCGATGCCGCTCTCCTTGTAGGACTCCATGACGTAGTGAGTCACGGTCTGTGTGATCTCGGGGACGGGCGCGACCTTGTCGCTGATGAACCGGGACACCTCGCGCATCGAGTCGCCCTCGACCTCCATGTCGAAGTCGTAGTCGCCGCTGACGAGTCGCAGGGACTCGACTTCGGGGAACTTCGCCAGTCGGGCCGCGATGTCGGCGTAACTGGTCTCGCGGTCGAGGGTGACGTTGAGTTCGACCAGGGCACGGACCCGCTCTTTGTCCGTCTCGCCCCAGTCGACGACGGCCGTGTACCCGCGGATGACGCCGTCGGCTTCGAGCTCCTCGATCGCCGTCTCGACCTCGCTCTCTGTGAGGTCGGTCTGGCGCGCCATGTCCTCGGTGGTGTAGCGCGCGTTCTCCCGGAGCAACTCCAGTATTTCGGCGCGACTGCTCATACCTACACCCACCCGAGCGCGGACTAAAGACTTGCTACATCCCGCGCTACATCGCTTCGGTCGTCACGTAGACGATGGCGACCAGCGAGAGGGCAAACGAGGCGACCAGCCAGGGGAAGACACCCAACTGCCCGTACAGCTCCCCCAACGTCGTGAACCAGACGAGTTTCACGATCAGCAAGGAGAGCCCCATCGCGATACCGAATACCACCACCTGCCCGTAGAGCCACGACTGCAACCCCGATCGGCCGTCCGCTGCCATATCGGCACCGACGACTCGCTCATGTAAATACTCACGTACATCGGCGCACCGAACCGCTCCTAGATTTAAGAGACGATGTGACGAATCGACGTACCAGTTCCATGCAGGGTGATTCGACAGCCGAGACGGGATGGTCGTTCGTCGCCGATAACGACGAGCTAGCGACCATCATCAGTACTGTACTCACGTTGGACGAGGACGACATCGTCAGCCGCTCGGAACTCGCCTCGAACGCCGACATCGCCCTGAAGACGCTGCATCTCTCCGACGACATCGAACACCTCGTCGAGTTGGGGGTTCTGGAGAAACACGACGCCGAGGGCGAAGAAGTGTCGTTCTCGGTGAATCCGGACAGCGAGGTGCTCCGGACGGCCCGGGAGTTCGGCGACGCGGTCGAAGCCGCCCGGTCAGAGTAACCCGTTTCTCACTGTACCGTCTCAGCAGCCGCCGCCCGCGCCGCCACAGCCGCCGGCCCCCGCGGCGGTCGCGGCACCGGCCGCCGCCGCGTTCCCCGACGTGTACGAGACGCACTCGCCCCAGACCACCGGTGGGGTCACCGAGTCCCCGTCGTCGCCGTCCTCCAGATCGGCCCCCAGGTCGCTGTGGTCGTACCCGGGATCGGCCAGTTTCTCGGCGAGTTCGGGCGGAACTGTGACCCGGCGACACTCCCGGCTCCTGACGAGCCGGTCGGGCCCGAACTCGAACCGCACGTCGAACTGTCGGACGTGGTCGTCGGCGTAGACGGCCCGGAGACGATCACAGACGGCCGCCACGTACCGGAACACCGCGTCCATCGGCGGCTGGGACTCCGTGTCGAGCGGACAGGTCACGACCGGGACGAGGATCGGGTCGCCGGTGTCCGCGTGTTCGTTTACCTCCGCGACGGTCTCGACGGTCGGCGGCGACCGCAGCGTCGCCGACGAGACCGAGGCGACCGATTCGAGCCGTTCGTCGGCCGCCTCGGCGCGTTCGCCGGCCGAAGTCAGCGAATCCAGGAATCCACCCAGTAGCGCCATGGGCGACGATACCTCGGAGTCGGGCAAAAATTTTGTGTGAATCCAACAGCTTCAGCGGAGGGCGGTTACTCGCCGTCCCGCTGGCGCAACTCCAGCCGCCGGATCTTGCCGGTCGTCGTCTGTGGCAGTTCGTCGACGAACTCGATCTCGCGGGGGTACTCGTACTCGGCCAGGTTCTCCCGGACGAGTTCCCGAATCTCCGCGCGGAGGTCGTCGTTCGGTGTCACGCGCTCGCTTGGCTCCACGAACGCTTTGATGATCTCGCCCCGGGTTTCGTCGGGGACGCCCACGACGCCGGCCTGTGCCACGTCTGGGTGTTCGAGGATGGCCTCCTCGACTTCCATCGGCCCGACGCGGTAGCCCGCGGTCAGGATCACGTCGTCCTTGCGCGATTTGAACCAGACGTACCCCTCGTCGTCGCGCTCGGCGAGGTCGCCAGTCAGGAACCACTCGTCGACCTGCTTTGCCGCTGTCTTCGCGGGCATGTTCCAGTACTCGTCGAAAAAGACCGACCGGTCGTGGGGCCGCAGTGCGATCTCGCCGGTCTCGCCGGGATCGCGACGCTCGATTTCCCCCGCGTCCGCGGCCTTGGGGTCGACGATGGCCAGGTCGTAGCCGGGGAGTGGTTTGCCCATGCTGCCCGGTTGCGTCTCGAACCACGACGAGGAGTTCCCGACGGCGAGGTTGAGTTCGGTCTGGCCGTAGAACTCGTTGACGGCCACGTCGTCGAACGCCGTCTCGACCCACTCGACGATCTCGGGCGTCATCGGCTCGCCCGCCGCGGCGAACGTCTCGATATCCAGGTCGTACTCGTCGGCTGGACTCTCGACGTTCATGAGCATCCGGAGCGCGGTCGGTGGCATGAACGACTTCGTGACGCCGAACTCTTCGAGCAGCGAGAACGCCTCGTCGCCGTCGAACCCCTCGGCGGGGTAGCCGACGATGGTGCCGCCGTGGTGCCAGGTCGCAAAGAGCGTCCCGCCCAGCGCCGCGCCCCAGGCCCAATCCGCTGGCGTCCAGACCGTCGCGTCGGGGCCGAGACCCTGATCGAAGTAGTTGTAGGCCGCGGCTGCACGCCCGAGCCAGAGCGCGTGGCTGTGCAGGACGCCCTTCGGCGGGCCGGTCGAGCCGCTGGTGTACATGATGGCGGTCTGGGTGTCCGGCGTCGCGTCGTAGGCGTCGAACTCGACGTCCTCGCCCTCGTTGCCGGCCAGCACGTCGTCGAAGGCCCGACCGTCACCCGCCGGCGCGTCGGTTTCGATCTCGACGACGTGTTCCAGGGTCGGGCAGTCCCCGCGGATGGCGTCGATTTCCTCGCGGACGCTCGGGTCGGCCACGACGGCTTTCGCGCCGGCGTCGTCGAGTCTGTATCGGAGCGCGTCCTCGCCGAACAGGACGGTCAGGGGGATCGACACCGCGCCGAGCTTCCAGTTCGCCAGGTGTGTAAGCGGGTTCTGGGGTTTCTGCGGGACGACGACGCCGACGCGGTCGCCGGCTTCGACGCCGAGGTCCGCCAGTCCGGCCGCGAGTCGGTCGGACAGGCGGTCGAGGTCGCGGTAGCTGTAGGACTCTCGCCGCCCGTCAGGATAGGCCTGTTCGAGCGCGATGCGGTCGACTCCGGCGGCTTCGCCGCCTCCGTGTTTCCGCAGGAAGTCGACCGCGGGATTGAACTCGTCGGGCAGGTCCCACGCGAACGAGTCGCGGGCCGCCTCGTAGCTCTCGAACGACGGCATCACCGTCCAGGACATACTCGTTGGGTCACCGCCCCGGGAGTTTCCCCTTTCGGTTTCCGCAAGCCCCGCGGTCGCTCAGAACGGGAGCCCGATCGGTATGGAGAGCGGCCGTGCCATCCCGGCGGTCACGTCCACGCCCGCACTGTACTGAACCAGCGGCTCCCCCGCTGGCGTCCCAAACCCGTTGGCCACGAACAGGTCGTTCTCCTCGACGGTGAGCGTCGCCGACTGAAGCGGCCAGGGCGGATGCTCGACCTCGCCGACGAACAGCCGGTCGCCACCGCCGACGTTGGCGTAGAACCGGTAGCGCTCGGTCAGGAACCACGGCAGCGACCCCTGTTCGGGGGTCTCAGGCTCGCCATCCGGCCGACAGGTCGCGTCGAAGTCCGCCGACGGGGCGGTCTCGTCGGTTCGGTGGCTCCGGTATCGGATGCCGTCGCCCGTCTCCTCGATGCTCATTTCGGCGCGGTAGTACGACAGGCGGAACAGTCGCCGGGCCAGCGCCACGCTCAGGGCGTCGTCGGCGTCCAGGTTGAAGAAGTAGATCCCGGGGCCGGCATCGCTGTCGACGTACGTCCGGAGATTCAACTCCGGGAAGGAGCGGGCGACGGGCGACCCCCGCGGCCGGATGTCCTGCATGTCGAATCCGACGACGCTCAGATAGGCGTTGCCGTCGTAGGTATCGACGGATAGGTCCGAAGGCAGCGTCGTGTCGACGGTCTCCGGGTCGACGGCCCAGTGTGCGAACAGGACGTCGGCCCAGCGCATCGTCAGCAGTGAGGGGCCAGCCATGTGTCGACCGAGGGGTCGGACGGGTTTCGACCTGTCGGTCACGGGGGACCTCTCGCGACAGCACGTAACGACTTTGGGACCGGCTTTCCGAGTGCCGGCATGCGCTATCTCTCGTGGGCACTGCTGGCACTGGCCGGGTACACGCTGGTCGCACCGCTGGTGAAACTGGCGACGGCGGAGATCCCCAGCGACGTGGCACTGCTGATGGCCAACGGCATCCTCGTGGTGGCCGCCGTCGCGGTCGTCGTCGTCTCGGACACCCCCGTCGTCACGCACCTCACTGGCTCACACGCGATCTACGCCTACGCTGCGGGCGTCTGTCTCACAGTCGGTATCCTCGCGTACTACCGGGCGCTCGCGGCCGGGCCGGTCAGCGCCGTCGTCCCCATCTTCGGCCTGTTCATCGTCACGAGTTCGATCGTCGGTATCGTGGCGCTGGACGAACCGCTCACCACCCGAAAGGTGGCGGGTATCGGCTTCGCGATGGTGGCCGTCTACCTCACGGGCGTGCAATAAAGGGGCCACAGAAGGACGGCTGAAGACACTTGGCCGCAGAGCGTCGAATTCGATTCGCATGTCCCCCACCCATGCACGGGGACTGGTGACGCTGCCAGTCCGCGTACTCGCGACAGCCGTCGCGACGGTCAGCGCCGCGCTGGCCGTCTGGCACGGCGGTCTGTTCGCGCTGCAGGCGCTCGGTTCGCCACCCTCTAGTAACGAGACGCGAACGCTGCTCGGCGTCGGCGCGGCCGTCGTCGGGTCGTTCCTCGTTCCCGGATGGGTGACCGTCCGTGAGTACGTCCTGGCCGACAGGGACGAACCGACCGCGGAGTGACTGTCCGTCGTTGGTCTGACCACGGCAGTCGAATCCTTTTGGTCGTCGCCTTCCAAGGGTCGGGTCGTATGGTCGCACTCGACTCCGAAGACGACGCCATTCAGCGCGGCGAACCGGCACCTGATTTCGAGCTCCCCGGCACCGACGGGGACACCTACACGCTCGACGATTTCGAGGGACACGACGCCCTGCTCGTCGTGTTCACCTGCAATCACTGTCCCTACGCGAAAGCGAAGTTCGAGGAACTGAACCACATCGCACAGGAGTACGACGGCGTGGCCGTCGTCGGGATCAACTCGAACGACGCCGAGGAGTACCCCGACGACTCCTTCGAGCGGATGCGGGAACTCACCGAGGACGGGACCATCGAGTACGACGCCTACCTTCGCGACGAGTCTCAGGACGTGGCTCGGGCGTACGGCGCGGTCTGTACGCCCGACCCGTTCCTCTTTGAGGTTAACGGTGGTGACTTTGACCTCGTCTACCACGGCCGCATCGACGACGCCCTGAACCCCGACGACGAACCGACCGAATACGAGATGCGTGACGTCATCGACCGACTGCTCGCCGGCGAGGAAATCGACGACGAGTTCAGGCCCAGTCGCGGCTGTTCGATCAAGTGGAACGAAGACTGATACGGATTGCTGTAGCTGTGTCCCGCGACGACCGACTTCGGGCGGTCGATGCGGAAACGATCTACAGCAATCCGTATGACCGATTGCCGCTGTTGTTTTTACCGGGTAGCGGCTACACGCTCGCATGAATCCCGATTCGCTCTTCGAGACCGACCGTCCCATCTTCGGGATGGTCCACCTGCCGGCCCTGCCCGGCGCGCCCGGCTACGACGAGCAGGGCGGTCGCGAGGCGATTCTCGACCGCGCGCTGGCGGACGCCCAAGCGCTCGCCGACGGCGGCGTCGACGGACTGATCGTCGAGAACTACGGGGACGCGCCGTTCTATCCCGAGGCGGTGCCCAAACACGTCGTCGCGGAGCTGACCCGGATCGCCGACCGAATCGCGACGGCGGTCGACCTCCCACTCGGAATCAACGTCCTCCGGAACGACGCGACTGCTGCCCTGTCCATCGCCGCCGCGGTCGACGCCGCGTTCGTCCGCGTGAACGTCCACACCGGCGCACGGGTGACGGACCAGGGCGTCATCGAGGGGCAGGCCCACGAGACGCTTCGGCTTCGCGACCGGATCGACGCCGATGTCGCAGTCCTCGCGGACGTAGCGGTCAAACACTCCGCGTCGCTTGGCGAGCGGGACCTGTCGACGGCCGTAGCGGACGCCATCGAACGCGGGAAGGCCGACGGGCTGGTCGTCTCCGGCCCGGCGACGGGGGCGGCCACGGACACGAACGACCTCCGACGCGTGACCGACCGGCGCGACGACGTGGACGCGTCGGTCCCGGTGTTCGTCGGCAGCGGCGTCACGGCTGGAAACGTTCGCGATCTGCTCGCCGTGGCGGACGGCGCGATCGTCGGAACGGCGCTGAAGGAGGGTGGCGAGACGACGAACCCCGTCGACGGCGAGCGTGTCGCGCGCGTCGTCGCGGCGCGGGACGAATAACTCCGCGGGGCCAGCGTTTTGCCGACGCCGACAGTACGCCGGGTATGACCGAGGAAATCGTCCCGGAATCGAGCGCCGCGTTCGCACGCGCCGTCGGGCCCCAACCCGACGAGATTATCGACGAGATGGACCAACAGGCCGACGCCGAGGGGTTCCCGACGGTCGGGCCGGAAGTCGGCGGCTGGCTCCAGTTCCTCGCCCGGATGGTCGACGCACAGCGCGTCTTCGAGTTCGGCTCCGGCTTCGGCTACTCGGCGTACTGGTTCGCTCGGGCACTGCCCGACGACGGCGAGGTCGTCCTCACAGAGGTGGACGAGGACGAACTCGATCAGGCCCGCGAGTACATGGCTCGTGGCGGGGTCGACGATCTGGCGAGCTACGAACTTGGCGACGCCGTCGACACCGTCGACGCGTACGCCGGCCCCTTCGACGTGGTGTTGATCGACAACGAGAAACACCGGTATCGGGAGGCCTTCGAGGCGGTCCGCGAGAAGGTCGCGCCGGGCGGGGTCGTCATCGCCGACAACGCGATGACCGCGGGCATCGTCGACTTTGACGCGCTCCGTGCGCTGGTCGAGGGCGGGGACCCAGAGGGCGACGTCGACGAGAACACGCGCGGCGTCTACGAGTACCTCGAACGCGTGGATTCGGACCCCGAGTTCGAGACTGGCATCGTTCCGCTCGGCGAGGGAATCGCCGTCAGTCACCGGACGGCGTGAGGTCGCCGACCCGCCAGACGTTATAGCATTTGATACTCGCTGGGGACCAATTATATAGGGCCGAGCGGAACTCCCAGCCAATCAGGACCCTACTATGAGCGAGTTGATGATAGATATTCGGAAGTTGAGTATTTTCAACAAGATGGCAAAGGAGGGCGGGAACACGGTCGCGAGCCATATGAGCCAGATGACCGGGATGGACACGGAGATGGAGATCACGAAGATCAACTTCATCGACGTGCCGGACATCCTGAAACACGTCGGGGACGAACGCCAGATCGGCATCTACATCGAGATGAAAGAGCCGCCCCACGGCCACGTCCTCTTTCTCTTTAGCTCCCGGAGCGCGAAGAACCTCGCGGCCGGGATGATCGGTGACATGGGCGATACGAACCCCAACGCCGATGGATTCACCGAGATGGAGAAAAGCGCCATTCAGGAGATCGGGAATATCATGACCAGTGCGTTCATCGACGGGTGGGCGAACGTTCTGGAGACGACGATCGACATGGGAACGCCGAACTTCACGTTCGGCCCCGGCAGCGGCACGGTCAAGGAGATCATCGGCGACCGGGAAAACGACATGGCGCTGATGTTCGACTCCCGGGTCCATGCCCAGGACGAGGACATCGACGTGAAGGTCTATACGTTCCCGAAACTCGACGAACTCGTCAGTCTGATGCAGGAACTGGAAGTCTGAGGCGAGGCGGTCCCCGGACTGTGACCGGCTCGCAGCGACCGGATACCAACCCAGTTTGGGGGAACAATCATTACACATGCGCTTTAGGTTCTTTGCATGCCAGGAGGCACAGACCAGACCCTGCGGCCGTTCCTGTGGCGTGCGGAGAAACTCTATCCGGACACGGAGATCGTCTCTCGCACCCATCAGGGCATCGAACGCTACACGTACAGCGAATACAGCGACCGAACAGCCCAGCTCGCGAACGCGATGGACGAGGCGGGCGTTCCCGACGACGCCCGCGTCGCCACGTTCTGCTGGAACCACAACCGCCACTTCGAGACGTACTTCGGCATCCCGACGACGGGGCGGCAACTCCATCTCATCAACCCGCTGCTCCCCGACGAACACATCCAGTTCATCGTCGACGACGCCGACGATCATCTCATCTTCGTCGATCCGTCACTGCTCGAGAAACTAGAGGGCGCTGCTGACGGGGCCTCGGAGTTCGACGGCGTCGAGCAGTTCGTCGTCATCGGCGATTCGGTCCCCGAAACTGACCTGGAACCGGTGACTGACTACGAGTCGTTCATCGAGGGCAACGACACTGACTACGACTGGCCCACTCTCTCTGAGGACCGACCGGCCGGGATGTGTTACACCTCGGGAACGACCGGCAAACCGAAAGGCGTCGAGTACACCCACCAGATGCTCTGGAGTCACACGATGGCGAGCCAGTCGCCACAGGGCATCCCGATGGACGACACCGACGTAGTCATGCCCGTCGTGCCGATGTTCCACGTCAACGCCTGGGGGATGCCGTTCTCGGCGACCGCCGGCGGCGCGAAACACGTCTACCCCGGCCCGTCGCCGGAGCCCGAGGACCTCGCCCACCTCATCGAGGAGGAGGGCGTCACCATCACCGCCGGCGTCCCGACGGTGTGGCTCGGCCTGATGGAGTACATGGAGGACAACGAGGTCGACCTCTCGGCGCTCGACACGCTCATCGTCGGCGGGAGTGCGGCCCCCGAAGCGATGATTCGCTTCTTCGACGACCACGACGTCGAACTGCTCCACGCCTGGGGCATGAGCGAGATGTCCCCCATCGGCAGCGTCTCCCACCTCAAGGGCGGACTGGAGGACCTCGACTACGACACGCAGGTCGAGAAACGCGGCAAGCAGGGACTCATCGCGCCCGGCCTGGAGTTCAAGGTCATCGACGACGACGGCAACGAGATCGACTGGGACGGCGAGGACTTCGGCGAACTGTACGTCCGCGGGCCGTGGGTCACCCAGGAGTACTTCAAGCGACCCGAGGCCAACCGTGAAGACTACGAAGACGGCTGGCTCAAGACAGGCGACATCGTCAGCGTCGACCAGGACGGCTATCTGAAGATCGTCGACCGCGCGAAAGACGTGATCAAGAGCGGCGGCGAGTGGATCTCCTCGGTCGAACTGGAGAACGAACTGATGGCACACGACGACGTGGCCGAGGCGACGGTCATCGGCGTCCCCCACGAGCGCTGGCAGGAACGACCAGTCGCGTTCGTCGTCCCCGGCGAGGGCATCGACGCCGACCAGCTAGAGGCCGACCTCCGTGATCTGATCGGCGAGGAGTACCCCAAGTGGTGGATGCCCGACGAGTTCATCACGATCGACGAGGTGCCGAAGACCGCGACCGGCAAGTTCGACAAGAAGGTCCTCCGCGACGAGTACGCCGACCAGTCCCTCGTCGAGGGACAGGTACCCGAGGACGCCTCGCCCGGCGAGGACTGACGACTCGGGCTTCCGAGCATCGACGACCGCCGATCACGACCACGCTTTTTTTTGACTTTCGTGCATACACTCGGTAGTGTCTCGACCGTATCAGTTTCCAGAGTAAACTGCAACTCCGTTTTGACTTTCCAGTGTTCCAGAGGTTTATCCTGCCACGTCCCTTGGTACTCGTAGGCATGGAGCTACTGACCGACGACATCGTCCCGGAACACGCACACGAGGTGAAACAGGAGGCACGGGAGTTCGCGGCCGAACACATCGAACCCAACGCCGCCGACTACTACGAGTCCGGGGAGTACCCCGAGGACGTCCTGCAGGCCGGGATGGACGCGGGACTGGTCGCCCAGGACATCAGCGAGGAGTACGGCGGGCGGGGCTTCTCGCTGACGGAGATTCTGGCCATGGCCGAGGAGTTCTATCGGGCCGACGCCGGCATCGCCCTGACCCTCCAACTCGCCAGTTTCGGCGCGGAGATGCTCCAGGAGTACGGGGAGGAGTGGCAGAAAGAGGAGTTCCTGCGGCCCGTCGCCGAGAACGACCAGCGCACCGGACTTGGCGTCTCCGAACCCGAGACCGAAAGCGACCTGGCAGGGATGGAGACCACGGCGACAAAGGACGGGGACGAGTGGGTCATCGACGGCGAGAAGTACTGGATCGGCAACGGCGTGGAGGCCGACTGGATCACCCTCTACGCGAAGACGGGCGACGACGAGGAAAACAGGTACGGCAACTTCTCGCTGTTCGTCGTGCCCACGGACGCCGACGGCTACGAGGCCGAACACATCCCCGAGAAGATGGGCTTTCGCGCCTCCAAACAGGCCCACATCACCTTCGAAGACTGTCGGATCCCCGAAGATCACCTCATCGGCAACGAGGGGGCCGGGTTCTACATGCTCGCGGACTTCTTCAATCACGGCCGGACCGTCGTCGGTGGCCACGGTCTCGGGTTGGCCGCCGCGGCCATCGAAGAGGCCTACGAGTTCGTTCACGGCCGGTCGGCGTTCGGCCGCGACGTCAGTGAGTTCCAGGCGGTCCAGCACACGCTGGCGGACATGCGCATGGAGTTCGAGAGCGCTCGCGCGCTCAATTGGCGCGCCTGCGAGAAAGTCGAGAACGACGACAACGCCGGCCTCTGGGCCGCCCAGGCGAAGGTCAAATCTACGGAAACGGCCAATATGTGCGCCGAACGCGGGATGCAACTCCACGGCGGTCGGTCCGTGCTGACGGAAAACCGCATCTCACGGGTGTACCGGGACGTTCGCATCCCGGTCATCTACGAGGGAGCCAACGACATCCAGCGCAACCTCATCTACGGCCAGTGGTAGGCAGGTGAGTCCGGCGAATCAGGCGGTCGGGATCGAGAGCGTCACGTTCGTGCCCCCCGACTCCGGCGTCTCGATGGAGAGGGACCCGCCGTAGGACTCGGTGATCGCTTTGACGACCCAGAGCCCGAGTCCGCTCCCGTGTTCGAGCTGGGTGATCTCCTGCTCGCCGGTGATGATCGCCCGCTCGGTGTCGGGAATCCCCGGCCCGTCGTCGCCCACGGAGAGGTCGGTACTCCCGCCGTTCTCTCTGGCGGTCACGCTGACTTCGGGACGGTTGCTCTCGTCGTACCGGGCGGCGTTGTCGAGCAGGTGTTCGACCGCGACTGCCAGGTGTTCGTCGGCCCGGACCGCCGCGTCCGCAGGTACCTCGACGTCGAAGCTCGCGTCCGGGTGCGCCGACTGGGCGTCGTCGACGGCCCCGTCGACGAGCGGGCCGAGGTCGAGGTGCCGGTCCTGGGACGGCTCGTGATCGATCGCCCGCTGGAACTGCGTCAGGTTCTTACCGATTCCGGCGATGTCCGCGGATTTGTTCTGGAGGCGTTCGGCCAGGGACGCCAGTTCTCCGTCGTCCGTGCGTGCTTCGAGCAGATCGGCGAGGCTCAGGAGGACCTGCGTGTCGTTGCGGAGGTTGTGGCGCGTCAGCCGGTTCAACACCGCGAGTTTCTCCCGCTCTGTGGCCAGTTCCGTCACGCGAATCCGTCGGACGTCGTTGATACCGATGAGTACGTGCGCGACGGCGCTGACGCCCATGATGACGGCGAGGACGAACATCGGGAGCATCGCGCCCGGAAACAGCGAAACCAGGACGAGGACGCTCCCGAGCGCGACGATGCCCAGCAGGTTCCAGCCGGCCACGCGCAACGCGTGATTCCCGTCGATATCCGACTGGGCGAGCCAGCCACCGCCCGCCAGCAAGGCGATCCCGAGGACGGTACCGAAGCCGGCGATGATCCCGCCGACGAGACCGACGCTGCCACCGGCTAACACACCGACTGTCGGGAGCAAGATTCCGAGACCGGTCAGGGCGACCGAGGCCCCGGCCAGCAGTCGCTTCGAATTCATTACGATCCACATCTCTCGCTATCCGGACAAAGGTGGGGCCAAACAGGTTAGTATGGGCCGAGGTCACTGCTCGACGACGCCGTACGTCGAGTCTAGGTAGTCGAGGATCCAGTCGACGGTATCGGGGTCGTACGTCCAGAAGCCGTAGAACTCGCGGGGCGCGCGCTCCTCGGCCAGCAGCGCACACTTGTTGTCGTCGGCCGCGTTCCGATCACCGGTGTCCGATCGGTGCCCGCCTGAACGGCCCGGATGGCTCTCTGCCTCGCCGTCGTCGGGTGCCCGGGCCATCGCAGACTCCCCGCCGTCGAAGACGACGAACCAGGACCGTTCGATCTCTTCGGCTCGCTCGATGTGGAGCGTGAAGCCGCGGTTCTTTGGCGGGTCCTCGTCGGGGACGGCGTAGGCGTGGACGTCGAGGCGTTTCGAGCCCAGCCGCTCGTAGACCGGGAGCTCTCCCCGGAGCGTCGAGAGGTACTGAAACCCCGCGTGGATTTCACCCTCGCCGACCCGCCAGGCCCGGTCCTCGATCTCCCGGGAGGCCGCGACCATCTGATCGATGCTCCAGGACGTGAACATCGTCTCGTCCAGGTATTCCAACAGGGACCGATACGGACTCTCCGAGAGGCCGATGGCCGCGTCTTCGTCCGCGAGCATCGACTTGAGATCGGCGATGCTGGTCGCAGTCAGTACCTCGCCGTCCTCGCTGATCGTGACGAACTCGCCGGGCTTGCCGCTCGGCGTCGACTCGCTTTCGACGGTCACGTTCCGGTCGGCGAACTGGTCGCGCAACTCGGCCGTCACCGATTCGTCCGCGTTGAACACCGTCAGCGTCTTTTCGTGATTCTCGACGCCGGCGATGAGTTCCGAAAGGGACATGCGCCTCCCGTCTAGCTCCGCAGCCACGCCTCTTAGGGTTTGTGCGGCACCGTCGATCCACCTATGGAAACGCCCCAACTACCGACCAGTTGTTCACGAACGTCCCTGCTCGTTTCCGTAAACTGTCATTATTAATTCGTGCTAACGGGTCGCAAACTCTTTGACCACGGCGAACCGTTTTCCGTATACGACGGCCGACCGCGGCCGATGATTTATCATGACAGACACGGAATTGATGTGGCGAATCGCGGGCGGTTCCGGGGACGGAATCGATTCGACGAGTCAGAACTTCGCGAAAGCCCTGATGCGAGCCGGTTTAAACGTATTCACACACCGACACTATCCGTCGCGGATCCGCGGCGGGCACACGTACGTCGAGGTCCGCGCGGACTCCGAGCCAGTCCGTTCGCGCGGTGACGGGTTCAACTTCCTGCTGGCACTCGGTGACAGCTTCGCCCGCAACCCCTCGGAGGACGCCTTCTACGGGGACGAGGAGGTAAAGCCCCTCACGGAGAACCTGGACGAACTGAACGAGGGCGGGGTTATCGTCTACGACGAGGGACTGTTGGAGGGCGATGACGTCGCGAACCTGAACGAACGCGCCGAGGAGAACGACTGGCACGTGTACCCCCTCGATCTCCGGGGCCTGGCACGCGAACACGGCCGCGAAGTCATGCGCAACACCGCCGGCGTCGGCGCGACGGCGGCCCTGCTGGACATGGACATCACGCACATCGAGGACCTGATGGAAGACGCCATGTCCGGCGACGTGCTGGAGGCCAACCTCCAGATCCTCGAAGAGGCCTACGAGGACGTCAAAGACAACTACGAGTTCACCCACGACCTGCGCGCGCCTACAGGCGAACACGACGAACAGCAGGTCCTGCTGTCGGGATCGAACGCCATCGCCTACGGGGCCATCGACGAGGGCTGTCGGTTCATCGCCGGCTATCCGATGACGCCCTGGACGGACGTGTTCACCATCATGTCCCAGCACCTGCCGGATATCGGCGGGATCTCCGAGCAGGTCGAAGACGAGATCGCCGCCGCGGCGCTGGCCATCGGCGCGTCCCACACCGGCGTCAAGGCCATGTCCGGCTCCTCCGGCGGTGGCTTCGCGCTGATGTCCGAACCGCTCGGACTCGCGGAGATGACCGAGACGCCGCTCGTCCTCATCGAGGCGATGCGTGCCGGTCCCTCGACCGGGATGCCGACCAAACCCGAACAGGCCGACCTGGAACACGTCCTCTATACGAGTCAGGGCGACTCCACGCGGGTCGTCTTCGCCCCCGGGAACATCCGGGAGTGTTACGACCAGATCCGGGCGGCGTTCCGCATCGCCTACGAGTACCAGATCCCGTCGATCCTGGTGTACGACCAGAAACTCCAGGGCGAACTGCGCAACGTCGACGAGTCCTTCTTCGACCGGGAGCCCAACGCCGACCCCGGCACGACCATGACCGAGGAGGAGATCGCCGAGGCCGCACACCACGCCTCCGGGAAGTTCCAGCGGTTCGGCGAGGGCGACGAGAACGGCGTCAGTCCCCGCTCCGTGCCCGGCCAGAAGGGCGGACGCTTCCTCGCGACGGGGAACGAACACTCGCCGGAAGGTCACATCAGCGAGGACACCGAGAACCGGGTCCGCCAGATGGACCGTCGCCTCGGCAAACTCGATACGATCCGGGAGGAACTCGACGGGGCCGACGACTCACACCAGACCTACTACGGCCCCGACACGGCCGAGTACGGCATCATGGTCTGGGGCAGCCACCAGGACACCGTCTTCGAGGCCGTCGACCGGCTCAACGACGCCGGCCACTCGGTGAAGGCACTGGGCGTGAGCGACCTGATGCCCTACCCAGAAGCGGAGGTCACCGAGTTCATCGAATCCGTCGAGGAGTGTCTGGTCGTCGAGATGAACGCGACCGCGCAGTTCCGCGGGCTGACCCAGAAGGAACTGGGCCGGTTCGGCCCGAAACTCAACAGTTTCCTGAAATACAATGGCGAACCCTTCGAGCCCTACGAGGTCGTCGAGGGGTTCGAGCGGACCGTCGACGGGGCACCGGACGTCCCCGAGGGAACGAAATTCGTCCCAGCAGCAGGTGACTAACAATGAGTGCATTCAGTGCAATCGACGAGGAACGGGAGATCGACCGCGACGAGTTCACGCCCGGTATCGAACCGCAACCGACGTGGTGCCCGGGCTGTGGCGACTTCGGCGTCCTGAAGGCGCTGAAACAGGCCATGCCCGAGGTGGGCCGGACCCCAGACGAGACGCTGCTCGTGACCGGGATCGGCTGTTCGGGCAAGCTCAACAGCTACTTCGAGAGCTACGGGTTCCACACCATCCACGGCCGGTCGCTGCCGGTCGCCCGCGCCGCCAAACTGGCCAACCCCGGACTGGAAGTCATCGCGGCCGGCGGTGACGGCGACGGCTACGGCATCGGCGGGAACCACTTCATCCACACGGCCCGCGAGAACCACGACATGACCTACATCGTGTTCAACAACGAGATCTTCGGGCTGACAAAGGGCCAGACCTCCCCGACCAGTCCCAAGGGCCACAAGTCCAAGACCCAGCCACACGGGAGCGCCAAACAGCCGATTCGCCCGCTCTCGCAGAGTCTGACCGCCGGGGCGTCCTACGTCGCCCGGACGGCGGCGGTCAACCCCAACCAGGCCAAGGAGATCATCGCCGAAGCCATCGAACACGACGGCTTCGCCCACATCGACTTCCTGACCCAGTGTCCGACCTGGAACAAGGACGCCAAACAGTACGTCCCCTACGTCGACGTCCAGCAGTCCGACGACTACGACTTCGACGTGACCGACCGGGAGGAAGCCGGGAAGATGATGTACGAAGTCGAGTCCAAACTGCACGAGGGCGAGGTGCTGACCGGTCGCTTCTACCGCGACGACGACCGCATGTCCTACGGCGAGGAGAAACGCGCCGTCGGCGAGATGCCCGACGACCCGTTGGCCGAGCGGTACTTCGACGAGGACGCCGAGTGGGAGCGCTCTGCCGACCTGATGCACTACCACCGGTGAACCATCCGACGGCCGGTTACAGCGACACTGAAGCGAGATTCCGTGGGTAACACTCCGGTTTTCGCATTCGGAAGGTATTTTTTCGCGGAAGCAAAACCTATTGATATGGCCGTCGAGTCCACGGAGGAACGCATCCTGTCGGTCCTCGAAGAAGATGCGCAGGCCTCCTACGCCGAGATCGCCGAACGGGCGGACGTATCCAAACCGACCGTTCGGAAGTACATCCAGAAACTGGAAGAAGAGGGCGTCATCGTCGGCTATTCGGCCGACATCGACCCCAAGAAACTCTCCTCGAAGTCCATCGCCATCGTGGGGCTGGACGTCGAGAGCGAACGGTACGTCGAGGTGACTCGGAAGCTAAAGGACATCGACGAGGTCGAAGCGCTGTACACCTCCAGTGGTGACCACATGTTGATGGCCGAGGTCCACGCGACCGACGGGGACGCGCTCGGCGACGTCATCAACGAGGACATCCTCACCATCGACGGCGTTCCGGCCGCCCATCCCTCCTTCCTCCAGGAACGGCTGAAGTAGCGCGTCCGCTCCGTGGACGGCCGTTGCGGTTTGTCGTCTCGGTTTTCCCGTCAATGATGCTTCTTAGCCTTTATTGGCCTCGGGCGGCGAGGAAGGGGCATGGACACCCGGCTGGTCGTTGGGTGTGGGTCTATCGGACACGCTCTCGTCGAGGTGATGGGGGAGTATCCGGGGACACTGCTCGTGATCGACGAGGAGGAGCGACGCGTCGAGCGGTTACGCGAGGCGGGCGTACCCGCGACCCACGTCGAACGCATCGCTGTCGGGACGCTCAGGGAACAGGCCGGCGACGTCGGAACGGTGTTCGTCGCCGACGAGGACGCGCTGACGAACCTGCGAGCCGTCCAGGCCGTCCGGCAGGCGTTTCCGGATGCGCTGGTGATTGCTTACGCCGGCGAGGATCCGGACGCGGAAGTCGTGGCAGACCTGCGTTCGCTGGCCGACCGGGTGGTCGATCCTGGAACGGCGACGGCCGGGTTCCTGATGGACCGCATCGGCGACGAGGGCCTCCAGATCCGGCAGCTCCGGCAGGTGTTCTGGGACATCGACGAGACGCTGGCCATCGTCACCCACGACAATCCCGATCCCGACGCCATCGCGAGCGCGGTGGCGTTACAACGGATCGCCACGTCGCTGGGCGTCGACGCCGAAGTGTGTTACTACGGTCGGATCTCCCACCAGGAGAACCGGGCGTTCATCAACCTGCTGGACCTGGATCTGTGCCGACTCGACCCCGACTCGGACCTCGACTCGTACGGCGGGTTCGCGCTGGTCGATCACTCGCGGCCGGGCGTCAACGACCAGTTACCGACCGATACTGACATCGACATCGTCATCGACCATCACCCGCCCCGGGCCCCAGTCGACGCCCGGTTCGTCGATCTCCGGAGCAGTGTCGGGGCAACGAGCACGCTCCTCGTCCAGTACCTCCAGCAGTTCGGTATTGCGCTCGACGAGACCGTCGCGACGGCGCTCCTCTTCGGGATCCGCGTCGATACCAGGGACTTCAGCCGCGAGGTCTCCATCGCGGATTTCGAGGCGGCGGCGTCCATCGTTCCGACCGCCGACATCGGGACCCTCGAACGCATCGAGTCCCCGAGTATCAGTAGCGACACGATGGAGACGGTCGCGAGCGCGATCAGCAACCGCGAGCGACGCGGCGCGATCCTGACGAGTTGCGTGCCCGAACTCAACGACAGGGACGCGCTCGCACAGGCCGCCGACCGGTTGCTCGACCTCGAAGACGTGATCGCGACGGTGGTCTTCGGCGTCATCGACGGCGTGATCTACGTGTCGGGTCGCGCTCGCGGAACCGACCTCGACCTCGGCGAGGCGCTCCGGGACGCGTTCGACCAGATCGGGAGCGCCGGGGGCCACGCGGACATGGCCGGCGCACAGATCCCGGTCGCCCAGACGACACTCGCTACCGATCCGGACGCACCGATCGGAGAGACGGACGACGAACCGCCGGTCGACGACTCCCCATCGACGGACCTGGATACGTTCGTCACCGAACGGTTCTACGAGGCGCTGGAGTCCCGACCCCGTCGGGAGACGGGCGACGTCAATATCAGCCCGACCTATCCCAGTCGGGGCAGTCAGTAGTACGGGTAGCGAAGGGGTTTTTACCTGGCGGAGTGATTGAGGGTTTGATGGACGAGGACGGGAAACCGCGCGTCAAAGACTACATGACTCGCGACGTCGCGACGGTGTCACCCGACGATTCGGTCGCGGACGTGGCCCGTCGCATCGCCGACTCGGACGACACTCACAGCGGGTTCCCCGTCTGTGACGGCCGGCACGTCGAGGGGTTCGTCAGCGCGCGCGACCTCCTGCTGGCCGACGACCACGAGCCGATTTTCAAGGTCATGACCCAGGACCTGCTGGTGGCCCATCCGGACATGAAGCTGACCGACGCGTCCCGGGTCATCCTCCGGGCGGGCATCCAGCGACTCCCGGTCGTCGACGACGCGGGCAATCTCGTCGGCATCATCAGCAACGCCGACGTGATCCGCAGCCAGATCGAGCGCGCCACGCCCGGCAAGGTGGACAAACTCATCCGGACGCTCGAAACGATCCACGGGATCGAGGCCGACGAGGACCGACGAGAGATCCCGCTGGACGAGTTGATTCCCACGCAGAGCCGTGTGTACGCAGACGAACTGGAGGGACGGCAGTACGAACTGGAACGCGGCCTGGCCGAACCGCTGGTCGTCATCGACAACGACGGCCAGTTCCTGCTGGCTGACGGCCACCACCGCGTGAAAGCCGCCGCCAAACTCGGCATCGAGGCGATGGACGCGTACGTCATCGTCATCGACGAGCGGGTCGACCTCGGGATGGCCAAAACCGCCGAGAAGGAGAACCTCTCCGGAATCGACGACATCGAGGAGGTCGACTACGCCCACCATCCGCTCGTCGAGACGACACAGCGTCTCCAGGACGACCGGTGATCGCGCTCGGGGCGGCCAGTCACTTCGGGATGCGGACGTCCACGGTCGTGCCGACCTCGCCGACGTCGTAGCCGATCGACGCCTCTGACTTCCGGATCACCCACCCGACGATCCACAGTCCGAGCCCGCTCCCGTGTTCGAGCGGCGTCTCTTCTCCCTTTTCAAGCAGCCGCAGCTCCTGTTTCGGCACTCCCGGCCCGTTGTCGCTGACGCTCAGGTGCGCCTCGCCGTCCCGGTCCGTGAGCGTGACCGCCACCGTCGGGTCCGACGAGTCGTTGTGTTCGGCGGCGTTCTCGACGAGGTTTCCGACGGCGAGTTCGATCGACGGGATCGCCTCGACGATGCAGTCCTCGGGAGTCTGGACCGTAACGTCGACATCCGGAAACCGAGACTGCGACGCCGAACAGGCGTCCCTCACGACTGCAGTGAGGTCCAGTGCTACGGGCTGTTGGTCCCGTTGGATCAGTTTCTCGACGGTCCGGGCCTTCTCGCTGATAGTGGCGAGGTCGTCGGCTTTCGAGAGGACGGTTTCGGCCATCGCGCTGTGTTCGGCGTCGAGTTCGGCCGCGAACAGTTCGTTGTACCCCTTGACGACGGTGAGATCGTTCCGGATGTTGTGGCGGAGCACGCGGGAGAGGACCTGCCGCAACAGGTCGAGGTCCTGCTGGCGCTCCCGGAGTTCCGCTTCCCGTTGTTTCAGGAGCGTGATCTCTCTGAGGACGATGAGTCGGCCTTCACGCTTTCCGGCGAGTTCGTGGATCGGTGAGATTTCGAGGTCGAAGTGGCGCTCGATGCCGTTCTGGGTGACGCTGATCTCGGTATCGATCTCGGTCGTATCGCGGAACCGCTGGAACGCCTCCGGAAAGGCGGCGAAGAACTGCTCGCCCGGCATGCCCACGTAGTCCCGACCGACACCGAAGAGTTCGCGGGCCGCGGGATTGCAGTCGACGACCCGGCCCTTCGAATCGACCGTGATGGCCGCGTCGGTCATGTTCTCGACCGCACGTTCCCGGCCGATCGGAACGACGTCCATCAACTGGACGCGAAAGAGCGCCCATCCGAGGATAAACGCCATCACGACGAAGCCGAAGGGCGTCAGGTCGAACGGCGTCCCGACGACGAGGTGGACGGCGTTGGTGATGGTCGGCGGGATGAGGCTCCCGAACAGGGCGAGACTCTGCGTTCGGCGGACCCCGCGCGTGCTGAGAACTTCACTGAGCACCAGCAGCGCGGCGATCGTGTTGAGTCCGTATCCGACCGCGGCGTGTATCCAGAAGACGAGCTGATAGTTCGCGACGATACTCGAGACGGCGGTAAATGACGTTTCCGGCCCGTAGACGAG
The DNA here is from genome assembly GCF_005049285.1 of Halorientalis salina. Lineage (GTDB taxonomy): Archaea > Halobacteriota > Halobacteria > Halobacteriales > Haloarculaceae > Halorientalis > Halorientalis salina. The sequence continues at coordinate 103,143 of NZ_SOSC01000008.1, read as the reverse complement.
ATAGTGGGCCGAGTTGGTCCAGGCGAACACCTGGACGAACAGCGGTTCGAGCGCCAGGACGCCGATCACCCGTCGACTCGGCGTGACCAGACCAGTAAAGGCCGACAGAACGAGGAACCACCCGATTATCGAGAGGCTCGCTCCCAGGAGAAGGACGTTCCAGGCGACGAACGCGAGACCCTCCGAGGCTACTGCCGTGTGAACGGCGCTGGCGAATCCCCAGATGCTGACCCCGACGATAGTGACCACCATGCCGACGGCCCCCGGATTCCCCCTGTTCCGGGAGACGGGATAGAGGAGGACCAACGGGAGCAGTCCGGAGGCCACGTAGGCCACAACGAGAATCGACTGGGAGAGGTCCATCCTGTAGGGCGTCTCTGGGGATTGCGTCTACTAAGAGGTAGGGGCGAAATTGAGTGCGAAAGTGATCGAGGTGCCCGCCGGACCCATCGACCGGAGCCTGTCGAACCGGTAGGAGTTTGAGGAACCACTTCCAGGACGCATCCGAGGCCCCGATGGTGGTTGTACTGTGTCACACGGTATCAGGTTGCCCGATGTGTTCTCGAAAGATTATTTTTGATTGAAACGAAACTGCCGGAACGATGTGTCCCCGCAGACAGCGCACAGTCGGTATAGCACTTGCTGTCGCCCTCCTCGGTGTCGTCATGCTGGCGACGCCCGTGACAGCCAGTGCGACGGACGCAACGTTCACATCGTCGGGGCAGTCCACTGACGATGGTATCAATCGCACGCTCGACGGGACAGTGGTCGTCACGGCCACCGGGACGGACGACTGTGGCCTGTTGCTCGGCGGCACGTCCGGGTTCGAGCGCGGGAACGCGACGCTGACGAAACTCGCCGCGGACGGGTCGACGGCGTGGACCCGACACTACAACACGTCGAACCGAACCGGCATCGTGGCGGTCGAACGCGGGCCCGACGACGGTATCTACGCCCTCCAGTACGCGTCGAATTTCAGCCAACCCGGATCTGGGAGCTACAGCATGTGGCTCGTCCGTACCACGGACGCGGGCGAGATCTCCTGGCGGCGGTCGGTAAACGCCAGCGGGCTCGTCGGCGGTCGCGACACGCTGGCCGTTAGCGAGACGGGGCCGGCGCTCGCGGTGACCGACGCGACCGGCCGGAACGCCTCCCTGCTCCAGTTCGGGGCGGACGGCGACCTGCGCTGGAACCGCACGTACGGCGTCGACGCGTCGCCGGGACGGCTGGAGACCACTGACGACGGCTACCTCCTCACGGGGATCGTCGGGTTCGACCACCCCTGGATCCTCCGGACCGACGACGAGGGCCGGATCGTCGACAACCGGACCTACGACCGGATCGACGTGCAGAACCTGGTCGGATCGCGGCCGACCGAAGACGGGATCGTCCTCGCCGGGACCTACGCGGCCGACTTCGGGAGCGGCCAGCCGTGGGTGGCAAGCGTCGGCACGGACGGCGTCCCGCGGTGGAGTCGAGTGTACCCTGGAAGCAACTCCGTGCGGGTACAGAGCGCGTTCCCCGACGGTGACGGCATCACGCTCGTCGGGAGCAGCCAGACGGGTACGACCACGGACTCGTCGGGCTATCTCGTCGGCGTCGGTGCGAACGGTAGCGAGCGCTACACCGAGTCCATCCCCGGGCTGATACAGACCGTCGCGGTGCCGGGACCGAACCGAACCGTCACGGTCGCCGGGATGACTGGATACCCGGGTCGGAACGTGACGAGCGTCGTCCGGACGGTTGCGCTTCCCGATGCGTCTCCCAGCCACGACCGCGGAGCGGTCGAACCGATCACCTCGTCGCGAACGCACTACCGCGGGCAGCAACTCAGCGTCGTTCGCCCGAAGGCAGCGGGTGAGACGCTCGAACTCGTCGCAGTGCCCGGCGAATACGACGACTTCGAGTCCCGGGTGGTCCGACGACTCGAACTCGACGCGGACGGTCGGGCCGTCGTCGACTCGACGACGCTGTCGAGGGGTACCTACTACCTCCGGACGACCGACGGCGAGCCGCTCGACGTGACGAGCGGCTGGGCGCTGGCGGAAACCGACCGGGACAGTGCCACGTTCGAGGTCGCGAGTCAGGACCTCTACACCCGAGACTCGGACGGGACGTACGTCGACCGGGCCGACGGCGAGTCGACGGCCGCTATCACCGTCGACTCCGAGCGCTCGGACTACGCGCTGTACGTCAGTGCCGATCGGTTCCGCGGCGGCCAGGTCGATGCCGAGACGCTACGGGGGATGTTCCCCAACGAGTCCGTCAGCATCGAGCGGGTCCGTGGAACCCCCGTCGCTCGGTTGCCGGCCGACGGGCAGGAGAACGTCACGATCGACGTTGCGTCGGTCGAAGCGGGCCTCTACGACGTCTCGATCCGCGGGACCGACACCGGTCACGCCGGTGCGTCGATGGAGCACCGGCTCGTCGTCGGTTCCGAGACGTCCCGTCCCCTCTCGGTGTCGCTGCGCAACGAGACGCTCGCAGTCCCGGTCGGTGGGGACGCCGCGACGAACGTGACCGTCGAGAACGCGACAGATGGGATCGCCGCGATGTCGATGAGCGCCAACCGGTCCGGGCCGCCGGCAGTACAGCTCTCAGTGGATCTGAACATCAACGGCACGTCCGCACAGGCCAGTTCCGGTTGGTCGGACCACGAGTCCGACGCGGACGCACAGGCGTTCGGCGGGAACACGGCCAACGGTACCGTCGTCGTCGGGTCGCTCTCGGTCAGCGCCGACAACTCGACGCTCGACCCCGAGTCGGACGCGACCAACACGGTCTCGTTCCGGCTGGACTGGGTCGTCGACGAGAACGGCGTCCCCTACACGGTGCCCGAAGGAACGACCGTGACGGTCGAGGTCGAGGACATCGAGAACGCGACGGGTGAGTTCCACGAGCGATCCGGTCACCGACCGCGACCCCGCGCCGAGCGCGTCTCGGGGTCGTCGTAGCCCGACCGCGTTCCGCTCGAACCGCCGCCCTCCTTTTCGCGGCCGAAGGATTAAGCGCGCGCCCCGTGTAAACAGTTGGCATGTACGACGAGGACGACCTCGCGGCCATCCGCGAGGCCCGCGAGGACTGGGAAGCGGACACGCTCGACCCGGTACTCGACGCCCACGGCGAGCGCCGAGACAGCTTCGGGACCGTCTCGAACATGGAGACCGAGCGGCTGTACACGCCCGAGGACGTGGCCGACCTGGACTACGAGGACGACCTGGGGTTCCCCGGCGAGGAACCGTTCACGCGCGGCGTCTATCCGACGATGTACCGCGGCCGGAGCTGGACGATGCGGCAGTTCGCCGGCTTCGGGACCGCCAGCGAGACCAACGAGCGGTTCCACTACCTCATCGACGAGGGCCAGACCGGGCTCTCGACCGCCTTCGACATGCCGAGCCTGATGGGACTGGACAGCGACGACAGGATGAGCGACGGGGAGGTCGGCAAGGAAGGCGTCGCGGTCGACACGCTGCGGGACATGGAGATCCTCTTCGAGGGCATCGATCTGGGGGAGGTCTCGACTTCCTTTACGATCAACCCGAGCGCGCCGGTCATCTACGCGATGTACATCGCGCTGGCCGACCAGCAGGGCGTTCCGCGCGAGGAGATCCGGGGGACCCTCCAGAACGACATGCTCAAGGAGTTCATCGCTCAGAAAGAGTGGGTCGTCCCGCCGGAGCCCTCGCTCGGCGTCGTCACCGACGTCATCGAATTCGCCGTCGCGGAGACGCCGAAGTTCAAGCCCGTCTCGATTTCGGGGTACCACATCCGGGAGGCCGGCTCGACGGCGGTCCAAGAACTCGCCTTCACGCTCGCGGACGGGTTCGCGTACGTCGAGGACTGTCTCGACCGCGGGCTCGATATCGACGAGTTCGGTCCCCAGCTGTCCTTTTTCTTCAATTCGCACAACTCCATCTTCGAGGAAATCGCGAAGTTCCGGGCGGGGCGGCGCATCTACGCGCGGCTCATGGACGAGTGGTACGACGCCGAGGACCCCGCGTCCAAGCAGCTGAAGTTCCACACCCAGACCGCCGGCCAGTCCCTGACCGCCCAGCAACCCCTGAACAACATCGTCCGCGTCACCATCCAGGCGCTCGCCGGCGTGATGGGCGGCACGCAGAGCCTCCACACCAACAGCTTCGACGAGGCCCTGGCCCTGCCCAGCGAGGAGGCCGTCCGGGTCGCGCTGCGGACCCAGCAGATCATCGCCGAGGAGTCCGGCGCGGCCGACATCGTCGACCCGATGGGCGGCTCGTTCGCCATCGAATCCCTCACAGACGAGGTCGAGGAACAGACGATGGCGTACATCGAGGAGATCAAGGAGATGGGCGAGGGCTCCGTTCGGGACGGTGTACTGTCCGGAATCCAGCAGGGGTATTTCCACCGCGAGATCCAGGACTCGGCCTACGAGTACCAGGAACGCGTCGACGAGGGCGAGGAGGTCGTGGTCGGCGTCAACGCCTACAGCATCGCGGAGGACACGCAACCGGACGTGCTCAAAGTCGACGAGGACGTGCAAGAGCGCCAGCGCGAGCGCCTGGCCGAGGTCAAGGCCGACCGCGACGACGAGGCGGTCGCGGACGCGCTGGAATCGGTCCGGGACGCCATCGAGCGCGACGAGAACGTGATGCCCTCGATCGTCGAGGCCGTCAAGACCTACGCGACGATGGGCGAGATCATGGGTGTCTTCGAAGACCACTACGGGAGTTACCAGGAGACGGCCGGACTGGCCTGAGCAACTCGGGCCGATCTTCGTTTTGCAGCCGAGACCGCGTGCCGCGGCGTTCAGTCTTCGCTGCCACCGGTGACGGTGACCGGAACGTCCGTGTCCAGGATGACCGACTGGGTGACGCTTCCGAAGATCGCTTTCCCGGCCGGGCTGCGTTTGTGCCCGCCCATGACGATGTGGTCGGCGTCTATCTCTTTGGCCAGTTCGATGATTCCCTCGGCGGGCGGCGATCCCGCTTCCTTAACCGAGACCGAAAAGCCGCTGTCCTCCAGTTTCTCGACGGCACGACGAACAGTGCCGACCCGGCCGGGTTTCCGCATCGCTTCGGGGGCATCGAGTTCCACACCCCGAAGCACGTGCGTGGCAACCACTTCCACCTCGGACTTGTCCCCCGTCGGGTACGCCGTGACGAACTCCGCCTGTGCATCGGCCAGTGATTCTTCGTCGCCGATAGGTAACAGAATCGTATACATCATCGATACTTGGACCATCTTCGTCTTAGGCGTTTTCCACCCGTCGAGTGAAAATCGGCCATTGTGTTAACAATCATACAGCTGTATGATTATATAAACAGGCTGGTAGAAAGGGAGACAACGGCAGAATTGACGGCCGCTTCTTTTATATTGTGAGTTCCGGTCCCACCTCCTGGGAAGAAACGGAAACCACTTTTTAATTCATTACCGTTTGTTCGAGTTGCGATGGAGAAACCACTGTTAGTGACGGACTTCCTGGACCGCGCCCGGAACTACTACGGGGACGAGGAGGCCGTCGTGGCGACCACGGGAGAACGGTTTTCGTACGACGAACTCGGGGAGCGCGCCGACCGGTTCTCGGCGGCACTCCAGCAACGCGGCATCGAGGCCGGCGACCGCGTGGCGGTACTGGACCCGAACACGCACTATCACCTGGAAGCGGCCTACGGGAGCATGCAGGCGGGTGCCGTTCACACGCCGCTGAACTATCGGCTGACGCCCGACGACTTCGCGTACATCCTCGACGACGCCGAGGTCGACGCCATCTTCGCCGACCACGAGTACGCCGACCGCATCGAGGCCGTCCGAGACGAAGTCCCAACTGAGACGTTCATCACGAACGATACCGACGCCGTCGAGGGCGACTGGGAATCCTTCGACGAGGTCATCGAGGCGGCCGGCACCGACTACGACCGCCCCGAGATGGACGAGGACGACCTCGTCACCATCAACTACACGTCGGGGACGACCGGCGATCCCAAGGGCGTCTGTCGCACCCACCGCACGGAGACCATCCACGCCTACCTCATCACCGTCCACCAGGAGATCACCGACGACGACGTCTACCTGTGGACGCTGCCGATGTTCCACGTCAACGGCTGGGGCCACATCTACGCCATCACGGGTATGGGTGCCAAACACGTCTGTACGCGTGGCGTCGACGCCGAGTGGATCTTCGACACCGTCGCCGAGGAGGACGTCTCCTACATGTGCGGTGCGCCGACGGTCCTGAACATGCTCAGCGACTACTACGACGACCAAGACGGCGACGTCCCGGTCAGCGGCGAGAACGACGTGCGCATCGCCACTGCCGGGAGCGCCCCGCCGGAGGCGACGATTCGCAAAGTCGAAGACGAGTTCGGCTGGTACCTGAAACACGTCTACGGCGCGACCGAGACTGGCCCGCTCATCACGACGTCCGACGCCAAACGGCTGTTCAGCGACGACAACAGCGCCCGATTCAAGATCAAGAAGCGTCAGGGACTGGGCTATCTCGGCACCGACGTCCGCGTCGTCGACGACGACGGGAACGACGTCCCCCGCGACGACGCGACGATCGGCGAGATCGTCGTCCGGGGCAACCAGGTGATGGACAAGTACTGGAACAAGCCCGAACAGACCGAGGAGGCCTTCTCCGACCGCGTCGAGGGGTACTACCACATGGGCGACCTCGCGACGGTCGACGAGAACGGGATGATCGCCATCCAGGACCGCAAGAAGGACATCATCATCTCCGGCGGGGAGAACATCTCCTCGATCGAACTGGAGGACACCCTCTTCGAGCACGACGCCGTCGGTTCGGCCGCCGTCATCCCCGCGCCCAGCGAGGAGTGGGGCGAGACGCCCAAGGCGTTCGTCGTTCCCGACAACGGCGACCCGGAGAACCCCGGCGTTACGAAGGAGGAGCTAAAGGAGTTCTGTCAGGATCGGCTGGCGGGCTACAAGGTCGTCCGCCGGTTCGAGTTCGTCGAGGAACTGCCCACGACCTCGACCGGGAAGATTCAGAAGTACGAACTCCGGGAAGAAGAGTGGGAGGACGAAGACCGGATGGTCGGGCAGGGGTAGTTACTTCGGCGAGGCGTCGTCGTAGCGGCGGGAGATGTACACGACGGCGGCCACGAACGCCCCGAGTCCGACGCCGACGGTGATCATCCCGAACAGGGCGACCCCCAGCGGCGTTGGCGGCAGTTGGATCACGCCGAACAGGACTGGATCTAGGTCCTCCGGCCGGATGGCCCCGAGGATCGTCCCCATCACGCCCGCGACTGCGACGACGACGGTGAAGACGAACAGGACCACGCGACTCCCTTCGGTGGTATCGGCCGCTGACATTACGCTGGCTTCGAGACGAAGGTGATTAACCGTTTCACTTCCTACTCGCGAGCGATGACCGAGAAGGAACTCCTCTTGCTCGTCCTGGCCGGCCTCGCCGTACTGATGTTCCTGACCGGGTTCGTGCTGGTCCTCAGCTGACGGCACGCCGTCGACCCGGCCGGGATCGAACCGGCTCGAAGTCCCGCAGCTACGGCGTCTGAAACCGGCGAAAAAACGAATATGACTGCGGTCGTCGCTACTCGACGATGACGGTCCCGACCATGCCCGAGGCGACGTGCGGGACGCAAACGTACGTGTACTCCCCTGCCGTCTCGAACGTGTGCTCGAAGGTCTCGCCCTGGCCGACCGTCGCCATCGGGTCCCCGTCCTCTTCCATCGTCCCGAACCCTTCGGCGCCGTCCGGAATGGAGACCTCTTCGCTGTGGCTGGGCCACGCCGAGACGTTGTGCGATGCGCTCTCGAACTCCCAGGTGACGGTCTCACCGGTCTCGACGGTGATTTCCTCGGGCTCGAACACGAGTTGCCCGTCCGGTCCGACCGCGACGGTGTTCCCGTCGCCGCCACTGTCGCCGTCGGTGCCATTACCGCTTCCGTCGTCGCCACCGTTACCGGAACAACCCGCCAGTCCACCAGAAATTGTCAATACACCAACGCCTCGAACGAAGTCTCGTCGATCCATCACTTGTTCACCACAGTTGGGCTCAGGGATGACGAGGGGTAAATACTCTGATTCTATTCCCAGGTATTGGGAATCCTAGAGAGGGATATATAGGGAATTGCCGAACATATGCGTATGGCTGAGCGTGCCAGTTCGACCGGACCGAAAACGGTCCGAGCGACGACCGGCCGCGAATGGGAACTGTTCGTAAGCGACGACGAAGGGCCGCCGCGACACGCCGGCAGCGTGTCCGCACCGACGGCCGACGTCGCTCGCGAACAGGCCAGGAACCTTCTCGGGTGGAGCGTCGACGACGTCTGGCTCTGTCCCGCCGACGAGGTGGAACGCTTCTCGCCCAGCGAGGACTCACGATGATCTCGGTCAGCAAACTCCTCTGTGATCTCGACGCCGAGGGCGACGGGCTCCGGTACGACGCCGCCGACGAGTCGGGCAAACCCCAGATCACCGAGGAAAAGCAGCGCCGCCCCGTGGTCGTCTGGAACCTCACCAAGCAGTGTAACCTCTATTGTGACCACTGCTACGCCGCCGCCGACACCGAGTGTGCCCCCGGCGAACTCTCGACGGCCGAGGGGAAACGAATGCTCGACGATCTGGCAGACTACGGCGTGCCCGTCGTCCTGTTCTCGGGCGGCGAGCCACTCGTCAGGGACGACCTGACGGAACTGATCGCCTACGCGACCGAACAGGGCATTCGTCCGGTGCTCTCGACGAACGGGACGCTCATCACCGAGGACATCGCCCACGAACTCAAGGAAGCCGGGCTCAAGTACGCCGGCATCTCCGTCGACGGGCTCCCGGAAGCCAACGACGAGTTCCGCGGCCAGGAGGGTGCGTTCGACGCCGCGCTCCGCGGCATCAACGCCTGTCTCGACGCCGGGCTGAAGACCGGCCTCCGGTACACCATCACGAAACACAATGCCGACGACCTGGAGTCGATCGTCTCGATGCTCCACGAGGAGGGACTCGACCGCTTCTGTTTCTACCACCTCGATTACGGCGGCCGCGGCAACGAGATCCAGGACGTGGACCTCACGCCCGGGGAACGCCGCGAGGCCATCGAAACGGTCTGTGACATGACACGGGAGTACCACGACCGGGGCGAGGAGATCGAGACGCTGCTGGTCGGCAACTACGCCGACGCGGCCTACATGGTCGAGTACGCCCGCGAACACCTCGGCGAGGAGACCGCCGAGCGGGTGTACCGGTACCTCCAGGCCAACGGCGGCGACCCGACCGGCGAGCGCGTCGCCGACGTCGACTACCAGGGCAACGTCCACCTCACGCAGTTCTGGCAGGGGTACTCGCTGGGGAACGTCCGGGACCGGCCGTTCTCGGCCATGTGGGAGGACGACTCGAACCCGCTGCTGGGGGCGCTCCGGAACCGGGAGGCCCACCTCACCGGCAAATGTGCAGACTGCAAGTACCAGGACATCTGTCGCGGCGGCTCCCGACTCCGCGCGCTGTCGGTCCACGGCGACCCGTTCGCCCCCGACCCGCAGTGTTATCTCACTGATGCCGAGGTGCGCGAGCCCAATCCCGTCGTCGACACCGGCCCCGAACCCGCGGACTGAGTCACGCCAGCACGCGATTCTCGATTTTGTCCGCGGCTTCCAACCCGGTCTGGAGCGCCGCGTAGGTCCGACCCGTTCCAGCCACCCAGTCGCCCGCCAGCGCCAGGTCGTAGGAGAGCGGTCGCTCGACGAGTCCCGGGTCGATGCCGTGGTTCGGGACCGCCGACGCCCACCGCGCGTGGTCGGTCCAGTCCGGGTCGAGCAGGCGCTCGTCGTCCAGCAGGTCGCTGGCGCCCTCACGAGCCACCGTCTCGACCGTTTCCGTCTCGGCGTTCGGGTGCTGTCGAGTCCAGTCGGGGTTCAACTGGACGACGAGGAGGCTCTCGCCGTCGGGGACGTGTCCGGGCTTGCACTCCTCGCGGGAGAGCCAGCCCACCTGGTGGCCGTCGTCCTCGGAGACGAGCGCGTAGAACGGGCGGTCGAGTTCGAACGGGTAGTGACAGACGACGCTGTCGACGGGCCGGTAGGGGACGCGCTCGGCGGCGACCATCAGGTCGTCGCGCAACTGCTGACCCCAGTCGGCGTCGGCCAGCAGGCTCGTCGTCTCGCTGGCCGGCAGTGCGAGGATCAGCCCGTCGACCGTCTCCTCCCGACCGCCGGCCGTGCTCAGCGTCCACCCGCCGACGTGGCGGTCGAGATGGCCGACCCTGGTGTCGGTCGCGATGGTCGCTCCGCTCTCCCGGGCGAACGCCGCCGCGATGCCCCGCACGCCGTCTCGCGTAGTGTACTTCGGTGCCTGGTCGTTCCGGCCGGCGCTGATGGTTCCCTCGGAATCGAAGACCCTGATAGTGCCCTCGACGGTATCGAGGTCCTCACCGACCGCCTCCGCCAACACCGTCCGGAAGCGGTCGTCGGCTCCCTTGATGAAGTTCGCGCCGTAGTCGTAGACACAGCCGTCGCGTTCGCGCGTGACCATCCGACCGCCCAGCGCCTCGCCGGCCTCGAACAGGACGGCGTCGACCGACGAGTCCCGGAGGCCGTAGGCTGCTGCTGTCCCTGCGATGCCGCCACCGACGATACCCACCGTCGCCATGGGGGCTCTTCACAGGCGACCGATTTAATTCCGGGTGCCGCGGGACCTCCCCGCGGTCACTCGTCGACGGCCAACGCGTCGAGCAGATACAGTGCCAGGTCCTTGTCCAGCGGGTCGTTCGCGTTGCCACAATGGGGCGACTGGACGCAGGCCGGACAGCCGTCCGCACAGGGACAGGAATCGACCATCTTCCTGGTCGTGTCCACGAGGGACGCGATGTCCGTGTATGCGCGTTCGGTCAGCCCGACCCCGCCGGGGTAGCCGTCGTAGATGAAGATCGTCGACTGGTCGGTGTGGGGATGCAACGGCGTCGAGAGCCCGCCGATGTCCCGGCGGTCACAGAGCAACTCGACGGGCATCATCGCGATCATGGCGTGTTCGGCCGCGTGGATGCCGCCGTCGAACTCCCCGTCGCGCGCTCGCATCTCCGCCTCGACGGCCTCGGGGACGGTGAAGTACAGGGCGGTGGTCTCCAGCGTGGTCTCGGGCAGATCCAGCGCGAACTGGCCAGTGGGTTCGCCCGACGAGGAATCCCGTCGCTCGTAGCCCGTGATCTGTTTGCGCATGGTCACGTCCGCGAACCTGAGCGTGCTGTCCGCACAGCCCGGCATCGGCCGCTCCTCGCGGTCGCGCTCGACGGTGATCGTCTTGTCGTGCAGGACCTGCGTGTAGAATTCCGCACGCGTCCGGGAGAGTTCGGCGATGTCGTGGTCCAGATCGAGGTCGGTCACCTCGTAACTGCGCCCCTGATGGTGGTAGATCGCGCCGGGATGGGCGTCCCGGAGCGCGTCGCCGAAGGGGAGTTTCGCGATCGTCTCACCGCTGGCGCGGTCCCGGAGCCGTATCTGCCGGTCGTCGATACTCCGGAGGTTCATCTCGTGTTGAGGGCTCCCGTCGCCGTCGTAGATCCACCGGATACCGGCGTCGGTCTCCCGGCGGTCGAGGTCGCCAGACGCCGTGAGGTCCGCAACGAGGTCCGGGAACCGCTCGCCGAAGTGGCGGTCGTCGTCGGGTTTGAGCCACGTCTCGCGGGCGGCCGAGCACACGTGCCCGGGCATCAGCGTCTCGTTTTCCGGGTTCGAGATGGCGCGCTCCGGGTCCCCCTGGAAGAACTCGTCGGGGTTGGTCATGAAGTACTGGTCGAGCTGGTCCTCGCCGCCGACCATCACCACGAGGCTGGGGTCGGTGCCGCGGCCGGCGCGCCCGGCCTGCTGGTGGGCCGCCATGCGCGTACCCGGGTAGCCGTCGAGCACAACGACATCGAGCCCGCCGATGTCGACGCCGAGTTCGAGTGCGTTCGTGCTCCAGACGCCGCGAATCTCGCCCGAGGACAGGCCCTGCTCGACGGTTTCCCGGCGCTCGCTGGTCAGGGCGGCCTGATAGGCGGTGACGCCCTCGGCGGCCTCGCGGTCCCCGCGCCGGCGCAGTTCGTCGGCGCTGTCGGTCGCGTAGCGTTCCGCGGTCTGGCGCGAACTCGTGAAGACCACGGTCTGGAAGCCGCGCGAGACGAGGTCGACGAAGAGCCGCTTCGTCTCGGTGTGACTGGACTTGCGACGGCCGCTGCCCCAGCCGCCGCCATCGGCGTATTCCGGCGGGTTCCACAACAGCCAGTGGGTCGGCCCCGTCGCGCTCTCGTCGTCGGTGACCGCGGCGAAGGAGTCCTCGGGGCGGCCGGTGACAGTCGCCGCGTGCTCGACGGGGTTGCCGATCGTCGCGGAACAGCAGACGTACTCCGGGCTCGACTCGAACCGTTCGCAGACGCGGTTGAGCCGCCGGCAGACGAGCGACACCTGGCTGCCGAAGACGCCGCGGTACTCGTGGACCTCGTCGACGACGACGGTCTCCAGCCGCTCGAAAAACCAGTCCCAGAGCCGGTGGGCGTGCGGGAGGATGCCGTAGTGGAGCATGTCCGGCGTCGTCAGGAGGACGGTCGGTTGCTGGTCCCGAATCTTCCGCTTCTCCGATTTCGACTGGCGACCGGTGTACTGAGCGACCGAGACTCGGCTCCCGAACCCGAGACCGTGAGCGAGGTCCTGGAGAGTGTCAGTCTGGTCGTTGATGAGCGCGACCTGCGGGGCGACGTACAGCGTACAGCCAGTGTGGTCGAGCGCTCGCTCGAAGGCGGGGACGGTGTAAGCGAGACTCTTCCCGCTCGCCGTCTCGGTGGCGAGCACGACGTTTTGCCCGTCCCGGACGGCCTCGATGGCTGCCGCCTGATGGCCGTAGAGCCGGTCGATCCCGCGGTCGCGGAGCACGCCGTCGAGCCTGGATTCGAGATCGAGGTCGGCGAAACGCGCCTCGCGACCCGGAACCGTCTCGTGGTGGCGGACCTGCCCCTCGTAGTACGGCCGGTCGCGCAACCAGTCGATGGTCTCGTCCACACGCTCGTTTGCGGACTCTCCATATTTACGGTTGCGTTCATCGGGTTTGCGGGCCGACGCGAATCGTTCGTCGCCACCACTATTTAAATTACCAGAAGTATTCGGCGGTATTTATAGAACGGTACCGGGCGTACGTGTTGTCGTACCATGACGCAGGTAGAGGACACCAGCCGCACGATGCGGCTCGACCGCGATTCGTTCGCACAGGGGTATTTCGAGAACGCCGTCTATCGCCACTGGGACCCGTACGCCATCGAGGGTCTCGAGGACGACAAACAGAAGATGATGGACGAGGACCTGACCGAAGTCGAGTTCGAGGAACTCCGACAGACGCTCGCTCGCTTCGGTGCCGGCGAGGAGGCAGTCACGGAGGACCTGATGCCGCTCGCCCTCGTGCTGGAGGACATCAACGACCAGATGTTCATCTCCAGCCAGATCTACGAGGAAGCCAAACACACGCAGTTCTTCGACCGCTACTGGCGCGAGGTCGTCGACCCGGTCGCCGAACACCACGGCTTCGAGGTCACGGCTCCCACCGATCAGCGGTACTACCCGGACGGCTACATTCAGCTGTTCGACAAGACCGAGGCCGCGATGCACAAGCTCCTGGAGGAGGACACGCCCGAGAACCGCGTCGACGCCTACTGTCATTACCACCTGACCGTCGAGTCGGTGCTGGCCCAGACCGGCTACTACGGCATCGAGTCGACGTTCAGCCCGCGCGGGTCCGACGAAGTCGCCATCCGGGAGTTCCCGCAACTCGAAGGGCTCGTCGAGGGCGTCAGCAACATCCGCAGTGACGAGGGTCGCCACGTCGGCTTCGGGATGCAGAAGGTCCGTCAGGCCGTCCAGAGCGGCGAGGTCGACCAGCAGGTCGTCCAGAACACGCTCCAGGAACTGATGCCCCACGTCGCCAACACTGTCAACGACTTCGAGGAGGCAATCAATCCGGTGCCGCTCGTCAAGTACTCCCGGGACAAACTGACCCGCCGTCTCGACATCATCACCGACGCCGACGCGGAGATTCCCGGCGTCGACGACCTCGTCAAACTCGACACCGACGGCACTGCCGCGGCCGACTGACGGGACAGTCACCTCCCTGCGTCGCTGGACGAGGGGGTGTCAGGAGGAACGGTCCGGCGTACCGGCGGACTGGGGGAGTCCACCGTCGCCACGTTTTTTCGGCTACTCGATCCGTTTGAGGTCCGCGTCCGCACGACCCGTCCCGTCCCTGCCGTCGATGTCGTCTCGGTTCAAGGCGAGCAGGATCGCGAACACGATGGGCGAGAGCACGCCGAGAACGATGGCCGCGCCCATCGCCTGCAGTTCCGGCGTCAAGACGATGCCGCCCTCTTCACCGCCGTGCCCGCCGCCGGTCTCCGGTTCCCCGACGACGACGACCCCGACCATTCCGGCACTCTGGTGGGGGTTGCAGTAGTACTTGTAGACGCCTTCCTCTTCTAAGGTCTGTTCGAACGTCGTGCCGGCTTCCTGGATGGTTTCGCCGGAGTCGAACGCGCCGCCGTCCTCGACGACGTTGTGCGCGCCGCCCTCGCCGGTCCATTCCCACGTGATGGTCGTCCCGGGGTCGACCTGGACGGCAGCGGGCCCGAATGCTAGTCCGTTGTCTCCCGCACCGACCTCGATCGTGACCGCATCGGTGCCGGTCTCGTCGGCGACGGACCCGTCGTAGTTGTTTGCGCCCTCCATCCAGCCGTCGAAGGTGTTGTCGTCCTGTGCTGCTGCCGTGCCGGTGGCGGTCGCACCGAGCCCCGCGACTGTGGCACCAGTCGCCGTCGCCCGGAGGAACCCGCGACGGCTCCGTTTCGAATCACCAGTGGTGTCGTTCGTACTCATGTGTAACACTCCGAATCCCGCCGCACTCGCTCGCGCGTCTTCGTCCCGCCCTGCCACCCGTTCCGGTGCGGCGTCCGTCGGAACCGGGCGTCGCCACGCTGCTCCATACCCGAGAGTTCTCACCGATAGTTAAAAGCCCGCCTAAACGCCTCGATGATTGGGAACCTGTCGCAAGGGCAGTCGCTCGGTGTACGGTGCCCCGTTACCGGACGATCGTGACGGGACAGTGGGCGCGGCGAACGACGTTCTCGGCGACGCTCCCGAGGATGAGCCTGGAGAGGCCGGTCCGACCGTGACTCCCCATCACGATCTGGTCGACGTCGTGTTCGTCGGCGTACTCGACGACGCTGCGCCCGGGTTGGCCGACGACGGCTTCGGTGTCGAGTGTCACGTCGTACTCGTCTGCCACGTCCTGGGCGTCGTCGAACAACGCCTCGGCCTCCTCGGTCGCGCTCTCGTACCACTCCTCCCAGTAGCCGGGGAGCGTCGATTCCATCGGGGCTCCGTAGCCCGCGTCGACGAAATCTAGCACGTGGATGACGGTGAAATCGGCGTCGTCGTGTTTTTCGAGCGCGTGTTCGAGCGCCTCTGCCGACAGCGGCGATTCGTCCATCGGAACGAGTACGTGGTCGGTCATCACTCGACGATAGTCGGTGCTCCCACATAATTCTGGAGTTCGTTTCCCGAACCCTGAGAACCACGGGCGTTCGGCTGTGGGGGCGTCCCGGGGCCGACGCTCGTCACTGCTGGGCGTACAGCGAGTAGACGATGACGGCGAAGCCGAGCGCGGTCAGCGCGGCCTCGGCGACGATGGCGTACCCGCGATCGAGCACGGGGCCGATGTTGGCCGTCCCGACCAGGTCGAGCGCGCCCGCGATCAGGGACCCGGCCGTCACGAAGCCGAAGCCGATCGCCAGCAGTCTGAGTGGTTTCGCACCGGTTCGACGGTAGGCCTTGAACGAGAAGTAGGCGATCAACCCACCGAGGAGTAACGTGATAGTCTTGAGCGCGACGATCACCGACGGGACGTGAACGAGTGGGACGATTCCAGTCACGTTTCCTTTCGCACCTCCGACCAGAGGTCCTGTAACCGCTCGTCTGCCGTTCGCGGGACGCGGCTGATCCCGACGTCGAACTCCCGGTCCTCCGAGACCGCGACCACGACCTCCTCGAAGTCGACCTCGTACTTGCTCGCGTGTTGGCCGTCCGGTCGGATCTCCATCCCCTCGCGGAGCAACGACGCCTCCGTCAACAGATCGAGTTTCCTGTAGGTCGTCGAGAGCGGCACGTCACAGGCGTCGGCTATTTCCTCTGCTGTCATGGGTTCCTCCAAGTTCCGGACGATGGCCCGACACTTCGGATCGTCGAGGGCGTCCAGAACGTCCTGCAGATCGGGTCCTTCCTCGTCCGCGAACGGGTCACGGACCATGTGTCCCGACGTGACGGACGAAGGTATATAACCGCTCCGACATCCCACCCGAAGCACCCGGTTCTGGACGCTGGATCGACCGACTCCGAACACGTTCGCCAGCCGCCTCCGAAAGTGAACCGGGGATCTGTCGGCGCGGCGGACGGTCCCGCGACCACCTGCTGTCGGGGACGGACCGGTTCGCTTTTGAGCGGACCGTTCCTACCGCCTCGTGTGTACGCCGCCGAGTTGCACTGTCACTCGTCGCTGTCGTACGACGGTCGGGACCCGGTCGACCTCCTGCTGGGCCAGGCGGAAGCCGTGGGCCTGGACGCGATCGCCGTGACCGACCACGACGAGATCGACGCCAGCCTCGAAGCCGTCGAACGCGCCCCGGAGTACGGCCTGGTCGGCATTCCGGGAATGGAGGTCTCGACCGCAGCGGGCCACGTGCTCGCACTCGGCGTCACCGAAGCGGTCCCGCCCGGCCTCTCGTTCGGGGAGACGCTCGGTCGGATCCGCGACCTCGGCGGCATCGCCGTCGTTCCACACCCCTTCCAGGAATCCAGGAGCGGCGTCCTCGCCCACATCTCCCGGGACGACCTGACCGCCGCCGACGCCATCGAGGTGTACAACTCCCGACTGCTGACGGGGAGGGCCAACCGCCAGGCCGAAGCGTTCGCTCGCCTCCGGGAGATGCCGATGACCGCCGGCAGCGACGCCCACATCAGCGAGATGGTCGGCCAGGCGGTCACCCGGATCGACGCCGACGACCTCAGCGTCGACGCGATCCTCGATGCCATCCGTGATGGGCGGACCACCGTCGAGGGCCACCGGACCCCGTGGCGAATCAGCTTTCGCCAGGCCGCCGGCGGCGTCAAACGCCGAATGAAAAATCGTTTTTATAGTTTCTTATGACCGGCCGCCGTGCCGGCGGTGGGAAGGTTCGCCTCGACGGGGCCGACCCGACTGCCGTCCGAGACGCCCTCGATTCGGGTGACCCATTGCCGGGGACGCGCGGGTTCGCCGGCGCTGTCGACGGTCGACTCGTCCGTGACGTGCTCGGGCGGTATCCCTGTTTTTCCGAACGCGACGACCCGACGACCTGGAGTTTCGATCCGACGGAACTCGACGATCCCGAGGCGGTCCCGGCGGGCCACGTCAGGACTCCAGCGGGGGACGAGCGGGTCTGGTCGCTGCCCGAACCGTCGCCGTTCGATTCCGACGAGAGCGCGGTCTCGACGGTCCGGGACGCGGTCGCGGAGAGCCTCGACGAGGTGTCGACCGAGGGGCTCGCCATCGCCTTTTCGGGGGGCGTCGACTCGGCGCTCCTGGCTGCCACGCTGGACGCGCCGCTGTACGTCGCTGGCTTTCCCGACAGCCACGACATCGAGGCGGCCAGGTCGGCCGCTGCGCTGTTGGACCGTGACCTCCAGGTCGTCGAGGTCACCCACGACGACATCGAGCGGGCCGTGCCGGACATCGCGACCGCGATCGGGCGGACGAACGCGATGGACGTCCAGATCGCGCTCCCGCTGTCTCTGGTCGCCGAGCGCGTCGCGGCCGACGGCTACGACAGGTTGGCAGTCGGTCAGGGGGCCGACGAACTGTTCGGCGGCTACGCGAAAGTCGCCAAAGCGCCGACCGACCCGAGAGTCGACGCCGGGACGATCCGGGGTGCGACCCGCGAGGTGATCCAGTCGCTCCCCGGGCAACTAGAACGGGACGTGCTCACGCTCCGCGCGGCGGGCGTCGAACCGGTGGCTCCGCTACTCTCCGATCGGGTGATCGACGCGGCGCTCCGCCTTCCGGGACACCTGCTCGTGACCGAACCCGGGGAAGACGGCGAGCGAAAACACGCGCTCCGTCGGGCCGCCGGCGAGTGGCTCCCCGGCGAAATCGCGAGCCGTGACAAGAAGGCGGTCCAGTATGGAAGTCTCGTTGCCCGAGAACTCGACCGCCTGGCCCGCCAGGACGGGTTCAAGCGGCGGATGGACGACCACGTGACGAAATACGTCGAGTCGCTGGTCGATTAGTCGTCGGCGCGGAACCGCTGCCACCCGGCGACCCCGAACATTGCCAGCGCAGTGCCGATGGCCGTAAAGCCAGCCCCGTCGGCGTCGGACGTGGTCGCGGCGGTTTTGGCGTCACCTGACTCTGTCCGCGTCCGCGCCCGCTCACCGGTGACGGCTTGCAGCCGGTGTGGGTCTCGCGTCCTGTTTTCGGGGACGTACACCGTTCCGTCAGTGAGTAGCGGTGCGGTGTGGACGTCGGCGGGCGTCTGCCCAGGGTCCTGCCACTGCCCGAGTTCGACCGTCCACTGCGGGTCGCCCGACGCCGCGTCGAACCCGTGGACTGCCCTGGTCAGTACCTCGTCCCCGTCGTCGTCGTCGACTCCGCCGACGGCCCCGAGATTCGCCGCGTAGACGACGCCGTCCCCGACCGCCGGTGGGCTGACCGTCCCCCGCGTTCTCGTTCGCCACTGCCGGTCGCCGGTCTCGGCGTCGAACGCGTACAGGTAGTAGTCGTGACAGCCGACGTAGACAGTCCCGGTGTCGCCGTCCCCGGAAGTCAGGGCGACGCCCGTCGCGGCGCTACCGAGGTCGGCGGTCCACCGACGGTCGCCGGTCGCGGCGTCGCGGGCGTGGACTTCGTGCGACCCGCTCCCGGCGATGACCGTTCCCCCGCCGACGGCCGGTGGCGTTGGCGGGTACGATTCCGTCTCGAAGTTCCATTCCCTGTTCCCGCTGTCGGCGTCGTACGCGCGGAGGCGGAGCACCGGCTCCTGCCAGTCCACCCCGTTGTGGGCACTGGCACTCACGTACAGCGTCCCGTCCCTGACAGCGAGGCCCTCGACGGTATCCGCCGTCCGCTGCCACCACAGGCGCTCACCGCTCCCCGAGTCGAGGACGCCGTTGCCGCCGGTCGCTCCCACTGCGAGCCGTCCGTCTGCGAGCGCGAGGTCGTTGACCGGGCCGTTCGGGACGCGGACCCGCCACTGTCGGTCACCGGTCGCGGCGTCGTAACACACCACACGCGATCGGAGGGTGTCGGTCTCGCTTCGCTCGCGTTCCCACTCGGGGTTCTGGACGGCGTAGAGCCGGCCGTCGCCGAACGCGAGCGGCCATTCGGCGTCCAGTTCCCACTGCCGTCTGCCGCTGGTCGCGTCGAGGGCGACGACGCGGTCAGGACAACCGAGGAACAGCGTTCCGTCGCCCGTCACGGCTCCGAGAATCGGCTCCACTACGGGAGTGACGCCGCTCGCCCTGACCCCGTCTCTCGGCCCGGTGACGGGCGGGTTACGCGTGTTCGCGGCGTCGAACCCGGCCTGGGCCCAGTCCGTTTCGGGCGCTCGAACCGGCCACTCGCCCTCGGGCGTCGGTTGCGGCGTGGGCGTGGGTTCCGGGGTCGTCGCTCGCCGCGGGTAGTCGGTCCCGACGACCACGGCACCCAGCATCCCCGACCCTTCGTGGGGCAGGCAATGGTAGGTGTAAATGCCGTCTTCCTCGAAGGTATGCTCGAACGCGACGCCAGTCGTTTGAACGGGACTGCCGGACTCGAAGGTTCCGTCCTCGGCGACGACGCTGTGTGCACCGCCCTCGCCGGTCCACTCCCACTGGACGGTCGCCCCGTTGTCCACGTGAACGGCCACCGGGTCGAAGGCGAGCGTGCTGTCGCCGGCCCCGACACGTACCGTCGCCTCGGCCTGTCCCCGCATGTCGACGACCTCGCCGTCGTAGTTGTTCGCCCCGTCGAGGTAGCCGTCGAAGTCCGGCCGACCGCGACCGCCGCCACCGCCGCGTTCCTGTGCCCCGCTAGCAGCTTCTAACGCCGTCCAACCGAGTGCGCTCGCCGAGACACCGAGCAGCCCTCGGCGCGTGAGCGACGTGTCCATATCAGGACGTATTGAGGGAGCGCCAGAAAAGATACTGGTTCGACACTTCGGCCCGCAACTAGCAGAATTGTACAGTGATGGAAATACTATTCTCAAATACTGAAAACGGTGGGAAGGGGTTTAGACGGGAGACAGCCATTGACAATGCGAACAACGGAGCCCAGCGATGTTGCTATCATTATTGAGCCGGATGACAGGAAGTAGTGAGGCACAGGCCGCGACGGAGTCGGTCGAAACCAGCGAGCGACAGGCGTCGGCCGAGGGCGACGCCGTCGTGAGCGACGGCGGGAGTGTCACCGCACAGCGTAGCGGCGACGCTGGACCGTCGCTCGACCACGATGACCAGTACTACCAGGAGACGGCCGCGCCGACCGATATTACCCCCGGGGAAGTCGGAGCGTCGGTCCGAGCGAACCTCGAACAGGTTCTCAACGCCTCGGGGACGGCGATGCGAATCATCGGGCCGGAGTTCAACGTCATCATGCAAAACGACATGATGGCCGAGATGTCCGGCGTCGACGACGAGATGCTCGACGAAGTGCCCTGTTACGGGGCGATGTGCAACGACGACGTCTGTGGAACCGACAGCTGTACCCTCAAACAGCTCATGGCCGGCGAGCGCGAGCGGATCGAGGTCGAAGTCGAGAAAGACACCTACGACGGGCGAACCGTCCCCACGAAACTCGTCGCGACTGCCATCGAGAACGACGAGGGCGAGGTCGTCGCCATTTCGGAGAGTTTCATCGACCTCTCGGACATGAAGTCCGCGACCGAGCAGTTCAACGACGTCGTCGACGACATCTCCGAGGGGAACCTCGACACCGAAGTCGACACCGCGAACCTGGACTGGTACTACGAGGAGATGGGCGAATCCCTCAACGAGATGATCGCCGTGGTCGAGGAAGCGATGGAGACGCTGGACCTGATCACGGACGACCTGCGGGACAAGCGGTTTGACGCGGACCGAGACGTCGAGTTGCCCGGTCTCTTCGGCAAGATCGTCGACGACCTCGACCACACCGCAGCAGGGATGATAGACGAGATGCAGCGTCGTCGATCGGTCGCCAACGGCGTCCAGTCGTCCGTCGACGACCTGCTGGCGACCTCCGAGGACGTGGCTGGTGACTCCGAGGACATCACCGCGCTCGTCGAGGAGCAACACGAGAGTATGCAAGATATCTCCTCGGAAATCTCGAATCTCTCTGCGACCGTCGAAGAGATCGCCTCGAGCGCCGAAGAGGTAAACGCCTCCAGCGAACAGGCCGAACGCCTGGCCGACGAGGGTCGCGACTCCGCCGAAGACGTGATCCACGTCATGGAGAACATCGACACGGCCGCAGCCGAGGTGACCGACGACGTCGACCGACTCCGCGAGGCCGTCGCGGAGATCGACGAGATCGTCGACGTGATCAACGACATCGCCGAGCAGACGAACATCCTGGCGCTGAACGCCTCCATCGAGGCCGCTCGCGCGGGCGAGGCCGGCGAAGGGTTCGCCGTCGTCGCCGACGAGGTGAAATCGCTGGCAGAGAAATCACAGGACCACGCCAGCGAAATCGAGTCGGTCGTCGCGACCATCAGCGAGGACACCGAGGAGACAGTCGCCAGCCTCGAAGAGGCGAACGCGGAGATCGACACGGGCCGGGAGATGGTCGAAGAGTCGATGCGGACGCTCGAAGAGATCCACACTGCCGTCGGCGAGACCGCACACGGCATCGACGAGGTCGCCGAGGCGACCGACGAACAGGCCCACAGCACCGAACAGGTCGCGGGAATGATAGACGAGACCGTCCGGAAAGCAGACCGGATTTCCAACCGGGCCATCGAGGTGACCGAACTCAACGAGTCACAGGTCGATCAGGTACACAGTATCGAAACCGACGTACAGCGTCTCTTAGAGGAGTGAATCCGGTGGCTGGGGGACGCTGTCACTCCAGCATCTGGCCTTCGGTGTCCAACAGCTCGTGATACCGGTTGCGGATGGTGACTTCGCTGATGCTCGCGACGTCGCTGACAGCCGACTGGGTGACCTTCTCGTTGGCCAGCAGGGACGCAGCGTACACTGCGGCGGCCGCCAGTCCA
Source organism: Halorientalis salina (assembly GCF_005049285.1). GTDB lineage: Archaea > Halobacteriota > Halobacteria > Halobacteriales > Haloarculaceae > Halorientalis > Halorientalis salina. The sequence continues at coordinate 80,920 of NZ_SOSC01000008.1, read as the reverse complement.
ACCGGACTTTTCCCGCTGTGGATGCCCTGCTGTTTCGCCGTTTCGAGGAGTTCGCGTGCCCGCCGTTCGACCTCGTCGGAGAGCTCGAGATCGGAGGCGAACCGGGGAACGTAGCTCGCGGGATCGGCCGGCTGAATCTCAAGGCTCAGCTCGCGAACCACGTACCGGTACGTGCGAGCGATCTCGTCTTTCTCGACCCGGGAAACGCCCTCGATCTCGTCTAAGCTCCGCGGCGTGCCAGCCTGGCGTGCGGCGGCGTACAGCGACGACGTAGCGACCCCCTCGATAGACCGCCCGGGCAGGAGGTCCTCGTCGAGCGCGCGGCGATAGATGACGCTGGCTGTCTCGCGGACGTTCTCGGGCAGGCCGAGCGCCGAGGCCATGCGGTCGATCTCGCCGAGCGCCTGCTTGAGGTTGCGCTCTTTCGAATCCCGGGTGCGGAACCGCTCGTTCCAGGTGCGCAGTCGCTGCATCTTCTCGCGCTGGCGTGAGGACAGCGAGTTGCCGTAGGCGTCCTTGTCCTGCCAGCCGATGTTGGTCGAAAGCCCCTTGTCGTGCATCATGTTCGTGGTCGGGGCGCCGACGCGGCTCTTCTCGTCTTTCTCGGAGGCGTCGAACGCGCGCCACTCCGGCCCGGGATCGATCTCGTCCTCGGAGACGACCAGGCCACACTCCTCACAGACAGTCTCGCCCCGCTCGGAATCCGTCACTACGGACCCACCGCACTCAGGACAGACGAGTCGCTCCTCGTCCGCCTCGGCGGTCTCTTCGTCCTGGCTCTCGCTGACGCGGCCGCCCGTGTACTCCCTGATAGTGGTGTCAGTCATTGGTTGAATCGACGGGCACTGGTGCCCAGAGAACTGTTAAATACAATGTTATGTTGTGGCTACGGCGACTTAAAACTTTCGACAGTTTGAGTCCCTGTAGTGGCCGAAATCGACTGTTCACGCCTCGCGCACGAACGCACGAGATCAGGCATCGATTGCCGGTTCAAGGGCGAGATGTGCAGTTCTGTCCCCGTCGGAAATAACGGGGCGGGAGGCGGGGGAATCGACCGAAACCCTTACCGCTGGCCCGGGCCTGCCGGCGAGTATGAGCGATTCGGCCGTCGATCCCGAGGAAGTCCGCCACGTCGCCTCGCTGGCCCGCGTCGACCTCGACGCCGAGGAAGTCGAGCGGTTCACCGAGCAGTTCGCCGACATCCTCGATTCGTTCGAGCGACTCGACGAGGTCCCCGAGACCGAGGCTGAACCGGACCTGACGAACGTGATGCGCCCCGATGAGGAGCGGGAGCCTCTCAGCCAGGACGAGGCCCTGGAAAACGCCCCTGAGAGCGAAGCGGGCTATTTCAAAGGACCGAAGGTCTCGTAACCGATGTCGTACAACGTCTACATCTCCGAGGAATCCGTCGACGGCGACAGTGACGGCCCGCTAGCCGGCCGAACCGTCGCGGTGAAGGACAACATCTCGACCGAAGGGGTCCGGACGACCTGCGGGTCCGCGATGCTCGAGGACTACGTTCCCCCCTACGACGCGACGGTCGTCGAGCGGCTGAAAGACGCCGGCGCGACCGTCTCCGGGAAGACCAACATGGACGAGTTCGGCATGGGGACGACGAACGAAACGTCCGCGTTCGGGCCGGTCGAGAACCCCGTTGCCGAGGGGAGAGTCCCGGGCGGCTCGTCCGGCGGCTCGGCCGCAGCCGTCGCGGCCGGCGAGGCCGACCTCGCGCTCGGTTCGGACACCGGCGGCTCGGTGCGCTGTCCCGCGGCCTTCTGCGGCGTGGTCGGGATCAAGCCCACCTACGGCCTGGTCTCGCGCTACGGGCTGGTCGCGTACGCGAACTCGCTGGAGCAGATCGGTCCGTTTGCGCCGACGGTGGAGGAGGCCGCGGAACTGCTGGAGGTCATCGCCGGACCCGACGAACACGACGCGACCACTCGCGATGCACGCGAGGAGGGAACGGACTACGACTTCGCGGCCGCCGCGGACGGCGACGTGGAGGGCCTGGAGATCGGCGTCCCCACCGAACTGCTCGACGGCGCGGACGAGGGCGTCGTCGAGACGTTCTGGGACGCCATCGCCGAGCTCGAAGCGCAGGGTGCCAGCTACCACGAGGTCGACCTCCCGTCGCTCGAACACGCGGTCGAGGCCTACTACGTCATCGCCATGTCGGAGGCCTCCTCGAACCTGGCGCGGTTCGACGGCGTCCGGTACGGCCAGTCGGGCGGCTACGAGGGCAACTGGAACGAGTCGTTCGCGAAAGCCCGCGAGGAGGGCTTCGGCGAGGAGGTCAAGCGCCGGGTCCTCCTCGGGACGTACGCGCTCTCGGCCGGCTATCACGACAAGTACTACAAGAAGGCCCAGGACGCCCGGGCGTGGGTCAAACAGGACTTCGACGAGGCGCTCGACGATGCCGACGTGCTCGCCTCGCCGACGATGCCGATCCCGCCGATGAAGCTCGGCGAGAGCCTGGACGATCCCATGAAGATGTACCTGGCCGACTGCAACACGACGCCGGTGAACCTGGCGAACCTGCCCGCCATCTCGGTCCCGGCGGGCGAGACCGACGAAGGTCCCGTCGGCCTCCAGCTCATCGGACCGGCGTTCGGCGAGAAGACGATCATCCGCGCGGGGAGCGCACTGGCCTGATACCGTCGGTCCGCTCGTGTGCGACGACCGCACGCTCGGCGAAAGGTCAATCCGGTATCGGACCGAAGCGAACGTATGGCAACCGAATCGAGTGACGCCGAGGTCGAAACCGACGGAACCGTCGAGCGACCGGCGTTCCGAGGCTGTGTCTTCTGTTACGGCGCGGAGATGACGTACTACGGGGCGCGGAAACTGTCGAGTCGGCTCACCTCGAAAAGCGAGTGACCGACTGGCGGATCGCGTTCAGTCGAGAACTGTGCCGCTACGGACCGCGTTACTCCTCGTAGGCGAGGTTCATGACCCACTGCGAGAAGGCGTCGGAGTGTGGGTCGACTTCCTCGTCGCCGATAAACGGGGACAACATGTCGCCGGCCATCAGCAACGAGAAGTCCAGGTCGCGCGGCGCGGGCGTGAGATGATAGGTGTTGTGGCCCTCGTAGATCGTTTCTTCCCGCTGGATGAGTCCCTTCTCGGCGAGTGACTCGACGATTCGGCTTCCCTTCCGCGAAGAGACGTCGAGTTCCTTCCAGAACTCGCTCTGATGGATCCCCCCGGTTTCGCGGACGAGTTCCAGTCCGGCACGCTCGTCTTCAGTGAGGTTTTCTTCCGACGCTGCCATGCTCATATCATTCCTGGGACGCTCTCACGCTTAAAACTGGCTTTCGATGCGACGAGTGCGTTTTTCACAGGTCCGCATCGACGCTGTGGTACTCGGTTTCACACGGCGGCCCGGGCGCGAAGCGGTAGTTCGCTCCACCTGGACCGATCGTTAGCAGGGAGGAGGAACGCGTCCCGAACCGGTCGTGGTGGACGCAGACGCCGTACTCGTGGTCGCTGATGACGTCGGCCGCTCGTTCGAGCCACGTCCCGGCCCGCTCCCCGGGTTCGGGCTGGAGCGCGGTTCGGACCGCGGTCGCGTTTTCGGCCTGCTGCTGGCCCGCATCCGGCCGGTGGCTCGGGACGAAGAAATCGCCGTCGGCACCAACGTTCACGACGACGTGGACGCCAGGGTCGAGGTTCCGGACCGCGAGCCGGCCGCCCCATTCCAGCAACACGGCCGCACTGCTGTCGGCGACGACGAGATTGAACCCCTCGAACTCGTGGGCGTCGACCTCGCGTTCGACGAACCGGGCGGCGTCCTCGGCGCTCTCGTGTTCGAGGACGTCACGGACGAGCAGCCCGCGCGAGCGGTCGCCCGCGAGGTCGGCGTCCACCCAGCGGTTCGTGATGGCGGCGAAGACGCCGTGTTCGTTGTACCCGATCCAGGTGCCCCCCGCGTCTCCGTCCTGGGGGGCGACGATTCGAGGGTCATTGGCGATCGTCGCGGGCGGTTCGGACGGACGGTCGAGCAACTCGTCGCGGTTCGCCGCGACGGCGACGGGCGTGTCGGCGAAGACCTGCCAGGCGATGACGAGCGTACACACGACCCCCTATAGACAGTCTCCTCGGTTAAGCGTCGGGGTCGGGCAGTCACCGCAGTTGGTCGCGCACGGCGTCGCGATCGACCGTCCCGGAGGCCGTTCGCGGGAGTTCGTCGGCGAACCCGAGCGTCCGCGGCAGTTTGAACCCCGCCAGATGGTCGCGACAGTACTCCTCGACGTCGCCCTGGTCTATCGTGGCTCCGTCCCGTGGGACGACGAGCGCGCCGACGCGTTCGCCCCACTCGGCGTCGTCGAGGCCGACGACCGCAGCGTCCACGATGTCGGCGTGGTTCCTGAGTACGTCGACGACCTCTCCGGGGTCGACGTTCTCCCCGCCGCTGACGATCCGGTCGTCCTTTCGATTGGACACCCAGAGCCGTCCCTCGGCGTCCCGGTACCCGATGTCGCCCGTGAACAGCCCCCGCTCTCCGAACGCCGCGTCCGTCCGCTCGGCGTCCAGATACCCCGGCGTCACGGTCGGCCCGGAGACGACGAGTTCGCCCGACTCGCCGGGGTCGCAGTCATCCCCGTTCTCGTCGACCACGGTCACGTCCGTACACAGGAGCGGCTGCCCGACTGTGCCCTCGTGGGAAACGGTCTGCTCGGGCGTTGCCGTCGCGATCTGTGACGCGGTTTCGGTCATGCCGTAGGTGGGGTGAACCGGAACGCCGACGGACTCAGAGCGGTCGAGTAGTTCGGCTGGGGCGGGCGCACCACCGAGCAGTACGAACCGGAGGCCCTCGGGCGGCGTCCAGCCGGCGTCGAGCAATCGGCCGAGCATCGTCGGGACCAGCGAGATGCCAGTGACCTCGTACTGGTCCATCACAGCCGCTGTCTCGTGGGGGGCGAAGTCTTCCTGGATCACGACCGTCGTTCCGTAGAGGACGGACCGGACGACCGGGGCGAGTCCGCCCATGTGGTACATCGGGAGACAGCAGAGCCAGCGGTCGCCCGGAATGACACCGAGTCGGAACGCGGAGGCGGTCGCACTGGCCAGTAGATTCCCCACCGTCAACCGCACGCCTTTGGGCTGGCCCGTAGTTCCAGAGGTGAACATGACGAGCGCCTCGGTATCCCGGGTCAGTGTCGCGGGGTCGCTGGCCGCGTCGGCATCGGCTGTCAATTCCGTGACCTCGGCCCGGTCGCTGTCGTCGACCGTCGCTACCGGGCTGTCGGCCACTTCGACGGCCGTCGGCTCCGTCTCGGACCCGCAGATCAGCAGGTCCAGTCCGACTCGGCCGATTCGGGCGGCGAGTTCCTCGACTGTCAGGCGGACGTTGAGCGGGACTAGTCGACCCCCGAGTCGCTGGACGGCGAAGAACACCTCGGCGAACGCGAGGCGCGTATCGAGTAGAATGCCGACAGTTGGGGCCGTCCCACACTGTTGCTCGATCGCAGCGGCTCGCCGATCGACAGCGGTATCGAGCTCCCAAAAGGTCCTCGTTTCGCCGGTCTCGGCCTCGACGACGGCGGTTCGTTCGGGCGTCGACGCCGCACGGTGAGCGACGAGGTCCTGCGTCGGCCAGTCGACCGGGGATTCCATTACCCGGTCAGTTCGACGCCCAGACCTTTGTTCTGTGGGACTTCGATCCGACCGTCGGCGACCGGTGCCGGGTCCGGACCCAGATCGTCGGCGAGCCAGTCGGCCGTGGCCAGCCCACAGGCCGGCACCTCCGGAATCGCGGCCGCGACGTGGACGGCTCCGGTCCGAGCGACGACGCTGTCGACGGTCGTCGAGACGACCGGGGTGACGCCGGCCTGGCGCGCCTGTTTGGCGGCCATCCGGGCGCGGTCCGGGCCGCCGAGCGCCATCGGCTTGAGAACGAGGTAGTCGGCGGCCTCGGCGGCCAGCACGTCCGTCACCGACCGACTGGACAACGACTCGTCCAGCGCGACGGCGACACCATCGTCCCGGAGTCCGGACAGGTCCGGGATGTCGTCGGCCGGAAGCGGTTGTTCGACGTATTCCAGATCAAGCGAAGCGATTCCCTCGAAGGCACGCTCTGCCTCTTCCCGCGACCAGGCTCCGTTCGCGTCGGCGCGGAGGGTCACCTCGTCGCCGAGGGCCGCTCTGACCGCACGGAGACGGTCGACGTCCTCTTCGACGGGGCGAGCCCCCACTTTGACCTTGACGCAGTCGAAGCCGGATTCGACGGCTGTGGTCGCCTGCTCCCTCGTCGCTTCAGTCGATCCATCGCCGACCGTCGCGTTGACCGGGACGCGGCGGACCAGTCGCTCGTTGCCGAGGTACCGGTAGAGCGGTTTGTTCCCAGTCTTGGCACGAGCGTCGGCGAGCGCCAGCGAGAGGGCGTGTCGGGCGGCCGGCGCGTTCGTCTCGCTCAAGGCCACGCCCCAGTCCTCGTCCCAGGCGAGTTCCAGCGCCCACTCCAGGGCTTCCCGGCAATCGTCCAGCGATTCCGTCCAGCCGGGAAGCGGCGTCGCCTCACCGAGACCGACCGCCTCGGCGTACTGGATCTTGACCAGAAACCCCTCGCGCTCTTCGATGGTACCGCGGGCGGTCGAGAGCGGACGCGCCAGTTCGACGGTGAAGGGTTCGATGTCAATCATGGGAGTGCCAGCCCGATTGCGAACAGCGCCGAGTGGAGCGCCAGCAGTTGCCCGGTCCGTTCCAGCGCGGGGTTGAGCGCCTCGCCGTCGGTCCGGGAGAAGACCGTTCGACCGAGGCCGACGGCCAGCGGCAGCGTCACCAGCGGCAACAACGCCCACAGTCCGAACTTGGGGTTCAGGGCGAACAGCACGGGGACGACGTAGGCCATCCCGACCATTGCGAGCCATTCGACCCGGCTCCAGGTGTACCCGAGCATGACCGCGAGCGTCTTCTTGCCGGCCGCCGCATCGCTCTCCCGATCGCGGATGTTGTTGACGACCAGGATCGCCGTCGAGAGTCCCGCGGCCGGCAGGCTGGCGACGAACGCTTCGACGGTGACCGTGCCGGCCGGAATCCCGAGCGCTAACGGTTCGACGCCCGGCAGCGTCGCCGCTGCCTGGACGTAGTAGGTCCCCATCACGGCGACGAGGCCGAAGTAAACGAACACGAACAGGTCGCCCAGGCCCCGGTAGCCGTAGGGGTACGGTCCGCCCGTGTAGGCGATGCCAGCCGCGATGCTGGAGAGGCCGACGATCACGATCGGAAGCCCGCCGACGTAGACCAGATACAGGCCGACGACCATCGCCAACGCGTAGGTCGCCGCCATCGCCTGCTTGACGCGTGCGGGTTCGATGAGTCCGCCGGCAGTCACGCGCGTGAAGCCCTCGCGCTCGGCGGTATCGGCCCCGTTGACCGCGTCGAAGTAGTCGTTCGCGAAGTTGGTCCCGACCTGGAGCAAGAGCGCCCCGAGCAGCGCCGCGACGGCCGGCAGCGCGGCGAACACGCCGCTGTGAACCGCAAGCCCCGTTCCGACGATGACGGGTGCCGCTCCCGCGGGGAGCGTCTGCGGTCGCGCGGCCATCAGCCAGGCTCTCGTTCGGGATACCTCGGCGTCAGCCGTAGCCATTACGACCGTCTTCGTTCCCCAGCCGTGTGAAGGTTGCCACTCCACCTTTTTCTGCGTCGGGTGCCCTCGCGCGCTTTGCGCGCTGTGGGCACCGCTCCTTGAAAAACGTGGGCGAAAAAAGCCGGACGCTCGCCTGCTCACGGGCTTCGCCCGTTCGCTTCGAGGCGCTCCCTACAGTCGCGCCTCGCCCGCCTCGCGTCCGGTGAACCGTTTCGCGCGCCGAGCGCGCTCGACGGACGCTATTTCTAACTAAACAAACGGCAACTCACACTCCTATTTCACCTAGAGTGCGCTGGTCACGGCGTTCATACCCCAACTGAGTTCTGCGAGGAGTGAGCATCGCAGGGAGTGTGTTTTGTTACACGAGCGAGAAGCGAGTCGGTTGGGGTGGCCAGTGGCAGACGCTCCGTGCGGTGCTGTTGGTAGCAAGCACAGCAACCGAGAGCGCGCTCTGCGCGCTCTCGGCCTTTTTTGGTCCAGATTTTTTGGCGGGGGTTGAGCGCTCGCCGCAGGCGAGCGCGATTCCCCCGTGAAAAAAGGTGGTCTCAGTAGTGCCAGGGGAACTGCCCGAAGTTCGGCTGGCGGTTCTCGTTGAACGCGTCTCGGCCTTCCTGTGCTTCGGCCGTTCCGTAGCCCAGTCGCGTGGCCTCGCCGGCGAAGACCTGCTGGCCCATCATGCCGTCGTCGACCATGTTGAAGGCGTATTTGAGCATCCGAATCGCGGTCGGTGACTTGTTCATGATCGTCTCGGCCCAGGCGAGGGCTTCGTCTTCCAGTTCCTCGTGGGGCACCACGTCGTTGACCATGCCCATCTCCTCGGCCTCCTCGGCGTTGTAGGTCTTCCCCAGGAAGAACACCTCGCGGGCCTTCTTCTGGCCGATCTGTTTGGCGAGGTACGCCGATCCGAAGCCGGCGTCGAAGGAGGCAACGTCTGGGTCGGTCTGGAGGAACTTCGCGTGCTCCTCGGAGGCCAGCGTCATGTCACAGATGACGTGCAGGGAGTGGCCGCCGCCGACGGCCCACCCCGGCACGACGGCGACGACGACCTTCGGCATCGTCCGGATGAGCCGCTGGACCTCCAGGATGTGGAGCCGTCCGGTTTTGCCCTCCTCGTCGTACTCGTACCCGTCGGGGCCACGGACGCGCTGGTCGCCGCCGGAACAGAACGCCCACCCGTCGTCTTTCGACGAGGGGCCGTTCCCGGTAAGCAGGACACAACCCACGTCAGTCTGGCGCTTGGCGTGGTCGAGCGCCACGTACAGTTCGTCGACCGTCGGCGGGCGGAAGGCGTTGCGCACGTCCGGACGGTCGAAGGCGATGCGGACCGCGCCGGTGTCGACGGCGCGGTGGTAGGTGATATCCTCGAAGTCGAACTCGTCGACAGGCTCCCACCGCTCGGCGTCGAAAAGCTCTGAGACCATACGCCGACTCCGCCCCGCCCGATTATATAGGTTCCCCGTTGACGGCTCTCGGCGCTCCGAGCGGCCACTCGGGCACCGATCCACGGCCGCGTCGTGAGTCCGGTGCATGGAGAATCACTGCCGAGAACCGCAGGGAACCTTTTTGAGCGAACCGCGAAAATGACCGACAGCGAGAACGCCGCCCACAGGAACACTCCACTCACCTCCATGCCAGAGACGTTCTACGACACGCTCGGCGTCGGCGAGGACGCGACGACCGAAGAGATCCGGTCTGCCTACCGGGCGAAGGTCAAGGAGACTCATCCCGATGTCAGCAACGCCCCCGACGCACAACAGCGGTTCAAGCGCGTCAAACGTGCCAAAGAGGTGCTGACCGACGCGGAGGAACGCGACCGCTACGACAGACTGGGCCACCAGCAGTACGTCAGTATCGCCGACGGTGTCGTCGACGGGAGCCAGTACACTGCCGAGAAGGAGTCACCCCGCAACGGGACTGAAACGGGGACGAGCCGGTCCGGGTCGGGGAACCGATCGGATCGAGGCGACCGAGCGACCTCGGACCCGTTCGGGTGGTCGGACGGGGACGACACGGGGGCAGGGTCGGAACAGACTGCGGATGGTCAGTCGGGTGGTTCGGGAGACTGGACCGACGAGGATTCTGGGACCGCGGACTGGCAGCAGGGGACGGGCGGACGCCAGGCGACGGGTTCGAGCGGGTATGCGACGCGAACGACGTACGGTGACCAGTCGTTCGACCGGGTCCGGGTCCCGTTGACGCCGGCGACGCTCATCCAGATTGGTGCGATGTTCGTCCTCTATCCCGTCTTCCTCGTCGCCTCGGTCTTCCCGCTGTTTCCGACGGTCGTCAACGTCCTCGTCGGGATCTGTACGCTGTTCGTCGTCGCGTACCTGCTCTCGATTCCGGAGGTCGCCATCGTCGTGTTCGGTGCCTGGAGCCTGTTGACGCCGCTGCTTTTCCTCTCGCTGCCGGGACTCGCGCTGGTGAGTCTCTGGGGAATCGCCGCACTCGTCGCGACGTGGTTCCCATTCGGACTGGCACTGTTGACTCAGCACGCGCTGCGAACGTAGGCACGGTCTCGCCCGCTAGTTGTCGCTTATCTGCTCGCAGATTTCCTCGTGAATCCGCTCGCGCGTGCGGTGGCTGGCCTCGCCGTCCGTGCGAACCTCGATGACCTGGGTCCCGTCGCTCCCGACCGATTCGGTGAACGCCTCGCGGAACCGTTCTCCCGGGGCGACGCGTCGGAACCCCAGCCCGTAGAGGTCCCCCGTCGGCTCGAAGTCCAGCCCGTGGGGCGTCTTGAACTGCCCGGTAAACGGTGGGTCGAACGCCTCGATGGGGAGGAGGTGGAAGATCCCGCCGCCGTCGTTGTTGACGAGCACGATGGTCGCGTCGACCCCACAGCGGGCGATCGACAGCAGGCCGTTCATGTCGTGATAGTATGCCAGGTCGCCGGTGACCAGGACGAGTGGGTCGTCGGTCGCGCTGCCAGCACCGAGTGCTGAACTCGTGATGCCGTCGATACCGCTCGCCCCGCGGTTGCCGAGAACCGTCAGGTCGGCCGATCGCGGTCGTCCGAACCGGTCCAGGTCCCTGACTGGCATACTGTTCGAGACGAACACCGTCGACGGGTCCGGCGAGAGCGCGGCGACGTCAGCGAGTATCTCGCCCTCGAACGTCTCGTCCGCACGAGCGTCGTCGACGGCGTCCCAGTACTGCGCTTCAGCCGACGCGAAGCGGTCGCGGTACGCTCGGCCGCGCTCGGTGCTCTCGTCGAGGTGGCCGACCATCGACCGAGTCAACCGCGTCGGGTCGGCGACAACGAGGTCGGTCGCGGTGAACGCCGCCTCTCGCCACCCGCCGGCCGGGTCGACGACGACCTGGCGCTCGGCGCGGTCCCGGAGGTAGTGGCGCAGGACCTTCGACGTGGGCGAGGCTCCGATCCTGAAGACGAACTCGGGGGCCGCCCAGTCCTCGGCGGCATCGAGATACGAGTCGTACCCGCCACAGACTGTCACCCCCTCACGGTCGCAGTGGTCGCCGAACCGCAGTCCAGAGAGCGGGTCCGCCAGTATCGGGAACCCCGTCGCGGCAGCGAGGTCGACGATAGCTTCGGGATCAGGGGTTGGTACGTCTGCCGGTCCCGCGACGACGAGTCCGCGGGTCGCGTCCCCGGCCGCGTCGGCGAGGTCCCGAACCCGCTCCTCGGTCACCTCGGGTCGACCCTGCGTCGTCTTGACGAAGGGGCCGTCCCGTCCCTCGACGGCCAGCGGGGCCTCGGCAGCCAGGTCCGCCGGCACGTCACCGGGAACGTCGACCGGTTCGAGCGGCTTCCGGAACGGACAGTTGAGATGCACTGGCCCCACGGGCACGCCCGTCGAGCGACCGACGGCGCGGTCGATCGTCGTCCGTAACGACCGGAGTTTCCGGGCCGTGGGCTCCGGTTCGGGGAGCGTCCGGTCGAACCTGACGGCGTCGCCGTACAGCCCGTCCTGGTCGATGGTCTGGTTCGCGCCGCTGTCCCGGAGTTCCGGCGGCCGGTCGGCGGTCAGCACGACCAGCGGCACCCGGGACTGGTGGGCCTCGATGACGGCCGGGTGGAAGTTGGCCGCGGCGGTCCCCGAGGTACAGACGATCGCGGTGGGTTCGCCCGTGCGACGGCCCCGGCCGAGCGCGAAAAAGGCTGCCGAGCGCTCGTCGAGTACGGAAAAAGTCTCGATGTCGTCGTGGGCGTCGACGGCGACCGTCAGCGGCGTCGACCGACTGCCCGGCGCGACGACCGCGGCGGTGACGCCGCTTTCGACGAGTTCGTCGGCGATAACCTGTCCCCAGAGCGTGTTGCGATTCGGCGCGGTCATGGGTCCTTACGGGTCCTCGCCGGTCAGTTCGTCGAGGATCGGCCGGTACTTCGGCTGAACCTCCTCCCACTCTTCCTCCGGATCCGAGTCCGAGACGATGCCACAGCCGGCGAACAGCGTCGCCGACTTGCCGCCGGCGACGCCCGACCGGATGCCCACCGCGAACTCGCCGTCGCCGTTGCCGTCAAACCAGCCGACTGGGGCGGCGTACCAGCCGCGGTCGAACGTCTCCGTCTCCCGGATGACTTCCCAGGCCTTCCCCGGTGGCAGCCCGCCCACCGCCGGCGTCGGGTGGAGCGCCTCGACGATGCTCAGGACGTGTTCGTCCTCCGAGAGCGTCGCCGTGATCGGCGTCTGGAGGTGCTGGATGTTCGTCAACTTCCGGACGCTCTGCTCGCCCTCTCGTACTTCCCCCAGGGGCGACAGCTGATCCATGATTGCGTCGACGACGAGTCGCTGTTCGTGCTGGAGTTTCTCGCTCGCGCGCATTCCGTCGGCGAGGTCGGCGTCCGCTTCCGGGGTGTCTCCCCGTTCGACCGACCCCGCGAGGGCCTCCGTCTCGACCCGGCTACCCTCCAGCTTAACTAGCCGCTCGGGCGGCGGGCCGAAGAAGGCGGCTTCGTCGCCGGGCTGGACCAGGAAGCGATAACAGTTCGGATACGTCCGCCGGAGCCGTTCGAGCACGTCCGGGACCGACAGGTCGGCGGCGAGGTCGACCTCCAGCGCCGTCGCGAGGACGACCTTTCGGAGGTCGCCCGCCCCGATCCTATCGAGCGCGCGTTCGACCTGGTCTGTCCACTCGTCTTTGGGCGGGGTGACCCGTGTCTCGACGACGCCGGGCGGGCCACCGCTCGGACGCATCGTCGGGAGGGTCGACAGTTCCTCGACGGCGTCGTCAAGTCGCTTCTCGACCTGCGTGGGCGTTACGTCCTCGCCGTACGCCCGCACCGTCAGCCAGGTCGTCTCGCCGGCGTGGGTCAACTGCGTCCGGGGGAGCGTGAACGAAGCCGCCGGGAATCCCTCCCAGGGCGGTGCCTGTTCGTGGTTCTCGTTGAACGCGAGTCCGCCCAACAGTCGGGGTCGCGTCTCGGTCGGTCCGGTTCGGTCGACGTTCGCGAACGCCGTCGCCGCGCCTGCTCGGAGTTCGTCGAACCGGTCCGGGCCGTGGGCGGTCAGGCTCACTGCCGTCCCGCTCCCGACGATTTCGAGCCCGTCGGGGGCCGCCCAGTGGACCCGCGGTGCCGGTTGGCTGGCCAGAAACGCTCGATACGAGACGTCGGGGATCTCCCGGGTGCGACTGACGAGCACCGCACCCTCGCGTGGGGCCGCCCGATCCTCGCGCTGGGCCGGTTCCATCTGCCTCAACTCAGGGTTCCGCCCTCTTGAGAGTGTCCTTCCAGAACCGACATATCGGCCCGGGTCTAGCTGTAGCGCTCCTCGGCCCACGGGTTCGCCGACACCGAGTACCCGCGTCGCTCCCAGAATCCCCGCTCCGGTTCGGTGAGGAACTCGACGCCACAGACCCACTTCGCCCCTTTGTAGGCGTACTTGTGCGGCGTCACGACACGAAGCGGCCCGCCGTGGTCCGGCGGCAGGTCCTCGCCGTCGTAGCCCCACGCGAACAACACTTCGTCACGCATGCACGCCTCCAGCGGCAGATCCGTCGTGTAGTCGTCGAGCGCGACGAACATGACGTGACAGGCGTCGTCGTGGACGCCGGCCCGCTCGGCGAGTTCGGCGAACGGAACGCCGGTGAACTCGCAGTCGAACTTGCTCCAGCCGGTGACACAGTGGAAGTCCTGTCGCTGGGTCTCGGCGCGGAGGTCCCTGAACTCCGGCCAGGAGAACGTTAGCGGGTCCTCGACGGCACCGGTGACGGTGAAATCCCAGGTGTCCGGGTCCCAATCGGGGCGGCCGGACTTCGAGAGGACGGGAAAGTCGTCGGTTCGGTGCTGGCCCGGCGGCAACCGCTCCGCGCCGAACTCCTCGTAGATGTCGGTGACGTCGTTCGTCGTCACACTGTTACCTCGGTCGCGGTCGACCCTATGCGTGTCGACCCGCGCACGAGTGACGAAATCAATACTGTGGGGGTTCGGTCCGCACGGTTCATTCCATTCGAATACTTATGAGTTCGTCTCACGCACCTCTTACTCACACGTACTCGTCCCGGCTTGCCGAATATTCAATAATGGAGTTGAACACACTAACTCACGATGGTCTACCTATAACTTTAGTTTGTGAATATCGAGGAATTTTTTGATACGCGGGCAAGATCGCCGTCAGAATTAAATACCCCTCTGTCGAAACCCCCAACGTTCAAATGCCGAAGGCAGAGATCACCATCCCGGAGCATCTCGAGATGCAGATCGCCCAGTTGGTCGAGCAGGGTGAATTCCTCAACCGCGAGGAGGCCATCGAGGACCTGCTCTCGACCGGGATCAAGGCGTACAAAACGAGCGGACCCGTTGACGACGAAGAAGAAGCCGGCTTCGAGGACGACGGTATGATGGGCCACGACGACGAGTACGTGTTCTAGTCTCTCTGTTGAAGCCGCCTTCCAGACGCGTCCCGGGGGATAGCGACTGCTATCGGACTCGCTGTGACTCTGTTGTATGGCAATCATTTGCCACGCTGCCGGGTACCCGATGTCGGAACCACCGGAGATAACCGGATCTGACGGTTGATTTCCGCCGACTGACGATTTGCCAGTTGTGCGAAGGGTTGTCAGAAATCCTTAAACGGCCGTCTCACGAACGATAACACAAGGATGCACAAAGACGAACTGCTCGAACTCCACGAACACATGGTGATGATCATGGACTATTTCAAGGACCTCGAAGACATCGATTCGGGGCTGTTCGACGCCTACGAGGAACTCGACGTGACGCCCAACGACGTCCACATGTCGAAAAGCGAGCACAAACACGCCGTGTTCGTCCTCGGGAACGCGCTGGCGACGGCCATGAGCGAAGACGAGTTCTCGGACGCGGGTCGCATCGGCAAGCGGATGAAGGAACTCGCCGAGGACGCGGAAAGCAAGCTGTAGCTCTTCTCTGATGTCTCTATTCTCGCCCGTTGTGAGCGACTGCACAGTCGTTGCGATGGGTTTCGTTCTGTAGCTGCGTATACTCAGGCCGAA
Organism: Halorientalis salina; assembly: GCF_005049285.1. Taxonomy (GTDB): domain Archaea; phylum Halobacteriota; class Halobacteria; order Halobacteriales; family Haloarculaceae; genus Halorientalis; species Halorientalis salina. Next base: position 65,895 of record NZ_SOSC01000008.1, on the reverse strand, counting down.
TCCCCGACGGCGAGGTCAGAAGATGTCGTCGATGGTGTCGCCGATATCGCTGATGCCGTCCGTGATGCCCTTCGTGACCGTGTCGGTGACGTCACCGATGCTTTCACCGATGTCTCGGATGGGGCCATCGAACGCCCACTGGTCGTCGCCCTCCGAGACCGTCGGATCCGGTTGATTCGGCCGGTCCGAGAGTCGGTAGCTCTGGCTGATCGGGTCACCTGACGGACAGGCCCCCATCTCGTACTCGTCGTCGCCGTCCGGGTCGTAACACAGCATCAGGTTGATGTTCGAGAGCACGATGGTGCCACTGGCGAGATAGTGCGCGTTGATGCGTGGGCGTTCGAAGGTGACGGGGCCGTCCGCCGAGATCTCGAACTGCCCGCGTGGGTCACTGCTCCGTTCTTCCTCGATTGCGAAGTCTTCGAACCGAGCCTCGCCGTCGGTTGCGACAGCTGTGGATTTCACCACGACGTTCTCGGCGTTGCTCGTCCCGGCCGACACGAAAAACACCCGCGCTTGTCCGGTGAGCCCCGGCGTCGAACTGAGGTCGAGCGTCTTGTAGAGCCAGAGGTTCCGCAGTTGCACGTCCTGTAGCTCTACGATGGTCTGCGGGTAGTACTCCCGCGTACTCGTATCCCCGACGCCGGGATACAGCACCATGTTGTCCGCAGATATCTCTGTCGCGGCGATGTCGAACCCACCCAGTCCGGCGAGTGGGGCCGCGTAGGCGACGCCTGTCGACATGATTAGCAGTCCAATGAGGCCCCAGACAGCCAGGGCTGCGCCAGCGCCTCTCGTTACTCGTTTACGATTGTACATCCTTCCCCCTGCACGGTAGCCGTCGTACGGAGCTTCCCCCGACTCCGCATAACCGGCTGTAAATCAGTATACAGTCTATACCCCCACATAGTTTACCCCGTTAGATCACGGCTACTTATAAGCACAGTCCGTTTCAGTGATGCAACCACCCCTCTGGATCTTGGAGCGTCTTTACGCCTGCCTTCGCACAGAGGTCTCGAACGTCTCTCGGCCGAATATCCCTCGTCGATAGACGCGTCGTCTCGGGCGACGTGTTTAACGACGAGCTGTGATGGAGTATCGGAACCTAACATAGTTTCGGTACTGTGGTCCATTGGTTTACAGTGGTTCACACCGTCGGTGGAGTTATATCGGTCGCGGACACATCTCTTGGCATGCAAGTCGATGATATCGACCGAGTCGCAGTGCTCGGTGCAGGTAGTATGGGTCACGGGATCACCGAAGTCGTCGCCATCGCCGGCTACGACGTGGTGATGCGTGACATCGAACAGGACCTCGTCGACGACGGGTACGACGATATCGAGTGGAGTCTCCAGAAACTCGCCGAGAAGGGACTGATCGACGAGGACGCCGACGAGGTGCTGTCCCGGGTCGAGACCGAGGTCGACCTCGAAACCGCCGTCGACGACGTCGACCTGGTCATCGAGGCCGCCCCGGAGCAGATGGAACTCAAGAAGGAGATCTACGGCAATCTCGACGATTTCACGCCCGAGCACACGATTCTCGCCTCGAACACGTCCTCGCTTTCGATCACGGAGATCGCGACGGCGACCGACCGACCGGACCAGGTCGTCGGGATGCACTTTTTCAATCCGCCGGTCAAGATGGACCTGGTCGAAGTCATCTACGGCGACGAGACCAGCGACGAGACCGCCGAAGCGGCCCACGACTTCGTCGAGTCCATCGACAAGACGCCCATCTACGTCCGGAAAGACGTCAACGGCTTCGTCGTCAACTCGGTCCTGGGTCCGTTCGGTGACGAGGCCGCCTGGATGGTCTCGGAGGACGAAGCGACCGTCGAGCAGGCCGACGCGGCGATGGTCCACCAGCGCGGCTATCCGATGGGTCCCTTCGAGCTGGCGGACATGACGGGCATCGACATCGGCTACCACGTCCGCAAAGAGGCCGGCCGCCCCATCGCACCGATCGTCGAGGAGAAAGTCGAGAACGAGAACCTCGGCAAGAAGACTGGGAAAGGATACTACGACTACGAGGACGGCGAAGGGACGACGTACGAGCCCGGCGACGGCGAGGGCTTCGACACGCTGCGGGTCGAGGCCCGGATGGTCAACGAGGCCGCCAAACTCATCGGGAACGACGTGGCGACGCCGGACGCCATCGACACCGGGATGCGCCTGGGTGCGGGCTTCCCCGAAGGCCCCTGCCGTCGCGCCGACAAGACCGGGCTCGACGAGATCCTGGAGAAACTGGAGACGCTGTACGAGCAGACCGAGGCCGACCGGTACCGACCGGCCGACTACCTCGTCGAACTCGTCAACAACGGCCACACGGGCGAGGACGCCGGTCGCGGCTTCTACGAGTACGACGGCGACGGTGGCGACCGCGAGTATCGCACCCTCAACGTCTCCCAGGACGACGGCGTCCTCGCGGTCGAACTCGACCGCCCCGAGCGCATGAACGCGCTCAACGACGACCTGATGGACGAGATCGAGCACGTCCTGAACAACGCCGACCTGGACGAGGTTCGGTGTGTCACCTTCGAGGGCGCCGGCGACCGCGCGTTCTCGGCCGGTGCCGACATCGGCGGCTTCTCCGGGATGGAACCCCACGAGGCCGCAGAGGTCACCTCGATGTTCGAGACGGTCAACGAGTTCCCCCGTCCCACGCTGGCGAAGATCGACGGCTTCTGCCTGGGCGGCGGCCACGAACTCGCGCTCGCCTGTGACCTGCGGGTCGCAACCGAGGACTCGGAGTTCGGCTTCCCGGAGATCAGTCTGGGCCTGCTGCCCGGCGGCGGCGGCACACAGCGCGCACTCCGGATGATCGGCGAGGCACGCGCCAAGGAACTCGTCTTCCGCGGCAACCGCATCAGCGCCGACCGCGCCGAGAACTGGGGACTCATCAACCGCTCGGTCCCCGACGAGGAGTTCGACGACGTGGTCGCCGAGTTCGTCGACGACCTCGTCACGGGGCCGCCGGTCGGCCTCAGCTTCGCGAAACAGGTGATGAACGAGGGAGACGACGCGAGCATGCCGGCGGCGCTGGCCATGGAGAGTCAGGCCTTCGGACTGCTGATGGGCACCGACGACATGATGGAGGGCGCGAGCGCGTTCATGGAGGACCGCGAGCCGGAGTTCGAGGGCAAATAGATGGGCGAGGAGTCCGACGACGTCCCCTTCGAGTTCGAGGGTGAGCTAGGGGTCGAGGAGGCCTCGATGGTCATCGAAAAGCACGGCTTCCTGTCGTGGCTGAACGTCTCACTGGAGACCCTCGAAGACGGCCGCGCGGTCATGGAACTCCCCTACCAGGAGAAGCTGACGAACTGGGTCACCGGGACCATCCACGGCGGCGTGACGGCGACGGTCGTCGACACCTGTAGCGCCTTCGCGTTGCGTACCTGCATGGACGACCCGATGAACACGACCCTCGCGACGACGGACCTGGACGTGAAGTACGTCCGGCCGGCCACGTCGGACATCCACGTCGAAGCGGAAGTCATCCGCGCGGGCACGTCGACGGGCGTCACGCGCGTGACGGTTCTCGGGACCGACGAGGAGGGACAGAGCAAGGAGATCGCCATCGGAGCGACGACGTACCGACTGTTCACGGAGAGTTCACTATGAGCGACGAGACATCGACGGCGGCGGACAGCTACTTCGAGAGCGTTGAGGTCGGCGAGACGGCCGAGACCGAAGCACGAACGATTACCGAGGCGGACGTGGTGAACTTCGCGGGCGTCAGCGGTGACTTCAACCACCTCCACATGGACGCCGAACGGATGGCCGAGTCCCAGTTCGGGGAACGAATCGCCCACGGGACGCTCGTGTTCTCGATCGCGACGGGGCTGCTCTGGCAGTCTCGCTCCGAGCGGGAACGCGAGAGTCTCGTGGCCTTCTACGGCGTCGACAACCTGCGTTTCGTCGGCCCGGTCACCTTCGGCGACACGATTCACGTCGAGACTGAAGTGGTCGAGAAACGCGAGAAGCCCGACCATCCGGTCGCTGGCGGCGTCCTTCACACCGAAGCCGAGATCAAAAAACAAACCAACGCGCCGGTCATCACCTGCGAGTTCCTCTCGCTGATGCAGTAGCGGTTCGAAGGCGTATCTTTTCGGAAACGCGGAAAAAAGTCGGCGTGTCGAATCGAAGGCGGTTACGCGGTTCGACGGCGGGCGAGCAGCCCGGCACCGAGCAGGCCGATGGCGGCGACGAGCAGGCCGAATCCGGGACCGGTTTCGGTCGTCGTGGTCCCGGTTTCCGTCTCGTCACCGTCGTCGGTCTCGGTCGGTGATTCCTCGCCCGGCGGCTCGCTCTCGGTGGGCGTCTCGTCGTCTGTGCCCTCGTCGGGCGTATCGGTGAACAGATCACCGTTGCCACCGGGTGCGCCGGTATCGTTACCGGGGTCGGCCGCGCCGGGGCCGTTCGATTCGTTCCCCATCGTCTCGTTTATCTCCTCGGGATCGCCGATGGTCAGCGACGCCGTATCGCTGGCTTGAGCACCGATGACGTCGATCCGGAACTGGTAACGTCCGGGATCGATCGGCGCCTCGTTGGCCTGCACTTCGACGTCGTCGTCGACCCGGAATATCGTCCCGTTCCGGACCGAGGTGTTCTCGAACGGTTCGGCCTCGTCGAAGATGGCCGTCACCTGTGCCTGGTGAAGTCCCGACCCCTTGACGCTGACGAGGAAACTGTCGTCGCGGTTCGATTCGACCTCGAACTGCGTCGTCCCGTCCGTACTGACCTGATCGGGATCGAACGACGCCGAGAGGTTCTGGATGTCGACCTCGAAGGCGGCTTCGGAGGCATCGCTCACGAATTCACCTTCTCCATCGTCGACGGCGACGGGCATCTCCTCGTAGACTAGGGCGTACTCACCGGGCTCGTACCCGGACATGTTGATGACGGCGATACCCGTTTCGTTGACCTGGAACTCGTCGACGTTCGATCCGAGCGTGCCGTCCTCGACCGTCCGAACCTCGAAGGTCCTGGCCTCCTCGCTGGCCTGTCCGATGGGTTTGATCGAGGCGTTGTTGACGACCTCCGCGCCGTCGAAGTAGGCCCGCTGGTTCTGCCAGAACGTTCCGTCCGACGAGAGACGGACGTTCCAATCGGGTAGTTCGTCTTCCGCTTCTTCCTGTTCAGCCTCGTCTTCTGCCGTCTCGTTGTCCTGCTCAGCGTCGTCCTCGGGCGTCATTTCGTCCTCGGGCGTCTCCTCGTCCTCTGGCGTCAACTCGTCTTCGGGCGTCGTTTCGTTTTCCTGTTCAGTGTCGTTTTCCTGTACTGCGTCGTTGAAGTCTACGGCCGTCGACCCGTGGCTCGCCGCCACTGCCGGGACCGCAGACCCGATGACGATTCCCCCGACTAAGAGAACCGTGACGCTCGTGAGGAGCGCCTTGTCTGTGGAGGGCAACATGGTATGTCTGACACCATGGATCACGCACGGGGACCGACCGAACGTGCGATGTCCGGTGTCGCTATTTTGTCCACCACGAACCGGTAAATGCCTTCGGACTCCCCGAATTCGAATTCAAATGTGAGCTGATACCACGACGAAATAAGTGGCCAGTAACTACGTACTCGGACTCCTGACTCAGTGTGCTTTCGGCCCGCGGTGTGTGTCCACACTTGACTACTCGATAGTAATCTCCGCGGAGGTTCTGCCCGAACCGTGGCCGTTCCCGCCGGGACGCCTCCGGGGACCGCCCCCTGATCTCAGTCCTCGTGGAGCGTTTCGAGGATCTCCGGGTCGGTGCGGAACTTGAGGACGTTGTGAACCACGGAGTTGCGGATGTTGTGGACGACGTCGCCGTGTTCCTTGTAGAAATCGTGGATCCACTTCGACTCGTCGATCCGATCGGGGAACATCATCACGGACTTCCACTGGTACTCGCCGTCCGAGAGGAAGTACATCAGCGTGTTCGGCGAGTCGCGGACGTACTCCATGGCCTCGCGCCACCCGTCGTCGAAGTGTTCGGGGTTGATCTTGAACTCGAACATCCCGAAGATGAAGTACTCCTCGTTTGGGATGATCGCCTCCCGGAAGACGCCTTCTTCGCGCATCCCGCGGATGGACTCGCTGACGGTCACGTGTGAGACTTTGATGTCGTGGTCCTCTTCTAAGATGCGTGCGAGGTCGCGCGACGACAACTGCGGGTCCCGCGACAGTTCCCGCAGGATGAGCACGTCGCGTTCCTTGAACTCCCAGTCCGGTGGTTCCTGATCTGCCGTCACGATTCGTCCTCCGTCGGTACCGCGTAGGTTCGTCTGTGCATCTGTTGTATGTCACTCCGTTAGGAACTGACTTACTTCTGCCGTATACCGCTCGGGACGGTCCTCGACCACCCAGTGGTAGGCGTCGAGTTCCACCACCTCGCCGCCGAGGTCGTCGGTCAGGCGGTGTGCGTACTCGATGGGCTGGAACTCGTCGTCGCTGCCCCACAGCGCGAGGAAGTCAGCGTCGATCGCGTCGTAGTCGAGTTCCGTCGTGTGGTTCGTGTTCGTCGCGACTGCGTTCCGACTCAGCGAGGTCCGGCCCGTCTCGTCGGTCCACTGCTGGGTCATCCCCTCGACGAAGGCCGCCTCGGCCTCGTCGGCGTAGACGCCCTCGGAGAACGCGCCGCCGACCTGCTCTTCCAGCGTGTCGAGGGGCATCTCCGTGGTCCGGGGCAGTCCCAGATCCGTGATGAACCCGACCGGCCAGGAGTCGTAACAGACCGCGTTCGACAACACGAGCTTCGAGACCGCCGTCGGGTTGTGGGCAGCGTACCGCAACGCGACGCCGCCGCCGATGTCGTGTGCGACGAGCGCGCACGTCTCGACGCCCAGCTGGTCGAACAGGTCGTCCAGCATCGCCTCCTGGGCGCGGATCGAGCGGTCGAAGCAGTCGCGCATGTCGGAGTTGCCGTAGCCCACGAGGTCCGGCGCGACGACGCGCCGGCCGGTCTCCTCGGCGACGGCCGGAGCCACGTCCCGCCAGAGAAACGACCACGTCGGGATGCCGTGCAGGAACACGACCGGTGGGTCTTCGCTGGCTGTCTCGCCGTCCATCGCCTCCGAACTGTCCCAGTAGGCCGCTGTTAACTCGTGGCCGTCGACGGTCACCGTCGTCTCCGTCTGGGCGACCGTCCAGTCCTCGTGCGTGGTTGCGTCGGTCATTGGGTGCGTTATTTCAGTCGGTCCGCGATGATGTTCTTCTGGATCTCGCTGGTCCCCTCGTAGATTTTCGTGACGCGCGCGTCCCGATAGTAGCGCTCGACGGGGTGGTCGGTGACGTAGCCCGCACCGCCGTGGACCTGGATGGCCTCGTCGGCCACGTCGACGGCACGCTCGGATGCGAACAGCTTCGCCATGCTGGCGAACTGCATCGCCTGCCTTTCCTCGCCCGCCTCGACGTGACTCGCCGCGCGGTAGGCCAGCGAACGGGCGGCCTCGACGTTCGTCGCCATCTCGGCGAGTTTGTGCTCGATGGCCTGGAACTCCGCGATGGGCTGCCCGAACTGCTCGCGTTCGCCCGCGTAGTCCAGTGCCGCGTCGAGCGCGCCCTGGGCCGCGCCGATGGCCTGGGCCGCGACCTTGCACCGTCCCTCGGCGAAGAAGTTCATCAACTGGTAGAACCCCTCGTCGACCTCGCCGATGACGTTTTCCTCGGGGACGCGCACACCGTCGAGCACGATTTCGGCCAGATCCGAGGCGTGCAGGCCGAGTTTGTTGTCGATCGACGTCGGCGAGAACCCGTCCGTGTCCGTCGGTACGAGGAAGGCAGTGACGCCTTTGCGGCCCGCGTCGGGGTCGGTTTTGGCCATCACCACGGCGACGTCGGCGACCGTCCCGTTCGTGATCCACGTCTTCTGGCCGTCGATGACGTACTCGGCCCCGTCCTTCTCGGCGGCTACGCCGCCTTCTTCCGCGGCGCTTCGTTCCTCGCGCCGCGCTGTCGTTTCCGCGGCGCTGCCGTCCTCGTGCCGCGCTGTCGTCTCGATGCCGGCGACGTTCGAGCCGTGGGCGGGTTCGGAGATACAGGAACAGGAGACCGCCTCCCCGCCGGTGATCTTCGGGAGCCACTCCTCGCGCATCCACTCGTCGCCGTAGTGGAGGATCATCTCGGTCCCGAAACCCGCGCTGCCGATCGCGGTCCCGATGCCGGGGTCGGCCCGCCAGAGTTCCTCGACGACGATCAGCTTCGTCGGCAGGTCCATGCCCGCACCGCCGTACTCTTCGGGCACGTGTGGCGCGACGAAGTCGTACTCGGCGGCCTGTTGTCGGATCTCCGCCGGGTACGCCCGCGACTCGTCGTGTTCGCGCGCGACCGGCCGTATCTCGTTCTCGCCGAACTCGCGGACCGCCTCTCGAACGGCCCGCTGTTCGTCGGTCGATCGAAACGACATACCCGGGCGTTCACTTCCATTGGAAAAATATCTTCCGCCCGTCTGAAACGGTGTTAACGACGTGACGGGTGCGACCGGTACGCTGCCGTGTCAGTTCACTCGCCAGTGAGCGCCTCGACGAGCGTGTCGTGTTCGAAGTCGTTGACCGGGTGTCGTTCGTTCTTGACGGTCGAGATGACGAACTTCGAACTGGTCCGCTGAATCTGTTCGATGGACTCGTAGGACTCGACGATCGACTCGACCATCGCGCGGTCCGTGACGTGCCCGATGACGATGAAGTCCGTGTCCCCCATCGTGAAGTACACCTGGTTGACGCCCTCTACGTCCGCGAGTTTCTCGCCGACGATCTCGTGGTACCCCTCGTCGAACTCCGCGTAAACCTCGCTGATGATCGTGATCGAGAGCCCCAGTTTGGCCAGATCCATATCGAACAGGTCGTTTTCGAGAATCCCCTCCTCCCGCAACTGGTTGAGCCGATAGTGGACCGTCGATTTGGGAATGTCCGTGTGTTCGTGAATCTCGTCGGGGCTACTGGTCCCTTCCGACAACGCCGTTTTGAGAATCTGAATGTCCTTTTCGTCCATGTGTGCGTAATCCTGTCCTCTCCGGCACCGTCCGGTGATTCGAATGCTATCGTCGGTTTCGATTCTGTAATATTAAACGTTTCCAATACCTTGGACACGATCTAGCGTTTCGAGAAAATTTGAACCCAGGTCCGTCGAGAAGGGCTGAGCGGGAATCGACAGCAATCTGTCTTGCTGAATGATCGGTCTGTCGCGTCGAGTCCTGTTCGACACTACCGATCAATATTAACTGATATTCGATTTAGTACGTTTTTGGTGGATAATAGATAATATTTATTAGCTTAGCGGAACCTCAAACGAATATGTTGTGTAGCCGTGGTCCGATGTTCACCATCGACGTTGGTGGTCGCGAGACCGAGGAGACCGCGATCGAATCGATTCAAGAGCGGTACATCGGCGGTCGGGGCGTCGGGACCCGCCTGGCGCACGAGCGGATCCCCTTCGACGCCGACCCGCTCGGCCCGGAGAACCGACTCGTGTTCACGACCGGTCCGATGCAGGCGTCGAACATGAGTTTCACCGGCCGAATGAACTGCACCGGCGTCTCGCCGCTGACCGACGGATTACTGTCGAGCAACGCCGGCGGGTTCATGTCCCGGAACTTCGCCGAGACGGGCTACGGCGCAGTCGAACTCACTGGCGAGAGCGAGGAGTTGCTCGCCGTTCACGTCCGAGACGACGGCGTCGAGTTCGAGGCGGTCGACCACCTCGCCGGCGCGACCGTTCCCGAGACCGTCGAGTACCTCGAATCCGAGCGGGGGATCACGAGCGACCAGACGGCCGTGATCGGACCTGCGGGCGAGAACGAAGTTCGCTTCGCCTCGATCATGACCTCCGAGGAACGCGCGTTCGGTCGCGGTGGCCTGGGCGCCGTCATGGGTGCGAAAGGGATCAAAGCCATCACGTTCGGCGGGGACAGCGCGCCCGACATCGAAATTCCCGCGACCCAGCAGGAGATTCACGGCGAGGCCGCGACCGCGGACGACATCATGAAAGAACAGGGGACGGTGGCGGTCATGGACCTGGCCAACGAGGTCAACGGCCTGCCGTCCTACTACTTCTCCGAACAGCAGTTCGAGGGCGTCGAGGGCATCAACGGCGCGGCAGTCGCGGACAAGAAGTACAAGAAAGGGACCTGTTCGGCCTGTGCCTTCGCCTGCAAGCTGCCGACGAAAGACGAGGCGGCCGGCGTCGAGACCGAAGGCCCCGAGTTCGAGGTGGCGATGGCGTTCGGATCGAACTCCGGCGTCGACGACATCGTCGAGGTGATGAAGTCCAACGAGCAGTGCGACCGCTACGGCATGGACGCCATCTCGGCGGGGAACACGGTGGCGGCCTACCTCGCCGCCGAAGACGAGTTCGGGAACACCGAGTTGATCCACGAGACAGTCGAGAAGATCGCCCACCGCGAGGGGATCGGCGACACGCTCGCGGAGGGGATCGACCGCTTCCACGACGAACTCGGTGTCGAGAACTGGTCGGTCAAGGGGATGGACTTCGCCGCTCACGAGGGCCGGGTCCTCAACGGCCAGGGACTGTCCTACGCGACCGCGAACCGCGGCGCTGATCACATGTACGCGACCTTTTACTCCGTCGAGTACCCACTCGTCGAACCGGACGAGGCGCTCGAACCCGAGGGCACGGTCGGGAAAGCCGAGACGCTCGTCGACCGCGAGAACCTCATGGCGCTCAACGACAGCGGCGTCGTCTGTAAGTTCTCCCGGAGCTACATGAACCGCGAGCGCTACGAATCGCTGTTCGACGCGGACTACGAGGACCTGCTCGAAGTCGGTGCCCGGACGGTCACGCTCGAACGGCACTTCAACAACCAGCGCGGCTTCGACCGGGACGACGACAGGCTCCCCTACGACCTCCCGGACTTCGAGACGGCGCTCGACGAGTACTACGAGGCGCGGGGCTGGACCGACGGCGTCGTCCCCGAGGACGCGCTCCCCGACGAGTACGACGGTCGCTCAGCCAGTGCCTGACCGGCACCCCCAGTAATCGCACAAACTTTTCATCTGCGCCATTTCGTTGTACACTGTCCAAGAAAGTATTAACTTCATAGAACTATATTCACTTAGTTACTGGACTCGAACATGTCGCAGGACTACACACCCCGGGCAAGCAACGCGGAGATCGAAGCGCAATACGAAGAGTACCTGATGCCGATCTGGAAGGACCTCCACGTCCCGATCAAACGGGCGGAGGACTGTACCGTCGAGGACTTCGACGGTAACGAGTACCTGGACGTGTTCTCGGGTATCTCGGTGACCAACGCCGGGCACCGAAACGAGGCGGTCGTCGAGGCCGCAAAGGACCAGCTCGACGAGTTCGTCCACGGGTGTTCGTACCTCCACCCGCATCAGCCGGCGGCCGAACTCGGCGAGAAACTGGCCGAAGTGACGCCGGGCGACCTCAAGAAGTCGTTTTTCTGTAACTCCGGGACCGAAGCCGTCGAAGGGGCCGTCAAGCTCGCCCGGAAGTACACCGGCAGCAAGGAGGTGCTCGCCCTGGAGATGTCGTTCCACGGGCGCACCCTCGGCAGTCTCGCGCTGACCGGCAACAAGTCCTACAAGTCGGGGATGGCACCCACGATCAACGACGTCGCACACGCCGAGCCGCCGTACGCGTACCGCTGTTCACGCTGTGACGACGACGAGTGTACGAGTGGCTGTGCTTCGTCCGTCGAGCGCGTTATCGATACGCACACGGCCGACGACCTGGCCGCCATCATCGTCGAACCGGTGATGGGTGAAGGCGGCATCATCGTCCCGCCAACCGAGTGGATGGAGCGGGTCCAGGCGATCGCACACGAACGCGACGCACTGCTCATCGTCGACGAGGTCCAGTCGGGCTACGGCCGCACCGGAGAGATGTGGGCCTCCGACCACTTCGACATCGTCCCCGACATCATGGCCCAGGCGAAGGGAATCGCGAACGGTCTGCCACTCGGGGCCTTCACTGCCCGGGAGGAGATCGCCGACGCCTTCGGGTCCGGCGACCACCTCTCGACGTTCGGCGGCAACCCCGTGGCCTGCGCCGCCGCCCTCGCGACCATCGAACAGTTACAGGACGGGCTCGTCGACTCGGCCCAGGAGCAGGGCCAGTGGCTGACGGATCGACTCGCTGACCTGGAAGCCGAGTACGACGCCGTCGGCGACGTGCGCGGACTCGGACTGATGCACGGCGTCGAACTGGTCGACCACAGCGAAACCGGCCCGAACGACGTGGCACCGGCTCCCGACCCGAAGCTCGCGAAACACGTCGGCAAGTCCCTCCGCGAGGAAGGAATCGTGATGGGCGTCGGCGGCTTCTACTCGAACGTGCTGCGGTTCCAGCCGCCGCTTTCGATCGACCGCGACCAGCTCGACCGAACCGTCGAGGCCATCGGCTCGGCACTCGACGACTAGAGCCCCTCAACCACCGATCCCGATCTGAGCGTGCGAACGGGCGACCGGTGCTCTCACGGACGACCGCAGACCGTCGCTGTACCGTAGATTATTCGGACGAGTGGTATCTCAGTTGAACCACGTTCACATAAATTGGACTTATATGAGGAACATACAAATATCGGGCGTTCCTGGAGGACGATAGTACATCATCAGTGGCAACTTATGACAGATGAGAACAACGGTACCCGACTGGAAGCCCGGATAGAGTCGGCGGACGTCGACCACGTGTTCGTCGAGTTCCCGGACGTCAACGGCATCTCTCGGTCGAAGCAGATCCGCACCGAGTACTTCCTGGACAACTGGGAGTCCGGGTTCCCGATGAACCTCCTGTTGCTGGTCCAGACGCCCCGCAGCGAGGTTCCCGAGGACTCCGGATTCGGCGAGGAGATCGACTTCGGGGACGGAACGGTCCACCCGGACCCGTCGACGTTCCGAGTGCTCCCGTGGAACGACAACGCCGCCAGCGTCATCGCTGATTTCACCTACGAAGGCGAACCCGTCTCGGCGGCCCCGCGCACGGCGCTCAAATCTGTCCTCGACGAGATCGAACGCGAGTTCGGACACCAGCTGTATCTGGGCAGCGAACTCGAGTTCTACCTGCTCGACGAGACGGAGTCGGGATACGAGCCCGCGTCCGACAACAAACACGAGTGCGTCACCCTGGAGATGGAGGCGCTCGCGCCCTTCTACGATCAGCTGTCGGCCCACGCCGACGAGCTGGGCATCGACCTGACGCTGTTCCATCACGAGCACGGCCCGGGACAGCTCGAAGTCCTGTTCGACTACGGGTCCCCGCTCTCGCAGGTCGACACTACGTTCCGGTTCAAGCGCCTGGTGAAGCGGACGGCGCGTGCGCGCGGCCAGCGGGCGACGTTCATGGCGAAACCGTTCGGCGACCACGAAGGGAGCGGCTACCATCTGCACGTGTCCGCCTTCGACGAGGAGAACCTCTTCGAGGCGGACGACGGCGAGGCGCTGTCGGAGACCGGTCGCAACTTCGTCGGCGGGCTCATCGAGCACGCGGACGCGCTGGCGGCGCTCGGGACGCCGACCCTGAACGCGTTCAAGCGGTTCAAACCCGAGGGGTTCGCGCCGTACACGGCCTGCTGGGGGGACGACGACCGCACCGCGTCGATCCGGGTTCCGTCCGGGACGACGCGGGTCGAAAACCGGATTCCGAGCGCCGACGCGAACCCGTATCTCGTCGCCGCCGCGACGCTGGCGGCCGGGTACGACGGGATTCGTCGGGAACTCGACCCCGGACCGCCGAGTCAGGAGGCGGCCGAGGACGGCGACCTACTTCCCCAGTCACCGAGACACGCACTGGCGGCGCTCGAAGCGGACGAGACCATGACGGACCTCCTCGGAGCGGACCTGATCCGAGGCTACGTGGCGAGTAAACGACGGGAACTCCAGTCGTTCAGTGAGACGGTGACGGAGTGGGAACGAACGCAGTACGTCGGGACGCTGTAGGCCCGTTTCAGGCCTGTTCGTCGGCGAGACGCGGGGCGATGTTCTCGAAGGCGTCCAGGTGTTCGTCGATGTGTTCTTCTTCGTGCTGGACCGAGATGGTCCACTGCTGGGACGCGTCGTGTGGGTGCGGGAGCACGCCCTGGTTGAGCATCCCGAACCAGTAGTTCTCGTGGAACTCGACGTCGATGTGTTCCAGGTAATCGCGATAGTTCTCGACTGGCTCGTCGGTGAACAGGACCATGCCGATCGAGTTGACGTTCTCGACGTGCCCTTCGATCCCGTGGTCGGCCATGATCTCCTCGTACCCGTCCGCGAGCCGCTGGCCCAGTCGGTTGACGTGGTCGTAGGCCTCTCCGGTGAGCACGTCGTTCAGGACGGTCTCGACGGCGCGTGCGACGAGCGGGTTCCCGTTGTACGTCCCGTAGTGGGCCGTCCCGTCCTCGATGACGGACATGACCTCCTCGCGTCCGCCGAAGGCACCGACCGGGAAGTTCCCGCCGATGCTCTTGGCGAGCGTCACCAGGTCCGGTTCGACGTCGTAGTACTCGGCGGCACCGCCGGGCGCGACCTTCACGCCGGTCTTGACCTCGTCGAAGATGTAGACGATCCCGTACTCGTCACAGAGCTCTCGAAGTCCCTGCAGGAAGTCGTCGTACGGCTGGGTGACGCCTTTCGCGAGCACGATGGGTTCGACGATGAGCGCACCGATCTCGTTGACGTGGTCTTCGAGGATCGACTCGACTGCGTCGAGGTCGTTGAACGGCGCGACCTCGACGGTTTCGGCCGTCTTTTCCGGAATCCCGTCGCTCTCGATGACCTTGTTCGGTCGCTTCGGATGGCCGACCTGCCCTTCCGGCGTGGCCTTGCTGATGAGGGCGTAGTCGTGGACGCCGTGATACGCGCCCTCGATCTTCAGGACCGTGTCCCGTCCCGAGTACGCGCGTGCGATCCGCATCGCGTGCATCGTGCTCTCGGTCCCGCTGTTCGTGAAGCGGACTTTGTCCATCATCGACCAGCGCTCTTTGAGCGCGCTGGCCGCCTCGCCGAGCAGTTCGTGGGGATGGGTAAACAGCGTCCCGTCGTGCAACTGATCGCTCGCGGCCTCGGTGACGGTCGGGTGGGCGTGGCCGACCATCGCGGCCCCGTTGTTCATGTCGAAATCGAGGTACTCGTTCCCGTCCACGTCGTACAGGTACGGTCCCTCGGCTCGGTCGACGACGAACGGATACGGGTCCCAGGCGCGATACGTACTCGCGACCCCGGCTGGAACGTCTTCTTGCAATCGTTCGAACGCCGCCTCGCTGCCCGCGGTCCGTTCGCGGTACGTCGCTTCGTAGTCGTCCCACAATTCCATACCGACAGGTCAGCGCCCGATTACTTAATCATTCGTATATTGTTTCGATTTATGATAGCTATAAAGACACAGTCTCTAAATACGTAGAATTATTAGATTTAATCCGAACTACTGGCCGCACCGTCGGTGACGGTGGCCGTCCAACGGGTAAGCGACCGCACCGACGGCACCGCGCGCTGTCCGACGACGATTGCCTCGTACGTGTCTGTGGTCGGGGCCGTTCGATTCCGAGTTGGATTACGGACAACAGGTAGAATGATTTATTGTATCGTATCTGTACATACCGGTAATGTCTGTACTCGTTCTAGACGACGAGGTTCGCCCCGACTACCGGTACCTCGGTCCCGAGATCGATCGGATCGCCGGCGACAGCGAGTATCGCGTCGCCCTGGAGGACGACGACGTCGACGACCTGACGGCGTACGACGGGATCATCATCAGCGGGAGCACGGCCAGCGTCTACGAGGCCGACCACGAGGTGTTCGAACGCCAGCAACAGCTCGTCGAGGAGTGTATCGCCGAGTCGGTGCCGCTGCTGGGGATCTGTTTCGGCCACCAGCTCGTCAACTACGCGCTCGGCGGCGAGGTCATCGAGGACCGCCGCCGGGCGACGTTCGTCGAGATGACGGTCACGGACGACGACGATCCGGTGCTTTCGGGCGTCGAGCCGGTCGTCCCGGTCCTCCACTCCGACCTCGTCACCGAACTCGGCCGAGACCTCCGCTCCATCGCGACGACCGACTACAACGAGCACTTCTGTACGCGTCACGAAACTGAACCGATCTGGACCGTCCAGTACCACCCCGAGTTCACCGAACGCGTCGAGGACAACCCCAGCGACTGGTCGCGGGGCGACCACGACTTCTCGGAGTGTACGGCCACGAAAACGATCGAGAACTTCGTCGAGTTCTGTCAGGGCGACCGGTAACTCGACCGGCCGACTGATTGAGGCTCCTTCTAGGGCCAGAGCCCGCGCGTACTCTTCGCCTGGCCGACGCGGTCGAGGGCGACCACGTACGCCGCGTCTCGCCAGGTCACGTCGTGGGTCTCGTGTGCCGACTGCACGTCGTCGAACGCCGACAGCATCGCCTCCTCGAGTTCCTCGCGGACGCGGTCGATGTCCCACTGCCGGCGGTTGATGTCCTGGAGCCACTCGAAGTAGCTGACGGTCACGCCACCGGCGTTGGCGAGGATGTCCGGGAACACCGGCACGTCACGCTCGGTGAGGATCCGGTCCGCGGCGGTCGTCGTCGGGCCGTTCGCGCCCTCGACGACGATGCTCGCGTCGACCTCCTCCGCGTTGGCCTCGGTGAGGACGTTCCCGACCGCGGCCGGCACTAACACGTCCACGTCGAGTTCGAGGAGGTCCTCGTTCGAGAGCGTCGTCGCCCCTGCCGAGTTCGCGACGGCTTCCGGTTGTTCGGCGTGCGCCGGAATCGCGTGGGTGTCGAGTCCGTCGGGGTCGTAGACGCCGCCGGTCACGTCGGAGACGGCCACCACGTCCGCGCCCCAGTCGTCGAGCAGGCGCGCGGCGTTCGCACCGACGCTCCCGAAGCCCTGGACCGCGACCGTCAGCCCGTCGATGGGCATGTCGTAGTAGTCGGCCGCCTCGCGGGCGACGATGGCGACGCTCCGACCGGGCGCTTCTTCCCGCCCGTAGGACCCGCCGACCAGCGGCGGTTTGCCCGTCACGATACCGGGGACCGTCTCGCCCTCCTGCATGCTGTAGGCGTCCATGAACCACGCCATCGTCTGTGCGTCCGTCCCCATGTCCGGGGCCGGGATGTCCTTCGTCGGCGCGACGAAATCGCGGATCTCCTCGGCGAACCGACGGGTGAGCCGTTCACGCTCGTCCTCGCTCAGTTCCTTCGGGTCGACCACGACGCCCCCTTTCGCACCGCCGAAGGGCAGGTCCATGACCGCGCACTTCCAGGTCATCCACATCGCCAGTCCGACACACTCCGACTCGGACACGTCGGGGTGGTACCGGAGCCCGCCCTTGTAGGGGCCGCGCACGTTGTCGTGCTGTGCCCGGTAGCCCGTGAACACCTCGACCGTCCCGTCGTCGCGCTCGACGGGGACCGACGTTCGCAGCACCTTCGTCGGGTGTTTCAGTCGCTCGACGACGCCCGGGTCCACGTCGACGTTTTCGGCGGCCCGCGAGAGTTGCTCTCGCGCCATCGCGACGGCCGATTCCTCCGTCGATTCCTCTTCCGTCTCCTCGTCCGACTCCAGCTGTCCAGAGCTCATGATTATATTCGAACTCTAGCCATCTTTTCGTGGCTAGATTAGTATCTAATTCTATTCTAATACCTAATATTGTTTATGGTGTAATATGACATGGGCTGACAAACGGCACCGGGGCTGGAGCGTCGCGAAGATCGGCTGTTGGAACTATCCGAATCGTAAAAACGTGGTGGAGAACGGACGTCCGTGGCCGAAGAGCGAAAAATTCGGTGTCGCTACCGTCGGATCAGCTCGCTGATGATGATGAGCGTGATGCTGAACAGCAACACCATCGTGCTGATCGCGTTGATGACGGGGTCCGTGCCGTGCTGGACCTTCGACCAGATGAAGATCGGCAGCGTGTTTTCCACACCGCTGGTGAAGAAGGCGATGAGGAAGTCGTCGAACGAGAGGGTAAAGGCGAACAGCGACCCGCTCACGATGCCAGGCATCAACAGCGGGAGCGTGACTCGCCGGTAGGTCTGCCACTTCGAGGCCCCCAGGTCGCGGGCGGCCTCCTCCAGTTCCGGATCGAACCCTCTGAGGCGCGCGCTCACCGTGATGACGACGAACGGCGTGACGAAGACGAGTTGGCCGAGCATCACCGTCATCAGGGACGTGTTCATCCCGATGACGTTGAACCAGATGAGCAGGGCGATCCCGAGGATGAGTCCGGGGATCGTCATCGGCGCGATGATGATCGCACGGAACAGTCCCTTCCGTTTGAACTGACCGCGGACCAGCGCGATGGCACCGAGCGTGCCCAGTATCGTCGCGGCGACCGTCACGTTCGCAGCGACTTGGAGGCTGTTGAACGTAGCCTGGACGAGTCGGTCGTCGTTCAACATCTCCGAGTACCAGCGGGTCGTAAAGCCGTCCCAGGGGAGCGAGGAGAACGTCCCCTGCTCGAAGGAAAACAGGATCAGGATGACGATGGGTGCATAGAGGAACGCGAAGACGAGCACGGTCCAGACCGGGAGCCAGTAGCGCTCACCGATGGTCGCTGCAGTGCTCAGGAATCGATCCATCCGGGACTGCGTGGCGTTTTCGCCCGCCCGCTGGCCGGTGGTTTCGGTGTCGTGACTCATCGTTAGAACATCTCCTCCATGTCAGTGTACCCCATCAGCGACCACAGGGTGCCGGCGACGACCAGCATCAGGACGCTCCCGAGGGCCGCACCTTGTGCCCAGTCCCCGCCGATACCGAACTCGTGTGCGATCCTGGTTCCGACGAACAGCTGTCCGCCCCCGATCATCGACGGCACGATGTACGCGCCCATGCTGAAGATGAACACGAAAATCGTCCCGCCGACGAGTCCAGGGATCGACAGGGGCAATATGATTCGCTTGAAGACCGCTCGCCTCGTCGCTCCCAGGTCGTAGGCCGCCTCGATCAGGGTCTCGTCGATCTTCTCCAGGCTGGAGTACAGCGGGAGGATCATGAACGGCAACCAGAGATACGTCAACCCGAGCCAGATGGAGAAGTTGGTGTTCAACAGCCAGCCGATCGGTTCGTCGATGACGCCGAGCCAGATGAACAGGGAGTTGAAGATCCCCTCCGAGCCGAGGATGACCTGCCAGCCGTACACCCGAACGATGTAGTTGGTCCAGAACGGAATCATCACCAGAATCAGGAGCTGGTTCCTGAACCGGCCGCCGCGTCGCGCGATGAAGTAGGCGAATGGGTACGCGACGACCGCTGCCGTGAACGTCGTCAGCATGGACAGGAACGCCGTGGTCTTGAACGCTTCCTGGTTCGCCGACCCGGTGAACACCTCGACGTAGTTCCCCAGGGAGAACTCGTGTACGAGTTGTAAGTTCTCCATCTGGATCACCGCGATGTAGAACATGATGAGAACCGGTCCGAGGAAAAACAGGATTTCCAGCAACAGTAACGGACCACCGGTAACGAGGAACTTATCGGAGATAGGTATTCGGTTAGTTATAGTCCGAATTTTACTATTAATCTTGTCCGTAATCTCTACCATGGGGACACTTTACCGAACTCAATCCAATATATGTTCCGGTTCACCCTGTTATTGCCCGGACGCTGCTCACACCGCTCCTCGCGGGTGATATACGATGTCACTAGCCACTCAACGGCCGCGTGAGGCCGGTACGTCGAAACCCGGAAATGAAACCGGAGTAAGATAAGAACCAATCATTTCCAATCCCATTGGATAGAGTGGTACTATTTTGAGCATTTGGTGCACAATATGCGAAAATATTATATTGCCGGGCGCTTGATAGCATTGTAGAATAGATATGACGGGCGAGATACCGGAAGCGAAACGTACGGCAGGGCGCGGTCACAAACGAGTTTCCCGACGGCGGTTCGTCCAGGCGTCGGGCGCGGTCGGCACGGCGGCACTGGCCGGGTGTTTCACCGGCGGCGGTAGCGGCACGCAGCTCAACGTACTGACCTGGGAGGGGTACGGGACGGACACCATCGTCAACAAGTTCGAGGAGGAAAACGACGCGACGGTCAACATCAGTCTCGTCTCCAGCGACTCTGAGGCGCTGAACAACCTCCAGAGCGGCGGGACGGAGGACTACGACCTCCTGACGGTCAACAACACGTGGGCCCAGCGCCACGCGGAGGCGGGGACTATCGAATCGCTCAATCCCGACGACTTCTCGGCGATGGACAACTTCCTCCCGCAGTTCCAGTGGCCGTTCTCGTCGTTCGAGTACGACGACGAGATGTACGCGCTCCCGACGCGGTGGGGCTGGGACACGCTGACGGTCAACACCGACGAGGTCGAGGAGGACCACTACCAGTCCTACGACGTCCTCTGGACGGGCGGCCCCGACGGCCAGTACTCCGGCAAGATGGGCGTCATGGACTGGCCGACGTGGAACATCCCGAAGATCGCGATGACTCTCGGGTACGAACCCTTCGAACAGAGCGACGACGAACTGGCCGACATCCAGGACCACCTCGTGCAGATGTTCAACCAGTTCGAGGCCATTTACAGCGGGACCAGCGCCATCAGGCAGGCGTTCAACCAGAACGACATCGTCATCTCGCCGGTCGGGAACTTCACGATGTCCGAACTGCGCGCCGGCGGCGCGGACTGGGCCAGCGTCGTACTGCCCGAGGAAGGCGGGATGCAGTGGACCGAAGGGATGTGTATGGTCAAGAACCCCAGCGACCGCGAGCTGGCCACTGAGTTCATGAAGACCGTCGTCTCCCCCGAGGGACAGAAGAGCGTCTCCTGGGAACCGGCCGCGAAGAGCCCGCCGGTCAACACCGAGTCCTTCGATATGTTCAGCGACGAGGAGCAGTCGGCGCTGATGTTCTCCGAGGACGGGTTCGACGCCGCCGAGGAGATCGCCGCCCAGACCACGCCCTACGAGTTCTCCGATATGACCGAGGACTGGACGAACATGTGGGAAGAGGCGAAAGCGGAAAGCGATATTTAAACGAGTAACTGTATGGTGGACATCTATCCCTACAAATGACAGTGAGCGAAACCAACGAAACACAGGATCCGGCGTCCGGGCGGTCGGAGAGAGATCGAGCCGAATCGGGCGACGACTCGCAGGCGGGGTCGGTCAATCTGCAGAACCTCCGGAAGGAGTTCGGTGACCTGGTCGCCGTCGACGGCGTGGACCTCGAGATCGAATCCGGCGAGTTCCTCACGCTGCTCGGCCCGTCAGGGTGTGGGAAGTCCACGACGCTGCGAATGATCAGCGGCCTGGAGACGCCGACCGACGGGGACGTGTATCTCAGCGGGAACCGCGTGACCGAGCAGACCGCGAACAGTCGCGACACGTCGATGGTGTTCCAGGAGTGGGCGCTGTTCCCGCACATGACCGTCGGCGAGAACATCTCGTTCGGACTGGAGATGGACGGCGTTCCCGAGGAGGAGCGCCAGACCCGGATCGAGGAATCCCTGGAGATGGTCGAGCTCTCGGGATACCAGGACCGGAAGGCGACGGAACTGTCGGGCGGCCAGAAACAGCGCGTCGCGATGGCCCGAGCCGTCGTCCGTGAACCCGACGTGCTCCTCCTCGACGAACCCCTCGCGAGCCTGGACCGGAAGCTCCGACAGCACATGCAGGTCGAACTCAAGGACATTCAGGACGAACTCGGCATCACGTTCATCTACGTGACCCACGACCAGGAGGAGGCGCTGACGATGTCCGACCGCATCGCCGTCATGAACGACGGCCAGATCGAACAGATCGGTCCGGTCGACGACCTGTACACGTCGCCGGAGACGCAGTTCGTCGCCACCTTCATCGGGGAAACGAACCTCTACGAGGGGACCATCTCCGACGACGGATCGTCGCTGCAGACCGACGACGGGCAGTTCTCGCTCTCGATCCCGGCCAGCGAAGACGACGCGGGTCGGTCCGCCGCCGTGTCGGTTCGGCCAGAGGAGGTCATCCTCGAACCGCACGACGAGTCCAGCGGATACGCCAACGAGTGGACTGGGACCGTCCTCGACACGATTTACAAAGGGTCGCTGAAGCTCTATCGGATCGACGTCGACGGCAAGCACCTCGAGGTCGAACGGCAGATCAACGAGGAGACGACGAACTTCGAGGAGGACGACGAGGTCACGGTCAGTTTCCCGGCCGAGGCCTGCAAAGTCATCCTCGACTGACCCGAACGCTCCCTCTCCCGTCTATTTCTCTGCGAACTGCCGTTCCAGGAGGGTCACGAGTGCGCTGGCCGCGAGGATCTGCGTCGACTCCGTCGGATCGTGCTCCGGCGACACCTCCATGAGGTCCACGGCAGCGATGTCCGGGTGCCTGCCGGCGATCTCCATGATCTTCAGCGCCTGGTGTGCGGACAACCCGTCGGGTTCCGGCGTCCCGGTCCCCGGCGCGACGCTCGGGTCGACCGAGTCGATGTCGAAGGTCAGGTAGACGGCGTCCGTCTCCGCCGCGGCCGCTTCGATGGCGTCGACGACGACGTCGGTGATGCCGCGTTCGTGAACCTCGCGCTGGGTAAAGACCGAGAGACCGACGTCGTCGACGAACTCGAAGAAGTCCGGTCCCTCGTATCCTCGGATGCCGACCTGGCTGATCGAGTCGTACGTACACCACTCCGACTCGGCGATCAGGCGCGTGCTCGACCCGTGGTAGTGCTCCCCGAAGACGGGGCTCTCGGTCACTGTGTCGCTGTGAGCGTCGATCTGGACCAGTCCGATGGAGTCCGCGTCGATACTTTGGGCGACGCCGCGGAACGACGGGTAGGTGCAGTAGTGATCGCCGCCGAGTATCACCGGGAACGCCTGCTCGGCGATCTTCGAAACGCGGGATTCGATACGTTCCGCGGTACGTTCCCGGTCCATGGGGAGGACCGGCACGTCGCCGCAGTCCGCGACTCGGAGGTCGGAGAAATCGACCTGTGCCCTCGTGTTGACGTTCGTGAGGCCGCCCTTGTACTCCGAGAGGTACGCCCACCAGGCGCTTGCTCTGCGTATCGCTCTCGGCCCGTACCGCGCCCCCGGTCGATTGCTCAGCGCGCCGTCGTAGGGCACTCCCAGCACTCCGACGTCGATGTCGTCTAAGTCCGTCACGTCGCGGTCGTCGCCTTTCAGGAACGTATCCCGGCCACTGTACGCGAGTTCGACCTCGGCATCCCCGTCCGCGTGTGGACCGTCACCCGCTGGCGAGTAGTTTCCGTTTTCCATTAGTGGAGTCTAGTAGTACACGATACAGCAATAGCGCTTAAAATTTGATTTTTATTCAACACAGCTGCGGGCGGCGGCGAACGTGCGGCGGACTCGCGGAAACCCGGCGGTTACTCCGTATCGTCGGTCTCGCCGCGAACCGTCAGCACCGGCACCGGCGATGAGCGGACGAGTTTGTTCGCGACGCTTCCCAGAACGTACCGACTGAAATCCGTCCGTCCGTGGGTTCCCATGGTCACGAGGTCGATACCGTTGTCGTCGACGTACGACCGGATCTCCCGGTACGGGCGCCCGTGCCGGACCGACGTCGTTACGTCGTCGACGGACGCCTCCGCGCGTTCGGTCGCGTCGGCGATGATCTCGTTCCCGGTCGCTTCGAGGTCCGCGTCCTTCACTTTCGAGCGGGCGTCGAAGCCCAGGCTCGCCGTCTCGACGACGGTCAGGACGTGTAGGGTGGCACCGATCGCCGCAGCGAGGTCGATACCCGACGCGAGCGCGCGGTCCGCGCCCTCGCTTCCGTCGGTCGGGACGAGCACGTCAGTCGGCGGATAGCTCGGCAGTCCGTCCTCGCTCGGATTGACCGCCAACACCGGGACCGACGCGTTGTTGATGACGTGCTCGGTGACGCTTCCCAGGAGCACGCGTTCGAGTCCCGACCGCCCGTGTGTCGGCATCACCACGAGGTCGGCGTCGATTCGATCGCTGTAGTCGACGATCGTTCGTTTTGGCTCCCCCTGGATCACGGTCGTCTGGAGGGCAGTCCCGGCCGAGGCACGCTCTGTAAGCTCGTCGACGGCGCGCTCGCCCTCCGTTTCGAGGGCGTCGACGACCTCCCCGCCGACACGTGTCACGCTGTCGCGGGACGTGTCTGCGACGTTGAGAACGTGTAACTCCGCACCGTGTTCAGTGGCGATCGCTTCGGCGAACTCGAAGACCGACGCGGCGGTCTCGCTGCCGTCCGTCGGAAACAGGACCCGCTCGAACATACTCGAACATCGACACCCGATAGTAAATATCCGTGGGGAGTTCGGCCCCTATCGAGACAACTCGATTCCCGCCGGCTTACTCCTCGTCCTCGCGCAACTCGAACTTCTGGACCTTGCCCGTCGTCGTCCGGGGCAGTTCCTCGACGAACTCGACCTCGCGAGGGTGTTTGTACTCCGCGAGGTTGGTCAGGCAGTACTCCTTGATCTCCTCGGGGGTGACGTCGCTGTCGGGTTTGGGGACGACGAACGCCTTGACCGTCTCGCCGCGGCGCTCGTCCGGAATGCCCACGACGGCGGCGTCGGCCACGTCGTCGTGCTCGAAGAGCAACTCCTCGACCTCGCGGGGGTAGACGTTGTAGCCGCCGGTGACGATCATGTGTTTCTCACGGTCGACGACGTAGAAGTAGCCGTCCTCGTCCCAGTAGCCCAGGTCTTCCGTGTGGAACCACGTCTTACCGTCGACTTCGGTGAACGCTTCCTCGTTGGCCTCGGGGCGGCCGTGGTAGCCCCGCATGACGTTCGGTCCGGAGACGACGATCTCGCCGACGATCTCGTCGAAGTCGATGTCGTCCTCGTCGATGGGGCCTTCCTCGACGCGGGGGATCTCCTCGAAGTTCTCGTCGACGACCTTGGATTCGACGCCCGGGATGGGGTTGCCGATGCTGCCCTTCCGCCGCGCGCCCGGTCGGTTAGCGTGGGTGATGGGGCTCGTCTCGGTCAGCCCGTAGCCTTCGTAGAGTTCGACGCCGTAGATGTCCTCGAAGGCGTTGATGACCTCGACGGGACAGGCGCTCCCGCCGGAGTTGACGAAGCGCAGGCTGGAGAGGTCGTAGTCGCCGGCGTCGGGCTGGTTGATCACGTCGTTGAACATCGCCGGCACGCCGTGCATCACGGTCAGGTCCTCGCTCTCGATGAGCGAGAGGGCCGTCGGGGCGTCCCACTCGGGGAGCGGATAGTACGTCGACCCGTTGTAGAGTCCGGCGTTCATCACGACTGTCATGCCGTAGATGTGGAACAGCGGCAGGACCCCGAGCAGTTTGTCGTCGGGATTGTACGGTTCGTCCAGCAGTTCCGCGCCGACCCGGGAGGTCCACGCGAGGTTGTGGTGGGTCAGGAGGACGCCTTTCGGTGTGCCCGTCGTCCCCGAGGTGTAGGGCTGTGCGGCCACGTCGTCGTCGGCACGCTCGACAGTCTCCATGGGTTCCTCGGCCAGGAACTCCTCGAACGGCGTCGCCCCTTCGGCGTCGCCGCCGACGGCGACGATCTCCGTGACGTCGGTGTCGTCTTGCACCTGCCGGACGAACGGAACCAGGTCCGCCAGCGCGATGACGACCTCCGCCTCGCTGTCGGCCAGCATGTGACTGATCTCCCGGGCTTTGTACTGCGGGTTCATCGGCACGACGGCCCCGCCCGCCCGGAGCACGCCGTAGTAGGACGTCACGAACTGCGGGAGGTTCGGGAGATACACTCCGACCCGGTCGTCTGCCTCGATACCCGCGTCGGCCAGTGCCCGGGCCAACTGTCCCGTTCGGTGCCAGAAGGCCCCGTACGAAACCTCGTTACCTTTGAAGGAAATAGCCGGTTCGTCCGGCTGTTCTTCGACCGTCTCCTCGATGTCTCGAACGAGATTCGTCATCGTTCCCCACAACTGCTGGCGTAGTTAAAATAGTTGCCCTAATTTTGACCATTGTTTGCGTACGAAGGCTAGAGATTAACATCGGTTGAAACGTTGCGGACGGCCGGCCGGACGCGTCGGCTGCGGTTATCCGCCGAGGTACGACTCGCGGATGTAGTCGTCGTCGCGGAGTTCCTCCGGCGGCCCTTCGCGGACGAACTCGCCGTTCTCCAGCAAGTGGATGTGGTCGGCGTGTTTGAGCGCGAAGGTGACGTTTTGCTCACAGAGCATGATCGTCACGCCGGACTCCTGGATGGCGTCGATCCCCTCGCT
The DNA here is from genome assembly GCF_005049285.1 of Halorientalis salina. Lineage (GTDB taxonomy): Archaea > Halobacteriota > Halobacteria > Halobacteriales > Haloarculaceae > Halorientalis > Halorientalis salina. The sequence goes on along the minus strand of NZ_SOSC01000008.1, from coordinate 39,833 downwards.
GATGTCTTCGAGGATGACCGGAGCCAGGCCGAGCGTCGGCTCGTCGAGGACGAGGAAGTCCGGATCGCCCATCAGCGCCCGCCCGATGGCGAGCATCTGCTGTTCGCCACCGCTCATGGTGTTTGCGTGCTGGCCTTTGCGCTCTTCGAGTCGCGGGAACAGGTCGTAGACGAACGCCTTCCGTTCGGCCACGTCCCCGCGCCGGTAGGCTCCGAGTTCGAGGTTGTCGTCGACGTTCATGAACCCGAAGAGGTCGCGGGACTCGGTACAGTGGATGAGCCCCTCCTCGACGAGGTCCTCCGGCATCCGGTCGGCCACCGACCGTCCCATGAACTCGACCGAGCCGTCGAACTCCTTGAACCCCGAGACGGTGTTCGCGAGCGTGGACTTGCCGGCCCCGTTCGGCCCGATCACCGAGACGATCTCGCCCTGGGTGATCTCCAGATCGACGCCGCGCAGCGCCTGGACTTTCCCGTAGGAGACGTCCAGATCCGAGACCGAGAGGACGGTCTCGCCGGTCGTTCCGGTAGCGCCGACCGCCTCCGCGTCGGAGCTCACAGCTCGTCACCTCCCAGATAGGCCTCCTGGACGGTGGGGTCGTTCTTGATCGCCTCGGGGTCGCCCTCGGCGATCATCGACCCGAACTGGATGACGATGCCCCGGTCGATCAGCGACAGCAGGCCGCGCATGTTGTGGTCGACGACGACGAGGGTCAGGCCCTCGTCGCGAAGTTCGAGCAGGAGATCGGAGATGCTCTCGACTTCCGGCCCCGACAGGCCGGCGAACGGTTCGTCGACCAGCAGGAGGTCGGGCTTCGTCGCCAGCGCCCGGCCGAGCTCCAGCCGGAGCAGTCCGGCGTGTGGGAGTTCGTCGGGCGTCATGTGCATCCGGTCGCCGAGACCGACGCGCTTACAGATCTCTGCTGCTTTCTCCTTCGTCTTCCCGCGAAGCCCCTGCATCGAGAACATCCGGTTTGGCGTCAGCGCCAGCGAGACGTTCTTCAGCACCGTCCGGTCCTCGAACGGGCGGAACTCCTGGAAGGTCCGGGCCAGTCCCTTCTGTACCATCGTGTGGGCGTTGGTGCCGGTCACGTCTTCGCCCTTGTAGTAGACCGTCCCGGACGTGGGCGGGAAGCGACCGACGACGCAGTTGAACGTCGTCGATTTCCCGGCCCCGTTCGGCCCGATAAACCCGAGGATCTCCTGTTCCTCGACCGCAAAGGAGAGGTCGTCGACGGCCACGAGGCCGCCGAACTCCTTGCGGATCTCGTCCAGGACCAGCAGTCCGTCGTCCGGACTGACGCTCCCGTTCGCTGCGACTGCGTCCGTCTCCTCGCCGTGGTCTGTTTCAGTGCTCATCGTCGTCGTCACCTCCGAGAATCTCGCGCAGTTCCTCGGTGTAGTTCTCGTACACCTGTTCGGGCGGCGTCTTCGTGCCGCCGTCGGCAGCGATCTCCGGGTCCTCGCCGCGCACCCGTTGGGTCAGCCACCCGCCGATACCCGTCGCCCAGCGGATGATGCCGCCGGGGAGGGCAAACAGCAGGACGAAGGTGATCAGCGTAAAGACCAGGAAGTCCATATCCGAGATCGGCGTGTCGAACAGCGGAACGACCAGGTCGACGGCCGACAACTGGTCCCGGAGCAGAATGAGCGCGACGCCGCCGATGGCCGCACCGACGATCGTCCCCATCCCGCCGAGGATGGCTGCGATGATGACCTCGACGTTGACGGTGATGGACAGCAGCGTCGTCGGACTGGCGTTCCCGTTGGGCGTGTGAACGATCATCGCGCCCGCGAGGCCACCGATGGCGGCCGACAGCACGAACGCCATGATCTTGAACTTCGCCGGGCTCAGCCCGACGGCCTCGACGGCGTCCTCGTCCTCGCGGATGGCCGTGAACACCGGGCCGGCGTCGGTCCGGGTGACGATCCACAGCACTGCGAGCACGAAGACGAACAGTCCGAAGGCGACGTAGTAGAACATCGCCTCGTCGCCGAACGTGTTGAGGCCGAACAGCGGGTCGACGCCCGAGAGCCCCTGTTCGCCGTTGAAGATGTCGCTCCGGTAGATGAAGATCTGGACGAGTATCAGCGGCGCGACCAGCGTCACCAGCGACAGGTACGGTCCCTTGAGTCGAAGTGCCGGCACGCCGATGATGATGCCCGCGAGGGCGGCCATCACGACGCCGACCGGGATCGACAGGAGCGGATCGAAACCGTGGCCGAGGTTGAGCAACGCCGACGTGTAGCCGCCGACGCCGAAGAACAACCCGTGGCCGAAGCTGATCTGGCCGGTGTACCCCGAGACGACGTCCCAACTCATGGCGTAGACGCCGAAGAAGTACGCCCCGGCGAAGGTCAGCGCCATCGTCGAGTCGATGAACATCGGGAGGGCCCCGAGCAGTACCAGTCCGACCAGTCCCAGTTTGTACCGCAGGGGCATCGTGATCGGGTTCAACCGACCGAGTACGCCCGTCGTCTGCGTGGAATCGTTGTCACTCATGGTATCACTCCGCCAGCTCCCGGCCGAACAGGCCTTCGGGTTTGACGAGCAGTACCAGGATCAACACGACGAGCGGCGCGATGCCGGTCAGGTCGCTGCTGACGAACTGGATGACGCCGACCTCGAGGAAGCCGATCAGGTACGCGCCGACGACGCTGCCCCGGATGGAGCCGATGCCGCCGATGACGACGATCGAGAAGGACAGCACCAGCGGGTTCCGGCCCATGTGGTACGTTGCACCGAGCTGTGAGCCCAGCGCCATGCCCGCGATACCGGCGAGCGCGCCGGCGATGGCCCACGTCGCGAGGTTGATTCGGTCGCTCTTGATCCCTACGAGCGAGGCACCTTTCGCCGACATACTCGTTGCGAGGATGCCTTTGCCCGGTTTGGTGTAGTTGATGAACAGGAACAGGCCGATGATAATGGCCCACGAAAGCGCGAAGACGGCGATCAGGTTGTACTGAACGCTGGTCCCACCGATCGTCATGTTCCCCGAAAGGAACTGTGGGACGCGTTTGGCCTGTGTCCCCGCTAACTCGATGACTAACTGCTCGACGGCCACCGAAGTCACCAGGGTCAGGATCATCACCATGATCGGTTCGTGTTCGAAGCGTCTGATGACGAACAGATACAGGAGACTGCCAAACACTGCCGGAACAACCAGTGCCGCAAGCATCGACCCTGCGACGCCGAGTCCCGCTGCCGAGGCGTAGTAGGCTGCGTACGCGCCGAGGATGATACTCGCCCCGTGGGCGAGGTTCAACACGCCGCCGACCCCGAAGATGAGGGTGAAGCCGATGGCGATGAGGGCGTACAGCCCACTCCGTATTGTCGACAGGATGACGAACTGCAGTATATCTACCATAGTTGAACAATTGAAGAGTTGTCAGATCCACGGTGGCGTCTGGTAATCCGCAGTAGCGAGATTGTCGGGGAAGATGACTTCCTGTGAACCGGTGCCGTCGTCGTTGGGCTGCCACTGCTGGAAGACCGGCCAGACCAGTCCCTGTTCGTATTTCACGTCGTGGGCGAACTCGTGGTCTTTGCCGTAGTACTCGACGGTTCCGATGGTCCCGGTGTAGGAGCTGTTTTCGAGGCCGTCGATGACGGGGTCGGCCCCGATGTCGCCTTTGCTCTCGACGACGCTCGCGTACTGGTTGACGGCGTCGTACGAGATGTACCCCGTGTACACCGGGTAGCTGTCGTAGTTCTCGTTGTACGCCTCGGCGAACGGTACTGTCGTATCGGTGACCTCCGCGGTCGGCGTCGCGGAGTTCTGGGTCACGCCGTAGGCACTGGCTCCCTCGACGGCACCGTAGTACGACGGGAGCTGCATCGGCACGTGGATGCCGCCGAACTCGAAGGGCCGCTGCTGCTGGGCCCACTGGATGACCGCGGGCGTCCCCGTGTGGGCCATCGCGATGACAGCCGCGTCAGCGCCCGAGTCCTCGACGTCGTTGTAGATCGGGTTGAAGTCCTCGGTTCCCGACGCGTACCGCCGGCTCATCTCGATGTTGATGCCGGTGTCCGAGAGCGTGTCGTCGAGGACGTTCGAGACCGGTTCGGTCCAGGTGTAGTCCTCGACCAGCACGGCGACCGACTCCCATCCGAGGTCGTCCGCCTTCGCGTCGACGAAGTCGACGATGTTCTCACCGAGGTGGTGGGCGTTGATCGGGCCGGTACGGAAGTGGTACTTGTTCTCCTCGTAGTTGTTCTTGACCCGGGCACTGGCGTCGGGCGTTGCCGCGCCGGTCGTCATGTGAACCGTCTCCGCGCCGGGCATGTCGTCCATGATCGCCAGCAGCACTTCGCTGGTGAACACGCCGGTCGTCATGTCGACGTTCTCGTCCCGGATGAGCTCACCGTACTTCTCAGTCCCCGTCTGGGGCTGCTCTTTGGTGTCCTTGACGATGACACTCATCTCGGTCCCCTCGATGCCGTCGTTGTCGTTGATCTCCTGGGCGGCCAGTTTCGCACCGTTCGCGATCGAGGCGCCGATCGGGTTGTCGGACGGAGCCGGAGCCAGTACGCCGACCCTGATCTCGTCGCGATCCGAAAGCGGGACCGACTCCTCGTCACCGCCGCCACCGAGACAGCCGGCGACGCCTGTCGCGACAGCGCCTGCCCCCGTCGCTTTCAGGAAACTCCGTCGGCCGACGGACCCTCCGTTAGCATTGTTCGATTCTTTCCTACCAGTACTACCGGAATAATCCGAGCCTGCCTCATCTTTACCATCGTTAACCATGGTGTCTGGTCACACATAGTAAACGAGGGTAATAAATCTTGATGACGTTGACCGGATAGTTAAGGCTCATTAAGTACAACTCGTTGAAAATTCAACCACTCGTTTTATGTGATGTCGGAATAGACCGGGAGGTTCCGGCACGGGAATTCTGGCAGCGCCAGTTTGGAGAAGAGTCGAGCCTCGGACACCTCGTGTGACCGATCAGTGCCCTTCGAACTCGGCCTCGCGCTGCTCCATGAAGGCAGTGGCTCCTTCCTCGTGGTCGTGGGTCGCGAAGACGGCGGTCTGGCCCGCGGCCTCGTTGGTCATCGCCTGGTCGATGTCGCTCTGGAGTCCCTGCCGGATCAGGCGCTTGGAGGTCTGCAGCGCGATCGTCGGCCCGGTCGCGATGCGGTCGACGTACGACTCGGCCTGCGCTTCGAACTCGTCGTCGTCGTACACCTGCGTGAAGATGCCCAGGCTGTGGGCCTCGTCCGCGTCGACCAGTTCACCCGTGAAGACCAGTTCCTTGGCCTTGTTCTCCCCGACGATGCGCGGGAGGAAATAGGAGGTTCCCGAGTCGACGGCCAGTCCGACCTGGCGGAACCCGAAGCTGATCTTCGACCGCTCGCTCGCGATCTGTGTGTCACACGCGATCGCCAGATTCGCGCCCGCACCGAAGGCCGTGCCGTCGATCTTCGCGACGACCGGCAGCGGGAACTCGTAGACTCGCTGGAGGGCTCGACCCGTGTCCTCGACGACCTCGACTTTCTCGTGGGGTTCGGTCTCGCCCGCGAGCCCCTCCATCATCGAGTTGATGTCGCCCCCGGCCGAGAACGCGTCGCCGGCCCCTTCGATTACCACACAGCGAGCGTCGGTGTCCTCGATCTCCTCCAGCGCGTCGACGATCCCGCCCGAGATATCGCCGGTCAGCGCGTTCCGCATGTCCGGTTTGTTCAGCGTGATCGTCGCGATCTCGTCCTCGACGTCGAGTAGCACAGCCTCGTCTGACATACTACAACCCCGAACGGTTCAAGCGTTCAAAAAACTTGTCCCGTACTCTACCAATGGTGGTATGATGTAAAATAACACTAACACTGTAAGGAGCGGCCCAGTCAGTGACCGGAAGGCCCAGCCGTCGGGGGAGAACTAATCGAGCAGACCCGACATCGATTCCCTTCGAGAAAAACCAACGCTTATTGATTAGTGGTCGTAGTTCGAAGAGAATGGACGAACTCACAGGACGTCGTCGGTTCCTGCAACTCGCAGGTACCGGGACCGCGCTTTCGATCGCTGGCTGTAACGCGCTCCAGTCGGACGGAACGACCACCGAATCCGGGTCCGACGGGTCCGAGACGGTGACGGTGACGGTGCAGGCCGATCAGGAGAAACTCCAGGAACGACAGGCGGAACTCCGCCAGCAACTGCAGAACGACGAGATCAGCCAGCAGGAGGCCAGACAGCAGTCCCAGCAGATCCAACAGGAACTGCTCGGCGAGGCAGTCGAATCCTTCGAGGGCAGCGTCGAGGACGAATCGGCACTCAGCATCGACGATTCCGTCAGCGAGTTGGGCGTGTTCCTCGTCTCCGGAAGCGCATCCGCGTTGATCGGGGCGCTCTCCTACGACGAAGTCGGCGGGCTGTTGTCGCAGGAAACCTTCGAGCAGGCGAAAGCTCAGTCCGGAACGCAGACTGCCACCCCCGCCGAATAGCGGCCCGAATACCCCACAGGTTGGGCACTGCTTTCAGGCGTTTACCGCCCGAATCGCTTTTATGCGCATCCACTGGCACCGGCGCGACCTGCGCGGTGCCGACAACCTCGGCCTGACGGCGGCCGTCGACGCCGCTGCTGGAGACGACGACGACCGCGGTGTTCTCCCGGTGTTCGTCTTCGACCAGTCGGTCTTCGACCACGCTGGCCCGCCCCGCGTCGCATTCATGCTCTCCGCGCTGCGCTCGCTCCGCGAGTGGTACCGCGAGCGTGACAGCGATCTGCTCGTCGCCCACGGCGATCCGACGGGTGTCCTGCCGGACCTGGCCGCGGCGTACGACGCAGACGGCGTCACCTGGGGAAAAGACTACTCCGGGCTCGCACGCGAACGCGATACGACTGTTCGGACCGCCCTGGCCGACGACGACGTGGCCCGGAAGAGCGTCCACGACGCCGTCCACCACGAGCCCGGTTCGATCACGACCAACGACGGCGACCCCTACTCGGTGTTCACCTACTTCGGCCGGAAGTGGCACGACCGGGAGAAAGACGATCCCGTCGATCCGCCGACGGCCGCCGATCTCAACGCGTTTCGCGACGACGAACCGATTCCGACGCTCTCGGACCTGGGGTTCGACGAACCCGAGGCGGCAGTTCCCGAGGCGAGTCCGGACGCCGCTCGAAAACGGTTGCAGGAGTTCTGTGCCGAGGACATCTACCGCTACGACGAGCGCCGGGACTACCCCGCCGACGACTGTACTTCCAGGCTGTCGGCACACATCAAGTGGGGAACCATCGGGATCCGCGAGGTGTACGCCGCAACGGAAGCGGCCAAGGACGCGGCCGCCGGCGTCGAGAGCGACGCGCCGGGGATGGGCGACCCCGAGGCCCGCCGGGCGTCGGTCACGGCGTTCCAGGAGCAACTGGCCTGGCGGGAGTTCTACACGCAGGTGCTGTTCTACAACCCGGGCGTCGTCGCGGAGAACTACAAGTCCTACCCCCGGCCCATCGAGTGGCGCGACGACGAGGAGGCACTGCGGGCGTGGAAACACGGGGAAACGGGGTATCCGATCGTCGACGCTGGGATGCGGCAACTCCGGGAAGAGGCGTACATGCACAACCGGGTACGGATGATCGTCGCCTCCTTCCTGACCAAGGACCTGCTCGTCGACTGGCGCGAGGGGTACGACTGGTTCCGCGAGAAACTCGTGGACCACGACACGGCCAACGACAACGGCGGCTGGCAGTGGGCCGCCTCCACCGGGACCGACGCCCAGCCGTACTTCCGCATCTTCAACCCGACGACCCAGGGCGAGCGGTACGACCCCGACGCCGAGTACATCACGACGTACGTCCCCGAACTCCGTGGGGTCGACCCGGACCTGATCCACGACTGGCCGACCCTGTCACCGACACAGCGACGGGAGACCGCTCCGGACTACCCCGAACCCGTCGTCGACCACGGCGAACGCCGTGAACAGGCGATACAAATGTTCGAACGGGCGCGCGGCGACGACTGACCACCGCGAACACGGGGCCACTGCCGACCGATGGGTGTCAGTCGCGAACCAGCGGCGAGATGCCGGCGGGAGTCCCGAGCGACTGTCCCGATACTAGCCGGATATGGTTACGTTTGGCCCGGTTTTTGCACGATAACGACCGCCTTCTAAACCTTTAACAGGTATCCAGCCGAGTGTTCGGGTGGAGGAATTACGTATGCCCGAGAGATCCGAACCCGAACTGCCGCCACTACCGTACGACTACGACGCGCTCGAACCGTCGATCAGCCAGCAGGTGCTCGAATGGCATCACGACACGCACCATCAGGGGTACGTGAACGGCCTGGAGAGCGCCGAGGAGACGCTCGCCGAGAACCGCGAGAGCGGCGATTTCAGTAGCTCTGCCGCGGCCATCGGCAACGTCACCCACAACGGCTGTGGCCACTATCTCCACACCCTATTCTGGGAGAACATGGACCCCAACGGCGGGGGCGAACCGTCCGGTGAACTCGCCGACCGTATCGAAGAGGACTTCGGCTCCTACGAGGGCTGGAAGGGCGAGTTCGAGGCCGCTGCCGGCGCCGCCGGCGGCTGGGCCCTGCTCGTGTACGACCCGGTTGCCAAACAACTGCGCAACATCGTGGTCGACAAGCACGACCAGGGTGCCCTCTGGGGCGCACACCCCATCCTGGCGCTCGACGTCTGGGAGCACTCCTACTACTACGACTACGGTCCGGACCGCGGCAGCTTCATCGACAGCTTCTTCGACGTGATCGACTGGGACAACGTCGCAGACCAGTACGATCACACCGTCTCGAAGCACGAGTAAGTCGCCCAGTCGTCAATCAACACAGTTTTTTGGCGTGTTCTACCCCGAGAGAATGGTCGCTAGGTGCTGGTGCGCGTTCCTATCTGGGAGTCCTCGGGCGTGACGTTGCACTCGATCTCGAACTGGGCCCCACCTGACGAGCTTTCCGTGACAGCGATCGACCACCCGTGAGCCTCGACGACGCTTTTGACGATGGAGAGGCCCAGTCCGGTCCCCTCTTCGTGCGTCGTGTAGCTGTCGTCGAGCACTCGGTCTCTGTCGTCGGGCGGAATCCCCGGCCCGTCGTCGGCGACGTAGAAGCCGTCTACCTCGCCCAGCGTTCCCACGGTGATCGTGACGTCGTCACGGCCGTGCTGGATGGCGTTGCGGAAGAGGTTCTCGAAGAGGCGCTGGAGGCGATCCGGGTCGGCCGATCCCTGTAAGTTCGTCTCGACGACCAGGGAGGCGTTTCCAGTATCGACGTTCTCCCAGGCGTGCTCGGCGACCGAACCGAGTGTTACGGATGTCGTCTCGTCGATGGTTTGTCCGTCGCGTGCCAAGGTCAGAACGTCGTCTCGATCGTGGTCCAGAACAGATTGTGCGAGCCGTTAGTGAACGTGGAGATCATGACGCCGAGGGGTTCGACGCCGAGGAGCGCAGCCGTCCGCCACGAGACGGATTTCTGGAACCCCGTGAATTCGATGACGAACAGGCCCCACCCGTAGGTGACATCCTCCCCACCGTAAACGATGGGGCTTCCCGTCCCGCAGGTGGGATATTTGCCGGTCTACGACATGACCTGTTCTCTCGTGTTGAACATCCCGCTCTCGCGGTCGAACAGGTGTACCGATGGCTGTGCCACACAGCCGTTACTCCTATCCTCACCGTGAGGACTCGGAGTTATCTTCTGTCGCATATTCTCCGCCCCATTACAATCCGCGTTTCCGACCAACTCGCACGACGAGCAGACATACAACCCACGGTGCTTCCGGTTCGACTTCGTGTCGTCACCACACCGTGAGCAGGTCTTACTGGTGTCCCATTCGTTCTCTTTCAGCACCTCGACGCCACGAATCTCGCCCTTGTATTCGAGATACTGGTAGATACGGTCGAACGCCCACGAGTGCAGCTTCTTGTTCCCCGTCGCACCCCAATCGGATTCTCGCACATCTTCAGGCCAACTCACCGCGAGCGTCCCAACACCGCGTTCGACACACTCGGTGATGATCGTGTCCGTGAGGACATGGTAGAAGTGTGTCTCACGGTCAGTGAGTTTCCGACGTGCCCACATCGACTTCTCTGACGGGCCGTCCTCACCCTCAGTGTCGTACTCTGCGCGGGTGAAGTAGTGCTTGTCTTCTTTGAGCGAGTTGCCGGGGTACAGCACGTATTCGTCAGGGAATGCGACCGTGGCGATGTTCTTGATGCCAAGGTCGATACCTGCAACACCGTCGCCTGCCGAATCGTTGGTTTCAAGTTCGACTTTGCAGACGAAGTGCAGTTCCCACTCGTCGCCGTTCCAGACAGCTCGAACGTTCTGCACCCGGTTGACATCTGCGAGGTCAACGTCGGGGCGCGTCTGGTACTCGCAGAGTAGGAAGTCTGACCAGTGTTCTTTGAGGTTCGAGCCTTTCGAGAGTCGGACGCGGTTGTTCTCTGGGTCGTGTTTGAACCCGTCTTCTTTGAACGTGACCGTACTCTTGGGCCGGGTATCGCCGTGTTTGCGGTAGCCGGGCGGATTCGCCTCTGGGTCTTTCTGTCGCAGGTCGAACCACGACTGGAAAGCGTCAGAAAGTTCTTCGATGACTTTCTGACTGGATTGTGCGTTCAGATCTTTCCAGCACGGCTGGTTCTTCATGTACGCTTTCAGCACGCACTCGTCTGGGATTTCGCCTGTTGCATCCCAGACTCGGTCGGCTGTCCATCGTGCGACGTTCCAAATCTTCGAGGTAGAGTCTCCGAGCGAATCGAGGCCATCGCAGACCTGTCGCTGGTTCTGGATGGAACCAACGTAGGTGCGAGTAACCTCAATCGCCATATATAGCCTATGTAGATAACCGACTAAATGGTGTGGATTACCGTTGAATATCCGGACTGCTATCGGCGGTAGTTGGCGTCGGGGTTGTCGGATTCACTCCCGTCGTAAACGACGGGATTCTCTCCTCGAAGAAAGATAGTGGACGTGGCCGTTTCGACGCTCGTTGCACAGGTACGGCTCAGCGCCCGTCGCAGGGCGTGATCCCACCGCCGGGCCCAACCCCGAGTATTAATGAGCGGGCCTCCCCAGTGGCGGGTATGGGAATTGATAGTCAGGATCGGATGGTTCGGCCGGCGGACCCGCCGGGCGACCCGTCGGCGTTCGCCCGCGAGACGGGCCCGACTGCCGAGGCGTACGTCGACCTCGCCGAGGACCTGGACGATGCCGTCGAGGGCAGCGTCAGGTTCGACGAGTACGCCCAACTCCTCTACGCCACCGACGGGAGCATCTACCAGGCCAGACCGGCCGGTGTCGTCGCTCCAACGGACATCGACGACGTCAGAGCGGCCGTCCAGGTCGCGACGGCCCACGACACGCCGATCATGCCGCGGGGCGCGGGGTCGTCGCTCGCCGGCCAGGCGGTCGGCCCCGGCTGCGTGGTGCTGGACATGTCGCGACACATGGACGGCATCCTCGACGTGGATCCCGACGCGAAACGTGCCACGGTCCAGCCGGGCGTCGTGCAGGACGACCTCGACGACCACCTCGCCGAGCACGGACTGAAGTTCGCGCCCGATCCGGCCTCGTCCGGACGCGCGACCGTCGGCGGCGGCATCGGCAACAACTCCACCGGTGCCCACTCCGTCCGCTACGGCATCACTGACGCCTACACCGAGGAAGTGAAAGCGGTCCTCCCCGACGGGACCTTGCTGCACGCCCGCGAAGTCGTCCTCGACGGCCCGGAGTGGGACGACATCGTCGCGAAAGACGACCGCGAGGCCGAGGTCTACCGGACGGTTCGGTCGCTGGTCGAGGACAACGCCGAGGAAATCGAGTCCCGCTATCCCGACCTCAAGCGACGGGTGAGCGGCTACAACCTCGATCGGGTGATCTACGAGAACGAGGACGGCGAGGAGGTCATCAACCTCGCGAAACTCTACGTCGGTGCGGAGGCGACCCTCGGCGTCATCGTCGAGGCGACCGTCGGTCTGGTGACCGTCCCCGAGGAGACCGCGCTGGCGCTGTACTGTTTCGAGGACCTGGTGGCCGCGATGAAAGCGGTGCCCGAGGCCCTCGAGTTCGACGTAAGCGCCGTCGAGTTGATGGACGACGAGGTGTTCCGTCTGGCCGCGGAGTCGGACGGTTATTCGGAGTACGTCGAACCGATTCCCGAGGAGGCGGCGGCGGCCCTCATGCTCGAGTTCGACTCGGAACTCCACGACGACTTCGAGGCGGCCGTCGCCGAGACGAATACCCACTTCGTCGACGGCGGCGACGCGTTCGACGTTATCGAGGCCTACACCGACGAGGACCAGGCCGACCTCTGGAAGCTCCGGAAAGCCGCGATTCCGCTGCTGATGAGCCTGGAGGGCGACCCGAAACCGTACCCGTTCATCGAGGACGCGACGGTGCCGCCCGCGGAACTCGCCGAGTACGTCCAGGAGTTCCAGGACGTGTTGGCCGACCACGACACCTCCGCGGCGTACTTCGCCCACGCCGGCAGCGGGACGCTCCACATCCGGCCCATCCTCAACCTCAAAACGGAAGGTGACATCGAGAAGATGCACTCGATCACCGAGGACGTGACTGACCTCGTCCTCGATCACCACGGTGCGTTCTCCGGCGAGCACGGCGACGGGATGGCTCGGACGGAGTTCAACCCCAAAATGTATGGACCGGACCTCTGGGCGGCGTTCAAGGAGATCAAGACCGCCGTCGACCCCGAGTGGCTCATGCACCCCGGAAACGTCGTCTACCGGGACGGCCCGGACGACGTGGGGCCGGACAGCGAACGCGGCGTCGGTGCGGACATGCGCGAGCACCTGCGATACGGACCCGCCTATCAGTCGCTGGAACCCCAGACGGAACTCGACTTCTCCGAGGAGGGCGGCTTCTCCCACCTGGTGGAGTTGTGTAACGGCTGTGGGACCTGCCGACAGCACGGCTCCGACGTGATGTGCCCGACGTTCCGGGCCTCGCGTGAGGAGATCCAGGCCACCCGCGGCCGGGCGAACATGCTCCGGGCGGCCATCAGCGGCGAACTGCCCGAGGAGGAACTGTACTCCGACCGCTTTCAGGAGGAGGTGCTCGACCTCTGTGTCGGCTGCAAGGGCTGTTCGAGCGACTGCCCGACCGGCGTTGACCTGGCGAAGCTCAAAGCCGAGGTCAAACACCAGTACCACGAGGAGAAGGGGACGACGCTCCGTGACCGTCTGTTCGCCAACGTCGACCGCGTGAGCGCTATCGGAAGCGCGCTCGCGCCGCTCTCGAACGTCGCGCAGAAACTGCCCGGTTCGGACCTGGTCGCCGAGAAGGTCCTCGGGGTCGCGCCTGAGCGCACGTTCCCGAAATTCCGTCGGGAGACGCTGGTCGACTGGTTCGACGAGCGCGGGCCAAAGGTCTCGGAGGCGGAGGCCGAGGACCACGTCCTGCTGTTCCCCGACACGTTCACGAACTACAGCTATCCCGAACCCGGGAAGGCAGCCGTCGAGGTGCTGGAGGCCGCGAACGTCCACGTCCGGGTGCTCGACACCGACGATGTCGCACCGAGCGGCCGGGCCGCATTCTCGATCGGCCTGCTGGATGAGGCCCGCGAGCGCGCCCAGCACAACGTCGACGCCCTCGCGCCGTCCGTGGCCGACGGGTGGTCGGTGCTGTTCGTCGAACCCTCCGACGCGGTGATGTTCCAGGACGAGTACCAGGACCTCCTGAACGGCGACGAGGTCGCATCGGTCGGAGCCAACGCCTACGGCGTCTGTGAGTACCTGCACACCCATCGGGTCCACGACAGTCTGGAGTTCGACGGGGCCGAGGAGTACCTCACCTATCACGGCCACTGCAACCAGAAGGCGCTCAACCGTGACCACCACGCTGCGGCGACGCTCCAGCGGGCCGGCTACGACGTCGACCACCTGGACTCGGGCTGTTGTGGCATGGCCGGTTCGTTCGGTTACGAGGCCGAACACTACGACCTCTCGAAGGCCATCGGGCGCATCCTCTTCGACCAGGTCGATTCGAGTCCCGGCGAGGAAGTCGTCGCTCCGGGCGCGTCCTGTCGAACCCAACTCGGCGACCGGTCGGGACACGACCGGCCGCCACACCCCATCGAGAAGGTTCGGGACGCGCTGGCCTGAGCTGGGCACTCGACGCCGCGCTCGTCGCGAGTCCGGAGGGTTTACGCCCGCCGGCACGAACGCACGGCAATGCCAGTTCCCAAATCCGAGTTCGACGATCTCCGCTCGCTGAGTTTCCGAGACCCCGAGGAGGTCCTCGATCCCGACGAGATGTACAGCGTCTACGAGATCGCTCGCCTGTTCCAGGGCCTGGACCCGGGGCAGGAACTCGATCCCGAGACGGAGGCCATCCTGCTCGACTGGACCATTCCGTGGATCGTCGGGAACGCCGAATCCTTCGTCTTCGCCGAACCACAGAGCGACGAGGAACCCGGCCTGTACGGCCTCGACGCGGAATGAAACTGCTCGTCGCAGGGGCCGACCGGGTCGACGCCGGGAAGACGACCTTCACCGTCGGCCTCCTCGAACGCACCGGCGCAGTCGGATTCAAGCCCCGCGCCGGCAACGACCACTGGTTCCACCACGACGACTTCCGTCACGCCGTCGAGCAGGGTCGCCTGTTCGGGAAGGACGCCCGACGCCTGGCCGACGCCAGCCCCGGCGACGTCGAACCGGAGGCCATCAACCCGGTTCACCGTTTCTGGCAACCCTCGCCCGGGAGCGGAACCGGATTGCTCGGACAGGCTGACCGGGAGTTCGTCATCGACCGCGTCGCCGAAAACTACGTGGTCAACGACACCGTCGAGGTCCCCGAGACCGCCCGCGAACACCTCCCGCTCGACGACGCCGTCAGGATCGATTCCCTGCAGGAGTTCAACGAGGTGATGGAACAGCTCCACCTCGTTGCCCTCGAAGGTATTCTTCGCCGGATCCGAGAGCAGGACCGTGCAGTCGTCGAGTCCTACGGGAACGTAGCGCGCCCGCTCCAGGAGTACGAACCCGACGCCGTGGCGGTCGTCGAGCCGGCTCGTGCTCGGGTGTACGAGGGCGACAGGTTCGTCAAGGCCTGCTCGGTGGCCAGCGGCGGCCCGAAGGAGGGCAAACTGGAAGAACGCGTCCCGGCGGTCGTCGAACTCGTCGATGCCGTCGAGACGATGCGATTGCCGGCGCTGTCCTCGGCCGAGCGTGAGGACCCGGCGTCGGTCGCGGACGCGTACGGACACGCGTACGACTCCCTCCTCGACGCGGCGGCGACGGCTTGAGCGGGGTCGCGTTCTCATTCGACGGGAACGGGCGGGACCGTTGATACGTTGGCTTCCGGTCGTGTCGATATGGGAGACTCCTCGACCGTCGAGCGGACAGAGCAAGTGTGGATGGTCGAACGAACGTTTTCGGCGGACTCGCCGCACATCCTCGTCATCGTATACGCGACGCCGGACGGGGAGCAGTACCTCCAGAAAGAGCGAGCGTTCAATCGCTTCGGCGGACAGGCACCCGAAGTGACGGCCGCCATCGAAGTCGAACCCGACGACCTCGTGACGGTCACGGACGAGGAGACGCGGCGGCGGTACGCCGACGAGGCAGCCCGCATGATGGACCGATACGACCCAGACGACGCGGTGTAGGCTAGCCCATCCGGGCGGCCTGTGAGGCGAGTTCGATGTGGTGGTACGCGTCGTTCGGAACGCCGGGACCGTGTCCGGTGTACAGCTCCGAGAGGTCGTCGTCGACGGTCGCGAGCAAGCGACCGATGCTGTCGATGAGCAGTTCGCGGTCGCCCTCGGCGAGGTCCGTCCGACCGAAGCCGCCGTTGGCGAACACGAGATCGCCGGCGATCAGGACGCTGGCGGCCTCGGAGTAGAAACAGAGGTGGTCGTCTTTGTGGCCGGGCGTGTGGAGGGCGACGTACTCGTGGTCGCCGAGGGTGACCGATTCCTCGTCGGCGATGGCGTGGTCGACGCCCGCGACCTCCGGGTCGTAGCCCCAGACGTCGACGTCGAAGGCGTCCGTGACTGCATCGAGGTTGCCGACGTGGTCCGGGTGGGTGTGGGTCAGCACGACGGCGTCGATGTCGTCGACGTACTCGTGGACTTCGCGTACCACGTCGAAGTCGTTGCCGACGTCGACGAGGACGGTACGGTCGCCGTCGACGAGGAAGACGTTGCTGGTAAAGACGCGCTGGCCTCGGGCGAGATTGACGATCACGGCGGAGCGTACGCGGACCCGGCGCTTGTGCGTACCGTTTTCGTCCGGTCGTCCCGGGAGCGGAGGGTTCCCGCGGATGAGAACCCTGAACGACCCACAGGGCTATGTATGAGGAATGGTAAACGGCTACCGAGAGCAGAATGACAGACTCGAGGGCACCTGTCGTGCTGATCGTCGAGGACGAACCCGATGTCGCCGAAACCTACAATCTCTGGCTCGAAGCGGACTACGAGGTTCGCATCGCGGAGAACGGCGACGAGGGACTCGCGAAACTCGACGAGGACGTGAACGTAGTTCTCTTGGACCGGATGATGCCGGGGCTTTCGGGGGACGAGGTACTCGAACGCATCCGCGGCCGGGACCTGAGTTGCAGGGTCGCGATGGTGACAGCCGTCGAGCCTGATTTCGACATCCTCGAGATGGGATTCGACGCCTATCTCAGCAAACCGATCCGGAGCGAACAACTCCACGAAACGGTCGAGAAACTCCTCGAACGCTCGAACTACGACGACCTCCTCCAGGAGTATTACGCCCTGGTGGAGAAACAGGCGACACTGGAGACCGCAAAGAGCGGAGCCGAACTCGCCGATAGTAACGAATACGAACAATTACAGGGCCGCATAACCGAGTTGCAGGACGACCTCGCACAGACGATGGGCGGTATCGAAGACGATTCGGACTTCATTACCGCGATTCAGCAGATCGGCGGAGATGACACGTAGCAACTATGTACGACCTCTCAAACGTTCTCGAAACTGAAGCGGTGTCGGAGATCCGGCCCGGGACGAGCGTCCTCATCGCCGGCCCGGCGATGACTGGCAAGGAGAACCTGGCGATGGAAATACTGGCAGACGGATCACGGCAGGGCGAAGGCGCACTCGTCGTGACCACCGGAAGCGACGCGGACACCGTCGTCGAGGACTATCAGGAGCGCGTCTCGGGTTCGAACAACATCCAGTTCGGCGTCGTCGACTGCCGCGCGGAGGGATCCAGCGGCCGCGGCGGGAACTCCGATACGCCGCCCGGGCTGTACATCCACCACGTTTCCTCCCCGGGCGACCTGACCGGTATCGGGATCGGCATCACGAAATGCCTCGAATCGCTCCATGGGAGCGGCGCGACGGAGGGCCGACTGGCACTGATCTCGCTGTCGACCATGCTCACCTACACCGACCGCGAGACGGTGTTCAAGTTCTGCCACGTCCTCTCGTCCCGGCTCGACGCCGCCGGCTACATCGGCGTGTTCACCATCGACACCGGTGCCCACGAAGAACAGACACTGCAGGTCCTCAAACAGGCCTTCGACGGCCTCATCGAGGTTCGGGAAGGCGACGCCGGCCGCGAGGCCCGCGTCCTCGGTATCACCGACTCGCCCACGGACTGGGCCTCGATCTAACGGTTCTCAGTCGTCTCCGTCACGATAGCGGTGCGCCCGCAAGCACCAGCCGCGCCTGCTCCTCGCCCCGGTTGTGTATCTGGCGCGTCTCCCCGGCGTCGATGCGCACGGCATCCCCCTCATCCAGCGTCACCGTTTCGTCCGCGAAGTCGACGTCGATCTCCCCGTCGACCACACAGTAGACCTCCTCCTGGCCGTCACCACCGTGGTCGTGTTCTTTCCCCTTGGCTCCCGGTTCCAGTTCCAGAACCGTGAGTCCCACCTCCTCGGTGCCGAGCGCGTCTTTCATGAACCACATCCCGCCGTACTCCTCGTCGATGACCGATTCGACGTCGTCCGTCGAGGCTGTCTGGTAGCCCATGCATGCGGTTCGACGGCAGGCGGCTTCAATCCCGCGTGTACCTGAACCGACCGTTCCACCACGCGCCATCACTACTCATCACAGGTGGGTTTATACCACTCCGCTCCGGCCGTGAGGACATGGAGGTCCGTCTACTCGAAGCTACCGAGGACCCTGAACAAGTCATCTGCAAGGGGGCTCGGAACGACTACATGTCGGAGTTCGTCGGCGACCAATCCTTCGACGAGGTGATGGCGTCCATCGAGGGCGACTCCCTCGAGGACAAAAAGGAGACGCTCATTGGCCACCTGCTCGACCACGGCCACTTCGGCCCCTTCGAGCACCCCCAGGCCACGTTCGCTATCAAGGGGATCAGCCGCTCCTGTATGGCCCAGATCACTCGCCACCGACACGTGTCATTCGACGTTCAGAGTATGCGCTACGTCTCGTTCGACGACGTCGATCCCGAGGACGTCCGCGAGGGCGAACTCGTCGTGACCCCGCCCTCGGCGACGGACCCGGACTGGGTTGGCCGCAACCAGAAGACGGGGAGTCTCGGCGAGGAGGCGGCCGAACGCCGCGAGGAAGTGTTCAACGACGCCATCGAGAACGCCGTCGAGTCCTATCAGGAACTGCTCGACCTCGGCATGCCACCCGAGGACGCACGGTTCGTCCTCCCTATCGGCACGGAGGTGAACATGGTCATGTCGATGAACGTCAGGATGTTGATGCATGTGGCGGACATGAGAGCTGCAGCCGACGCTCAGTGGGAGATCCGAGAGATGACCGAAACGATCCTCGACCTCGCGGCGGAGTGGTGCCCGATCACCTTCGAGTACTACGAGGAACACATGAAAAACCGAAAGAACCGGCTCGCACCCTGAGGCGATCACGGTTTTTGCAGTTTCATATCGATTCCGCGAACGAGTCACTGAGCGGTAGTAAGGGAGCCGAATCGCGGGCCGACTGTCTCTATCAGTCACCGTCCACCCGACCAACACTGTGTTTTTTATGCTGGCCGGCAGTTCACCCACTACTAGATGTCTCGTCTGCTCTCGTTGGCTCTCGTCTGTGTCCTCCTGGTCGGGACGGCTTTCGTGCCTGCTGGCGCGGTGGCTATCGACGGGCGTTCCGTGTCGGCTGATCAGTCCGCGGAACTCTCGACGCCCGACCAGTTCACGTCGGCGACGTTCAACATCGAGGTCTACGAGAACGGGTCGGCGCGGTGGACGTTTCGATACTACACCGGTTCGCTCAACGACAGCGAAGCCGAGCAGTTCGAGGCGTTCGCCGACCGCTTCGAGTCCGAGGAGACCGATATCTGGACGAGATTCCAGCAACGCGCTCAGGCACTCGTCTCCGCGGGCACCGACGCAACCGGGCGGAACATGACGGCCGATGGCTTCCAGCGGTCGGCCTCGTTAGACACCGCGACGGTCGGTACACAGGGCCGGGTCCAGATGTCGTTCCTCTGGCACGGGTTCGCAGTCGTCGACGGGACGGACGTAATCGCCAGCGACGTCTTCGAGGGGGAGTTCTACATCGGGCCCAACCAGTGGTTAGTGTTCGAGGCCGGCCCGAACCTGGCGTTCGTCGCCGATGGGGTCGACCCGCTCCCGGACGTGAACTCCAGTACGTCCATCGGGGACAGCGACACCCTCACCTGGAAGGGCGAGCGGCGGTTCTCGGACAACCGTCCGCGCGTGGCTTTCACGTCCGAGACACAGTCGGATGAGTCGACAGCGGAGATGGCGACGACGGTCGACGGCACGAACGGTTCGACGAAGCAGGCGGGCGCGAACGGACAGCTACAGTTGCTGCTGGTCGGACTGGTCGTCCTGGCAGTCGGAGTCGGTGCCGGTGTCGCCTGGCGTTCAGGGCTGGTTGGACCGACCGCGTCCGACGATACGACCGAACAGGGTGATTCCGCCACGGAGGCCGCATCCAGTTCGGCAGCGGGTATGGGTACGGCAGCCCGGGCAAACACCGACGCGACGCCCGACGAACCGGCAGTACCCGAGGAGGAACTGCTCTCCGACGAGGACCGAGTGTTACAGATGCTGGAAACGAACGGGGGACGAATGAAACAGGCCAACATCGTCGACGAGACCGGGTGGTCCAAATCGAAGGTCAGTATGCTCCTCTCGGAGATGGAAGACGAGGAGTTGATCAGCAAACTCCGCGTCGGCCGTGAGAACATCGTCAGTCTCAGCGGTCACGAACCCGACGCTGCGGGATCACCGTTCGACGACGAGGACTGACTCGGGCGAAAAAAGAAGGCCGAATCGCGACAGGGCGACTACTCGTACTCGTAGTCCCCGTCCCCGTCGGTGTCGAGCTGGAACTTGAGCTCGAGGTCCGGGAGCGTGATCTCGTCCGTCGCGAGATAAGTCGCTCGGATGTCAGCGTTCGTCATTTCGAGTCCTGGGTTCTCACCGCCGTTTAGGTCGATCTGTCGCGTATCGTCCGGATCGGACGGGGCGCGAATCGAGAAGGACTCTTCGAGGTCGTCCGAATCGCTCTCACTGATTTCGAGCCCGTTGAACGTCGCTTCGTCGGCGCCGAGTTCCGGCGTCTTCAACAGGAGTCGCTCGATTTCGACCGTCCCTCCCGACTCGATGACGAGTCGCGCTCGTCCGTCCATCGAATCCGTGTACTCATCGAGGTCGAAGGTCTTGGTCAGTCGGAGGTTCTCGATTTCGTTGTTCCGGAGTTCGACGATGGAGTGTGGGTAGTCGTCCTGGTTGCTACCGTCTGCGAGACCTGGATACAGCAGCAGGTCGTCGCCTTCGATGCTGTCGGCTTGGATCTGGAATCCGCCGATGCCGGCGACCGGCATGGCGAATGCTGTTCCGGTGCTCAAAAAGAGGACACCGACCAGCGCGACGACCCCCAGCGATGCGCCGGTACTCTTAGCGAGGATGTTCGTATCGTACATGGGTGCAGTGTTGCGGTTGTCTCGTGACCGACCGATCGTCGCACCCTCCGTAGCAATCGACGTGGGTGACAGTCGTCGCCACCCCGAGACACGCTACCGCCCCCATAGAGGGTCCCTACTCGTGTGGTTGCTCCGACACTCGTACCCCCGTCGCGACACGTTCCGCTCTCGCAACCACTGCTACGGGTTCGACAGCTAGCCCCCTGTATATTTTCGCAAGTATTTCACGAGACGATACAGGAATTACAGCGGTCTACAGGTCGGACAGTTGCAACTCACTACCGAACCGTCGCAGTTCCGTTACGACCTCTATATGATTGTAGTCGCTTACATACCGTAATTTAGGCGCTGGCTTTCGCTCGACGAGTCTCTGACCGACACCGTCCGGGTGTGGGCCAGCGAGTCGCTCTATGGGGCCCCTGTCGGTTGGTAAATCGAGACAGGGTCGGAACAAAGCGCAACTGTTAAACACAACTCGCGGCTATCAGTGAGTACACGCTCCGATGGTGTAGTCCGGCCAATCATATTGCCCTCTCACGGCAATGACCAGGGTTCGAATCCCTGTCGGAGCACTCCTTTCCTCTCGCCGTCTTGCGATTCCAGTCGTAGTTGAGTTACTTTGCCACCAAATTGTGAGGGCAAACCGATTCCCACGATTTCGAGAATCTGCCGCAGTCATGCGATTTCGGGTATTGCTTCACCATTACGGTTCGGACGAACAAGCAATGTTGATGAGCGAATAATAGACGAAATCGCTGTCTTGCTTCTACATCAAATACACCTCACTAAATTGTCTACTGATACAACGGATTGGCCCACAAGATACGAGATTGAAGCTGGCGGTCGATGTTCATCGACAGGAGTCAGTTAGCTATCCGTCTCTGGTAGGTATTCATTGTGATCAACCCCACACAGAGGATGCTGATGAAATCGCGTTACAATTACGTGATTAGCGAAAAAAATGCAGTAAGAATCGCAATTGCAGCACCGCCGATAAGTGGAGCTACTGTCAGCCATTCGTGACCCACCTGAGGTGCGAATAACGAGATAGCAAGGACAACAAAGGCAATAACTAGGACAGCATCTAAGCCGACCTGCACCGAGGTTTTAGATTGTGGTTTAGGAGTATTTTGTTGAGTTGCCATGGTCGTCCCTCGTACGCCAAAATCTAGGGCACGTACACATTATACTAACGGTCGGGGTATGATCTTCCTCGTATCCAATAGAGACACTGGCGTTTATGTGGGAGGGGTTGTGACTGCTGATAATGCTCGGGAACAGCTCACCAAGAATTAGCCTCTATAGCTTTTTTAGCGTTCTACTTCCTGGTGTTGTTTTCCTCCTTGGAGTGATTCCATTCCTCCCCTCAAAAACTTCGTTAGGATCGCTAGGCGTTCTTCTACCAATTCTTGCCATTGGTTTTGCAGTTGGGCAGGCGGTACACACGGTTGCAGTGGCGATTGAGAGCAACTCATCAAAAAGTGAGGAGATCAAGGAAATGATGAATGAGGCGACAAGCAGACGCGAGAAGGCCAATCTCTGGTTCAAGCGGTGGTTTATCGCTGAACCACTCCGCCAGTTATTCGGGGACCAATACTTCGAGAATACTAGCCACCGCAAGCGATTCATCAATGAACTGAATACAAATCAAGATGGTGAAATACTCGATACAGAGGTCTGCAACTCATTTTACGAGGTTTCGCGTGGTACCTTTCCAGAATTGAATTTGCCCGAGAGTAGAACCGATTTGGATGAAAATGGGGACACCGCGAGAAGGTTTGATTTATTGTACGGGAATATCCGGTCTGTAGTTCATATCGATGGACGTGGTCGATCACGGTCATTCCAAGCAATCTACTCTTTTTGCCGGAGTATGTGGATTGTCTCAATTTGCCTGTTCCTGATTTACGCTATATATAGTATGCTTTCGATGATAGGTGTGTTATCCGAATTAGCGTCGTACACCTCATTCATAGGTACACTAGATATTAGCAGTAGAATACTAGCTCCAGCGGCGTTCATTATTGCAGTTGGGAGTTTCAAACTATTCAATACAGCAAAGCAGAACTATCAGAAATATTATATTCAGTATTTGATTAGCGACTTCCTCATCCTACAAAGCGATAGAATTGCTTCCGGACAGCAGGTTGACTTATCTCACAGTTTTGACGAGGGTGAATCAGAATAATTATACGAGTGGTGGGCTTTCCATTATGAATTGATTCAGTTTCGGCCAAAATATTTCAGTCCGGCCTTGCAAGCCAGATATCTGATCTTCGAATTCGGATTATGCCAGAGCAGACAATAGTGATGGCCGGTCGCTGTGTACATCGTTACAGTTCGGCCATTAACTGGCCCCTCAGTGGTTTTTCGCACCTAGAATGACCGTGAGCGGTGAAGGTACCAGACCATTGGAAGCCGGATTATAGTCCGAGAAGACCGAGCCGAAACAGAGAGGTATCGAGGACATTAGTTGTCAGTCGATTCGATTATTCGAAATCGGGAACCCGACCATTTCTAGCCGGGTTGGCCGACCAATTGTGTCGGATCTAGAGTCTCGTCATACTCGAATTCTAAGAATGGTTCGAACAGACTCCCGACCGCTTCAACGAACTCAGTAGACCCAGCCACCCGAACATCAGAGACCACAATAGAGAGTATGGTGATGGATATCAGATCAGAAATCACGGCGATCTCGTGGTGACTGAGAATGAATATCTCGACTGACTCTCGTATTCTCTCTGTGAACCAGATATTTAGGTAACGCAATGAGGCGTTTCCTGGCGAGATCGACGGAGAAGTTCTGGATGACGCCCTTCATACCCCGCCAGAATTTAAATCGCTGTGAGCGGGTTAACGCTCTTGTTCCTAACCGCTGGTATCAGAGAGTCCGAACCAGGCTACGGAGCGTGGCGATTACGCCTTTCTCGCCGGACTGAACCTTCGCCGAATTCTCGGGTTGAGCAGGTCGGCTCCGCTCTATGTCCTTCACGGGTGAGGGGGCCCGCTCACCACGTGCGGGGAAGAGCGCGTCCTCCCCGCAGTACGGACAGTCGGAGTTCCGGTCATTGGTGTCGTAGCGTTCACCAGTTGCGAAGTCGAATATCCCGGTCGCGAACCCACCTCGGTCGTCAAATAGGCCAGTACAGTATCGATGAGCAGCAAAGGATGCGCGCTGAGCGGCCTCGGCGTTGACTGTTGCGACAGCCGGCTGTTCGCCGACTCCGTAGGCCTCCTGGTCACTCCCGTGCTGTTCGGCTTGAAGTCGGTCTTCGTTGATTGCGCCGAGGCAGTCGAGACACGGGCGACCGGCGCCCGAGACAGTCATTCGACTCGCAATGGATGTGGTTCCGTCTGTGTTGATCGCCACGCCTGTGTCGATGTGCGGACGGAGGTACTGCTTGCAAGCTCGCGATATGACTCGCCGAGGCGTCTGTCGGTCAACCGCCGTAACCACGATATCGGCGGTTGTGATGGCGTCCATTCCGGCCTTAGACTGACCGACTTCCCGAACAGTCTCGACGGTGATCCTGGGGTCCATCTCGGTTACGTGTCGCTCCATCACGTCGACTTTCGCGGTCCCGAGGTCCGGGATCTCGTCGGTCCATCGGGCCGGGACGACCGAGTCTTCGTCAGGAGTCGCGTCTTCGTCGCCGGCGTCAATCGGCTTCGCGCCCGTGATGCGCGAGCGGTTGGACTCCTCGACTACGTCGGGGTCGACCACAGTGATTGACCCGTCGTCGCGACCGAAGCCGATTTTCGCGAGCGTGTGGATCACGTCGGACCCGAGCCCACCGGCACCAACCACGGTCACGTCAGTGTTCCCGAGGTCGCGGTTTCCTTCGGTGTCGTGGAGCAGCGCCTGTCGGTCGCGCATCTCGTCACGGTCCGGACTGCTATCGTCGGACTCTATCCGCGAGTCCGTTGGTCGGATCTTCGAGAACGACCGCTTCCCGAGGATGACGATTTCGTCCAGTGGGGTGGCGGCGGCCGCCCCGCAGTCGCGGATCGTTGCCGCGTCGGTCGGCCAGACCCGACCTGTCACCGAGTCCTGGTCTGAACCGATGATGAGTGACCCGTGCGGCCCCTTTCGGTCGGCCTGAATCGTGGCCAGTTGCTCGGGCTCCGCCCGGTCGTCGGTCGCCGAGTGGCGGGGAGAGGTCGACCAGGGGTGGCTGTGAACAACGAATACCGTCCAGTCGTCCCCGATACCGTCGCCGGCAGCGTCGTCGGTCATCTCCCGCGTTACGTCATGCGGGATCCCGACGAAGCCCTTGGCTTGCTTTGAGTATCGGAACGGGCGGATCGGGACGACCTCACGAACGAAGTACTCCAGCACCTCGTCGTCGCCGTCCATGTAGCGATTCGTCCCGGCGAGGAGGTACGCCGCATACTCCAGCTTGTCTGGCCGGATGAGGTGGTCACGGAGGCTCTCGTAGTCATCGCCGGTAATTCGTAGGGAGACGCGATCGGCGACAGCGTCGACGCCGGACAGAGACTCGTCGATCCAGTCAGTACTCGCCGGGGCGGCCCGTTCGTCGGCGTTCTTGATGTCCTCCAGCATCAGTCACCCTGCGAGAGTCGACCGCGGACGATGGTGTCGAGGTACCAGCGCAGGTTGTTCTGGTAGGGAGTCCAGGTGACCGTGTCCATCTTGCTCAGGTGCCAGGAGAGTGCCACCCAGCCAGGGACGACGGCCCCGTTTCTCGGGTTGGTGTCCATCGTCTGAGCCTTCCGCGGGAGCTCGCCGTTCTTCAGACGGAACTCTTCCTCGACGTACACCCAGTCGGGCGCCTGTTCGGGGTAGTTCTGAGGAACCCGGATCATCACGTCCGTCGTGTCTCGGTTGTAGGTGTCGACTGGTACCGGGTAGTCACGCACGATCACATGCGTGAAGGAGTCCTCGGCCTCGGTGTCGACGTCGACCTTGTAGTCCTCACGGAGGTCCTCGACTTCCTTCTGGATACCGGTGGGGAGGTCGGCGTCGTCGTCCTCTGGAGTGTTGGTCGACGTACCGCCGTATCCCACCTCGTCGGGGATGGCCGAGAAGACGTTCTGGTCCCGGAGGTCGACGTTCGTACCCTTCTCGATGTGCGGATCGTCTTCGTCTGCGTCTGCTCCCGCGTACAGAAGGTACTCGTCTCGGGCGAAGCCCGCTGCTTCGAGAATCTTGGACGGTTCCATGACAAACTCGTCGGGGAAGAACATCTTCTCGCTGACGTTGACCACGAGTTTGCCCTGGTGGTTGTCCTCTAGGGCGTCCTCAAGGTCTTCGACCGCGTTATCGAGGGCGTTCATCCTCTCGACGGTCTCCTCCGTGTCCGTCTCGTAGTCGACCCTGTCTTCGAGGTGACGGATTGTCCCCTGAACATCGTCGACGTAGGCGGAAACCTCGTCCAAGAGTTCGGGGTGATCGTTGTCCTGGGCGTCGTCGATCAGGTCCTCCGCCTGCTCAAGGCCATCGTCAATGGCATCAACGGCGTCCCGATGACCGTTGATAATCGTTTCGGCCTCGACAAGGGCGTCCTGCGTGACTTGAACGAGTTTCTCCAAGTGGTTGTAGTCGGGCTGTACCTGGTCAGTCCGGCTCATGCCGGAAGTGTCTTCCTGAGTCATCTGCGTGTCGAACGCCACACGGAGAAGTTGAGCAAGGCTTAAGACTAGCCCGACAAAAGTCAGACCAAGTCCTAGTGGCTCAGCTCCCCGGGAAGCCTACACCCGGTGGCTTCAATGGCTGGTCATTAGGACGGCACCTCGACCTGCGCTGTGCTCCAACACGTTCGCAGGTCGAGTTTTCCTTACGAAGACCCGAATCTGAGTCTGACCTCCATTCTACCTTATCGTTGATAGCCAGTAGATAATAAAACCAGGGGGAAGATGACGCGAGTGTCTCTCCGAGATAAGTCCATTTTAGCGGTGGTTTTATATATAAGTTCCCCGTGACCCTATGATATGGTGGACTCAGATGCCTGACCCAGACCGACAAGACGACGATGAAATATCTGCGTTAGATTTAGGCTCAGATCTTGAAGATCCACTTGACGAGCTTTCTGATGATGGCCCCAGTGTTGAAGGGTTCAGTAATGATAAGAGTGATACTCTAGCTCAAGACCAAGTACGGCGAGCTGTTCGAAAATACGGAGAAGATGGTATTACTGTAAGTGAGATTATGGAAGTAACGGATCTTGCTCGAAACACTGTAGATAAGCACCTTGCTCGACTTCGACAACTGAGAGAGGTATATCGACAGAAGCGGGATAAGCAAACCCACTTCTATTACCCCAACGGAAAGCCTCTCCATTCGTTTGGAAAGAAACGAATTGAAGACGGTGAGACAATTCTAGATATCCAACTCGCTAAAGGCAAAAACGATGATCTCTATTTCCACCTGACCGAAAAACGATTCTCGTTGATGGAAGGCGAAACCACAGAAGGAGCGGTTATTTTCCCTATCTCATCACTAGATGAAGTGTTCCAGAAAATGCAAGAGTTCGCAGAGGAGGTCGAGAAATAATGCAAGAACTGAAATTCATTGAGCAAAACGCACAGGGGGTTGATGAAATCAGGATCAGTGATGTAAAAGGTATTGAGGCGCCATTTTACACTCCTGAAGTCAGTGGCCCAGAGGGGCTACAGGCGCTTTTGCACGTACAAGATACATTAGAATCAAAGAACCCCATTATTGTCCCTGGGCACCGTTGGCAAGACATTCGGTCTAAACCTCGGTTCAAGAAGGTTCGAGATGATATCCGTCAACTCGTAACTGAGCACCCGTTCTACTATTACGAACCGGTTGAGCTGTTTCGTTATACCCGTCCACAAAATCTTGTCACATATGCTTTCCAAGGAGATCAGGGACGATCCGGTACGTTCTATGATGATCTCCGTGATGGGAACTACGAAAAGGCAATTGAGAGGCTTCCTCGCTTCTTCCAACCTTTTGTTCAAGCTCAAATGAAGACTCTGTTGAAGAGCAAGGGCTTGAAAGTCCCTATGAAATATCAATCTCAGAGCAGTGGAAAAGTCCACGAAGCATGGAGGGACAACCGTGCAGACTCTGGCTTTACTGGTTACTTTGAGCGACTTGCGAATGACGCCGCTAATGCTCCAAATGCAGCACTTATTCCACCGGTCCCCCCTGTAATGAAGTCTAGTGGAAAAGACGCTATTAGCAGATCTCTCGGTCTCAACAGCTATATGCGACAGTTGGCTGAGACAAAACACAACGAACCGTCAAGCGGATTTGTAACCTCTTACCTACATTTCTACATCGATCAAGGGATATTTGAACCCAGTAACAACGATAACGACCATTTAGTCAAGCAGGCAATTCGTAAAGAAGTCGAGAATGCATCATACTCTGGAATTGCTATCACCATCTCAAATATCGAGAGAGTCTGGGAGAAAGGACATGACAAATCACTTGAACGATTTATTACTGATGTCAGTAATATCGCTCGCCAAGAGCATTTACCGGTTATTCTACCTCGTTCAGGATACTACGGAATGCACTTGACAGACTACGGAGTCCAAACTTTCTCAACTTTGATGAATGGAAACCTAACTTATAACCGTCGAGGAGGTGGTATCGACAAGATGTCCCAATATGGAACTCTTCCAATTTATGGAAGCGCGCGGGACGTAAATGCTGAAGAACTCGATCGTGTACTAAGCCGAAACGGTGGTGAAGTCCACGACATTGCTGGCCTCCCTAACTCACCCCCAACTTATAATGAGTCTGCAAGCTCATACAAAGCAAAGTACGGGAAGCCAAATCAATTCCGGCTCCAATTTGGCAAGCCTCGACGGATGGTCCATATTAAAGAAGCACAGGAATTGCGAGACGGTATCAAACGGGGTACTGCACAGCCTGCACGACGTTACTTAGAGCGTGCTGACCATCCCGTTCTCTCCTGACAAGCCAAGCAGAATTCGTGCGTTGGCTGATGCAATATTAGATGGCACCGTCGAAGCGAAATCTCTAACAGTGCTCGTGGTGTAATCAATAATAACGCGATCCAAGTGGATTCTCACTGAGAGCAACGGATGCGGGTGTTTTAATTTGTGCCCTTAGACACAGCCCGAAGAGAGAATCAGACCCCTGGTTTGTTTCGAGCGCGAGACTGATTACTCCTGATCCCAAAGCACTCTATAGCCCGCCAAGAAATTGGGATTGGGGCCAGTATTCGGCAGTATTGACTGGCAAAAGAAGGTGTTTGCCAGTGTTGCCACTCACATGTTTCTTCGCCATCCGGGGTTCAGATAACGCCAGGTGTCTGCAATACTACCGTCGTTGAATCGGATCCAAAGCATTGATTCTACTTTCAGTCCTAGCGAAGATACCACAAGTAATAGCCACCAATAGTTTCCACTACGTTGTAGTCGGGTACAACGCCGGAATATCTTAATCAGGTTCGGTGAACTATTGGTTATCAAGCTCTATTTCGCCCGGATCGACCTCCCCTTCAAGAAATCGCTCACCCAGCTCGGTGAGTCGATAGTTTGATGCATCAACTCGTTGCAGGAGGCCTCCATCAGCAAGTTTCCGACAACGTCGAGAAATGTATTCTCCTGTGTAATCGATGTTAGCGGCGATAACAGAAGGAGATGCGATAATATCTTTCTCCAGTAGGAACTCCAGGATCCGTTCGTCCGCCTGGGTCATCCACTCTACGCGGGGCCGCATCTACCATGGAGTACAAGAAAATGGAACCTAAGAGAGGGTGAAAACCAATCTTTGGACCCGTTTTTCAGCATCTTTGACCACAAGATTTTGTGGTTGTCTGCAAGAATCACTAAACACCCTGCGATTCCAATGTTCACTAGGAGCGCTACGACCGCACAGGTGACAAAATTCATGACGGATACAGACGATCTCGAAGACACTCTATCAGCTCTCTACCACTCTCTTCGAGCTGCTCGTCGGCGATACGTGATTCAGTTCCTGCAGGAGGATAATGAGGATGAACTCACGACCAGAGAACTGGCTCGAAAAATTACCAGTTTGGAGCAGGAGTGCCCAGAACGGCAATCGACCGGAGAGCCATATCGGAACGCGTACAATGCTCTCTCGCAGACGCATCTACCCGAACTATCCGAAGCAGGGATAATCATCTATGACTCCCAGCGACAAATTGTCTCAACCGGACGTAATTTCGAACTCACAGTGCTCTTGCTTGAGATAGATGCTGCTACCGTTGACGTGTTTCAGACAATGATCGACAGTCACGGATCAGAAAACGAGAACTGACCCACAATGACCGATAGAGCAACCCTATGAGAACCGTTGTGGGAGACAACGATGGTCAACGAGATGGCCATCCCCATCCACAAATGGCTAATGAACGTGAGAGAGACTCAGGGCATACGCAGGCAACAGTTACTCAATTACGTAACATCCTCTCGGCAGACCATTTCCGTGACTGGTATCGGGAACGTCAGTTCAGACAGAATATCGAAAACGGAACACCATACTTCAATAAATCGGGGTACGTTCCGGACCCAGAATATCATAACCCCAGTAACCTTCTGCAATGCCATCGAAAAATCTACTACCAGCAGCACAATGCGCCCGCGGAACAGTCAGATCCAGAAGGAATTTTCTGGTTTGGAACTCGGTTTGAAGAAGACATAGTATTCCCATTTTTACAGCAGGAGGTCACTGGCTCAGATAGATACGTACAGAATTCGGTGTGGATTGATCACAGCATAGAAACAGAGGTTGGTAAACTACGGATTAAGGGTACGACTGATCCCGTTATAGTGGACCCAGATGCAGTTCCGATTTTGCCAACGGAAATCAAGACCAAGTCATCTATTAAGGATTTGACCTCACCGAGTCGGCATCACAAAGCCCAACTCCACGCCTACATGGCTGGTCTCTCTGATGAATACGATGTCGATTTGACGGAGGGCGTTCTCATGTACGCCGACCGTGATTCATTCGATGTAGTGTTTTTCCATGTCGACTTTGATGAAGAGTTCTGGAAGGATATCGTACTGTCGTGGGCGAACGAGCAAACCGAGTATCGGCTTGATAAGAACTTGCCCCCAGCTGTACCAGAGTCAAGCTGGGAGTGTAAATATTGCTCCTATCAGGAACGGTGTGGTAAAGGTAATTCCGGACACAGCGACCTAGGTGTACGAGGACTAATCCTGGGCTGTACGACATACCCGAGGGAAAAGATAAGCGAGTATCTTCAGAGCGATAATGATAACCGATTGACGCCAACGCTTGCGGGTTTGTATCCCCAGTTGGCTGACAGCCATGGCGTGCATCCATGGTATTGTCCAGATTGTGATTTTATCTTTGACTGGAAAACCATCAATAGAATGTCAACTAATAGGACAAATCCACTTTGTCCGAACTGTGCAAAAGAAAACAGTCTCTCTGAGCTAACGGTTCAAAGCCCTGTTCTAAATTCTTAATGCCAGTTTTAGATCTCCAATCGAAAACCGCATCTAAGCCGGGAACATCCTACAGGATACTGTTTCTGAAAATATTAGATGCACTATGACGACTAACTGGAATCTTCAGAAGCCTTTGTTGGTCCAGGTGGAACCAAACCAAGAGCTAAGCTAACCCCTGCAAATGTATCTGCATCTACAATCATGTGGTATTCTATTTCGTCCCAAACAATAGGGGAATTAGTTAGCATCGATTCTAAGCGACGGAATCGAATTGGGACTATTGGGATATCTTCCTCACTAGCTATATCATATAAACGTTCAGTAATCTGTTCCAATTCATCTTTAGATTCTGCCCGAATATCAATATAAATGCCAAGTTCGAAAAACACATCCTCAAATGTGGTATGGAATAATCGATGTGTTGTTTTAAGCAAAGAATCTGTTTCATGTTGCCCCCGTTGATGCTGTCTTCTCTGTTGGTGGCGACGGGACTGGAGCTGCGACAAGCGATTCATTTGTTTACTTTGTCTGGAAAAATCCGTTATCGGAGTTAGATGAGGGGACAAAAAGGAACATTGCGAAGGTGCCAGCTTAGATATTCTTGAAAACCACAATGGTTCGATAGTCGGTGGTAAATCAGTTATCGCAAATGCTCTTCGGTAGTAATTTCCACGCTTTCCCCAATCTGGCCCTTTTTCCTCAACTCTGGGTGGTACTATTCTGTATTGTTGCGGGTCAATTTTATCTCCTGAAGATCTCCCAGTTACATAGTTCAGAATCCTGGTTAGAGCGCTACGTACTCCCATGAGCAAGAGAGCCAATTATTCACAAGTAAGCCTATTCGACTTTAGAATGTTGAGACGAGACAGGATGATGAATATATAGGTTTGTAATATCTTCCACTAGTCTCCTTAGTTTATTTGCTTGGCTTTCGTTTGTTGTCTTATCTGCAAGTTCGGATATCTCATCCAACAAGTCATCAACCTCATTATGGATGTCATAGCTATAGAAGGCCTGTCGTCGTAAATATTCATTATCGTACTTTTCGAGATGGAGTAGTTGCTGGAACAATTCCTTTCCTTGGTCTTCATGTATTTCATTAACTAATCCCTGCACGTCTAAACCCAACTGAACTGGGAGATCTGGAAAAATCTGCATTATCTTATCTAAAGAGTCTAGCAAATCTGGTCCGAGTTCATATGGCTCTTGGCCCCTTTTTGAATTGTGGAGAAGTTCTCTGGTGAGCTGTAAGAACTCTCGATATTCTAACTGAGTGTCTGTGATATCCTTTGGATCAAAATCCCCATTATTGTTGGGGTGTTGATAAGATTCCGACATCCTCTGGAGATACTCATTAAATATGGCTAGAAATTGTTCTTTTGTTTCATCGTCATAGAGTATATATTTTCTATGCATAGACATATCGAGAAGATCTCTCAGGAGAGTAGGTCGAGAATCTGGAGGAAGAGTTGCGCCATGTTTCTCTTTTCTCTTATTAATTCCAAGAACAGTCTCAAGATCACTGAAGATCTTGCTCACCTCCTTTTTTTCAGCAAATGGTTTCGGCTGAACCATCTCCCGGCCAACATCCGTTCTAAAATAGTAAACACCGTCGTTTCTTTCGGCCTTTTCAAGCGTATCATAGTATGTTTCTGCGTTCTTTAATCGATTATCTGCTGCATCCTCCGAGATTCCCTCATACTTCTCAAGTAACCTCAATATCTCAATCCGCTGCTTCTCTCCATGGGCAAGTATAGAAAATATTCTCCGGTCCCTTTCATCACTAACGGTTACCATGGTTCTGAGTACCACGACCCCACTTATACAGTTACGGGTGGGTCGATCCCCCCTCGCGAAACGAACGGTTATCTCCGCGTCCAATTTGCATACATGCCCCCGAACGATGAGGAGAAACCGGATTTCGAGTTTCTCTCCAAAGAGAGCCTTGAGGGACTCAATCACAAAGAAAAATCCTCTATCATGAGATTTGGACGAGGTTGATGGAGTTTCTACGGACGCGAGGTAAGGATCCCCAGCGGAATAGAGGATATGCAGAATCGAATATAAGGCCAATTGCACGTCGAATTCATCAAGTGCACCAGTACTGCTGGGAGAACGGATATAGTATTCTTGAATTGACACCGAAACAAGCTGATGAGTTTATTGAAGGCCTCAATAGAGACGAAATATTGAACAAAGACGGAGAGGAATACTCCGAAGGGAGTAAACGGAAGTTCCAGCACGCGATTAATTCGTATTTTAGGTCTCAAGGAATCGAATGGGATCCTGAGATCGAATTTACAGACACGGATTCTTCTGCGGGACCGGATCCGTTTAATTTGCGAGAGCGAGAGCGCTTACTAAAGGCTGCTTTGAATTATCGATCCCCTCCAAATTACAAGAATGTGTCACCAGACGAGCGAGACAGGTGGAATACTCAGTTATCCCAACATCTGGGAAAACCGAAAGAGCAGGTCGGACCAGATGACTGGGAGAGCTTACGGAGAAGTTGGAAGATACCGAGCATAATCTCCACAACGCTCGACTGCGGATGGCGGGCTGAGATGATCGGTCGGTTGGAGATGAAATCGATTGATATTGGTAACGGCCAGATTGTTATCCCCCCTGATACTGCTGTAAAGAACAATCAGAAGTGGGAATGTGAGTTATCGAACCGATCAAGCCGAATTCTTGAGTATTGGATGGCTGAGCGGAATAATAGGCCAAGGTATGATAATATAGATAATATTTGGCTAAATCGAAAAGGGAATCCGTACAATTCGGGGACGCTGAATAGATTGCTTGACAATCTGATAGAGGAGGCAGAAATTGAACCAGGTAATCGGAAACTCACCTGGCACAGCATCCGACATAGTACGGGAATGTATGTCTATAATCAGGAGAAGGATTTGGAGCTGGTTGCAGCAACTCTTCGGCATGCGAGTTTAGAAGCTGCACGTAAATACGCACACGCAACACCTGAGACGAAAAAAGAGGTGATTGAGTCGATCCAAGGGGGTGTTATACTGTGAGTATTTTGTTGTCTGGAACACTCATAGAGAGATATACAATCCCGAAGTCTTGTTGGAATTCGTCATATAGAGCCGTACTTACACGGATAAGAGAGAGGCAGGTATACGAGAGAAGTACATCATCTGAGGACAAGACACCTACGAGACAACTTCTCTATTGCCCTTCTTATAAGATACACTATACCTCGTGTTCGGATGGTGATTTCGATAGAAGGAGTGGAATGGACTGGAGGGCAGATCAATGACGCGAGCCGACATCGAGTATGTGCGCGTGAGATTCACGCTACCAAATAAGTTGGCTCAACGACTGAACGATCTCGCCGATGAGCAATACGGGGGGAACGTAAGCCAGTTTCTCCGTAGTGCTATCAAAGACCACGAACGCACGATTAATGGGCGAGACGAATTCGAATTCCAGAAGCTTCGATCGGAGGTTCGTCAGCTCGGGGACCAAGTTGATCAGTTAGTGGACCCCGACGAGGGAGCCGCGCTGCCGACCTCCAAAGACGACCGTGCCGACTGCGACACTACTAGAGAAGACTATTCTGACGGAGTCGCAGTTGAGCGCAGAGTCCAGAGCTGTCTCGTAGAATCGGATGAAGGGTCACTCAGCCTGGACAAACTGACGGAATTGGTAGACGCTGAGCCGCTTGAGATTCAGATCGCAGTCGAATCTCTGCTGGATAGAGAATATATCGAACGAGATTCGGATAATTCCCCAGTCTGCTACCGAATATGCGCACCGTAATTAATCGATCTTAGGAATAGACAATGACTTCGAACGATCAACAGGCCACGCTTGATGTATTCGGCACAAACAACGAACACTCAGCCAAGTTATCGGGCGACAAGGACACAAGGAACAGCGAAACGCCTTCCTGCGCTTCTAGAGATGCACCAGTGACTCCATCATCGCAGAACCGCTCCTCAAATTCATCAAGTTGTACCTCAGTCTTTGAGACTGGTGCACCAATTGCAAACGAGTTCCTGGAAACCGTCTCGGGAGCCGAGATCAGAGAGTCAAGTGCTCGTACATATGAGTCGCGTCTCAGAGCGTACACGCGATACCTGAGTCGACAGGATTTGGTTGTCCTCAAAGCACAGGTCGGTGATGTCAAGGGCTTCTTCAGAGAGTTAGCACAGCAAAATATTGCAACAACAACACTCAAATCTCGACAAACCGCGATCACTAAATTATACAAATACATTCGGAATGCATCCGGATGTGAAGCCAAAATCGATCTATTTCTACTCCAAGACATCGATGCGAATGGATTCCAGACGAAGAATAGAGCACAAAAACGACCGCTGGATGACGAAGAACTAACAAAACTGTTTGATGCAATGCAGAGTCGACGCGACCAACTGATCGTGTTAGTCGCTTCTGAAACAGGGGCACGGAATAGCGACCTCCGTAATATCAAGATCAATGATGTTAGGTTTGACAATAATATCATAGAGGTCCCAAATAAGAAATCAGACAGGACGTACAGTATCCCCATAAGTGACGAACTCGCATTAGAACTCGAACGGTGGATAAAAATCGAACGTGTATCAGGAGCAAAATATTCGGATAGTATATACCTCTTCCCAAGTGAACAGAGTGAGAAACTGATGGCCAACAAAAGTCTGTCTCGTATCATAGAGCGAGCCGCTGATAGAGCCGGGATCCAAGAAGTAGTCGGAGAACGTGAACCGACGCAAGCAGAAAGGGATAAGGGAGTAAAAAAAGATAAGATACAGCAACATCGCGTTACTCCTCATTTGCTCAGACACACCTTCAGCCATCTACTGAAGCAAGCTGGCCTGGATTCCGATGCACGGAGTGCTGCTCTCGATCATAACAATATAAAGACGACAAAAGAATACTATACGTACAACGAATCAGAGTATAAGGACATCATGCGCCGTCTCTTTCACGGGACTAACTTGCTTTAACAGTACTGAGAGTTCCCAGACCACCACTTTACCCGACCAGCGTATTGTTAATCACGTTTAAGTTGGTCCAGTGGGCACTGAATGGCCACCTCGAGTGTAGGATAACCGTATCTAAGGTCCGAGATGGCCACTCAGTGGGCACTGATCCAGCGTGAAGGAACGGACTCCAGTGGTTATATATGCGGCTCTTAGTCGTGGGAACCAGTTTGCTACTGAACAGAAATTAGTGAATAGATATGCAGATTGGAGGTGATTTTAGCCCCCAGTCAAATACAAGGTTGAATTGGGGAACGAGTTCAGCGAGGGGGGTCAAATCGGTCCCGTATCGTTTGAAATGCTCCGTCTTCTCCGTGTGTGTACCCTCGTGTTGTCTCCGGACTCGTGTGATTGGCCACTAATTGGCGATATGGGAGCGGAACGTGAGCGTCTTTTAGTAGTGTGAGATATGTGTGACGGAGTGTGTGCGGCGTTACTCGATGCCACCGACGCTCTGAAACAGATGAATCAGTTGCCGATCTCGCCTCTTCTTTGACCCTCGAAACCCCAATAATATCTTGCAGGTCGGCCTTTTCGGCAGCAGTCTTGATTATCCGATTCAGGCCACTGTTCGTTTCTAACTTTGGTGAATTCTGTCCTGGAAACAGATATTGGCTCTCGGAAGCCGTCGTGAACGCTTCCCGTCGGCCGCCGAGCCACCATTCCAGTTCAAACCCGAGGTCCCTGCTGATCGGTACGTCGTAGGGTTTTTCGTTTTTGGGGTTCCGCACGTGAATCATCAGTTCATCGAACACAACATCGCAAACCAGCAACTCGCGGAGGTCGGAATTCCGAAGCCCTGTCTCCGTTGCCGTAACAGCGAGCAGTCGATTCCGATAGCTGTCCATCGCGTCGAAGAGGCGTCGAACTTCCTCTCGGGTCAACGCTACACGCTCGAGAGCGGGTGGTGTGTTGTACTGGCCAAGGTTGATCGCCTCAAGTTCCAATGGCTCGAGCCGGAGATCGTCGGCAGCGTCCGTTTTGAGTTTGATGTGCCGGTAGAGTTGTTCAATTGCCGTGAGTTTTCCCGAGAGCGTCGACTCTCGGTTCCCGCGCCGAACGCATCGTTCGATAAACGCTACGACGTCGTCCAGTTCAGCATCCAACACTGTCGTCTCATTTTCAGTTAAGAACCGGACGTACTGCTGGAGACGGTATCGATACGTCCGGACGGTCGATGAGGAGAGCACAATACCTTCGTTTCTGGAAAGGTAGTCGTCAACGTACGGCGTTTCGTCAGGTTCGGGATCAGTACTATTCTGATCAGTCATGATATTGGTCGATCGTTTGGTTGGGGTTGTTCGCGACGAGTTGGTACCGTGAGCCCGAGGGTGTCTCGACAATCGAACCGCTATCAACCAGATGCCCGAGCCCGCGTACGACACGGCGTATGGGAAGGTCGGTGCGTTCAACGAGGTCCTCAACACGAAGTGGCGTCTCTGATCTGAGAAATTCGTCGAGTAGCTCCTGCGCAACGTCTAATTGATGAGCCCCAACTGATGGGGAGATATCTAGGCCACGTTCATCTCTGACCTCCTTGTTTTCAGTTGTAGTATCGCCAGTGTCGCAGTTCAGGTCCGCGACTGACTCGCTGAGATTACTGACCTCGTGTTCGAGCCGTTTCAACGCAAGTCGCCCCTCGCCATTGAGTGTCTGCTGGTGTTCCTTCACTCCAGCCCGAAGACAGAGACTGACATTCCCCTGATAGTGCCGGCTAGCCAACTTCTCGATCTCTCGATCAAGTTGCTCCGATAGCGTGAACTTGCGACGGGTGATGGTCTCCGAGCTCTCGTCTGCGGAATGTTGATTGCTCATAGCGGGTCCCCCAGACACGTCGTCACTGGGAGGAGTTGGTAGACTGTTGTCCACGCCTCCCATAGCAATTCGAACGTCTCTACAGGATCATCGGGATCGGCTGTACGACGAATCCCTCTACTGGTGGACCAATTGCCCTCCTCATGCATCACTTCCGACGGCGAAGTTCCACCGAAGTACTGATTCAGGACACCGTTCAGAGCAATATTAGTGAATCCCCGGAGGGTCGGCGATGGGATCTGTGGACACGAAAGGAGTTTCAGCCGGAGATCTACCACCGTATCTTGCTCCGATGTCACCAGAATTTGATTCGAGTATCGCCGGGCGTCCAGCGCCTCGGACAAGGCAACCGTCAGCTCACTCTCGTTGGCATACGACTCGAGAGTTTCGGAGTCCGTCGAAACCAACTGGCCGGCATTACCGTCTGCAAGCGCCCATCCTGTCAGGGAAGTTTCCGTGCCATCATCCTTAGTCGTAAGCGACAGGAAACACCAGGGTTCTCGTGTTTCGTCTACACTGTACCAACTACGCATCGGTGGCTTCCTCCATGCGTTCCTCTTGGAACACAAACCGATCTGTGTTGTTTCCGGATTCCGCTTTGCCAGTAAATAAGAACGGGATGTCACAGTCCTGTTGCTCACAGTGATCCCAACAGAAGTTTACCTGCCACTCAAGTGAGTAATGAGAGACCGGTTTGTTAGCAGAGGCTCGATCGTAGATTGCGCCTTTTGAGACCGAATCGTCATGGTGAGCATCTGTTAGGACAAAACCGAGATCGGTCAGCCGTGTGGCAGCATCTCGAGTCTTCATTATTCTTACCCCATTCGATTCAGTGCATCTTTGCGATCTTCGACTGGCGCCTGATCGTACTTCATCGTCGTTTCGGGAGATTTGTGACGCAACTGAGCCTGTGCAGCAGCTAAGTCCTCTTCGCGAGTCATGTACGTTCCCACTGAATGCCGTATTGCGTACCAGCTCATCTGCCGGTTTTCGGTTTCGATCTCGGCGATCCGGCAGAGTTGTTCTAACACGTAAATCAGCGACTGCGACGTGTACGGATTCGCTTCGCGAGTTAACCAGAGCAGGTCTATTTCATCGTACTTTTCGTATGCGGTGCGCTCGTCCAACCACTTCTCAAGAATCGTCGTTGTCCGGTCTCGAAGACCGACAATCCAATTGTCCCGAGATTTTGCGCTCTCTTCTTTTGGAATTCGAAGGACCCCATTCTCTATATCGACCCATGATGTGGTCGCACGGGACACCTCAATGGGTCGGAGTCCAGCGTCTAGAGAGGCCCATACGAGGGATGGAATCTTCCACCCATTGGCACGGTCCCAGTCTGCGGGCGTGACATCGGATTTGGGCTTTTCGAATCGTTGAGCGAGATATGCCTTCCATCGGTCTCGCTCAGGGGGTGTAAGATTCGAATACGACGGGACCGAGCCGTACTCAAGTGCCGCATTCCGAATCTGCTCTCGCTCACGCGGGGTCACGTAATCACGAGGTTTTGTGCTGCTCTCCTCTGAAAATCGGATCGATGGTTCCCACTTCGAGACTCCATGTTCGTGGTGTCGCCATTTGAACAACATCAGGAGCGCTTTCTGACAATTCGTCTTGTGGGTGCTACTGTAGTCAGTTTGAGCTATAGTAGACACTAGAAGTAATTGCTCACTTCTGGAACGGAAAGCTGACCGAGAGCGGTGTCGATCGCTGTTGTAAGATCGTCGAGCGAGTCAAAGAACCGGTTGCTGAGTGCCGCTTGGAGCTG
>NZ_SOSC01000007.1 GCF_005049285.1 Halorientalis salina | reverse complement strand
CCAAAGAATGTTCACAGTGTGGTGTGAAGACAGACAAACCACTCTGGGTGCGAGAACATAGCTGTCCGAGTTGCGGCTACACAACTGATCGTGACTATAATGCTGCATTGAACGTCTGGGAACGTGGGTTGAAGAAACTAGGAGTGGGTCACTCCGAAGAAACGCCTGTGGAGACTGCGACCGCTGTGGAGCAGACTCACCAAGAGTCCGTGTCTGCAAGTCGCGTCGTGGAACCAGGAAGCCCCTGCCTCAAGGAAGCAACGCGAAGCGTTGCTGAGTAGGCAGGGGTAGTTCACGGCTCGTGGTATGGTCGGGAACGGTATCGACTCTGACACGTACTGGCGACAGACTGACAGCTATGGAGTGCGTATCGGTCACAATAGACACACTCATGGGAAACGACACCAATCCGTTCTCGCCGCTGATGAAACTACTCGACGGGTTCGATCCCACGGACACAGCCGAAGCCGCGGCGCTGTTTCCGCTGTCTCCGTTTACACTCATGCAGGGTCGAAGTGGGGGAACAGCCTCGCCAGAGGAAGGGACCAAACGCGCCGTTCGACAGCTCTATGCCGTGCTCGTCGGCCTCTCGGACGACGATCCGATGGACACGTGGCAACAGCTACTGGACACTGCCGTGTTCGACGGCCCATCGTTCACGCTGGAGAAGTTGACCGGCGTGACAGCGACGACGTACCGGATCTGGTTCCACACGCTCGCACAGATGCTGGTCGAGAGTTACACGTTCCGCATCATCCACGAGGACCTCGTCGTCGGTGAGCACAAGCAGACGACGGATACTGGGCGATGGCTCTGGCGGCTGCCACAGGCTGACCGTGAGCAGTTGCTGCGACGGTGTACGGATGTCGACGACGAAACGGTCGACCAGATGGGGATCGCGCGCCGACACCGTGACGAACTGCTGTACGACTTCGGCTCGTGGGGCGATATCGACACGCAGCAGGGGCTTTCGGATGCCCGCCAGCATCTGGAGGTCCTGACGGCACTGGACGACCGTGCGACCGACGGGTCGGTGTTTCCGTTCTTCCCGGACGGCGTCGACGCGTTCACACCAGCAACGGACACTGACGATTCAGGAGCCTGAGTCCGACCGTCCGGACAGGAGAAGCGGGCCGGTGTCGAACACCTCGGCTGCCGTCTTACGCCGCGTCGATAGCGCGGGCGATGCCATCGAGGAAGTAATCCGAGAAGGTCTCGGCGGCGTCCTCCCCGAGCACCTCGCGCCGGTGGCGCATCGTGAACGTGACCTGGTCGCCGTAGGTTGCAACACCGATACCGACCGGCGTCCCCTTCCAGACTGGTGGGGTAAACCACGGCCGCTCCTGGCCGCCCTCGCCGGAGAGCGACGGCATCATGGGAATCTTCCCCATGTTCGTCAGCATCGCGGTATCCCAGAGACGCTCGCCGGGGCCTCGCAGGAGTTCCGGAAGCTGCTGTTTCAGTGAGAGCGGAATCGCGTCGGGGAACATCCGCATCAGTTTGTAGGGGGCAGACGCCCGGTCGCGCTCTTTGACCTTCGAGGTCTGCTCGGCGATCTCTCTGGCGGCGTCCATCGGGTTCTCGCGATGTTTCTTGCGCGTGTGGATACTCTCGAACATCGTATACATGCCCGCAACGGAGTAGAAGTGGTCCTCGGGCCGAATGTTGATGGGCATCATCGTACTGATTTTGCGCGCTTTCTTCCCGTGTTCCTCGTTCCACCGCTCGATAGCGAGATGCTGACCCGTCAGGAACACGTCGTTGACAGAGACGCCCTCGGGCCTGTTGTTGACGACCTTTTCCGTCACGTCGTCGTCGAGAACGCGACGGGTGAACCGCCAGCCCCAGTCCGGTTCGTCGTCGTCACGATCCTCTGCGATTCGGGCCGGTTCGTCGACGGTGTTTTGCAGTTGTCGGGCCACCTTGTCGATGACATCGATACCGTCGTTGAGGAGATTGAGGCCGTCCAGCACGGACGACGGTTCGAGGTCGTCCAGCCACGCCCGTGAGTCCTCGAAGGAGACCGAGTCTCCCCAGGGCTCCTCCCCACGATAGGCCTGACAGACTGCCTGTGTGAACTGCAGCGTGCCGACGCCGTCGACAGCCGCGTGGTTCAGGCTCACCATCAGCCGGTCGCCACCATCGATTCCCGCCCCGCGGTAGACGATGGCCCGCATCGGCCGCTCTTCGGTGAGGTCGAAATTCCTGAAGTACGCCCGGTTCTGGGCCTCCTCGACGGACATGTCGTCCGTATCGACCACTTCGATATTGAACTCGATGTCGTCGATCTCCTCTTCGTTCGGAAGCTCCCAGACGTACTGGGAGTCGGCCAGCGCGGCCTGTTTCATCCGCGCACCGACGACCGGGTGATATTTGCAGGCCGTCCGAGCGGCCTCGTGTAGCCGGTCTACGTCGATGGTCGTCGTCGTCTCGAGTTCGGCCTGAATGTTCCAGGCAGTGTGTTTCTGCTCGATGTGGTACACCGACTCCTCGATCATCGAGAACGGGATCGCCTCGCTCATCGTCGCCCCCCACTGACGAGTACAATCATATGTAATAACAGGTAATTCAGCCGTCCTAAAAAAGGTCTGTAAACAGTGGGTGCGCGGTTTCGAGATGTTTCACCGAGAGATCCGCTCGAATATACACACGAAGGAAATATTTTGGAAGAGCTCTAATGAACGATCAGAACCGTGCCGTCCGTGGAACCGGAGGAAATCGGTTCAATGTTCCATCAATTTTATGCTCACGGGTATTAATGTCGTAACCATGGTAATTCCGAGGCCAGATAGTGGGATACTGAAGCGGGTGTACGCGAACATCGTGGGGTCGGAGGGGTTCCTCTCGCTCGACGTTCCCGAGAAGATACTGAAACGGCTCTACACGTACGGCAGCCTGACGAACACGGAGGATGGGCTCCGGTTCGAGGTGAAAAACCGGCTGCGAGATGCGGAGTTCGCCGGCGTGGACCGTCTCGTGGTCAACGATCAGGTGGTCGATCCCGAGGACGTGCGACTGGAGACGGTCGACGGGGCGGTCCACCAGCTGGAGAACGTCGACGACGACAACCCGCTTTCCTTTCCGGTGGGTCGGACGCTCTACGTGATCGTCGAGGGGATGGAGCTACCGACGGGGGACCACCAGATCGAGATCGACTTCCGGGCCAA
This sequence comes from Halorientalis salina, assembly GCF_005049285.1. Classification (GTDB taxonomy): domain Archaea; phylum Halobacteriota; class Halobacteria; order Halobacteriales; family Haloarculaceae; genus Halorientalis; species Halorientalis salina. The sequence continues at coordinate 159,762 of NZ_SOSC01000007.1, read as the reverse complement.
CCCGTTCGGCGAACTGTCGCTGTCGATCGCCGACACCATCCGCGACGAGGACGAGGTCCCGTCCATTCCGCGGGACCCCGAGGACAACTTCACCGAGGAGGCCATCGCCGAACGCCACGAGTACCTGGAGTCGGAGACGAACGTGGACCTCGAACACATCCCCCAGTACTCGGTCGATCCCGGAACGGACCTGGAGGGCAACATCGAGAACTTCATCGGCGTCGCGCAGATGCCGATCGGCCTGGCCGGCCCGCTGAAGGTCAACGGCGAACACGCCGACGGCGAGTTCCCGATCCCGCTGGCGACAACCGAAGGGACGCTCGTCGCCTCCTACAGCCGCGGGATGAAGGCGATCAATCTCAGTGGCGGGGTCAAGACCACGGTGACGGACGACAAGATGAACCGCGCGCCGGTGTTCGTCTTCGAGGACGCCCGCAACGCCCGGGACTTCCGGGAGTGGGTCTTCGACCACTACGACACCGTCAAGGAGAAAGCCGAGGAGACCTCGAGCGTCGCCGAACTCGTCGAGATCGAGGACTACATGACCAACAACTACGCGTACCTCCGCTTCGGCTACGAGACGGGGGACGCCGCCGGGATGAACATGGTCGGCAAGGCGACTTTCGCCGCCTGTAACTGGATCCTGAACGAGTACCCCGGCTACGTCGAGAACTTCTATCTCGACGGCAACTTCTCGACCGACAAGAAGGCCTCGAAGGTCAACGACCTGATGACCCGGGGCAAGCGCGTCACGGCGGAGGTCACGCTCCCCGAAGACGTGCTCGTCCATCACCTGGGCGTCGAACCCGAGAGCATCGCCCACCACAGCAAGGTCGGGACCATCGGCTCCTTTTTCGCCGGCTCGACCACCAACGGCGCCCACCCGGCCAACGGGCTCGCCTCGCTCTTCATCGCGACCGGCCAGGACGAGGCCAACGTCGCCGAGTCCCACTCCGCGATGGTCAACACCACGCTGTTAGACGACAACTCACTGCACGTCTCCGTGACGATCCCCTCGCTCATCGTCGCCACCTACGGCGGCGGCACGGGCCTGCCGACCCAGAGCGAGGGCCTGAAGATCCTGGACTGTGACGGCCCCGGAAACGTCAACAAGTTCGCAGAGATCGCCGCCGGCGTCGTCCTCGCGGGCGAACTCTCGCTGGCGTCGGCCATCTCGGCCTCGGACTGGGTGACGAGCCACGAGGAACTCGGTCGCAACCGGTAAGTCCGGATCCGAACGCGCACTGTTTTCGCTTCCAAGCATCCGATCACCGTGAGCGGTCAGTCCGTGCTCGAACTCGCGGTACTCGTTTCTCAAATCTGAATATCGACGGGGTAGTGGCCTCGTACCGCCGGGTCAGAAGCCGGCCGGTATGGCCGGCAGTTCGCGCTCGCTGGCCCGGTTTCCGGCCGAACTGCGCACCTCGGATATCCGATACTCTAGCGGTCCGTCGTTGCCTCTGCTGGCAATGGACTTTTGTAGGTAGGGAGGTAATCACTGCTCAGTTGATCCCCCATGGTACTGTATCCCACTGAGGAGTGGTTAGAGGAATACCGCCGACTGATAACCGAAAGCGGTGAGATGGACGACTTCGGGTTCGACGAGAACCTCCTGCTCGTTATCACTGATCTGAACCTGTCTCGGGTTACCCTCGGAGACCTTCACGACTCGGTGCTCGACGAGTTGCCCGACAACGTCAGGGAGGGGCTCAGTGAGATGTCCCTGGCGGCGGCGACGGAGTTGATCGACGAGTCGGTTCGCACCTCGTTGCCCGATCAGCTGCGGCACCTTCTCGACCAGACCGACAGGGACGTCGTCGACGGAACGATCTACGCCTATCTGGAACTGGCGGACGGCGACTGCACGGAAGCGGTCCTGCTCGGGAGCGCCGACGACCGCGAGGTCGACTCGATCTTCCGGGCGTCGGCAGGGACCTGGCAGTCGATCATCGCCGGGCGGCCGGCCACGTCCGCGATCCTCGCCGGCGATCTGGAGATCATCGGCAACGAGTTACTGAAACTCCAGTACGCCGCGGAGTTACAACTGCTCTGTGACATCGCAGCGGACGTCGACACGGAGTTCCTCTTCGAGCATCACGACCGCTCGCTGGTCGACTTCGTAATCGACGAGTCCATCCGTCAGCCGATCACCCTCCAGAAATGTGTGACTCGGCAGGCGGCCCTGACGATGCGGACGTTCGCCCCGTTCTGAGGCGAGCGGTCCCTTCGACCGTCACAGCGCGGTCACGACCAGAAGCTGGATCCAGCCGGCGACGAACCCGAGGACCGCGCCGATCCCGATGAGGAGCCACTCGTCCTCTTTGAACGCCGACCGGAGCATCACGCAGTAGTCCTCCGGCGGCAACTCCTTCATCCGTTCGGCGATCAGTTCCTGGACCGGACCGCTCCGGCGGCGATTGAACTCGGGGTCCTGCAGCGGCTCGAACGCGTAATCGATGGTCTCGGTCGCGAACGACTCGCGCATGGCCTCGTACTCGCGGTCACCGGTCGTCACCCGCACGAGCGGCCCGGCGACGCCGACCGCCTCGTCGACCGCCGGACGGAGCGCGTCCCTGATCGTCTTGCGAGTGCGGTCCGATTTCGAGCCCGTGAGCATGTTCTCGGCGATGTTCCCGACAGTGACGATCTCCCCGGAGACCAGCGAGGCGTAGGTCTCGGCGGCCTCGGGCTGGCGCTTGATGAACAGCCCCTGAGCGGTGAAGGGCCCGATCTTGATCGGCCGCTTCGGGTTGAAGATCGCCTTGATCGCGATGAAGTTGGTGAAGTAGCCGACCAGCGTCCCCGCGACCGGCAGCACCCACCACTGATCGATGAGGATGAACAGTGGAATCGAGAAACAGCCCAGGAAGGTCCCGAGGAAAAACCCGGAGTTGATGAGGAAGTTCAGCTCCCGGTCGCCGATCTCCAGGAACATCTTGTTGAGCAACTGGGGATCCGACCCCAACTGCTCGACCATCATCATCTTCATGTCCATCAGCTCGTCGATGTTATCGCCGATGTCGCGGAACACCCGGTCGACGACGCCCGGCATCGAAGTCTCGACACGCGAGTGGATCATCTCCCTGACCGCCGGCGGCGCGTCGTTCCACAACTGGGGATGCTCCCGGCGGATGATGTCGTCGACCAGGTCGTGGATGTCGTCGCTGGCGGCCGCGACGACGTGTTCGGCGATGGTGGCCGGGTCGAACTGCTGGTAGAACTCCTTCTGGCTGGCGATCTTCGTGACGCCGTTGTCCGCGGCGAGACTCCCCATCTTCGCCGCTCGCGAGGGGACGATCCCCTGCCAGCCGAGTTTCCCCTCGCGAACCCCCGGAATTTGCTGGATCTTCGTCGGGAGCAGCGAGGCGACCTGTTGCATCCCCGGTACCTCGACGCCGAAGAATTCGACCGGGTGAAAGAGCAGCCGGATCCCCACCCAGTTCGTGATGTAGCCGATGATCCCCGTGATCGGCGGGATCAACACGAGACTCCAGTTGATCCCCGAGGGAATCAACGAACCGAGATCCCCGGGCAGACTCACGAGTACGACGAGAAGCTGACCGACGAATCGGCCGCTCGCGCCACCGGCGAGCGCCCCGAGTTCCAGTGATAGCGGTCCGTACATCGGCGTGTTAGCGTGCCGGCTCTCCGCCTGCCGGGTCGTCCCGACGTGGCCGCTGTCGCGACCGGAAACGGCAGTAGTCGTCTCTGTCCCCCCGTATCGTCCGTCGTGAACCCTCGTCTGTCACCGGATAGACCCCCCAGAGCCTGGTTATCGGAATGTCTCCGCCGATTAACTTAATTCAACCGAACACCGCATACCGCACGTCTTCCGTTTATTCGGCACTGGCCAAGAATCTACCCTCCTGGGAAATGAATACGGACGAGGGATCGAAGCGACGGTCGAAGCCCCGACCGACGGTCAGCGACCCTCGCGTCGACCGCCGAGAATCGAAAACGGGGACGAAACCACCCGTCCGAGGAGGTTCGCCGGACTGCCCGGATAGGTTCGGTCGCCGAGGCGCGTCGCGAGCGTCAGGTCGACGGCGTCGCCGGGCGCGAACGCGTCGGCGAGGGCGAACCCGGTCCCAGCGAGTATCGACTGGAGGTCGCTCGGTGACGCCGGATCGGTCGGCAGTCGCTTCGTCGGAAGCTCGGAGAGCCCGACGACCGAATCGTGTGTCGGCCAGCCGAACTCCTCGGCCACGAGGTCGACGGCGTTCCCGACGGCCCCGACTGAACCGAGGTGGCCGGCGCCAATTACGGCCTTGGCTGCCCTGGCCGGTTCGCCGCTCAACACGACCGGGCCGACCTGCGCCACCGCGCCGTCACCGACGCTGACGACCCAGCCGGCCCCCTCGTGTTCGTAGGTCGCCGACGGCTCGGCGTCCCCCTCGTCGCCGTTGCTTCGCTCACCGTCGTCGATATCCCGGAGGAGCGCCGTCGCCGCCACGGCCCCCTGCCGGACGGCCGTCTGTGCACTCGCCGGCGCGACGGCCCCGTCGGCGCCGACGACCGTCCCCGCGTCGCCGACGACGACAGTGCTCTCACTGACCCGAAGGTCCGGCCCGACGCGCGGCCGGTCGCCGCCGAGCGCCGCCGGCCCGCGGATGCCGCCGGTCCAGACGAACACGTCGTGTGAAAGGGAGCGTCCGTCCCCCAACTGCACCGCCCCGTCGTCAGCCGACTCGACGGCGACACCGGTTTCGACCGTCACGTCGCGAGCGTCGAGTTCCCGCCGTACAGCGCTCCGGAACGCCGGGTCGAAGCCGGGAGCGACCTCGTCGTTTCGCTCGACGACGGTCACGTCGAGGTCGAGCCCTTCGGCCGCCGACAGCGCGGCGAGTTCGCCGGCGACCTGCACACCAGCGAGTCCGCCACCGCCGACGACTGCGTTCCCGCCGGAAGCCGCCATCGCGTCCCGGTGGATGGCACGCGCGTCGGCGATCGATTTGAGGGGCGTGGCGTGGTCCTCGACGCCCGGCAGATCGTAAAAGGCGGTCTCGGCACCGAGACAGACCGCTCCGAAGTCGTACTCCAGTTCCGTCTCCGTCCCGTCCGCGGCCAGGAGCGTCGCGACGCCGGCGTCGGCATCGACCGACGTGACTCTGGCCTGCCGGACCGTCGCGTCCGTGAGGACCCCGTCCAGCGGCAGGCTGATGGTCTCGGCCAGTTCGGGACGGCGAACGACCCGATGGAGTTCGTGCTGGACGAGGTGGGTGTTGGACTGGTCGACGACGACGAGGTCCAGCTCGTCCGGCCCGCGGCGTTCGAGTCGTCGAGCGACGGTCAGCCCGGCGTAGCCAGCGCCGAATACGACAGCGCGCATACTTTCATTCCGTGCTGCCGACTGATAACTACTCTGGAGACACAACTTCGTAGTTGTGGTCGAAAGCTAAAGCTGGATAAGAGGCAACCCCGAGCTCTCACACCTTTCCGTCGAGGCTGGCCGAAACTGGCCACGAGCCCCGCGTGCCTGCACCTGCCGGCAGTCGCGTTTTCTCCAGGAACGACTCAATGCGACCCATGTCGAACGCACCGTCTACCGTCGAGCGTGGCGACGGCTACTACCACGTCCGGTATCGCGACCCCGACGAGTTCGACGACATCCGGACGCCGGACTGGGCCGAAAGGCCAGCCGGGTCCGTGGTCGAGGGCGCAGAGGTCCGAACCGGCGACACGAAAGACGACGACGACTGGACCGTCCAGAGCGTTCTGATTCCGAGCGGGGCCGTCGACACCGAGGACGAAGCACGTGAGGCTGCCCAGGCTATCGTCGAGAAACTGAGCGAGTGAGCAACGGTTCGGGTGTTCCGACTCTCGAATCAGAATCTTCGAAAAATGAAGTCGGTTGGGAGTGCGGTGCAGTGCGGTGGTGGCAAGCGCAGCATCCGCACGCGACGGCCGAAGGCCGGAGCGCGCGGACCGGCGCGTCCGACGAACGGGAGGACGCGCCGATTTTTGGCCGAGCTTTTTGCCTGATCGAGCGCCCCGAAGGGGCGCGAGAGAAGTGCAAAAAGGTCGTCTTACATCATGCCGCCCATACCGCCGCCCATGCCGCCCATGCCGCCGCCCATACCGCCGGGCGCGCCGCCGGGGCCGCCTGCGGGTGGTCCCTCGTCGTCGCCGTCGTCGGAGCCGCCGCCCTTCAGGTCGCCGGCTGCGATGACGTCGTCGATGCGGAGGATCATGACAGCGGCCTCCGTCGCGGACTCGACGGCCTGGGTTTTGACTCGGAGCGGCTCGACGACGCCGTCCTCTTCCATGTCGACCACGTCGCCGGTGTAGGCGTCGAGACCCATCGTGGTGTCGCCGCCGTCGTGCTTCGAGCGGAGATCGACCAGCGAGTCGATGGGGTCGAGCCCGGCGTTCTCGGCGAGAGTGCGCGGGATCACGTCGATCGCGTCGGCGAAGGCCTCGACGGCCAGCTGCTCGCGGCCACCGACGGAGTCGGCGTGGTCACGCAGACCGAGCGCGAGCTGCGTTTCGGGTGCGCCGCCGCCGGGGAGGACTTTGCCGTCCTCCAGCGTGACGGAGACGACACCGAGCGAGTCGTCGATGGCTCGCTCGACCTCGTCGACGACGTGGTCGGTACCGCCGCGCAGGATCATCGTGACGGCCTTGGCGTCCTCGACGTCCTCGACGAAGATGCGCTGGTCGCCACCGATGTCCTTCTCCGCGACGGAGCCGGCGAAGCCGAGGTCCTCCTCGGTGATGTCGTCGATGTTGGAGACGACGCGAGCGCCCGTCGAGCGGGCGAGCGCGCTGATGTCGGACTTCTTGGCGCGGCGCACTGCCAGGATGCCCTCCTGGGCCAGGTAGTGCTGGGCCATGTCGTCGATGCCCTTCTGACAGAAGACCACGTCAGCACCGGCGTCGGCGATGTTGTCGACCATTTCCTGGAGCTGTTTCTCCTCCTGGTCGAGGAACTGCTGGAGCTGGTCGGGGTCGCTGACGTTGACCTCGGTGTCGAGTTCGGTCTCGGGGACCTCGATGGCCGTATCGAGCAGGGCCACGTCGGCGTCCTCGACGGCGTAGGGCATGTTGTCGTGGACGCGCTCCTTGTCGACGATGACGCCCTCGACGAGTTCGGACTCGTCGATGGAGCCGCCGACGACCTTCTCGACTTTGATGTTGTCCGTGTCGATGCCCTCGTCGTCCGCGACGGCGCGGACCGAGTCGACGACCAGACCCGCGAGGGTGTCCTTGGCGGCCTCGGCACCCTTGCCGGTCATCGCCGTGGCGGCGATCTGTTCGAGGATGTCGGTGTCGTCCTCGTCGACCTCGATGGCCATGTCCTCGAGGATCTCTTTTGCCTTCTCGGCGGCCTGACGGTACCCCTGTGCCAGGATGGTGGCGTGGATGTCCTGGTCCAGCAGGTCCTCGGCTTTCGTGAGGAGTTCACCGGAGATGACGACGGCCGTCGTGGTGCCGTCGCCGACCTCGTCTTCCTGGGTCTGAGCGACCTCGACGATCATGTTCGCCGCCGGGTGCTCGATGTCCATCTCGTCGAGGATGGTGACGCCGTCGTTCGTGACGACGACGCTGCCGGTGTCCCCGACGAGCATCTTGTCCATTCCTTTCGGACCGAGTGTCGTGCGCACGGACTCGGCCACGGCCTTGCCGGCCGTGATGTTCATCGACTGGGCGTCCTTTCCGGAGGTTCGCTGACTGTCCTCGGAAAGTACGATGAGGGGCTGGTTACCCATTTGCTGAGCCATAGTCAAACAATGGTTGTATTGCCATTCTATATAAGCGTTGTGTTCACGGTAGCCGAAACCGCCTCACGGGACCGGGAGCGGATTCCGTGGGAGGACGTGACAAGAGGCGGGTTTAAACCGCACAACGGCGACGGGAGCGTCGAAACGACAGTCGTGTCGGCACCCGGATTTACGTGGGTCGTTCTCCAAACGTCGGCAAATGGAGATACGTGTCGAACTGGACGGGGACGTAGTCGAGGAGTTAACGGAGGAGGCCCAGTTGCAGGGGTTCGACGACCGCGAGTCGTACCTGCGCTGGATCGTCGCTCACCGCCCGATGTCGGACCTGGCGACGACGCAGGCCCCCGCCGTCGCGAGCCGCGTCTCCGAACTCGAAGAGCGGGTGACGCTCCTCGAACGGCAGTTGGACCTCGACGAGCCGACGAACCCGGACTCGGATCTGGGAACCGCCGACTCGGGAGCCAACCTCGACGAGGGGAGCGGCGGCGGCGTGGACCTCGACTCGGGAAGCGAGCCGAGTCTCGGGGACGACGCGGGATCGGACACGGTCGATCTGGACGCCCCGGAGGACGACCCCGAACCGGAACCCGAAGAGGACGCGGCCGAAGACGACGACATCGCGGAAGCGATCGGCGACGTCTCCCTGGACGACGAGGAGTAAGCGACCGGCCAGGCGGTCGTCGGTGGTCCCGCGTCGCCACTGCGTGACCGGGACCGGGGCCAGACCGACGGGACTTTCAGCCAGGGACGGCCAGCGCAATCGATGAGTTCAGACCCGGAGCGATCCGAGTCGTCGTTCGTCGAGTACGGCATCGAAGATCGGCCGGGGACGGCCACGTCGGTCGTCCTCGGGCTGCAGCACTACCTGACGATGGTCGGAGCCAACGTCGCCGTCCCCCTGATCCTGGCGGCGGCGATGGGGATGCCGACCGACGTGACCGCACGCTTCGTCGGCACCTTCTTCGTCGTCTCGGGTGTGGCTACGCTGGCCCAGACGACGATCGGGAACCGCTATCCGATCGTCCAGGGAGCGCCGTTCTCCATGCTGGCGCCCGCGCTGGCGATCGTCGCGACCGTCACAGCGATGCCCGGCGAGCCGGCCTGGCAGACCCAGCTCCGGACCCTCCAGGGGGCGATCATCGGCGCTGCGATCGCGGAAGTGGCCATCGGCTACTTCGGGATCGTCGGAAAACTCCGGCAGTTCCTCTCGCCGGTCGTGATCGCGCCGACGATCACCCTCATCGGCCTGGCGCTGTTCGACGTGGGCCAGGTCACCGCCGCGGACACCAACTGGTGGCTGCTCGGACTGACCCTCCTGCTGATCGTCGGCTTCTCCCAGTACTTAGACAGCCGCCACCGGGTCTTCCAGCTGTTCCCGGTGTTGCTGGGCATCGTCGCCGCGTGGCTGGTCGCGGCCGGCCTCTCGGTGGTCGGCGTTTACGAGGCCAGCGCCACCGGCTACGTCGACCTCGGCGCGGTCGCCGGGGCACAGCCGCTCATGCCGATCTATCCCCTCCAGTGGGGCATGCCCCGGTTCGGCCTGGCCTTCGCCATCGGCATGTTCGCGGGCGTGCTGGCGTCGATCCTCGAGAGCTTCGGCGACTATCACGCCATCGCCCGACTGGTGGGCAACGGCATGCCCAGCGAGCGTCGCATCAACCACGGCATCGGCATGGAGGGGCTGATGAACGTCTTCTCCGGCCTCATGGGCACCGGCGGCGCCACCTCCTATTCGGAGAACATCGGCGCCATCGGGCTGACAGGCGTCGCCTCCCGGTACGTCGTCCAGATCGGCGCCGTCGTAATGCTGGTGGTCGGCTACGTCGGCTACTTCGGCCAGCTTGTGGCGACGATCCCTGACCCGATCGTCGGCGGGCTGTTCGTCGCCATGTTCGCCCAGATCGTCGCCGTCGGCCTCTCGAACCTGAAGTACGTCGATCTGGATTCGTCCCGGAACGTCTTCGTCCTCGGGTTCGCGCTGTTCGTCGGCCTTGCGATCCCGGAGTACATCGGAAGCGTCGGCGACGTGGCGACGTTCCGCCAGGGACTGGCCGGCGTGCCCGTGGCCGGGTCCGTACTCAGCCAGCGCCTGATCGCCGATACCGTCTACGTCATCGGGTCGACGGGGATGGCCGTCGGCGGGCTGGCGGCGCTGGTGCTCGACAACACCATTCCGGGCACCCGCGAGGAGCGCGGGCTGGCCGAGTGGGACCGCATCGCCGAGCCGGAATCCGCGTTCCAGCCGTTCTGGAAGGGATTGTTCGGCGAGAACGCGGAGGAAGAATCGGTCCGAAACGACTGAGCCCGGTCGGGGTTTCTGCGAGCGAAGGCTTGGGTAACAAGCGAAGCGATTACCCAGTGAACTGGTGGTACTCCATGCCCTTCTGTTTCATCTCGTTGTGTCGCCGTTCGAGGAACGAGTAGACCGAGCCGTGCGGGGCGCCGTCCAGAATCATCTCGGCGGCCTCCCGGACGGTGTCGACCTGTTCGGGCTGGCCGATGACGCCGAGCGTCGAGCCGTAGATGACGACCGCGGCCCCGGACAGGTCCGCCATCAGTTCCCGGGTCCGGCCGTCCTCGCCGATGAGCCGACCCTTCTTCCGGCGCAGGTCCTTCTCGTTGCGGGAGGCGGCCTTGACGTCGATGATCTCGAACATCATCATCTCGTCGTCGAGCAGTGCGAGGGCTTCGTCAGGAGCGAAGCCGCGACCGATCGCCTTCACGATGTCGGGGCCTTTCAGCCCGGTGATTGGGTCGCCGACCGATTCGACGCGGACCTGCCCGGTCTCGCTATCGATGTCGAGCCGAACCTCCGCGCGCTCTTCGATCTCGCGCATCGTCTCGCCCCCTTCGCCGATCAGCACGCCGATGCGGTCCTGCGGAATCTTCACGTGTTGCATAAATATGTACCAGGCTACGTGGTCGGTCCGTTTCAAGCCTTCGCACGCGTGGCGGAGCGTCGGAATTCCACGAGCGGACATCGGCGCTGGGCCGCCTTCGTCCGGTCTGAGACGACGTTGCATATCCCGGCCGGTCGCTTAAGCGCGGGAACGTGGACGGACAAACGCAATGGACCGAGACCCGACGGGCGACCGACGCACCGACGGCCACGGGACTGGTGGACCGGGATGACCGACGTGGGCTTCGCGCTGTCGAGTGAACTCCACGGACCCGCCGAACTCGTCGAGCAGGCGGTTCGCGCCGAGGCGGCCGGCTTCGATTTCGTCGCCCTCTCGGATCACTTCCACCCCTGGATACCGGCACAGGGGGAGAGCCCGTTCGCGTGGACGGTTCTGGGCGGGGTCGCGGCGGCCACCGAGGCGGTCGAGGTCGGGACCGGCGTCACCGCACCGATCCAGCGCTACCATCCGGCCATCCTGGCACAGGCGACGGCGACCGCCGCGGACATGCTCGACGGTCGGTTCTACTTCGGCGTCGGAACCGGCGAACGCCTCAACGAACACGTCGTCGGCGATCACTGGCCGCCCTCGACGGTCCGCCGGGAGATGCTCAGGGAGGCCGTCCAGGTCATCCGAGCGCTCTGGCGCGGCGACGAGATCACCCACCACGGCCGACACTACACCGTCGAGAACGCGAAACTGTTCACCCTCCCCGAGGAGCCACCGCCGGTCTACGTCTCCGCCTACGGGCCGAAAGCCGCCACGCTGGCCGGCGACATCGGCGACGGCTTCTACACCGTCGGGCCACAGGAATCGGCCCTGGAGCGGTATCGCGAGGTCGGCGGCGAGGGGCCGGCCTACGCACAGATGACGATCTCCTACGCCGAAACTGCGGAGGAAGCCGTCCGGTCGGCCCACGAGCGCTGGCCGAACGTCGGCCTCCCCGGGGAACTCTCGTCGGAGTTAGCGACGCCCGTCCACTTCAGGCAGGCCAGCCAGCAGGTCAGCGAGTCGGACATCGCCGAGGGGAGCACGATCACCGACCCCGATCCCGGAACCCACGTGGAGAACGTCGAGTCGTTCGCCGAGGCAGGGTTCGACCACGTCGTCGTCCACCAGATCGGTGCCGACCTCGACGGCTTTTTCGACACCTACGAGGACGAGGTGCTCCCCGCCGTCGAGTAACGCCCCAGGCCGGTCCCGTGCGTCCCAACCCGTCGGACGCCCCGTCGCCGTTACTCGGGGGCCAGTTCCTCGGCGGACACCCGCTCGATGTCGAACTCGCTATCGAACGCCCGCTTTGCCGCCCGCTCTCGTTTCTCCGTTCGGAACTGGCTCCGGTGAAGCATCTGGACGTACCGGTGGAGTTCCCGCTTGCTGTCGATCAGGAAGTACCCGTTCCGCGTCGCCGCGATCGGAATGCCTTCCTCGTAGAGCAGGTACTGTAGCACCTCTTTTCCCTCGAAGGAATCCGACTCACCGACGCCGAGTTGCTGGTTGAGTTCCTCCGTTGAGATGCTGTTCTCGCGCCCGCGGTGGTCGGCGAGGATGTCGAGCGCCTGCTCGATCAGTTCGCGGTCTATACGACCCATAAGTACAATTACAATATTCGTTCATAAAATAGTATCTTTTGTTTACACCACGTTCGATCATTAATAATCGGGGGCGCCGGGACCAACCCGACCGAACAGACCGGCATACGGTCGCCTTCGTGGTCCAGTGAGTGGAAAATACACCAACCCACAGAATTAAGTGTTCAACAATTTTCGCTTAGCCTGTTAAGAGACAGAGTATGAACGGACTTTACTACCCAAACAACAATATAATATCGGTAATTAGTGGAAAGTCTGGTCCCAGAGAGACATGAGCCGGGAAGCGACGCAGATGGCGGCAGAGACGACGTACGACGAACAGACCATAGCCACGGCCAGAGGTGCCGTGGAGGCAGTACGGACGGCATCGGAGGAGGTCGACGAGCAACTGGCGGCAATCGACGAGCGGTCGAGCGAACAGGCAGCCAGCATGGACGCGGTCGTGGACGACGTTTCGTCGCTGAGTGCGACGATCGAGGAGATCGCGGCCAGTTCCGACGAGGTCGCAACGCGGAGCCGACGGGCCGCCACTGACGTGGAAAACGGGAACGAGGCGGCACGAGAAGCGCTGGAAGTCATGGAGAACGTCAGGGATATCGGAACGGCAGCGGCCACGGACGTCGAGCGACTGGAAACGCGGCTCGACGAGATCGAGACGGTTCTGGCCGGGATCACCGAGATCGCCGACCAGACCAACATACTGGCGCTCAACGCGAGCATCGAGGCCGCCCGTGCCGACGCGGACGGCGACGGGTTCGCGGTCGTCGCCGACGAGATCAAGACGCTGGCCGAGGAGTCCCAGACGCAGGCCGACGAGGTCGACCGAATCCTCTCGGAGGTCAGCGAGGCGGCCTCGACGACCGTCGAGCAACTCAACACGGTCATCGACGAGGTCGAGAGCGGCGCAGAGCGCGTCGAAGAGACGCTGTCGACCCTGGATGACGTCGCCGACGCCGTCGAGCGGACGGCCGAAGACGTCCAGAGCGTCTCGGAAGCCACGGACGAGCAGGCAGCCACGAGCGAACGCGTCGCGGCTCGCTGTGAAGAGGCGGCCGACAACGCGACGGAGATCGAAGGGGACGTCGCTCAGATCAGATCGGCACGCGCCGAGCAGACGGACATGCTCACGGAGATCGAGGACGCGCTCTCGGCCGTGGGGCGACGAGACGCGACGGATACCGAACGGATACCGACCGGGGTTCCGGAACTGGATGCACGCAGCGACGGGGGACTCGTCGTCGGTGGCCGAATCGTCCTGGAGTACGACGGCGAGGCCGCCGTCGACTCGGTGGTCGCCACGATCTGTGCAACCGCTCTCGCCGAGGGGTATTCCGTCTCGGTGACCCCGCCGCGAACGCTCGACCGGCGGACGTTCGCGAGCGCACTCGCCGACGCGGAGCAGTCGCCGTCGCTCAGTGGCGCGCTCGAACGGGACCGGCTGTTCGTCCTCGACGCGTTCGACGAGTGGGCCGACGGCCGGAACGTCTTCGACCTGTCGACCCGTTCGCTCGGCGAGGCGAACCGCGAGACGGACAACCGCCGGGACCAGCCCCTGTTAGTCGTCGGCAACATCGCCGGAGAGATCGCCGTCATGGGCGAAGCCGACGCGCGCGCCGCTCGGTACGAGAACGACGACGGCGTCCTCGACGGCCGGGACACGGTCCTCAACGTGATCGACACCAGCACCGTCGACGAGACGTTCTCGTCGTTCTACGCCGGTGCGGCCGATCAGGTGATCCGGACGCGACAACGGGGCGAGGACCGCCACGTCGAGGTCGCGGACCCGTCCGCGACGGACACCGCTTCGCGCGACTCGGTTCCGGCGCGCGCCGACGAGCGGACCCGCTGAGATCGAGGCGCAGGAACGACCGCGAAAACGGATCGACCACAATCAGTGTGCCGTTACCCGTCACGAACCGGGCGCGGCCTCATCTTCGGCGTCCCCGGTCACGTAATCGAGGAGGTCGTCGTCGGTCACCTCGAGTCCCTGCCGGCGGAAGAACGCGGCGACGTTGTGACAGTCCCGTTCGAGGAACTCGCGGCTGTTCGGGTGGTGGACGGTGACGGCCTGGCCGAGGTCGATGACGACGAGTTCCTCGCCGTGGAGGATGACGTTGTACTCCGAGAGGTCGCCGTGGACCAGGCCGGCGTCGTACAGACGGCGCATGTACTCGCGGATGACCTCGTAGGCGGTCTCGGGGTTCTCGATGTGGACCTCACCGAGGCGTTTGGCGCGGCTCTCCTTGATCCCCAACAGCTCCATCACCAGCACGTTTCGCTCGACTGCGATGGGTTCGGGAACGCGGACGCCGGCCTTGCGGGCCCGCTCCAGGTTGGCGTACTCCTTGCGGACCCAGGCCTTGACGACCTCGCTTTTCTTCGAGCCGATGCCGTCGAAGCGGGGGTCGCCGTCGAGGTAGTCCCGCATGTCCCGGAAATCGGAGGCGTTGATGCGGTAGACTTTGACCGCGACCTGGCGGCCCTCGCCGGTCTCCGGGCGGTTACCGGCCGAGTCCTCGCCGCCTCGGCCTCCGCCCAGCGCCGAGTAGACGTTGGCCTCCTTGCCGGTCGAGATGGGGCCGCCGAAGGCCTCGATGTAGCCGTCCTGGACGAGTTTGTAGAGCGCGGCGAAGGTGGCGTCGTCGAAAACGGAGGCTTCGACCTTGAACTGGTCGGCGTCCTTGATACGGTCGCGGAACTCACTGAACTCCCGGTCGCGCTTGCGGGCGATGCGGTCGGCGTCCGTGTCGGCGACGTCGATCTCCTCCCACTCGTCGCCGGGGGAGTCGACGTCCTCGGTGTCGACGAGTTCGAAGGAGTCGGTCACGCGAGTCCCACCCGGATCATGACGGGGACCGCCCTCGCCGACGCGGTCGCCCGTCGCGGACAGCCGTGGAGTCGATCATCGAAACATCACCCCTGGATATGCCCCTCCTCTTTGAGCTGGTCGGCTTCCTGCTTGTCGTAGCGCCAGGTGATGTCGCCTTTCTCGTCTTGCCAGTCCCAGGGCTCGACGAGTACCACGTCGTCCTCCCGGATCCAGATGCGTTTCTGCATCTTCCCCGGGATGCGGGCTGTCCGTTCCTGGCCGTCCATACACCGGACCCGAACGCGGTTCGCACCGAGCATGTCCTCGACGATGGCGAACACCTCGTCGTCGTCAGGCATGCGAAGGTCCTTGCGTCCCTCGTTGTCGCTCATGGTCGCCCTTCGGTAGGGAGACGGTTTAACTTTTTCAACGGAAACCGACCGCAACGCCCCTCAGCCCCACCTCGGAAGCACTGCCCGAGAAACGAGTACCGGTTCACGGACCCTCCCTGTCAGCCTCTACCGAGCGCGCGCCAGGGACCGATTCGTCGATTTCCCCCGGGTCGAAATAGACCCGGACGCCCACTGTCCGAACGCGTATCGTTGCCCGTCAATCGCTCCCGTGATCGAACCGCGCGCGAGCGCCACTTCCGGCAAATTACCGGATATCGTTGCCGAAAGAATGGGTGAACAGTTGCCAACCGGAAAACCCTGCATAACGCAGTCCCCCTGAATAAAGAGGCGTATAATATAGCTCCCCAATGATTTATAAGGACGTATTGGCAGTGTAGTGCTGGATGAAAGCAGCAGTCTTCCACGGGGTGGAGGAACCCCTCCAGATCGAAGAGGTCGAACCGCCGACGGTCGAGGACGACCAGATCATCGTCGAGACCGAAGCGTGTGGGATCTGTCGCAGCGACTGGCACGCCTGGAAGGGCGACTGGTCGTGGATCGGCGTGATGCCGACCGACGGACTGATCTTCGGCCACGAACCCGCCGGCACCGTCGTCGAGGTGGGAGACAACGTCGAGCGCTTCCGCGAGGGCGATCAGGTGACCGTCCCGTTCAACCTCTCGGACGGGACCTGCCACCACTGCCGGAACGGCCGGGGGAACATCTGCGAGCAGGTCGTCCCGCTGGGCTTCCTGAAGATGGCTCCCGGTGCCTTCGCCGAGCGGTTCCCAGTCCGGAAAGCCGACCACAACGCCATCAAGCTCCCGGAGAACGTCGATCCGGTCGACGTGGCCGCGCTGGGCTGTCGGTTCGCCACCGCCTTCCACGGCCTGGCTCACCGCGTCGACATCACGCCCGGCGACTGGGTCGCCGTCCACGGCCTGGGCGGGGTCGGCCTCTCGGCGGTCCACATCGCCGACGCGCTGGGCGCGAACGTCATCGGCATCGACATCATCGACGAGAAACTCGACAAGGCCGAAGAGCTCGGCGCGGACGAGACCCTCAACGCCAACGACGTCAAGGACGTTCCCCAGGCGGTCAAGAAGTTCACCGAGTCCTCGCGCGGGGTGGACATCTCCGTCGACGCACTGGGCGTCGCCGAGACCTGCCAGAACGCCGTCAACTCCCTGGGCAAGGGCGGCCAGCACCTCCAGATCGGCCTCACGACATCCGAGGAAGGGGGCAACGTCTCGCTGCCGGTCGACAACATCGTCATGGACGAACGGGACTTCAAGGGCTCGTTCGGGATGCCTCCGAACCAGTACGAGGAGATCTTCCGCATGATGGACCGCGGGAAGATCGACCCCGGCAAGATCGTCACCGAGACGGTCCCGCTCGAAGAGGTCCCCGAGGTCGTCCAGTCCATGGACGACTACGAGACGGTCGGCATCCCGGTCTGTAACGAGTTCTGAGGCACCGACCCGGCGAACCGCTCGCACGGTCGGAACTCGCGGATGCTGTGTTCTCCGATGGCATCGACGCCGACGCGCCCGTCCGTAGTGTTCGGGAACCGCCGATCACGTGACTTCGTAGCCCGCCTGTACGCAGGCGTGCCTGAGATCGACCCGGAGCTGCGAGGCAGTCTCGTAGCGGACGAGCTTTCGCTTCGCGGTGGCTTTCCGGACCACCTCGTCGACGGGGTCGGGGAGCGCGGCGTTTCGATCGGACGGGGCCGGCGGGTCGGCCGACAGGACGGCGTCCCGAACGGCGTCACCGTCCCCCTCGAACGGCGGCCGGTCGGTGAACAGCCGGTAGAGGACGGTTCCGAGCTGGTAGATGTCGGTCGAGTGGTCGATGCTGCCGTAGCTTTCGTCGAGGTACTCCGGTGCGACGTACCGGGGGTCGAGGTACTCCGGGAGCGAAAAGTGCTCCCGGAGGGCGAACATCAGCCCGACGTTGTCCAGCAGGGGCCGACGCCGTTCGGTGAGCGCGTCGGCCGGCATGACGACGTTGCCGGGGTCGAGTCCGGCGTGGACGACGCCCTGCCGGTGGCAGTTGGCGACGGTTTCGGCGAGGTCCAGCCCACACCGGAGCCGCGCGCCCACGCTCGGCGGCGTCCACTCGGCGATGGTCTCCTCGACCGGTTCGGTCGCCAGCCAGGGCCGGGGTTCACACGCCCAGTCGTGGACCGTCACGACGCCGTCGGTGGCACCAGCACCCTGCCAGCGAGCCAGGCTCTCGGCGACGGCGTCCCCGAAGCCGACCGGGGCCTCGGTGTCGTCGTCCGCGTCCGGTCTGTCGAGCAGTCGAAGGGCAGTCCCCCGCTCCTCGCGGCCGGTGATCGCACGGGCGCGTATCGTGTCGGCGTATCGCCGCCCGTCGCGCGGTAACACGACTTCGAGGTCGTCGAACCGACACTGCGCCCGGATGGCCCGGAACAGCGGGGACGACTCGATGGCGTCGATGTCCGCGCGTTTTTGCTGGTGGACGGTCCGCGGCCTGGTTCGACCCGTCCCGCCAGAGTGTCGGGCGTCGGTGCGTCCGTCGTCGGCCCCACCGGAGCCAGCGTCGGCCCCGGTCGCCGTGTCATCGGCCTCAGTCTCAGTCGCCGTGGTACCGGCATCGGCGTCAGTCTCCGTGTCACCGGCTCCGAGCCGCGGGTCCCGGTCCGCGCCGTCGCCACGGTCGGTCTCCGAGGCGTCGTCCATCTCGCGTTCGATGACCGTCGGGACTTCGCCCTCGGTTTCGACGACCGACCGGATCGCTTCGAGGCTGGTGGCCGGGACCAGCGCGGTGCCGCCGTCCGCGGGGGCGACGGGGCCGGCGTCGACGGCCGCCGTCACTGTGGCATGGTCGATATCGCGCTCGTCGAGGACCGGCCGAACGAGATCGGGATAGCGCGCGTCGAGGTGGGCGAGCACGCTGCGAACGTCGTCGCTCGCGTCGCGGTTGGCCGCCAGATACCCGACGAGGCCGGGCACGGCGTTGGGTTGCTCGCCGGCCAGGAGCCGGACGGCCCAGGCACTGGAGAACCGAATCGTCGGGTTCTCGTCGGCGAGGCCGGCGACCAGCGACCGGCGCAGGTCGGCGTCGGCGAGGTCCGGTCGCTCCTCGGGCGCGGCGAGCAGCGTCCGCAGCACGGATCGCGGGTCCGTCCACGGTCGCGAGCGGTCGCCCTCCGGACTGCGCGCGCTCGTATCCATCGTCCCAGTACTAGGGCGCTCGGTACATCAACCTTGGTCAGACGCTCGGCGGACACGCGGCTGTCGCGTATCGAAAGCGTTGACTCCCGCCCAGATGTCGCCTCGTCCGTGTCGCTGCTTTCGGTGCTGGGGTCGGCCGTCCTGCCGGTCGTCGCCGTCGCCGGGATCGGGTTCGTCCTCGGCCGAGTCCGCGACGTCGACGTCGAACCCCTCTCGACGATCACCATCTTCGTCCTCGCGCCGGCGCTCGTCTTCTACAGCCTGCTGACGACGCCCATCGACGGACCGACGGTCGCTCGCCTGTTCGCCGGCGTCGCGGCCTTCACCGTCGCCATGCTCGCCCTCGCGGAGGGCGTTGGCCGCGCGCTGGGCGAGGAAGAGCCGGTCCTGGGCGCTGTCGTCCTGACGAGCACATTCTCGAACGCCGGCAACTACGGCATCCCCCTGTCGGCCTTCGCCTTCGGCGCGCTCGGACGCAGTACCGCCGTCCTCTACATCGCCGTCCAGTCGGTGCTGATGTACACGGTCGGCGTCTACGTCGCCTCCCGCGGCCAGTCGGGGTCGGTGCGGGGCGCGGTCGGCAAGGTGTTCCGACTCCCGCTCGTCTACGCCGTCGTCGCCGCGGCGCTGGTCCGCGCGCTCGATCTCGTACCCCCGACCGACATCGCGGCGATGCAGACCATCAGGCTCACCGGCGACGCGGCGATCCCGGTGATGTTGCTCATGCTCGGCATCCAGCTCGCGGGGTCGACCGGCGGCGGGACCGTCCGGCGGGTCGCCCCGGCGACGGCGCTCAAACTCCTCGTCGCGCCGGTCGTCGCCCTCGGCGTCGCGCTGGGACTCGGACTCTCCGGCACTGTGGGGCGCGTGTTCGTCCTCGAATGCGCGATGCCGGCGGCGGTGACGCCGCTCATGCTCACGATCGAGTTCGGTCGCGACCGGACGGCCGGCCTCTCGGCTGCCGACTACGTGAGCACGACGATCCTCGTCAGCACGCTCGCGAGCCTGGTGACGCTGACCGGGCTGATCGCCGTCCTCCAGTCCGGTGCGGTGCTCTGATCCGATCAGTCGTCGGTCTCCACCCGCCGCCCGCGGTTCGAGGCAACCCTCTCACCGTCGGAGCAAGCTCCGACGAGTTCCCCCTCGCTTCACTCGCGGGAACACCGGTCAGTCGTCGGTCTCCGCCCGCCGCCCGCGGTTCGGACCGCCGTCCTCACCGGTCAGTCGTCGGTCGGCGTCGCGTCACCGACTTCCTCCGTCGATCCGGGGCCGGTCTCGTCGTCCGTGAGGTCTGCCTCCCGCCAGGTGCCGCGCTGGAACCAGCCGAACGCGATGGCGGCGGCGGCCACGTTCGAGACGGCGAAGGAAAACCAGATGCCGTCCGGACCGAACCGCTGTGAGGCGACCCACGCGACCGGCAGGCGGATGACGCCGAACATCAGGATGGCGATGGCGGCGGCCGTCAGGGTCTTGCCAGCACCGCGAAGCCCACCGGTGTACGCCCGGAGGACGCCCATGAAGCCGAAGGTCGGGGCGACCCAGCGCAGGAAGCGCGCGCCCTCCTCGATCACCCCGGCGTCGTTGGTGAACACCGCCATGATCTGCGGTGCGATGACGAAGATGACCGCGCCCAGCGCCGCGAGGATCAGGAACGTCACCTTCGCCGCGAAGTGATTGGTCGCGGCGGCCCGGTCGGGCTTGCCCGCGCCGATGTTCTGGCCGGTCATCGTCTCGACGCCGCGGTCGACGGCGATGGCGGGCATGAAGATCAGCGAGAACACCCTGATGCCCACGCCGAAGGCCGCGACGACCGTCGTCGAGAACGTCCCGACGATGAACAGCAGGAGGTTCACCGACAGCGCGCGACCGGTGTTCTCCACCGACGCGGGGACGCCGATGCGCAGCAGTCGACCGAGGTAGTCGAAGTCCGGGACCATCTCCGAGATCCGGATGCGGATGCCGTGGCTCCCGTTCAGCATGATGGCCATGCCGACGACCATCGCGGACGCACGCGCGAAGACGGTGGCGATAGCCGCCCCTTCCACGCCGTTGCCCGTGTAGCCGGTCACAGCGTACAGCGAGTCCTGGATGGCGCCGGCGTCCAGGGCCGTAAACAGGGGATTGTTCTGGAACCCGAAGATCAGGATCGGGTCCAGCACGATGTTGAGGACGACGGTCCCGAACATCACGACCATCGGCGTGATGGTGTCACCCGACCCGCGCATCAGCGCGATGAACACGAAAAAGCCGAACATGAAGGGCAGGCCGGCGGCGATGACGCGCATGTACTCCGTGGCCAGATCCAGAACCAGCGGCTCCGCGCCGAACAGGTCGAGGACGCCACCGACGAGGAAAAAGCCGAGCGCGCCCAGGATGGCCGACCCGATGAGCGAGAAGGTGACGGTCTGGGACGCGGCGTACTCGGCCTTGCGGGGTTCGTCAGCCCCCGTGTGCTGGGCGACGAGAACGCTTCCGGCCACCGAGAGCCCCATTCCCAGCGAGATCAGCAGGTAGACCAGCGGGAAGCCGAAGCTGATGGCCGCCAGCGCGGGCGTGCTGTACTGGCCCAGCCAGAAGGTGTCCGCCAGGTTGTACATCACCTGCAGCAGGTTCGTGATGATGATCGGAAAGGAGAGGAAAAAGAGGGGCCGACCGATGCCGCCGCTGGTCAGATCCAACTCCTCCTTGCCCTTGAACAGGCTCCCCAGGCGGTCGCGGACGCTCATTCGGACCGAACCTCCTGGACGTCGTCGCCGCGGTTGTCCTCGCCGTCGTCGGTGTCATCAGCGTCACCAGCTACCAGATGGGTCTCGACGTACGACCGGAGCATCCGGCGCGTGCAGTCGATGTCCTGGCCGACGGCGACCTGTTTCGTGTGTGCGCCGTCGAGCGCGGTGACGATGAATCGGGCGGTGTCGTCGGGATCCACGGGGCGAAACTCGCCCGCCTCGATGCCCGCCGCGACGTGCTCGTGGACGTGTTCGAAGAGGTACTGATCGAACTGCTCCAGTCGCTCGCGGATATCGTCGTTGTACGGCGCCTGTGCCTTGAGTTCGAGCAACGCCGTTCGGAAGGCCACCCGCTCGTCGGCGTCTTCCGGCGGCGGTGAGAGGACGGTGTCGACGAACGCCGCGAGTCGCTCGGCCGGCGTCTCACCCGCCGGGTCGGCGACGCGGTCGGTGAACCGCTCGAAGAGGTACTCGAGAAAGGCCACGAGCAGGTCGTGTTTGCTGTCGTAGTGGTAGTGCAGCGCCGCCTTGCTCTTGTCCGTCTCGTCGGCGATGTCCTGCATCGTCAACTCCGCGTACCCGCGCGCACAGAGCGCGCGGTAGGTGGCTGCCATGATGGCGTCGGAAACGTCGTCGGACATGGAGGGGATACCGAACTAACTGACTGGTCAGTCAAAAGGCTTCGGAACCCGAGCCCCGTTCGATCCCTGACACCGTCCATCACGATCGAGACAGCGGTAGCTGACAGTCACGGGACTGCCATCGCAGCGGTGTCGAGTCGCCGTCGACGTTACTCCAGTTCCAGTTCGAACTGCTCGTGCTCGCTGGCGGCGTTGAGCACGACGCTGGTGTTGGATTCCTTGATCTGCGGGTCGACGAGCAGCTCCTTGATCTGGTCGTTCATGCCGTCGGTGTCGGTGAACTTCCCGATGGCGATGATGTCGTAGTCGCCGGTGACCTCGTAGACCGAGATCATCTGCTTGTGTTCGCGCAGGCTCTCGGTGACTTCCGGCAGGGCCGACCCCTCGACTTTGAGCTGGACGACCGCCGTCACGTCGTAGCCCAGCTTGTCGTAGTCGAGCTTCGGCGTGTAGCCGTTGATGATCCCCTGGTTTTCGAGATCCTTGAGGTGATTTGATACGGTAGTGACTGACACGTCGAGGTCCTCGCCGAGGCTCCGAAGACTGGCGCGTCCATCGCCGAGCAGGGCATTTACTAACTTCCGGTCGAGATTTTCGTACGTCATTACGTTCACGAACTCGCTCTGGGCATTAGAATTTTACGAATATCCAATTCCAGAGGGAGAGCCGTGAGCTTTGCGCAAATCGGTAGTGTTTTTATATCTGGCCTGTAGGTTTTCGATGACGAGAAAGATGACAAACCCGAACGTAAAAGCGGACGGCGGTCTCACTGCGGAGGCACAGGACGTAATCGACGAGATCGACGAACAAAACGTCGATTTCCTCCGATTGCAGTTCACCGACATTCTCGGTACCGTCAAGAACGTGTCCGTGCCGGCCGAACAGGCGGAGAAAGCCTTCTCCGAGGGGATCTACTTCGACGGCTCCTCGATCGAAGGGTTCGTTCGCATTCAGGAGTCGGACATGCGCCTCGTCCCCGACGCGAGCACGTTCTCCGTGCTCCCGTGGCGCAACAGCGATGAACACGCCAGCGCCCGGCTCATCTGTGACGTCATCAACACCACGACCGGCGAGCCCTTCGAGGGCGACCCCCGCTACGTGCTCAAGCAGGCACTCCAGCGCGCCCACGACATGGGCTATACGGTCAACGCCGCACCCGAGCCCGAGTTCTTCCTGTTCGAGGAAGACGAGGACGGCCGCGCGACGACCAAGACCAACGACGCCGGCGGCTACTTCGACCTCGCGCCGAAGGACCTCGCCTCGGACGTGCGCCGCGACATCATCTACGGGCTGGAGGACATGGGCTTCGAGATCGAGGCCTCCCACCACGAGGTCGCACAGGGCCAACACGAGATCAACTTCGAGTACGACGACGCCCTGACCACCGCGGACAACGTCGGTACCTTCCGCACCGTCGTCCGTGCCATCGCGGCACAGCACGACCTCCACGCGACGTTCATGCCCAAGCCGATCCCGAAGATCAACGGCTCGGGGATGCACACGCACATCTCGCTGTTCACCGAGGACGGCGAGAACGCCTTCCACGACGGCAACGACGAGTTCGACCTGAGCGAGACGGCAAAGCAGTTCCTGGGCGGCATCCTCGAACACGCCCCGGCCATCACGGCGGTGTCGAACCCGACCGTGAACTCCTACAAGCGCCTGGTCCCGGGCTACGAGGCACCGGTCTACGTCGCCTGGTCCGACCGCAACCGCTCGGCGCTCATCCGCAAGCCGGCCGCGCGCATCCCGGCCGCGAGCCGCATCGAGGCGCGCTTCCCCGATCCGTCCTGTAACGCGTACCTCGCGTTCGCCGCACTCATCCACGCCGGCCTGGACGGCATCGAGAAGGGCATCGAGGCACCCGACCCCGTTCGGGAGAACATCTACGAGTTCGACGAGCAGAAACGCGAGGAGTACGGCATCGACACGCTCCCCCAGAACCTCGGCGAGGCCGTCGATGCGCTCGAAGAGGACGAGGTCATCAAGAACGCACTCGGCGAACACATCGGCGAGAAGTTCGTCGAGGCCAAGCGCCAGGAGTTCAAGGAGTACCTCGTCGACGTCTCCGACTGGGAACTCGACCGGTACCTCGAGACGTTCTGATACGGTTTGCTGTAGCTGGGTACCGCGACGACCGCCCGACTCCGGGCGGTCGATGCGGAGCTGTTCTACAGCAGTCCGTATGAGGCCGAATTCACCGTTTTCTTTCGCCCACCGCGACCGGGAGCACCAGCAGGACCGCGACGATGAGTACCGACAGCAGGAAGGTGAGCGACAGCGCCGGTTCCAGCAGTTCCATGCCGACGAACAGCGCGCCGACCACCGGGAGCCCGGCCGCCAGCAGCAGCCGGGTCCCGGCGGTCGAGGTCGGGACAGCAGCGATCCGCTCGCCGGCGACCTGCCAGATCAGCCAGCCGCCGAGCGCCATCCCGAGCGCGATGACCGGATCCCGTGTGAACCCACCGCCAAACAGCGCGACGACGCCGGCGACCACCGCCAGCAGGTAGGCCAGGCCGACCCGTCGCCCGTTGTCGGTCACCGCCGTCGCGAGGCCGAGGTAGGCCGCACCGATCGCGAACCCGCCGAGCACCGAGACGAGGTGGTGGACGCCGATGGCGACCCGCGAGAACCCGATCAGGCCGGCGAGTCCCCCTGCGAGGAGCAGTCGGCGTCGCGAGATCGAGTCGCCGTAGACGAGCGCCAGCCCCCCGTAGACGACCGTTGACCCGATCGCGTGTCCACTCGGAAAGCCGTACCCGTCGGCGTGGACGACGCTCGCGTACAACTCGAACAGCGGCCCGGGTAACCACGCCCCGTTGACGGGCTCAGCCGGCGGCCGGGGGAAGGCGACGAGGAGTTTCAGGCCGACGGTCAGCGCGAGCCCGCCGATTGCCAGCGCGACGACGTAGGCGGCGTCCCGGCGATCGACGAGACCACGGAACCCCGGGACCCGCCCGTCGGCGAGGTACAGCGTCGACAGCAAAACCAGCAGGAACCAGACGTCACCGAGCTGTGTGACGAGCGCGAAAACGGGGACCAGTGGCCCCAAAATGCCCTGAGCGGTCGAGATTGCACCGACGCCGTGGCTCATTGCCGGAAGTCGTGGACGGCGTCACGCAGTCGACCGGGAAGTCCCGCGGCCGTGATGCCGAGTCCGACGAGCACCATCAGCACGTAGAGGCCGAGCGTCGACAGCCAGACGACGATCATCGCGAGGACGGCCCAGCCCCCGCCCAGGAAGTAGAACGCGCCGAGCGTCATCACGGTGCCGTACAGCAAGACGAGGTACGGCCCCCAGCCGGTGGCGTGACCGCGGCGGACGCGCACGCGAACGTAGCGTTTCAGGTCGCTTTCGAGTTCGTCCCGGTGAACCGTTCGGTCCTCGATCTCGTCTTCGAACTCCGATACGTCCTCGCGGAGCGCTGCGAGTTCCTCGCTCACGTCCCGGCTCTCGTCCGTCGGGTCGGGCGACCCCCCTTGCTCGTCGGTCATACTCGATAGTTGTCCGGTACGTCGTTGCCGGTCCTGTTGTAATTGCCGGTTGCTATCGGTCGAACCTGTCCGGTCGGCCAACACCGCGTTCAACACCCCGCCCAGCAAGAGCAGGATGCTCCCGAAATAGAACCACGTGACCAGCAACAGCACGCCACCGATGACGCCGTAAAGCTGGAAACTCCCCGCGTTCACCGCGTAGATGCGAAACCCAGTCCCGAGCACCGTCCAGCCGCCGCCGGCCAGCAGTGCACCCGGGAGCGCCTCCGCGAGCCCCACGTCCGCGCTCGGGAGGATGACGTACAGCGGCAGAAAGGTGACAGCCAGCGCCAGTGCCAGCGCAGGCGTCCCCAGCATGCCGACCATCGGGAGTCCGGAACGAGCGATGAGCGCGCTGGCGACGACGACGACACCGACGCCGGCCCCGACCGCCACCAGTGCCACCAGCGCGTCCCGCACCTGCCCGAGCAACGAGTCGGCCGTTTCGGTCCCGTACACCTGCGAGAACGCGATATCGAGCCCGCGAAAGATCTTCAGCGCCCCCCACAGCAGGACGAGTATCCCCACGAGAGTCGCCCCACCGCGACCGCTCGCACCGGTCAGCGCGTCCAAAAGCAGTGTCTGGCCGCTCGGCGACAGTACCCCACCGACCTGCGCGACGAGGTCCGTCGCCAGCCGTTCGCCGCCCAGTTCGGTGGCGACGACCAGCACCAACAACAGCAGCGGGACGAGCGAGACGAACGTGTAGTAGGCGAGACTCGCCGCGAGGAACGTGATCTGTTCGGCCCGGACCGCGTCGATCAGCGACCGGACGACCCCCGTCAGTTCGGCGTTCCGTGACACAGTCGGCGTTCGACGCTCTGCCACAAGTATCCGGGGGCTATGGCCGCCGTTCCTGGTCGGAGCGGTTATTCGACACCGAAAACACATTAGGGTCCGGCGTGCCACTGGATGGTATGGATGAGAAATACGAACGGGGGATTCTGCGGATTTCGGCGGTGTTCGTGCTCGCGGCCGCGCTGCTCGTTCCGCTCGGCTTCCTGGGGATGCCGGCGACGCTTTCGATCGTCGGGGGCATGCTCGCCCTCGCCTTCGCCCTGTTTTACGCCTGGCAGTACAGCGACGCGTACAATCAGTACCTTTCGGGCCTCTGGCTCGGGCCGGCCATCGCCGCCGCCTTCGCACTCTACGGCCTGTTCATCGGTGCCTCCCCCGGCGAGCTCCAGGCACTCGGCGGCATCGCCGGCCTCATCGGCGTGCTCAACCTGCTCTTGCGGCCCGTCTACCGCCTCATCCACTACGTCCTCACCGTCACGCTGCAGATCGGCCGCGAGATCCAGGAAGAGGGTTGGTAACGACCTTTTTTCTTCGTCGGGTCGCCGTAGGCGACCCCTCCTCGAAAAAATCTCGACCAAAAAAGGCGCGCCCTCCGGGCGCGTGAACCGCCTCGCGCCGCCGGCGCTCGGCGGATGCTCCTTAGAACTACCGCGACAGCGTCTGCGCAAGCGCATCGGGTGCACGCTCGGCACACGTCTCGCACATCCAGTTTCCTTTCACCCGATAAAATGGGCCATCCGAGCCACAGATGGAACAGCTATCGAAGACGGGCATGCCGTCTGGGTCACCAGGAGTTTGCATTGTAAGTGAGTACTTACGTGAGCACATCGGGCCGCTCTCCTGTCCTAGTCTGCCTGTTACTCCCGCACCGCGTCGGCGATCTCCGCGACACCCGCCGTCGTCTTGAATGTCGTCCCCCCAAAGTGGGTTCGGGAGGCCTGGAAGCCCGCGTCCTGCAGTTTCTCAAGGAACTCGTCCATCCCGATAGCCGACTCGCCCCAGCGCTTGTAGAGTCGGTGCTGGTCGTAGTGGGTCGGCTCGTGGAGTTCCCCGCCGATGGTATCGAGCAGGTCCCGCGCTCGACTGGCGGTTCCCATCTCCGCGGTGATTTGCTCGCGGACCGCGTCGACGAACTCGGCGTCGTGGGCCGGGCCGAGCCAGAGCGGCCCGGCGGTCTGAAGGTGGCGGCCACAGTGGGGACACTCCTCCAGTGGGTCGGCGACGAGTCCCCGATCGGCCCGGCGGAACAGGCAGTGCTGACAGTGGTCGACGTACCCCAGGTCGTCGAACAAGTCGTTGGCGGCCTTCGCGCCCTCCGTGACGCGGAGGTAGGTCCGGGCGTAGTGGTCGGTGACGTGTGAGAGCACCGGCGTAGCGGCCACGTCGAACTTCCCGGCCGTCCGGACCAGCGCCGAGACGAGGACGCGCAGGCCCATCTCGGCGTGGTACTCGGTGTTTCGCGGGACCGCGCCGTACTTGCGGACGCCGCTCATGAAGTGTGCGCCACAGAGCGGCGCGGTGTCGGTCGCGGTGATACAGAGCAACCCGCGCGCGCTCCTGGCGGCGGCATCGGCAAAGGGAATGGGTGTGCCGAACGGATCGACATCGACCACGTCGTACCGTTGCTGGTGCATCCGAACGTTGGCGTCCTGGTGGCGAACGTCGCCGTCGAGGTCGTTGTGTTCGAAGTTGTCCCCGGCCAGTTCCACGGCCTCGGGGTCGACGTCGCAGGTCGTCACGTCCCAGCCGTCGGCCGCCGCGCGGACGCCCCGGATGCCGCTGGCAGCCGTGGCGTCGAGATAGGAGTCGGCTGGTCCATCGCCCTCGCGATAGGCCCGGAGCGCCGCGACCGTCACGTCCCGGTTGAGTTCCATCTCCGGGTTGTAGAACACCCCGTCCTCTTTCCCGTCCGTGGCCTCGCCCGGGACCTCGACTTCGACGTTGCCCTCCTCGACGCGCATACGTCCGCTCTGACCTCCGGTGCGTTAAGCCGTACGCTCTCGACCGGCACGGCACCGAACCCCTTTTCTCGCTGCTAGGCAAACGACACGTTCGTGACACCGGTCGACGAGTGGGTCGAAACCCTCGAAACTGCGGGCGAACTCACCCCACCGGCAGTCGACCGCATCATCTCGCTGCACGGCGACCGCGGCACGAAGGCCATCGACGCCGTCGGCGAACAGCGTGTCAAGGAATACCGCGATTTCACCGTGGTCGTCGGCTACGACGACGAGTACATCGTCGAGAACGACGGCTGTAACTGCGCGGATTCGGAGTACAACCTGGATTCCGACGACCCGACACAGCTGTGCTGGCACACCCTGGCCGTCAAGATCGCCGAAGCCATCGGCGAAGTCGATCACCACGACATGTGGTACTCGGATGTTCGGGAGTTCCTCTAACCGCCGATCACTACCGAAAAAGCAGGAAACGCGGCCAGTCGGCAATGAAATGTCGCCCGGTTCAGTCGCCGGCGGATTTCATGCCGGTGTCCTCCAGGTCCGCGCCGCCGACCGACGAGCGCAGCGCGTCCATCCCGTCCTCGCGGTCGATGCCGAAGTTCTCCTCGTAGAGTTCCTCGACGCGTTCCTGTTCCTCGGCGGAGAGGGCAGGCGTGTCCGGTGCGCCGGCCCACTCGTCGATGTCGTCGGTCGTTCGGAACGTCGGCGTGACGCTCGCGACCTCGTCGAAGGAAAGGAGGTACTGGATGGCCGCCTGGCCCATCGTCCGCGCGCCGTCTCGTTCGAGGAAGCGCACGTTCTCGACTTTCTCCCAGCCCGTTTCGTACCACTCTTCTGGGCGGTGAGCGCGGTGGTCGCCCTCGCCGAGTTCCGTCTCGGGCGTAACCTGCTCGTTGAGCAGGCCCGAGGAGTGGGGCACGCGGGGCAGGATCGAGGTGTCGGCGTCGAGTCGGCGGACCTCCTCGACAGCGTGGCGGCCGGGAACCTGCTCGAACATGTTCCAGACGAGTTGGAGGGCGTCGAACTCCTCCTCGACGGCCTCGGTCGCCTCGGCGAGCCAGCCGATGGAGGGACCCAGCGCCCAGCCGATGGCCTCGACTTTGCCCTCCTCGCGGAGTTCGTCGAGGGTCTCCAGGACGTCCGGCGTGACCTCGTCGACGTTGGCGTTGTGGAGCATCAGCACGTCCACGTAGTCCATGTCCAACCGATCGAGCGAGCGGTCGAGCGCGGTGCGGACCCACTCGGAATCGACGCGCTTGGGGAGTTCGCCGTGGCCGGCCTGCGGGTTGTTGTAGAAGTCGTAGCCGACCTTCGTCGAGACGGTGACCTCCTCGCGGTACTCGCCCAGGGCCTCGCCGACGAGTTCCTCGCTGTCGCCGTGGCCGTAGACGTCGCCCGTATCGAAGAAGTTGATGCCGGCATCGAGGGCGTGTTGGACCATGTCGACGGCCTGTTCGCGTGAGCGGTCGCCCCACCAGTCCGTCCCGACGACCCAGGCACCGAAGCCGACTTCCGATACTTCGACGCCCGAGGAACCGAGTTCGCGGTAGTTCATGTCCGCCCGTTGGGACGCCGGCCACTTAGCGAGTGCGATTCTCCCGAAGCGTCGGCACGGCGACGCCCTCCCGCAGCGACACCGTCCCGTAGGCCCGCCGAACCCACCACCAGAGCAACGCCAACCCGAGGACGAGCGCCAGCAGCGCCACCAGTCCGCCTTCCGGCCCGAACGCCCCACCGGTCACCAGCTCCGGGCCAGTCGTCTCCGTCTCGAAGACGGCCACGCCCAGCGTGATCCCGCTGACCGGAAAGCCGTACACCCCGCCGACGGTCGCGTTCCAGGTCAGGTGCATCCCGATGGGAACGCCGAGCCGGTCGGTCCACACGAAGCCCAGGCCCAGCAGCACCCCGAAGAGCGTGATGTTGAGGACTGACAGCGGGGTGGCGTTGGGGTTCGAGGCGTGGAGGACGCCGAAGACGGCGGCCGTCACCAGCGTCGCGATCCAGATGGCTCCGCGCACACCGACCCGCCAGAACCCGGCGAGTCCCTCGGCGATGTTCGTGAGGAGATACCCGCGGACGACGAGTTCCTCGAAGACGCTGACCCCGACGAAAAAGAACCCGACGAGCACCAGGGCGAACCACGCCGGGGCCGTCCCGAACGGGAGCAGTGACCCCCGGCTGGTCACGAGGACGCCGGTAACGGTGACCCAGCCGGCGGCCAGTTGGACCAGAAACACCGCCGTCGGGAGGACGACGCCGAGCGCGAGGCCGAATGCACAGTCGCGCCACCACTGCCGGTCGAATCCGAGCCCGAGATCGGTGAATTCCCGGCGGTCGACGACGTAGCTAATACCCACGAGGGCAACGAGAAGGGCCGTCGTGATGGCGAGGTACAGGACCGTCCCGTACAGCGCGGGGAGGTACGGGCCGTCGAGCCCTCCGGCGGTCGGGAGCAGGCTCGTGAACAGCCCGACGGCGAGCGTGACGACGAGGAACGCGGTCAGTCCGCCTGCGAGTCGCCAGGGCATGCGGAGTCGGTGCTCGGTGGTGTTCCAGAATACGCGCCTGAGTGTCCCCGCACCGCCGTCACGCGACGCCACGTCGTCCGTCTCCGGGCTCTCGTCGGCACTCATACTCCTCCCTTCTCCCGCCTGCGGGTAAAGCTCCGGGACGAGCTACTGCAGGCGATCGCGGACCTGCTGGTCGAGGCGGTCGAGCCGTCGCTGCAGGCGTAGCATGTAGCCGAACAGCAGGACGAACAGGGTCGTGTAGCCGACGAGGAGCAGTGGTTCCATCAGCGGTCACCTCCGTTGCGTGGTTGCGTCATTCGAATGCGGTCTTCGAGTTCGTGGAGTTCGATGCGTAGTGCCATGAGATACGTGTAGAGCAGCGTCGCGGCGACGAGCGACACCATCAGCGTCGTGGGGTCGATGTTGGCGCTCACTTCCGGGTTCGCAAGCGTCGTTTCGTGGAACGTCGGCGTCCACAGTCTGGTCGAGAGGTAGGAGATCGGGACCGTCACGAACCCGAGGACGCCGTAGACGGCGGCGTAGGTCCCGTCGCTGCTGTGGTCGGTCGCACCGTAGACGACGAGGTAGCCGGCGTAGATGAACCAGACGATCAGGAACGTGACGAGGCGGACGTCCGTCCACTCCCACCAGGAGTTCCAGATGACGCGCCCCCAGATGCTGCCGGTGATCAACGTTAGCGTCGCGAAGAGGAACCCGAGCTCGCCCGCGCTGTGGGCGAGTCGGTTCCAGAACCGTCCGCCGTACCGGAGGTACAGCGCGCTCCCGATGAACGTCACCGACATCGCGAGCGCCGCCACCCAGGCCAGCGGAATGTGCCAGTAGGCGATGAGGTTCGCCCCGTGTTCGATGCCGTACATCGTGTCGGACGCGGACCCGAACACCAATCCCAGCGAGAGCACGCCGAACGCGAGCGTGCCCCACCTGACCGTCCGGCTCCACATGACCCAGTGGGCCAGGCGGATGGCGCGAGCCAACGCCGACGATATTGTACTCATTGTGCGATTCTCTGTCGTCGTAATGGAACGGTTCGTTTAACGCTTTTCACTCGAATTCGTCCGCTCATTCACACCACTCCGTTCGCTACTGTCATCGCAAGCTTGTCGATCTCGAACAACATCGACACGCCCGTGAACACGAGCAGGCCCCCGGCGACCCGGCGGAGGACCGCCGGCCGGTCGTCGGTCAACGCGCGGTCGCGCAGCCACTGGCCGCTCCGTTTGCCGCCGTAGGCGACGACCAGCAGCGGAAGGCCGAAGCCAGTGCCGTAGACGAAAAGCAGCGTGCCGCTCCGGACGAGGTCGCCGGTCGTCCCGACGTACGCGAGCACTGCCCCGAGGACCGGCCCGACGCAGGGAAGCCAGATCACGCCCAGCAGCAGGCCGAGCGCGACGGCGCTGACGAGCGGATGGGACCCCCGTTCGAGCGTCGTCGAGAACGAGGTCGCTCGCCCGGCGATGCGCGAGGCGTGGCGCTCGTAGAGCGCGTTGAGGTCGTCGTCGAGCATGACCGCGCCGAATCCGATCATGAGCACCGTGAACGGGAGTCGAAAGGAGTCGGGACCGATCGCCCCGAGCGCGCCGGTGGCGACGCCGGCGGCGGTAAAGGAGACGACGCTGCCGGCGACGATGCCGAGCGGGCGCAGGCGGTGGCCGACGCCGCCGGCCAACAGCGGCGGCAGCATCGGCAGACAGCAGGGTGTCAGAATCGTCAGTACGCCTGCCAGGAACACCGCCGTCGCGCTTGGGAGGTCGACCATACTCGAAAGCGTGGTGTCGGACCGACGACGCCGTCAGTTCCCGCCGTCCATCGCGTCCGCGATGTTGTTCTGGTTGTCGGCGGTCTCGTTACGGAGCGGCTGGTCGTACCGGTCGACGTCGTCCGGGATCATGCTCTCGGTGAGCTCGGTGTCGTCAGTCGGGATGCCAGCCAGTTCGAGCTTGTGTGCCATCGGGTTCTGGTCGTAGCCGAACCGCTCCTGGGTCCGGTTGTAGTAGACGGCTTCGTCGGGTGAGCCGGTCTCCGCCCAGTCCTGGGGCTGGCGCTGCAGGTGCGGCCGGTCGTGGGCGTTCATGTAGCCCGCCATGTCCTGGACGTCGCGCCAGTCGGACACCTGGTGGGCGTAGCCGTACGGCATCGCTTCGCGGATGAACGCCGCGGAGGTGTAGATCCGGCCCATGCCAGCGCCGTCGTTGTAGGAACCGTTGCCCCACAGCGGCGGGTACTGGCCCTCGACGCCCTGCCCGTCAGCGCCGTGGCAGGACGCGCAGTTCTCGAGGTACAGCTCGGCACCGCGCACCGGGTTGACCTCGGGGATCGGGACCTTCTCGTCACCCGTCGGCTTGTTCAGGTGCTGCCAGTACGGCGAGCTCCCGATGGGCTGGCCCTGGCCGAGCCACTCCATGTAGGCCTCCATGGCCTGCACTTCGCGGCTCGTGTACTCGGGCATCCCCTCCGGGGAGTCCGGAGAGTTCATGCTCCGCATGAAACAGCCCATGATGCGCTGGCGCGTGTCCCGCATCCGGGTGGTCCGGTTGGTCCACTCGGGGTAGGTCGCGGCGGTCCCGACGAGGGGGATCATGTCGATGTCCTGGCCGACCATACCCTGGGTGGTCGGCAGGTCACCGCCGCCGTGACAGTTCGCACAGGAGAGGTTGTTCCCGACGTTATCCGGCATCACTTCGGAGGTGTTCGCCATGATCTCCCGGCCGTACCTGACGAGTTCGCGCTCCCGGGGGTTGCTCGGGAGCGTCGACTCGTTCATCTCCTTGGGGACGAACTGGACTTCCTCACCGGCGGTCGCGTTCCGGTACCGGAAGTCGTCCTTGTTCTCGCCCTCCCGCAGGTCCGCGTCGTAGACGTGCGTGTCGTTCCACTGGGCAGGGAGTTCGCCCGGGCCGCTCGCGGCGGCCGCGCCGCCACCACCGTCACCCGGTGACGCCGTGTCGTTGAACGCGTCTTTCGTCGGCGCGCTACCACAGCCCGCGAGCGCGATGATCGCGACCGCGAGCACAGTTGCGAGCACGTACCGGCGCGTGAGCCCGGTCATCCCGCACTCACCTCCGGCCTGCAACCGCCCGACTTCTGTTGTGTTGGTGTCAGCATAGTAGAACCCCTACAATATCGGATTGTTGTTTATGGACCAGTCCCATAATTATTTGCATGCTTGAGCGGTCTCGATAGCGCACGCTAAATCTAGATAATGGACAATATTGGGAATCGTGTGCGAATTCAGTCGAGCAATATTTACTCGCGGGTCACGGAGGGGTGTGCAACTCGATGAACGCGCGGAAAGTCCTCACGGTCGTGTTCTTCGTCACAGCGCTCGGCATCGGCTACGCGTCGATGAACACGGCGCCGGTGTTGAGTGACGAATCGTACTCCTATCACGGTGGCACGGAGTGGCACACCGACTACGAGCAGGCCGAGGCGATCGCCCAGGAGGAAAACAAGCCGATACTCGTGTACTTCTGGACGACTTGGTGTACCTACTGCGAGGACTACAACAAGAACGTCTACTCGAAACCCGCCGTTCAGGACCGCCTCGACGAGTTCGTCCTGGTCGCCATCAACCTGGATTCCGACGACGCGCAGGCGTCCCGGCTGGCCAGCGAGTACAACGCCGACTACCCGCCACAACTCGTGGCGACCGATCCACAGGGCGAACGGCTGGCTAAAATCAACGGGTACGTCGAACGGCAGCAGTTCCTCTCGTATCTCGACAAAGCCGAACGGAGGATGGACGAATGACGACGCCCGGAACCGCCCTGCTCGCTGGCGGCACCGCCCTGTCGCTCGGCGCGACCGTCCTGCTCGCGGTCGGATACGTCCGCCGTGACGACCAGTTCGACACCATCGTCACGCGACTGGTGGCTGGCGGCGCGACGCTGTTCCTCGCTGCACTCGCTTTTCTCACGTATCAGTTCGTCACGACCGATTACACGAACGCGTACGTCTGGCAGAACACCGCCGACTACCTGCCGCTCCTCTATCGGATCACCGGCGTTTACGCCAGCAACGCCGGCTCCCTGCTCCTGTGGACGGCCATCGCCGCGCTCGTGGCAGCCTGGGCGATCTGGCGACGTGACCTCGCCGATGCTTCCGCGCGCCTCGTCGGCGTAGTCACGATGGGAGCGGTGACGTACTTCGGGGTCATGCTCCTGCTGGACAGTCCGTTCAAGCATATCTCCACCACCGTCTCCGGGGGCACGCCGACGACCGGCAGCGGCCTCAACCCGCTGTTGATCGACCCGTACATGGCCATCCACCCGCCGCTGATGTTCATCGGCTACGCGCTGCTGACGATGCCCTTCGCCATCGGCGTCGCCCACTTCGTGGGTCTCGTCCGGGGGAACGAAGGGCTGTTCAGGTCGTGGAACGGCTCCGTCACCAGGTGGCTCCGCGCGGCGTGGCTGTTCCTGACGGCCGCGCTGGCGCTCGGGGCGCTCTGGTCGTACACGGTGCTGGGCTGGGGCGGCATCTGGGCGTGGGACCCCGTCGAGACGGCGATTTTCATCCCGTGGCTGTTCCTGACGGCGACACTCCACGCCGTCGTCAACTACCGGCCCGGCGATCGGTACTCCGTGCTCGCGCCCGCGATGATCGCGTCGACGTTCGCACTCGTCGTCTACACGACGACGGTCGTCCGCAGCGGCGTCTTCCGGAGTGTCCATTCGTTCGCCGACAACGGCGCCGGCCTGGGAATGCTGATTCTCATGGGCGCGACGGCGGTCCTCGGCGTAGGCCTCCCGCTGGGCTACTGGTTGCTGCGCGAGGAATCCACCAGCGAAGACGAGCCGTGGCTGACGCGCTCGACGCTGCTCCACGGCGCGGTCCTCGCGCTCGGGATGCTCGCGTTCATCTCGTTGTGGGGCCTGACGTTCCCAGTCCTGCGCGACCTCGCGACCGGAATCGAGGTGGAGGTCACCGCCCGCTACTACAACCGCTGGAGCTACCCGGTCACCCTGCTCACCCTGCTCCTCCTGGGGTTCTACATGGACTACGACGTCGAGGGGAAGCGCCGCGCGCTCGCCGGCCTCGGCCTCTTCGGGGTCGCGACCGTCGTCGCGGCGGTGTACGCACCCTCGGAGTCCTGGACGCTCGGCGCAGGAACCGAGCGGTCAACCGGCTTCTACGCGCTCGTCGGCCAGATGAGCGCGCTCTCGGTGTTCCCGCCGGTCGCGTACGTCCTCATGGCCGTCCTCAAGCGCGGTCTCGCCCGCATCCCCGGCGCGCCGCGACGGACCCAACTCAAGCAGACTGGCGTGGTGTTCGTCCACGTCGGCGTCGCCGTCCTCGTTTTCTCGCTCGCTTTCACCTACCTGTTCACCGGCCAGGCGTCGGTCATCGTCGATAGCGGCGCTAACGGCGAGGCGGTCGACGTACCGAACTCGCCGTACGCGGTGCAGACGCTCGGGTTCGAGTCGTACTCGCTGCCGGAACAGCCGAACGTCGAGCGGGTCGCGCTCTCGACGACCGAACTCCAGGAGCGCGGGACTGCGACGAACAGCACCACGCAGGTCGTCCACGGCACCATTACGGACATTCGCAGGGGACCACGAGCGGCCGTGTACCAGCTCGACGAGTCGGGCATCTGGGTGGGTGTCACCTCCCGGAACGGCACCAGCGGAGCCAGCTACGCCCGCGGCGATTCCATCGTCGCACGCGGTGCCGTCATGTGGAACTACGTCCCCCAGACCGACGCCGTGGTCGTGACCGACCCGACGAACGTCGGGACGACGGCCTCGCCGCCGGACTCGCTCGGCCTGGAACGCGTCCGCGTTCAGGCGGTCAATCTGGCGGTCTCCGAGGGCGACCGCCAGGTCGCGGTGGGACAGGCGGCACAACGGCGGTATCCCCGCCAGGGCGGCATGCAGACCCGGGACGTCCTGATCGACCGCGGGCTGGCCTACGACACGTACGTCATCGCGGCCGTCCAGGGCGACACCGCGTCGCTCACGGTCAAGCGCATCCCGCTCATGACGCCGCTCCGACTCAGCGTCGTGTCGCTGCTGGTCGGCATGCTGCTCATCTTCCTGTTCGATCCGGCCCACGGCGTCTGGACGCGCCCGCTCGCGCCGACCGCGGAAACCGATCCCGACCCCACGACTTCCGATTAACATGTCACGCTCGCTGCTCACTCTGGCACTCGCGCTCGTCTGTCTCGTCACCGTCTCCGGCGTCGCCGCCGCGGCCTCGGTGACTGGCACTGTCAGCGTCGCCAACGGGACCGCCGACGGCGACCGCGTCACGGTCACGCCGTTGAACGAGAACTTCGAGCGGGTCGGCCAACCGGTCTCAACCACCGTCGAGAACGGCTCCTATCGTGTGACCGACGTCGCCGACGCGCCGCTGTACGTCGTGCGCCTGGAACACGAGGACCTCAGTCACTACGCGGTCGCCCGGGAACCGACCGCTGACTTCGAACTGTCGGCCGGACTGTCGGCCCGACTCGCCCGCCCCGACGGGACGCCGGTCACGAACACCTCGGTGACGGTGACCTCTCCCACAGGCCCACCCGTCGCACAGGTCCGAACCGGGTCGGACGGCCGGATCGCGCTCGACCAGTTACAGCCGAATCGGTCTTACCGGCTCCACACGCGGCTGTCAGGTGCACCGTACCGCTTTGCGCTCCAAACGGGAACAAATGCCACTGACGCACGACTCACGCTCCGATCGCCGACGACCGACGAGACCGTCCTGACGGCGACCGGCGGAAACCCAGCCAGTCACATCGTCCAGCCGGTCCAGAACGGCTCGACGACCCGCGTCGTCGAGACCATTCGACTGGAGAACACCGGGAACCGGCCGTTCGTCGGGGCGATCAACGTCGGCCTGCCGGACTCCGCGACCGTTCGCTCGGCGTCGATAGAGGGCCAACAGCTCCAGTACCAGCGGACGGCCGAGGGCCTCGCGGTGAACGCGTCGCTGGCGTCGGGGTCGACCATCCGCGCGTCCGTCCAGTACACGCTCGACAACGGGTCGCTGAACAAGCCGGTGCAACACGAGACCGACTCCCTCGCAGTCGTCTTGCAAGGGTTCGACTCCGCTGCAGTCGAGCACTCGTCGAACCTGCGCCTCCGCAATGCCAGCGGAATGCCGGTCCCGATGCTGACCAGCACGGACTCGCTGGCGCCCGGTGACAGCATCTCGGTCACGCTGCCGGGTGCCGGCGGACAGGGCCAGTCGAGTGGCTCGATGCCGCAGTTCCCGGCCGGTGCGCTCACGGCCGGATTGCTCGCGGTCGTCGTCGGCGGTATCGCGGCCTACCGAACCTTCTAATCGGCGACGACGGCCTCGAAGACGACCATTCCTGCGAGGAGGAGAATACCAGTGTACGCGACGAGCAGCCGCAGCCACGCGGTGAGGTCTCCCCCGGTACTCAGCAGGCGGGTGAGTTCGACCCCGGCCAGCAGGACGGGAATGACCAGGGGCACAAGCAGGATGGGGACGAGCGACGCCCGCAGGTTCGACTGCGCGGCGAGCAAGGCGAGGACGACGCCGACCGCCGAGAAGCCGAGCGACGCGACCAGAATGGTGCCCGTCAGCGCCGCGAGCATCGTCACCGGCGGCCGGTAGTTCAGGAACACCGTGATCGCAACCAGCGTCAAAAGCGAGACGCTCGCGACGAAGATCGTGTTGCTCGCGACCTTCCCGAAGTAGATGGCAGTGCGGTCGACCGGCGCGAGCAACAGGCCGTCGATGGCGCTGTCGCGGTTCTCGGCCGTGACCGCCTGCGTGACTGAGATCGTGCCTGCGAACACGAACGCGATCCAGAGCGCGCCACGTCCGAGGACCGTCAGATCGGAGACGGACTTGGCGAAGCCGAAGGCGAACGCGACGACGACCAGCAGCGCGAACACGAGCGACGTCGACAGTACGCGCTTGGACCGCACCTCGACGAGCAGGTCTTTGCGGACGACGGTCCACATCGCCCGCAGGTACGTCCTCGCACTCATGGCTCGGCCTCCAGACCGACTGCCTCCCGATAGGCACGCTCGAAGGCGTCGTGGTCGGCGTACTCGTCCGCTCGTTCGTCGAGTTGCACCCGGCCGCGGTCGAGGACGACGGCCCGGTCGCAGTGGCCGAACCCGCGGTCGAAGTCGTGGGTCGCCATGACGACGAGCCGGTCGCTGAACTCCGTGAGAACGCTCGACAGCGTCGCAGCCGCGCGCTGGTCTAAGCCGGCGTACGGTTCGTCCAGCAGGAGCACGTCCGGGTCGTGGAGGAGCGCCCGGGCGAACGAGAGCCGCTTGCGCATGCCGTGGGAGAAGGCGTTCGGGCGCTCGCTGGCGCGGTGTGTGAGACCGACCCGATCCAGCAGGCTCCCGCACCGGTCGGCGTCGACGCCGTGGAGACGAGCGTGGAGGCGGAGGTTCTCGCGGGCGGTCAGATCGTCGTACAGCATCGTGTCGTGGGTGACGACGCCGAGCCGTCCACGGATGGTTTCGGACGCCTCATCGAGCGGGTCGCCGTCGAGCCGTATCGCCCCTTCCGTCGGCGTGGCGAGCGTGGCCAGGAGTCGGATGAGCGTCGACTTGCCGGCCCCGTTCGGCCCGAACAGCCCGAGGAACTGGCCGTCGCTAACCGTCAGGTCCATCGACTGGAGCGCCACGAACTGGCCGAAGCGTTTCGAGAGGCCCTCGACGGCGAGATGGGTCACGTCGGATCACCGGCGCTGCCGCTCGAACTGCGCGGGGATGCGGCGCGGGACGCCGTGGCGGTCACGTGTTCTCGGGGCGCTCGGACCCCTCGTGTGCTCTGACAGAGAGCTGGCCTGCCTGGAGCCGTCCATCCTCGTAGACGCCCTTCGCGACGACGACGCGGCCCTCGCCCATCGTTTCCGGCATCGTCTTCTCGTAGACGACCGGCACGGACGCGTTGCCGTCGGCCACCTCGAACGTGATGCGCTCGCCCGTGGTGCTGAGATTCGCCACGCGCCCTTCGAGGTTGACGCGGTCGCCCTCGTGTGACCCTTCGTCGAGTTCCGTCGGCGAGACGAACTGCGTCGTCGTCGTCGACGTAGTCGTGAGTAATCCGAACAAGAGTGCGATGCCCACGCCCGCGGCGACGAGCTTGGTCTTTCGCTGCACGTTGTCTCGTTTCTGTCGTCGAGCGCGCTTCAATCTTCCGTGCCCGTCTGGAGCCGTGTACACGATTCGAGAGACTGCCGAACCGTCGGTGCAGGCCGGGAATTCGGGCGGTTACCTCCCGGTAACGCCCTCGAAGGCAACGAAAACCACTATCACTGGGCCGGTCTATCGAAGGGACATGACGAAGCGCCACGTCTCGTTGCCGCCCCTCGCCGAAGAGGGGCTCCGGGCGTTCATCTCGGAGGTCGACGAGCGACTCGCCAGCGACGAGAACACCTGCGACATCGTC
This sequence comes from Halorientalis salina, assembly GCF_005049285.1. Taxonomy (GTDB): domain Archaea; phylum Halobacteriota; class Halobacteria; order Halobacteriales; family Haloarculaceae; genus Halorientalis; species Halorientalis salina. The sequence continues at coordinate 119,573 of NZ_SOSC01000007.1, read as the reverse complement.
GAGGACGTCCTCGTCGACCTCCACGGCGACCGGGAGGCCTACGAGCGCTGGCAGGACGGCGGGGACGTCTCGCCAGCCGAACGGGTCCGCCTCCAGGGGTACGACCCCTGTAACGCCACGCTCGAAAGCGAGTACTACGCCGAAGTCGAAGCCATGGACGATGGCGAGTTCGAGCGCTCGAAGTACCTCCAGTGGCTCTGGCGGCAGTTCGACGCCACGCCCATGGCCGACAACATCGCCTTCGCACTGCGCTTTCGCCAGATGCTGGCCGATCACCTCTTCGCGGAAGCCGGCGACGACCTCCGCCTGTTCAAGGGCATCAGCTTCACGTACGGGCACAACATCGAGATGGGCGACAACGTCGTCGTCCACGACGACGTCCACCTCGACGACCGTGGGAAACTCACGATCGGCGACCGGGTCTCCATCTCCGACAACGCCCACGTCTACAGCCACGACCACGATACCGTCGATCAGACCCACATCGACAACTACCACACGATCATCGAGGACGACGTGCGGGTCACCTACGACTCGATGGTCCGTGCCGGCGTCAGGCTCGGTGAGAACTCGATTCTGGCGGCCAAGTCCATCGCCGGGACCGACGTGCCCGCCCACCACATCGCCGCCGGACAGCCCGCCAAATCCATCGCCGTCAAGGACGGCTGGGAGAGCGTCGCCGAACCCGTCGAGAACGGAAACGAGGACAACCGGGAAGCCCGCCGCATCGAGTACGAGATCCCCGACAACCTGGACGTCTTCGACGAGTTCCAACGGGACCTCCAACCCCCCGACCGCTAGTCGAGCGCCGACAGCGTCACGTCGCCGTTGGTGGTTCGAGCGCTGAGTCCGTGCGTGCCGTCGCCGAGCGTCCCCGTGACGGAGCCGGTTCCGTTCGACCGGTCCGACAGCGACAACCCCTCGACGGTTACGTCGCCGTTGGTCGTCGCGAGGTCGACCGCGGCGTCGACGGTCTCCGGTACCGAGATCGTCACGTCGCCGTTGTTCGAGGAGAACGCCGCGTCGGCCCGCAGGTCTCGAAAGGCCAGGTCCACGTCCCCGTTCGTGCTCGTCGCGTCGTCGACGCCGGTCACGTCGCGAGCGACCACGTCGCCGTTGGTCGACCGGAGCGTGAGATACCCGTCCACGTTCTCGACGTCGACGTCGCCGTTCTCCGTACGATAGGTCCCGTCACCGCCGACACCGCTGGCGGTGACCTCGCCGTTGGTCGACTCGACCCGCTGTACTGAGAGCGACGACGGGACGGCCACGTCGAGGTCGACGCTGACCGTCACACCCGAGGACACGTCGGACCGGTCGACGCGGATCAAAAGCGTGCCGTCGGTGCGCTCGCTCACGACGCGGATCCGGTCTAACGTGTCGCTGTCGCCGCTGGTTCGCTTCGTGGCCTCGACGTCTACCCGGTCGCCATCTCCCGGTTCGAGGGTGATGTCACCGTTCTCGGTTTCGACGGCCAGTGCCGTCGCGTCGTTCTGACCGAAGGACGTCGCGGTCGTCTCCGAGGTCATCGTCGCCGGCATCGCACAGCCGGCGAGGCCGGCGAATGCGACGATTCCGGAGCCGAGCAGCCGTCGGCGCGAGACGGAGGGGGTCGAATCGGGGACCATACCACGTACAGTCGCATTCACTGACAAATGTGTGTCGGTTTCACGGTTCCGACCCGGCCGACGGGGCGTCACCGCGTTTTCGTCCTCGCGCCCGCACGCGTGGAAAGAGCCAAGTAGTGTGACAACGTACCGCACAGTATGGAGGTCTGGACCTGGATCATCGCCTACATCGTGGGGTTCAGTCTCCTTCAGCTGCTGGTGTACCGGTACTTCCGGGACAGCGAGCCGTCGGTCGAGGGGCCCTCACCGGGGTCCGGCGAGCGGTACGCGTCGGGTGATCGGCTGGAGCGGGACCAGTCCGGCAGGACGGCCAGCAACGACGGGGTCTACTGCCAACACTGTGGCACGTACAACGAGCAGAGAGCCACGTATCGATACTGCAAACAGTGCGTCGCGCCGATACGCTAGCGAACCGCTTTTCCCTGCCGTTTCCCAGACCAGGGTATGCACAGCGTCGCGATCAACGTCGCCGCCAACACCAACGAGCCCGGCGTCCGCGGCCCCCTCTTTCCCGACGGCTCCTTCGAGTACATTCCCATTCCCGAGTCCGAGCCGACGAGCGGAGCCGTCCCGACCTACGCCGACCTCGACATCGAGACGGCACTGCCCGAGGGGTACCGGGACACGCCCGTCCACCTCGACCCGGAGTTCGCCGAGTACCCGGGCTGTGAGCGGTACTCCTACGGCGACGAACACGGCGTGAAGGCTGGCCCGCTCTCGGACCTCTCGGCGGGCGACTACCTCTTTTTCTACGCGACGCTCTCGACCGACGCGGACCGCCCGGAGTGGGCCCCACCGGAGTGGGGGGCGTTCCTCATCGGCCAGTTCCGACTGGCCCGGGACGCGATCACGGGCGAGCAGTACCGCGACCTGCCCAGGGCCGAGCAGGCACCGTTCGCGAACAACGCCCACGTCAAACGCAGCGAGTTCGACGCGCGAGTGCTCGTGGTGGGTGACCCCGACGAGTCCGCCCTCTACGATACCGCCGTCCCGCTGAGTACGCGAACGGGCGGCACCGACGCCAACCGACTGGTCACCGAGCTATCGAGCGACTCCGGGAAGGGACCCTGGTGGCGTCGTCCGTTGCGGTTCGACGCCGACGCGACCGAACGACTCCTGTCCGTTCGGGCGACCCGGTCGTTCGACCGGTGTTTCGCGGAGTGACCGGGAACCGCGACCAGAGAGACCCGACCCCGTCGCCGTCTCTCGATTGTGTTCTCAATCGTGAGAACAGGGAGCAAACAACTATGGTCGGACGCGAGCGTGGTGGGCGTATGAGAGTTTCGAGTGGTGTCCCGGGCTTCGACGAGCTCGTCGAGGGTGGGCTCCCGGTGAACCGGCTGTACGTGGTGAGCGGGCCGCCGGGCAGCGGGAAGACGACGTTTTCCTCCCAGTTCATCACGGAAGGCGCGCGGAGCGGCGAGAACTGCCTGTACGTGACGATGCACGAGTCCAAGGCGGAACTCGTCAACGACATGGGGAACTTCGACTTCGGCTTCGAGAAGGTGATGCGCTCCGATCGGGTGCAGTTCCTGAACCTCGTCACCGAGACCGGAAAGCGGACCATCACCCAGTTCGGGAGCGAAGGGGGCCTGACCAACCGGCTCGCCGCGTTCATCGAATCGAACGACATCGACCGGGCGGTCATCGACTCGACGATGCTGCTCCAGCACTTCTTCGCGGACATGTCCGACGAGATCACGGGCTTTCTCTCCGCGCTGAAACAGACCGACACGACGGTCCTGCTCATCTCGGAGATGACCGACCCGACCTCCTACGCCGACGAGCACTACCTCGCACACGGCGTCGTCTTCTTCCACAATTACATGGAGACCGGCGGCATGACTCGCGGCGTCCAGATCATCAAGATGCGCGGGACGGCCATCGACTGTGACATCCACAAGATCGGCTTCTCGGACGACGGCCTCCGCGTGTACCCCGACGAAAAGATCAAACGATGAACCCCTACGAGGAGCAGTTCGGCACGGACTGGGACTCGCTGACCCGCGACGAGGCGATGATGCGCGCGTTCGCGCTCGGCGCTGCCGCCTCGCTGGGCCACGAGAACACCGCCGAGTACGAGGCGATCCAGGCCGAGATGGCGACGAACTACGACGCCAGCATCGTCGAACTCGCCTACGAGGAGGGAAAAGGCAAGACGAAACGGCAGATGGAGCGGACGGACGCCCGCGGCATGACGCTCTGGCGGCGCCTCCTCGTCGACGAGTTCGACGTCGAGCAACTCGACCTGGACGAGGAGATCGACGTCGGCGAGTTCGCCGACGCCATCGAAGAGGCCGTCCGTGCGACGGATTTCCCCTCCGCCGTCGCCGAGCGAACCGATGCCATCGACCACCCCGACCTCGACCCAGAACAGACCGAGTTCCCCGACTTCCTCGAGTGAAGTAGTGAGAAGTCACCCGAGAACACGTGCGGGAGCCACTGCAGTGGTCGTCAGGGTTCCTTTTGATCCATCTCGTCGATGATATCGTCCGGGTCCGCGACCTCGCTCCCGTTGGTACCCGAGCCACCGATATCGAGGTCCTCGCCGATCTCCCCGATGATCTCCTCGATGTCGTCGAGGCCGAGCATCTCGCGGGTCTCGGAATCGAAGTCCAGGCTGTCGAGGCTCTCGCCGTCTGACTGCACGTCGCTGCCGGTGAGGTGTTTGCCGTACCGACCCACCAGCGAGGACAGTTCCTGAGGGAGGACGAACGTCGTCGACTCGCCCTGACCGATCTCGGAAAGGGTCTCCATCCCCTTCTCGATGACGGCGCGTTCGCCCATCGACTCGGCGGATTTCGCCCGGAGGACCGTCGAGATGGCGTCACCCTGCGCTTCGAGGATCTGGCTCTGCTTTTCCCCCTGGGCGCGGATGATGTCGGACTGCTTGTCGCCCTGTGCTTTCTCGATGGCGCTCCGGCGTTCGCCCTGGGCTTCCAGGATCATCGCGCGGCGGCGGCGCTCGGCGGCGGTCTGCTGTTCCATCGCGTCCTGGACGTCCTGGGACGGCTTGACCTCGCGGACTTCGACCGATTCGACGCGGATGCCCCACTCGTTCGTGGGCGCGTCCAGTTCCTCGCGGATGCGCCGGTTGATTTCGTCCCGTCGGGACAGCGTGTCGTCGAGTTCCATGTCGCCCAGCACTGCACGCAGCGTGGTCTGGGCGAGGTTCGAGACGGCGCGCTCGTAGTCCTCGACCTCCAGGAAGGCCTTCTTGGCGTCCATCACCTTGATGTAGACGACGGCGTCCGCAGTCACGGGGGAGTTGTCCCGCGTGATGGCCTCCTGTTTGGGCACGTCCATCGTCTGGGTCCGCATGTCGTAGCTGTGGGTCTCCGAGACCAGCGGCGGCACGAAATTGATGCCCGGCTGGAGGACCTTCCGGAACGAGCCGAGGACGGTCAGCGCCTGCTGTTCGTAGGCCTGGACGATGACGACCATGCTGTTGACCACGACGACGGCCATGGCCAGTGCCAGCAGCCCCACGAATCCTGGCGTCCCGACGACGTCGCCGAACAACAGCAGGACGGCGAGCCCGGCGATGTAGACGGCGAGCCGCTTCGGCGTCAGCCCGCCCCCATCGCCGCCGGCGCTCAGTTGCCCCAGCTGGTAGGCGAGACTGTCCTGCCCCCTACTACTCATACCCATCAGTACACCCGTCTCCGTGTTAACTCCACCGTCCCATGAGAAAAGGAATACGTTACGGCGGTCGGGTCACAGCTGTGCGTCGAGCGTTTCGGCCGTCTTCTCGCCGACGCCGTCGACCGCCGCCAGCTCGTCGGGCGAGGCGTCCCGGACGTTCTCGACGCTGCCGAACCGCCGGAGGAGTCGCCGCCTGGTCTCGGGACCGATCCCCGGCACCTCGTCGAGCGCCGTCGACACCTCGTCCCGGAGCGACTGGTGGTACTGGACGGCGAAGCGATGGGCCTCGTCGCGCACGCGCTGGCAGAGGTGCAGGTGCGGGGCGTCGTCCGGCCAGTCGTACGTGCCCCGCGGGGTCACGACGAGTTCTTCCTCCTTTGCGAGCGCCACGACCGGCACGTCCCACCCGGTTTCCGCCAGCGCGTCCCGGGCGGCCCCGAGCTGGCCCTCGCCGCCGTCGATCAACAGGAGGTCCGGGTCCGGGCGCTCGTCTCTCCCCTCGCGTGCCCGCCTGGCGCGCCAGCGCACCAGCGCCCGCATGTTCGCGTAGTCGTCGTTCGTCTCGTCGAGTTTCTTGCGCCGATAGTCGCTCTTCTCGGGACTGCCGTCGACGAACGTGACGTTGCTCCCGACGACGGCTTTCCCCTGGGCGTGGCTCACGTCGAACCCCTCGATGCGTTCGACGGTCCCGTCGAGACCGAGCGCCTCGGCCAGGGCACCGCCCTCGTCCTGTCGCGCACCGACGCCGCGGCGGGCGTTCTTCAGCGCGAGGTCGACCAGTTTGGCCTCTCGGCCGGCCCCCGGGACTCTGACGTCGACGCCCTCGGCGGCCAGCCAGGCGTCCAGTTCCCGGTCGTCGGGCCGTTCCGAGAGCAGGATGGCGTCCGGGAGGTCCCGCTCGGCGTAGTACTGGGGAATGAAAGCGGCGAACACCGCGCCGACGTGGCCCATCGCGTCTGTCCCCTCGCCGGTCGGTGCGGCCAGGCTGTGGCGCTCGCGGTCGACCAGCTGGCCGTCCTCGGCGTGAAGCCTGGCGACGGTCGCCTCGTCGCCCTCGACGGTCGCACCGAGCACGTCCACCGAGCGTTCGCCGCCCGTCTCGCCCGTCGAGACAGCCTCGCCGCCCTCGCCGTGGAACGCCTCGACGGCTTCCAATCGATCGCGGAGGTTGGCCGCTCGCTCGTACTCCTGGTCCTGGGCGGCTCGCTCCATCTCGCGACCGATCGGGTCGGCGAGGATGCCAGTCTCGCCCTCGAAGAAGCGCCGGACGCTCTCGACGTCGCCCTCGTAGGCAGCATTCCCGATTTCGCCCGTGCAGGGCGCGGTACAGAGCCCGATGTCGTAGTCCAGACAGGGCCGGTCCCGGTTCGAGAACTTGTGGTCCGAACAGCCCCGCAGGCCGTAGGTCTCCCGGAGGGCCTTGACGACCGTCTCGACGCGACCCTTGTCCGTGTAGGGGCCGAAGACGGTGGCGTCGTCGTCCGGGTCGCGCGTGATCTCGATGCGGGGGAACGCGTGAGCGGTCAACTGCACGAGGGGATAGGACTTGTCGTCTTTCAGCCGGACGTTGTAGCGGGGCTGGTGGCGCTTGATGAGGTTGGCTTCGAGCAACAGCGCCTGTGTTTCGGTGTCGGTGACCGCCACGTCCAGGTCGGTCGCGCGCTCGACCATCCGGCGGATGCGCTGGCCCCGCGGGTCGGCGTAGGAACGCACGCGGTCCCGCAGATCGACGGCTTTCCCGACGTACAGGACAATGTCATCGTCGGTCAGGAACTGGTAGACGCCTGGCTCCCCGGGGAGATCGCCGGCTCGGTCGCGGACAGCAGCGGCGTCCATCTCGGCGCGGCCCTAGGGGCCCTCGCCGTATTTGCGTTGCTACTCGGGGTGTGGTCTGAGCGGGTCGTCCCGGGGTCGGGACTCGGACTCCGGGGCCGTTTCGAGGTGTCGCTGCAATCGACTGACGGCCGTTCTGGAGTCTTTCGGTGCGGGGACGTAGCAGTCGCCCTCGCCGGCGACGGTGATCCAGATCCCGTGTCTGCGGCTTTCGAGGTACATGCCGAACGCGCCGAGACACATGGCAAAGGCCAGCAGGCCGCCGACGAGCAGGACGTCGTCGACCATCCCCATCAGCCGAGAGATCGAACTGAGCATCTGCACGATGCTGGCAGTTCCGGTCCGTCCCGCCGCGGCGTCGGCGCTGATCTGACTGACAGAGATCAGTCCGCCGAAGTCCATCGTGTACCCGATGCCCACGCCGGCGATACCGGCGAGGGTCCCCTTCCCCATGTACCCCAGCCAGTCGCTGTCACCTTTGCTCTCGAACGTGACGCGCTCGACGTTGGGGCGCTCGATGGCCCGGTAGTTCGCGCCCTCCCCGTCGGGCGTGAACGCCAGCAGCCGCTGGTTGGTGACGGCGACGCCGTTGCCGCCAAAGGGGACGATCTCCTCGATCTCCTCGCCGTCCCGCAGTCGCTGACCCGCCTGCTGGCTCCACCGCTCCATATGTCGGCCGTTGTGCGCCGGCCCATATGAAATTCGCGCCGCGATTCTCGCCGTCGATATTCGTCCGCCGCGCGTCGGACGCGGATGCGTGGATACAAGCCCGACGGCACGGAACGCCAGTGTATGACCGACGACACCGAGCGACTGTGGCTCGTCGAGCGCAATTACAACGACAAGGGACTGGTCACCATCGTCTACGCCACGCCCGACGGCGAGCGGTTCCGCCAGAGCCACCGCTCCTCGCAGATGCTCTCGAAGAAGGGCGTCACCGCCGCGACAGAAGCCGATCCCGACGATCTCGAACCGGTCGAGGACGCCGACCGGCGCGAACGCTACGCCAAGGAAGCGACGCGTATGGCCGAGAACCACGATCCCGACGACGAGATCTAGAAGACGCAGCAGGCGTCGAACCGGTCGTCCGTCAGGTACACGTCGCCGTCCTCGACACTCACTTCGATCGGGGCGAGGGCGGCCCCCTGGCACGGTCCCGACGAACACTGGCCGTCGCCGCGGACGAACCGCGCGCCGTGTTCGTGACAGACCAGGTGTTTGTCCGTCACCAGCGCACCGTGGCCGGGATCGAGTCGGACCTCCGGCTTGTGCGGACAGGAGTTGCGCCAGGCGACGACGGCGTCGCCCTCGCGCCGGAGGATGAACTCCGTCCCGCGGTCGTCGGCGAGTCCCTCACACCGCATCGTCCCGTTGATCGGGACCTCGGACAGCGGCGCGACGTGGGTCGGATCGTCGCCGCTCTGCTGGCCGCCGGCCGCGGCTGATTCGGTTGCGGTCGACGACTCGGCCCCGTCGAAACTGAACGAGAAACTGGCCGAACCGGCGTCGACCCGCCCCGCGTCGTCGTACACGCGAACCGACTCCGTCTCGTCGTCGGTCGAGACGGTCACGCGAACGGGTTCGGACATACCCGACGGGAGCCGACCGGGACGGAAGTAGCTTCGGACTCCGGCCGCGTCCGAGCGGACGACCGGCGAACCTTTCGGTAGCCGAAGAACATCTATACGGGTAGCTGACAATATGGGGTCAATGGTTGCGATCGAGTTGGACGGTGTCGAAAAGCGGTTCGGCACCGTCAGGGCCCTCCGTGGGGTCGACCTCACGGTCGAGGAGGGGGAGATATTCGGGTTCCTGGGACCGAACGGGGCGGGGAAATCGACGACCATCGACGTACTGCTCGATTTCGTCCGGCCGACCGCCGGCAGCGCCCGCGTCCTGGGCCACGACGCACAGACCGAGTCCAAACGAGTCCGACAGCGTACGGGCGTCCTGCCGGAGGGGTTCGACGTGTACGACCGGCTGACGGCGCGCCAGCACGTCGCGTTCGTCGCCGAGTCCAAGGGCGTCGAGGCGGACGTGGTGGGCCTGCTCGACCGGGTCGGGCTGACCGACGCCGCCGACCGACCGGCCGGAGGGTACTCGAAGGGAATGGCCCAGCGGCTCGCGCTGGCCATGGCGCTGGTCGGCGACCCGGACCTGCTGATCTTAGACGAGCCGACCTCGGGGTTGGACCCCAACGGAGCGCGCGAGATCCGCGAAATCATCCGCGAGGAGCGCGACCGCGGCGCGACGGTGTTTTTCTCCTCGCACATCCTCGGCCAGGTCGAGGCGGTCTGTGACCGGGTGGCTATCCTGGAGGCCGGCGAGATCAGGACGGTCGACCGGGTCGACGCGCTCCGGGACAAGGCCGATTCCGAGGCCCAGCTCACGGTCACGGTCGAGGCCCTCTCCGAGGGAGCGCTCGCGGCCGCTCGCGAGGTCGCCGGCGTCTCGTCGGTGACGGCCGAGGACGGCACCGTCTCGGTGACCTGTTCGGGCGAGGCCAAACTCCCCGCGCTCAACGCGCTGGCCGACGAGGGCGCGACTGTTCGGGACTTCGTCACCGAGGAGGCGACGCTGGAGGACCTGTTCGTCGAGTTCACCGCCGAGGACGGTGCAACGCCGACGGACGACGGGACGGCCGCGAGCGGTGACGGCGCGGGCCACAGTAGCGCCCCCGACCGCGAGGAGGGACGGATATGACCTGGGTGGCCGTCGCCCGCAAGGACTTCACCGACGCCGTTCGCTCGCGGACGCTCTGGGCCGTCGGCGGGCTGTTCGTCGTCCTCGCGGTGGCCTCGTCCATCATGTTCGCCGTGCTGGGGTCGTCCTCGGGCACTGTCAGCCAGTCGGCGGGTCGCCAGACCATGGTCAACCTGATCCTCTTCCTGCGCGCGCCCGCCGGCTGGCTGGTCCCGATCACCGCCCTGCTGGTCGGCTACAAGGCCATCGCGGGCGAACGGGAGTCGGGCAGCATCAAACTCCTGCTCTCCCTGCCCCACGAGCGACGCGACGTGATGCTCGGGAAGGTCGTCGGCCGGACGCTGGTCGTCGCGTCGGCCATCGCCGGCGGGTTCGGTGCCGCGCTCGTGATCGGCCTCGTCATGTATCAGGGCGTCGCGCCGCTACTGTTCCTCGCCTTCGTGGTCTTCACCGTCGCCTTCTCGACGGCCTACGTCTCCATCGCGGTCGGCTTCTCGGCGGTCACCGCCTCGGCGAGTCGGGCCGCCGCCGGCGCGGTCGGTACCTTCGCCCTCTTCAATTTCGTCTGGAGCGTCCTGCCGAACGCCGCTCACCTCCTGCTGGAGGGGTCGCCGGTCCCCGACGCCGGGCAGTTCCCGACCTGGTTCGTGTTCGTCCAGCGGCTCAGCCCGAACGGTGCCTACGAGGGAACGATACTCCTGTTCCAGGGCGCGACGACGCTGGAGGCGAAACTGGGGGGTCCCGTTCCGTTCTATCTCAGTTGGTGGTTCGCACTGGTCGTGCTGGGGATCTGGATCGTCGTGCCGTCCTGGCTCGGATATCTCCGGTTCCGAGACGCCGATCTCTGATCGGCGATCGAGCGCGTAGAACGGTGCCCGCCGACGAGCGGGCGGCGATCACCGCAGTCGGCGGACGGCGAGGACGGCGACGGCGCTCACTACAACGACGAACGCCGCGCCGGCCCCGACAAGCACCGTAAAGAGTCCGGGGCCGCCGGCCGTACTCGGACCGGGAGTCGCCGTCTGGGAGGGGCTCCCGGCAGCGGACTGGTTGCGCTCGGGAAGCGCCGAGGGCGATTTCGTAACGCCGACCACCGTCGAACTATTGCCGACGCTGACGTTGTGGACGCCGATTTCGGTGAAGACGGTCGGAAAGACGACGTTCCGGGTCGCGTTCGGGGGCACAATCACGGTTCGCGTGGTGACCGGGGTCCCGTCGATACGCAGCGTGAGCGACTCGGTGACGGTTCGCATCCGCTCGTTGCGGACGATGGCGGATACGTTGACCGAGGCGTTCCGCGTGACGACGCGCTCTTCGATCGTCGTTCGGATGGTCTCTATGTGTCGGGTCGCCTCCTCGGTGTCGGTCTCGTTGTGCTGGCCCGGCAGGTCCGCCAGCATGTCGCTCTGGACGCTGTCGACGCTCGTCGTCTGCCCGACGGCAACGCCGGTAACCGCACTCACACCCAGCAGCAGCGTCAGTACCACCACGATCGACCCGATCAGTCGCTGTCGTCTGCTCATGTCTGTCTCCTCTGCAACGACGTGAACGGTCCGCGGAACTGGCTACCGTTGGCACACAGGGGCGGTCTGCGTGCTCGCCACCTGCAACCGCTGGTCGCCCCGATGGCGACCATCCCACCACGTGCCAACTGTCCCAGCCGCGCGGAACCGTCTATCGTTCGTTCACGGAGTCGTTTCTCGGAAGCCCCTAAATGTGTTGTCGTTTCGGACTTTCCCCGAACCTTATATCTTGTGAGGAAACCACACACGGCGAGAGCAGGAAAGGGTCCCTACAGCACGCCGTGTTCGGCCAGCATCGCCTCGAACTCGGCTTCGTCGAGTTCGGGGACGTCGTTGGCGTCGGCGTCCGCTCGCTTGGTCGCGCCGGGGTCGTCACCGACCACGAGGTAGTCGGTGTTGCCCGAGACGCTGCTGGTGGCCGACCCGCCGTGTTCCTCGACGAGGTCCTGTGCCTCCTGCCGGGTATACCCGTCGAGCGAGCCAGTGAACACGACGGTGAGGTCGGCGAGTTCGTCGCCGCCGTCGGTCTCGACTGGTTGGGGTTCGACGCCGTGCTCGCCCAATCCCTCGATGACGGCCCGGTTGCGCTCCGAGTCGAAGAACTCCCGGATCTCCCGGGCGACGACCGGCCCCACGTCGTCGACGGTGCGCAACTCGTCCTCGTCGGCGTCCATCACGGCCTCGATCGTGCCGAACGCTCGCGCGAGCGCACTGGCCGTCGTCGGGCCGACCTCCGGGACGCCGATGGCCGAGAGGAACGCGTCGAGGGGCGGCTCTTTCGCCGCGTCCAGTTCCGCGAGGAGGTTCTCGGCGCTCCGTTCGCCCCAGCCCTCCAGGTCGGCCAGTTCCTCGCGATCGAGATCGTACAGGTCGGGGAGTTCCTCGACCAGACCCGCCTCCAGTAGCTGCTGGATGCGCTCGGGACCCAGCCCCTCGATGTCCAGCCCCGTCCGGCTGGCGTAGTGTTCGATGGCCCGCTCCAGCTGTGCAGGGCAGGCCAGTCCGCCGGTGCAGTACGCCATCGGCCCCTCGCGCTCGACGGCGCTGTCACAGACCGGACAGCGGTCGGGGAACTCGAAGAAGCCCGCGCTGTTGTCCTCGACGACTTCCTCGACGTCGGGAATCACGTCGCCCGCGCGTTTGACGCGCACCCGGTCGCCGACGGCGACGTTCAACTCGGCGATCTCGTCGGGGTTGTGGAGGCTGGCCCGCGAGACTGTCACGCCCGCGACCTCGACGGGGTCGAGCAGGGCGACGGGGGTCAGGCGGCCGGTGCGGCCGACCTGGACGACGATGTCCGTCACCGTCGTCACCTCCTTGCGAGCGGGGAACTTGTAGGCGAAGGCCCAGCGCGGGGCGCGAGCGGTCGCGCCCAGCGCCTCGCGAGCCTCGCGGTCGTCGACTTTGATGACCACGCCGTCGATCTCGTAATCGAGGGCCTCGCGGCGCTCGGCGAGGCCGTCGCGGTAGTCGATGGCCGCCTCGATCGTGTCGACCGTTTCGACCTCGTCGGAGACGCGCAGGCCCCACGCCCGGAACCGATCCAGTTCCGCGGCGTGGCTGTCGGCCCGCTCGCTGGCGTCGAGCACGTCGAAGAAGAACATCGAGAGCGGGCGCTCGGCGGTCACCGACGGGTCGAGTTGTCGGAGCGTCCCCGCGGCGGCGTTGCGCGGGTTGGCGAAGGGGTCCTCGCCGCGTTCGACCCGTTCGGCGTTGTACTCGGTGAAGGCCGCTTTCGGGATGTACACCTCGCCACGCACCGCGAGGAAGTCCGGGTAGTCACCGCGGAGCCGCTGGGGGACGCTCGAAATCGTGCGGACGTTCTCGGTCACGTCGTCGCCGGTCTCGCCGTCCCCGCGGGTGGCCGCACGCTCGAAGCCGCCGTCCTCGTAGACGATCTCGACCGAGAGCCCGTCGAACTTCGGTTCGCAGACGTATTCGATCTCGCCCTCCCAGTCCGCCTCGGCCAGGCCCTCGCGGACCCGGCGGTCGAACTCGCGGACCGCCTCGGCCTCGCCGCTATGGTCGATCGAGCGCATGGGGACGACGTGTTCGACGGTTTCGAGTTCGTCCATCGGTTCGCCGCCCACGCGCCGGGTCGGACTGTCCTCGGTCTGCAACTCGAACGCGTCCTCCAGCGCCTCCAGCCGGGCGAACAGGTCGTCGTAGGTCGGGTCGCCGACGATCGGGTCCGCTTCGACGTAGTACCGGTAGTCGTGATAGCGGATCGCCTCGCGCAACTGGGCGGCCTGTTCGCGGGCCTCGCGCTCGTCGAGGGTCTCGACGGGGTCGAAGTCCGTCGACGGATCCTCGACGTAGGGGTTGTCCTCGGGCACTGCCTCCGTCTCTGCCATCGGCGGACCGATGCGCGCCCCGCTGGTAACTGTACCGCCTCGGGTTTTTTTGGTCATAGATACCATACCACAAATGGCCCCTACCCCGGTGTATCGACCGGTTACATGCGATTAGCTGCCGTATACTAATGGGAGATACACCCGTGGGTATTGGTACGATGTGGGGGAGTTTACTCCGCGATGGGGAGCGCACGTGGTCCCGGCTGCCGTGGCGGTCGGCCGACGACGGCGAGGGGTCGTCCAGCCGGTCGCAGGCACACCGTGGACTGGTCGCCCGGCTCCGAAGCGCCGTCACGGCCGCCGCGTTCTGGCTGGCGATACCGCTCCCCTTCCTCTACGTCCCCGTGCTGTTTTCCGGCCTCGACGGCCGTTCGGAGTATCTGCTGTTCGGCGCACTCCTCCTCGCACACGTCACGGCCCTCTCGCTGGGCCATCCGTACGGAACGGACGGAACCGACCGGCCCACTGGGGCCGACCGTCCCGAGGCCGCCGATTGAGAAGTAAAAACCGGTCTCAGAGGTCGGCGACGTCTTCGATGGCGTCGGTGAGTTCCTTGATGCTCTCGACGTCGTGTTCGCCCATGTGGCCGATGCGGAACGTCTTCTCGCCGAGCTGGGAGCCGTAGCCGTTCGAGAAGGCCATGTCGTACTCTTCGGAGACGGTCTCGATGGTCTCGGCGACGTCGATGCCCCGCGTGTTCTCGATACAGGACACCGTCTGGGACTCGTAGCCCTCCTCGGGGAACATATCGAAGTGCTCGCGAGCCCACTCGCGGGTGTACTCGGCCATCTCGCGGTGGCGCTGGTCGCGAGCCTCGTGGCCCTCCTCCAGCATGTGTTTCATCTGCTTGCGGTAGGCCAGCATGATCGGAATGGCCGGCGTCGAGTGGGTCTGGCCCTTCCGGTCGTAGTAGTCCAGGGTGCGCTGGAAGCCGCCGTACCACGAGGCCGAATCCTTCTCCAGTTCGCGCTCGTACGCGTCGTCGCTGACGACGCAGACGGCGAGTCCGGGGGGCATGGCGAACGCCTTCTGGGTGGACGCGAAGATGACGTCGATGTTGTGCTCGTCGATGTCGACGAGATCGCCGCCCAGGGACGACACCGCGTCGACGACGAAGTACGTGTCGGGGTACTCGGCGACGACGTCCCCGATCTCCTCGATGGGGTTGCGGATCCCGGTCGAACTCTCGTTCATCACGGTCGCGACCACGTCGTAGTGCTTGTCGCTGGATTCGAGTTCCTCGCGGATGTCGCCCGGCTTGATGGCCTGGCCCCACTCGTACTCGAGTCGATCGACGTCCTTGCCCAGTCGCTCGGCCACGTTGGCGTGGCGCTCGCTGAAACTTCCACAGGTCGGAACGAGGATGTTCTCGTCGACGAGGTTGAGCGTCGACGCCTCCCAGAACTCGGTGCCCGACCCCGTGAGGATGATGACGTCGTTGTCGGTGCCGAGGAACTCCTTCGTGTCCTCGACGATGGTCGTGTAGAGGTCCGTCATCCGGTCCATGCGGTGGCCGAACATCGGCTCACACATCGCCTCGATGACGTCCTCGCGCACTTCGGTCGGGCCGGGGATGTACAGCGTCTTGTCCTGGTAGTCGTCTCTGTATTCCTGTTTCTTGGTCACGGAACCACCTTGAGTAGGTGGACCCTCGAAGCGGGAAGGCATGGTAGTTTTGATACCGGTCAGGTCGCTCGCCGGGTCGGGAGTGCGGGCCGCGCCGCCCGCTCAGGCCCCGTCCAGCAGTTCGGCCAGTGGGTCGAGATGCCCGCGACCCACGACGGCGACGACGGAGTCCCCGTCCGGGAGAGTTCGAAGGCGCTCCGCCATGCACTCCTCCCGAGTTTCGTCCCGGAGCCTGACCGGTGCCGGCGGGTCCGCGACGCGCAGGAAGGAGAGACTCTGGGTGAACTGGGAGCGTTCGTCCTCGGCCTGCACCGTCGGCGGGTCCCGGAGGCTGCACTCGTGGTCGACCGGTTCGTCGACCTCCAGCCGGAGGCCCGTGAGCGACGCGACGGACGCGGCGAACCGACAGATTGTGGCGTGCTGGAGGACGCTCGTGACGCCGTCCGCGAGCGAGCGGATCGTCGAGAGCGAGGCGCGCTCGGCGCGGAGATTCGCACTCAGGGTCCGCACGAACCGCCCGTCGATTCCGTCGATCCCGACGACGCGAGCGTCCTCGGCGGCGGCGATGGCCGCGCTTAACTCCCCGCCGAAAGCCGGGATCGACCCGTCGCCGGCCGCGTACTGCTCGAACAGCGGGAGCGCGAGCGGCGGGGTTTCGAGCGCGAGCACGTCGGGTTGCAGTCGGTCGACGAGTTCGTGGACGCGGTAGCGACTGGCCGGGTGGTCGTGGACGACGCCGACGAGCCGTATCCGGCCGCCGGCGACAGTTCTGACGTGGTCCTCGTCGAGTCGCGGGTCGTCTGTGGAGGGACTATCGGCCGCCATCGTCTGTCGGAACGCTGCCAGTCGACCGGGATTAAGCTTGGCTTTCCGCGCTCGTACTTGCGGGTTACCTACGCCTATCCCCGCTGAGACGGCCGGTTTCGCCGCTTCGAGGGCGTGCGACGAAACGGAACGGACGACGCACGGTCCCGGATACGTACGGCCTTGGTAACTCGTGACACTGAGATATTTGCCGTAACTCGTGGTTATAGATGTTTAGAGAGATATGCGTGGTATACATGACTGACGACACGCGACGGTTCGGGACGCGGTGTGTCCACGCCGGGCAGGCGGAGGCCGACCCGGCGACGGGCGCGCGTGCCCCACCTATCTATCAGACGACGTCGTACGTTTTCGAGGACGCCGATCACGCGGCGTCCCTGTTCGCGCTGGAGGGCGAGGGCAACATCTACTCGCGCTTTCACAACCCGACGGTGCGGACCTTAGAGCGGCGGCTGGCGTCGCTGGAGAACGGCATCGACGCCGTCGCGACCGGGAGCGGACTGGCGGCGCTCGACGCCGCGACGACCGTCCTCGCGGACGCGGGCGACAACGTGGTGTCGGCCTCCTCTATCTACGGCGGCACCCACACGTATCTCTCGCATACGGCCCGCCGGCGCGGGATCGAGGCCCGGTTCGTCGACACGCTCGATTACGCGGCCTACGACGACGCCATCGACGACGAGACCGCCTACGTCCACTGCGAGACGATCGGAAATCCCTCGCTCATCACTCCCGATTTCGAGGAGTTGGCGGCCGTCTGCGAGGACAACGACGTCCCGCTGTTCGTCGACAACACGTTCGGGACGCCCGCGCTGTGTAACCCCCTCGACCACGGCGCGGACATCGTCTGGGAGTCGACGACCAAGTGGATCCACGGCTCGGGAACGACCGTCGGCGGCGTCCTCGTCGACGGCGGGTCGTTCCCCTGGGGCGAGTACCCCGACCGGTACCCCGAGATCGGCGCGCCCAACCCCGCGTTCAACGGGACCAACTTCAGCGAGCACTTCGGCGAGAACGCCTTCTCGGCGGCCGCCCGCTACCGCGCCCTGCGAACCCTCGGGGACGGACAGGCCCCCTTCGACGCCTGGCAGACCCTCCAGGGGAGCGAGACCCTCTCGCTGCGGATGGAACGCCACTGCGAGAACGCGATGGCCGTCGCCGAGTACCTCGGCGACCACCCCGACGTGGCCTGGGTCACCTACCCCGGCCTGGAGAGCCACGAGACCCACGACAACGCCAGCGAGTACCTTACGGGCGGCTACGGCGGCATGATCGCCTTCGGCCTGGAGGGCGGATACGAGTCCGGCCGGGACTTCTGCGAAGCGGTCGAACTCGGCCAGTTCCTCGCGAACGTCGGCGACGCCAAGACACTGGTCGTCCACCCGGCCAGCACGACCCACGCGCAGTTGACCGAGGAGGAACAGCGCGCCAGCGGCGTCACGCCCGACCTCGTGCGCCTGTCGGTCGGGATCGAGGACGCCGAGGACATCGTCGCGGACCTGGACCGCGCAATCGCGGGGGAGGCGTAGGATGGAGACCGACCACGACACCGTCTCGCTCGGCGAGTTCGAGTTCGAGTGCGGCGAGTCCATCCCGGATCTGGAACTGGCCTACGAGGCCTACGGGGAGTTCACCGGCGACAACGCGGTGCTGGTCTGTCACGCCCTGACCGGCAGCGCCCACGTCGCGGGCCACCGCGGCGGCCAGGGCACCGCCGGCCAGGCCCGGGCCTGGTGGGACGACATCGTCGGCCCGGGCAAGGCCATCGACACCACCGAGTACTACGTCGTCTGTGCGAACGTCCCCGGCTCCTGTTACGGCTCCTCCGGCCCGGCCAGCGAGAACCCCGAGACCGGCGAGCCCTACGGGACGGACTTTCCCGCAGTGACCGTCGGCGACTGGACCGAGGCCCAGCGCCTGCTGCTGGACGAACTCGGCATCCCCGCGCTCCACGCCGTCGTCGGCGGGTCGGTCGGCGGGATGAACGCCATCGACTGGGCGAAACGCCACCCCGACCACGTCGAGCGGGTCGTCCCCATCGCGGCCGCGGCCCGCCTGGACCCGCAGTGTCTCGCGCTCGACGCCATCGCCCGCCGGGCCATCACCACCGACGACGACTGGCAGGGCGGGGACTACTACGGCACCGACGCCGCGCCGACCGACGGGCTGTCGATGGCCCGCCAGCTCGGCCACGTGATGTACCTCTCGAAGGCCTCGATGGAGGCCAAGTTCGGCCGCCGTGCCGCGGGCCGAGACGCCATGCGCTCGTTCCCGGTCGACCCCGCGGGCACGTACTTCCCCTACCGGGACGTGGAGTCGTATCTGGACTACCAGGCCGAGAAGTTCGTCGAGCGCTTCGACGCCAACAGCTACCTCTACCTGACGCGCGCGATGGACAACTACGACCTCTCGGCGGGCTTCGAGGGCGACGCCGACGCGCTCGCTGCCTTCGAAGGCGAGGCGCTGGTGATGTCCTTCACCGGCGACTGGCACTTCACGACCGAGCAGGCCGAGGAACTGGCCGACGCGCTGCGGGCCGTCGATCAACCCGTCGCCCACCACGTCATCGAGTCCGACCACGGCCACGACGCCTTCCTGGTCGAACCCGAGAAGGTCGGTCCGCCACTCGCCGACTTCCTCGAAGACGGCGTCGAGGGGACGGCCATCACCGACACGAAGGAGAGCGAGGACGACTCCAGCGAGTTCGCGCCGGTCCACACGAGTCTGTTCTCGGACTGAGCCGCCTTTTCTCTGGGCCCCCGGCTCGCGGGATGACTCTCGACTTCTCTGCAGACGGGTGCGCCACGCCAGTTCGCGTTGGCCGAGGAGTGCCTCACCTACTGTCAAAAAAACGATTACTGTCGGCGTGACGGGACCTGCAGTCCGCAGTGGTGTCAGAGATACGGGCGGAACTCGCGGGTTAGCATAGGTATAATGGTATCCCCTCCGTTTCACCGGTAATCCATGACTGACGAGAAATCCACCGAGACGAAGTCCCTGCACGTCGGGCAGGAGGAACCCGACGCGGCGACGGGGGCACGCGCACCGCCGATCTATCAGACCACCAGTTACGTCTTCGACGACGCCGAGGACGCTGCCGCGCAGTTCGCCCTGGAGGAACCGGGGTACATCTACTCGCGGCTGATGAACCCGACCGTCGAGACCCTCCAGGAACGCATCGCCGCGCTGGAGGGCGGCGTCGGCGCCGTCGCCACCGCGTCGGGCATGGGCGCGCTCAACCTCACCGACTTCGTGCTGGCCGGGCCCGGCGACAACATCGTCACCGCCTCCTCGCTCTACGGGGGGACCTACACCTACTACAGCCACACCCTGCCCAGACAGGGCGTCGAAGCGCGCTTCGTGGACACGCTCGACTACGACGCCTACGAGGAGGCCATCGACGAGAACACGAAGTACATCCACTGCGAGACCATCGGCAACCCCGCGCTGGTGACCCCGGACATTGAGCGGCTTGCCGGTATCGCCGACGACCACGGCATCCCCCTGTTCATGGACAACACGTTCGCGACGCCGGCGCTCTGTAACCCCATCGAGCACGGCGCGAACCTGGTGTGGAACTCCACGACGAAGTGGATCCACGGCCACGGGACGACCGTCGGCGGCGTCGTCGTCGACGGGGGCAACTTCGACTGGAGCGCCCACGCCGAGAAGTATCCCGAAATCGCGCAGGACAACCCGGCCTACCACGGCGTCAACTTCGCCGAAGCGATGGGCGAGCAGGCGTTCACCTACACCGCCATCGCGCGCGGCCTGCGCGACCTGGGCAACCAGCAGAGCCCCTTCGACGCCTGGCAGACCCTTCAGGGCGTCGAGACGCTGCCCCACCGCATGAAGGGCCACTGCGCGAACGCGATGGCCGTCGCGGAGTTCCTCCAGGACCACCCCGAAGTGTCCTGGGTCACCTACCCCGGCCTGGAAGACCACGAGACCCACGACAACGCCTCGAAGTATCTGGAGGGCGGCTACGGCGGCATGCTCACCTTCGGCCTCGAAGCCGGCTACGAGGCCGCCCGCGGCACCGTCGAGAGCACGGAGATCGCCAGCCTGCTGGCCAACGTCGGCGACGCGAAGACGCTCATCATCCACCCGGCGAGCACGACCCACCAGCAACTCACCGCCGAGGAGAAGGAAGCCGCCGGCGTCACCGACGACCTGGTTCGCCTGTCGGTCGGACTCGAGGGTGTCGAGGACATCAAGGCGGACCTCGACCAGGCCATCGAGCAGGCAACCTGAGCGGCGGCCGACTACGTGTCCGCTGGTGCGCGGACCGTCAAGACCGGCACGTTCGCCCGCCGGACGACCCGTTCGGTGACGCTGCCGAGCAGGAAGCGGTCGAGACCGCGACGGCCGTGTGTGGCCATGACGATGCGGTCCACGTCGTTCTCGTCTGCGTACTCACAGATCACTTCGCTCGGGTGCCCGCGCTCCGTTGCCGTCTCGACTGGGACCTCGCGGGCTCGACACCGCTCGCGCAGGTCGGCGAGGGCAGCGTCGCCCTCCTGTTCGAGCGCGTCCAACACGATATCCTCGGTCGTGAACCCGTGGTAGTGCCGTGGGTCGACGACGTAGAGCCCGTGGATCGTCGCCCCGAGGCGGTCGGCGAGGTCGATGGCTTCCGCCAGCGCGACCATCGCCGTCTCGCTCCCGTCGACCGGGACCAGGATCCGCTCGTATCCGCGTTCAGATGCCATGGCCGGAGCTTCCACGGTCGGTTCCATAACGATTGTTCGAAGGGCAAAGAGACCGAGAGATCCGGTTCACTAACCCAGTTCCGCGTCCTGGATGACGCGGGCTGCGACCCAGGTCAAGAGTCCGAGCAGGACGAACGGGACGGCGTGGAGGCCGATGGCGACGACCATCACGAACGGGTCGCTGACCCACGGCGACGTAAGCAGCAGGTACGCGGTGAAAAAGAGGATGATGACCATCGGAATGGCGTTGACGATGACGTCGAGCAGCGTCTCTCGGTGCAGTCGGAACACGGTACAGGTACGTCGACCGCCAGCGAAAAGAGCGCATTTCCCACTCGCATCCCGACTGCGTTGGCGTGGTCCGAACGTCCTTACAGAACCCGCTCGGCTTCCAGCACGCCCTGGAGTTCCGCCATCGAGAGGACGACGGTGTCACACGAGGGCTCGACGGCCGGTTTCGGATCGAACCCGATCGACAGCCCGGCGACTTCGAGCATCGGGAGGTCGTTGGCCCCGTCGCCGACCGCCACGGTGTCGGCCATGTCGACGCCGACGGTCCCCGCGAGGTCTTCGAGCGCGTCGTCTTTGGTCCCCTCGATGAGCGGCCCCTCGACCTCGCCGGTGAGCACTCGCGGGCGCTGCCCGCTCGTGTTTTCCGAGGCGCCTTGCGCCTCGCTTTCCCCGTCCTCGATGGGCAGTCGGTTGGCGACGATGGAGTCGACGGAGACGCCGGCTTTCTCCAGGGCGCGTTCGACGCCGCGCTCGAAGCCGCCGGTCAGGATGGCGGTGTGATGTCCCGCCTCGTTGAGGTTGTCGATGACCATGGCGGCGTCCTCCCGGAGGACGACCCCGTCGAAGGCGTCCTCGGCCTTTTCCTGGGAGAGTCCCTCCAGGAGGGCACAGCGCTGGCGCAGGCTCTCGGCGTACTCGATCTCGTCGTTCATCGCCCGCTCCGTGATCCGTTCCATGTCGCCCGCGACGCCGCACTGCTCGCCCAGCAGCACGGTCATCTCCGAATCGGACAGCGTCCCGTCGAAATCGAAGGCTACGAGTGTCATGCCCGCCCGTTCGCGGGCAGGGGTTTCAAAACTCCCGATTGGGCGCGCTCGCACCGGACAACTCCCGACTGGCCCCGGTGCCCGAGCGACAGCCCCGCCGGTTGCCAAACAGTTTATGTCCGGGCGTGACCACGTCAGGGCAATGACCGCTCCCTCGCCGGACACGCCTGAGGACCCGCCGGACGACCTCGACGACATGGACGAATCGGAGCTGGACGACGTCGACGAGGACGTTCGCGACCTGATCGAGGACCTCCGGGCCGAATCGGACGCCTCGCTCCGGCTCGCCATCCGGTACACCGCCGACGACTACGAGGTCCTCTTCGCCCGCGAGGACGTCGCCGACCAGTTCCCCGGGCCGGAGCTCGGCCAGCGCGTCGAGACGCTCGTGATGAAGGGACTCGGTGATCCGCCACAGGAGAACACGCTCTTCGATTTCGGCTCGCTCGAGTCGACGCTGCGGTTCTACGACAACGCCCTGGTCGCGCACTTCCCCTACCGCGAGTGGTCCGGGTTCGTGTTCACGCTCGACCGGACGGACGCACCGCTGGTCGACCTCGTCGGCGAACACCTCGAAGACTAGAAGGCCGTCCAGCGACGCGGGCCGAAGTCGGCCCCGCGGACGCGCAGTTCCGGCTCGTCGCCCTCGTCCCGAACCTCGACGACCGCGTCGAACAGCCCCGTCAGCACGTCCAGCGCTTCGGTGTTTCGGGACGTCGTATCGAGCGTGAACACGCCCGAGAAGCCTGAGCTCGCCATCCGGCCGTTCATGACGTGACAGAACTGGAAGACGCGTTTGAGGTCGGCGTACATCAACAGCGTCGAGAGCGTGTGCAGGCCGATGCGGACGCCGCGGCCCTCGTGGTGGAACTCCCGCATGAACCCCGAGGCGGCGATCCCGATACCCGTCAGGTCGCCGGCGCTGGTGACGTATTTCGTGGTCGCCGAGTCCCGCACCCGACTGATGCTGTGACTCCGGCTGACGCAGTCGATCATTCGAAGGTCCCACGCTGCCGGGTCGGCTCGCGTCTCCAGAAACGAGTCCCGGAAGCGGTCGGCGTCGCGTTTGGTCGTGACGAGGATGCTCGCGGTCTCGTCACCACCGCCGACGAGGTCGAACAGCAACTGTCGCTTGCCGGTCATCGCCGGCCCGGCGATGAGGACGCTCGTTCCCGCCTCCAGTCGCTCCGGGTTGAGGGGAGACTCCACGTCCTCGGCTGCGCGCTCGTCGCTCACGTTTCCCAGGAGCAGACGATAATATATGAATCCTCTCCCACGCGCTCCAGTCTGTTGCGCATCGATGAAGAAAGGGTTATGCCGGCCGACTGGAATGGTTCGCGCATGAAGGTACTCGTCACGGACCCTATCGCCGATGCGGGGATTCAGCGACTCCGCGCGGCGGGGCACGACGTGGAAACGGCTTACGAAGTCGAAGGTGATGCACTGCTCGATGCGGTCAAGGACGCGAACGGACTCATCGTCCGGTCGGGCACCGAAGTCACCGACGAGGTGTTCGAGGCTGCCGACGACCTCGTCATCGTCGGCCGCGCGGGCATCGGCGTCGACAACATCGACATCGACGCCGCGACCGAACACGGCGTCATCGTCGCCAACGCGCCACAGGGCAACGTTCGGGCAGCCGCCGAACACACGGTCGCGATGGCCTTCGCGACGGCTCGCTCCATCCCGCAGGCCCACGAACGACTCACGAACCGCGAGTGGGCCAAAGGCGAGTTCCTCGGGACCGAACTCAACGGCAAGACCCTCGGGATCGTCGGCCTCGGCCGCGTCGGCCAGGAAGTCGCCAAACGACTGGGTTCCATCGGCATGAACCTGGTCGCGTTCGACCCGTACATCTCCGAGGAGCGCGCCGACCAGCTCGGCGCGGAACTGGTCGACGACCTGGAGGACTGTCTCGCACAGGCCGATTTCATCACGGTCCACACGCCGCTGACCCCCGAGACCGAGAACATGATCGGCGAGGAGGAACTCGCCCAGCTCGAAGGCGGCTACGTCGTCAACTGCGCCCGGGGCGGCATCATCGACGAGCCGGCGCTGGCCGAGGCCGTCGAGGACGGTGTCCTCGCCGGCGCTGCCGTCGACGTCTTCGCCGAGGAACCGGTCGACCCGGACAACCCGCTGCTCGACGTCGAGGACGTCATCGTGACGCCCCACCTCGGCGCGAGCACGGAGGCGGCACAGGAAAACGTCGCGACCAGCACCGCCGACCAGGTGATGGCGGCCTTCCGCGGCGAGCCGGTGATGAACGCGCTGAACGCGCCCTCGATGGACGAGTCGGCGTTCCCCCGCGTTCGACCCTACATCGACCTCGCCGAAACCGCAGGGAAAATCGCCGTCCAGCTGTTCGAGGAACGCGTCGAGGAAGTCGAGATCTCCTACGCCGGCGACATCGCCGAGGAGGACCTGGATCTCGTGACGGCCAGCGCGCTCAAGGGCGTCTTCGAGCCCCTCGAGTGGCAGGTCAACGCCGTCAACGCCCCCCAGATCGCCGAGGAGCGCGGCATCGACGTGGTCGAGTCCAAGAGCCGCTCGTCGGAGGACTTCCAGAGTCTGGTGACGGTCACCGTCAAGAACGGCGACGAGGAGGTCGGCGTCTGCGGGACCCAGTTCGCCGGCGAGGACCCGCGGATCGTCCGCATCGACGGCTACCGCGTCGACGCCATCCCGCACGGCCACATGCTGGTCGCGCGCAACGAGGACGTCCCCGGCGTCATCGGTTTCATCGGCTCGACGCTGGGCGACGCCGACGTCAACATCGCAGCGATGTTCAACGCCCGCGAGACCATCGGCGGCGAGGCCCTGTCGGTGTACAACTTAGACGACG
Source organism: Halorientalis salina (assembly GCF_005049285.1). Taxonomy (GTDB): domain Archaea; phylum Halobacteriota; class Halobacteria; order Halobacteriales; family Haloarculaceae; genus Halorientalis; species Halorientalis salina. The sequence continues at coordinate 94,821 of NZ_SOSC01000007.1, read as the reverse complement.
CGCCCTCCGAGGACGTACTCACTCGGATCCTCGACGACGAGCGCATCATCAACGTGAGCCACATCTCGCTGAACGGGACCGTCGACGACGACACGAGCGACGACTGACGATCCCACCGCGTCGCTAATTTTTGTCGACCCGGCTCAGCGGCGACCCAGGAGCGACCGAAGGCCCCCCAGAAGACCCTCGTCTCCCCCGTCGTCCTCGAACTCGATGGCGACGGCCCCGTCGTCGCCGTCTCGGTCTCGCTCGGCCAGGATCGTCTCGTACCGGTCGACGATCGCCGTTCGCTGCCGGTCTTTCGCTTCGAGCGCCTGCTCCAAGGCGGCGATTCGGGCCTGGAGGATCGCTCGTTCGATACTGTGGAGTCTGTCACGGGCGGCCCCGGTGTGGGTCACCGATCGGGCGACCGTCGAGCACGTCTCGACGTCGATCGCGCCGGAACCGAGCGTCGCATCCGGTTCGGCCTCGCCGTGGTCGTCAGTTTCCCCCCCGGGCGGATCGTGAGTAGTTTCGGGTACCATCGTCGCGGTGATACAACTATGGGAGACACTCGCAAAAAGATCCGTCAGACAGTGGTCACACGCCCGGCCGACGGGCTTCAGTGCAAGAATTTCCTTCGAGCGAATTACTCCTGCAGGTGAGCGAGAACCTCGTCGGTGTCGTTGGGGACCGGTTCGGGGTCCGCGCCGGCCTCGGCGGCCGCGTCGGGGTCCTTGAGGAGGTGGCCGGTCGTGAGACAGACCACGTCCTCGTCGGCCTCGATCTCGCCCTGTTCGCGGAGTTTGCGCAGGCCGGCCACGGAGGCCGCCGAAGCCGGTTCGACGCCGACGCCCTCCTCGGCGAGGTCGCGCTGGGCCGCAGTGATCTGTTCGTCGGAGACGGCGACGGCGGTCCCGTCCGTGTGCCGGATGCCGGGCAGGGCCTTCGGGGCGTTGACCGGGTTGCCGATGCGGATGGCGGTCGCGCGGGTCTCGACCTCCTCCCAGCGACGGGTGTCGTCCAGCCCCTCCTCGATGGCCTCGACCATCGGCGCTGCGCCCTCGGCCTGGACGCCGGTGAGTTTCGGGACCTCGCTCTCGTCGAGTTCGCCGCTGGCGACGAGTTCGCGGAACGCCTTGTACAGCGCCGCGGTGTTGCCGGCGTTGCCGACCGGGAGGACGATGCGGTCGGGGAACCGGCCCTCGTCCTCGTAGAACCGTTCGAGGATCTCGAAGCCGATGGTCTTCTGGCCCTCCAGCCGGAAGGGGTTCAGCGAGTTCAGCAGGTAGGCCTCACCGCGGCCCGCCAGATCCTGGACGATGTCGAGACAGGAGTCGAAGTTGCCGTCGACCTCCAGGATGCGCGCGCCGTGGAGACTCGCCTGGGCAATCTTCCCGGCGGCGACCTTCCCGGCGGGGAGCAAGACGAGGGTCTGGAGGCCGGCGCGGGCACCGTAGGCCGCCAGTGCGGCGCTGGTGTTGCCGGTCGAGGCACAGGCCAGGCGGCCGACGCCGACCTCCTGGGCGACCCGGACGCCGACGGTCATCCCGCGGTCCTTGAACGAGCCGGTGGGGTTCATCCCCTCGTGTTTGACGCGGAGGTTCCGGACGCCGATGTCCTCTTCGAGTCGGGGCACGTAGTGCAGCGGCGTGTCGCCCTCGGGGAGCGTGACGCCCTCCTCGAAGGGGAGCGCCTCGCTGTAGCGCCAGACGCCGCGACCCTCGAAGTCGTCGAAGGTCGGCGCGTCGGCGTACCGAGCTTCCAGCAGGCCGTCGCATTCCTCGCAGGTGTAGATGACGTCGTCGAACGGCGCGTGGGTCTCCCCGCACTCGATGCAGGTGAGCCAGACGCCGTCGTCGGCGACGTCGGGCACGGTCTCGGAGTCCGAAGGCGAAAGTGTCAGGTCTGCCATTGCCGGGACGAGGGCCGCACGCCGCAAAAAGCCCACCTTTTCCGCGTCGGGGTCCCCGCTTCCGTCGCCCGGTGCGTGATATCCGAGCCTGAAACGCGGGCTCTGGAAACGCCCGGGACCCGGTGGATTAAGACGCCCGCCCCCGGACACGACCACATGACCACGCTTCGGATCACGGACGGCCGGGTGCTCCGCCCGGACACGACGATCGAACGCGCCGACGTCCTCGTCGATCAGGACGCCGGGGAAATCCTGGAAGTCGGCGACGTCGCGGAGGGCGACGTGGGCCTGGACGCCGAGGGCGACCTCGTCATCCCGGGACTCGTCAACGCCCACACCCACGTCGCGATGACGTTGCTCCGGGGGTACGCCGACGACAAGCCCCTCGACGCCTGGCTGCAGGAGGACATCTGGCCCGTCGAAGCCGAACTCACCCCCGAGGACGTACGGGCCGGCGCACGGCTGGGCATCCTGGAGATGATCCGGTCGGGCACCACGGCGTTTTCCGACATGTACTTCCACGTGCCCGAGATCGCCGCCGCCGTCGAGGCATCGGGCGTCCGGGCGAAACTCGGCCACACCGCGATCACCGTGGGCAAAGACGAGACGGCCGCCCGCGAGGACTGCCAGGCGAGCCTCGACGTTGCCGAGGACCTCCAGGGAGCGGCCGACGGGCGCATCACGACGACGTTCCAGCCCCACTCGCTGACGACTGTCGGCGAGCAGTTCCTCCGCGAGTTCGTCCCGAAAGCCCGCGAGGCGGACCTGCCGATCCACTTCCACGCCAACGAGACCGAGGGTGAGGTCGACCCACTCGTGGACGAACACGGCGAGCGACCGCTCGAGTACGCCGACGACGTGGGCCTGCTCGACGACGGAAGTTTCCTCGCCCACGGGGTTCACACCGACGAAGTCGAACACGAGTTGCTGGCCGAGCGCGGGACCGCCGTCGTCCACTGCCCGGCCTCGAACATGAAACTCGCCAGCGGGATGGCCCCCGTTCAGGAGATGCTCGACGCCGGCGTCACCGTCGGCCTGGGCACCGACGGCGCGGCCTCGAACAACGACCTCTCGATGTTCGACGAGATGCGCGACGCCGCCATGCTGGGGAAACTCGCGGCCGACGACGCCAGCGCCGTCGACGCTGCCACGGTGGTCGAGATGGCCACGCAGGGGAGCGCGGCCGCCCTCGGAATCGAGTCGGGCCGCATCGAACCCGGCGCGAACGCCGACCTCGCCGTGGTCGACCTGGACGAACCGCGACTGACGCCGGCCCACGACCTGGTGAGCCACCTGGCCTACGCCGCGACCGGCACGGACGTGCGCCACACCGTCTGTGACGGGCAGGTGCTCATGCGCGACCGGACGGTGCTCACGCTCGACGAACAGCAGGTCGTAGCGGAGGCCAGCGAGCGCGCACGGGCGCTCGTCGAACGCGCGACGGCGTAGCCGGGCGAAAGATTAAACGTCGAGAATCGTTTGTAAACAGTATAAACAGTTTTGCAGCCGTTTTGGAGTGTCTGAACGAGATGAACGGGAGTCCGGGTTTATGGAGGAAAGGGATCTGTACTGACGTGATGCGTTTCAGACATTCACTGCTCGCACTCGCGGCCGTTGTACTGCTGGTCGTGGCGGCCGTCGGTCCGGCCGCCGCGGCGTCCAGCCCGACCGCCGTCGGGTCGACGACCGACCTCGCGGTCGCGGACGACGACACGAACACGACTGACGATACCAACACGACTGACGAGAACGAGACCGATCTGAACGAGACCGATCTGAACGAAACGGATCTGAACGAAACGGATCTGAACGAAACGGATCTGAACGAAACGGATCTGAACGAAACTGACGACGCGAACGAGACTGACCTCGACGACAACGAGACGGTGTTCGACGACCGGCCGTTCGGACTCGTCCTGGGTCAGTACAAGAACGATTTCCTCTCGAACAGCACGAACGAGACGGACCAGCCGTTCGGTATCGTGGTGGCGTCGTTCGCGGTCCAGAACAACCCCGGGAACGCTCCAGCCCACGCCGGCCCGCCCGCGCACGCCGGCCCCGGCGGTGACGAGAACGAAAGCGAGAACGAGAGCGAGGACCGACGCGGGCCGCCCGACTTCGTGAACGAAGACGACGGCGAGAACGAATCTGACGACCAGCGCGGTCCGCCGGCGTTCGCCGGTGGGGACGACGACGAGAACGAGACCGACGACCGGCGCGGTCCGCCCGCGGACCGCGGACCGCCGGGCGAGCGTGACGGCGATGACGACAGCGAGAACGAGACCGAGACGGACGACGCCGAAGACGAGACTGACGACGCGGACGAGGAGGAGACCGAATCCGAGACCGACGACGATGAAACGGACGACGAAGCCGAAACGGCCGACGACGACGGCGGACCGCCCGCGAACCGCGGGAACGGCGGCGGCCCCGGTCGATAGCGCGACCGAGTCCACGGGCGACCGTGCGAGCACGTCCGTTGCCGTCCCCGACCGCCGGCGGGTCGGTTCGGCACTGTTTTGAACGCCCTGACCTATCCTTCAGGCATGACTACGCCGATCAGCGAGCGACTCGCCGACGTCGAGACCGCCCGGGAGGAAGGGCGGCGCAAGATCGACTGGGCGCGCGAACACATGCCGATCATGGCCTCGCTCCGCGAGGACTTCCAGGACGACCAGCCCTTCGCCGGCGAGCGCATCGGCATGGCGATGCACGTCGAAGCCAAGACGGCGGTGCTGGCCGAGACGCTGGCCGACGGCGGCGCCGAAGTCGCCATCACCGGCTGTAACCCGCTCTCGACCCACGACGACGTGAGCGCCGCGCTCGACGCCCACGAGAACGTCACCTCCTACGCCGAACGCGGCGTCGACGACGACGCCTACTACGCGGCCATGGAGGCCGTCATCGACCACGAACCGACTATTACTGTGGACGACGGGATGGACCTCATCGCCGCCATCCACGAGGACTACCCCGAACTCATCGACACCATCGTCGGCGGCTGTGAGGAGACGACCACGGGGGTCCACCGCCTGCGCGCGATGGACGAGGACGGCGCGCTCGACTACCCGGTCTTCGCCGTCAACGACACGCCGATGAAGCGGCTGTTCGACAACGTCCACGGCACCGGCGAGTCCTCGCTGGCGTCCATCGCCATGACGACGAACCTCTCCTACGCCGGCAAGACCGTCGTCGTCGGCGGCTACGGCGACTGCGGCCGCGGCGTCGCCAAGAAGGCCAGCGGCCAGAACGCCCGCGTCATCGTCACGGAAGTCGACGCCCGCCGCGCCCTGGAAGCCCACATGGAGGGCTACGAGGTCATGCCCATGCAGGAGGCCGCCAAGGAAGGCGACGTGTTCATCACGACCACGGGCAACCGCGACGTCATCACCCGCGAGGACTTCGAGGAGATGAAAGACGGTGTTCTCCTCGCGAACGCCGGCCACTTCGACGTGGAGATCGATCTCGTGGCGCTCGAAGAGATGGCCGAGGAGGTCACCGAACCCCGCGACGGCATCGAGGCCTACGTCATGCCCGACGGCCGCGAACTGAACGTGCTGGCCGAGGGGCGTCTCGTCAACCTCGCGACGCCGGTGGCGCTGGGCCACCCCGTCGAGGTCATGGACCAGTCCTTCGGCGTCCAGGCGGTCTGTGTGCGCGAGCTAATCGAGAGCGGCGACGAGTACGACGCTGGCGTCCACGACGTGCCCGACGACCTGGACCGGGAAGTCGCCGAGATCAAACTCGACGCCGAAGGGGTCGGTTTCGACGACCTGAGCGACGAACAGCGTGAGTACATGGGCTCCTGGCAGCACGGAACCTGAGTCGACGGATAGCGATCCCGAGACCAGACCGCAGACACCGGAGAGAGCACGGTCAGTAGCGTTAACCAGCGACCGACCCATTATGAACCATGATAGATATTCCGGTGTCGAACGTGATGGCACGCGGTGTCGAGACCATCACGGGCGAGGTAACAGCCGCCAGAGTGGCACGTCAGTTCGCCGAGAAGCGACTCGGATCGCTCGTGGTAGTCGAGCCGGACACCGGTCGGCTGATCGGCATCGTGACCGAGTCGGACGTCATCCGACAGGTCGCGACGAACGGCGACCTGGACACGGTCGCCGTGTCCACGTTCATGAGCGCGCCGGTCGTCACGATAGCGGGCAGTGAACCCATCCACGTCGCAGCGGACAGGATGAAACAACACTCCATCCGTCGGCTCCCGGTCGTCGACGACGGCCAGCTCGTGGGGATCGTGACGACGACGAACCTGACACATTACCTGCCGAAGCTCCGGAACACGATCCTCCGGCAACGGGGGTCGAATCAGGCGCTGTGAATCGGGTCCCGGCCGCACGCGGCCGCGACCGGGATCGAGCGAAAAACTGCCGCAGCGCGTTCTGTCCCATCGAAGCGGTCGGCGTTTCGCTCGTCGTGGCGCGGGAACCCGGCGGGTCGAGTTCGACCTCGAGGGTATCGGGGTACTCACGCGAGGGACGGCGAGGGGCGCGGACGGAACACCGCGTCTCAGTCGGTCGAAGACCGCTCGATCCCGTGGATCGTGAACACGAGGCTCCCGTCGTCGAGGGCGACGACGCTCGTGTTGGCGGTAAAGGGCTCGCCGTCGACCCGGCGACCGGTACACTCGCCCGACCATCGCCACCCGTCGCGGACCGTCGGGAGCGCCGTCCGTTCGAGTCGGTCGACCGCGGACTCGGTGTAGAGGGACCGCCAGGAGGAACCGACCAGTTCCGAGCGATCCGTGCCGAACCGCGACACGAAGGCGTTGTTGGCGAACTCGATGGTTCCGCCGGGGCCGGCGATACAGACCCCGTCACGGACGGTCTCGACGGTGCCGAGCGCACGCTCGGCCACGGTCACGGCTCGCCTGTGCGCGACGAGTTGTCGGATTCGGGTCTTCAGTCGCTCTGTGATCGTCGACGCCGGAGGGGCCGGGATCGACTCGGTCCAGCGGTCCGAACGGAGGCCCGCCACGTCGTCGGACCCCTCACCGGTGACGAGGACGAACGGGACTGTGGGATCGTGCTCTCGAACGGTCGCGAGCGAGTCGAGTTTCGCCGAGACGGACGTGTCGTCGGTGCTGACGACGCAGTCGATGCGGTCGAGTTCCGCCCCCTCGACGGAGCCCGTCGTCGACTGCCACTCGATCCCGTCTTCGTCCTCGAACGTGAGACGACGGGCAGCCTCGTCGTCGCTGGCCTCGTCGATGCGGAGGACGCGGATCGTCGAGGGCCGGAGCACCGATTCCCCGGGCGACTCGACCAGGGATTCGACGGAACTCATCGGCACCTCCTGACTGGTTCGAGTCCCGCCACCGAGACCCCTCTCGGTGCGACGGGTCGACACTCGCGCTCTCTCGGCCTGCGGTCCAGAGACAGGACGGGAGACACCATCAGTGGCAGTTCAGATCGGCCACATCGTGTTTCGAACGGGACGGAGTCATTGGCGGGGGCTCCGAGCGGGGGTCCCGTCGACGGTGATCGCGCCGTCGGTCCCGACCGTGACCGCGTGCCCGTTGTACTCGAACTGTACCTCGACGTCGGCACCCTTGCGGTACAGGCGATCCAACGCGTCCGCGTCGATGACTGACGACAGCGGCGGCGTCAGATCGAGCGGGTCCGTCCCGCTCGACTCGGCGACCGCTTCGACGACGGCCATACTGATTCGCTCTCTCTCCTGGGAAGCGTCTCGGGTTTGCATTGGCGGAACGGAGGCGGCACTGATCCATGTAGCTACGGTCAGTATGAATACCGTGCCCGGAGTACTGGGGGTATATATATAGTGTCACGCGGCGAGGCATGGAACCTAATTGTTCCAATGCCGTACGCCCGATGATGCGAAACAGTGTCTGGGGGCGGATCGGCGCTCGTCGGTGGTGGACGGTGACGGTCGCGGCGGTTGCGATGGCGTTCGTCGTCGGGACGGCGGTCGATGTGACCCGCCTCCCGGGAGTGAGTCAGTGGCGCGTCGCGTTATCGATCGTCGGACCGGTCGTGTTGCTGGGGGCCGTCGACGGGAACCAGAGCGATATCGATCAGGTGATCGACGCGGTCGAACAGCTATCGACGGGGGAGTACGACGTCACCGTGCCGACGGGCGAGGAGGGACCCATCGGACGCCTCTCGGCGGCCGTCAACGAGTTGGCCGCGACGCTTCGCGACCGCGAGCGGGAACTCCGCGAGACCAACGAGCGGCTCAACGCCACCATCGAGGCGTCACCGGAGGCGCTGATCGCGCTGGACACCGACGACAGGGTGACGCTGTGGAACCCCGCGGCCGAGGAGATCTTCGGCTGGACGCGGGCGGAGGTCCTCGGTGAGCCGCTGCCGACGACCGACGACCTCGAGGGCGACCATCGGGAGATCTTCGAGCGACTGCTCGACGGCGAGACGCTGACGGGCGTCGAGACGGAGCGCCGGAGGAAAGACGGCGATCTGATCGACGTGAGCCTCTCTGCCGCGCCGATCCGTGACGCCGACGGCGAGATCGTCGGCACGATGGCCGCGATACAGGACATCACCGACCGCAAGCAGCGGGAACGGCGGGTGGAGACGACGAGCGCGCGGCTCGAAGCGCTGTTCGAGCACTCGCCGGACATGATCGACGTTCTGGACACGGACGGGCGGATCGTCGACGCGAACCGACGGTTCTGCGAGAAGGTCGGATACACCAAGGGCGAACTGGCCGGGATGAGGATCTGGGAACTCGACCGGGAGTTCGACGCCGACAACGTGCGATCGCTTTTCAACGACATGGCAGTCGGTGATCGGCGGAAGTTCGAGGGGGAATACCAGCGTCGCGACGGGTCGGCGTTCCCCGTTGAGATCCACCTGATCCGCCTCGACCTCGACGACGAGGCCCGGTTCGTGGCGATAAGTCGCGACATCAGCGACCGGAAAGCCCGCCAGCAGGAACTCCGGGAGACGAAACGCCAGCTCGAACTCGCCCTCGAAGGGACGAACATGGGCGTCTGGGAGTGGAATCCGGAAACCAACGCGGTGACCTGGAACAAGACGTTAGAGCGGCTGATGGGAATCGAACCGGGAACGTTCGGGGGAACGGTCAGCGACATTCGGGAGCGCATCCATCCGGATGACGAGTCGTACGTCGACGACAGGATCGAACAGGCACTCGAGAGTGGAAAACTGCCTCAAACGGAGTTCAGGATGCGCCACGAGGACGGCCACTGGCTCTGGGTCGAGATCCGCGGACAGGTCGTGAGTGACGAGACCGGTCGCAAGTACGTGATCGGGATTCATCAGGACATCACCGACCGCAAGAAACGCCAGCAGGAACTCCGGGAGACGAAACGCCAGCTCGAACTCGCCCTCGAAGGGACGAACACCGGCATCTGGGAGTTGGACCTGCAGACTGAAGACGTGGACTGGAACGAGACGCTGGAGCGACTGGTGGGACTCGAACCGGGGGCCTTCGAGGGGACCTACGAGGCCTTCCAGCAGCGTATCCACCCGGACGACGTCGAGCGGGTCCGTGCCGAACTCGACCGGGCAATCGAGGCCGACGAACCGCTCCAGACGGAGTTCAGACTGCGACACGAGCAGGGGGGCTGGGTCTGGGTCGGGGCTCGCGGGCAGATCGTCAGCGACGGAAACGGGGACAGGCGGATGGTCGGCATCAACAACGACATCACCGACCGCAAGGAACGCGAGCGGGACCTCCAGCGATACAAGGACTACACCGACGACATCCTCGACGCCATCGACGACGTGTTCTACGTGCTCGACGAGGACGGGAACCACCTCCGCTGGAACGAGAGCCTGCTCGAGACCACCGGGTACACCGGCTCGGAGATCGCGGATCTGAACGCGCTGGATCTCTTCGGTGCGGAGGCGCGGGATCGCATCGCCGGGACCATCGAAGAGGCCTTCGAGACGGGCGAAGCGCGCGTCGAAGCCCCGTACCTGACCAAAGACGGCGAACGGATCCCCTACGAGTTCGTCGGGACCACGCTCGAGGATCTCGACGGGAACCGGGTGTTGGCCGGCATCGGTCGGGACATCAGCGAACGCGTCGAGACGGAGCGGCAACTCTCACGGCTGATGGAGAACATCCCCGGACTGGTCTATCGCGTCGAGAACGAACGGGGGTGGCCGACCGAGTTCGTCAGCGAGGGGGTCCGGGAGCTCACGGGCTACGACGCCGGGGCTCTCGAACGCGGGGAAGTTTCGTGGCCCGACATCTACGCGCCGGACGCTGACCGGGACCGCATCTGGGCCGAGGTACAGACGGCCCTCGACGGGGACGAGTCGTACAGCGTCGTCTACCCCATCGAAACCGCCGACGGCGAGCGTCGCTGGGTCAAAGAGCAAGGTCGCGGTGTCTACGGCTCCGACGGCGAGGTCGAAGCCCTCGAAGGAGTCATCATCGACATCACCGAACGGATCGAGTACGAGCAGGAACTCGAACGGACGAGCGAACTGCTCGATCAGGCCCAGCGTATCGCGACCGTCGGCGGCTGGGAACTCGACGCGACCATCGAACCGCCGGAAATAACCTGGACCGACGAACTCTACCGCATCCACGGGCTGCCGACCGACGCCGACCTCACGCTCGACCGGGCCCTGGACCAGTACCACCCCGAGGACAGGGCACACCTCCGATCCCAGATCGAGCGCGCCATCGAAACCGGCGAGGGCTACGACACGGAGGTTCGGGTCGTCGACGAGGAAGGCGAGAGCCGGTGGGTTCGTGCGCTGTGTGAACCGGTCCAGGCGGAGGGAGCGGTGACCAAACTCCGCGGGTCCGTCCAGGACATCACCGGACAGAAGGAGCGCGAGCGGGCGCTCAGGTCACTCCACGAGACGACACGCGAACTGCTCGCGACCGAAACCCACGCCGACGTCGCCGACCTCGTCGTCGAGACGGCTTCGGCGGTGCTCGACACCAGCGGCGTGGGCGTCTATCTCCTGGACGACGAGACGAATCACCTCGACCCGACCGCGTTCACGGCCGGGTTCATGGAACTCTGCGGTGACGCTCCCTCGGTCGCCGTCGGTGCCGAGGACGCCCTGTGGGACTGTTTCGTCACGGAAACGCCGATGCTCTTCGAGGACACCGAGGAGCGCGCCGGCTCCGTGTTGTTCGGCCCCGAGGTCGAGAGCGGCCTGCTGGTGCCCATCGGCGATCACGGCGTGTTCGTCGCGGTCGACACCCGGGAGGCGATCGACGAGCTGACCCGACAGTTGGCCGAGACGCTCGTCGCGACGACCGAGGCCGCCTTCGACCGCCTCGAAAGCGAAGCGGACCTCCGGGAGCGCGACGCGGAACTGGAGGCGCGCAACCAGCGGCTCAGACGCCAGATACAGATCACCGACATCATCCGGCGGATCGACCAGTCGCTGATCGGGGCCGACGACCGCGAGGAGATCGAATCGACCGTCTGTGAGCGACTCGTCGAGGCCGAGGACATCGCCTTCGCCTGGATCGGCAGCATCGACGCGAGCGACACGGCACTCCAACCACGCACCTGGGGCGGGACCGACGGGGCGTACCTCGACGCGATTTCGCTGACGATGGGGGCCGACAGCCCCGACCCGTCGATCACCGCCGCCGAGACCGAAGCCCCGGTCGTCGTCGAAAACGTCGTCTCGGCGTTGCAGCGCGAGGACTGGCGGAAGACCGCCCTGGCACACGACTTCCAGTCGGTCGTCAGCGTCCCGCTCGCGATCGACGAGTACTTCTACGGCGTCCTCACGGTGTATGCCGACGAACCGAACGCCTTCGGCGACCTCGAACGGACAGTGTTCGCCGAACTGGGCGAGAACATCGCCAACTCGATCACGGCCGTCGAAACCCGGCAGGCGCTGCACACCGACACCTTCGTCGAACTCACGCTGGCGGCCGAGGAAGCGGATACGCTGTTCGCACGGATCGCCCGAGAGGCCGACTGTAGCGTCGAGTACGAGGGGCTCGCGGCCCACTCGGCAGCGGGAACGCGCCTGTTTCTCACGACGACCGGGGCGGAGGCAGCCGCCGTCGAAGGGGTCCTCGACGACCTCGTGACGGTCACGGACTACAGACTGATCGACGAGTCGGACACAGATTGCCTCTTCGGCGTGACGGTGTCGGGCGAGACGCTGGTCGCGAAACTCGTTCGTCACGGCGCGAGTCCGCGGTCGATCGCCGCCACCGAGACGGAACTCACGCTCGTCGTCGACGTCCCCGTCTCGACGGACGTCCGCGAGTTCGTCGAGATGGTCCAGGACAGCCATCCCTCCGTCCGGCTTCAGAGCCGGCGGAACGTGAACCGGACCGCACGGACCAAGCCGGACCTGGTGGCCTCGCTGTTCGACGCGCTGACCGACCGACAGCGCGAGGTGATGCGAACCGCGTACCTCGCGGGCTTTTTCGAGTGGCCCCGCCGGAGCACGGGCGAGGAGGTCGCCGAGATACTGGACGTGAGTCAGCCGACGGTCAACCGGCACCTCCGCGTCGGCCAGAAGCGGCTCTTAGAACAGTTGTTCGAGGGCCACAACGGGGAACCGGCGACCGAGGACTGATCCCCGGGAGCCGCCCGTCCCGACGCCGCTATCGAGTCGACGGTGGCAGCGGATCCGTCCACTTTCACCGCGCTCCCGTGTGGCTTTTCCCCCCACCCCCACAAGCCGACCGTATGTCGAGCAACCGAAAGGGCGACAGACGAGAACGGGAACTCGTCAACGCCCTGGACGAGTCCGGGTTCGCGGTCATGCGTGCACCCGCCAGCGGGAGCGCGACCGAGCGGGAACTCCCGGACGTGCTGGCGGGCGACGGCGAGCAGTTCTACGCCATCGAAGCCAAATCGTCGGCGGGCGATCCGATCTATCTCGACGGGGCCGAGATCGAGGCGCTGCTCTTTTTCGCCCAGAACTTCGGCGCGAAACCGCGCGTCGGCGTGCGCTTCGACCGCGAGGAGTGGTACTTCTTCCATCCGGGCGACCTCTACACCACCGACGGCGGCAACTACCGCGTCAAGAAGGAAACGGCACTCGCCGAGGGCGTCGACTTCGCGGAGTTCGTCGGTGACTCCGAGAAGGTCACCCTCGCGGAGGCCGCCGAGGCCGCCGAGGGGGACGAAGACGACGGTGACGTCCGCGAGATACTCGAAGCCCTCGACCGGGGCGACATCTCCGTCGACGACGCCGTCGCGATGCTCTAGTCGATCAGCGCGGCGTCCTCGCCGTGGTCCAGGCGGGAGTAGGGGAAGGCGTACGTACGGGGCTCGTCCCGTTGGGCCGCGTCACCGAGATACGTCACCTCCACCACGGGGTCGTCCGCGGGGTATCCCTCGTTCGTTTCGTAGTCGGCGACAGTCGTTCCGACCGATTCGATGACGTACTCGTCCGCGCGCTCGGGGACGACTCTGGTGACCACCAGTCGGTCCCCGGTTTCCCAGTCACGAACAACGTCGTCGGGTTCGAGCCGGCAGTCGTCACACAGCGGCGGGTCGGCCGTCTCGGGGACGAACGACTCCCGCCCACAGACGGCACAGTCCGCCTCGCGCTTGCCGGGAGCGGGGACCCGTTCCTGCGTAATTTCGATGGCGACGCGGCGGAGGTGTTTGCACTGTGCGCCGCGGTAGCGGTGGTCCGGACAGGTGCAGCGTTGCCCGGGAACGTCGACGCTGTAGCTGTGGTCCTCGTGTGTGTCGACGCGATAGACGCCGCCGCCCAGCGGCGTGACCGCCATCGGTTCCGTCCAGGCGCGGACGGCCCGCTCGTCGAGTTCGCGGAGGTCCGGTGCGAGTGCAACTTTCGGTGAACGTGCGTGTGACATAGTGCTCAGGACGCGGCTGTGTTCGGGTGCGTCCAGTCGAAACGTAGGTGCTGGAGGGTCCTAAACCGCTCGGCCCCGGGGGTCGAACGCGGAGGCATCGAAGCCCTTTTGCACGGGCCGGGGAAAGCCGCGGACATGGAAATCGACCGGGAGACAGTCGTCGAGGCCGCGGTTTCGTTCGTCGCCGTACTGGTCTTCATCGGCGCTGTCGCCCTCGTCAGTTTACAGTTCGGTTCGAGCGGCGCGCTCTCCGATACCGGCGGCCTCGCGATGGTCGGTGCCATCGTGCTGTTCGTGCTCGTGATGACCGGCGTCGGCTTCTGGTTCGCCTCGAAAGAGTAACTCAGACGGCCTGTTGTAACTGGCTACCGGTACGACCGCCCGACGACGGGCGGTCGATACCGAACTGACTTACAGAAGTCCGTATCAGTCGGCGGCTCCGCTCTCGTCCTCCGCTCCGTCCTCGCCGTCTTCGCGCCAGTCTTCGAGTTCCTCGTCGTCGGCTTGCTCGATCCGGTGTTCGTAGTAGTTCAGCGGGTGCGATTCGTTGATGACGTCCTCGCAGATGTCGTCTTTGCCGATGCAGTCGCCGTAGGACTGCATCGTCGCACACGCCGGCGTCGAGTACTCGGTCGGGCTCGTCGCGCCGCGGATGTGATCGACCTGATAGCGGGTCTGTTCCTCGCCGAAGCCCGGGTTGACCTCGAATAACTCGACGATCTCGTCGGTCGTCATCCCGATGCTCGTCAGGAAGGCCGCGATGGCGAATCGGGAGTGGTGTTCGAGGTGTTCGCCCTTCTGGACCTTGTCCAACAGGTGTTTCATACAGGGCGGGAACAGGTCGGGAACGACCGTATCGATCTCCCGTGTGAGGTCCAGGTCGTCGAGCAACTCGCGAATGCGCTCGACCTCCTCGGTGAGTTCCTCGGCGATGGCGTCGGGCACCTCGAACGGCAGTCCGTCGGTCACGCGCGCCTCGACGGCCTGCCGGAGCAAGACCAGCAGTTCGCCCTCGTCGACGGGGACCTGACCGTCCGCGAGCGGGCGGTTGACTAGCCGCCACTCGTCGCCCCACTCGCCGGCCGCGTGTTCGAGATACGTCCCCACGTCGACGCGGTACTCCCCGTCGCCGTCGGGCCCGACCTCCCGGACGCTGTCCCGCATCTCGAACTCGGCGAGCAAGGTGTCGAGTTCGAGTCGCTCGGTCCGGGTACTCTGGAACTCCGTGGTCGTCGAGAGTTCCTCGGAAAAGCGTTCGTGGGCACTCTTTGCCTCAGCGCGACTGTACCGCCGCAGGAGGATGTGCTGATCGACCAGCGAGACGAGGACGCGGGCGACCGGATAGGAGAGCAGTTCGACGCGCGTCCGTCGGTGTTGCTCGCCGACTGTCCCCTCGGTGATGGCCCACTCGATGCGCTCCAGCCCGCGTTCGACGATCTCGTCCTCGGTGGCGACGAGCGTCGCCAGATCGACGCCTGCGGACTCGACAGCCTCCCGAGCTCCCGACAGGAACGGGTACCGGGCGTGGAGCGCCTTCATCGGACACAGGGTTGCGACCCAGTCAGAATAAACCCGGCGGTGTTCGAGTACCTTTTTCTCGTCGGGTGCGCGAAGCGCACCACTCTCTGCTCACGGGCCGGAGGCCCGTTCGCATGGTCAGCGGGACCTTCGGTCCCGCATGACTCCAAAAAATCTACGCTAAAAAAGGCTGCCTCCGCGGGCTTCGCCCGCTCCGGCAGTGTCGGGGTGAGTCACGTGGTGGCGGAGCCGCCACGAGCGAGCGGGCCGGAGGCCCATGAGTGCCCCACAGGAACGCAGGCTCGTCAGTGCATGCACTGACGGTGAACCGCGGCGCGTTGCGCCACGGATGCTCGGTGCTCGGCTGCTCACTGCGTGTACGAACTATAAGCTCAAATATATTAATACAGTAAATTAAGTTATGGAATAATAGTTTCGGCGCCAGTCCGAAGTGGGGTATACTTCCCCTCCACAGCGAATCAGAGAAAGTGTGACTTTGAGGGCGTCTGTTTCCCGGGTACACCACTGGGTGAATTTGTAGCTCTCAAGGACTCACCGGAGCCATTCGGTCCGTGATTCCGCTGTTCTTGTCGCAATCCTAAAGATTCAACTTTCACATCGTCAAAAGGTCGTCTAAATGCTCCGTCAGGTATATCGACGATATGTCGATAGCCACCGACGCCGCTTCCTCGAAACCCGCGTCAATAAAGCGCAATCCCAATCCAACTCCGTCACGTTTCTCCCGATCCCTCATCCGTACACGATATACGCTTACTTCGGGCAGAAAATGAGCCGGGATGCCTCGTACAATATACGAAATATCATCCGAAACCCGAAGGCGTTTTTCTTCGAGCAGCGCCGCGGCACAACCGAGTTTTTCATCCTGTGGATCGCTGCATTCGGGATCGGATCGGTCGTCCAATCGGCGGTCGGCCAGGGAGCTGGAACCACGATCTGGTTCCTGCTCGTACTGCTCGGGTTCGTACCGCTCACGCACAGCTATATCCTCGCCCGACTGGACTTTCGATCCTTCAAGCGTCTTGCCAGCCTTGCGGAAACACCCACGGCGGAGGGGGTTCGAACTGCGTTCGAGAAACTCGATGCTTCGCAGCCGTTGATCCGACGGGCGGCGACCGACGTCCTCGCGAACGTCTGTGCCGGCTCGCCAGGGAAACTGGTGAAGGCACTCGAACAGTCGCCGGAGACGATTATTGAGAAGCTTCTGAAGCAGTTAGAGACGAACGATACCCAGCTGATCCGGAATACTGCGATCTGCCTGCGGTGGCTTTCACGGGATCATCCGGAGCTCTGTACTTCGTATGCGAAGCTGATTGCCAAGACTGCAGCGGCAAGTGAGGACGCACAGACCCAGCAGGAGTTGACGCTAGCGTTGGGATTGATCGCAAAGTCGGACCCGCAGCGGGCGAGTGCGTACGCGAAGTTGATCGCTCCGGCTGTCAAGGATCCGGACGCGGACGTTCGCTCCGCCGCAGCGACTGCCCTTCAGCAGGTTCCGACGTGTGATCCAGCCGAGAAACTCCTCCATCACTTATCCGATGACCCGGCACCGACCGTTCAGCAAGCAGTTACTGCGTAACCCGGAGTTGTAAGCACAGCATGGACTGTTTTCCACTTGTTTGAAAGGTGTGAATACTAAATCACATGAACCGCTCGTCACCACAGCGCCTCTACGCAGTACCTGCCACACTCCCGAAGACGAGACAGGTGGATTGATTGTACGGGTTATCGGCGCTCTCTAGCCGAGTGATGTTCTCGATCGCGTCGAAGTCGTCGTCGAACGAACAGAGGTGCTCGATGCCCTCGCGTTCTATGTATGCCACGAGCGTCGCATCATCGAATACGAGCCCGTCGTACGTCGTGAACAGTTCGACTGCTCGCGGGACGACGAAGTGATGCCGGAATCGCAACCATGCCCCGGTCGCTGAATCCACAGCGCTCCTCGAAACGACGTTACTCCCCGCGACGCTCGTCGAGTTCGGTCAGGATGTCGTCGGCACTGCCGCCGTCGCCCACCATCGCCCGGTACTCCGAACGGGAGACCTCGACTCGCTGGGTCTCGCCTTCCCGCTGGATTTCCAGCGTGACCCGGCCGTGGGGGTTGTTGCGCCGCCGGAAGTTCGCCAGCGCGACGAAGACGAACCACAGCGCGACGAAGCCGCCGATGAAGTAGACGATAGCCGTCTCGAAGACCAGCGGGTCCTCGGCGAGGACCCAGCGGGACGGGTAGGCATAGGAGAACAGCCAGACGCCCGCCGTCGCGATGGCCGCGCCGGCGATCACGCCCAGTTGCTGGCGGCGCTTCGAGGGGAGGACAGCGACGACGCCCAGCAGGATGGCCGGCCCGCCGAGTCCGGCGAGGACGCCGGCGAGATGCTTCGCTGCCAGGGGGTCGGTCGCGCCGAAGACGGCGGCGAGCGGCGTCGTCACCACCAGCAGCGCCGTCACGAGCGCGCCGGCACCACAGAGCGACACCCCAGCGCCGAGCGCCACCCGGCGCGGGTCCCGCCCGTCGGTTCCCCCGCGTCGACCGTCGTATGCCTCCGAGAGGCTCGGCATACCCCAGTATGGTCGGTCCACCTACAAAACGGTACGTCAGACACACGCATGACGCGTCCCTCAGCGTCGTCCGAATAGGCGGTCCCGCAGGGAGCGGGGCGTCGCCCGCTCGGTGAGCAGTACCGAGCAGTCCACGTCGTTGACGACGTCGAAGGTAAGCGAGTCGTGAACGAGCCGTGCGAGCAGGCCGCGTTCAGTCGCGCCGAGCATCACCAGCGTGTGGTCACGGGCTTCCCGAGCGATGACGCCCTCGATGTCGCCGGAGGTGTCGACCGTCTGGACGGCGTCGTCGAGGTCGTGTCCGTCGGCCCAGTCGGCGAGGAACCGCTCGCCGGCCTCCCGCTGGTCGTCCCCGTCGACGACGTGTAACAGGGAGATTTCCGATCCCGCGACCGACTGGAGTGTCCGCGCGATCTCGGCGCTCAGGTCGCAGTTGTACCCCTCCTCGGTCGGGAGCAGGATGCGCGAGGGGTCCAGATCGCGGTTCTTGAGGACGAGGAAATCACAGGGCAGCTCCCTGGTGAGGTCGGAAAGCGACCGGTTGGCGTGGGCCGCACCCCAGAGCCGGTCGTCGCCCCACTGCATCATCACGAGATTGGCCCGCTTGCGACGGGCGATATTGAAGATCTCCTCGAACGAGCGGTGGGAAACCACGGTCGAACTGTCGTACTCGACGTCGTACTCCGCAGCGATGTCGCGGATGCCCGACATCAGTTCGTCGGACTCATCGATGATGCGCCGGCTCTGTCTGGTTCCGTAGCCACGGGACTGCTCGGGCACCTGAACGATGTGGACCGGGTGGACGACGGCTTCCTCCTTCTGGCTCGCCAGCGTGCAGGCGAACTCGACGAGTTGCGTCTCGGTTCGGGGGTTCGAGATGGGGACGACGACCCGATACGGGCCGTTCTCGTCCGGTGTGGTCGCCTCGGCCGTGTCGATGAGCGGGACGTACGAGCGGCCGACGAACCCACCGTAGAGCCACTCCGAAAGCGACAGTTGCCGTTCGGCACCGTCGAACCGGGCCGATTCGAGCCGGTGTTCGGTCGTCTGGAAGTAGTTGACGACCGTCACCAGCACGACGCCACCGATGGTGTTGCCCAGCAACACGGGGAGGACGAACTCCACGAGACCGACCGTGACGGCGAGCTCGCCGAGATACACGAGGAACATCATCTCGGTGAACGAGACGACCGAGTGGTAGAGACCGCCCAGCGGGATCGACAGGAACGCAATGTAGACGACGACGAGCCGCGAGATCGTGTCCCGGGCGGCGTACTCGACCCAGACGACCCCGGCGACGATGAGGCCGGCGAACGCGGCCTTCGAGAAGAGGCTCCACCAGGCCGTGTCGACGCCCTTGTGCCCGAGCTCGGCCGCCACCGTCGCGGCTTCGGGCGACAGGACGCCGCCGAACACGAGCGCGAGCGCACCCAGGGCACCGCCGGTGAAGTTGCCGAACAACACGACCGTCCAGTTGCGCAGCAGCGCCGGGATGCTCGCCAGGCGTTCGAGCGTCAGCGCCACCGGCGGGAGCGTGTTCTCGGTGTAGAGCTGGTAGCCGCCGATGATGATGTAGATGAACCCGAGCGGGTACAGCATGGCGCTCAGCACGGGATCGCCACCCGTCGTGGCGGTCAGCGAGACGTACAGCATGAACGTGATCGTGATCGCGAAGCCGGCCGCGAGGGCGCTGAAGAACAGTTCGCGACTCCCGGAGGTGATCTCTTCGTCGGCGGCCGCGATGATCCGCTGGAACACTTCGTCCGAGGAAAAGCGGTCGCGGACGACGCGTCCGACCGCCGGCGCGCCGCTCCGGGAACGTTCGACGGCCTCCCGAACCGACTCCTCGGGGTCCAGGTCGGGACTCGGCTCCTCGGGATCTCTCCCGTCAGACTCACTCATCGTGCGGACTTGTCGAGAAGCGAACTAAGCCTTTGGTATCACTCGCTCTGGATGCGCGGGGCTAACATATATGTTACAGTTCCCTCGCCTTCGGCGATGTCGAAGTGCATCTTGACGGGGAACTCCTCGCCGAGTTCCATCTCGATCTCGGCGTCTTTCGGGATGGCCTTGTTCATGTCCTTGAGATAGTCCAGCGAGAACAGCGAGTGGGCCTCCCCCGCGACGAGGTCGATGAGGTCGTCGCGGCCGAGTTCGAAGTGGACGTCGTCGGTGTCGCCCTCGGCGTCGACGTAGAACACGTCTTCGCCGTCGTTGACGCCGAGTGCGATGTGGTCCGAGACCATGTCGGCGGCCTTGACCGAGCGGTCGATGTCTTTCCCCTCGAGGACGACGTTGGCGGGCAGGTCCAGGTCCGGCAGGTCCGGTTCCTGGCGGATGGAGTCGGGATCGATCAGCGCCAGGGTGCCTTCGAGACCCTCGATCTGGACGTGGAGCTTGCGGGTCTCCTCGTCGAGTTCGAGCTGGATGAGCTGGCCGGCGTCGGCCATTCCCGCGAACTCTTCGAGTCGGGAGAGGTTGACGCCGATAGTTCCTCCGTCGGTCTCGTAGGATTCGAAGGCCGCAGCGTCGAGTCGGAGGTCGACCATCCCCACGTTGGCCGGGTCGACCGCCCGGATCTCGATGCCGTCCTCCGTGAGGTGGATCTTGCATTCGTCCACCAGCACACTCACGGAGTCCAGCGTCGTCCGGAGCGTGTCCGCACTCACGATGGCGTTGAACATCTTGGAATCGGCTACGCCCCCATCTCTTAAAAAGTCCCGTCTTTCCGTTCGCGTACGCGCACGACGGCAAGGGACCTGTCGGTTCCGGCCGATCGCTTGCCCAACCGTGGCGGCCCACGTCTCGACGGCGGGCCAGCATGGACACAGTTGTCCCCGACTCTCAGTCACCACACGAGAATTGCAGGCCAGTTACCCACGAGAATCCGAACCCTTAGCCGGGAGAGCGGTGGACCGGCCCCAATGGCACCGACAGGTTCGGTTCCGTCTCGGCGAGCAGTGCTCAGAGGGCTCGGTGCAGGCCTCAGTGCGGGAATCGGCTCGGTCGCGGTTCCCGGCACGGCGGCCGCACGGCAGGAAGAGGGTGTGACCACCCCCGCAGTCATCGTCGACATCCCGGAGTTCGACGCCGAGGTCCTCCCCGGCTTCTTCATCCACGTCGATTCGCGGATGGACCCCCTCGATGCCACGGTGTCGGACAACTGCGACTACCCGACCTGGCCGCCCGAGGAGTCCCTGGCCTACGACATCTGGCTCATCGGTCGCAAGGCGAACGCCCAGGGAGCGAACCGGACGTCGCTGTACGTCTCCAACGACCGGTCGATCCCCGGCGGCGCGCTCTACGTCGTCAACAACGCCACGCGGTGTTCGGAGAACTACGTCGGCATCGAGATCGAACAGATTAACGCGGGGGGCAGCGGCCCGTTCACCCCCCAGAACTACGCCGAGGAGACGCCGACGGAGGCAGCCGAGCAGGGGGACGGCGACGACGGCGATACCGGTGTCTTCGGCCCCGGCTTCGGTATCGGCGGGGCGCTGGCCGGACTGCTCGGCGGCGGGTGGCTCGCCCACCGACGCAGGGAGTAGAGTTATCCTGTCAGCGGCTCGTAGCGCCCCCATGGACGAGGAGGCGGACGCGGAAACGACACACGAGCGGATGCAACGATACGAGGTCTTAGACGACAAGGAGCGGGAGTTCCGCAGGCAGAAACGGACCGTCCTCGACGACGTGGGCGAGGAACTCGCCGACACCGTCGAGACGGCCGCCGCCGAAACCGGCGTCGCAGTCGAGGTCGACGACCGCTCCCGGGACGGGACCCAGCAGACGCTCCGCGCCCGGCTCGACCGCGCGGCACTCGTCGCCGCCGTCACGGAAGAGCTCCCCGACGGCTTCGTCGTCGAACACGTCAACGACGACGGCTCTCTCACTATCCAGTGGGACGAACGCGACCGCACCTCGGAGGGCCGCCGCGCCGCCGCGGTTCTGAAAGCCATCGTCGCCGAGACGACCGAGACCGACAGCGACGGCTTTTTCGTCTCCGTGCCGACCCGCCAGGCGGTCCTGACCCGAGCGGCCGAGCTGGGCATCGACAAGGACCTCGCCGAGCGGCGACTCGCACACCTGGCCGACCTGGACGTGATCGACGTGGCCGACGGCGAGATCTACCCCGACAGCAACTTCTCGAAGTACTAGGTCGGTCCGTCCCACTGGATTATATCCGGTCAGTTCGTAGCGACCGTATGCGCGAACTCGTCTTCGCTCTCGAATACGAGCCGGGGTTCAACCGGGTGGCCGACGCGCTGGCCGACCACCCCGAGGCCCGGATCCGCTCGCTCTCGCTGCACGCCACCACCGAGCACCTCTGGCGCGTCGACCACGCGAGTGGCACGCCCGAGGCGCTCGACGACGTCGAGGCCGCCTTCTTCGACAGCGACTACTACGCCGACTGTCTCGCCATCGAGGACTGCGGTGCCACCCAGACCACGGAGGTGCTCGACCACACCGACGACACGCTGGTCCTCTACACCCACTGGGAGCGCACGCCGACCTGCGCGTCGGTGCCTCACATGGCTCGTGAACACCTCGGCGACGGCGTGCTGTTCGAGACGCGCCACGAGGGGCGTCACTACACGTGGCGCGTGATCCACGCCGGCGACGGCGACGTGAGCGCGTTCTTCGAGGAACTCGACGCGGCCGTCGGCGACTGCGCCCGGATGGAGATGCTGCGGGCGGCGGAGACGACCCCGTCCGGCGACCCGAGTGCCGGACCGGCCGACCTCGCCCCGGAGCAGGAGGCCGCGCTCCTGGCCGCCGTCGAACACGGCTACTACGAGTCGCCCCGGGAAGTGGACGTCGCGGAACTCGCCGACCACCTCGACGTGCCACGGTCGACGCTCACCTATCGGCTCCGACGGGCCGAGGAACACCTGGCGAAACGCCACGCCGCCAAGACCCACGGCCCGACCGATCCGACCCCCTCACTGTGAGGAGCCGTCGAGTTGGAAAATTCCAACGAAGACTTATCGAGTTGATAGCCCTAGTTTCGGGTAATGACCGACGAATCAGCCGCCAGGGACCGGGCGGGCGGGGGCGACGCCCAGGGGGAGCTGACGGCCCGCCTCGTCGTCCCCGAGATGGACTGCCCGTCCTGTGCGGGGAAAGTCGACAAGAGCCTGAGCCGCGTCGACGGCGTCGTCGACACGACGCTCCAGCCGACCACCGGGAAGACCACCGTCACGTACGACTCCGACCGCGTCGACGAGGGCGACGTGATCGCCGCCATCGAGAACGCCGGCTACGAGGTGGCGGGGACCGGCGACGGCGACTCGGAGGACGAGGACTCGACCGACGGCGTCGAGGTCGCGCCGCCGGCGGAGGTGTGGACGAGCCCCCGGGCGATCAAGACCTGGATCGGGGCGGTCCTGGTCACGCTCGGCCTCGGTTTCGAGTTCGTCCTGACGGGATCGAACCCCGACGTGGCGAGCGTCCTCGGCATCTCGCTGACGCTCGCGGACGCGCTGTTCCTCGGTGCCGTCGCCGCCAGCGGCTATCCCGTCGTCCGCGGGGGGTACTACTCGGCGAAGAATCTGAGCCTCGACATCGACCTGCTGATGGGGACGGCCATCATCGCCGCCACCGGGATCGGCTACTTCGTCGAAGCCGCCACGCTGGCGGTCCTGTTCAGCATCGCCGAGTTGCTGGAGGACTACGCGATGGACCGGGCGCGGGACTCCCTGCGTGAACTGATGGAGCTGTCGCCCGACGAGGCGACTGTTCGTCGTGACGGCGAGGAACTGACCGTCCCGGCGGACGACGTCGCGGTCGGCGAGACCGTGATCGTCCGTCCCGGCGACAAGATCCCGCTCGACGGCACGGTCCTGGACGGGGAGAGCGCGGTCGACGAGTCACCGATCACCGGCGAGAGCGTCCCCGTCGACAAGACCGCGGGCGACGAGGTGTTCGCCGGCGCGATCAACGAGGGCGGCTATCTCGAAGTCGAGGTCACCTCGACCGCCGGCGACTCGACGCTCTCGCGCATCATCGAGATGGTCCAGGGGGCCCAGGCCAAACAGACCGACACCGAGCAGTTCGTCGACCGGTTCGCTGGCTATTACACGCCCACAGTCGTCGTGCTGGCGATCCTGACCGCCGCCGTCCCGCCGCTGGTCATCGCCGACCCCGTCTCGGTCGGCGTCGCCGGGTACGCGCTCACCTTCGCCGGCGACTGGGGGACGTGGTTCGTCCGCGGGCTCACCCTGCTGGTGATCGCCTGTCCTTGTGCGTTCGTCATCTCGACGCCCGTCTCGGTGGTCTCGGGCATCACCAGCGCCGCGAAGAACGGCGCCCTCATCAAGGGCGGCAACCACCTCGAAGCGATGGGTGAGGTCGACGCCATCGCCGTCGACAAGACCGGCACGCTCACCAAAGGCGAACTCGCGGTCACCGACGTCGTGCCGGTCGGCGACACCGACGAAGCGACGCTCCTGCGCTACGCCGCCGGGATCGAGCGACGCAGTGAACACCCCATCGCCGAGGCGATCCTCGCCCGCGCCGAGGCGGCCGGCGTGACCGACATCCCGGAGCCGTCGGCCTTCGAGAGCCTGACCGGGAGGGGCATCCGCGGCGAGATCGGCGTCTCCGGCGAAGCCGGAGGCTCGTCGGACTCGGACGGTGGCGAGTCCTACTACGCGGGGAAGCCGAAGCTGTTCGAAGAACTTGGCTTCGACCTCTCACGGTCGCACAGGACCGACGGCGGGGCCGCCCAGGCGGGTGCAGTGAAACCCGGCGACGGCGCGTTCCCTGCGGGGACGCTCGACGACCTGGAGCAGGCGGGCAAGACGGTCGTCCTCGTGGGGACGGAGACGGACCTGCTGGGTGCCATCGCCATCGCCGACGAGGTGCGGCCGGCCTCGAAGCGGGCCGTCGAACGCCTCCACGAACTGGGCGTCGAGCGAGTCGTCATGCTGACCGGCGACAACGAGGGGACGGCCCGAGCCATCGCCGAACAGGTCGGCGTCGACGAGTACCGCGCCGAACTCCTGCCGGAGGAGAAAGTCGACGCCGTCGAGGAACTGCAGGCGACCGACGGCGAGGTGGCGATGGTCGGCGACGGCATCAACGACGCGCCGGCGCTGGCGACCGCCGACGTCGGCGTCGCGATGGGGGCGGCGGGCACGGACACGGCCCTCGAAACGGCCGACATCGCGCTGATGGGCGACGACATCGGGAAGCTCCCGTACCTGTACGCGCTGTCACACTCCGCAAACGGCGTCATCCGGCAGAACATCTGGGCGAGTCTCGGCGTGAAAGCGCTGTTGGCGGTCGGCGTCCCGCTCGGACTGGTGAGCGTCGCCGTCGCGGTCGTGGTCGGGGACATGGGAATGAGCCTCAGCGTCACCGGCAACGCCATGCGGCTCGCGCGGATCGATCCCGACACCTTCGGGTAGCCGAACCGTTTTCCCGTCCAGGCCCGGAGTGGGGCCGTGAAACTCTCCGCCGTCGACCTCTCGCCGGTGCCCGAGGACGGCACCGCGACCGACGCGTATCGGAACACCGTCGAGGCCGCACAGCAGGCCGAACGCCTCGGCTTCGAGCGGTTCTGGGTGGCCGAACACCACGGCATGGCCAGCACGCTCGCGGGGACGACCCCCGAGGTCTTGCTCGGGCATCTGGCCGCCGAGACCGACTCGATCCGCCTCGGCTCTGGGGCGGTGTTGCTCAACCACTACAGCCCGTTCAAGGTCGCCGAGCAGTTCGGCGCGCTGGACGCGCTCGCACCGGGCCGCATCGACGCGGGACTGGGGCGGGCCAACGGCTCGCCGGCCGCCGACCGCGCCCTCGAAACGGAGCGGCGCGTCCGGAACCCCGACGAGGACCACGCCGAGAAGATCGAGGCCGTCGTCACCCACCTCTACGACGACTACCCGGAGGGCCACGCCTACAGCGACCTGGAGATTCCCCGGTCGGGCGCGGACGAGCCTGTTCCCTGGGTGCTCGGATCGAGCCCGTCGAGCGCGGCCATCGCGGGCGAACTCGGCCTGCGCTTCTGTTTCGCGGCGTTCATCCGCCCGCAGTTCGCCACCCACGCCTTCGAGGAGTACCGCGAGACCTTCGAGCGCTCGAACCTGGGCGGCGGAGTCGACGAGCCGCGGGGAGCAGTCGCGGTGAACGCGGTCTGTGCCGACACCGACGAGGAGGCCGCGCGGCGCCGCGCGGTGGCCGAAGCCACGTACAAGCGCATGGAGCGCGGCGTCGTCGGGACGCGACCGACCGTCGAGGAGGCCATCGACGAACTCGGCGGCGTCCCCGACCCGACGCCGGCGACGCTCGACGACGACGAGTGGCCGCGAGCGATTTCGGGAAGTCCGGAAACGCTCGCGGGCTTGCTCGATCAGCTCGCCGACCGCGTCGGCGTCGACGAGGTGATGATCCAGCACGTGATCGACGGCCACGACGAGGCGCTTCGGTCCCACGAGTTGCTGGCCGAGGGCGTCGGGATCGAGGGTCGCTGATCGGCATCGACCGCCCCCGAAGCCGCCGAGCAGGTGCGTCACGCCTATCAGCGTCGGCCGTCTCTCGGTAGGTATGCACCAAACGGTTTCCGTCCGCGACGCCCGGACGGGCACGCGGCGACCGGGTCTGCGAGGCAACGATGTCAGGTAAAGACGAGTACTACAACCGGGCCAAACAGGAGGGGTACCGCGCCCGGTCGGCCTACAAGCTCAAACAGCTCGACCAGGCGACGGGCCTGCTGGGCGACGGCCGCACCGTCGTCGACCTCGGGGCCGCCCCCGGCGGCTGGCTCCAGGTCGCCGCCGAGGAGGTCGGTTCTCGGGGCACCGTCGTCGGCGTCGACCGCCAGCGCATCGACGACCTGGAGGACCCGGACGCGACCGTCGAGTACGTCCGAGGCGACATGACCGACGAGGAGACCAAGGCCGAAGTGGTCGAGCGCGTCGGCAAGGCCGACACCGTGCTCTCGGACATGGCACCGAACATGACTGGCGAGTACAGCGTCGACCACGCCCGCTCGGTCCACCTCGCCCGCCAGGCCTTCGAGGTCGCACTGGACGTGCTCGATACCGGCGGCGACTTCGCCGCCAAGGTGTTCGACGGCCAGGACGTCGACCCGCTCAAGGAGGACATCGATTCGGAGTTCGAGTACGTCCGCGAAGTCCGCCCGGACGCCTCTCGTGACTCTTCCTCGGAGCTGTATCTGGTCGGGAAACACCGCCTGACCGCGCCCGTCAGCGAGGGCGACACCGTCGAAGTGACCATCGAGGACATCGGCAGCGAGGGCGACGGCATCGCCAAGGTCGAGGGCTTCACCCTGTTCGTCTCCGGCGTCGAAGAGGGGGAGACCGTCGAAGTGCGCGTCGACGACGTGAAACCCAAGTACGCCTTCGCCCAGCCGGTCAACTAGTCCGCGACCGCGGGTTCTGCCAGATCTGCGTTCCGGGACCGGACCGCCGCGACGACGAGGTAGACGAAGGGCGTGTCCACGACCGCGATCAGCAGTTTGAACAGGTATTGCCCGACCATCAGTGAGAGGGCCAGTTCCAGGGGAACGCCCTGGAAGACGACGAACGCGACCGTGACGAAGATGACCGTGTCCAGCAGTTGGCTCGTCGCCGTCGACCCGACGTTGCGGAGCCACAGCGCGTCGCCGTCGGTCAGTTCCCTGATGCGGTGGAAGACGATCACGTCCCAGTTCTGACTGACGAGATACGCCAAAAGGCTCGCGACGACGACGCCCGTGCTCGCGCCCAGTACCTGCTGGAAGGCCCCCGCGCCGACCGGGGAGTTGCCCGCGACCGGTGCGGCGATGGTCGACCAGACCAGCAGGAGGAGGACGAAGTTCATGAAGAAGCCGACGTTGACGACGACCTGTGCGGCCCGTTTCCCGTACAGCTCGGTGTAACAGTCCGAGGCGAAGAAGGTGACCGCGTAGGCCAGCGCCGCGCCCGGCAACACGAGCGCCTCGCCGGCGACCGGCAGCGAGAAGGGCAACCCGAAGGCCAGCACCTTCGAGGCGGTTACCTGGGCGGTGACCAGCGCCGTGACGAACAGCGAGACGAGGCCGACCTGCGCGACCGTCGGGTGGTCACTGCTCATCGTCTAACCTGCCGTGGCGGGCGTCGATCTCGTCTAACTGGTCCAGCGTCTTCCTAACCGAGGCCCGAATAGCCTCGCTGCGGTTGACGAACTTCCCGTCGCCGCCGACGTGGTCGTCCAGGTCGTCCAGGAGTTCCTGAGGCACCTCCACGCTTATTTTCGGCATCCCAGACTCACCTCCGAGCGGTACGTTTCCGTTCCATGCGGTCGATCGACGAGACGCCGTCCCCGGATACTCAGTGCTCCCATAGTATTCTCACGTGCATATTTGCAGCATCCGATAAAAAGCTACACGAACGCAGTCACCGCTCACGCCTCCACTGGTCGCGGTGTGGGTCGCTTCCCGCGCCAGGGCCACCGGTTCGGCGACGGGCAACACGTATCCTCGTCGCGCCCGTCCTTTAGGCAGTGGTAACTGTGAACACACCCATCCAGTCGAACGTCATGCGCCGGTTCCGCCAGCGGCTCGGACCGGTTCTCAACCGACTGACCGGCGTCGTCGGACAGCCGACCACGCAGGTGTACCCGTCCGGGTACGTCGCGACCGTCCACCGCCCGCACGACGAGGTCGCCGCAGCGCTCGAAGCCGGCGGCTTCACGTGGGACCCGTTGAGCATGTTCCACTACACGCCGACGGGGAGCAGCACCGACGGGAGCTGGGCGTACCGATCCGGGCCGTTCGCCGAGCGACAGCTCCACGTCGTCCTGTTCGCGACTCGGCCGGATCGAACCGACGTGTACGCCCACGACGAGTGCAACTGGCTGCGACACCCGCTCAAACACGCCGACGAGGTCGACATCCGTCGGAAATCGGGCGCGACGACGATGCGTCGCTGGCTGGCGGACAGTGATCTGCCCGCCAGGCAGCACTCCCTCGCGCGGCGCAAGATCGGACACGCCGTAGAACGGTTGCGCGAGCGGCTCCGCGGACGGGGCCATCGACTCCGGTGAGGTGGGGAGCACAACACCCGTGATTCGACACGTCGACACGCGTAGCCACCGACGTTAGGGGACAGTAGCACCAACTAGAGGGCGATGCCCGAACCCACCCGCTGGGAGTACGAGACGCTCCGTCCGCCGCGCGACGAGGTCAAAAAGGAGGCGACGGACCCGAAAACAGAGCTGAACGAGCTGGGTGCGGACGGCTGGGAGCTCGTGAGCACGATCGAGTACGAGGGCGGCGGGACGAAGTATCTCGTGTTCAAGCGACCGGCAGGGACGGGTGAGTGAGCATGGCCGAGGACACGGACGTTAGCACGGCCAACACCATGCGCGAGCGCGCCGGCGAGAGTCGGACGAAACTCTGGATCCTGTTGCGCGTCAACCGGCTGTTCCTCACCGGGATCCTGACCGGTGCCGTGTTCGTCGCGTTCGTGATCGTCGTCGCCGGTCTCTCACCGCCGTTCGCACAGCAGGTCGCGTCCGAGGACGTCATCGAGACGCTGTTCTCGACGATGATCACCGTGATCGTGACCGGAACGACGCTCGTCGTCACGATCGGACAGCTCGTCCTGAGCCAGGAGAACGGGCCGCTCGGCGACCAGCGCGAGCGGATGAGCAGCTCGATGGACGCACGGGACTTCACCGAAGAGCTGATCGGCGCCCCCAGCCCCACGGACCCGGCCGAGTACCTCCGCGAGATACTCGGCGTGACGGCACAGCGAGCCGAGGCGCTCCGGGATTCGGTCGCCGGAACCGGCGACGACGCCCTCCGGACGGAGGTCGACGAGTTCGCCGACAGCGTCGTCGGAAACGTCGACATCGTTCGTGACCATCTCGACGGCGCACAGTTCGGCTCGTTCGACGTGCTGTTCGCCGCGCTGAACTTCAACTACAGCTGGAAGATATACATGGTCGAGCGCATCGACAACGAGTACGAGGGGACGCTCTCCGAGGACCAACACGGGCTGCTCGACGAACTGAAAACGGCGCTGTCGATGTTCGGCCCGGCTCGCGAGCACGTCAAGACGCTGTACTTCCAGTGGGCGCTGATCGACCTCTCGCAGCTGATCCTCTATGCGGCGGTGCCGGCACTGGCCGTCGCCGGAATCATGGCCGCCGTGGTCGACGGGGGCACGTTCCCCGGGAGCACGCTGGGACTCGATCACATCGTCCTCGTCGTCGGCGGTGCCTTTGCGGTGACGCTCGCGCCGTTCATGCTGTTCGTCTCCTACCTCCTCCGGATTCTCACGGTCGCGAAGCGAACGCTGGCTATCGAGCCGCTGATCCTGCGCGATACGCAACAGTAGCCGATTCGTCGCTGTCGCGTCGACGCTGACCGTAGCCGGACCTCACCGGGGGATCCGCATCAGCGAGACGTTGCCGGCCTGGTCCATCTCGACCCGGTAGCCGAAGTAGGAGAACTGGACCTCGACCTGTGCGTCCGCCGAGGGCGGGTCCGAGAACACCTCGCTCACGATGTCGTCGATCCGGGGATGCATCGGCGGGAGGGCCGTCACGTCACACCCTTCCAGTTCGGCGACGAGTTCCAGAAACTCGTAGTCGGCCTCGTCCGGATCCGTCGATACTCGTCGGTGTGCGATGTCTGCATCGGGGGAATCGCCGTCGGAACCATCGTCGGGCATACCGAAACATGGGTATCGCCTGTGTAAACGGTGTTCGCGCACTGCGGACGGAGTAGAGACGACTGGATGCGGGTCGGTTCAGAGAGTGGGCGCGTCACCGGACCGGCAGCCTCGAGCGGTCGCGGCGTAGTTTGATTGGCGAGAACGTGGACTCGGGGAACATGAGCCCTGGGTCCGACCGCGGCGACGACACCGACAGCCCGGCCACCGGCCGGGACGACCTCCCCGGTGGCCGTGGGCCGGCATACGGAGACGTCGTTCCCGACCGGTTCTCCACGGACGAGATATTCCACCGGGTCGTACTGACGGCGTTCCACGAAATCAGCGCCCGACGGAGAGCCCTCTACCTCAGCGGCCTGTCCGCCGGCCTGGCGATCACGGTCACCTTCTTCGGGTACGCGACGGTGCGAGCCGCCGCCCCCGACCCGACGGGACTGGTCAGTCCGCTGTTGTACCCGCTGGGCTTTCTCTACATCATCATGGGCCGCTACCAGTTGTACACGGAGAACACGCTGACGCCCGTAACGCTCGCGTTGACCCGGGTGTGCAGTGTCCCTGCAGTGGTACGCGTCTGGGTACTCGTGCTCGCGGGAAACGTCTCCGGGGCGGCCGTCGGCGCGTTCGTCCTGGCCAACACCGGCGTGTTCGACGCGACGACTGCGGCGAGCGCGACCGAAATCGGGCAAGCCGGCATCGAGACGCCGTGGTGGGACCTCCTCTTCAAGGCCGTCTTCGCCGGGTGGCTCGTCGCCGGCGTCGTCTGGCTCGAACACGCCGTCCGCGACTCGTTCGCGCGCGTGTTCCTGGTGTACATCGTCATCTACACCATTCCGGTGACTGGCCTGTACCACGTCGTCGTCAGCGTCTGTGACGTCGCCTACCTCGTGTTCCTCGGCCAGGAGCGCCTGCTCGTCGGCCTGTGGGAGTTCGTGATTCCAGTCCTGCTGGGCAACACCCTCGGCGGCGTCTTCCTCGTCACCGTGCTCAACTTCGGCCAGCTCAGTCGGAGCCTCCCCGAGGAAATCTCGCGACAACAGACGCTCTCCATGCGGACGTGGCTGTTCGGCCGGTGAGCCAGCCCATCAGTCGGCGGTCGTCCCCGCCGGCTCCGGCCGACCACGACGGCCGCCGAGCGTGATGACCCACAGCAGGAACAGCCCGGCCAGATAGGCCGCCGTCGCCGGGACGGCCAACATCAGCATCGTGAACACGCCCCGTGGCGAGACCAGCGCCGAGACGGCGAAGACGACGACGACCACCTGTCGCCAGTAGCTGCGCATCGTGTGATAGGAGACGACGTTACCGACGTGGAACAGCGCCATCGAGACGGGAATCTCCGCGAGCAAGCCGATGCCGACGGTCGTGTAGATGACCAGCCAGCCGAAGTTGTTGATCCGGTAGGCGATCACCATGTTCGACTGGACCGCGTCGGCCGCCAGCCAGGAGATGATCGTGGGCGCGACGTAGAGGAACCCGACGATGCTCCCGCCGATGACGCCCAGGATCAGCGAGCCGCCCCAGACGAGCATGACCCTGGGGTCACCGCGAACGAGGCCGCGCTCTTTCAGCGCCGGCCAGGCGTAGTACAGCACCAGCGGCACCGTCACCACCGCCGCCAGCAACGTCGAGAACTTGATCTCGAAGATGAGCGCCTCGACGGGGTGGAGCGTGACGATCTCGACGTCCGGCTGGAGGCCGGCGGGCATCTGGCCGAAGAAGGTGTCCTTGATGCGCCGGATCCCGCCCTGGTAGAGCCAGACGAACGAGCCGCCGAGCACGAGCATGAACAGGCCAACGATGCGGAACGCCTTGGAGGTCAGCGACTCCAGGATGAAGGCCACGTCGTAGTAGTAGCCGCCGATGTCCTCCTCGGTCGTCTCGTCTTCGGTGAAGGCGTTCATCATGCCGGCGGCCGTCCCGGCCGCGGTGCCGCCCTCGCCCCCGTCGCCCTGGGCGGCCGCGCCCGCGGCAGCACCGCCGGCCGCTGCCGCCGCGTCGCCCTCGCCCTCGGCTTCCTGTGCCTCCTGTTCGTCGTCGAAGCGGTCGAGGATGGCCTGGGCCTTCTCCGGGTTGTCGTCGTCCATCGCCTCCCGGGCGAGCGCGACGGACTCCTCTTCGCTCATCTCATGGAACACTTCCGGTGGCGCGGCCCGGACGGCTCCGGCAGTGAGTTCCGAAACGTCGATCTGCGTGGGCGACCCGGCGCTGGCGGGCGCGGCCGTCCCGCCGAACGCCCGGTCGGCCTCGCTCAGGGCCTTCATCAGGAGGGAGAACAGGACGACTCCTGTCACGACCAGCGCGGCGAGAACGGCGGCGACGGCGGCCGCCGTCTCGTTCGGGAGCCCGGTCGCCTCGCCCAGGGTCGCGACCTGAACACGGTAGTCGGCGGGGAGCCGCCCGAGCGCGCGGTTGAGCAGGTCGATGCCGCCGCGGGCGAAGAAGGCGTAGACGCCGACGAGCGA
The DNA here is from genome assembly GCF_005049285.1 of Halorientalis salina. GTDB lineage: Archaea > Halobacteriota > Halobacteria > Halobacteriales > Haloarculaceae > Halorientalis > Halorientalis salina. The sequence goes on along the minus strand of NZ_SOSC01000007.1, from coordinate 61,909 downwards.
GAGGAAGGCGACCCCGGCGAGGACGTTCCACCGCTCGCGGAGGACGCCGCCCACGTCGACGCGACTGCTGGAGCGTTTGGCGATGGTGACGAACTTCGCCATCTGGAGGCTGATCCCGTACAGCAGGATGAGCGGGAGCGCCCACATGACCTGGGTGAACGGGTCCGGCGGCGAGAACAGCGCGCCGAAGACGAAGATGCCCAGCACCGCGTAGCGCCACTTGTCGCGGAAGGTCTCGTAGCGGACGATTCCGGTGTACGACAGCGCACTCATCACCAGCGGGAGCTGGGCGGCCAGTCCGAACGAGACGGTCAGCAGGAAGATGAACTGCGCCCACTTGACGATGGAGTAGGTGGGCTTGAACCCGACCTGGACGGCGTTGGTCGCCAGGAAGTTGAACATCAGCGGGAAAAACAGCTCGTAGGCGTAGGAGACGCCGGCGGCCAGCAAGACGAGCGAGAGCAACAGGACAGTCGCGAACTTCCAGCGGGCGACCCGCTCGCCGGGCCAGTAGCCGCGCTGTCGGAGCGCGTCCCGCGAGTACCAGATGAACAGCGGGATCGCCAGCAGGAGGCCGACGACGAGTCCGATCTTCACCTGCAGGAGGATCACGTCGAAGGGCGTGATGGCGACGACTGAGGTCTCCTCGCGGACGAACGGGGGCATCATCGAGAACAGGTCCCGTTTGAGCATCTCCCAGACGAACTCGCGCAGGAGGTAGATGGTCCCCATGAGGCCGACGACGGCGACGATGAACACCTTCTGGAGGTCGGACTGTGCCGAGGAAAGCATCGCTCCGAGCGTCTCCCGACCGCTCTGGAGGCTCTCACGGGCATCGTCGTCGACGGCCCCGGACATTGTCGTGCCGGACCTTACCGACTGGCGGTTATCAACCTTTATGAAACGGTCAGCGGGGCCGCCCAGCCGGTCCGTTCGCCTGACGGCCGGCGGGAAAAGAAGGCTTACAATACCCCACGGGCAAAACCGACGCAGAATGAGCGACGGCGACTCGGGACCCAGCCCGAACGGCGACAGCGAGGGCCCCGAGCCACCGGCGGACGACGCCGACACCCCGGACGAGGAGCCAGTGGACCAGCCCGAACAGGAGGCCACTGGGTCGGAGTACAGTCAGGTGACGGTGCCGGGGGAAGAATCAGTCGAGGGGACGGGACCGACCGGGGCCGAGCCGACACCGGTACCGGACGACGGCGACCCGGACGAAATCGACGTGCCCAGCGGCGTGGGTGGCCAGCCGGGCGATCCGCCCGATCCACCCAGCGGCGGGGCGACGGGAACGCCCGGTGCGCCGGACGACCAGGAGATGCCGCTGACGGCACACATCGAGGAGATGGTCCGCCGGCTGGGCGTCATCCTGCTGGTGATGGCCGCCGTCGCGGCGGTCGCCTTCCCCTTCGCGGATCGACTCATCAACTTCCTGTGGTTCTCGCTGCTGCCCGGTGCGGCCTCGCAGTGTCCGCCGCCGACCGGAGCGAGCGCGTCGGTCGGTGACTCCGCCTGTCCGCGGGTGTATCACCCGCTCGCGCTGATGCTCGCACGGCTGAAGGTGGCGACGCTGGCGGGCTTTATCCTCGCCTTGCCGGTGTTCGTCTTCCAGACGTACCTCTTCATGCGCCCGGGCCTGTTCCCGCGCGAACGCAAATACTACCTCGCGGCGGTACCGACGAGTCTGGTGCTCGCGGCGGTCGGCGTCGCCTTCGCCTTCCTGCTGGTGTTGCCCGCCATCTTCACGTACTTCCTCTACTACTCGGAGGGGGCTGCGGCCATCGCTTTCGGCCTCTCGGAGACGTTCAACCTGATGGTGATGATGCTGGGGATGTTCGCCTTCATCTTCCAGATCCCGCTGTTCGTCATGCTGGCGATCATGATGGGCGTGACCACGCGGCGCTGGCTGGAGACGCGCCGCCTCTACTTCTGGGGTGGCTTCCTCACGATCGCCTTCTTCTTCAGTCCCGACCCGACCGGAATGGCTCCGATCATCGTCGGGCTGACGATGGTGATCCTCTTCGAGGGGACGCTCGCGCTCCTGCGGTGGACCGGTGCGGGGTCGATGTCGCCGGGCGTCGAGGAAGCCGCCGGCCTCAGACCGCTGGTCTGGACGGTGCTCGGCGTCGCCGGGTATCTCGCGAGTCCGGCCCCACTGCCGTCGGGCTACTACGACCAGTTCCCGACGGTCGTAACCGACGCGCTGGCGACGCTCGGACTGGTCGACGCCACACCGATCATCGTCGGCGGCGGGCTGATCGCGCTCTACGAGGGCGCGAACTACCTCCTCAGACGGATCAGGGCACCGCTGCGAGTCCGCCTGTTGCTGGCCCGGGTGCGGGTCCCGTTCTGGCTGCTGGCCGTCGCCGTCGGCTATCTGGCCAGTCCGGACCCCGACCTCCTCGCGGACGTGAACCGGACGCTGCTGTCCACCACGGAGACGCTGGTCGTCTTCGGCGGGCTCCTGGTGCTCTACGAAGGGGCGTTGCTACTCTGGCGCTGGCGCAGTGGCCGTGCCGGCCGGTGACCGGAACCAGTACGCTCAACCGATCCCCTGCAGAACCCTCTCTCGATGACAACGGTCCTCTTGCTCCGCCACGGTGAGACCGACTGGAACCGGAACCGGCGCGTCCAGGGCTGGGCTGCCTCTCCGCTGAACGACCGCGGGCGCGAGCAGGCTCGCGCCGCCGGCCGCTACCTCGCCGAGACCCACGACCTCGACCGCATCGTCGCCTCCGACCTCCGCCGGACCAGAGAGACGGTGGCACAGCTCCGCTCGGTCGACGCCTTCCCCGAACCCGAGTTCACGCGGGGCTGGCGCGAACGCGCCTTCGGCGTGTTCCAGGGCCTGTCCTACGACTACGTTTTCGGGCAGTTCCCCGAGCACAACGCCAGCGTGGGGATGATGGGGCTCGAATCCACGCCGGAGGGCGGCGAGAGCCTGCTCGAAGCCCGCGAGCGCGTCATGGCCGCCTGGGACGAGGTGCTCGCGACGGCCGGCCCCGACGACGAGGTGCTGATCGTGACTCACGGCGGTCCGATCTACGTCCTGCTGGCGGCGATCCGGAGGATCGACCTCCCCACGGCGCTGGCCGAGTTCCATCAGGACAACTGTGCGGTCAACGAACTCCGGTACGACGCCGAAACCGGCGAGACCGAGATTCGTCGGGAGAACTACTGTGGATACCGGCCCGACGACCTCGATCCGGAGACCTGAACCAGAAAGTCAGTCGCCACCAGTGGGGTAGTCGGTGCTGAACACGTCCTCGACGAGCGGTTCGTCGTCTTCGTCGCTCTCGCCGTCGGGACTCACACTCCCCGTCTGGTAGCCGTGGAGGTCCAGAGTCACGTGGTCGAAGCCGGCGTCCTGGATGTGCTCGCGGGCGGCCGTAACGAAATCGGGGTCGAGCGCCGCGTCGAGTTCGTCCTCGCCGACCTCGATGCGGGCGAGGCCGTCGTGGTCGCGCACCCGGAACTGCTCGAAGCCCCAGGTTCGCAGGATGCGTTCGGCTTTCTCGACGCGGTTCAGTTTCGCTTCGGTGACTTCCAGTCCGGTGGGGATGCGCGAGGAGAGACAGGCCATCGACGGCTTGTCCGCGACCGAGAGGTCGTACTCGCGGGCGATCTCCCGCACTTCGGGCTTGGTGACGCCGTGTTCGAGCAGCGGCGAGTAGGCGTTCAGTTCCTCGACGGCCCGGAGACCGGGGCGGTGACCCTCGCCGGGGTCGGAGGCGTTCGTGCCGTCACAGACGATGTCGATGCCGAGTTCGCGGGCGCGGTCGTACATCGCCGAGAGGCGCATCGACCGGCAGTGATAACAGCGCTCCTCGTCGTTCTGGACGAACTCGTCGCTCTGGAGTTCGGAGAACTCGGCGATCTCGTGGCGGATGCCGATCTCGTCGGCCACGCGGTTGGCGTCGGTCAGTTCCTCGGCCGGAAGCGTCTCGCTTTTGGCCGTGCAGGCGACAGCGTCCTCGCCCAGTGCGTCGTGAGCCAGCGCTGCCACGACGCTCGAATCCACGCCGCCGGAGAAGGCCACGAGCACGCCCTCGCGGTCGGCGAGGTCGGCCCGAACGGCGTCGAGTTTCTCCGCGACACCGGCCCCGTCGACGTCGGCTGACTCCTCGGCTGCCATGCCCTCGCTTTGCCGTCCGACAGCAAAAGCCCGTTGTCTCGACCACGTCCCGCTCGCACGGAGGACCTCGGCTGGACGACTTAAACAGCCGGTGAGGTCCGGCAGTGTTTATTCCTGTGTGCCGTTCCCACGGAATCTAAGGATGGGGGAGACGGTGTACGCGATCGCCGCCGGCAAGGGGGGCGTCGGGAAGACGACGACGGCAGTCAATCTGGGCGTCGTCCTGGCCCAGGGCGGGCAGACGGTCGTCGTCGTCGACGCCGACCTGGCGATGACGAACCTCGGCCAACGGCTGGGCATCGACCACGAGCCGGGGATCCAGCAGGTGCTCGCGGGGGACGCGCCCGTCCGGGACGCTGTCGTCAAGGGGCCAGCGGGACTCGCCGTCGTCGCGGGCGACCGGCGGTTGGAGTCGTTCGCCGCGGCGGACCCCTCGGAGCTGAGTCGGGTGCTCGACCTGCTCTCGGTGGCCTACGACGTCGTCCTGGTCGACACGGGACCGGGCGTCCAGCGCGACACCGTCGTCACGTATCGCGAGGCCGACGGGGTGGTGCTCGTCACCACGCCCTCGGCGGTCGCCATCGAGGACGCGAACAGAACGGCGGACATGGCCGCCGACGCCGACTGTCAACCCATTGGAACCGTCGTGACCATGGCGGACGGCGACACCGACCCCGGCGATATCGACGGGCTCGACGCCGAGCCCCTGGCGGTCGTTCCGACCCACGAAACGGGGGGTCCAATCACCGCGAGTCGGCCGGCCAGCGACGCCGCCGGTGCCTACCGAACGCTGGCGGCGGCGCTGCCCGGCGTCGACTCGGAGGCCGTCGTTCCCGACGAACCGGTGCCCGACAGCGACGACTCGGGTGATAGCGATCCCGTCGCCGACGACGACGGCGAGGACACCGTCACGCCGTAGCGGCGCGAACCCTTTTGTCGTCGGGCGCGATACTGACCGCTATCCGATGGATCTCGAAGCGATCCCGGGGGTCGGGGCGAAGACGGCCCAGCGACTGGCCGAGCTCGACGACCCCGAGCGCGCACTCAGTGAGGGGGACGTGGCAGCCATCGCTCGCGCGCCCCAGATCAGCGAGGGCAGAGCCGCCCGCATCGCCCGCGCGGCCATCCGCCGGGAACACGACGACCCCGGCGGCTTCCTCGGCACCGCCCGCGCTCGCGAACTCTATCAGGACGCGCTCGGCCTCCTCCAGGACCGGACCGTCACCGACTACGCCGCCAGTCGCTTAGAGACGCTGTACCCCAGCGGGACCCAGTCGCGCATCGAGGAAGTCCGCGAGTTCGCCGCGGCGGCGATGGACCGCGATCCCGACCCCGCCGTCAGGGACGCCCTTGCGGACGTGGCACCGCTGGAAACGCCCGGTGACCTGCGGGTTCGTGACCGGTGTCTGGCGACCGGCGACGCCGAGACGTACGCCGAGGCGCAGGACGCGATCCCGGAGGTGAGCGTCGAACTCGTCGACGACGCCCGCAAGCTCTCCGAGTTGGCCCGCGGCTACGCGACCGTGGTCGTCTTGGACGAGTCCTTCGCGGGCGTCGACGTCGAGGGAGACGTTCGCGTGAGTCCGAACGCGCTCGACAACCCCGAGGAGGTCGTCCCCGAGCGCGTGCTGACCTTCTTCGCGCGGAACCGCGAGCGGATCCGGGCGGCAGTTGCTGTCCACCGAGCCGCCGACCTCGACGCCCCCTGCGACCTCGATTCGCTCGAAGCCGCGCTGGCGCGACTCGACGCCGACGGCACCGTCAAAGGCGACGAGGAACTCGACCGGCTGACCGACGCCGTCGACGACGTCGACGCGGCGGTCTCGACCGCCGAATCCGTCGCCAACGACCGGCTCCGGGAGGCCATCGAGGAGAAAGACGTGACCATCGAGGGGTCGGACCTGCTCTCGCTGGTCGAACGCGGCGCGGGCGTGGACTCGCTGCTCGACCGGGAACTGGCCGACGAGTACGCGACCGCCGTCGAGGCGGCCCGGGACCACCTCGTCGACGCGCTCTCCCTGCGCGACACCGAGGCCATCGCCCGCCGGGCGTTCCCGGACGAGCCCACGTTTCCCGTCGAACACGAGGAGTCGGTCGTCAGTCGCCTCCGCGAGGAACTGACCGCCGCCCGGGACCGGCGAGCGACCCGACTCAAACGCGACCTGGCCGACGATCTGGCCGACGCACGCGAGGACGCCCGGGAACTGGTCGACGCGGCACTCGAACTCGACGTGGAACTGGCCGTCGCGCGCTTCGCCGCCGATTTCGACTGCACGATGCCGGACTTCTCGGGACCGGGCTTCGAGATCGAGGGCGGTCGCTCGCCGCTGCTGGACGTGCCCTTCGCCGAGGTCGAGCCGGTCGACTACGGCGTCGACGGCGTGACGCTGCTCTCGGGGGTCAACAGCGGTGGGAAGACCTCGACGCTCGATCTGGTGGCGCTCGTCGTCGTCCTCGCACACATGGGGCTGCCCGTGCCCGCCGACCGCGTCGAACTCGAACGGGTCGCGGAACTGCACTACCACGCCAAGACCCAGGGGACGCTGGACGCGGGGGCCTTCGAATCCACCCTGCGGGAGTTCGGGGACCTGGTGACAGGGGTTAGCCAGGAGGACGCGCCCGCCGCAGCGGACGGCGGTCCCGCGAACAGAGAGAGCGGGACCGCGGAAGACGAACGAACTGAGTCTTCCGGTGGTGCCGCGAACAGGGAGAGCGGGCAGCCGGCCGGCAAACTCGTCCTCGTCGACGAACTGGAGTCGATCACGGAACCCGGCGCGAGCGCGAAGATCATGGCGGGCATCCTCGAAGCGCTGGACGAGCGCGGGGCGACCGCCGTGTTCGTCTCCCACCTCGCACGGGAGATCCGCGAGGCGGCGACGACGGAACTGCAAGTCGACGGCATCCAGGCTGTCGGGCTCGAAGACGGGGACCTCAAGGTGAACCGCTCGCCGGTGAAGGGGACGCTGGCGCGGTCGACGCCCGAACTGATCGTGGAGAAACTCGCCGACGACGAGGGCGACGGGGCCGAGAAAGGCGAGTTCTACGAGCGCTTGCTGGGCAAGTTCGACGGCGAAGCCAGGCGCTAAGCGGACAGCGAGCTGTCAGAAACCATGGGTTGGGCAACTCGCTTGCGTCCGCGGCGCGACCTGATCGTCCCGACGCTCGCGATCGCGAGTCCAGCGGTCTGGTTCGTTCTCCGGGAGCTGACCTCGAGTCTCCGGTTCGAGGCGATCACAGCCGCGTATCTCGGCCGATACGGCGTGCTGACGGGCGGGGCACTTCTCGGGAGCTATCTCGTCGCAGCGCTGGTCGCCCCGAGGGTGCGTACGCGGGCGTGGACCGACCACCCGATCGCGGCCGTCGTTCTCGCGCCGAGCAACGCCACGCTCGCCGTGCTCGGGTTCCTGCTCGGCGGCGTGGTGGTGTATTTTCTCGGCCCGGACGTCGTCCCGATTCCGGAGCCGATCGACCGCCTCGCGGTCCCGATCGGGCTCGTCATGGCGCTCCCGTTGCTGGTGTCGATGATCGTCACGTACGCGCTGATGGACGGGGCTGGCCCGCTTCGATGGGTCGGGATCGCCCTGTTTTCCGTCGGCGTGAGCCTCTCGGTCCTCTGGACGACGATCCTGGCTGGTGCCGTCGCGAACCTGGTCGCTGCTCCGAGCACCCAGTGAGCCAGAGAGCGATTGAGTGTCGAAAAGCGAGTTTTCCAGATAGACCGATATCTCCCGACTATGGACCAATAATTTAAATCTTTAGACGAGGATAGAGAGAACATACACCACAATATAAGGTTATTTCGAGACATATGTCCATAACACTTAGGAGGGTTGCCGGGCTCCGTTCGAGTGTGAATAGATATCATGCATCAGTCGAGGACATCGGAACCGGAACTGACCACAGCAGCGTCGGCGAGAGGGATTGCCACCGTCCCACGGCCGTCCGAGGGTAGTGGGTGAGTGTACCGACTGCACAGCGGGACCGAGATCGCGCGGAGATTACCGTGTCAACACAGGAGACAGAACGGGTACGACGGAGCATCGAAGTCGAATACTGGGTAATCGACGACGAGGGACGGCTGGTCGAGCCGGGGGAACTCGTCGAGGCGTCGGCAGGTGCCGAGCGGGAGTTCGTCGAACCGCTGCTCGAAATCAAGACGACACCGTGTGAGACGACAGCCGAGTTACGCGACGAACTGTTCACTCGTGTCGGGGAGGTGTTGCGACGGGCCGAGGACCTCGGGAAGGGACTCGTCCCGCTCGGGACACCGGTGAACCACGACGTGGTCCGGGACCGCCCGAGCGACAGGACGCGGATCCAGGACCGGGTCGTCGGCGCGGACTTCGAGTACGTGCGACACTGCGCCGGGACCCACATCCACGTCGAACAGCAGCCGGGTAGCGAGGTCGACCAGCTGAACACGCTCGTCGCGCTCGACCCCGCACTGGCGCTGGTCAACTCCTCGCGGTACTTCCGTGGAGACGACCTGGGAGCTGGTGCACGGTCGAAACTATACCGCTGGATGGCCTACGAGGGGCTCGACCACCAGGGTCGACTGTGGCCCTACGTCGACGACACCGACGACTGGACGCAGCGACTGGAGCGGCGCTACACGGAGTTCGTGACGGCAGCCCTCGACGCAGGCATCGACCGGGGGACGATCGAGGCGAACTTCGATCCCGAGAGCGCGGTCTGGACGCCCGTCCAACTTCGAGAGACGTTCTCGACCGTCGAGTGGCGCTCACCGGACACCGCGCTCCCGAGCCAGGTGGTCCGACTGGCCGACGATATCGCCGGTGTCGTCGAGAAGCTGCCGGGCCGCGACATGCGTATCGAGGGGGAAACAGGTGAAATAACCGACGAGCACATCGTGCTACCGGAGTTCGACGCAGTGAGCGAGTACGTCGAGGCCGCGATCCGCGACGGGCTGTCCTCGGACGCAGTCAGGTCGTATCTCGAACGACTGGGTTTCGACGTCGAAGCCTACGAACCAGTGTCACACGAGATGGACCACGGGGCGGTGACACCGGCGGCGGCCCGCCGGATTCGGCTCGACCACGCCGAACGACTCGAACAGGACGTTCAAAAAACGATTTCGATATATGCTGACTGATCGTCCAGAATACAGCGGCAAGTACTGACGTACCGGAACAGACTTTGCGTCTGGAGTGTGTTTTGGGAACTAATGGAACGGCCACGCATCGCCCTGTTGAACGCGGCCCACAAGGCGGCAGACACCCGGCGAAACTTCCGTCGTGAACTCGACGCCGACCTCGTGGAGTTCGACTGTCCGGCCGGCGAGGTGCCCGAGACGCTTCGATACGACGGGTTCGTCGTCACGGGGTCGAGCGCCTCGGTCTACTGGGACCGCGAGTGGATCGGGCGACTCAAAACGTGGGTCGGAGCCGCTATCGAGGCCGGGCTCCCCGCGTTGGGGGTCTGCTACGGCCACCAACTCCTCGCCGACGTCATGGGTGGGCGCGTCGAGGCCATGGACGAGTACGAGATCGGCTATCGGACCGTCGAGCAGGACGGCCAGAACCGACTCCTCGACGGCCTCGGCATGGATTTCACCGTGTTCACGACACATTCCGACAGAGTGGTCGAGGCACCGCCCGGCGCGACGGTGTTCGCGAGGAACGACTACGGCATCCACGGCTTCCGAAAGAACGGGGTGTTCGCGGTCCAGTTTCACCCCGAGTACGACATGGAGACCGCCGAAACCGTCACGAAGGGCAAAGCGGGGGACATAGACGAGGAGACCATCCAGCAGGTCCTCGACGGGATCGACGCCGAGCAGTACCGGGCTGCCTGCGAGGCCAAGCAACTGTTCGACAACTTCCTCGACTACGTCGTGGAGACCCAGACGGAACGGGCTGCACCGAGTTGACTCGGTTACGTTTTTTAGTGATACGCCAGCCTGCACTGAGCGACGGGCTCCGTGGCTGATACGGGTATTCTCTCAGCAAGAGTGTTCCCAACAGACATAAAATGTTTCAGATGCAACAATAACAAATGGAGGGGACTGTCGATTACGAGGCGGTGTTCGAGGGCGTCGCCGACGGACTGGTGTTACACGACCCGGAAACGGGGGCCATCGTGGACGCCAACGAACGGTACTGCGAGATGCACGGGTACTCGAAAGGCGAGTTCGAGGGGCTGACGGTTCACGACCTGACGGCCGACGACTGGGAGCCGCCGACGCCGCCGGCCGACCTCGTCAGACGGGCCCCCGAGCGAGGGCGGAGAGACGTTCGAGTGGCGGAACGAGAGACGGGACGGCGAGCCGTTCTGGGTCGAAGTGACGCTCTCGATGGTCGCCCTGGAAGCTGGGGAGTACGTACTCGCCAGCGTCCGGGACATCAGCGAGCGAAAGCAGTCCGAACACCAGGTCGACATTTACGAGACGGTCGTCGAACAGACCGGTGACGGCGTGTACGTGTTCGACGCGGACCGCCACGTCGAGTACGTCAATCCGCGCATCGTCGAACTGACCGGGATCCCGCGGGCGGAATGGCTCGACACGCAGGTCAGCGACGTGTATCTCGAACACGACCTCGCCAGCGCGGACACGATGGCGCAGTTCCGGCGGCAGTTCGACGAGTTCCTGGCGAGCGGCGACGATCACGTCCGCCTCGACATCGAATCGCCGCAGGGACCCCTCGACGCCGTCGACGTTCGCCTGACTGCCGTCCGCCGCGAAACACACACGCGCATCGTTGCGACGGTCCGTGACATCTCGGAGCGACTGGAGTACGAACACGAACTGGAGCGACGCACCGAGCAGCTGGAGGTGCTCAACCGCGTCGTCCGCCACGACATCAGAAACGACATGACCGTGGTGCTCGCCTGGCTCGAAGAGCTCGAAGCCCACGTCGACGACGCGGGCGGCGGGTCGTTCGACCGCGTCGAGCGGGCGAGCGAGCACGTCGTCGAACTGACCGAGATCGCGCGCGACTACGTCGACGTCATCGTCGGCGACAGCGAGGTGACCACCGAGCCGACCGACCTCGAAGCCGTGCTGACCCGGGAGATCGAGAAATGCGAGCAGTCGTATCCCCAGGCCGAGTTTCACCTCGACGACCCGGTGCCGGACCACCCCGTCGCGGCCGGGGAGATGCTCACGTCCGTCGTCAGGAACCTGCTGAACAACGCCGTCCAGCACAACGACACGGAGACGCCCGAAGTGAACGTCTCCGTCGAACGCGACGGCGAGGTCGCCCACCTGCGCGTCGCCGACAACGGCCCGGGCGTTCCGGACGCCCAGAAGGAGACGATCTTCGGCAAAGGCGAACAGGGCCTGGACAGTCCGGGGTCGGGCATCGGCCTCTACCTGGTTCACTCGCTGGTCGAACAGTACGGTGGGGAGGTGTGGGTGACGGACCGTGAGCACGAGGGCGCGGTGTTCGTCGTCGAACTGCCCCTGGCGTGATCGGCGGGCGTTCGCCGGTGGGCTGCCGAAAGATTAAGTTGCCGGGGAGGCTCGGTGAAAGTGAAGCACAATGGCTGACGACCCCGAGGAGGGGATGCTCGGGTGGGACGAATCCGTGTTCCGCGACGAGCACGTCTTCGAGATCGACTACCTCCCGGAGACGTTCCACCACCGCGACTCCCAGATGGAGAGCCTGAAGTACTCGCTGCGGCCGGCAGTTCGGGGCTCCCGGCCACTAAACGTCATCGCCCGTGGCCCGCCCGGCACCGGCAAGACGACGGCAGTGCAGAAACTGTTCTCGGAGCTGCGCGCCCAGACGGCCGACGTGAAGGCGGTGCGGGTCAACTGCCAGGTCAACGGGACGCGGTACTCGGTGTTCTCCAGGCTGTTCGAGGGGATCTTCGACTACGAACCGCCTTCCTCTGGCATCTCCTTCAAGCGGCTGTTCGAGCAGGTGACCGACCGGCTGGTCGACGACGAACAGGTCCTCGTGGTCGCGCTCGACGACGTGAACTACCTCTTCTACGAGAACGAAGCCTCGGACACGCTGTATTCGTTGCTTCGCGCCCACGAGGAACACGCCGGCGCGAAGATCGGCGTCATCTGCATCTCCTCGGACCTGGATCTGGACGTCATCGAGGAACTCGACGGCCGCGTCCAGTCGGTGTTCCGCCCCGAGGAGGTGTACTTCCCGAAGTACGACGAGCCCGAAATCGTCGACATCCTCGGCGAGCGGGTCGAACGGGGCTTCCGCGAGGGCGCGGTCTCGGCCCCCGTGCTGGATCGGGTCGCAGCACTCACCGCCGAGAGCAACGGCGACCTGCGGGTCGGCATCGACCTGTTGCGCAGGGCCGGGCTCAACGCCGAGATGCGCGCCGCCACGTCCGTCAGCACCGAAGACGTCGAGGAGGCCTACGACAAATCGAAGTACGTCCACCTCTCGCGGGCGCTCCGGGGGCTCTCCGACAGCGAGGCTGCCCTCGCCGGCGTCATCGCCGAGCACTCGGGCGAACAGGCCGGCGACGTCTACGAGGCCTTCCACGAGCGGACTGAGCTGGGCTACACCCGCTACTCGGAGATCATCAACAAACTCGATCGGTTAGGCATCATCGACGCCACCTACACGGAAGTCGAGGGCCGTGGCCGCTCGCGGGAACTCACCCTGAACTACGAGGCCGACGCGGTGTTAGAGCGCCTGGAGTGAGCGCCCGGCCCGGCCACGGGGTCAGTCCGTCGTTCGGAGCGCCGCCGAGAGGAGGTCCGCGACGCCGTCGAAGTATCTGGTGCCCCAGAGCGCGACGACGAGCGCGCCGACGGCGTCGAAGACGAGGTCGAGGACAGTATCCCGGAGGCCGTACTGGACGAGGGGTGCCTCGTTGCCGAGCAGTGACGCCAGGCCACCGGCGCCGAACTCCACGAGTTCCCAGGTGACGCCGGCGGCGAGGACGAACAGGACGACACAGACGAGGCGGAACGCGGGCGGGAAGGCGATGTCCGTGGCGTGGTGGTCGAGCGCCTGGACGGCCGCGTACCCGACCCCGGCGACCAGCGACGCCGAGAGGGTGTGTGTCACCTGGTCGAACCAGCCGACGGTCCCGTACGGGCCGAGCAGGCCGACGGCGTGGAGGAACGCCGCGGTGGTGATCCAGAGCGAGAGACCGGCGCTCATCGACCGGCCGAATCGCCGCCCGACGGCCGTCGGCACGAGCGTGACGCCGAACCCGAGGGCGGCGTTGAGCGCCACCCCGATATCGGCGCTCGCGACGCCGTAGGCGACCAGAGCCAGGAGGAACACCTGCATCGTGCGGACGACGTATCGGAGCGGTGAGGTCGACAACGGGACGCGGTCCTGCCGTGCGGGTTCGTCGGGCGGGGCCGAGAGAGACGGGACCGTCAGTCCCGCGGTCCGGCGGACGTACCGCTCGAACAACAGGCCCGCGGCGACGCCGACGGCGGTCGCCGCCAGCAGGTCCCACATCAGATCGGCGTTACTGGCGAGGTAGGTCGTGTCGGTGGCCGTCCCGACGGCGTACTGCGTGATGCCCCACAGGGCGGCCAGTGCCATCGTCGCCGCCGTCACGAACCAGATGCTGAACCAGGGTGCCATGTCGACCGGCGTGAGGACGTCCACGTCGACCGCCAGCGCCAGTGCCAGCACCGACACCGTCCCGTACCCCGTGTACGGCACGGCCACGCCCGCGGCCCGGAGAGCGAGAAGCGCGACGAGGGCGACGAGCAGTTCCCCGGGAAGCATCGCCACCGGGTCACGGCGGACGGTCGCCGGGAGCACGGCCGTGACGACACACCCGACCGCTAACCCAGCCACGAGAGGGTCGCCGGCAGTCGAGCGCCAGCCGGCGACGAGCACCGCCGCCAGCACGGTCGCCCACGCGACGCCTGCATTGACTCTGTCGTCCCGAACGTACGCCGCGATCGTCGTCACACACGGACCCCGAGGGGACGACGTATTGATTTTGCCGATTCGGCGTCCAGACCGCCGCCGTGAGTAGCTCCACTGCCCGTCAGAACGCCTCGACGTGCGGGCGCAGGTCCAGCTCCAGGGTCCAGGCCGAGCGGTCCTGTTCGACGAGATGCCAGTAACTTTCGGCGATCTCGTCGGGGTCGAGGTAGGTCTCGGGATCGTCCACGTCCTGCTCGGGCGGCAAAAGCTCCCCGTCGAGGACGACGTGCGCGACGTGGATGCCCTCCGGACCCAACTCCCTGGCCATCGACTCGGCCATCCCGCGACAGGCGAACTTCGCGGCCGAGAAGCCGATGGCGTTCTCGCGGCCACGGACTGACGTTGTTGCACCGGTGAAGACGATCGTGCCGCCGCCGGTCTCGCGCATGTCTTCGACGGCTTCCTGCGAGCAGTGCAGGGCGGCGCGGGGGCCGACGTCGAGTGCGCGGTCGAACTCCGCGGCCGAGACGGCTTCTATGCCCTTCCAGGGGGCCGCGCTGGCGTGGTTGACCAGCACGTCGACCGGGCCGAACGCCTCGCGAACCCTGTCGAACCCGTCCGCGATGGCGTCAGGGTCAGTCAGGTCCGTCGGGACCGCAAGCGCGTCGCCCGACCCTTCCGAGAGATCAGCCGCCAACTCGTCGAGGTATCCCTCCGAGCGGGCGAACAGGCCGACCCGACACCCCTCGTCGACGAGTTTCCGCGCGATCGATGCACCGAGGCCGGGACCGACGCCGGCGACGACTGCCGTCTGTGCCATACCCCCACGTGTGCGACCCAGCGGCAAAAAGCCGCCTCCGAACAGCCATATCACATTCCATAGGAGTCCGCGCGCGAGCGCGTTCGGTTCGAGTGACCTCTCACCACGCCGAGAAACCCGGAAAGCGTTGCCGAGAGAAACCGGCGGTAGAACGGGTTCCTCACGTCGCAACGCCGGTTGTTTGGGAAAGTCTTACGTGCACCACCCAAAGTTAAGAGACCCCCTTCCTATGGGGTTTGTGTATGCCGGAATGTCAGAACTGCGGCGCTTTTGTGACGGCCGCATATGCACGTGTCTTTACACCGAACGGCATCCAGAAACCACGAGTCTGCCCGCAGTGCGAGGACAAGATTCGGGACGGCGCCGACGTTCGACAGGCGCGCTCGACTCGCCGCGGGTGACCGCACGGCTCCCCACCCTTCTCCCCACGCGGTTTTCTGATGGATTTCACTCCGACGCCAGTGCCGACTCCAGCAGCGATCGGGCCTCCGTGAACACGTCGTCAGCACGTGACTCCTCGCGGGCCTCGGCCGTGATCCGGACCAGCGGCTGGGTCCCGCTGGCTCGCAGGAGGAACCAGCCGTCGCCGAGGTCGACCCGGACGCCGTCCAGCGTCGACACGTCGTCGTAGGTCTCAAGGACCCGGTCGCTGACCCGCTCCATCACCGCGGCTTTGTCCGCCACTTCGACGCTGTCCCGGCGGATGGGATAGGCGTCAATGGCGGCGGCCCGGGCCGACAGCGGCCGCTCGCTCGCGAGTTCGGCCAGCCGACAGGCCGCCAGCGGGCCGTCGGGACACAGCGTCGCCTCTGGCCAGATCCAGGCCCCGCTGGGTTCGCCGCCGAAGGCGACGCCCCGTTCCGTGACCCGCTCGGCGACGTAGACGTCACCGACCTTCGTCCGGGTGACGGTGACGCCGGCCTCGGCGAGGTAGTCGTCGACCGCCAGACTGGTGTCGACCGGCGCAGCTACCTGTTCGCCCTCGTTCGCGGCCGCCCGGGCGAACAGCGCCAGCGTCACGTCCCCCGAGAGGTAGGTGCCGTCCCCGGCGACGGCCCGCATCCGGTCTGCGTCCCCGTCGTGTGCGATCCCGAGGTCGGCGTCGGACTCGGCGACCAACCGAGCGAGCGACGTGCAGTTCTCGGCGGTCGGCTCCGAGGGACGACCCGGGAAGGCACCGTCGGGCTGGGCGTTCAGCGTCTCGACCTCACAACCGAGTCGCTGGAGGGCGTCGACAGTGACGCCGCCGGCTCCGTTGCCCACGTCGACAATCACCGAGAGGGGCTCGGCGAGGTCGACCGCGTCGACGAGCGCGTCGGCGTGGCGCTCGCGGGCATCGACGGCCTCGCGGTCGCCCAGGCCGGTCCAGTCGGTCAACTCGGCGGCGTCGGTCCGAACCCGCTCGCTGATCGCCTCCCGGCGTGACTCGTCGAACGCCTGGCCGCTGGGCTGCCAGAGTTTGATCCCGTTGTCCGGTGCCGGGTTGTGTGAGGCGGTCACAGACACCCCGACATCGGCGTCCTCCCAGCCCACGCTCCGGGCGACCGTCGGCGTGGCCGCCATGCCCAGGTCGAGTACGTCGGTGCCGGACTCGCGCAGCCCGGCCGCCAGTGCGTCGACGAGCATCTCGCCGCTCTCGCGCGGGTCCCGACCGACGACGACGCGGTCGGCGTCGATCCCGACGGCGCGTCCCACCCGGAGCGCCAGGTCGGCGGTCACGTCCTCCCCCACGGGGCCACGGATACCGCTGGTTCCGAACATACCGGGTCCGAGGAGCGAGGGCGTGAAAAGTATCCGCCCATTTCCGCGGAACTTTTGTCCGCCGGCCGGGTTCGGTCGGGCATGAAACGCGGCGGGAGCGACGAGGCGAAGCGACGGGCCGGCGAGTCCGCAGTTGAGGCCGTCGAGGACGGGACGGTCGTCGGGCTTGGCACCGGCAGCACGACCGCACACGCCATTCGAGCACTGGGCGAGGCCGTCGAGAACGGGCTGGACGTCGAGGGCATACCCACGTCCTACCAGTCGCGGGAACTCGCCCGCGAGGTCGGGATCCCGCTGACGACGCTCGACGACGCGACGCCCGATATCGCCATCGACGGCGCGGACCAGGCTGCCGAGGGCGACCTGATCAAGGGCGGCGGGGCCGCCCACGCCCGGGAGAAACTGGTCGACGCGGCCGCCGACCGCTTCCTCGTCGTCGTCGACGACTCGAAACTGGCCGACGCGCTCTCGGTGCCGGTTCCAGTCGAACTGCTCCCCGACGCCCGGACGACGGTCGCCGACCGCGTCCGCGACCTCGGCGGCGACCCAGCCCTCCGGGCGGCCGAACGGAAGGACGGCCCGGTCGTCACCGACAACGGCAACCTCGTCCTGGACTGTGACTTCGGCGAGATCGGCGACCCGGCCGAGCTCGCCGCGACGCTCTCGACGGTCCCAGGTGTCGTCGACCACGGCCTGTTCGTGGGGCTGGCCGACGAGATTCACGTCGGCAGCGCCGACGGCGTGACCGTCCGCCGCCCCGAGTCGTAGCGTCGACGCCCGTCAGTCGTCGGCCGCCACCGACTCGGCGACCGTGTTCTCGTCGTCCATGATGCGAGCGGCGGCCATCTCGGCGATCATGTAGGTCGGAGCGTTGGTGTTCCCGCTGGAGATGGTCGGCATGACCGACGCGTCGGCGACCCGGAGCCCGTCGATCCCGTGGACCCGCAGGTCGTCGTCGACGACGGCCATCTCGTCGTCGCCCATCTTGCAGGTGCCGACCGGGTGATAGACGGTGTGAGCCGTCTCCCGGACGTGGGCCTCGATCTCGGCGTCGGTCTGGACGTCCTCGCCGGGCCAGACCTCCTCGCCGCGAACGTCGTCGAAGGCGCTAGCCCCGACGATCTCGCGGGCTTGCTTGACGCCCTCGACGAGCACGTCCAGGTCCGCGTCGGCGTCGAGGTAGTTCGGGTCGATGACCGGGTCGTCGAACGGGTCGGCGGACCGAAGCGTGATCTCCCCCCGGCTCTCGGGTCGGAGTTGCGTCGATCCGATGGAGAAGCCGTGTCCCGAATCGGGGTTGTCGAGCCCGTGGCGCATGAAATAGCTCGGCGCGAAGTGGAACTGGAGGTCCGGCGCGTCCAGGTCGGGGTCCGTTCGCACGAACCCGCCCGTCTCGGCGACGTTCGAGGTCAGCGGCCCCTTTTTCAACAGCAGGTACTTGACCAGGTTCCAGAGGCTGTCGGCGTCGTCCAGCGTGTCCGTGTCCGTCGACTGGTAGACGACGAAGGCAAAGAGGTGGTCCTGAAGGTTCCGGCCGACGCCGGGCAGATCCGCCTGCACCTCGATGTCGTGCTCCTGGAGGTGGGCCGCGGGGCCGACGCCCGAGAGCATGAGCAACTGGGGGGAGTTGACCGCCCCGGCCGTGAGGACGACCTCCTCGTCGGCTTCGACTTCGCTCCGGTCGCCGTCCTGTTCGTAGACGACGCCGGTTGCCCGGTCGTCCTCGATCGAGACTTCTGTCACCTGGGCACCCGTCTCGGCGGTCAGGTTCGGCCGGTCCAGCACCGGCTTGAGGAAGGCGTCGGCGGCGCTGTGGCGTTTCCCGTCTTTCTGTGTCAGATGGTAGTAGCCGACTCCCTCCTGATCGCCGTCGTTGAAGTCGTCGTTCCGGGAGAGGCCGGTCTCGACGGCCGCGTCGAGGAATGTCTCGGCCAGCGGGCGCGGCGAGCGCGGCCCGGTCACGTTGAGCGGCCCGTCGCTTCCGTGTTCGGGCGCGGGTCCGGGCTCGAAGTGTTCGGACCGCTCGAACATCGGCAGTACGTCCTCGTAGCCCCAGCCCTCGTTGCCCAGGTCCGCCCACGTGTCGTAGTCCGACGGGTGGCCGCGGATGTAGATCATCGCGTTGATCGAACTGCACCCGCCCAGCGTCTTCCCCCGGGGCCAGTACAGTTCCCGGCCGTCCAACCCGTCCTGTGGTTCGGTGTAGTAGTTCCAGTCGACCTCGCTCTCGAACAGTTCCGAGAACGCCGCCGGGACCTGGATCTCGGTCTGCTCGTCGGGCTCGCCGGCCTCCAGCAGGAGCACCGACGCCCCGTCCTCGGACAGTCGATTCGCCAGCACACAGCCGGCCGAGCCCGCGCCGATAATGACGTAATCGTACGCCTCGCCGTTTGTACCCATAATAATGGTCAGTCCCTGTGTATCGATAGCAATACGTATGCAAAAAGATGGCGCAGCACATGCTCGTCAGTCAGCCAGTACATGCCCGATACGCTGGTACCGCCGCTACCGGGTCGAAAAATAACGAAAAGGGAGCCCTGCTTACAGGTCGCGGGGCTGGACGGTCTTTCGGTCGTTCTCCTCAGCACGACGCGCTGCGTCTTCGAGCAGCTCTTCGACCTCGTCGTCGAGGGCGTCGTAGAAGTCGGAGGCGACGTTCATGTCATCGAGCGCTTCCTTCACGGCGGCTTTGACAATCAGGTCTGCCATACACCCGGCCATTCCAGAGGGGGATTTATATACTTTCCTGATTGTGCGGTTTCTCGCCGGTATTCACGGGGGTTTGAGCGGTTGTACCGGCTATTCAATACTTAAAGCGGAGGGTGTGTATTTAAGCGAGCCGGGAAATCATCCGTTTTCGGACGGTTCGGGGGCGCTCGTCGGGGGCGGTCGCGACTCGCGCGCGGTTCGCCCGCGGACCGCGCACAGCCGCGGATCCATCGGAGAAGCGATGCATAGGAGTGCGTCGAGCGTCGACGGACGGTATGCGCGAACTGCTCGAAGCGGTCGCAGCCGGCGAGACGACGCCCGCCGAGGCCGAGGCGGAACTGGTCGGGTACGCCTCCTCGGAGGGCGGACGGTTCGACGCCGCCCGCGAAACCAGGGCCGGCGTGCCCGAGGCCATCCTCGCCGACGGGAAGACGCCGACGGAGATCGCCGATCTCGCGACGACTGCCGTCGAGACGACGGGACGGGCCATCGCGACGCGACTGCCGGCCGACCAGGTCGGCGCCATCAGCCAGCACCTGAACGACGCGTATGCCGACGTGACCGTCAACTACGACGAGCGGTCCCGGATGCTCGTCGCGAAGACCCCGGAGTTCGAGGAACCGAGCCTCGACGCGACGGTCGGGGTCGTCACCGCCGGCACCTCCGACGCCGTTCCGGCGGGCGAGGCCGCGATCATCGCGAGGGAGATGGGCGCGACCGTCGAGCGCGTCGACGACGTCGGCGTCGCCGGCATCGCCAGGTTGCTCGACCGACTCGAGGAACTGCGCGATCACGACGTCCTCATCGTGGCGGCGGGCCGAGAGGGGGCGCTCCCGACGGTCGTCGCCGGCCTCGTCGACACGCCGGTCATCGGCCTGCCGGTCTCGACGGGGTACGGCCACGGCGGCGACGGCGAGGCCGCGCTCTCGGGCATGCTCCAGTCCTGTACCGCGCTCTCGGTCGTCAACGTCGACGCGGGCTTCACCGCCGGTGCACAGGCCGCGCTCATCGCCAGAGCCGTCGACGCCGCGACGACCGCCGAGACGGCGTAAAACAGGTTTCAGACGAGCGGAATCGACCGGGCCGCGGCGAGTGGCACCGAGTACCCAACAGGTTCGGTACGAGTTATTTATCCGTCCACCCCCTACCCAGTAGTGTCGGTAGCAAAGCCCTGCCGGCAGAAACCAATGCCAAAGTGTAACCACTGTAACGCGCACGTTTCCGAGCAGTTCGCTCGGGTCTTCGCGGACGAGTTCGGAGAGGTCCACGCCTGCCCGAGTTGCTCGGCGAACGCTGGCATCGCCGAGGTCGCCCGCGAACGCGCACCCCAGGCATGACGGCCACTGCGGCCACCCGCACCGTGGGATAACCACCACGCGAAGCCCACTTCTGCGGAACGGACAGTACCAGACACCGCAGTCGCAACACTGACGGTCCGGTCCGTCCTGCCGACAGCCGTGGCCGACGACCACTACGTGTACGTGTTGCGCTGTGCCGACGACACGCTCTATACGGGCTACACGACCGACGTGGAGCGACGCGTCCGCGAACACGACGCAGGCGAGGGCGCGAAGTACACGCGCGGTCGCACGCCCGTGGACTGTGTCCACGTCGAGTCCTTCGAGACGAAATCGGCCGCGATGAGCCGCGAGTACGAGATCAAGCAGTTATCTCGGGCCGAGAAAGAGCGGTTGGTCGAAAGCGGGCGAGAGTAACCGCGCAGTTCGACCCAAGAATCAGCATCCGCGCGTACTGTTCAGTCTCGTCAGTAATCTGTCTGGATTCCGACCACTGGTGGTGTGAAGGCTCGACAGGATAATTCAAGACGTTTGGTTGATATTCCATCGTACTAGTTTCAGATTTGAACCGCCAACAGTCCAGAGGTGTGTTGCGGTCCAATTCGGTCATTAACACGATGATGATTATATACGTAGCAAAATATTTGGCCATCCGCCCACCACCGTTCACCTGATCGGGACCTCGAAGGGCCATGGACCGTAGAGTGAAACCTACTGATAAGCGGTAGTTCCGGATGATAAGGGGAAACAATCGCGCTATCTCGAAGCTGAAGTCTGGAGACGTGGCTAAGATGCCCAAGACGTACTGTTGGCGCTTACTCAATTTTGCAGGGAACCTTCCGGAAGGCGTTGAGCTAGACCTTCATTACGCGATTCATCGGTTCCAGATGGACGTCAGCAAGGCACGATACGGGAGAGAGGGCGCATTTTACGACGCTATCGCGAGGAGTACGAATCTTGCCGACGAACTGGAAGCTGGAGTCCCGAACAGTGTCTCCCTCTCTACACCGGGGGTAGGCGAACAGATCTACAACCTCTGGAGAGACGATGCAGCGTTAAATCCCGATAGCCGTATGGAAGCCATACGGATCATTGCGAGCCGAATCGCTGACACGAAACAGGTCCCGCATCGACACATACCACACGAACAGAAGATCGAGTACCTGCGCAGGTTGCCGTCGAAGGCCAGCAAGCTGTCCAACACGCCGTTCTACGACACAGTTCCGACCAACACTTCCGTCTCCTTCGAGGAGTCTGTTCCGGAGTCGGACCTGACAAACGCAGTGATCAAGTCCAGTTCCGACCGGCCAAATGCGACGTTCACACCGGAAATGCATTATTCTCATTACGGCAACAACGGGTCTGTCGATCTGTTCGCACAGGGTGCCCATCTGGACGAGGACCTTCCAGAGTCGTACGAGACGTATGTGTTGGAGATGAAGTCGGCGGGCGCGATACACTACGCGACAGGAGCTAACGAGATCATCCAGCAGTTCAACAAGATGCGCGAATACTTTTTTGCCGGTATCGACTCGGACGACCTCGGTCCGATAAGCGACCACGTGAAATTCGAATTAGCATTCACACCCTCCAAAGAGTGCATAGAGCACGTACTCGATTACGAAGAGATGTACCGGGGATGTCTCTCTCGACAATTGGCCCCCAGTGATGACATTTCGCAGAAACAAAGCGCAAACGGGAACCGCTCTATTTCTGTTGCAGAAACCGTTTCAATCCGTCTACCAGATCCCGGAAACCCGATCTCAATTGACGTGTTCCGGCGTAGGGGAGGCCCAGACCCAGCAGATGGTGAGGAGTACAAACGATATCTGCTGAAGAAATCGCCGCGATTCCACGACAGATTCTGGGAGGTCTTCGAACAGTACCAGTGAAAAGTGGGAGACCTTTTTTACGCGGGACCGGGGACAGGGCGTATGGACGAAATCGCGTTCGGGACCGACGGATGGCGGGCGACGCTGGAGACCTTCACCGACCGGCGCGTCCGCATCGTCGGGCAGGCCGTCGCAACGCACCTCCGGGAGGAAGGCCGGACGGGAACCGTCGCGGTCGGGTACGACGCCCGCGAACACTCCCGTGGCTTCGCCGAGGAACTGGCTCGCGTGCTCTGTGCCAACGGCTTCGACGTCCTGCTTCCCGATCGGGACTGCCCGACACCGGTCGTCGCCTGGACGGTCCGGGACCGCGGCCTCGCCGGTGCCCTGCAGATCACCGCCTCGCACAACCCGCCCGAATACAACGGCGTGAAGTTCATCCCCGAAGACGGGTCGCCAGCTCCTGCGGCGGTCACGGACGCCATCGAGGCGAACCTGGCCGAACCCGACCCCATCGACGAAAGCGAGTTCGGTAGTGTCCGCGAGGCGGACCTCGTCGGCCCGTACGTCGACCACGCCCTGGCGTTCGTCGCCGCCGATCTGGACGGGTTGACGGTGGCCTACGACGCCATGCACGGGAGCGGCCGGGGCGTCACCGACCGACTGCTCGAAGCCGCGGGTGCAGAGGTCGAGCGCCTTCGCTGTGACACCGATCCCGAGTTCGGCGGCGACTCCCCGGAACCGAGCGCCGAGCGACTCGGCGACCTGATCGACCGCGTCCAGGCCGGCGAGGCCGACCTCGGCATCGCCAACGACGGGGACGCCGACCGCATCGGCGTCGTCACGCCCGATCGCGGGTTCCTGGACCCCAGCCTCTTCTTCGCGGCCGTCTACGACTTCCTCCTCGGCGGGCACGAGGGGCCGGCAGTCCGAACGGTCTCGACGAGCAGCATCGTCGACCGGGTCGCGGAGAGCCACGACGAGTTGGTCTTCGAGACGCCGGTCGGCTTCAAATACGTCGCCGAGGCGATGGCGGACAACGGCGCCCTGATGGGCGGCGAGGAAAGCGGCGGGTTCGGCGTTCGCGGCCACGTCCGCAACAAGGACGGCGTTCTCGTGGCGCTGCTGGCGGCCGCGGCCACCGTCGACCGCCACATGGACGAGCGAGTCGACGCCCTGGAAGCCGAACACGGGGAGATCCACCAGGACCGCGTCAGCGTCGACTGCCCGGACGAGCGAAAGGAGCCGGTCATCACGGACCTGGACGGCGCGCTCCCCGAGGAGATCGCCGGCACGGCCGTCGAGCGGGTCAACGACGTCGACGGGTTCAAGATCTTCCTCGACGACGGCTCCTGGCTGCTCGTCAGGCCGAGCGGGACCGAGCCGAAACTCCGCGTGTACGCGGAAGCGACCAGCGCCGACCGGGTCGCGGACCTCCTGACCGCGGGTCGCGGACTGGTCGAACCCCTCGTTTAAGTGGTCTCCGCGTCGGTTTCTTCGGCTTCGTCGGTCTTCAAGACTGCTCGGTAGCGGTCGCCGCCGCCGAGCGGTTCGATGTCGAAGCCCAGCGAGTTCCAGAACGGTCGTACCCGGCGGTCGAACTCGGCGACGAGACGGTCCCGGTCGTCGGCGGCGGCCTCGACGAGCACGGTGGCGATGCCCTGGTCGCGGCGCTTCTGCCGGACGGCGATCGCCTCGATTTCCTCCCCGCGGAGGAGACACGCGCCGAGGATACGGTCCTCCCTGACAGCGAGCAACACGTCGCCGCGGTCGATGGCCTCGCGGACGGTATCGACGTCGGTTTCGAGCATCGCGCTGTCGAAGACGGTCATGACGGCGGACAGGTCCTCCTGAGTAGCTTCCTGAACGTGCATCGTACACCTCGGGACGGTCAGCCGCCCTGGATGAGTCGGAGCACCCGGACGTGGTCGGCCTCGACGGGCTGGTCCTCCGGCACCGGGGTCCCGTCGACCATCACCGACACCTCGTGGGGGCTGTACTCGACGGCGGCCAGCAGGTCGGCGTACGTGGGCTCCGAGACGTCGAGCGCCGTGGTGTCGACCTCGTGAGACCCCTCGCCGACGACTTCGACCGTCACCATACCCGAAAGTGGGGACTCGCGGGCTTGAGCGTATCGACACACTATATGTATCTGACTGGTATTCGGTTGCCACCGGGTCGGTCCCGGTCCGTTTAAGACTCGGCCCCGCCTGTCACCGGACATGAGTGAGGCCGACTCTCAGCCGCGGGCCGGGCGGGACGAGATCTGGATCGAGAAGTACCGCCCGCAGACGCTCGACGACGTCGTCGGACAGGAGACCATCGTCGAGCGACTCAAAAGCTACGTCGCCCGGAACGACTTGCCGCATTTGATGTTTTCAGGCCAGGCAGGTATCGGCAAGACCACTTCAGCCCAGGCCATCGCCCGGGAACTGTACGGCGAGGACTGGAAGGAACACTTCCTGGAACTCAACGCCTCGGACCAGCGCGGGATCGACGTGGTCCGGGACCGCATCAAGAACTTCGCGCGCTCCTCGTTCGGCGGGTCGAACTACCGCATCATCTTCCTCGACGAGGCAGACAGTCTGACGAGCGACGCCCAGTCTGCGCTCCGGCGCACCATGGAGGAGTTCTCGAACAACGTCCGCTTCATCCTCTCGTGTAACTACTCCAGCCAGATCATCGACCCCATCCAGTCCCGGTGTGCGGTCTTTCGCTTTTCCCCACTCAGCGACGAGGCCGTCGAGGAACAGATCCGCATCATCGCCGACGAGGAGGACATCGAAGTGACCGACGACGGCATCGACGCGCTCGTGTACGCCGCCAGCGGCGACATGCGCAAAGCGATCAACGGCCTGCAGGCCGCCGCCGTCACGGGTGACGTCGTCGACGAGGAGGGCGTGTACGCCATCACCTCGACGGCCCGGCCCGAGGAGATCAACGGGATGGTCACCGAGGCCCTGGACGGTGATTTCCTCGCCGCGAAGGCGACGCTGGACGAGTTGCTCACCGACGAGGGTATCGCCGGCGGCGACGTCATCGACCAGATGCACCGCTCGGTCTGGGACTTCGACCTGGACGACCGGGCCGCCGTGAAACTCCTCGACCGCATCGGCGAAGCCGACTACCGCATCACCGAGGGAGCCAACGAGCGCATCCAGCTGGAAGCGCTGCTTGCTTCGCTGGCACTCGACGACTGATTTCGCGAGAGACGCCGCCCCAGGTGAACTGGACGTTTGTCCGCTTTATATTCGATAATCCGGCAATTGTGCTGCCAGACGGCCACTAGAAGGGCCCGAAACCCATATACATCCACAAACCGCTGTCTGATCGTCATATCACTATAAATCATGAAGGTTTATTATGTTCCGTGTCGACGGGTGAAATGAGGACGAAAGACCAATGACGAACCGACCTCGATCCGGCGAAATCGACCCGATGGTGCCCGACATGTCCAGTAAGCTGCTTCGCACTGACGGCGGGGCCATTCAGGTAGCCGACTCGTCGGAGCGGAGCCGTGACGACCGCCACGAGGTCGACGCACCGGTCGTTCCGGACCTCTGTTGAGCGAGACCGATTTTTCCGGTTTTCAGGGCAGTCAGTCACCCGTGTCGCGGCAAATCGACCTGGTGGTCAGTTCAACCGCCAGAGTTCGTAGTTCAACGCGGCGGCGAACGTGACCCACGCGAGGTAGGGGACGAGCAACAGCGCCGCCCGGCGGTCCACGCGGTCGAAGGCGACGACGGTGGCGACGATACCGGCCCAGAGGACGGCGATAACCACGAGTCCGCCGAGCGGGTTCCGCAGGCCGAAGAAGACCCCCGACCAGGCGACCTGCACGACGTACTGGGCGGCAAAGAGGGCGAGGGCGACGCGGACGGCGCGCCGGTCGAGGCCGGCACGCCAGACGAGCCAGGCGGCGACCCCGAGCAGGGCAAAGAGCGCGGTCCAGACCGGCCCGAACACCCAGGCGGGCGGGTTGAACGCGGGTTTGACCAGGGACGGATACCAGACGCTGACGCCCGACCCGGAGACGAGCGCGCCCGAGGCACCGACGAGTTCACAGACGAGCACCGACAGCGCGAGCGAGAGTTTCGGACGGCGGTCCGGGAACGAGACGGGTGACAGCCGAGAACTGTTCGCCATAGTCGGATGTCGCAGTGCAGGGTGAAAACGGGTGGTGGTGACTGAACCGCTCGCCTGTTCGGAACTGTTTTAGGCTCCGATAGGCGACAATAGACCAACGAATGAGCCTAGAGGAGGAGTACCAGCTCCAGTACTTCGAGGACGAGGGCTTCCACCGACTGGAATGCTCGGAGTGTGGGGCCAACTTCTGGACGCGGGACGGGGACCGACAGACCTGCGGCGAACCGCCCTGTGCGGAGTACAGCTTCATCGACGACCCGGGGTTCGACGAGGAACACAGCCTGGCGGAGATGCGCGAGGCGTTCCTCTCCTTTTTCGAGGACCACGACCACGAACGCATCGATCCCTATCCGGTCGCGGCCAACCGCTGGCGCGACGACGTCCTCCTGACGCAGGCGTCGATCTACGACTTCCAGCCGCTGGTCACGTCGGGGGAGACGCCACCCCCCGCGAATCCCCTCACCATCTCCCAGCCCTGCATCCGGATGCAGGACATCGACAACGTCGGGAAGACCGGCCGCCACACCATGGCCTTCGAGATGATGGCCCACCACGCCTTCAACGCCCGGGAGGACATCGAGGACCCCGACCAGTACGCCTACGAGGGCGAAGTTTACTGGAAAGACGAGACGGTCGAACTCTGCGACGAACTGTTCGACTCGCTGGGTGCCGACCTCGACGAGATTACCTACATCGAGGACCCGTGGGTCGGCGGCGGCAACGCCGGTCCCGCCATCGAGGTCATCTACAAGGGCGCGGAACTCGCGACGCTCGTCTTCATGTCCATGGAGCAGGACCCCGAGGGCGAGTACGAGATGAAAGACGGGAACCGCTACAGCCCGATGGACACCTACATCGTCGACACGGGCTACGGGTTAGAGCGGTGGACCTGGATGAGCCAGGGGACCCCGACCGTCTACGAGGCGGTCTACCCCGACATGATCGCGTTCCTGAAGGACAACGCCGGCATCGACCACACCGACGAGGAGGAATCGATCATCCACGACGCGGCACGGCTCTCGGGCAACCTGGACATCGACGACGTCGACGACGTCGAGGCCGCCCGCGACGACATCGCCGACCAGGTCGGCGTCTCCACGTCGGAACTGCGCGATCTCGTCGAACCCCTCGAAGACATCTACGCCATCTCCGATCACTGCCGGACGCTCGCGTACATGCTCGGGGACGGCATCGTCCCCTCGAACGTCGGCACGGGCTATCTCGCCCGGATGGTCCTCCGGCGGACCAAGCGCCTCTGTGACAACGTCGGCGTCGACGCGCCGCTGGACGAACTCGTCGACATGCAGGCCGAGCGACTCGACTACGAGAACCGCGACACGATCCGGGACATCGTCCGGACGGAAGTCGAACGCTACCGCGAGACGCTCGACCGCGGGGGCCGCCGAGTCCGCCAGCTCGCCGACGAGTACGCCGGGAAAGGCGAGTCGATACCCACGAAGGAACTCATCGAGCTGTACGACTCACACGGAATCCAGCCGGACATGGTCGCGGAGATCGCCGCCGAGAAGGGCGTCGACGTCGCGGTGCCGGACGACTTCTACTCGCTGGTCGCCGAGCGCCACGGCGGGGGCGAGGGCGTCGAGGCCGACGAGGACGACCCCTACGCCGACCGCATCGCGGAACTGCCAGATACCGACCGGCTCTACTACGAGGACCAGACGCGAATGGACTTCGAGGCGGTCGTCCTGGACGTCTTCGAGCGCGAGGACGGCGAGTACGACATCGTCCTGGACCAGACGATGTTCTACCCGGAGGGCGGTGGCCAGCCCGCCGACCACGGGACGCTCTCGACCGACGACGTGACCGCGGAGGTCAGGGACGTCCAGATCAGCGACGGCGTGGTCCGCCATCGGACCGACGAGGACCCCGGGAAAGGCGAGTTCGTCCGCGGCCAGATCGACGCGACGCGCCGCCATCGGTTGATGCGCCACCACACCGCGACGCACATCGTCGGCTACGCCGCCCGACGGGTGCTGGGCGACCACATCCGCCAGGCCGGCGCCCAGAAACACACGGACAGCGCTCGCCTGGACGTGCGCCACTACGAGCCCATCTCCCGCGAGGAAGTCAGGGAAATCGAACACCTGGCCAACGAGATCGTCATGGACAACAGCACGGTCAGCCAGGAGTGGCCGCACAGAAACGAGGCCGAGGCCGAACACGGGTTCGACCTCTACCAGGGTGGCATCCCGCCGGGCGAACAGATCCGGCTCATCCACGTCGACGAGGACGTCCAGGCCTGCGGCGGCACCCACGTCGCCCGGACCGGCGACGTCGGCGCGATCAAGATTCTCGGCACCGAGCGCATCCAGGACGGCGTCGAGCGCATCACGTTCGCGGCCGGCGACGCCGCCATCGAGGCCACCCAGCGGACCGAGGACGCCCTCTCCGAGGCCGCCGAAATCCTCGACGTGAGCCCCCAGGACGTGCCCGAAACCGCCGAGCGCTTCTTCACCGAGTGGAAAGAACGAGGCAAGACCATTGAGGAGTTGAAAGAGGAACTCGCGGAAGTCAGGGCAGCAGGCGCTGACGCGGGCGAGGAGGTCGACGTCGGCGGGACGCCCGCCGTCGTACAGCGCCTCGACGCGGACATGGACGAACTCCGGGCGACGGCCAACGCCATCGTCGAGGAGGGCAAGATCGCCGTCATCGGGAGCGGCCGGGACGGCGCGCAGTTCGTCGTCGCCGTCCCGGACGACGCGGGCGTCGACGCCGGTGACGTGGTCGGCGAACTCGCCGGTCGCGTCGGCGGCGGCGGCGGCGGCCCGCCGGACTTCGCACAGGGCGGCGGCCCGAACGAAGCGGAACTCGACGACGCCCTCGACGACGCACCGGACGTGCTCCGGCAGGTCCGGAACGCGTAGGCGGCGGAACTCGCCCGACGATATCTGTCGGCACCAGTGACTTTTTATTCCGGTGTCGAAAGGTGAGACCAACGAGAACGCAGTCATGGGGGTGGACCAGGACGCCGTTTCCACGGGGGTGGAGCGTGTGCGAACGACGCTCACCGAGCGGCCGCCGTGGCTGTACGCGGTCCTCGTCGCCGGCACTGCGCTCCGTCTCTACGGA
Source organism: Halorientalis salina (assembly GCF_005049285.1). Classification (GTDB taxonomy): domain Archaea; phylum Halobacteriota; class Halobacteria; order Halobacteriales; family Haloarculaceae; genus Halorientalis; species Halorientalis salina. Next base: position 32,282 of record NZ_SOSC01000007.1, on the reverse strand, counting down.
CTAGGGACCGAGAGCTACTGGCTCGACGAGATCGCGTCGCTGAACTACGTCCTGTCGCGGTCGCTCGTCGAAGTGATCGTCGAACTCCCCTTCGTCGACCGGCACCCGCCGCTGTACTACGCGCTGCTGGACGGCTGGATCAGCCTGCTGGGGACTGGTGAAGCCCCCGTCCGCCTGCTGTCGGCGGTCTTCGGCATCGCGGCGCTGCCGGTCATGTACGCGCTTGGCGCGCGTCTCTACGACCGACAGGTCGGCGTGCTGGCGGCGGGGTTGCTGTCCGTCTCGGGACTGCACCTCCAGCAGTCACAGAACGCCCGGATGTACAGCCTGCTCGTGCTGGCGACGCTTGCCTCGATGTACTGGCTCGTCCGTCTGCGAGAATCCCCCGACCGCCGGGCCGGCGTTGGCTACCTGTGCTCGACGGTCGTCCTGGGATACACCCACGCGTTCGGCCTGTTCGTCGTCGCCGCCCAGAACGGCCAGATACTCACGAGCAGGCTCCTCGACGAGAACGGCGAGTGGCCGATCCCGCTACGCCGGTGGCTCGCCCTCCAGGCCGGGGTCGGCCTCCTGGTGCTGCCGTACGTCGCCGTCCTCTCGCGGCAGGTGTTCGCGCTGGACGACGGCGGCGGTGTCGCGCTGGGCTGGATCCCCGAGCCGACCCTCTCGCGCCTCGTCTTCGCCGTCGGGCGCTACCTCCACCCGCGGGACCCCCTGCTCGGACTGGCGGCCATCGTCCTCGTCTGTGTGTTCGCCGCCGTCGGGGCGAGTCGCGTCCCGTTGCACCGCGAAAACACCACGCTGCTGGCCTGGTGGTTCCTCGTCCCCGTTCTGGCTCCGTTCGTCCTCTCGTATCTCGTCGCGCCGCTGTTCGTCGCCCGCTACACCGTCGCCGCCCTCCCCGCCCTGCTTCTCTTTCTCTCGAAGGAAATCCGTCGGCTCGGATCGGTCGAGTTCAGATACATCGGGATCGTCCTGCTCCTCGGCGCGGCCGTCGCGGGGCTCCCGGGGTACTACGGACAGCCACAGAACGGCGAGTGGCGGGAGGCAACGGGGTTCGTCGCGGCCAACGCCACAGAGGGAGATCTCGTGGTCGTCAGCGACCGGGCCGCGAACGACACGTTCGCGTTCTACTACGAGGGACCCGGCGCTGTGCGTGGCGTCCAGGAGGACGCGAACGCGAGCCACCTGAACGCGACCGTTCGGGGGCACGAGACGGTCTGGCTGGTCAGTTCGCGGATGGAGTCGACACAGGAAGCGCGGTTCCAGCGACTGCTCGAACGCCGGGGCTACGAGGGACGCGAGAGTCGCGAGTACAACGCCGTCGACGTCTATCGGTACGAAAGAGGGTCGTAGGGTCTCCCGTTCTCGCCGGGTTCATGTAAGACGAGTCGCGTCGGGAGCTGTCCGCAGAATCTACTCGTCGTCTTCAGTCGTCGTCTTCTCGACGTCCAGTTCGCCGAAGTAGATGTCCGCGCCGTCCTGGGCGACCTTCTCGGCCAGCACCGCACACTTGATCCGCATCGGTGAGATATCGACGCCGAGCATGTCGACGATGTCGTCGCGGTCCATCTCTCGTAGTTCGTCGATGGGCGTCTCCTGTAACTTCTCGGAGAGCATCGACGCGGAGGCCTGTGAGATGGCACAGCCGTCGCCCTGGAAGGCGACGTACTCGATTTTCTCCTCGTCGTCGTCGAGTTTGACCTGCATCTCGATAGTGTCACCGCACATCGGGTTCTCGCCGACGTGGGTGAACGTGGGATCCTCGAGTTCCCCGTAGTTTCGGGGACTCTTGTAGTGGTCGAGGATCTGCTGTCGGTACATATCGGAGCCGCCGACCATTGGTAATCCAGTATAGCGGCGTCTCGCGGATAAGCGTTCCGAGGGAGACGTTCGCACGAGCGAGTCAGCGGAAGGAATATGCAGAGAGGGGCCCGACATTCCGTATGCGCTTCCGACTCGCGTTCCTCGCGCTCGGCCTGCTCGAACTGCTCGTCCCCCGACGAGTCGTCGATTTCTGGATGGACCGCGCGGTCACGCCGGACAGCGACTTCGAGTTGCGCCCGTGGGTGTACACCGCAGCGCGCATCGAGGGACTCGTGATCGTCCTCTGGGCGCTGGCCCAGGGCCGACGCGAAGACTAACAAATAACCAACACCTAGAGCGGAAAACGATCATCCTTAGACCGTTCCGTGACGACGACCCGGATATGAACTCCGCCGACTTCCGTCGTGGCGTCCGAGACGTCTCTCCGCTCTTGCTCGGTGTCGCACCGTTCGGCCTCGTGGCGGGGATCGCGGCCGTGAACGCGGGACTGGACCTCTCACAGGCGCTCGGGATGTCCGTCGTCGTGTTCGCCGGTGCGTCCCAGCTCGCAGCACTCGATCTGCTCGGTAGCGACGCACCGCTGGCCGTCGTCGTCGTCACGGCCGTCGTCATCAATCTCCGGATGGTAATGTACTCGGCGTCGATCGCCCCCTACCTCCGTGACCTCTCGGCGAGGTGGAAAGGCGGGCTGGCGTACCTCCTGACCGACCAGGCGTACGCGCTCTCGATCGCCAGCTACCGCTCGGAGCGCTCCGTCGACCGGAAATCGTACTATCTCGGGGTCGCCGCCACGCTCTGGGCCGTCTGGCAACTCGCGACCGTCGCCGGCGTCGTGCTCGGGACCGGCGTCCCCGACGCGTGGGGCCTCGAGTTCGCCGTCCCGCTGGTCTTCCTGGCACTGCTGGTGCCCGCCATGGAGGACGGGCCGACCGTCGTCGCTGCACTGGTCAGCGGCACCGTCGCGGTCGCGGGCGCGGGCCTCCCACTCAACCTCGGCCTGCTCGTCGGGGCGTCGGTCGCCATCCCGATCGGACTCGTCGCCGAGCGCCGCATGGACGTGGTGGAGAGCGATGGCCACTAGCTACACCGACCCCGCGGTCTGGGGCGTCATCGCCGTCATCGGCGCCCTCACGTACGCCATCCGGCTCTCCTTCATCGCGCTGTTCGGCCGGCTCGACGAGATCCCGCCGCGACTCGAACGGGCGCTCCGATACGTTCCCGCGGCCGTCCTCGCGGCGCTGGTCGCCCCCGCGTTCGTCACTCTCCAGGCCGAGACCGGCCTCGCCGTGGACAAACTCGTCGCCGGCGGGTTCGCTGGTGCGGTGGCCTGGCGCACCGAGAACGTCTTCGCCACGATGGCCGCCGGGATGGTAACGCTCTGGGTCGTTCGCTTCCTCGTGCTCCCGGCGCTCTAAGGAACGGCGTTACTGCGTCGGCTGTTGGGCCTGTTTGTCCTGTTCGGTCGTCCCCCAGTCGGAGATACCCAGGATCGTCTCACACTCCGGGCAGGTCCACACCTTCGGCGTGTTGGCCGCCGGTGCCTGTTCGAGTCGCTGTGCCCATTCGCTGATGTCGCCGTCGCAATGCGGACAGATCGCCATGCGGCACACGGTACCACGGCCCAACAGTAGAAGCTACGGACCCGACGGTTCGCTGAGATGTGCCCGAGTGGAGACAAAACGGAGGGGGTCGGGAACAGGCAGTCCTACGCGAACAACTCACGCGCGTCTTCCAGCGCGTCGATCATCGTGTCGATTTCTTCCCTCGTGTTGTAAATGTAGAAGGAGGCGCGTGCGGAGGCTGGCACGCCGAGTTTGTCGTGGAGCGGTTGGGTGCAGTGGTCGCCGGCGCGGACGGCGACACCGTGGCTGTTGAGAATCTCCGACACGTCGTGGGCGTGGACCGAGTCGAGGTTGAAGGAGACCAGTCCGGCCCGGTCGTCGCCCGGCGGGCCGAGGATGTCGATGTCCTCGAACTCCGAGAGGCGGTCGTAGGCGTACTCGGCGAGGGCCTCCTCGTGGGCCTCGATCCGATCCATCCCGATGTCTTCGAGGTAGTCGATGGCCTCCGCGAGCGCGATGCCCTGGGCGATGACCGGGGTCCCGGCCTCGAACTTCCAGGGCAACTCGTGCCAGGTCGAGTCCTCGAAGGTGACCTTCGAGATCATCATGCCGCCGTAGAGGTACGGCTGCATCTCCTCGAGGAGGTGTTCTTTCCCGTAGAGAACGCCGATGCCGGTCGGACCGCACATCTTGTGTCCGGAGAAGGCGAAGAAGTCGGCGTCGATGGCCTCGACGTCGATGGAGACGTGCGGGGCCGACTGGGCACCGTCGACGAAGATCAGCGAGTCGTGGTCGTGGGCGATGTCCGCCAGTTCGGAAACGGGGTTGATCGTCCCCAGCGTGTTCGAGACGTGGACGACGCTGACCATCTCGGTGTCGTCAGTGATCAACTCGCGGGCGTGGTCCATGTCCAGATACCCCTCCTCGTCGACACGGACGAACTTCACCTCGGCGCCGGTCTTCTTGGCGATCTGCTGCCAGGTGACCAGGGCGGCGTGGTGTTCCATCTCGGTCAGGACGATCTCGTCGCCGGGCCCCAGTTCGGAGAGTCCCCAGGCGTAGGCGACGGTGTTCATCGACTCGGTGGTGTTCTTGGTGAAGACGACTTCCTCGCGGCCGCCAGACGCGCCGATGAACTCCGCGACGCGGTCGTGGGCCTCCTCGTAGGCGATCGAGGCTTCCTGTGACAGCTGGTGGAGACCGCGGTGGACGTTGGCGTTGTAGTGGCGGTAGTAGTGGGCGATGGCGTCGACGACCTGGTCCGGCGTCTGGCTCGTCGCCGCGTTGTCCAGGTAGACCAGCGGCGTGCCGTCGAATTCGCGCTCCAGAATGGGGAAGTCCGAACGGATCCGGTCCACGTCGAGCGGTTCGGTCTGCGGAGGTTCCATTAGGCCAGCCTAAGAGTTGCGGCCTCAACTGTCCTTCGGTCCGGTCGGGGCCAGGCGGCTACGCCAGCGCCGGTTCGAACTGTTCGATGGTCTCCCGCCAGGAATCGGGCAGCGGCGCGGGACCGTCGGCACCGATGTGGACCTGCGTCGTCTCGCCGGTGGCCGCGACCTCGCCGTCGGCTCGGACCTCGTACGCAAAGGAGAGGCTGGACGTGCCCATCTCGCTGACCCGGAGCGCGATGGTGAGCTCGTCGCGGTACTCGACGGACTGCTGGTAGTCCAGTTCGAGGTGGGCGAGGACGAAATCCCGGCCACCCATCGACTCGTCGAGGACCGCATCGAGATACTGGATGCGGGCCTGTTCGAGGTAGGTCGCGTAGACGGCGTTGTTGACGTGGTCCCAGGGGTCGAGATCACGATAGCGGATCGACATCTCCGTCACGAACTCGAAGCGATCGTCTGTCATTACCGGAACCGGGAGGTGGGCGGTTGTCCCCCTTACGATTCCCGCCGACGGTAACGGGGTTAGTCCGCCAGATACGCCGGTTCGATGTCGACGCCCAGCCCCGGCCCGTCCGGCGGCGTGACGTATCCGTCCTCGTGGTCGATTGTCTCGGTGAGCACGAAATCGCGCACGTCGGGATCCCACGGGGGTTCCATCGGGAACTCACACCACGGCGAGTCGTTGGCGACCATGACGTGGAGGTTCGCGACGAACCCGATCCCGTTCGTCCAGGTGTGGGGAATGTATCGCAGGCCGTGCTGGCGGGCCATCGCGGCGACCTCGTTGGCCCGTTTGATGCCCGTCGCCAGCGCGGCATCGGGCTGGAGCACGTCCAGCGAGCCGTGTGTCACGAACTCCCGGAAGTGGTGGATGCCGTTGTTGAACTCGCCGCCGGCGATGGGGACATCCACCGCGTCGCGCAGGCGCGCGTACCCCTCGTAGTCGTGCCGGGGCAGGGGCTCCTCGAGCCATTCGACGCCGCCCACGTCTTCGAGGCCGCGGGCGAATTCGAGTGCGTCGGTGTAGGACCACTCGATCTCGTCCTCCATGACGCGGACCGCCCACCCCTTGTTCGCGTCGACCATCAGCGTCAGGTCCGGGAACGCCTCCCGTACCTCCCGGACGATGTCGATGTGGTCGGGCTCGGTCACGCGGAGTTTGACGGCCTCGACGCCCTCCTCAATGCGGTCCGCGACGTAGTCGATGCGTTCCTCGGCCGGCATGAGCTGGCCGGTCGAGGCGTAAATCGGGATCTGAGTGGAGCTGCCGCCCAGCAGTTCGTAGACCGGCTTGCCCGCGTCCTTGCCGATGATGTCCCACAGGGCGATCTCGACGCCCCACGGGCGCGGACCGATGAGATTGATGCTCTCTAATTTGCCGAGGATCCCTTCGACGTCGTGGGGGTCCTCCCCGAGCAGGAAAAAGGAGAGCGGGTCCTCGAAGTCCATCCCGCCGGCGAAACTCGGCATCGCGCCGTAGCCCGTGATGCCGGCGTCGGTCTCGACCTCGAACAGCGCGACCTCGTGTGTTCCCTGTGGATACCCCGGAATCCAGGTCGGCTCGAAACTCCCCGCTGCCTGGTACTCGACAGTGTACTGGTTGATCCCCGTGATCTGCATGGCAACTATCGGAGCGGGAATCTCAATAAGCGTTCAGCCGCGAGTGCGAGGCTTTCAAAAGGCCCAGCGCTCGTCCCGGCCTACATCCGGAGCATCTGGGCGTGGCGCGTGTCCTCGATGTCGAGGACGTTCGCCTCGTCGACGAAGCCGTGTTCGATGGCGACCTCGACGGTCTCGGCTCCGACGAGGTTGGCGACCGCACAGCGCGCGAGGCTGCTGACGACGGCGTCCTCGTCGACGCGCTCCCCGTCGTAAAAGTCCTCGTCGACGGTCAGCGAGACGGGGCCGTCCTCGAAGGTCTCCCCGAGGACGTCCGGGTCACAGACGGAGACGAGCAGTCCGTCCTCCGTGTCGCGTTCGTTGAGGATCATTCTCGCTGGTCGATGAGTTCCTCTTCGGCCCGCTCGCGCATCTCTTCGGCCTCCTGGGCGATCTCTTCTGCCTCGTCGTACTCGCCGAGTTCTTCGAGTGCTCTGGCTTTTTCCTCCAGGATCGCCGTATTGCGGTGGCCCAGGCGGATCGCGTTGTCGAAGGAGTTCAGCGCGTCCTCGGCGAGGCCCCGTTCGAGCAGGAAGAAGCCGCGGTTGTACCAGGCTTCGGCGAAGCGCTCGTCGATCTCGACGGCCTTCTCGGCGTGTTCTAGGGCCTGCTCGGACCGGCCGGCCTCCCAGAGCGCGTAGGCGAGGTTCGTCTCGGCGGTCGCGGTGTGGTCGCTGGAGGCGTCGATGTCGATGGCCTCCTTGTACGCGCCGATGGCCATGTCCCACTCTTCGAGCTGGGAGTGGGCCGCGCCCTTGTTCGTCCAGGCCTCCTGTTCGATGCGTTCGTCCTCGGCGAAGCGGGCGACCCGTTCGAGGGCGTCGGCGGCCTGCTCGAAGCGGTTGATGTGCATGTACTCCAGCCCCACTTCCAGCAGTTGCTCGGCGTCGACCTCCTCGCTGGCGAGGTTGCGCTCGTCGAGCATGTCGGTGACGACGCGGGAGTCGACGGGGTCGACCTTGTCCGGGTCGACCGACAGCTCCGGCGGGTCCAGGTCGAACTCCTCGTACGGGTCGTCGAAACCCTGCCCCTCGGAGAAGTCGTGGTCCTCGGGCTCTCTCTCGGTCATGTACCCCGGTTTAGTCGGGGAGCCGGTTAAGGGCTACGTCCCCGACCGAGCCACCGAACGGTTCGACGACCGCACTGACCGCTCGCCGATGGCTTCAAGCCCGAACCGACGGTACCACGCCTATGGGCAAGCGTCTGTTCGTCAGCATCGACCTCGACGGACTCGGCGAGGAAGTCGCCGATCTACAGGACCGCTTCTCGGACGTGCCCGGCCTGAAGATGACCGACCCGGAACAGGCCCACGTCACGTTGCAGTTCCTCGGCGACGCGCCCTCACACCGGGTCGAGGACATCGTCGAGGCGCTCGACGACGCTGTCGCGGAGGCCGGCGTCGGCCCCTTCACCGCCGAGTTCGGCGGGCTCGGCGTGTTCCCGTCGCTCGACTACATCAGCGTGATCTGGCTCGGCGTCGAGGCGGGCAGTGAGGAGATGACCGCGCTCCAGGCCGCCATCGAGCCCCGCGTGGTCGAGTTGGGCTTCGAGGAGAGCGACCACGACTTCACGCCACACGTCACCCTCGCGCGGATGGAACACGCTGGCGGGAAAGAACAGGTCCAGCAGACAGTGCAGGAGGAAGACCCGACAGCGGGGACCCTGGACGTCGAGGAGGTCCAACTCACCGAGAGCGAACTCACCGAGGACGGTCCCGAGTACGCGACGCTCGAACGGTTCGAACTCTAACTAGACCGGTCAGTCGGCCCCGAGCGGACCGAGCGGCGTCGCAGGGAGCACACGCGTGACCGTACAGCCCCGCTCGCTGCTCGCACACGGCGTCACCTCCAACTGGACCGTGCTCCCCGGCGAGAGGGTCTTGACCCGCTCGCGTACCAGTTCGTCTACGAAGTCGACGACCTCGTAGGTCTCGCCCGTCGCCGCCGCCCGAACGGTCAGCCGCCCGGTCGCATCCATCGCGTCCACGACAGTGAACGTTCTTCCAGTTGTACTCGATTTAGCTTTTGACATCACTTGCTGTTCGGCGAAACTACTACATAAACGTACGGTACTAGGCCAGAAAACTGGATTGTACTCATCGCACATCGGGTAGGGGACTAAGGACGTTTTAGGTCGGGGCTTTCCCGTGGACGAACGTCCAGTCGCCGCTGGACCGTCCCCGGATTTAGGCCACCCAAAACAATCAGGCTGGTGATAATTCTTAAGCCGGGCGGGGGCCAAGTCCGGGACGAACATGGGACTGCTGGCGAATCTGGTGTTGGTGTTCGTCGCGGGATTCATCACGGCGCTGGCGACGGGAATCGGGGCGTTTCCGTTCTTTTTCATCGACGAGGTGAGCGACCGGCTCCAGGTCGGGCTGTGGGGGCTGGCGTCGGGCATCATGGTCTCGGCGTCGACCTTCGGGCTCGTCATGGAGGGACTGGCCGAGGCCGACGGCCGGTTCGACTACTACCTGATGGTCGCCGGGTTGCTCGCGGGCGTCGTCCTGGTCGTCGTCGCCAACCGCCTCATCTCGGACCACCACTTCGACCCCAGAGAGTACGAGGAAGCCGACTTCCAGAAGCTGGTGCTCATTCTGGGCGTGCTGACGGTCCACAGCTTCCCGGAGGGGGTCGCCGTCGGCGTCTCCTTCGCGGAGTTGAACCTCGCCGGCGGCCTCGAGTTCGGGCCGTTCGTCGTGCCCGTCCTCGCGATCTTCATGACCGTCGCCATCTCCATCCACAACGTCCCGGAAGGACTGGCGATCTCCATCCCGCTGCGGTCGATGGGCGTCTCGAACTGGAAGATGGTCTGGTGGGCGGTGTTTTCGAGCCTCCCCCAGCCCATCGGCGCGGTGCTCGCGTTCTACTTCGTCCGCATCGCCCGGGAGTTCCTGCCCGCCGGCTTCGGCTTCGCCGCCGGCGCGATGGTGTATCTGGTCCTCTCGGAGTTCATCCCCGAAGCCCTGGAGCACGGCTCGGGACTCCCCGGTCGGGGCTACCGGGAACTCGTCTCGGGACTCGTCGTCGGCGTGCTCGTGATGGTGCCGCTGGCGTTCGTGTGAACTACCCCGACCTACTCAGCGGCTACCGCCGCTTCCTTGAGGTCGGGGCTTCCTTGCTCTCGCGTCGGACTTCCTGCTTCAACGACGGAACTTGCAGAAACAGACTCCCGGTGAGTCTGCTCCACAGCGGCTCCAGTCTCCAGCAGGCGTTGTACTTCGGACTGTCCCAGCCCTAACTTTCGCAATCCACGTTCTAAGACGTTGAGTGCGGCGTTCCAGTCACGGTCAAGTTCAAACCCACACGACGGACAACTGTGTTCGCGCACCCACAGCGGTTTGTCCGTTTTCACACCGCACTCGCTACACATCTTGGTGGTGTTTTCTGGGTTGACCTGCCGGACGTGACACCCATGCAGGTCGGCTTTGTACTCTAACAGTTGGATGAATTGTCGCCACGCTGCATCCTGCTTGTTCTGAGCATTCTGACTGCCTTCCAGCATCCGCTTCACGTCCAAATCCTCAACGAACACCGCGTCGTACTCAGTGACCAGCCACGTCGAAAGTTTATGCTGGAAATCAAGGACTTTTCGCCGGATACGACGCTTGATGGACGCAACCCGTTTTCGTTGTTTCTCCCAGTTCTCCCTGCCCTGTTCTCGCCGTGACAAGGTTCGCTGGGCTTTCCGTAGGCGTTCGTACTCGGCTTCTATTTCCAACTTCTCGACTGAGAGGCCGTCACTCGTATGAATGTAGTTGAGGATGCCGAGGTCAACACCCACACAATCCACCGCTTCTAACTCATCGACCGGCTGTTTCTCGGGGAGGTGTTCCTCATCCACGTCAAGTGCAAAGGAGACGAACCATTCTCCGGTGGGTTCGTGTTTGACCGTGACTTCTTTAATTACTGCTTCATCGGGTATGTCGCGGTGATACGTGAGTGGAATGTCACCGATTTTGGAGAGCCACAGTGTCGCGGTCTGGCCACTCGTGTTTTTGAGTTCGAAGCCAGACTGCGAATACGTCATACTCTGAAACTCTCGCGGTGCCTTCCACTTCAACCACCCGACGTTGTACCCGGCGTCTTTCCTGTCTTTCAGGTTGCTGAGGTTATCGTAGAACCGTGTAACTGTCCTCTGGAGGGCTTTCGAGTGAACCTCACCGAACACCGGGAACTCATCTTTCCACGGTTTGAGACGCTTATGGTGTTTGTACGCACTGCCGATAGTGTCTGTGTCATCGGGCAGATCTTCGTACTCGTAGCGGGTGTAGTTGTAGGCTTGACGATGGATGTCGATATGCCGTTCGAGTTCCGCCGCTACCTCACTTGGCGGGTGGGCGCAGTAGCGGTGTGTGTATTCCATCGCCGCGCCCTGATTACAGGCCGATAGCAGCTTAATTGTTTGCATAGGATACGGCGATTCATCCCCGCCCTACTCGCTCCCTCTGGTCGCTCCTTGAGGACGGGGCATTCTCGCCTACATTCTGGTAAAAAGGCGGGTGTATATCCGGCAGTGGATACACTCGGGAAGCGCACGTGGAAGTAGATAACCCGGCAGAGGCCGGGCGACCATCGCCGCGGCGTTCGGGGGGACGCCGACGGTACGCGCTCGGGGGAGCGCAGAAGGGTGGCACGCCACACGTCGCCGCCGTCGTTCTCCAGTTCTCGTGTATCCAAGCGTGAGACGGCACTCCGTCGAACCGAAGTCGTGATTATCGACGAGGATTCGTCGGCAGGAACGAACTCCGAGGCCCAGCGATAGCGATCGCTTCTCGGTCGATCACTCCGAAAACGTAGGGGGTGGGTGGGGGGGGAAACCGCTCGAAAGCGGTTGTGGGGGGTGGCACGCCGTGTGCCAGTACCAGATGGTTGCGGAGCGGTGTATATATATTCTACGCCCCAAATATCAGCGTTGAGACTCGTTTCGTCGAATCGTGGGCCGATCCCCGAGACGCGGCGAACCGACTGGTGCAGGGGCCGGACCCACCGTTCGACCGGGGATGCTCCGGCGGAGGCGGGGAGGGCGAAAAGAACACAAATTTAAGCGCCGGCGGAGAAGGTGGGCGCACTATGGGTAAGAAGTCGAAGGCCAAGAAAAAGCGCCTCGCCAAGAAAGACCGGCAGAACTGCCGCGTGCCGGCGTGGATCATGATGAAGACCGACCGCGACGTCTCGCGAAACCCCCAGCGCCGCAACTGGCGCAGCAGTGACACGGACGAATAATGAGCGCAGGTGATTTCGAAGAGCGGGTCATCACCGTCCCGCTCCGTGACGTCAACGCGACCGCGAAACACGAACGCGCCGGCAAAGCGATGTCGCTCATCCGCGAGCACCTCGCGACGAACTTCAACGTCCCTGAAGACGACGTCCGCCTCGACACGTCGATCAACGAGGAGGTCTGGTCGCGAGGCCAGAAGAAGCCGCCGAGCAAGGTCCGCGTACGCGCTGCCCGCTTCGAGGAAGAGGGCGAGAGCGTCGTCGAAGCAGAGACGGCATAGCTTTGCTTCGCGCGGCCTTCGCCGGTTCGGCGTACGTCGGCGTCTTCGCACGGGCCACCGACGAGTGTCTGCTCGTCCGACCGGACATCGACGAGACGGTCCGTGCGGACGTCGCCGAGGAACTCGGTGTGCCGGCGATCTCCACGACCGTCGGCGGGTCGGGAACGGTCGGCGCGCTCGCAACCGGAAACGACAACGGCCTGCTGGTCAGCAGCCGCGTCTCCGAGATGGAACGCGAGCGCATCGCCGAGGGGTGTGACCTGCCCGTCACCGAGCTCCCGGGACGGATCAACGCGGCCGGGAACGTCGTCCTGGCCAACGACAGCGGCGCGTACGTCCACCCGGATCTCTCCCGTGAGGCCGTCCAGGCGGTCAAGGACGCTCTCGACGTGCCCGTCGAACGCGGGACGCTCGCGGGCGTCCGGACCGTCGGCACCGCCGCCGTCGCGACCGACCGCGGGGTGCTCTGTCACCCGAAATCGACCGACGAGGAGCTGGACTTCCTCGAAGAACTGCTCGACGTCCCCGCCGACATCGGGACGATCAACTACGGCGGGGCACTCGTCGGGTCGGGACTGCTCGCCAACGAACACGGCTACGTCGTCGGCCAGGACACGACCGGCCCGGAACTGGGCCGCATCGAGTCCGCACTCGGGTACATCGACTAGAACGACTGGTCTGCGATCATCGCCCGGATGTCGTCCGCTCGCTCCTTTTGCTGGCGATTGGCGTCGGCGATCTCGTCGATATCGGCCGCGATGGTTTCGGCCTGGTCCGCGGCTTCGTCGATCATGCTGGCGACCTCCTCGGTGGAGGCCGCCTGCTCGTCGGTCGCGTCGGCGACCTCCTGGATCCCCGCCGACGTCTCGCTGACGGCGTCGGTGATGTCGGCGAGGCGGTCCATGGCCTCCTCGACCTGCTCGATGACATCGCTGATGTGGTGGGTCGTCGTCTCGAGGTTCGAGACCGTCTCGTCGGTGTCGGACTGGATGCCGTCGATGAGCGCCTCGATCTCCGTGGCGTTTTGCTGAGAGCGCTCGGCGAGTGCCTTGACCTCCTCGGCGACGACGGCGAACCCCTCGCCGGCCTCGCCGGCACGGGCCGCCTCGATGGAGGCGTTCAGCGCCAGGATGTTCGTCTGGTCGGCGATGTCGTTGATCACCTCGACGATGTCGTTGATCTCCGTGATGCGGTCCTGGAGGTGCGTGACGTCGTCGCGGACCACGTCGGCCGAATCCTCGACGTCTTCCATCAGGTCGACCGCCGTCTCGGCCGACTCCTGGCCCTCGACGGCGAGGTCTTCGGCCCGATCACTGGTCGCATCGACCTGACTCGCGCTGGAGGCGACCTCCTCGACGGTGGCCGAGAGGTTCGAGATCTCCGCCGAGAGCTGGTGCATCGTCTCGGTCTGTTCACCGGTGGACTGACTGATCTGGACGGATCGGTCCGCGACCGTCTCGGAGTCCTCGTGTAACGCCGCCACCTCCTCGCGGACCTCCGTCGCCAGGAGTTCGAACTGGCCGGCCATGGCGTTGAGCGAGTCGACGACCGACAGCAGTTCCTCGTCGACACGCCCCTCGTGCTCGAAGGAGGCGCGCGCGTCGTACTCGCCGTCATGGATGGCTTCGATCGTCGATTGCAGTTCCATGAGGAGGTCGGTCGTTCGCTCGCGGCGGACGGTGTCCTCGGTGCGATCCTGCACCATCTCGACGGCACCGACCAGTTCGTCCCCCTCGTACAGCGGGGCGGCGCTAAAGGAGATGTGACGATCCTCGCCCTCGGCGTCGGCCATCGTACTCCGGTCGCGATAGAGCGTGTACTCGACGTCGTCGACCGTCGGGACGCCGTACGCCTCGTCGGCGTTCTCCGGTGCGTCCAGCACCTTGTCCGCGAGCGTCTGCCCGCGTCGCCCGTCGTGGTAGAACGCCTCGCTGGCCATCTCGACCTCGGCGGCCGCCTCGGCGGTGACCCCGGTCAGCTCCTCGGCCCCGCTGTTCCAGAGGACGATATCGCCGTCGGCATCGAGCACGAAGAGACAGGTCCCGACGTGGTCGAGGAGCCGTTCGGTATCGATCGGGATCGCATCGATAGGGCTCCCGCCGGCGTCGTCGGGTCCGGCGGCGTAATCCGTCTCGCCGCCAACCGTCGACGTCGAGACGGCACCGCCGTCGGTCGCGGTTGGCTGCCCGTCGTACGCCGTGACCCCGACGCGCATCGAGTCGAGCGTCTCCCCCAGTGCGTTGCCGAGTCGTGACTCTGCCCGGTCGACCGCCGCGGCCGCCTCGTCGGTCTCGACCGCCTCACGGACCTCGTCGAACGCCGCCGAGACCAGCGCATCCGTGACGACGCCGTAGGATGCCAGGAAACCGTCGGCGGAGACGCCGTGGTCGCGGTACGTCCGCGCCTGCTCACGCACCGTCTCCCGGTCGACACCGAGCGGATCAGTGAGGTGGGAATGGGTACCAGTCGTCAGGTCCGGTTCGCCCGTGAGCGACGCGAGCCGGTCGAGTTGCGGGTCGTACCTCTCCAACAGCGGTTCCGACCCCGAAACCGCCCCGCCGGTCGGCGACGAACCGGTATCGGGCTCCGTACTGCGGCCGAGCAATCGGTCGATGAAATCTCCGGACATGGGGAAACTCCGTAGTTACGTATTGGTTCTCCCACACATACCACTGACACCAATCCTGTTAGGTAGTGGCTCTCGGAAACGATACTCACGGCTGCAAAGCAAATACGCGAGTGATCCTGGCGAGGTATAGTTGATTTCCCCCACAGCAAACGTGGGTTCGCACCTGTATATCGGAGGTGAGTTCGATCTATCGGCCAAAGGACTAAACCGGTCACTCACACGATACTGTATATATGAAGGCGCAGTTCGTCGACGAGGTCTGGGACGAGTTGTACGACCGGGTCGGGGCCGATCTCCGGTGTGTCGTTCAGTTCGAGGCCACGTCCTCGGAGGCGAAATTCAGGGACGACGTGAGAGAAGCATACGAGCTATCGGAGCGACAACACATCCTCGACGAAACGATCGTTCAACAGCTGAGTTTCTCGGATCAGGGTGAGGAGTTCCACGCCGGGCAACTGCGCTCGTTCGTCCGGGTCTTCGATTCGGCCTGGATACTGACGTGGCGGCAACCGTCCGATCAGAAGGCGGGGTTCCTGGTTTCGATCCAGCGAGACGGTGACGTCGCCACCATGAACGACGTCGAGGACTGCATTCAGTACCTGAACGAGGAGATTCGGCCCCGACTGTAGGTCGCAGGACAACCCCCTGGTCGGTCGCACTGTCCTCGACGAGAATCGACGGTTTTCGGACGGGCACCATGGGACAGTGAACCGGAAGCATCCGCCGAACGAAGTGAGGCGGTTCACTCCGCGCGAGCAGAGCGAGCGCGGAGCGGTTTTTCGCCCACGTTTTGCGAGTCGGGCGGGACCGAAGGTCCCGCTGACCATGCGAACGGGCGCGAAGCGCCCGTGAGCAGAGAGTGGTCGCCGGAGGCGACCCGACGAAGTAAAAAGGTGGACGGGCACGATGGGATTGTGAACTACGCCCGAGAACCATGCGCCTCCGGCGCAGAACGTCGGTCTCGTTCAAATCGCCACCTGCAGCATTCGTCACGCGGCGCTCGTTGTGAGCGCCGCGAGAACTCACGGGCACGATGGGATTTGAACCCACGACCGTCGGATGGCTCCCACCGACACTGGCGTCTCGGTGATAGAAGTCCGACGCTCTTTCCAGACTGAGCTACGTGCCCTCGGGCCGACGTAAAACGTTCTCCAGCAAAAAGAGTCGGGTTTCTGCAGCGAGTCGACGGAACCCGTAGCGGACAAGCATCCGGCGGCCTTCGGCCGCCGGTTCACTCCGCGTGAGGGTCGAAGACCCGAGCGCGGAGCCTTTTAGTCCAGGTTTTTGCGAGGAGGGTTCCCACAGGTCGCCGGAGGCGACCGAGGAAACCCGACGAGTAAAAAAGTGGTTGCGCAGGCCTTATGCGCGAGTCCCGACTACCGGAGGCCAATGACCGTAATCGGGACCGTCGGCCTCCCGGGCAGTGGGAAAGGCGAGGCCGCCGAAGTCGCACGCGAATGCGGCGTGCCAGTCGTCACCATGGGTGACGTCATCCGCCAGGAGTGCCGTGACCGGGACCTCGATCCCGCGACCCATCACGGGAAGATCGCACAGGCGCTTCGCGAGGAGAACGGCCCGGCCGCCATCGCCGAGCGGTCGCTGCCGATGCTCGAAGCCCGCCTCGACGAACACGACACCGTCCTCGTCGACGGGCTCCGGTCGGACGTGGAACTCGAGGCCTTCCGGGAGCGCTTCGGCGAGGACTTCTTCCTCGTCAGCATCGAGGCTCCCTTCGAGGTGCGCGCCGAGCGCATCGACGACCGGGGCCGCGACGCGACCGACGACGACGGCGAGAGCCTGCGAGAGCGCGACGAGCGGGAACTCGGCTTCGGGATGGGCGAGGTGATGGAGCGCGCGGACGTGACGATCGAGAACACGGACAGTCTCGAAGCGTTCCGCGAGCGGATTCGAACGCTCATCGAGGACGGAACGGAAGGCCTTGAGGAGCGACCATGATCTACAGCGTCGACGTCCAGATCACCGCGCCGGTCAACGATACCGAGGTCACTGACAGAGTCGCCGACGCCATTCTGAACCTCTTTCCGAACGCCACCGTCGACGAGCAGCCGGGCGAACTCGTCGCCGAAACGCACAGCCTGGAAGCGTTCTCCGAGCACCTCCACCAGCGGGAGATCCTGGACGCCGCGCGCAAGGTGTTCTTCGAGAATCGT
Organism: Halorientalis salina; assembly: GCF_005049285.1. Classification (GTDB taxonomy): domain Archaea; phylum Halobacteriota; class Halobacteria; order Halobacteriales; family Haloarculaceae; genus Halorientalis; species Halorientalis salina. The sequence continues at coordinate 15,543 of NZ_SOSC01000007.1, read as the reverse complement.
CAGGGCGACACCTTCACGTTCGACCTGAAAAAACAGCCGGCGTTCGAGGACGTGGTCACGTTCGCCGTCGGCAACCCGAGCGAACTCGGCGATATCCACGTTCGCGTCCGCGTGAACGACCCCGCAGTCGAGGAGTACATCGATCACATCGCCCCGCCGACCGAGGAGGGGAAGCCGATTCGCCCCGACGAGGAATGACCACCGCAATCTTCTTCGAACTCGACGGGACAATCGTCCAGCGATCGACCGACGAGCACCCGCTCCGGACGGCGTTCGAGGCCGAGGTGGGGGACGTCGACGAAGAGTGGGTCGATCACTTCGACGAGCACGTCGAGACGTATCGCGCCGAAGTGGCCGAGAACCCCCACGAGCGGGCACTGGCCGATGTCTGTGAGCAGTTCGGCCTCGACGCCGAGCCGGCACAGCTGGCCGAGCGATTGGTCGACGAACTGCTCGCGGCCGAGACGGTCAGCGACGACGCTCGCGAGAGCCTCCGGAAACTCGGGGCAGCGAACGAACTGGGCGTGCTCACCGACGATCCTGGAGAGGTGACCGACCGTCGGCTCGACCACCACGACCTGGCCGAACAGTTCGAAGCCGTCGTCACGGCCGAGGACGCCGGCGCGCGGAAGCCCGACGGCGCTCCATTCGAGTTGGCACGCGAGCGGTTGCCCGCCGAGGAGTACGTGCTCGTCGGTCCGGACTACGAACGGGACGTCGAAGGCGCACGCGCGGCTGGCTTCGTCCCGGTCCACTACGAGGACGGCGACGGCCCGGACTTCTGGGCGACGCTCAACGCCTTAGTCTAGCCCGCTGACGAAGATCGCGACCCACTGCCCGAGATCCCGATTTCTCGTCACCTCGACACTGGTTACCCATTTTACCCACTGGAAGCCGCGGCGACCGGGTGCGACCAGTCGCAGCGGGAAGCCGTGGCCGTGCGACAGGTCCTCGCCGTCGACGTGCGACGCCAGCAGGGCCTCGCGTGCCTCCTCGATGGGGAGACTCCACCGGTAGCCGGTGACCGACCGGAAGCGGACCCAGCGGGCGTCGTCGGCAAGCCCTGCTTCGTCGAGCAACTCGCCGACGCGGACGCCCCGCCAGTCGTGGTCGGAGTACCAGCCGCTGGTACAATCCAGCACGGCTCGCTGGCCCGCATCGGGCGAGATGTCGGGGTATTCGAGGGTCAGGTCGGTCTCGACACGGCCAGTGACAGCGAGCGTCCACGTCTCCGGATCGATGGGGTCGGGGTCGTCCGCGACCCAGCTCGTCACCGGGAAGGCGTTGCCCTCGCCGCTCCCGTCCTCCTTCGAGCCGGTGAATCGTCTGTCGGCCCCAGCCACCCCCAGCGCCGACCCGACGAGCGACTGGAGCCGCCAGGCCAGCGCACCGCCCACCAGGAGCGTGCCGTACTGGAGTGCCGTCCGGCGGCTCGATAGTTCCCTCGTAGGCAACCGAAACCGGTGACGGAGGTGCCAGAGCAAGACCGGCGCGACGAGCAGTCCCAGCCCCATGTGCACCATCAGGAGCGGCCAGCCAGCGACGCGAACGGGACCGCTCGCGGCCCAGTAGACCCCCGTCGCGAGCGCCCCGACGGCGAGTGTTGCGAGGAGTATGGACACCGGGGTCCCGCCGTCCCACAGCGACCGTTCGGTGACCCGGGCGTGAACACGTCTGAACTTCCAGGCGAGCAGGACGACGAGCGAGAACCCGACGACAGCGTGGAGGTCGAACAGCCACGCACCGCCGGGCATACCGACGGTGAGACTGACCAGTCCCGACGCCACCTCGAAACAGACCGCGCCGAGGATGGCCCAGTCGACGAGCCGGGGCGGCGGAACCAGTCGGGCGAACGCTCCCCGTGCCATGACTGGACGATGGGGCCGTATGGGTTTGATTGTCACGGTGGCGGCGTCGACACAGGAGCTCAGTCGTACGTCCGTTGAGCCATCACGGTGCCGTTGGCCGCCCGGACCGTGACCGTGTCGCCGTCGTTGTTCCAGACCGGTCGGCCGTACCCCCAGTAGCGTTCGCCGTCGGTATCGGTTCCGCTGCCAGTTCGGATGGTGAGCCGCGAGTCCCCCGACAGCTCGGTCCCTTCGGGGACGGTGTAGGTCGCCCCGGCGTCGTCGCTGACCGTCCAACCCGAGAGATCGACCGTCGAATCGGCCCGGTTTGCCAGTACCACGTACTCGTCGTTCAGGTTCTCGCGGTCGTCGCCGGCCGCGTCGGCGTGAATCCGGGCAACGACCACGCTCCCGGGGGTGTCCTCTGTGGTGCCGCCGTCCGCGACGAGTTGCGGGTCGTCCACACAGCGCCAGACGCCCGTCCGGTTGTCCTGGGCGCGTGCTTCGGCGGCGTAGAACCGGTCGGACTGGGTGAACTGGCTGTCGTAGACCCGTGCGCGCCCGCTGTCGACCAGCCGATAGTTGATGTTCTTGCCGTCGTGGGCAACGTACGCGAGGAGGCGGCCGTAGTAGCCGCGACCATCGGCGGCCGCGTCGGTACTGATTTGGACTGTTTCGCCGAGGAGGGTGCGCGTCATGTATCGCGTCGCGTTGTGCCCGGCCTCGCGGAGACACGCCCGACCTGCCTCGGTGTCGGGAACGCCCTCGAACTCGCCGGGGCTGTTCTCGGCGTTGGTTTCGGGCGTATCGACGCCGAGGAGTCGGACCGTGTCGGTCGTCCCGTTCGCAAAGCGGACCTTGATAGTGTCGCCGTCGACGACGGTCGTCACCGTCACGCTGTGTGAGGAGGCCAGTACCGCCGTCGTGTTTCCGTCCCCGCCGTCCTCGACCGGGAGGAGTCCGGCACAGCCGCTCGCGACGACGAGAACGGCGAGCGCAACGGCGGGTCCTCGATCCATACGACGACGTGTGCAGTGCTGGCACTTCAGTACCTCGGCGTCCGAGGGAGGACGCTTGCGGGCACCCCAAAAGATAGAACCGCGACGGCCGACTGGAATAGTAACGGATGCTAGCACCCGTGACAATTCGCGAAGTCATGAACTCGACGGTGGAGACGATCCCACCGGAGACACCGGCGATCGAGGCCGCAGCGTTGCTCTACACGGAAGGGATCGGGTCACTGGTCGTCGTCCGGGACGGGACCCCGGTGGGGATGGTCACCGAGTCGGACATGGTCCGGCTGCTCGCCCAGGAACGCGACGCCGAGGAGGTCACCGCCGCCGACTGCATGTCCGCCCCGCCCATCACGATCGATGTCGACGACTCGATCGCACTGGCCGTCGAACGGTTCCGCGATCACACCGTCAAGAAGTTGCCCGTCATGGACGGCGAGGAACTGGTCGGCATCGTGACGACGACCGACCTCTCCTACTACCTCCCACACCTCGCGCGCAAAGCGACCGAGCGGCCGACCGACCGGGAGGGGCAAACCGGAGACCGTCACCGGCGAACGCGGGTCGACACGGCCTACGAGAACGACGACTGGTCCTTCGAGAGCATCGGCGAGCGCGACGACCACATCGACCTGGGCGACGTGGTGAAGTTCTCGAAGACGCTCTCGGAAACTGACGTCGAGGCGTTCGCCGAGGCCAGCGGCGACACCAACCGCCTCCACTTGGACGCCGAGTACGCCTCGGGGACGCGCTTCGAGCACCGGATCGCCCACGGCACGCTCGTCGTCGGAACCGTCAGCGCCGCTCTGGCGCGGCTCCCCGGCCTCATCGTCTACCTCTCCCAGGACGTGAGCTATCTCGGGCCCGTCGACATCGGCGACCGCGTCACCGCCGTCTGCGAGGTCGTCGAGGAACTCGGCAACGACCGGTATCGGCTGACCACCACCGTCACCCGCGAGGACGGCACCCAGGTCATCGACGGCGAAGCCGTCGTCCTCGCCGACGACATCCCCGACACCGCCTGAGCCACCGGGCCGACCCCAGCGCCGTCTCGACCTGCGGCCGCTTGTATCGACCCCCAGATGCGTGAAACAAACCCTTTGTCCGTTTTCCGACATATGTAATGAACAACCGTGGGAAACTCTGCCACACCTATCAGATACAAAGAATTAAGGTGGTGCCCATCCCTTATACAGTTATAATGTATTGCCCCCGTTGTGGCTCGCGGATGGCGCTGAACGACGAGACGACGAAGCTGAACGAGTACACCTGCGACGTCTGTCACGCCACCGAGATCGAGAAGAAGACGCCCGTGGCCGGCCACGGGCTCTGAACGGACGGCATCACGCGCGACTGATTCTCCAGTTTTTCACAGCGGCGCCAGCAACAGCGCCAGCGCGAGCCCGATGAACACCACCTTGAGTACAGTGTTGACGACGATTACCTTCGAGCCGAACTCCGCGCCCTCACGGCCTATACTGGCCGTTTCGGTCGATTCGGCTTTCGGAGAAACCCGAACGACCCAGTTGCCGTACTGGACGGGAACACCCCGACTGTCATGCGGTTCGGAGCAATTATGTCCGAACTGCAAGCCATCGAACCTGAGACTGCGATCGAACTGTACCTCAACCACCGCGAGACAGAAGTCGCGGACAAAACACTGGAGAACATCACACTCCACCTAACTCGGTTCAGAGAATGGTGTGAACAAGAGGGAGTAGACAACCTCAACGAATTAACGGGGCGGAAGCTCCACGAGTACCGCCTGTGGCGGCAGAAGGACGTTGCACGAACGACGTTGTCGATCAACCTCTCATCACTCCGTATGTTTCTCCAGTGGTGTGAGAGCATTGACGGCGTCCCTGACGGGCTACACGAGACAGTGATCCTCCCCTCACGGGATCGAAGTGAGGAAGCCCGTGATGAGATGCTGAAAGCGGATCATGCCGAGCAGATGCTTCAGTGGCTACGGAAGTACGAGTACGCCAGTCGAACCCATGCTCTGCTCGAAGTAATGTGGCACACAGGCATTCGGAAGGGAACGGTTCGCTCGTTTGATCTTGAAGATTTCCACCCACGAAACAAAACGCTGGAAACGAACCACCGTCCTGAGACAGATACCCCCCTCAAGAACGGAACCCGTGGCGAGCGGGTGATTGCTCTTGGGGATCACGTTGTCGACGTACTGAAAGACTACATCGACATCCACCGTCGTGAGAAAACCGACGACTACGGACGAAAACCTCTGTTCACGACAAGATACGGTAGGATTGGGGGAACTGCCATCAAACGGGCCGTCTACCGTGTTACTCGTCCATGTCAGTGGGAAAGTTGCCCACATAACCGTGATCCTGACGACTGTGAGGCAACTGTCGATGCTGACGCTTGTAAATGTCCGTCGTCCGTCTCACCACATCCTGTACGCCGAGGCAGTATCACCCATCACCTGCTCAAGGACGTTCCCGATACAGCAGTCAGTGACCGTTGTGACGTGAGTAAAGACGTTCTGGATCATCATTACGACCAACGGACTGAACACGAGAAGGCAGAGACGAGACGGAAGTATATCGACGGAATCTAACTTCCCAGGTTACGCTAACTCCGCTGGCGAGTATTCTTTATATCTTCAATTAGATATCATTCTATAATGAGAAACGACGGATATACTCCCCTAATTGATCGCGAGCGGGAACCTAAGTCACGTGTCCATGAAGAGTTGACAGAACCTGCACGCGAGCGGCTTTCAGTGATATCGCGAGAGATGGCACCCAGAAGCCGCGATTCTATCATGAAGTATTTAATGAAGAAGGTTGGCAAATCTCCCCTCTCCGATTATATCAAACGCTTTTCATCAGGAGGTATTGACGAAGTTCACCATGATAAGTTCATAATGGAAGGTAAAACGCTTCATGTTCTCACATATATAGAATTGCTTGTAAAATACGAGCATAGAGACCGTCTTCAAGAACGGGGTGAATGGAGTATGGGAGTCCCAGTAGAGAAACAGGCACCCATACAGAGTATGGAAGCAAAGATCGGGAATATCCGAGATGTGCTAATTACTGAGGGAATTCTTTGGGACATAGAGTCCGTTGGTGAGGGCGGCGTCATTCAATTTACGCTACTTGAGTCAGATGGTATGCGTGAGATAGACGAGAAATTACAGGCTATCTCCGAAGATCAACCGTGGCGTGGTGCCCTAAAGGGGTATAATGCCGCTTTTGACCGATATTTGGCGGGCGATTTTGATGAACTAATCCCAAAGAAACTCTACAATAGTATTGAGGAGTTATTGAAGACTATTTGTATCGATGAAGAAGGTTGGACCGACAATCGAGAACTGGTTCACTCAGAGTATCTTGATTTGCTGAAAGAGCACGGCGTCTATGATGCACATGGTGTTACTGCGCCTGAGTTAGGAAGCCTACTCGATTCTTTGGATAAAATGGTTGCCAAGGTGAGTGATGATCGAAAGCAGCGACACGTGTATCACGATAGAGCGTATGCAACATTACTAATTCACCAAGTTGGCGCTTATCTTTACTTCCTGATTAACAGATATGAGGAATTTAGGGATAATGAGTAACGAAAACACATCTCAATAAAATATGAATAGTCTGTGAGGAGGGCCGTTGATCAGTTAGATGCCGAGTTGCACCTGAAAGCGTGTTTCAACCGTAGATACTGGTGTCGAGTCCTTTGAAACTACAATTAGAAGATGTTCTTGATACGGCTCAGAAACCCCTCATCAGTGTTCTCAGGAACACGGCTGAGCCGTTGGTGAACGTCCTGGCGGATATTCGGATGGGATTGTAGATATTCCTCAAGCAGCCACATTGATCCTGTCTCGGCGTACTTGAACAGCCCGTCAACACCACACTCGTCCATGATGTATTTGCCTCGGGCCAGTGCTTCTATCTGTGTCTGTTCACTCCCACCAGTGAGTGACGCATCACCATCGGTAACGATGATGTGATAGTCACCACCAGCCTTGTCCTGTTCGACGACAACACCACTCTGTTCGATTTCGGCAAAGCGGTCCTGGCAGTCCTGGCAGTATTGATACTCACCAGACGGCTCGGTGTCAGTGAACGCACCGCAACGGGTACACTCGGGCATTAGTCACTCGTAGATGTATTGGCAGTATCAAATTACGGGTTCGTCCAACCACCACTGGTGCTTCTACTGAGATAAGGAAGTATACTGCGAGCGGTCGGGTTCGGGGTGCGGTCCTCGGCTGTCGGTCGCGGGGCGACACGACAGCCTGCGGGTCCCACCCTCGAACGCCGACGCGCTCGGTTCCCGCTATCTTGGGAACGGAGATGGTGACACGCGTTCGCGAGCGGGAAGACGGGACTTTTTAACAGATGGGGCCGTGGTTAGAAATGTAGTTCACGTCGGGACTCCACTCTACCCCAGCGATTCTCGACGTGTGCTACATGGAGAGCCGTCGCCATGAGCAACGACTCGGACGCTCCCGACGAAGAAGACGAACGGGAGACTGACGACGGGACCGATTCCACTCTGAAAACCGTGAAGACGGTCAAAATGGTGTTGGAAGTTGTAGTGCTGGTCGCGCGGCTGCTCAGAGTGTTGTAACACAGTGGGGTTCCGACCACTTCGGTCGGGACTCCACTCTACCCAGTTGCATTAATGCAACCCATTCATTTATAGTTTGCAGATACCGCTTACGAAAACTGTATACGAAATCTGTTTACAGATACTGTTTGCACATAACGGAATCCTCGAAACTGGCTCTAAGAACGCCACGAGATCCCGATTTCACCGAAATTTAGTGAAGTGCGTTCATTTCCTCACCGATGGTTGACGGCGTCGGCTTGGCGAGATACGGCTCGATACTGGCGTAGGAACTCCATCCACCGATCTCCATCATGATCCGAACACTCACGTCCTCCTCTACGAGGTGATGAGTGGCCCACGACCGCCGTAGGTCGTGTGAAGAAACGTGTTCCCACCGCTCGTTACCCGTAGCCTCTGCAATGGACTGTGACGCTTCACGGACCCATCGGCGTACACTGTCGACCGAGACATCAACGTATGGCTCTGAGGGAGCAATACCTCGTTCCTTGGCATAGTTCTCTAACTCGCGTTTGACTCCATCAGGAACGTAGGCATCCCTCGTGGCTTTCTCTCCACCCTTGGTGTTTTTCCCCTGGACTTCGAGTTGCCAGTATTTCCCGTCGTCGTTGTAGGTCAACCCCTGGGGTTTTGCCGTCAACACACCACTCGCTCGAAGCCCAACCTTCCCCATCATTAGGACGGCGATACGTCGAGTCCAGTCACCTTCGCGGACTTCCTGTGCCAGTCGATCAATCTCATTCGGATACTGTAGCCAACACTTCGTTTCGTTCTCCGAGTCATCTATTTGCATACACGGATAATTAACTTTCCGTGTATTAACTCTGGTGGACGACTCACAACGAACTAACTGTCTCACTAAAACGGTGGAAAACAGGGTTTTGAGAGCAAAGTCGAGAGAGGCATACACGACTTGTTATACAAGCCGTTTATGTCTTGGTTGCTGAAATAGAGAAGTGAGATGGATTAGATAGTAGGATAATATGTCGACCCCGTTAACCTGTAACCCTTTAATTATTTTCTGTAGACAGTAACAAGGCTAATTAACCCCGAATCCAGTTCGAGAAAAGCGTCAAAATAGTGGGAGCCATAGTCTCTCTATGGGAAAAGACGAATGCTGGAACTGTGGAGAGTCAATTAGTGTCAACGCGAATTATTGCACTCAATGTACCTACCCTGTTGATGGTATCTTGCTATTACGTGAGTTCATGAGATTGGAAGAAAAGAAGCAAAATATCTTGGAAAATGGGGCTGGAGTGTTGGTAGAGGGTCTTCACGAATCACTAACTAAGGAAGAAATCAGGGATATAAAACGGGAATTAGAGTCTGGAGACAGCTGATCTATCTGTCAGTCTCTAACCCCGAGACAATGTCGACAGACACGACTTCGTGAGTTTCGATGTCTCCACGAACATGAATCTGGACGAATCCCTGTCCATGTCCCTCGAAGAAGACGGGGTGTTCAAGCAGCGTATTCAGAGTCCGACCATCCCGTTCTCGGTGGACTGATAAACGCTTAGCCACGAACAATATCGAACTGAATGCTGCTGGCGAAGTTTGGAACTCGTAATAGTTCTCGGCATCGACTCGATCATCTGCCTTGGGATCGAGACTGCGCGCGTTAGTGATGATCTCGTCAGCAATTTTCTGAAACTCCGACCGCGCCCACCGCTTATCGAGGGTAGCGTCTCCCGTGACTCTCTGTTTCGCGTCTGTACTCTCGTCCGTGACGGAACGCTCAAGTTCCGCCGAATCCGATTTACTCATGGGTTCTACCAACCCACTGCGTCTGTGCTCTAACACAGGCGCTTTTCCGCAAAGCGCAAACACGCAGTGAGTTACATCTACGTAGGGAATCCACCCACTTAACACCATTGTTCTGATAGGATTTATCACCTATGATATAGAACAGGAAGGTGTCCCTAATTCCCCCATACAGACCATGGTGGTCACGATTAGGCTATGGGTGGCCACCGCCAGATGACGGGGGAGGGGATCACAGTGTCGAGATTTTGTCACAGATTTCAGGCGGGTAACGGGGTGACACGATTACCCATGTCTTGACACCGAAGATAGCCCCACCCTCGCTCAGAATTTTTTGAGCAAAACCACCAACAAAATACAGCGGAACGGGTGTCACCACGGAAACGACACAGGAAACGGGGCGATCTTCGAGAAGATGGCTATGGCTTATGCGCGAGAGTTATACCTGTCGTGCTATACCTTTTCAGTTTCGACACTAACCTTCTCGATGTCACCCAATGCAGCGTGCAGTCCAACGTTGAGGTTCGTCCGTGAGACACCGCCTGCTTTGATCTCGTGGTGGACGCGGGAGACTTCGTAGGTTACTGGGTCTACGTCACTGCCATCACTTTTGACACACGTCGGACGGGCAACGATGGTGTCGTATGGTTTCACTGGTACGTTGAGCAATGTACTCATATCACCACCTGTTGCTTCGTCGATCTCCGTTTTCAACATGGACTTGGCTTCGTTGACCAAGCCGTTCTTGGTATCAGCATCAGACAGAGCATCAGGTGCAGCGATAAACTCCCGTCGTCCAGCCTTTTCGTACAGTGGTTGGTGTCGTACCTTGGCAATGTTGTACTCGTTGCCTGTTTTAATCTCCTTGATCTCGAAGACACCATCGACACCAAGTGAATCAGTCACTTTGGATTTGACAGTGAGGGTGTTGACGGGATTGATCTCGACAAGTGCGTCGTTGTTCAGTATGTACGTTTCACCATCAAGGTAGTGTGCGTTGTGTTCAGTTGCAGTCGGAGTATCAGTCCCAACAAGAACGGCTCCATTCGGTGTCGGCTCGAACCAGAGACGGATACCGACCTTATCATCAAGCCACGTCAACACGTCTTCCAGCGTATCCTGATTCTTCTTGAATGTCTTCGAGCCACCAGGGATTTCGTAGTTCCCAAGTAGTGGAAGTTGGTTGATGGCTCCTTCGACGAGGTTTATCCCAGGGTTCGTGTCGAAATTGAACGATTCGTTTGTGTTGTCAACGGATATCTCGAAGGGGTATTTTCCCTCAATTTGTTGTTTGACGTAACGGAGGATGTTCTGTGTCGATCCATTTGTGAATGTTTTGCTGGCTGGTATCTTATCAACGAACATCCCAGGACCACGGGCACGGAACGCCCACTCCTTTTCGTTCTTCGAGATACTACTTCCAACACCAGTTACCACACCCATAAATTGCGTGTGGTAGATGTTGCCTTCGTCTTCTTCATCCACCGTGCCATCTTCCTTTGCATCTTCAGTATCTTGCGTATCCCTCACGTCGACACGGAGCGTATCAAACAAATCTTGAGATTCTGAAACGAGTGGGTCATTGCCTGGGAGGAGATTGAAATACTTCGTGAAGTCTTCGTCGTTCCACGGTGACGCGAATTTCCCCTCGACGTAGCGTGTTACGTCAAGGGGTCCCTCTTTCCGCATATACAGGTCTACATCACCAGCAGGGAGACGGTGATTATTTACCCAGACCTTCGAATCGGTGAGGCAGTCAGGATCGTATTCCGTCATTCTTCCGACACCTCCACATCGTTGGTCTCAACGTGGCCGAGAACACCGTCTTCCCCGACAACGGTACCACATTGGAGAATGATTGCATCGTCAGGAATGTTATCAGGTTGGTAATCACTCATCGGTTTCACCTCCGAGCGAAAACGTGAGCTTTCCGTCGGTTTCATAGCCATGCTTGTTCGTCACGTCGTCGTCGCTCTCGTCGCCTTCACGTTCGCCGCCGTCGTCGTTGGTGTCCTCTCTGTCGTCGGCTCGGTCTATATCGGGTTCGACGTGGGGGAAGGCAAAGTCACACCTGAATGTCGCTTTTTTCCCGCTGCCTGTGTCCACCATGTTCGCCTGCCTCACGTCCATCGTACTGGGGTCCTCGATGCAGAGTAATTCGGTTCCACCATGTTCGATCACGATCGATGTTTGCTCATGATGAATCAGGTCCCCGAAATACTGCGGTTTCAGCATCCCGAGGTGCTTGATTCGTCGAAATGTCGATTCATCTTGGTGTCCGTCGTTCTGTCCGTCGTCGTCGTCGGGTATCGTGGTTGCTTTCATTGCATCCATGTCTGTAAGTTGTCTTTCTGTCTATGCAGATTCGTTGAGCGCGTCACAGTGATCGGCAAACTCGTAGAAGCCACCAGCACCATGCGAAGTGTGTCGCCCCATCGTTCCAACCTCGAAGAACGCGGCGGCCTCAGTGTGTGCTGGCCGCTCCGCACCGAGTAACGCAAAGCCGAGATGTTGGGTGCCGACGTAGATCGCACCGCGTGACTGGACGCTGTCGCCGTCTGTAAGCCGCTCTGGTGCTGTGTCGAGAACGTCACCGAAGGGATTGTCGGACGTGACACGACTGCCCAAACGGTCAGGGTTTGCCAGTAACGGCGAATTTTCGACACGGACCACTCCCTCGGTAAGTTGGACCCTCTTTCCGCTTCCAGTCTCAAAATGTGCCTCTACGGGGGCAAATGTAGAGGCTTGCACGAACGTCTCGACTGTCGGGCGAAAGTCAGTACGAGTCACGTCGTCGTCAGGGTCAGGAATCCACAGGTGGCAGTGAATATGAGGGGACCCCCAGTCGTCGGTCCCTGTACCGAGCCAATATCGGACGAATAGATCGTACTTGTCTGTCGGAAGCTTCGTTCTGGCTTCCTGCCATGCGTCCAAACAATCATCGACGAGAACCAGCGGTGTCACGAGCCGTCCGTCGTCGTCAGTTGGGGAGACACGTAGCGATACGAGTACCGTGGTCCAATCGTCGTACTCTGCCTTCCCGCTGATGTACGTCGCGTCTGTCGGCTCTGTGGGTGGTTCTGTTCCGTCCATGCCCAAGACAGCACTATCGGCTTTCATCAAGCGAGCGTACTTCTGACTCGCCCGCTGTACGTCGTTCCCATCGACATCGTCAGCGTAGTTCGTTCCCTCGGTGTGCTGATAGATTCGTCTCGCTCCTGCTATCGTCACAGGGACAGGCTGAGAACAGTCGATCGTCCCACCGTCGCCGTCGAGAAAGTGCTTCTCGTCACAGGTACCACACCCACAGGCTTTGTAGAGGTCGGGATAATCGTCTGACTGGACAGCATCGGGCGGTGCAACTAATGAAACTTCTCGATTACTCGGGTCAACCCGATACGCACTGGGTGAGGTATCTGTCGACCACTTATATACTCCCGTTCCGCTCTCAAAATCCGAATTTGGTGTCTCAGTCGTTGTGACGGACGAATCGGAATCTGGACTGGAAACTAAACGGGGTGTTGGCACTGATTTTTCGTTCCGCTCGACCACCCATCCCTGTTCGTCGTCAGTGTCCAGAGTGTGAACGTCACTGTCGAACGGGTGGACTGGACTATCTTCTGAGCGTTCCAAGAGAAACGAGGGGGGTTGTGCTGGTTCTGTATCGTCGTCGGCCTGAAGAATGTCAGCGAACGGACCATCAGTGAGTGGGTCACGAATCCCGTGTTTCTCCATCCCACGTCGAATCATCGACTTTGAGCAAGCATACCCAAAGACTGCCTCAATCCGTTCTGCGGCGTCGTTGTACGACAGCAAACAATCGTGACGGAGATACCGAAGAATGACGGCGTCACTGTGGGGGTCACCGCCGATGGACAGCCCTCGGTCACGCATTTCGTCGTCGCTGGTGACAGTCTCGACAGTATCGCCAACGACGGAACAACTATCGGACATCAGTCTGCCGTCTCTCCCTCAGACACGTTCCCATCGGCACTGAATACGGGGCTTACGTCCCTCTCATCGAGACGTTCTATATCGGCCCACCAATTTCCCCACTGGTCAAGTCGTGAGAAAAATTCTGGAACAGTCCCATCTGGCTCGCCATAGACCAATGTCAAGAGTTTCGTGTTCGGTAATGCACCTTTACCAATTGAGTGTCGTTTTCGGTGATCAGTCTCTGGTCGTGCAAGCAAATTCTCCTCAAAGTTGAGTTTCAATGGCGAATGTAGCAGGTGATCGATCTCGCTATCATCTCGGAAGACTGTCTCGACTGTTGCAAAGCCGAGTGCTACGATCTGACTCTCATAGATACTGACTACCTCACCGTCCCCGTTCGGAATCTGATACTGGACACGTCCATCTTCACGGATACTCCGTGAAATTGAACGGTCCCGTAGGTGCATCGGCAAATCCCTCTCAATGTTGAACTTGTCCATCCAGTTCGATATGTTTGGTTGACTGGTTCCAAGTTCATCGGCTATCTCCGACTGGGAAAGGTCGTGTTCGTGGTAGAGTGTCCCCAGTACCTGTGGGTCCTTCCACGGCGCGGCACCGTTTTCAAAGGTACTTCGCTGATAGTCAATGCTACTACCGCCGCGTTCGCCGTCGTCGGGTTCCTTGCTCATGATGGACTCCCGACCGCCCAACAGCGCCACTTATCGGGACCTCTCAATAACTGAGAGGTGCATTTATGAGGTAACAGTCCCAAGAAGCAGGTGGAGGAAGCCAATACTCCACTTGCTTGCACCTGTTCCAGCAGGTGCGAACTGAAACCCTTTGCTCCCGAGATCACAACCCTGTAAGGTAGTGAAATCTCCGAAGGGCGTACGCGGTCTTGTCACCCCTTAGCCACACAAGTTTATAAACCTGTTCGTTCAAAATATATAAAGATAGGTGTGGTACTTCGTGCATCCGTCCGCACAAAGGGTGAAAGTCACGTCTCCAATCCGTTCTATGGTTGTTTATATTAGTGCTATGTACATCCTAATGGACTGCTTGGAAAAACGGGATGGATGCACCCTAACTCTCTGAGGAAACTCTTAGAATACGTCATGTTCTCATCTGAGTAAGATGTCTGGAATAGCATCAGAGCCATACTCTACAACTGATAGTAAAGTGGTTGTGTACGTTCCTTATTCCTCAGTTGTCAGATCGACACGGATCTTGGTACTAATAGTAGACGGGTCTTCCATCGGATTCTCAAATTCACTCTCAGCCCCACTGAACACCGAGTCTTCGTTACGTGGAACAACAGTGTGGAACTGTCGAAGTAATTTAATACCTTTCTCATAAGATTCTCCTGCCGAAAACGACGTAAGATTGTCATTCTGGGCATGGCGTCTTGCACTGTCTGTAAACTTCCCTGTCGCCTGTTTGTAGACAGTAGCTGCCTGTTTGCCCGTCTGAATTTCCGTCTCGAACAATGTTGGTTTTTTTATATCACACTGGTCAAGACGATCTTGTATACTCGTGAGATCCTCTTTGAGTTTCTGTGCCCGTTTTTGTAACTCCCGAAACTCCTCTACTGCTCGTAAAAATGATTCCTCACAGTCAGACAAACACCGAAGTTTGTCAAGATCACCGTCGCCCTCGTAACTTGCCGTTCCGTCTTCATAGTAGTTGATCTGGCCGATCTGTAGCTGAATATTGTGTATCTCACGCCACGAACGTCTATACTCTAGGAGTGCAAGTTCTGTTGGGTCTCGTCGTTCTGTTTGACATTTGTTTTTCTTCTCACCTTTCGTAGTCAATGTAGAACCATCATTAGTCTGACCAGTACAACCTGCTGTAAGGAACCCTCCGAACAACGAAAGAACATAACGTCGATTCAAAGCCATACAAGAGAATATGTAGTCAAGTATAAATTATTAACTGACACTTCGTCGTAGTGACAATCATACTCAGGAATCGCATTCATTACCAGACGCATATAATTTCACTACTGGCTTGGGGAAACAATCCGCCTACACCAAGAGTGTTCTACTGTTACAACAGTTAGAGTACCGTGTCACCGAAGCCCTGTGGTGACGGGGTTCCAAGTCCACGATGTTCAATCACCGAACACCTCTCGTCACCGTGGGTTCCTCGGGACTTCCGTAGTAGTTGCTATCGGACTGAAGCACAAAGAAAGTATTGCTATTATTGTTTGAGTAGTATTCGATGTGTAGTGAGTCGGGTGGGTTTCACAGTTGTGAAGCGTGTCAGAGAAAGGTTCTCGCGGGGGTCGAACAGTAGTCAATAGAGTGTTTCTTCTGAATTTCCGGAACCTTCCGTTTCCCCTTGAGTTCTACCGAAGCCTTTTGTTTTGAAACACATACAAC
>NZ_SOSC01000006.1 GCF_005049285.1 Halorientalis salina | reverse complement strand
CGTTGTGTCGGCTTCTTTCTGTCTACGCTGTCGAGAGCGTCTTGCAATTCCTCGACGGAGATCTCGTCGAGATGATTCACTATCTCTTACAACATTTTCCGGGCAGAAAGTTCTAACGGTTACTATATTCTTGTGGATCCGTCACCGCAACAGTGGACAGAGAGTACAAACATCTGATAGTAGAGGGTGACCGATATAGAGAGTGAAGTCAGCAGAATAGCATTGTCTTTCAGGCGAACGCAATTACGGAGCTATATTCGGGGTCGCCAGTTCTGCAAAAGTCCAGAATATTACCGCACAACTGGCCATTACCAGTATGAGTACAATATGAATGTAACGTTCCTGCCGTACTATGTCCATGCGATACTAACGGGTCGCAGACAGATAATGCAACGGGTACTTCAAGTATCTGCGTTAATTTTGTGTGCAAGACACGCGCGTTGTATCTCGCACCGTATCAGAGAAATGAATTGAGTTTGGCAGTTTGATGGAGAGATGGCGTGCTCGCAAATCCACGGTTGAACTACAACTTAGTCGAGGTACGCCATCGCCTCCTCGTCGGTCACCTGCGCGAAGTCCTGGTAGAACTGCCCGACGGCGCGGAAATCTGCCGGCGTCTCCAGCGCCACGACGGCGTCGACCATCTCTTCGAGTTCCTCCATCGTCCGCGGTGAGCCGACCGGAACCGCGAGGACGATCCGCGCCGGCTGCTCGGCTCGCACCTGTTCGATACACGCCCTGACCGTCGCGCCCGTGGCGACCCCGTCGTCGACGATGACGACCCGTTTGCCCGCCAGCTCCGGTGGCGGCCCGTCGCGGTAGCGCTCGGCTTTCTGTCGGGCCTCCCGGGCTTTCTGCTCGCGGGCGTCGGCGACGTAGTCCCGGCCGATCCCCTGGCGCTCGATGACGCGCTCGTTCAGCCAGACGCTCCCGTCCGCGGCGACCGCGCCGATGGCGAACTCCGGGTTGCCCGGCGCACCGATCTTCTTGGCGACCACGATGTCCAGCGGCGCGTCGATGGCGTCCGCGACCGCCCGCCCGAGCGGCAGGCCCCCGCGAGGGATCGCGAGGACGATGTCCCCGTCGACGTTTTCCTGTCGCAGCCGTTCCCCGAGCCGTTGGCCTGCCTCTTCCCGATCGGCGAACTGGGTGGTGGGTGATCCGCGATGCATCACACATCCCTCTACACCGCGGACCACCTAATACCGCCAGCTGGCATGCGGATTCGGCACAATCTCCTTGCTAGTTACTCCCTGAACTCCCCTGCGCTGCTCCACGGCTACTCACCGCTCGGGATGGGTCGACCCGTCGAACCCACCTCGAACTAGCGGTTTGGCAATGTGCCGGCGCGCACACGGCGGGACCTCGTACCAGCCCGGTTCGAGGTCCCGTTCGACCGTCCGCTCGACTTTCCCGTCCGCGCTCGTCTTGCAGTCCCGACATCGATACCCCGCCGCCCGCCCGGCGCTTTTCATCGACCGCCCGCAGTCCGGGCAGTCCGGCGTCACCAGTTCGATGTCGTTCAGCCCCCGGACGGCGAACTTCTCCAGTTTGAGCGCGCCGTCGGTGACCTCGCCGCAAACGGTCACGCGGTCGCCGGCGCGGAGCGCGCGCACCCGGTCACGGAACCGCTTGGTCGGCTCGAAGGCCACGCAGGGCAGCGGCTCCTCGCGCTCGCGCTCGGGGAATCCTAGCGTGACGAACACGTGTCCGCCCTCCCGCGTTTCGGGTGCGTCGACCACCTCGCCGGTCACGCGATAGGCTCGCCCGTCGACCACTGCCTCGGGCGCGGCGTCCCGCAGGTGCATGTCGGTCCCCTGGTTCGTGACGAACAACTCCCGGCGCTCGACGGCCTCGCTCTCGATAGCCCGCGCAGCTTCACGAGCGATGTCCGGGTCGTCCCCGCGGATGCCGTGGAGGACCGGGCCGGGCGTGTTCGGGACGCAGACCGCCTCGCCCTCGCCGCGGTCGACGGTGTCCCAGATGTCGGGGTAGTACTCGTCGGCCACGGCGAAGACCGAGTCGGGGTCGACCGCGCGGTCGGTGCCCCAGCGGTCGCGCTCCCGATACGTGATGCACTCGTAGGTCCAGTCGGTCGGCCACTCCGCCGGCGCGCCCTCGCGGAACCCCTCCCAGGCCCCGAGCGCCGCGACCGCGCCCACGAGGCCGCGGCCGTTCCCCCAGCCGCGATGCCGGTAGCCGGCCGCCGCCAGCGGCTCCTGTACGTCGGGTTCCGGGTCGAGCAACTCCCTGACGGCCCGACGGGAGACCGACTGGACCCACTCGGGTCGCGCGCCCAGGTCGTCGTCGGCCACGACGACGCCGGGGTTCGTCCGCTCGTCGGTCCTCGCCGCGTGCTCGTCGACGAGGGCCGTCGCGAGGTCGAAGGCCCGCTCGGCCGGGAGGTCGCAGTGGACCGCCAGCGCGGCGTTTCCCCTGGTTTTGTACTCGACGGCTGGGTTCAGCCGGACCAGCAGGACTCGCTCGACGTGGCCCCCGGTCTCGCGGATTCGATCGGCCAGCAGGGCGGCGGCGTAGGTGGTACACATCCCGCGAGTTCGGGAGTCGGTGTCGTCGATGCCGACGATGGTCACGTCCGGGGGTTCGAACCCGACGGGGTAACGCGTTTCGGGGCACTTGTCATATATCAATCTATCGCCCAGCGAACCCGTAAACCGCCGGACGTAGCTGTGTGTCGCGGTCACAATCGTTTTATACGAGGAATGGTTATCCACAACGTGATGTCACGATCCGCACTGGTCGGGAACGTGACCGCGATGTTGCGGGACGCGGGCTTTCTCGTGAGTGACCGGTGTGCGATCCGACCCAAGAGTTTCGACGTGGCCGCGCGACGCGGCGAGGACACCGTGCTGGTGAAGATCCTGGGCAACATCGACGCCTTCGACGCCCGGACCGGCGCTGAGATGCGTCGCCTCGGCGAGTACCTGCAGGCGACGCCCATCGTCGTCGGACTGCGCACCCGCGACGAGGACCTCAAACCCGGCGTGGTCTACTTCCGTCACGGGGTGCCCGTGCTCTCGCCCGACACCGCCATGGACCTGTTCGTCGAGGAGGTCCCGCCGCTGATCTACGCCGCACCCGGCGGCCTGTACGTCAACATCGACAGCGAGATCCTCGAGGACGCCCGCGAGGACATGGACTGGTCGCTGGGCCGACTGGCCAACGAACTCGGTGTCTCCCGGCGGACGGTCTCGAAGTACGAGGATGGCATGAACGCCTCCGTCGAGGTGGCGACGCAGCTCGAAGAGCTGTTCGACGCGCCGCTGACCGCGCCGGTCGACGTCTTCGACGGCGTCGACGAGGTCCGCGACAGCGAGCCGATGCCCGACGACCCCGAGGTCGACCCCGACGAGGAGCCGGTCATCGCCGTGCTCACCCGCGTCGGCTTCGACGTCCACCCGACCGAACGCGCGCCGTTCCGGACCGTCTCCGAGGACGAACACCGCCAGTCGCGCATGTTGACCGGCCACTCGACGTTCACCGAGGCCGCCGAGAAACGCGCCCGCATCATGTCTTCGGTCGGGCGCGTCACCGGAACCACCTCGATCTACGTCGTCGACCGCGCCAACCAGGAGTCGGTCGACGGCACCGCCCTCATCGAACGCGACGAGATCGAGAACGTCCGCGACGTCGAGGACCTCAAAGACCTCATCAAGGAACGCGCCGACACCGGGGAACACCCCGCCTGATCGCCGGCTGGGACTTTTCACCGCGGGAAGCCGGGCGCGGACTGTCCGGCCTGTCCCGACGGTGGCGAGTGGCGCTGCGTTCGTGATTTACGGTAGTTAGAGCTCGTCTCGCGCCGTCTTTTCCGGTTCGTGGACCGCGAGCTCGCCGGAGAGAGCGTGCTGATCGGTCGTGCTGAGGTCGATCCCGGCGGCCTGACACCGTTCTTTGACCGTCTGGATGTACTCCGAGCGGGTCTCGGAGAACTCCTCGCGGTCCGGGTCCTCGATCCAGAAGCGCGCCTGGAGGACGACGGCGCTGTCGGCGAGATCGACGATCCGAACCGACGGGTCCGGGTCGGCGAGGATCATGCCGTGGTCGGCAGCGGTGTCCAGCAGCACCCGCGTCGCCTCGTCGATCCCGTCGGCGTACCCGATCCCGAACGAGTAGGTGATCCGCAGGGTGTCGTTGCTCATGCGGTTGGTGACCGAGGTCGTCGCCAGTTCCGTGTTCGGGACGGTGATGGTCTCGTTGTCGAACGTCCGGACGCGGGTGACCCGGAAGCCGATGTCGTCGATGAACCCGGCCTTCCCCTCCCACTCGATCCAGTCGCCGATGTTGAAGTTGGGGTCCTGGACGATGAACACGCCCGCGACGAAGTTCGAGATCACGTCCTGTGCGGCGAAGCCGACCGCCAGCGTCAGCGCGGCGACGATGAGCGCGGAGCCGCCGAGAACACCGCCGAATCCCGCCGCTGCCGCGCCGACGAACACTGCACCGACGACGATGCCGACGCGTAGGACTCGTTGCAGCGCCCGCTCGATCGTCGGCTCCAGGCCTTTTCGGCTGAACACCCACGCGACGGCCGGTTCGACCGCGAACCGACCGAGGACGTACAGCCCGGCCGTGACGGCGAGGAACTCGCCGACCTGCCACAGCAGGGTGTTGTACCTCGCGAGGACGCCTGCCACTGACTCTGCGGGCATCACCCGATGGACCGAGACCAGCGAAATAAGGGTTAATACTTGGCAACGCGTGGCACGGTCCGTTCGGCGGGACTGCGCCGCTCACTCCTCGACGGCGTCCCGCGTCAGTTCGCGTACGTCTCTTCTAAGTATTCGACGATGTCGTCGGATTCGGGCATCCCCTCGACGCCGTTGTCCGGATCGACGAGGACGGGCACGCCCGTCTGGCCGCTGACTTCCTCGACCTCGGTGCGTTCGCCGTGCGAGCGCGGGACCATGTGGGACTCGTAGTCGAGTCCGAGTTCGTCCAGCTTCTTCGTCACTTTCGCACAGTACGGGCACCCTTCCAGTTCGTAGAGTTCCAGGTTCGTCATCAGGCGTTGATAGGAGACTCTACGTGAAAGGCCCAACGGTGCTGTGTGTCAACTGAACAGGACCGGCCCCTCACTGTCTGGCGAGTCCGACGACTCGCTCGCGGAGCCGACCCAGCAGCCGGCGGACGCGGCGACGCTGGACGAGGAGTTCGCCCAGGCCCCACCCGAGGAGCAGGAGGGCGGCCGCGACGTAGCCCGCGAAGGCCCAACTGGGCATCCAGACCGGGCGGACGAACGGGACCACGTGGCCGTACCGTTCGCCGAGGTCGGTCAGTCCCTGGCGTTGCAGCCAGGCACCGACGCTGGACTCGTCGGTGACCGAGCCGCCACTGATGTTGTACGCGCCGCTCTCGTTCATGTCGGCGATCGTCGGCCCGTTCGAGCCGGGACCGGTGCCCAGCCGCTCGGCGTCGTACGGTGCCCACGGGGCGTAGGTCTCCCAGACGACGCGCCCCCGCGGCGTCACCTCGACGACACGGTGGTTCAGCGTGTCCGTCACGAGCGTGTTCCCGTTGGGCAGTCGGTCGGCGTCCCGGGGCCACTCAAACGCCCCCGAAAGCTCCCAGGTCAACTCCCACTCGCCGTCCCGGCGGGCGTACTCGACGACGCGGTCGTTCTCGCTGTCGGCGACGAGGAGCGTCGGCGTCCCGTTCGCGCTTTCGAGGTAGTCGGGGTTGTGCTGCTCGTAGAGCGTGTCGTGATCGCCGTCGCTACCCAGCCGCATGTCGATCGCCTTGGTCGAGCGGTTGACGACGACGACCTGATCGAAGTTCCGCAGGGAGACCAGGTACTGTCCGTCGTCGACCTTGTCCACGTCGTTGACGTGCGTCCAGTCGTTCGTGTAGTCGCCGCCGGCCGTGCGCGGGTAGTGGTTCCTGACTGTCCACTCCCAGACGATCTCGCCTCGCGTCCGGTTGTAGACGAAGATCCGGTCGTCGTTGACCCCGGCCTCGGCGTCGTAGTTGCGCATGTTCGCGACGAGCAACTCGTCGCCGTTGATCAGATCCACGTCGTGGGTGTCCTCGGCGTCGAAGCGCTCGCTCCAGACGACCTCGCGCGTCTCCCGGTCGAGTTCGTACACCACGGTGTCGCCCGGGACCGTCGAGGTGACCAGCAGGTTCCCGTCGGGGAGCGGGTCCACGTCGTAGAACCAGGTGGTGTTGCGCCCCGAGCCGTTGTACACCCAGTCGGTACCGCCGTCGGGGCCGGCGCTCACCAGGCGTGCCGGCTTCTTCCGGTTTCCGACGCCCTGGAAGTGAAAGCCCTGGACGCTGACGATGGTCTGGTTGGTCGCGGCCGAATCGACGGTGCCCGAACCCAGCGTCGCGGGTTCGTACTCGACGGTGGCGGCCGTCGCCGACCCGACGACGAGGAGGACGACGCAGGCGAGGACGCCGCGGACGACCCACCGACGCGGCGGGAGACCGCTGGATCGCATGCCCGTCGGTACCACGTTCCCGGTGAAGGATTTGTGGGTCCGGGCGACGGTGTCCTATCAGCCGACAGACTGTCTCGAACGGCCGATCCGCAACGCTGCGGACGGGCGCGAAGACGCCGGAGACCGATCGGGACCGCCGGCCTCCACACGAGACAGCCGGACAAAGAAGCGCCGTCGCGTAGCTAGGCGACGTCCACGTCGTCGGGCGCGTCCGCCAGCAGGTCCGAGGCCGTCACGAGCGATTCGAGTTCGAGGCCTGCTTCGGCCAGGTTCTCGCGAGCGCCCTCCTCGCGGTCGACGACGACCACGACCCGCTCGACCACCGCGCCGGCCTCCCGGAGCGCCTCGGCGGCGTCGACGGCGCTCTGCCCGGTCGTCGCGATGTCTTCGAGGATGACGACCTCCTCGCCGTCGGCGAGGTCGCCCTCGATGCGGTTGCCGGTGCCGTACTCCTTTGCCTGCTTGCGGGCGATGACGTAGGGAGTGCCGGTCTCGACGCTCGTGACCGCGACGAGCGGCACCGCGCCGAGTGCGACGCCGGCGAGTTTCGCCTGCCCGTCCAGGCGGTCGGCGAAGGCCGCGGCGATCAGTTCCAGGCACTGCGGGTTCGTCTCGAAGACGTACTTGTCGACGTAGTAGTTCGAGGTACCGCCGTGGGAGAGCTCGAACTCCCCGAACTTCACCGCGTCGGCGTCCCGAAGGGCGTCGATGAGCTGCTGGTTGGCCATACTGACCGGTCTCCCCGGGGACCCAAATATACTGGCGATTGCCGGCCGCGAAAAAACGGTTACTCGTCGTCGCCGTCTCGCGGCTACGCCGCTCGACTGTCCGTGGACTCGCTCCGCTCGTCCACGCCGTCCTCGACGCTTCCTTCGAGCTGGTCCTGCATCTCGTCGAAGCGGTCCTGCAGTTCGTCGAGCTGGTCCTGATAGCGGGCGAGCTGGTCGACGAACTGGTCGCCGAAGGCGTCGGCCTGCTCTTCGAGCTGGTCGCCGAACTCCTCGGCCTGCTCCTCGAAGCGCTCGTTGATGGCCTCGTACTCGTCGATCACCTGCTCGACGGCGTCGAGCGTCTCGTCCTCGATGTCCTCGTTGACCGACAGCAGCGTCTCGACCTGCTCGTCGAGCGTATCGACGATCTCGTCGACCGCCTCGTCGTAGGTGTCGATCCCCTCGGCGTAGTTGTCGTCGATGGCATCGAGCGCCTCGGCGTGCTGGTCGAGCAGCGTCTCGAAGCCGTCGGTGACGGTTTCGCGGAGCTGGTCGACGGCGTCGTCCTCGCCCGGCGTCGTGGACTCGACGGTGTCGAGGACGCCCGTGATCGCGTCCCGTGCGAACCGGACGGTCTGCTGTTGGGCGCGTTTCTGTGCGTCGACGGTCCCCAGGACAGTCCGGTTGACGTTCTTGGGGATCCGGAGCGTCGTCTCGACGACCTTCGGGCCGGCCTCGATCGTGTCGCGCTGGGCTCTGAAGATCGCACCGATGGGTGATGTGTTCTGGCTCATGTATGTGCCCTCGATTACAGTGAAAAATACGACCTGTACCTCCCTCTTTTTGCTGCCATCGATACAAGGCTCCCTTATATTCGACGCCGAATTTCTGGGATTACGTACCACAGAGTGGGAACAGATCCCACTCAGTTCCGCCCAATGACGTATATGGCGGCGAGGCCGCCGAGGCCGATGGCGAACCAGTAGCTCGCGACCCGATAGACCAGCGAGACCGCGTAGGCCTGGGCCTCGGTCAAGCCGACGAGGCCGATCAACAGCGCCGTCAGCGCGATCTCGACGCCACCCAGGCCGCCGGGCGACGGTACGATCCCGGCGATGGTGCTCGCCGGGACGATGAAGAGGACCAGCAGCGCGCTGATGGGGATCCCGACGGTCTGGCCGGCGAAGTACAGCGGGAGCGCGAAGAAGACCCAGCCGATGTACGAGAACGCGAGCGCCCGGACCAGTGCGCGCGGCTCGGCGGCGATGCGGTCGAACGCCGACCCGAGTTCCCGAACCCGTTCTCGAATGCCTTCGACGGTAACTTTCGGTGCGCGCCGGGCGACGGGGGCCGCGACGCGCATGAAACCACGGGCTAGCCGCGTCCGGAACCGCCAGCCGGCCACCACGATCGCGGGGACGCCGACTGCCAGGACGAGCAGCCCCATCGCCAGTGGTTCGACCGCTTCCGGGAGGTTGGCCTGCCAGAGCAGCCAACCCATCCCCACCGCCGCGAAGGAAAAGAAGGGCAGCAGGTTCAGCAGATCGGCGGTCACGACGCTCGCGAGGCTGTCCTCGTAGCTGGCCTCCGTATCGCGGGAGAGCACGTAGGCGATGAACGGTTCGCCGCCGGCCTGGCCCAGCGGCGTCACGTAGTTGGCGAACGTCGCCGCGAAGTACGTGACCACGAGCCGGCGGAACGACTCCTCGATGCCGGCCACCTCCAACACTACTTGCCAGGCTTTCCCCCAGGCGACGAGACACAGCGTCGTCGAGAGACAGCCCAGCGCCAGCCAGCGATACTCGGCGTCGGCGAACGCCCGACGCAGGTCCGCGGTGCCGATGCCGACCGCGACGAGGTAGAGGACTAGGCCCGCGACGGCAAAGCCCAGGAGCACCTGGACGAGCGTCTTCCTGTCGGCGAAATCGAGTATCGAGCGGCCGTCGTTTGTCACGCTCTGGCCACCTCAGCCCAGATATCCGAGGTCGCGCAGTCTGTCCTTGGCCTCGCCGCCCATGTCGTCCAGGACGTCCTCGTCGTCGACGTCGCTCCACTCGCCGCCGACGAACTCCTCGAACTCCGACAGAACGGCCTCGGTCTCGACGACGGCCGCGTCGTCGCTCCCGGCGACGTTCGTCTCCTCGCCTGGGTCCGCGTCGATCCGATAGGCCTCGTCGGGAATGAACTGATTGCGGATGTACTTCGCGTCCGGTCGCCGGGCCGCGCGCATCCGCGAGTAGAAGCGTGACTCTTTCTCCAGTTCGATGCCCGCCTCGGCGGCCTTCCCTTCGAGCTGGCGCAACTCGACGACCGGCCGGTGGTACTCGACGAAGCCGTAGTCGCCGCCCTCGAACTGGCGGTACTCCTCGCGGAGCAGCGACCGCGTCGGCTCCACTTCCGTCCCGCCAGCCGCGGCCGAGACGCCAGCGCTGTCCAGCACCGTGTGATAGAGGTCAGTCAACTCGACGGTCGTCTCGTCGTCGCGCGCCCCCGCCTCAAGGTCGGGGTGTTTGACCATCAGGGGGACGTTCACGAGCGGGTCGTAGATGCAGAACTCGTGGCCGTAGAGGTCGTGTTCGCCGTGGAGTTCGCCGTGGTCGGCACAGACGATCACCATCGTGTCGTCCCAGACCCCGCGGGACTTGAGCCAGCCGAACAGCCGGCCGAGCTGGTCGTCGATGTGCTTGATCTCGGCGTCGTACAGCCCCTTGATGTCCTCCCACTCGCCGTCGCTGATATCGCGTGCCCCGCAGTTGTACTCCTTGGAGTTCTGGCAGACTTTCGTCGTGTCGATACGGGGTGCGAACTCCTGCTGGAACTCCTCGGGCGGGTGGTAGGGCAGGTGGGCGTCCATCAGGTTGATGAACGAAAAGAACGGGCCGTCGGCATCGGAAATGAAGTCCATCGTGCTGTCGACGACGGCGGGGGTCTTCGTGTCGCCGCCGCCCTCCGAGGCGAAGCGCTCGTGGACCTTGTTGCCCAGCTGGACGAGGCGGTTGGCGACCGACCGGAGGCGGTCGTTGTCGTTCATCGCCTTCCAGGCGTCGGCCAGCGGCCCCGAGAGGACGTCGCCGGGCATGATCTGGAAGAAGTTGTCCTGGTCGTCGAACCCGTCGGTCAGGTGGGTGTAGGGCGTGATCCAGGCGTTCGAGGAGTAACAGGCCGTCTCGTAGCCCCCAGCAGAAAGCGACTCGGCGAGCGTCGTCGCGTCCTCCAGGTAGGGGTTCTCCTGGGTCGCGCCGTGTTCGCTCGGGTACTCGCCCGTGAACATCGAGGCGTGGACCGGCAGCGTCCAGGGCGCGGGGGCGACGGCGTGATCGTACACCGTCGCCTCCTCGGCGAAGGCGGCCAGGTTCGGCGTCGTCGGCTTCTCGTATCCGTAGGCCGAAAGGTGGTCCTTCCGGACCGTATCCATCACGACGAAGAGGACGTTCGACGGCCCGTCACGTGTCATTACGATACGCCCCTCCGCCCACCGGGTTAAAGACCTTGCTTTCCGACGGTTGGCGGTCGAGACCAATGCCGTCGGCCGATTCGGGCGCGACGGTCCGGCCGCTCACCGGGTGAGAAAAACGGAGAACTGGGCCGCTTCAGAACGGGGCTTCCGGGCCTTCGTCGTCGTCGCCGTCGCCCTCGTGGCCGGGGAAGGAGGGACTGGTCCCGCCGCCGGCACCGCCGGCCATGCCCTCGTTGCCGCCCATGCCGGTATCGGCGTGGACCGACTCGATCTCGGGGATCTCCTTGACCATCCGGGTCTTGATCGCCTGGATCGTCATCGGGGAGATGCCACAGCCCGAACACGCGCCGCCCAGCTGGATGGAGACCTCGCCGGTCTCGCGGTCGATGCTCTGGATCGCCGCGCTGCCCCCGTGCATCTGAATCTGGGGGAAGTTCCGCCGCAGGAAGTTGGTGACTTCCTCTCGCAGGTCGTCGTCGCCACCTTCGGTTTCCGTGCTCATGGTACCTACCGGTAGGGCGTCACCCTGCTTAGACCTTTGGACTCTCATGTTCTCTCGTCGGCGCGAACTGCCCATATCTCGGGCTCTGCGCGTCCGGATCGGGGAGCGGTCGGTCGCTGTGACGCCCCCTCGAAAAGACGGACGCCGCGAACATGGGGGTCCCCGGCGGACCCGCTCACGCCGAATCACTGCGCGTCTCGACTTCGGTGACGACCACGTCCCAGTCGGGACGGTCGTCGCCGTTGCGACAGTCCCATCCCCCTTTCACCTCGACACCGTTGGCGTGTGCTCGCAGCAGGAGCGCCCGCAGTTCGGCGTGCAACTCCGCTTGGGAGGTGACCGACGGCTCTTCGGCGGTCATCGGTGACGGACCTCCCCGTCTCCCTCGGCGTCCGGCGGTCTGACTGGGACGACGCCGCGACTGTGGTCCGTCACTGCGTCCCCCTCGGTCCACGCGACGGTAACGTCGCCATGCTGAATAGTTCGGCACGCAGATGCATAACGGACGTGGCTGGTGTACCATGGCCCGATTCAACCGGTCACGGGGGTGTCCCTGATTGACCAAGCCGCCCCGTTTTGTGCGGTCATCACCAACCGGGCTGGCAAGAGCGAGCAATGAGCGTCATCGCAGAGTTCCGCGTGCCGCCGACTGATTTCGAGCTCGGACGGGTCCTCTCCGTCGAGGGGATGTCGGCCATCGAGCTCGAAACCCTCGTCCCGGTCGGTGACTCGACCGTCCCGCTCTTCTGGGTCTACAACTCGACGCGGGGGTCGTTCGTCGAGCGCGTCCAGCGGCATCCGGCCGTCACCGACGTCTCCGAAGTCGACGAGTTCGAAGACCGGACGCTGTTCACGCTCGACTGGGACGCCAACCAGGACCACGTCTTCCGCGGGATCAGCGACCACGAGGGGCAGTTACTGAGCGCCACCGGCACGACCGACGCCTGGGAGTTCGAACTGCGCTTCCCCGACCACGACGCCCTGAGCGAGTTCACCGCACACTGCGAGGACGCGCAGATCTCGCTGGAGGCGACGAGCGTGTACAATCCGACGAGAGCGGACGCCGGCCCCTGGTACGGCCTGACCGATCCCCAGCGCGAAGCGATCACGCTCGCCGTCCGGAGGGGGTACTACGACATCCCGAGAGGCTGTACGACGAAACAGCTCGCCGACGACCTCGGCATCTCCGATCAGGCCGTCACGGAACGGCTCCGCCGTGCCATCGTGGCGCTCGTCACGCACACGCTCGTCCCCTCCGAATCGGAGTCGTAGCGGTCGTTCCCGAGACCGACTCAATAACCGCCCACACCATCGAAGCATCGGCCACATCTGCGTGCGTCGTACTCGGTCGCCGCCTGTTCGACCGGTATCTCCCGCAGTTTGTCCGGGTCGAGATCGAACGTGACTCCACAGGTCGTGTGGAGGGCTGTTGCGCCTGTTTCGTGCTTGTGGACCGTCCTCGTTCGCTCGTTTAGCACACCATTCATACTGTGTGCTATCCCGTCACAGTGGGTAAATCCCGACACTCACCCCCATAATAACAACACGCTCAGCCTTCAACCCTCGAAAACCTGCCATACTGATGTCCGGTGTTCTCCCTCGAACGAGCCGTCGCGCTGTCCGCTCCTCAAACCGGCTTCATCACCCGCCGAGCCACCAGCCGTAGAGCTCTTCTTGCTCCGCTTCGCTCGGATGCTTCTTCGATTGGCCGTAGGTCTTCCCTTTGAGCAGTTGGCGTTCGACCGTGTTCGCGGCGAGACGGAGTGCATGCGTCGCGCCGTAGCCCTCGCCGTCGGCGGTGAAGTAGCCCCGATCAGTGACCAGTCGAATCCGTGCCAGCACCAGCGGCACACCCCGGGATTGCTCCGTGTGCTCGTTCAGTTCGACACTGGCCTTGATGACGCTCATATCGCCGTATTTCGAGGTCACGCTCTCGATCATCGTCGACACGTCGTCCCTGCTCAGCCCCTCGAACTGATCGAGACCGGACACCTGCACGTCGCGCTGGTCCTCCTGCTCCCAGGTGAGCGCCTCGATGACGTCCGTCTTCGTGATGATACCGACCGGTTCGTCGGTTTCGTCGGCCGTGACGACGAGCGATGAGATCTCCTGCTCGAACATCGTCTCGACCACCTCGTCGAGCGGCGCGCTTCGCCGGACCGTCGCAACTGTCTCGGACATCAGGTTCTCCACCGGCAGGTCGAGCATCCGGTCCGAGTCACCCTCGCGCGCACCGTGGCCACCCTGGCTTTGCCCACCGCGACCACCGGGGCTGTCCGACGACCCACCCTGGCTCCTCGTTCCGCCCCGTGTCGTGAACTCGATGACGTCGTACAGACTCACCATTCCCACGAGGTCACCATCGTCGACGACCGGGAGGTGTGCGATACGGGCTTTACGAAGCGTATTGAGGGCTTTGCCGATCGTGGTCTCGGGAGTCACGCTGCGCAACTCCGTCGAGTAGGCATCGTCGACGGTCACGGCGTCGAGGAACTCACGGACTGCTTCGAGGATCGCATCTGCGGTCACCACACCGACGACACGGTCGCCATCGAGCACGGGGAGCGTTTTGGCGTCGCTGCCGATCATGAGCCGTGCGACCTCGCGGACGTCCTCGGTTCGGTCGACAGTCGGGACGTGTTGCACCTGCGTGCCGACCTTCGCCGAGGGCTGGTTCGAGGAGGAAGCTAGCTGGCGGCGGCTGACGACGCCGCGGTACTCCTCGCCGTCCATTACGACGACGGCATCGAGTTCCTGATTCTCGAACGCACCGCCGACCTTCGAGAGCGGTGTGTCGATGTCGAACTCGGTGAACTTCGTCGAGAGAATCTCGGAGATATCCATCAGTATCTCTTTAGCTGGAGGACCGCTGGACGGTTATGTTTATTTCACTATATAGAAACTAATCCAAGCTTACCTGTTTGCTACAGGCCATTTTGTAACTCCCGTGATTCGACGGTCGTCGTGCTCGTCGGTCGCAGTGGTTCCCGAGACGTGGACGGTGTCGCCGGCCCTGACCGCTCGCGAGTAGCCCACCTCGTCCTCCCAGTCGGTGCCGGTCGAAACCAGTCGCCGCTGCATGTCGGCAGTGCAACCGCGAGCTGGAAGAAGCTACGGGCTCAGCGCCCGAAGCCGAAGATGGCCCGGTGTTCTTTCTCCAGTTCCTCGACGTACCGTTCCAGTATCTCGTCGAACTTCTCCTCGCCGACGACGACGCCTTCCATCCGGTCGTAGGGATCTTCTGGAAGGTCGATGCGGAACTCGCCGTCGCCCTCGTACATCGGTTCGCTCTCGTTCAGGACGAACTGGTCGATGGCGTGGATGAGTTCCGAGTCGTAGCGGTCGTTCATCCGGTTGAAGGCGTTCTTGTACGCCTGCTGGAGCTCGGTGAAGTAGTTCGCGTACTTGTCCTCGAACAGCTCGGGATCGAAGTCGGCCATTAGGAGAACTCTCGGGGAGTGTCGACAAAAGTCGGACGGTCGCGGCCTACCGCTCGTCGTCGGGCTCCGAGTCCGTGGCGTCGGTGTCGAACACGGCCCGTTGTGGGATGCCAAAGCCCCGCTCCGGCAGCGCGAAGACGTACAGCCCGATCCCGACGACGAACGCGAAACCCATCGCTCCCAGGACCGTCAACAGCACTCGGGAGTCGAGCAGCGTCGCTGGCGTCACGGACCCGGGCACGACCGTCGAGAGGATCACGCCCAGTATCAGCATGGTGAACATGACGCCGAAGGCGAACCCTGCACCGAAGATGAGACGCTCGCGTTCGACCGTCTCGTCGGGATTCGGATGACTCATCGCTCCCAGATAGCCCCCCAGCCGGGAAAACCTTGATGGCCGCCCCTCGACCGCCCTCTATCGCTCGTGGCGCTGCCGGCGGCGGTTTCGACCGCTCTCACCCCATCGTACAGCCGACAGGCCAGTGCCACGGCCGGCCGGATTCGCCGTGGATTAGATTAGTCTAATTCTATAGTTAGCCCGGAACATACAAATACCGGAAGGCATCTAATCCACCCATGACGAACGATACGCCTCGGTCGAAGCAGGGGCGGCTGGTGTCGCGCAGACGCGCGCTCACTGCCGGCTCCGGACTCGTCGCGGCCGGTCTCGCTGGTTGTCTGGGTGACGCCGGCGGGCGCTCGGACGGGCCCGTCGTCGCTGCCTCCTTCTTCAGTTTCTACGACTTCGCCCGGAACGTCGCGGCGGACACGCCCGTTCGGGTCGACAACCTGGTCCCGACCGGCCTGCACGGCCACGGCTGGGAACCGAACGCGACCATCACGCGGGACGTCATCGAAGCGGACGCGTTCCTTCACGTCGGCGCTGACTTCCAGCCGTGGGCCGACCGGGTGATCCGGACCCTGCGGGACGACGACATCGACACGCAACTCATCAACGCCCGCGAGGGGATCGAACTGGCCTCGCTCGCCGCCAGCCTCGACCGCGACGAGGAGGGCGTGGGCACAAACAGGGGGCGTGATCCTCACTTCTGGCTCGACCCGCAGCGAGCCAAACAGTCCGTCACCAACATCACCGAGGGCCTCGTCGACCTCGCGCCGGACCACGAGTCGACGCTGCGTGACAACGCCGAGACCTACAGGACCGAGGTCCTCGACCGCATCGACGCCGATTACCGGGCGATCTTCGACGCGGCTGACCGCGACGTGGTGCAACTGGCCGCGCACAACGCTTTCCAGTACATCGGCCTGCGGTACGACGTGCGAATGCGGCCGCTCGTGGTCAACCTCGCGGCGAGCGGCGACGTCAAGCCCTCGGACATCACCGAGGCCAAGCGCGTCATCGAGGACAACGACATCGAGTACATCGGGGCCGGGGTGTTCGAGACGCGGCGACCCGCCCGGCAGTTGATCGCCGAGACGCCGGTCGAGGCGTACTTCCCGGTGACCCCCTACGCCGGCGTCCGCGAGGCGTGGGTCGACGAGGAGTGGGGCTACGAGGAGATCGCGTACAACGTCAACATGCCGACCTTCGAGGTCGTCCTCGGGAACAAAGCCCCCGAGGCGGTCGGTCCCGACGGGTGGGCGGCCGAATGGAGGAACTTCCAGTGAGTTCCCACGAGGGAAACTCGGTCGTCGAACTCGCCGACGTGACCTTCGGCTACACGGCGACGCCGGTCGTTTCGGATATCTCGCTGTCGATCGATCCGAGCGAATACGTCGCCATTGTCGGCCCGAACGGGTCGGGGAAGTCGACGCTCATGAAACTCGCGCTCGGGTTGCTCCGGCCGGACTCGGGGGCTGCTCGGCTGTTCGGCGAACCCTCGCACGCGTTCGACGACGGTGCCCGCCTGGGCTACGTCGCCCAGCACGCCAGCGCCGCGACGGAGATGCCCATCACCGTCCGCGAGGTGGTGAAGATGGGACGGTTCCCGCACGTCGGCTTCGGCCGCCTCGGGGCCGAGGACTGGCAAATCGTCGACGAGGCGCTGGAGACGGTCGGGATGGCCGACTTCGCGGACCGGGCGGTTACCCGGCTCTCCGGCGGCCAGCGACAGCGCGCGTTCATCGCCCGGGCGCTCGCCGGGGAGGCCGACCTGCTCGTGCTCGACGAGCCGACGGTCGGCGTCGACGCCGAGTCGGTCGAGGCCTTCTACGACCTGCTGGCCGCCCTCAACGCGTCGGGGATCACCGTCCTGCTCATCGAACACGACCTGGGTGCGGTCACCGACCACGCCGACCGGGTGGTCTGTCTCAACCGCGAGGTGTACTTCGACGGCCCGACCGCCGAGTTCGTCGAGAGCGACGCCCTCGCCCGTGCCTTCGGCACTGCCGGAACCATCGTGGGTGAGACCTGATGTCGAATCCCGTTACGGGGCCCCTGCAGACGGGAGTGCTGGACGCCGTCCTGGCCCCGCTGTACTTCCTGCTCGAGTTCTGGACCCTGGGAATGGACCTGCTCTTTCGGCTCACCGGCCTGGAACTGCTCCAGTACCAGTTCATGCACCGGGCGATCCTGGTGGGGCTCTGTATCGGCGTGATGGCGCCGCTCATCGGGACCTTCCTCGTCCACCGCCAGCTGGCGCTCATCGGCGACGCGCTCGCCCACACCGCCTTCGCCGGGGTCGCAATCGGCCTGTTCGTCAACGGCGTCTTCGAACTCGGCGTCTCGCCGTACCTGTCTGCGGTGGTCGTGGCGGTGATCGCGGCGTTGTCCATCGAACTCATCTCCGAGGTGACCGACGCCTACAACGACGTGTCGATGGCGATCGTCCTCTCGACGGGCTTTGCCCTGGGCTCGACGCTCATCAGCCTCAACGCCGGCGGGCTCGCCGTCGGGATCGACCAGTACCTCTTCGGAAACCTCTCGACGGTCTCGGCCGAGAACGCGGCCATCCTGCTCGTGCTGTTCGGCCTCGTCGTCGCCACCGTGGCGATCACCCGCAACCAGTTGCTGTACGTCACCTTCGACGAGACTGCGGCGGCCGTCTCGGGTCTCCCGGTGAACTGGTACAACCGGCTCATGGTCATGCTCACCGCGCTGGTCGTCGTCGGCGCGATGCAGATCATGGGCGTCATCCTCGTCGCCGCGATGCTGGTCGTGCCCGTCGCCGGTGCGGCCCAGGTCGCCCGGAGTTTCGGCGAGTCGCTGCTGGTCTCGGTCGTCCTCGCGGAACTGGCCGTCCTGCTCGGCATCGGCCTCTCGTATTACGGCGAGGCGACCGCCGGCGGCGTCATCGTCCTCGTCGCGGTCGCCATCTACATCGCCTGCGTCGCTCTCGGGAAACTCCTGATGGCCCGCGACGACGGCTCCACGCCGGAGACCGGCGGTATCGAGGCCGGGGACGCCGAACCGACTGCGGACTGACTCGCGTCGGTCGCCGTCGCTGTGCCGTCTAAAATCAACTAGCTGACAGTGTCAGCTGAACACGATACGTTTACCCTCGCCAGTCGGTGAGGGGAATTGATGGCAACCGAGTCGCAGTCGGTGACCGGGTCGCGGAGTTGGCGATCGGTCGCGGCCGTCGCTGGCTGGCAGACGACCGCGAGCCTCTGTTATTACACCATCTTCGCCGCGACCGGGTTCCTCCGCGACGCCTTTTCGCTGTCGGAATCGCTCGTCGGCGTCTTCCTCACTGCTGCCCTGCTGGGCTACACTCTCCTGCTGTTCCCGAGCGGTGCGGCAGTCGACGGCCTCGGCGAGAAGCGACTGATGACCGTCGGACTCGTCGCGCTGGCCGTCGCGACCGTCGGCGTCTCGCTGGCTCCGACCTTCGGGGCCTTGCTCGTCGCCGGCGCGCTCCTCGGCGGGGCGTACTCGACGGCGATGCCGTCCTCGAACCGCGCCGTCGTCGCCAGCGCGCCGCCCGGCCGTCAGGGCCTCGCGATGGGGCTGAAGCAGGTCGGCGTCACTGCGGGCAGCGGCGCGGCCTCGCTCCTCGTGACCGGCGTGGCCGCCGTCGCCGCCTGGCAGATCGGCTTCTGGGTCGTCGCGGTGCTGGCGGGGGGCTACGCGGTCGGGTTCCTCGCCCTCTACGACGGGTCACGCGGCAGCGGCGAGTTCTCCCTCCCGGACCTCTCGGGCCTCCGGGCCAACCGGGCGTACGTCCTGCTCGTCGCGTCCGGCCTCTTCATCGGTGCCTCCATCTTCTCGATGCTCGGCTACACCGTGCTCTACGTGGACGACGTGGTGGGTGCGGGTGCCACCGCCGGCGGGGTCGTCCTCGCGGTGACGCAGGTCACGGGCAGCGTCGGCCGGATCGGTGCCGGGAACCTCGCGGACCGTCTCGGCGGCGCGACCGGTGCGGCCACCGTCGCGCTCGGCCAGACTGCCCTCGCGGCCGTGCTCTTCGCCGCTATCGCCAGTCGGGCCTGGTCACTCCCGGCCGCCGTCCTGCTGTTCGCCGGCCTCGGGGTCTCCATCCACGGGTCGACAGGCGTCTTCTACTCCTGTCTCTCCGAACTCGTCGCCGCCGACGACATCGGCGGGGCGACGGCCGGCGGCCAGACCGCGATCAACGTCGGCGGTCTCCTCGCCCCGCCGCTGTTCGGCCTGCTGGTCGAGACGAACGGGTACGGACTCGGCTGGGCACTGCTCGCCGCCACGACCCTCGCCGCCGCCGGACTGTTGCTTGCGGTGCGTCTCCGGACCTAACTACCCGATTCCCCAGTCGCTCCCACGACCCCGCACCGACTATTTCGTATCGCCGTATCTGGTTTATCGACTGCGACAGGACGAATTCCCCTAAACTGAACTGAGGGCCGCAAGAACGCGCTGCAGCCGCTGATATCGCCGGCTCGTTGCCTCTGCGACTGTGGCCAGTTCTGTCGACGACTCGTCTGTCCGGAATCGTCGTGCCGAGCGCGTGTCCTCCGCTGTCGCTCGGCTCGACGGGGTCGTCGAGATCCGCCCCTCGTTCGGTCGCCGTGGGTGGGCAACCAAATCGCCCTCTCCAGGCAGACCCCGCTTTCCGGCAGCGTCGGTGTGGGTCGAGGCAGGGCTTGGACTTTCGATCGCGCGAGCGCCCGCGAAGATCGGTCGTTCCGTCCGATTAGTCTGGTGGATCGGCTGCTGTCCGAACCGGCCGAAATCGGTGCGCTCGTGCCAGCCAGCTCGTGCCACTGCACATCCCGCTGTCGCCAACGCAGTGGTCCCGGTAGCTGTGCCCGTTCGTGACCGTCGTCTGGAACTGCCACGGATATCCCCGGCTGCTCGTCACGTGCAGTCTCCGGTTCCAAGCGACCGAGCGAATGCCGGGCCGGGGCGACGGTGTTAGTGGTCCTCGGCGTTCCGTGCCGTCTCGGTCCGCTCGGCGTGACGCGCTGGTTCTGCAGACTGGCCGTGTCGTCTCACCGACCGCGCCGAAGCCGTGATGCTGGTGTCGTGGTCTGCTGTGGTTCTCGTTCACGTGGCTCGCGGTACCGTGGTTGTCCTGTCGCTCCGCCCTCTCTCATCTGAACCCTCTCAAACGGCGTATTCGGCGAATTTATCGGTGATCTGGGTCTGTCGGACGGATCGGGACAGAGTCGGGAATAAACCGGTAATCGCTATATTGAATCGACGACTGGGCGTTTGCCTCACCTTGCGATCGTCGGTCCGAGTGGGCGGTTTTCGGCGGCTTCCGTCGGTGAGGCCGGTTCGTCGGGGAGCACGCGGGGAAAGCGGTGTCGTAAGCGTTTACTTCGCGCTCTGAGTAAGACTGTGCATGCCGGACTGTCCACTCGCGGATGATTGCCCCAGCTTCTCCGAACGGGTCCAGGGCATGGGCTGTCAGCACTACGGTGACCGGGGCGGTGCCGAGTGGTGTCAGCATTACAACCAGCCGATCCGCGACCTGAAAGAACAACCTGTCCAGCAGGGACAGGAAGTCGTCGTGACCGTCGAAGACATCCACGAGAGCGGTGCCGGGGTCGGCCGCACCGAGGACGGCTTCATCGTGATGGTCGACGGCGTATTGCCGGAGGCACGCTCGCGAGTGAAGATCACGCGCGTCCACTCCAACCACGCCAAGGCCGAAGAGGTCGAGCGACTTCCGTTGGAAGAGGAGGAGGCCGAAGAGGCCGACGACGCCGAGGCCGACGACAGCGAGGCCGACGACGGCGACGAAGCGGCCGAAACCGACGAGGACGAGGAAGACGGAGACGAGGAGTCGGACACGGTGACGAAAGAGGATCCACGGCTGGGAAGCCGGGACAACTTCTGGGGAAGCTGAGACGACATCGGCCCGGAGACGGGTCGAACTACCGGCAGGACTGCCGGACCGCGGTGGACACGACGCGTTTGAGGGTGGCCGGGTGGACGATGGCTTTTTCGCGCGGGCGATTCAATCCTGACGAGAGCGGACGCGAGACGTACATTACAGCAATGACCGATGACATCGATGTCGACGACGTGTTAGACCGGGCCGGGTTCGACGCGGAGACGAACGTTCTGACCAGGCGCCAGGCCGAGGTGCTCGCGCTCCGGGAGCGCGGGCTGGCCCAGGCCGAGATCGCCGACCGACTGGGGACGTCACGCGCGAACGTCTCCAGCGTCGAGGCCAGTGCGCGGGACAACGTCGAGAAGGCGCGCGAAACGGTCGCGTTCTCGGAAGCCCTGCACGCGCCGGTTCGCGTCGTCCTCGAACCGGGCACGGATCTGTACGACGTGCCGGCCCGGGTGTTCGACCGCTGCGACGAGGCGGGCGTGAAGGTGAGCTACACCGCCCCGGACCTGATGAAACTCGTCAGCGACGCGGCCGGGAACGCCGTCACGGGCCGCAACGTCGAGGAGGAACTGTTCGTCGGCGTCACCAGCGACGGCGAGGTCCGGGTCCGCCGACAGCCCAGTTCGGAGTGACCGGGCAGGAAGTCGCTCGAACGTGGAGGTTTTAGGGGCCGGCACGCCTCGATTAGGGCATGGATCTGGGACTCGACGGCAATGCGGCACTGTGTACGGCAGCCAGCAGCGGCCTCGGCTTCGCCTGCGCCGAGGCCTTCGCCGAGGAAGACGCGGACGTGGCCATCTGTGGCCGTGACGAGGAGCGCCTCGCCGACGCCCGGGAGGCGTTGGCCGACATCGGCTCTGGCGACGTACTCGCGGTCCAAGCGGACGTCACCGAGAAAGATGCCCCCGAAGGATTCGTCGACGAGACGGTCGAGGCGTTCGGCGGACTGGACCACGTGGTGACGAGCGCGGGCGGCCCGCCGAGCGGCCCCTTCCTCGACACCGACGACGAGGACTGGCAGCACGCCTACGACCTGCTCGTGATGAGCGTCGTCCGGGCGACTCGGGCGGCCTACCCCCACCTGAAGGCGGGCGACGGCGGCACCATCGTCAACATCACCTCCCGATCGGTCCAGGAGGTCATCGACGGCCTGGTTCTCTCGAACTCGGTGCGGCGGGCGGTCATCGGCCTCATGAAGACCCAGGCGCGGGAGTTCGCGCCCGAGGTGCGCACCAATGCGGTCCTGCCGGGCGCACACGAGACGAGTCGCATCGAGGAACTCATCGAGCAGTCGGTCGACCGCGGCGAGTTCGCGGACTACGAGGAAGGCAGGGAGGACTGGTCCGAGGGGGTGCCCCTGGAGCGCGTCGGTGACCCCGAGGAACTCGGCGAGGCGGTCGCGTGGCTCTCCAGCGACGCGGCGAGTTACGTCAACGGTGCAGCGGTGCCGGTCGACGGCGGCAGTCTGCGGAGCTAAAAGCGGTTTTCCTCGCGCAACCGGGCGACGATTTCCCTGACGCGCTGAGCCTCGCGTTTGGGCAGGACGAGCGTGCGGTCGCCGTAACTGGCGATCACGAGGTCTGAGACGCCGACGGCGCTGACGTGGCCGTCGGTGGCGACGATGCAGTCCTCGGCGTCTTTCAGGAGTGCGTCGCCGACGGCGACGTTCCCGTCCTCGTCGGCGTCGAGCACGCGCTCGAAGGCGTCCCACGAGCCCAGGTCGTCCCACTCGAACGTGGCGGGGACGAGGTACGCGCGGCGGGTCCCTTCGAGGACGGCGTAGTCGATGCTGACGGGATCGGTGGCCTCGAACCCCTGTTCGGGATTTCCGTCGTCGAGCGCTTCGACCAGCGGTTCGAGGGCGGTCTGGCGAGCGGCCGACAGCAGGGCGTTGGGCGTCCAGGCGAAGATCCCAGCGTTCCAGTAGTAGCCCTCCTCGACGTACCGGCGGGCGGTCTCGGCGTCGGGTTTCTCGACGAACTCGTCGACGGTGTAGTAGCCGTCGCGGTGCTCGCCGGGCCTGACGTAGCCGTACCCGGTGGCGGGACGCGTCGGCTCGACGCCGACGGTGACGAGCCCCCCCGTTTCGACTGCGGCGGTCGCCGCCGTTTCCATCGTCGACGCGAACTCACCGCTGACGTGATGGTCGCTCGGCAGACAGCAGAGCACGCACTCGCCGACCTGTTCGCGGATGCGATGGGCGGCGTAGACCAGCGCTGGCCCGGTGTCTTTGGGTTCGGGTTCGGTGAGGACGCCGGCGTTGGGGGCGTGATTCCGAACGTCGTCGGCGAAGGCGGGTCGCGTGAGGACGTACACCTCGTCGGCGAACTCGGCGCGGTCGACGGTAGCGGCGAGTAGCGACTGATCGTCGTCGAACTCGAGGAACTGCTTGGGTCTGTCGCTGCGGCTGGCGGGGTAGAGGCGGGTTCCGGTGCCGCCGGCGAGGACGACCGCGACGAGCGGGCGGTCCATGCAGGCCTCACGAACGCCGACGGGAAAAGCCTACCAGGTTTCGACGGTCCCCTCGCGGATGTCCTCGACGCAGCCCCGGCAGTCCTGGTGGTCGGCGTCGAAACAGGTCGGGCGGGCCTGCTCGTCGAGCGAAACCGCCCGACGCTCGGCGTAGCGCCGGCAGACGATCCTCGCCCGCCCCGCCTCGTCCTGGGGCAGGTCGGCGAGCGCGCTCCGCTTTGCGTCGCTGTAGGCCCGTTTGGCCGCCTCGACCTGCTGGCTGGCCGACCGGACCGTCGTCCGAAGGAAGCGGTGGAGACGCCCCTGATCCATGCTATCACCGTCGCGCTACCGCCACAAAGGTCCGTCGCTCGGTTCCGTTCCGTCG
Organism: Halorientalis salina; assembly: GCF_005049285.1. Lineage (GTDB taxonomy): Archaea > Halobacteriota > Halobacteria > Halobacteriales > Haloarculaceae > Halorientalis > Halorientalis salina. Next base: position 163,014 of record NZ_SOSC01000006.1, on the reverse strand, counting down.
GTTTCGACCGATTTTGAAGAGAAACTGTCGCGGCGAATTCGACTTTCGCATGACAAGTATAATATTATTGTAGCGATATCGGTGATTCATGGAAGGGAACAGAACTTCGCGGCGAGACGTGCTACGGACCGGTGCGGCGCTTTCGGGGCTCGCTGTAACGGCGAGTCTGTCGGGTTGTTCGCAACTGAACTCGCTACTCGGTGGCGGTACCGGCACGGGACAGGTGAAGAAGCTCCCGGAGGACACCGCGATGGCGGTTTCGATCGACGTCGATGCGATCCTCGAAGACGACGGGACCAAGGATATCGTCAACGCCTCGATCGAAGCACAGGCCGCACAGGCCGAGCAGAGCTACTACGGCGAGTACAACGGGCCGGAGGACTTCGACGAGGCGCTCTCGCAATTCGAGGACGAGTACGACCTCGACCCGACGGAGGTCGACCTCGGGACGATGTTCTTCGACTACAACGATTACGGCAGCGCCGACAGCGAGTACGCGGGCTTCGTGTTCAAGTCCGGCTGGTCAGAGGACGACATCGTCGACGCCATCGAGGAGGACGGGAGCGAACTCGACGAGGACGAGTACAACGGCAAGACCATCTACGAGGGCGAGAGCGACTACAACCCGACGTTCATGGGCGTCCTGGGCGACAACGAGTACGTCGTCGGCAGCGAGGACGCCGTCGAGGACACCATCGACGTTCGGACCGACGGCGGCGACAAGATGGACGAGGAACTCCGCAACGGCTTCACCTCGACGAAGGGGTCGGCACCGCTTCGGTTCGTCAGCGAAATCCCCGAGGAGAGCTTCGACGACGAGTACGGCTACGGTGAGAACTCGGTCGACCTCGAAGGGTTCGACGAGGCGGTCTGGGTCGCGGGCTCGGTCTATACCGACGGCGACACCCGCGGCGTGGACGTGACGATCAAAGCCGACGAGGAAGGCGCGGCCGAAGACATGGGCGACACCATCGAGGCGATCATCACGCTCGGGAGCGATCAGATGCCGGATGGCGACCTGGCCGACGAAATCGACGAAATCGAGGTCGAGCAAAACGGCAAGAAAGTCACCATCAACTACGAGACCACGGTCGACGACATCACCGGCATGATCGAGGACGCCTACGAGAACTGATCCCGCTCGCGTCGTTGATCACAGCGCGCTGAAGGCCGCTTTTTTCAGTCACCACGGCCCGAGATACGTGGCGAAAAACTAACATTCTGGAGCCGATAGGTTCGGTATGGCTTCGCACGAACCCTCCAGACGTGACGTACTGCGGACCGGCGCTGCCCTGTCGGGCCTCGCGACGCTCGGGAGTCTCGCCGGTTGTGCGGGACTGCTGAACTCCGAGAACCCCGGGACGGGCGAGGACCTGACCGGCGTCCCGGAATCGGCCGACGCGGCGGCACACGCCGACGCGGCCGCGGTCATCGACGACGACGGAACCCGGAGCGTCGTCGACGCGATGCTCGGCGTCCAGGCCGAGAAATCCTGGTACAGCGGCCCCGAGGACTTCGAGGGGATGCTCTCGGACTTCGAGGCCGAAACCGGGCTCGACCCGGACGGCGTCGAGACGGTGACGCCGTTTTTCGCGTGGCGCTCCGATTCGAGTTACGGGAGCGCCAGTCGGGAGTTCTACGGCATGCTGTTCGAGGCCGACTGGGACGAGGACGCGGTGGTCGACTCGCTCGAAGACTCCTACTACGACTTCGAGGAGACCGACCACGCGGACCGACCGGTCTACGAACCCGAGTACGAACACGGGAACTGGATCGGCGTCGTCGCCGACGGCGAGTACGTCATCGGCTCGGAAGATGCCGTCAAGGACGCCATCGACGTCGAACACGGCGACGAGGACGCGATGGACGAGAACCTCAGGACTGCCTACGCCGACGCCCGGTCCGGACCGGTCGCGTTCGTCGGCACGGTCCCGACCGATCAGTTGCCCGACACTTCCGGCCCGGACGACGAATTCGACCTGACGACTCTCGACGACGTGGAGACGGTCGCGGGCGCGGTCTACGAAAACGGGGACAACCGCGGCGTCGAGACGACGTTCGCCGCCGAGGACGAGGACACGGCCGAGGACCTGGCGTCCCTGCTCGACGGGCTGTTCGCGTTCGCGAGCGACCAGGCCGGTGACGGAGCCCTCGGTTCGGAACTGGACGCCGTCGAAGTCGGCCAGGACGGGACGGACGTGGTCGTCTCCTACGAGGCGGCGGTCGCGGAGCTGGTGGATGTCGTCGAGGAGGCGATGGCGTCGGACTCGGGCGGTGGCCGGGCGGTCGAAACGCCACAGGTGGCCTTCTCCTTCGAGTACGAGGCAACCGGCGACGGCACTGGGACGGTCGCCATCACACACGACGGCGGCGACACCGTCCGCCAGTCAGAACTCTACGTCCGGGGGACTGGCTTCGCGGACGTCTCCGGGGTCGACATGACCGCCGGCGGGCAGTGGGCCGGGTCGACGAACAGGGATCTCGACGACGGCCCTGCCGTGGTCGCTGGCGACAGGGTCACGCTCGGCGTCGAATCCGACGGCGAGTTGCGCGTCATCTACGAGGCAAGTGACGGGGACACGTCCGCGACCCTCGCGGCCTGGGAAGGACCGGACGCGTAACGGGGACGGTTCCGAAACCGTGGCGGAGTCCTGCGGTTTTCCACTTTCGCCCCGCCGGGCGAGCCTTTATATTTGAAGGCGACCAACCGTGGCTTGCCTCCCATTGAAAACGACGCGGAGGCAGTGAGAGCAATGACAGATTTGCGTACCCAAGCGGAAGAGATACACGAGCAGTTTTCCGACCAGTTGGAGATTTCAGTCGACGACGTCGCGGAGCGACTGGACACGCTGGTCAACGAATACAAGGTGCCCGCCGACGAGGCGCGCCGGAGCGTCACCAGCACGTACCTGGACGAGGCGGGCATGGAGCGCGAGGACATCTCGGGCGGCGGCGGTGACGGCAACGAACGCAAGCAGATCAGCGAGGTCGACGCGCCCGAAGAGTGGATCGACCTCACGGCCAAGGTCATCGAACTGTGGGACGCCGACAGCGACGCCGTCGCACAGGTCGGCCTGCTGGGCGACCCCACCGGAACCATCAAGTTCACGAAGTGGTCGAAATCGGACCTCCAGGACCTCGAAGAGGGCCAGGTCTACGACCTGCGCAACGTCGTGACCGACGAGTACCAGGGCCGATTCTCCGTGAAGCTGAACCGGACCACAGTGATAGAGGAGTCCGAGGACGACATCGAGGTCGGCGACGACGACGCGACCGTCGAGGGCGCGCTGGTCGACATCCAGAGCGGCAGCGGCCTCATCAAGCGCTGTCCCGAGGAGGACTGTACGCGCGTGTTGCAGAACGGCCGCTGTTCGGAACACGGCGAAGCGGAAGGCGAGTTCGACCTCCGCATCAAGGGCGTGCTCGACGACGGCAACGACGTTCACGAGGTCATCTTCGACAAGGAGGCCACCGAGGAGTTCACCGGGATCACCCTGGAGGAGGCCAAGGAGATGGCCATGGACGCGCTGGACACGACCGTCGTGGCCGACCAGATGCGCAAGGAGACCCTCGGGAAGTACTACCGCGTGAGCGGACCCACGTTCAGGCGGTACGTGCTGGCCGACGAAGTCGAGGAACTGGACGGCGCGGTAGATGCCGAAGCAACCCTGATCAAAGCGAGGTCGATCTAAATGGCAGCAGTTCCAACCCGAGAGGTCGCCCGGCGCGTGTTCGCACGCGAGTTCAACGACGCTGGTTACACGTTCAAGGAATCCGACGACGAGCGCGCGCCCGTCTACCTCCTGCTCCCGACGGGCGAGCGAGCCAACCGGATCTTCGTCGTCGGCACCCTCACCGAGACCGAGGACGTGGGCGAGGACAGCGAGTACTGGCAGGGACGGGTCGTCGACCCGAACGGTGACACGTTCTTCATGTACGCCGGGCAGTACCAGCCCGACGCCGCCTCGATGCTGCGGGAACTCGAACCGCCGGCGTATGTCGCGGTCGTCGGCAAACCGCGGACCTACGAGACCGACGACGGCGAAGTGAACGTCTCCGTGCGACCGGAATCCATCACGACGGTCGACGAGGCCACGCGGGACCGCTGGGTCGTCGAGACCGCCGAGCGGACCATCGAGCGCCTCCAGCGGTTCGACGCCGCAGACGAGGGGGACGACGAACCGGCCGTACCGTCGGCGGACGGCGACGCCGCCGTCGCCAACGAGTACGTCCAGATGGCCCGCGAGGAGTACGACCTGCCGGTCGAGAACTACCGACGGGCGGTCGTCGAGGCGCTGGAGAGTCTGGAGACGACCGACGACGCGGACGTCGCCGCCGACGCCTGACTGGCCTCGCTCTCGGGCCGGGTCCCCGCACCCTAATCGCCCGACGTGAGAGTGTCTGACAAACCGTTAAGTAGGTGTAGTGACCAATGTGTCACTACGATGGGCAACAAAAACAAGACGATCTCCTTTCGCGTGAGCCAGGAGAAGTTCGAGACGCTCCGCGAAATCGCAGAACAGCGGGACCTCTCGCTGTCTGCGGTCTTCCGCGATTACGTGGATCTGCTCGTTGCCCACGACGGCCAGGTCGAGGTCGTCCCCGAACACGAGGTCAACGAGCGGTCGAGCGACGAGACGAGTTTCCCGCCGAAAGTCGAAGTCCCGAAGAGCTTCGTCCGCGAACACGAGCGGCTGGAACTCGAAGCCGAACACCTGCGCGAACAGCTCGAAGAACACAAACGCTACGTGACCAAACTCCGCCAGGAACTCGACGAACACGAGGGTGGCGAGGAGGTCATCCAGCTCGAAGACTTAGACGAAGGCGAGGAGGAAGACGACTCCCCCTATCGGATCGGCAGCGGCTTCGACGACGGGTCTATCTGACCAGATTCCCCTTCGTCTCGCCGGCTCGCCGCGCCATCTCCTCGTTGCCCTCCACCTCGGCCAGCGACTCGACTGCTTCTAACGTGCGGACCGAATTGTCCAGAAACGAAAGGATGTCGCCGGGATAGGCGTAGAGCATGTAGTCGTCGCCCATCACGTCGACGATGGCGTCCGGCCCCAGACCCTGCTCGCGGAGTTCCAGCAGGTAGGAGATGAACTTCTCCTCGGGATGGCCACAGTGGGGATTGGCCTGACAGTCACAGTCCATGAAGTCCTCGGCGAAGTCCAGCACCCGGTCCTGGGTGGTCTCGTCGAGTTTCGCGAGGTTCTCGCCCTGGAAGAGCAGGTCGAGCGTCGCACCGGAGAAGGCCCCCTTCGGGATCGACGTCTCCAGCTGGGAGGCGATCTGCCGGTGGTTCTTGACGTAAATCTTGTCCGTGATGGCCACGCTTGCCACCTCATACGCGCTCTCGGGGGAAAAACGTCTCGAAACTGGTGTGTGAGATAGTGTCGCGCCGGTGTACGGAGTCGTAACGTATTTCAGGTCCAGGCGAATTAGGTTGCAATGTAACAACGCAAGCGTGTCCGGGTTGGGGTAGTGGACTATCCTTCAGCCTTGTGGAGGCTGAGACGCGGGTTCAATTCTCGCACCTGGACTTACACTTTCACATTCTTTAGGTATACCTGATCGGTCTAGTTTTACTTTCGCTCTGCGTGGACCGAATTAATGCCACTACGAATCGTGGGTTAATCATAGATGGCGGAACACGAGTGTCCCACCTGTGGATGGGTGTTCGATACCCGAGAGGTACTCCGGACCCACCGAAACTCCATTCATGCCGCACAGCTTTCCAATGGCGAGTGCAAAAAATGTGAGCGAGAATTCTACAGCGACCATCAGAATACATACTGTTCCGAGGAGTGCCGTGAAGCCGCAACTTCCTGCGCAGGCAAACAGAATCCGAACTATCGGGGAGGGAAGACAGCGACAGAATGTGACATCTGCGATGTCGAATTCGAGTACTATCCGTCGGAAAAAGCAGGGCTCTATTGCCCGGACTGCGTCGAAAACGGACAATGGCGGGACCCACCAGTTCTTGAGGGTGAAAACCACCCCTGCTGGAACGGTGGGAAAACCGAACTCGATTGCGCAATCTGCGGTGAAGCTATCTCACGCTATCCAAGCAATGTCACTGGGGAGGTAACACTCTGTAGCGACGACTGCCGGAGCGAGTGGCTCTCCGAGGCGTTCACGGGCGAGGGGCATCCAAACTGGGAAGGTGGCGGAAACGGTGCGTACGGCAAAGGCTGGGCCGAGACGCGCAGGCGGGCACTCGAACGGGACGACTACGAGTGCCAAATTTGTGGGAAAGCGAAGGCCGAGGTCGGCCGCAATCCGGACGTCCACCACATCGTGCCGGTCCGACTATTTGCCGAGGCGGACGGATTCAGGAAGACGGATGCTCACTTCCTCGAAAACGTTGTCTCGCTCTGTGTCGAGTGCCACCGGAGGGCCGATTTTGGCCTGATCCCGAAAGCCCGACTGCTTGCTTGTGTCCCTGCCGGCGTCCGATTCGGACCGCACAGCGGAGGGTTGCCGTGTCCTGTCGTGGTTGGCGGTGGGGTCCGTCGCGGGACGTTCTCGTAGGACAATCCCTAATTACGTGCCGCCCGTGGACTCGACAGATGCAGGTCGCACTCCTGACGGTCGGTGACGAACTGCTGGCCGGCGATACGGTGAACACGAACGCCACCTGGCTGGCCGACCGCCTCTCGGAACGCGGGGTCTCGGTCCAGCGGGTTCTCGTGGTCCCGGACGATCGCGAGGACATCGCCGAGAACGTCCGGACCTACAGCGAGGCCTACGACGCGGTCGTCGTCACCGGCGGACTCGGGGGCACGCCCGACGACGTTACGATGGCCGCGGTTGCGGACGCGTTCGACCGCGAGTTGGCCGTCGACGACCTCGCGTTCGCCGAGGTCGAGGAGACGCTGGCGGCCATCGCGGAGAGCTATCCGGACCTGGACATCGACGCCGAGACTGAGGCGACCATTCCGGCGGGGAGTCGCCCGCTACTCAATCGCGGCGGGCTCTCGCCGGGGTGCGTCGTCGAGAACGTCTACGTGCTGCCGGGGATTCCCGACGAGATGAAGACGATGTTCGAGGCCGTCGAGGAGGAGTTCGAGGGCGACGCCGTCTCGGAGTTCCTCTACACCGAGCGCCCGGAGGGGAACCTCGTCGACGTGCTGACCGAGGCCGGCAAGGAGTTCGACGTCTCGGTTGGGTGTTACCCCGACCGGTCGGCGGGGCACAATCGGCTGAAGGTGACCGGTGACGACCCCGAAGAGGTCGAGGCGGCCATCGAGTGGCTGATCGACGAGACGGGCGCGAGCGAGGAGCCGCTCGACTAGAACCGGCCGTCGGGCTGGCTGGCCGGGGACTCGGCGTCGAGGTCCTCGTCGTCGGGGCGGCCGCGGTAGGCCCCGCTCTGTTTGATGATGGTGAGCGCGGTCATGATGTCCGAGCGGGTGATGAGGCCGCGGAACTCGCCGGTTTCGTCCATGACGAGCAGGCGGCCCACGCTGTTTTGCTGGAGCGTCGTCAGCGCGTCCATCACGTCGGTGTCCGGACCGACCGTCTTCAGATCGGTGGTCATGATCTCGTCGACGCGGAAGGCGTCGCGTTCGACCTCCTTGACTTCGAGCGCGTCGTCGAGCGCGACGAGGCCGACGACTTCGCCGTCTCGCGGGTCGCTCGGCTCCCCGCTCGCTCTATCCGAGTCGCGACGCGACTCGCCGTTTTCCATGACCGGATAGCCGGTGTGGCGTTCGCGGAACATCCGCTCTAAGAGCGCGGCGACGCTGGTGTCGGGTGCGACGGTCTGGACCTGCTCGACCGGGGTCATGATGTCGCCGACGGTGACGCCCTCGAAGGCGGCGCGCATGACCGTCTGCTGGGCCTCGCTGGATGCTCCGATGTAGATGAAGAAGGCGATGGCGACCAGGAAGAGGCCGCCGCCGCCGAACAGGCCGAAGAGTCCGAGCAGGATGGCGAAGAACTTGCCGACCTCGGCGGCCCACTGGGTGGCTTTCGCGTAGGGGACCCGGGAGGCCAGCAGCGCCCGGAGGACGCGGCCGCCGTCCATCGGGAAGCCCGGGAGCATGTTGAACGCGGCCAGCGCGAGGTTCATCAGCGCCAGATACCCCAGCAGGAACTTGACGGCCGGCAGGCTGGCTGGCGTCCCGAGGAAGGCCAGATAGGAGCCGACGCCGAGGCCGACGCTTACGATGGGGCCGGCGACGGCGATGGCGAGTTCCTGCTTCCAGTCTTCGGGCATCTCGGTGAGCTGGGCGACGCCGCCGAACAGCCACAGCGTGATCGAGGCGATGGGGAACCCGAATCGCATGGCGACCAGCGAGTGGCCCAGTTCGTGGAGGACGACGCCGACGAACAGGCCCACCGCGGCGACGATACCGAGGACGACGGTCGTCTCGGGGTCGGCCAATGCGTCGACCGGGATCGCCGCGCTCCAGGTGTCGTTCAAGATTCCGACCCACTGGCCGACCTGCGCGCCGATGAGCCACGCGAAGAGCGGGAGCACCAGCAGGAAGGTCAGGTCGAGCTTGATCGGGATGCCGAACAGACTCCCGATCCGGAAACTTTGCATGTGCAAGCCTACGGATGGCGGACTCTTAAGCCCGTGTTTGGCGGTCGGTCTCCGGGGTGTCGCTGGCTCTTTAGTCCCGCGCTCCCTCGCTGGTGTATGAGCGAACCGACAGAGCCGACAGCGGTGATCCGAGACGCCGAGGACGTCGAGTACGAGGACGTGGGAGCGGCCGACGGCGTCCGGAAGGGCGTCCTCATCAACGAGGACCACGGCGCACCCAACCTGGCGATTCGCCGCTTCACGCTCGCACCCGGCGGCGAAATCCCGAAACACACCAACGAGATCGAACACGAGCAGTACGTGCTGGCCGGGGAGTACACGGTGGGGATAGAAGACGAAGAGCACACGGTCTCGGCCGGCGATTCGCTGTTCATTCCTGCCGAGACTGTCCACTGGTACCGCAACGAAGGCGAGGAGGAAGGTTCGTTCATCTGTGCGGTGCCGACGGGCGACGACGAGATTCAGTTAGCCGAGGACTGATCGACGACCCTGCCGGTCACTTTGATGGGGACGATCACGGCGAGGGCGATGGCGATAGCCCACGCCCAGATCGGAAGGAGTACGCCGAGCATCTGGTCCAGGATCCAATTGACGGCGACGAGACTCACGAACGCGATGAGGATGCCGAGCGTTGCTAACGGGGTTTGGAGTTCCCGTCTTCGAAGGGAGTCACCGCCGATACCGAGGAGGGCCAGCCCACTGATCCCGAGAAACCCCTTGACCGCGAGCCCAAACATCGCAAGGGGTCCGCCACCAATTTTGCCGGTCCGCAGCTGGTAGTACGAGCCGTCGTCTCGAACGTAGTAGACGTTCTCCTGATCGCCAACGTACTCGAACTCCGGCGGTTTCTGCTCGGGGTCAGTGACGATCGCCTCGTCGTCCGGCGCGTTCCGAGCGTCTCGAAAGACTGCTCGTGCCTCCGGTGAGAGGTCGTCAGACGCGAGCGGTCTCGAATCGTTGGGAACGGTGTCGTTCGACACGCGCTCGACGGAGTGGTAGTACTCCACCTGCCCTGCGTTCGGAAACGCGACGAATGCACCGATGACGGCCCCTAGCCCGACGACACAGAGCACGAAGGCGGGAAACAGGTCCCAGTCCATCGGCCTAACTCTTCTGACAGTGAGCTAAGTGCTTTCTGCCTGTGGTGTGCTAACAGAAAGTGGTGGTGGGAACGATGGCAATCAAACGTTGCGATGGGATCACGAATGCCGGTCGATCCACGCACAGAAGGCCTGGAAGTCGTCTGCACCCGCGTCGTCAGCGATGTCACGTAACGTCCCGATACTGATCGAATCGTGGGCCGGGACCGTAACGATCCGTGGATCTGTGTCGTCGTGATCGGTTGGCGGGTCCCAGCGGAGAATCAGGTGATCGCCGGTCGTCCGGATGTGGCGAAAGCCACCGACGTTGACGAGAACCTTGTACACGTCCTCACCGGAGAAATCTCGCGTGACCATCCGTTACTTGAGGACGTCTGGAAGCTCGCCGCCCTGCGACCGCGCCGTCTCCGGGTCTACGCCCAACTCCCGTAACTCCTCGTCGGTGGGTTCGTGGCCGCCGTCACCAGTTACTGCGTCGACGACAGCATCCAGGCTCTCTAAGGCTGCCTCTCGTGTTTCCCCCTGCGCGCTGATTTCGACCCGGAGATCGCGCGCTGTCCACTGCCCGTTCGGGTTTTCGAGCAACTTGATCTCTCGTTGCCCATCGTCGTCACCAGTGTCAGCGCGAGCCATACGCGGGTGATTGGTCTGCAGGGAGTAAACGCTTCGGGAGCGTAGTGTACGGAGGCGAATCGTGGCTCTCCGAGCGCTGGAAAATTGCACGACTACGCCCCCGAACGTGTCGCAGCAGGTCAACACGTTGTTCCGCCACAGAACGGCGACGGCGAGATCCGACTGGCCGAGGAGTAACCGTCTCGGCTCATCGGGACTCGAACAGCCTGATCCTACTGCCGATAACGAGGCAGACGACGCCGGGAGTACAGCGGAGACCGACGAGAAAGAACACACGCGCGGTCGAGCGTTGACTCATCGTGTCTGTCGGTATCACCGATTGACAAGTGTCGTCTTGTCCTGTTTGCGTCACCTCGGTGCTCGCCGAACTTCCGAGCGCTTGAAATAGCACGATTACATACCACTGATCGTGTCACAGCAGGTCGCGCAGGTCGACACGTTGTTCCTCCACGAGGTCGGCGACGACTACCGGGCGGTCATCGAGCGGGACGGACAGCGGCTGTTCCAGGCCGTCCTCGAACTCAAGGAGACCAGCGCCGGGCCGCGCCCGGGCAAGTTCCGCATCAAGGAGGGGACCAGCGAGGAGCCGCGCAATCCCGACGAGTTCGTCGACATCGCCCGCCGTGCGACCCGCATCCGCATCTCCCAGCAGACCTCCTCGCATGGCCGCGAGGAACTCCGTGAGATGCTCGACGCCTATCAGTTGGACGCGAAGGTCGTCCGGACCTGTCGCCACTGCGCCAGCGACGGGAAGTACTCCCCGATCACCTCGGAGACGGCCATCGAGGCCGACGACGAGTCCATCTGCCCGGACTGTGCCAGCCAGGAACTCGACCGCCAACTGGCCATGCGCGGGGAGATGAGCGCGGGCGCACGCGACCGCCTGGAGGAACTCCTCTTCGACGTGCAGGACTTAGAACGTATCACGAACCTGCTCTCGGGGCAACTCGACCCCGACCTCACCAAGTTCGACGAGATCAGCGCGACGCTCGACGAGGTCGACCCCGTTCGGGTCGACTCGCTGTCGATGCACCCCGGCATCCAGTCGAAGATCGAAGGCCGGTTCGAGGAACTGCTCCCAGTCCAGAGCCTCGCCGTCGAGAACGGTGCCCTCGGCGGCAAAGATCAGCTCGTGGTGAGCGCCACTGCGACAGGAAAGACGCTCATCGGCGAGATGGCCGGGCTCGACCGCGTGCTCAACGGCGAGGGGAAGATGCTCTTTCTCGTGCCCCTCGTTGCGCTGGCCAACCAGAAACACGAGGCCTTCGAGGAGCGCTACGGCGACATCGCCGACGTGACGATCCGAGTCGGGGCCAGCCGCATCAACGACGACGGCAACCGTTTCTCCCCGGACGCCGACATCATCGTCGGTACCTACGAAGGTATCGACCACGCGCTCCGGACCGGGAAGGACCTGGGCGATATCGGGACGGTCGTCATCGACGAGGTCCACACCCTCGGCGAGGACGAGCGCGGGCATCGCCTGGACGGGCTGATCTCTCGGTTGAAGTACTACTGCGAGCAGCGCGGGACGACGAAGTCGTCCCGGAACGAGCGAGCGGGCGAAGCCCGCGAGCAAAACTCTTCGGGCGGCGACGCCCACAGCGAGACGCAGTGGATCTACCTCTCGGCGACCGTCGGCAATCCCGGCAACCTGGCGGAGAAGCTCAGGGCCCAACTCATCGAGTTCGAGGAGCGCCCGGTCCCCATCGAGCGTCACGTCACGTTCGCCGACGGCCGCGAGAAGATCGAGACCGAGAAGAAACTGGTCAAGCGCGCGTTCGACCAGAAATCCTCAAAAGGGTATCGTGGGCAGACGATCATCTTCACGAACTCCCGGCGGCGGTGTCACGAGATCAGCCGGCAGTTGCAGTACTCCTCGGCCCCCTACCACGCGGGGCTGGACTACAAGCGGCGCAAACGCGTCGAATCCGACTTCGCCGACCAGGACCTGGCGGCGGTCGTGACGACGGCGGCGCTGGCGGCGGGTGTGGACTTCCCGGCCTCGCAGGTCATCTTCGACTCGCTGGCGATGGGCATCGAGTGGCTCACGGTCCAGGAGTTCAGCCAGATGCTCGGCCGCGCCGGGCGACCGGACTACCACGACAAGGGGACCGTCTACCTGCTGGTGGAACCGGACTGTTCGTATCACAACAGCATGGAGATGACCGAGGACGAGGTGGCCTTCAAGCTCCTGAAAGGCGAGATGGAGCCGGTGGTCACCCGGTACGACGAGGCCTCCGCGGTCGAGGAGACGCTGGCGAACGTCACCGTCGCGGGGAAGGGCGCGAAGCGACTCAACGACCGGATGGTCGGCGAGGTGCCGACGAAACACGCGATCGCCAAACTGCTCGAATACGAGTTCATCGACGGTCTCGACCCCACGCCGATGGGCCGAGCAGTGACGAGACACTTCCTCGCTCCCGGTGACGCGTTCCTGATGCTCGACGGGATCCGGAAGGGGAAAGACCCGAGGGGCATCGTCGCGGACATGGAGCTGAAAGACGAGGATCAGTAGCGCTGTTGCCGCCCAAAGACCTATTCTCGCGGCGTGCAGTGCCTACGCTATGGGGCTGTTCGATTCGGTTCGCGGGCTGCTCGACGACGAGGAGTCGGCGGACCCGAGCGACGAGTTGTCGGCTGCTGCAGGAACCGTACCGCGACTCGACGTGCGGGATCCGACGCCGATGGACTTCCGGAACAAGGCGGTCGACGCCGTCGGAGCGTGGGCGGAGTGCGACCTGGATTACTCGGCCGAATCGCTGGAACGACTCGACGCGTTCGCCCGGAAACAGGGGGCCAGACTCGACGTGATACGCGAGGACAGCGACGACGGGGGCGAACGTGTCGCGGACATGCACACGGGCTTTACCATCCGCGCGGGCAGCTATCTCGGCGAGGTACTCGTCCGCGAGTTCGACGGGGAGTGGACCGAGGACGGCGACCACTGGGCGGTCACCGTGCCGACCGGCGAGGAGGCACGGACCGTCGACGTGTTCGAGGTCGCGAGCCACGCCTTCGCCGAGGAACCCGTGTTCACCGACCTCGCCGCACAACTGGGCGCGGACCTCGGCGAGGACGACGAGGCCGAGGCGGCCGACGAGGACGTGAACCTGCGGCCGGACTTTCGCCCGGACGCCGAGGAGTTCGCGGCCTTCTGGGACGCCTACGACCTGGATTTCTCGGCGGTCTCGCTCGCGCGGCTGGACGTACTCGTCGAGAGCGAGTGGGCCGACGACGAGTTCGACGGGGTCGAAGCCGGCGGCGAGGACATGGACTCGAAGATGTACACGGAACTGCTCAAGCAACTCGGCTGTTACTACGGCGAGGTGCTGGTCCGTGAACTCGACGCCGAGTGGACCCGCCGAAGCGACGCGGTCGTTGTCGTCGTCCCGGGTGCCGAGGGCGAGAGCGATATTACTGTCCCGGTTTTCGACGTCGCCGAGGTGGCGCTGACCGGAAGCCGGTCGTTCGCACACGCCATCACCGCTGTCGCCGAAGACGCCGGTCGGGAGGCGCCAGCCGTTCCGACACGGGAACCGGACCGACCGGCGGGAGACGATTCCCTCGACGGGATTCCGGACGACGAACCGGCCGATGCCACGCAGGCACCGGACGTTCCCGTGGACGACTCCCCTGCTACTGGAGGGTCGACCGACGAGTCGCCTGACGAGAACGCGGAACGGTCGGAATCGCTGTCGCCCGCCGAAATCGTGGGCATCGACGACGGCGGTGAGGCCTCGTCCGCCGACACCGGTCTGTCTGAAACGACAAGTACGGACGCGACCGCTCTCGAGGAGGAACCGCCTGCAGCGGTCGGTTCCGGCGACGACGCGGCCACGGACCCCGCCGACGAGTCGGTCGAACCCCCGACCGGTGGGTCGAACGCGTCGGCGACCGACGAGTCCGACTCGGAACCCGAGTCTGACGGGCCGACGGGGTCGATGGACGACGTGATCCCGCACGCGGACGGCAGTGACGAGACGACAGAATCGGCGGACGACTCCGGGGGAGACGACTCGGAACCGGAAGCGCTGGACCTCGACGACGGAACGGGAACTGACGAGGGACTGACGCCCGACGGGATTCAGGAGGACGCGGTGGCGTTCGCAGCGACGTGGCCGGGTCAGGACCTGGACTTCTCGCCGGAATCGCTGGAGCGACTCGACGCGCTCGTCGCCGAGGAGTATTCCGCCGAGGACGTACCGGACGTGGACCTCCCGGCGGCGAACGCGGCGGATTCGGGCTACCTGGCCGCGCGCGTCGTCGAGGCGGGCGGGTACTTCGCGGAGGTGCTCCGGCGGACGGTCGGCGGGCGCTGGCACGAGGGCGAGGAGGGACTGGTGTTCGTCGCTAACGGGCAGTCGGGCGAGGCCCGGTTCGACCCGGCGGCGGTGGCGACGGACTGTTTCCGCGGTGAGGACTCCTTTGCGGCGCGATACGCAGTCATTCGGAGTCAAATCGCCCCGTCCTGACCGGTCCCGCAGCGCCCGGACGCCAGGCCCGACGTGTCGTCGGGGTGAGTCAGGCGGTGGCGTGGTCGGTTCGCAACGAAACCCTTACCACTGCCCATCGGGGAGTGATACGTGCGGGACCGTGGGTTAGCCTGGTATACTTCGGGCCTTGGGTGCCCGTGACCCCGGTTCAAATCCGGGCGGTCCCACTGACCTTTTTGCGGCGCTCACTCGCGAGCGCCGCGTCGAGAAAGCGATCCCCGATTTGAACGAGAGAGCACGCAGCGCGAGCGTCAGCGAGCGACCGTGTTCGCGTAGTTCACAATCCGGGCGGTCCCACTTTTTGCGACGCAAAAATGGGAACACGTGGACGAGCGGAGCGAGTCCACGGCGGTCCCACGTTTCGCGATCAAAACGCGAACGAAGCGGAGCGAGTCCTCTGCGCTTCCACTGTTTTCATGGCGCGCTTCGAGTTCACGGTCACGCCCGAGTCTCGTGGGAACAGGATTGATACCTGCGGCGGACCCGGTTCTTGTAGGATGCGCGAATTTCGCACTATCGAGGGGTTACATCCCGACAACCTCACCCGGCGTCAGCGGTTACTCGTCGTCTACGCGCTCGGTCTGAGCACTGTCATCCTCTCTTTCGTGGTGCTCTACTACTGGGGAATGCGGACGCTCGAAGATCGGCCGCGATCGATCTTCCAGGCGTTCAACACGGTCATCGAGACGATGACGACGACGGGCTACGGGGCGGACTCGCCGTGGACGACGCCGCTGATGAACATGTTCGTCGCGGGGATGCAGGTGACCGGCATCGTCATCGGGTTCGTCACGCTTCGGGTTCTGGTCATCCCGCTGTTCGAGCGGTCGCCGCTCAACCTCGACGACCGACTCACGGCCAAACACGAGCACGTCGTCGTCGCCGAGTACCAGCGCGACACCGAGGTGCTCCTCGACGAACTCGAAGAGTTGGACGTGGACTACGTCCTCATCGAGTCCGACGACGACGAGGCGATCCGGCTCTCGGACGACGGCTACCAGGCCATCAACGGCGACCCGGAGGTGCGATCGGACCTCCACCGCGCCAGCATCGAGACGGCGTCGCTGCTCATTACGGACGCCGGGGACAGCACGGCGAGCGTCGTGTTGACGGCCCTTGAGGAAAACGAGGAGCTCCGGGTGATCAGCTTCACGGCCTCGACCCGTCGGAAAGCCGCGCTCGCCGAGATCGGCGTCGACCGCAGCGTCGCGCCACACGCGCTCATCGGCCAACGGCTCGCGGAGAAGGCGACGACGCCGGTCTCGGTCGACGCGCCGACCGACGGCGACCCGGTTTCGATCCGCGAGATCCTCGTCCGCCACGACAGTCCGCTCCACGGAGTCCGTGTCCGGGACTCGCCGGTCGCACGTCGGCCGGACCTCACGCTGGTCGCCGGGTGGTTCGACGGTGAACTGCGCCTGCCCCCGTCGCCCGACGACCGACTCACCCCTAACACCGTGCTGGTCGTCGCTGGTCCAGAGAGCGCCATCGACGCCGTCTCGGCCGAGGTGGCTGGCGTGCGGCGACTGCGCGGGTCGGCCCACTCTCGCATCGTCATCGCCGGACTCGGTGAGGGCGGAACAGTGGCACGCGAGACGCTCCCGGCGGACGTTTCGGTCACGACGATCGACGAGTCCCCGGCGAGTGATCCCGATGTCGTCGGTGACGTCACGGAACCGGAGACGCTCCGGGCGGCTGCCATCGACGAGGCCTCGGCGCTGGTCGTCACGGTCGACGACGACGCGACTGCGCTGTTGACCGTGGCGATGGCCCGGTCGCTGGCCGAGGACCTGGAGATCCTCGTCCGGGTGACTGACACGGAGAAGGCGTCGGCCGCGTTTCGAGCGGGTGCCGATTACGTGCTCTCGGTCCAGCAGGTGTCGGCGCGGCTGGTCGCGGCCGAGGTCCACGGCGAACAGGTGATGGATCCGGTGAGTCAGATCCGACTCGTCAGGGCCGACGCGGCGTCGTTTACCGGTCGGTCGCTGGCGGAACTCCGGGGCGATCCCGAGCGGGGGTGGACCGTGGTCGCAGTCGCCCGTGACGGGGCGGTCCGGACCGACGAGAACGCGACGGTCCGGACTGACGACGAGGTGTTCGTCGCCGGGAGCGACGACGCGATACAGGAGTTCGAACGAACGATCGACCGCTCCTGAGTGCCTCTAGCCGAGTTGCTCGCCGACCAGACGATCGGCGTGCTCGATGAACTCCTGCTCGCGGCCGGCGGGGACGGTCGCGCCGGCAGCGACGTTGTGGCCGCCGCCGCCACCGCCGACCGCCGCGCTCGCTTCGCCCATCACGACCGAGAGGTCCAGTCCCTTCCCGACGAGGCGACCGGTCCCCCTGGCCGAGACCTTCGTCTCCTCGTCGTTCTTGCGGGCGAAGGCGATGATTGGCACGTCCGGGTCGACGCCGTCGACGCCGACGGCCATTCCGGCGACGATGCCGACGATGGTCTCCCGGATGGCCTCGCCGGCGTCGAACCACTGGAGGTGTTCCTCGCGGGTCACGCCCTGTTCTTTGACCCACTCCAGGCCCTCCGAGAGGTTCCGCCGGTGGTTCTGGAGCAGTCGGCGGGCGCGCTGCAATCCGTCATCGCGGTCGCCGAGACAGACTGCCAGGCCCACGTCCGCGCGCTCGTAGCGCGCCGTCGCGTTCAGCAGGGTCGAGAACTCGCTGGCGTCCCGGAGTTCGGTCCCCTCGGGTTCGGCCGGCAGCGTGTAAGTGGTCCCGACGAGCCCGTCGATCTTGTCGGCCGGCACGCCCCGCTTGACCGCTTTCTGGACCAGCGCGCTGGCGACGGTCTGGCGCTCGTCGGCGGTCAGATCGACCCAGCGCCGCCACTCGCCGTTCTCCTTCAGATCGAGTCCGAGATCGTCGAGGAATTTGATCGACCCCGCCTGGTCGTTGGAGATGCCGGGAATCCCCACCTCGCTGGCGTACTCCAGGAGCTTGGGCAGTGGGCGGGTCTGTTTGCCGTACAGCGAGAGGTCGGTCCCCTCCTCGACGACGCCGGCGGCGACGCCCTCCTCGACGATGCGCTCGTTGGTCCCGACCAGTTCGCCGCCGACCGCCTGCATGTCGCCGACGGCACCGACGATCGCCAGCGCCGCCAGGTCGCGGTTGTCGACGCTGTCGTCTTCCAGTGCTCGGGCGAGGACGTAACTCGCGCCCGCGCCCGACAGTTCCGAGGCACCGTCGATGCCCTCAAGCAGCGGGTTGAGGTGGAACTCGGTGTCCGACTCGGCGGGCTGGTGGTGGTCGGCGATGACGGGCGTGAAATCGCCCGCGGCCTCGTGTTCGGTGATGACGTCGAGTTGCCCGCTCCCGAAGTCGGTGAAGAGGACGGTATCGTACTCTCGGGCGGCGATCGACGCGATCTCCGCCGCGTCGAGCTGTTTTTTGAACACGGTCTCGAAGGGAATCCCCGCGCGTTCGAGCGCCGTCGCGGCGACGGCGGCGCTGGTCAACCCGTCGGCGTCGATGTGCGAGGCGAGCAACACGGAATCGGCCGCCTGGAGGCGACCTGCACACGCTGTGGCCCGGTCGTCGAGCGCTGGCACTGGTCCGGCCATCATGGATTCGATATCGCGGTCTCCGGTTTAAACCTCCGGTCGACACCTCGTCGACGTATCACCGTTATATCGGTTGTTCCCCCGTCTCGCGTCGGCTGCGGCGGAAGATTTACGAGAAACTGGATAGACTAGTTACCACGTCACAATGCCGTCGTCGTTACCCTTCGAGGCACTGCTTTCAGGGACGCCGGAGGAGCGGGAAGCGGCGGCACAGTCGCTGTCGGAGGTCGCGACGGCGACGCCGGCTCGGTTGTACGGCTCGCTCGCTCGACTGACCGACGGACTCGCCGACGACCACGAGCCGGTTCGGCGTGCCGTCGCCAACGCCCTGTTCGAGGTGGCCGTCGACGATCCGACGGCGGTCGGGCCAGTCGCGGAGGCGCTCGTCGACGCGCTCGCCGACGAGTCGGTCCCGGTTCGGATGGGCGCGGCCCGCTCGCTCGCCGAACTCGCCGCTGTCCGCCCCCAGCGGCTGCGGTTCGCCGTCGCGGACCTGCTCCCGTCGCTCACCGACGACGAGCGCGTCCGCGAGAACGTCGCCTGGGCGCTCGCATCGCTCGCCCCCCGCTATCCGGAGGTCATCCACGAACACGTCGATGCCATTACCCGCTCGCTGCTCGACGAGCATCCGCCCGTCCAGCGGTTCGTGTTGGAAACCCTGGTCCCGCTCGAACGAACCGATCCGGGCCTGCTCGACGTGGTCTCACAGCGCCTGCAGGAACTGGCCGCGTCCGAGGAGCCCGGCGTCCGCCAGAGCGCCTGCCGTGCGATCGCCGCCAACGACCCGCCGTGGGCCCGTCGCGTGTTACGCGAGTGCTGCCGGACGGACGCCCACCCGGTCGTCCGCGAGACCGCACGCGGGGCGCTCACCGTCGTCGAGGCCGCCGGCCCGTCTCTCGTCGATCGGGACCTCTCGACCGCCGAACACGTCTTCACCCACGCGACGCTCGACACCTGGGTCGCCGTCCGCACCGACCGTGACGACGAGGGCCCGTTTCTGGTCGGGTCGGTCACTGCGATCGCCCACGCGACAGGTGAGGCCGACGAGGCAGCGATGGCGGCCCGTGGCCTCCGCCGCGCGGATTTCGACTCCCACCGAGCGTGGCTGGCCGGCCCTCGCATCGACCCCTCGGGCGAACGGACCGCCGTCCACCTCCACAATCCCGACCGGAACTACGGGGTCACTCTGCTCATCGTCTCCGACGGGATCGGTGCCGAGTACACCGACCCCGACCGCGACGTTCCCTCGTTGCACCGCCCAGAATCCGTGTATGCGTGCCCGGCCGACTGCGCTCGACTGCTCGCGGCCCAACCGGGCGACACCCTCGCCTTCGAGATCGAAGGTGCCGACCACGAGATCGTCCTGACGACCGCCGGCGACGACGACGGGACGTACCGCGTCGCGGGCCGGAACCACGAACGCGGCTACGAGATCTCCTTTCGACCGCTCGGCCAGAACCCGATGATGGCCGTCTTCGAGAAAGGGCGTGCGTTCCGCGCCCGGAACCTCCGGCTGACGGCCCCTGGATAGTACCTACGACGGAATCAGCGGTCGTGATCCGACCTGGCGGTCTCGATGGCGGTTCGGGCCAGTTCCGAAAAGTCCGCGCGGTCGGGGACCACGTCGACGCCGATACCGAGTCCCTCGGCCGTCTCGCGCGTCGGTTCGCCGATGACGCCGACGACGGTGTCCGGGTCGTTCAGGCCGGCGATGGCCCCCTCACGGACGTTCCGTTCCGCGGCGGCGTCGAGGAAGTTCTCGACGGTCAGCGAGGACGTAAACAGCGCGGCGTCCAGGTCGCCCTCGGCGGCCAGCGCGGCCGACTCCCCGGCCCCGTCGGGTCGGGTGAGCCGGTAGAGGATCGTCTCGTGGACGAACGCGCCGGCCGCGTTCAGGCCGTCGGTCAACACGTCGCTTCCGTGGTCGGACCGGGCGACCTCTACCCGTGCCCCACCACACTTTCCTTCGAGGGTATCGACGAGGCCGGTCGAGGAGAACGCCTCGGGGATCAGATCGACGCTGTACCCCTCGGCTTCGAGTGCGTCGGCGGTCGGATCGCCGATGGCACACAGCGTGGTGTCGGTGGGCTGCCAGCCGGCCTCGCCGGCCAGTTCCGCGCCGGTCTTGCTGGTCAGAATCGTGAAGTCGGCGTCGGTCCGGGGGACCGCGCCCGTCGGATCGACGGCGAGCATGGGGTCGGCGACGGGCGTCGCGCCCAGCGACTCGATCAGTTCGACCGCCTCGGCCATGCGCTCGTCGTCAGGGCGAAACGCCGCGACCCGGAGGTCCCGCGTCACGCTCCCTCCGTGCGCTCGTTCCGGAGGAAAGCCAGTACGTTCTGGCGCTCGGCGGCCACGTCGCCGATGACCGTCACGGCCGGCGGTTCGATGCCGGCCTCGTCGCGGGCGTCGACGATTGTGTCCATCGTCCCGGTGACGACCTGCTGGTCGGGCCAGGTGCCCCGCTCGACCAGCGCGACCGGCGTTCCGGGGTCCATGCCGGCTTCACGCAGCGCCTGCGTGTAATCCGGGAGCTTCCCGACGCCCATCAGCACGACGATGGTGCCGCCGGTGGCGGCCAGCGCCTCCCAGTCGACGGCCGACTTCTCCTTGGTCGGGTCCTCGTGGCCGGTCACGAACGACACCGACGAGGCGTGGTCCCGGTGGGTCACGGGAATCCCCGCGACGCCCGGGCCGGCGATGGCCGAGGTGACGCCCGGCACGACTTCGAAGGGGACGCCGTGTTCGGCCAGGTATCGGGCCTCTTCCCCGCCGCGGCCGAACACGAACGGGTCGCCGCCTTTCAGCCGGGCCACGGTCTTGCCGTCGTGGGCGAGCTCGCTCATTCGCTCGTTCGTGTACTGCTGGGAGGTCCGCTCGCCGCGGGCGCGCTTGCCCACGTCCTCGCGTTTCTCCTCGGGGATCATCCCGAGGATGTCGGGGCCGGGCAGTTTGTCGTGGAGCACCACGTCGGCCTCTTCCAGTATTCGTTTCGCTTTCACCGTCAGGAGTTCGGGGTCACCGGGGCCGCTGCCGACCAGGTAGACCGTCCCCTCGGCGATATCGGCGTCGTCCGTCATGATTGCCGTCCGTTCGCTGCCGGGCCCATTTATTCCTCTCGTTTCGCGTCGTCGGGTTCCTCGCGGCGGGCCTGCTCGATGAGGTCGGCCGCGCCCCGCTCGCGCAACTCGGCGGCGAGTTCGCGGGCGGCTCGCGGATGGCTCTCGACCGGGAGGTCCCGCCCGGCGCTGACCTCCTCGCTCCCGTCGCGACTGAGCACGCGGACCGTCGTGTGGACGACCGCGCCCTGGAGGACGGCGTTGACGCCGATGGGGGCGACACAGCCGCCACCGAGTTCGTCGAGGACGATGCGCTCGACGCTGGTCGCGACCCGCGCGGGCGGGTGGTCGATCGTCTCCCGGATGCTCTCGGCAGTGTCGCCGTCGAGGGCGGTCACGGCCAGCGCCCCCTGTCCCGGCGCGGGGACGAACGTCGATTTCGGGAGCGACTCGTGTTCGACGTGGTGGAGCAGGCCCGCCCGCTCCAGTCCGGCGCGAGCGAGCACGATGGCGTCGTACTCGGTGTCGATGTCCCGTTCCATCGCCCGGCGTTCGATCTCCGAAAGCTCGTTGAACCAGTTCTCGGTCTCCTGGTCGAACTCCAGGGCGTCCTCCTCGCTGCTGTCGAACCCACCCTCGCCCTCGGCGTGGTCGATCCGCCGTTCGTGTTCGGCCTGCAGGCCGGGCGCGAGCAACTTCTCGATGCGCGTGTCGACGTTGCCACGGAGCGGCTGCACGTCGAGATCCGGTCGCTCGGCGAGTAACTGGGCCTGTCGACGGAGGCTCGACGTGCCGACGGTCGCGCCCTCGGGGAGGTCCGCCAGGCCGGTGCCGTCGGGCGTCAGGAGCACGTCCTCGGCGGCCGCGCGTTCCGGGACGCCCGCGACCACGAGGTCGTCGGGCTGTTCGGTCGGCATGTCCTTCATCGAGTGGATGGCGCCGTCGAGTTCCCCGTCCATCACCTTCTGGTCGAGACTCCGGACGAACGCGCCCGTCTTCCCGAGCCGGTGGATGAGTTCGTCACGTATCTGGTCGCCGGTCGTCTCCACTTCGACGAGTTCGACCGCGTGCCGGCGGTCTTCCAGTGTCGACTTGACCGACGCTGCCTGCCGGAGCGCGAGGTCCGAGCCCCGGGTGGCCAACCGGAGCGTCCTGCCGCGGGCGTTCATACCCCTCCCTCTGGCGTCCGTGGTGAAAAGCCCACCAGTTCGGCGATGACCCCCTGATTACAGCCGGTGGCGGGGTACAATTTTTAGTATATCCTCTCATATGTGTTTGTTGTCGCACAGATGGTACTCGCCGTCGACGTCTTGGGTGTCGCCCTGGTGACCACGCTCGTGCCGGCCTTGCTGATGGCGTACGTGGCCGCACAGCAGAGCGGCAAGCCGGGCACTCGCTGGTTCGTCGTCTTCGTGTGTTCCGTCGCCGGGTGGTCCAGCACCTACGGGCTCAGCCTCGTCGTCGACGCCACCGCTCCCACCTTCGTCGCGGTGAACCTCCGGTATTTCTTCACCGACGTCGTCACCATCGCCTGGTTCCTGCTCGCGCTGGAGTACGTCCGCCGCCGACGCATCGAACGGCGCTCGCGCTGGTTCTGGCTGTTCGCGTTTCCCCTCTTCAGCCAGGCCGTCATCTGGCTCGGCCCCCAGTACGTCTTCACCTACCGGTACGTGGACAGCATCGGCGTGTTTCACGCCGAGTTCGGCCCGTGGTTCTACGTCCAGGCGCTGTTTTCCTACGCCCTCGTCGTCGCCGGGCTCGCACTCTTTCTCGACGATTACCGCAACGCACAGGGCATCCGTCGCAACCAGACGGGGATGCTGTTCGCCGGTGCGCTGATCCCGTTCGTCGCGAACATCCTCTTCGTCGCCGGGATCACGCCCTATCCCGACCTGGACCTGACGCCGCTCGCGTTCCTGGTGACGACTGCACTGTTCGCGTGGGCGCTGTTTCGGTATCGACTGCTCGAACTCCTCCCCATCGCCCGGAAAACGGTGTTGGACCAGATGGAAGACGCCGTCGTCACGCTCGACGACGACGACCGGGTCGTCGACATCAACGCGGCCGCGCTCGAACTGTTCGACGTCAGTGAGAACGACGCCGTCGGGACGCCGGGGCGGGACTTCTTCGGCGAGTTCCCCGCGATGGTCGAGCAGTTCGAGTCGACGACCGTCGTCGACACCGAAATTCAGGTCGACCGGCACGGGGAGACGCACCACTTCCACCTGCAGATCTCGCCGGTCCGTTCCGGTGAGAGTCTCGTCGAGGGACGCGTCATCGTCCTCAGGGACGTGTCCGAACTCAAGGACCGCGAGGCGGAACTGGACCTTCTGAAGCAGGTTCTCAGTCGCGTGCTCCGGCACAACATCAGAAACGACGTCTCCGTCGTCGACGGCTACGCCGAGGAGATCGCCCGCAAGACCACCGGTGACCCCGCCGCCCTCGCGGGGAAGATCCAGGACAAAAGCGACGATATCGCCTCCCGGAGCCGGAAGGCCTCGACCATCGAACGGGTCCTGACCAGCGATAACGAGCGCGTGACACACGACCTCGCGGAGGCGGTCGACGAAGCCGTCGAGCGGGTCCGTGGCAGCGTCGACCCGTTCACCGTCACGCAGACCTTCGACGCGGACTGCCGGGTCCGGGCGCTCCCGACGCTACCGGTGGCGCTGGCGAACCTCGTCGAGAACGCGGTCGTTCACGCCGAGACTGCGACCCCCGAGGCCCGGATCTCGGCCACCTGCGACGCGGAGACGGTCACCATCGAGGTCCGCGACGACGGCCCCGGCATCCCCGAGGCGGAACTGCGCGTCTTCGAGGACGGCGAGGAGACGCCCCTGCACCACTCCAGCGGCGTCGGGCTGTGGCTGGTCGTGCTCATCGTCCGCCGCTCGGGCGGCTCGGTCTCCTTCGAGAACGACGCCGACGGCTCGGTGGTTCGACTTTCGCTCGACAGAGCCGACTGAAAACCACGCCTACCAGGGTTCGCTCTTCAGCGAGAGCTTGTAGGCGATGACGTTCGTGCTGACGTGCAACAGCGGCGTGATGACCAGCACCGTCGCCAGCACGGGGAGGGTAAACGTCGCCCCGAACCAGCCCGGCGCGGCGACGGCCGTCAGCGCCAGCGACACGACGACGAAATCGAGCTGGTCGACGCCGGGGAACGCCGCGCCGCGCTCGCGCCCGGTCCGCCGCTTCAGGAAAGAGGCGAGGATGTCACCCAACAGCGCGCCCGTCGGCAGCGCGACGACGGCCGCCAGGGGGAACGCCGCCGGCAACTCGACCGCGATCAGTTCGTCGAGCGTGGGCCGGACCGCGTTCAACAGGAGCGCCAGGACCGCCCCAGCCGCGATGCCGCCCACGGTTCCCCGCCAGGTTTTCCCGTCGCCGAGCAGGCGGCGACCGCCCCACGTCCGTCCCCCGTCGATGGGCGGTCCGCCGCCCGTGAGTACGGCCGCGTTGTTCGGCACGTAGGCGGGCAACATCGCCCAGAACGCCGTCACGAGCACCGCCACGATATCCATTGCTACCCGTATCCTCGCTGTCAGGACCCTTAACCGCGGTGGGTTCGGTTCGACCGCTCCCTGCCCACCACCGCACTCATTGCCTGTTAGCCGATAGTCACTGGTATGATCCCCCCGATTGCGCGCCGGTTCGTGGCCGGGGAAGGGGCGGCTACCGCCCTGGAACACGCCCGGCGACTCGACGAGCGGTCGGTCGGCGCCATCCTCAACCTGCTCGGCGAGCACTACGACCAGCGCCCGCCGGCCGACGCCGACACCGAGACGTACTGCCGACTGGTCGCGGACATCGCGGGCACCGACCTGGGCGCGTGCATCTCGGTCAAGCCCTCCCAGATCGGCCTGGACGTGTCCGAGACCGTTTTCCGGGAGAACCTGGACCGTCTCGTCGACCGCGCTGCGACCGAGGGGGTGTTCGTCTGGCTCGACATGGAGGACCACACGACGACCGACGCGACGCTAGACGCCTTCGAGGCCCAGACTCGCGCCCACGACGGGGGCGTCGGCGTCTGCGTCCAGGCCAACCTCCGGCGGACGGCCGACGACGTAGAGCGGCTGGCGACGCTGCCGGGGAAGGTCCGGCTGGTCAAGGGAGCCTACGACGAGCCAGCCGACGTCGCCTATACGGACAAAGCGCGCGTCGACGAGGCCTACCGATCACTGTTGGAGCGGATGTTCCAGACGTTCGACGGCGGCATCGCCGTGGGGAGTCACGACCCCGAGATGATCGATCTGGCGACGGACCTCCACGCCGAGCACGGGACCGACTTCGAGATCCAGATGCTCATGGGCGTTCGCGAGGACGCCCAGTACGACCTGGCGGGGTCCTACGAGGTCCGGCAGTACGTTCCCTACGGGTCGAAGTGGCTCTCGTATTTCTATCGGCGGCTGGCAGAGCGCAAGGGGAACCTCCTCTTCGCGCTGCGGGCAATCGTCAACTAGTAGGGGGAGCGGTGGGAAACGTCGCCCAGTTCAATGGCTGCCTGGAAACGGGACATCGCGAGTGGGTTGATCGTCCTCCTGCCGCTCATCGTCACCGCCTACATCGTCGCGATCATCTACAACCAGCTCGCGTCGGTGCCGGTCCCCATCGAGGACCCGACGCTGCGCGTCGCCCTCACGCTCGTCGTGTTCTTCCTCCTGGTGCTCTCGGTCGGCTACCTCAGCCGCACCGCCTTCGGCGACATCTTCGAGGAGGTCATCGACAACCTGATGAACCGTCTCCCCGGCCTGCGGGTGGTCTACAACGCCTCGAAGATGGCCGTCGAAACCGCCGTCTCCGGGACCGAAGAACTCCAGACGCCGGTCAAACTCGAAGTGTGGGACGGCCTCCGCATGACCGCGTTCAAGACCGGCAAGACGACCCCGGACGGCCGCGACGTGCTGTTCCTCCCGACCTCCCCGAACATCACCACCGGGTACGTGATCGAAGTCGACTCCGACCGGTACGAGGAGACCGACGAAGGCGTCGAGGACGCCCTGACCCGCGTGCTCAGCGCTGGTTTCGGTGAGTCACGGGACAACGGCATCTCTATCGCCGTCACCGAGGAGATGGTCGGCGACGGCGAGGACGGACCGGCGACCGACTCCGACGGCGGCGCACCGACTACCGGGAACGACGACGACTGATAGCTTTTCGCTGCCCTTACTGGCGGCCTCGCCGCCGGACCCGTCGCTGCGGTCCGCCCGGTCGCCGAAAACACCCGAGAACGGTCACGTTGGGCGTACGATAGCTCTACTCGCCCCGACTCGCCGTGTTCGCTGGGCAGGGTCGACAACGCGGCTTCTAACTAAGGACGTCCTGGCGCTACGGGCAGTGTATGGCAACGCGAACCCAGGAGGAAGACGCGGCGGTCGAAGTCGCACAGCGGTCGAGCACTGACCCGTACATCGTCGCCGCGGTGGCGTCGGTACTGCTGTCGTGGTACGAGTTTTTCGTCCAGGGCAACCGGGAGATGGGGCTGTTCGTCGGGCTCTGGCCCCCCACCTTCCTCGCCTTCGGGAGTTATTTCGAGCAGTCGCGGCTCAGCAACGCGATGGACCGCGCGCTCGGGAAAGGTGGCATCATGAACTCGGTCGAGCGGATGATCCAGAACCGGTAACCGGCGGGGAGCCGCCGCTCAGAGGTAGCGGAACCAGTCGTCGTACTCGTCGGTGCGGCGCTCGATGATCTCGAAGAAGCGCTGCTGGATCTCGTCGGTCACCGGCCCCTTCGTGCCCGCGCCGATCTCGTTGTCGTCGACGCTCCGGATGGGCGTCAGTTCGGCCGCCGTTCCCGTGAAGAACAACTCGTCGGCCGTGTACAGCTCGCTCCGTGAGACCGTCGCGCCGTCGTGGACGGTGTATCCCAGGTCCTCGGCGATAGTGATGACGCTGCGGCGGGTGATGCCGTCGAGGTTCGATTCGGCCAGTCCGGGCGTGTACAGTTCGCCGTCACGCACGAGGAAGACGTTCTCGCCCGGTCCCTCGGCGACGTTGCCCTCCTTGTTCAGGACGATGGCCTCCGTGTAGCCGTTCGCCTTTGCCTCCTGTGACGCGAGCACGCTGTTGACGTACGTCCCGGTCGTCTTGGAGTTGGTCGGCATCTGGCTGGATGCGTACTTGCGCCAGGAGGAGACCGCAACGTCGATCCCCTCTTCGAGCGCCTCCTCGCCGAGATACGCGCCCCACGGCCAGACGGCGATGGCCGTCTCGACCGGGCAGCTCTCGGGGTTGAGCCCGAGCATGTCGTAGCCGTAGAAGGCGATCGGGCGGATGTAACACGACTGGAGGTCCTGCCGGCGGATGAGTTCCTCCGTCGCCTCCGTGAGTTCCTCCTTCTCGTAGGGGATCTCGATGTCGTACGGATCGCCCGACTGGTAGAACCGATCTAAGTGTTCCTCCCAGCGGAAGATCGCGGGCCCCTTTTCCGTGTCGTAACACCGAACGCCCTCGAAGACGCCGGTCCCGTAGTGGAGCCCGTGCGTGAGGACGTGGACCTGTGCGTCCTCCCAGTCGACGAACTCTCCGTCCTGCCAGATCAGATCGACGTCCATCTCGTCGAAACCCATTGTCTGGTTGCCCTTGGCGTAATTCGGCCTTAACCGTTTCCGTGCCGCCCGCGACCCGCTGGTACTCCGCTGCCCTCCCAATTCGGGCAGAACCCGCACTGACTGAAGATAAACTGAATGCCGCTATACGAAATCGGCCGTAGTCGGTCACAGTGCTCCGTGAAATCGCTCCTCCACTACCGGTCGAGCGGCGGTTCGGAGCGGGCGTACATCCGACAACCACGACGCCCAGCCACCGGTATCGACGGGCGGGTCGGCGAGATTCGCTGGACACGGCCGCTAAACGAGGCGTTCTGGGCGACGGCCGCGTCGCCGCGTTGGCAGACGACGAGTCCTGAGACGCGTTCGGTCTGTGGCTTCAATGGTTGGAATTCGGGACATTCAGGGCGATTTATGATGGTCCATCGAGTACGCTCGGCCGAATGCCGAACTCTCAGGACATCCGAGAGATGGTCGGGGGCTCGGAGTACCACGAGTGGATCCGGTTCGCAAACCGGGGGACCTGGACGTACCAACCTGACGTCTCGCTGCGGATCAGCCGTGAGGAACAGATCGACAGCCAGTACCACCAGCCCTGGACCAACGGGATCCAGGGATCGAACGCCCGCTTTGGCTACTACGTCTTCTACGACAACTCGCCGGTCGAGTACCACGTCGTCGTCAGCGTCGATGACGGCCGCGCTCACATTCCCGAACCGCGCCAGCCGCAGAACGGCGGCGACTACGTCGTCGGGGGATACGAGGCCAACATCGGCCGCATCATCACCGGCGACGTCGAGACGTTCAACGCCTACCTCAACCAGACACCAGTCACCGTCGACGAGTAACTTCCGCCGAGTCCATTCGACTCACTTCGTTCGTCTCATTCCCTCGCCGACTTCCCGCTTCTCCGTTCGCGGGAATCCCGCCGAGTCACTGTCCCGGGCCGGTTTTTCGCCAGCTCGACTGACGCCCAGATAGCGACACGCTCGCCGCTGTTTTCGCCGGTTTCGCTGTGTCGGCGTCTCACTGCGAACGCAGAATTTTATATTGCGAATAGTGGTTTATGGAGTGGTCGCGGGCCGATCGTCGATCGATAGCTGAAACTGACGGTACTGGACGCGAAAACGGCGAAAACCGAAAAAACGGGCTTACGAAAGTCGCTCGACGAGTTGACTGCCTTCGACGTAGGGGATGTCGTTGCGCTCGCCGTAGGACTGTGCGGCCGCGGGGGTGAGCGCCTCGCCGCTCTCGTCGTCGAGCATCTCACAGACCACGGCGGCGGGCGACTGGTCGGCCGCGGCGGCCAGCGCAACGGCCAGTTCAGTGTGACCCAGTCGGTCGTCCAGGAGGCCGGGCGCGGCCTTCAGCAGGTGGACGTGGCCGGGGGCGCGGAACTGCTCGGCGAAGGCGTCGAGGTCGGGGTCGGCCGCGACGTCGGCCAGTTCCGTGATGGTCAGCGCGCGGTCCTCGTCGGTGATGCCGGTGAAGGTGTCGCGGTGGTTGACCGTCAGCGAAAAGGACGACCGTTCGTCGTACGCCAGGTCGTGGTCGGCCGACAGCGGGTGGTCGATGGTCTCCTGCAGGAAGGGGAGCTCCAGGGTCTCGGCCACCCCGTGGGAGAGGGCGGTACAGATCAGTCCGCCGGCGTCGTTTCGCATGCGGGCGACCGCGTCGGGGGTCAATTCGCCCGCGGGATACACCAGATCGGTCTCGCCTTCGCGGTCGGCGGCGTCGTGAATCAGTACGGGCTGGCCGGCCCGGAAGGCGGCGACCGCCGCGTCGACGGTGCTCGACGACTGGCGCATCTTATCGCTCCGTGACATCGATCGTGACCTCCTGATCGTCTTCGAGGCCCAGTTCTTCCCGAAGTTTCACCGGGGCGATGACCTCCAGTTGGTCCTCGTCGTGGTGGGTTCGTTCCGGGGCGATGACGTGGGCCGGCTCGTAGATGCTGTCCTCGGTCTCGACCGCCGCGGGATAACAGTAGGCCGGACCGTACGTGCGCTCGTCGTCCTCCCAGCCGTCGATCCCGACGGGTTCGAGTGCGGCCATGCCGGCCCGAGCCCGGACGCTCTCGGCCGTCAGGTCGACGTTCAACGTTCCTGCGAACGGCTCGTACCCGAGTTCGTCGATGAACTGCTCCATGTAGCCCGGCAGCGAGATGTAGTGTCGGCCCTCGCCCATGCCGCTGGTCACGAACCCTTGGAGCTCGATGCTCGCGTCGCGCTCGAAGATCCGGCGGTAGTCGGCGTACTCCCGACGGAGCGCCGACTCGCCCTCGGGCGTGATCGTGACCCACTGCCCATCGCTGACGATTTCGCGTTCGACGTAGCCCGCGTCCTCGAGTCCCTGTAGCCGCCGGGACGCGGTCTGGTTCGAGGCGTCCAGGTCGTCGGCCAGCGCCGAACACGATACCTTCTGCTGCCCATCCAGCGCGTCCGCCAGGGCCAGCAACTTCAGCGTCGCGAGTTCGTCGTAGCCGACCGTCCGCCCCGTCGCTTGTGCCATATCCACACGTTAGGGATTCCTCCGGATAAGCGTAACGAATGTGGGATACGTCTCAACTATGGAACGCGAAGGAACGCAAACAGCGTTTCCTGATCAGAAGTTAGGGACTACCGTCCTAAAAGCGTTGTTTCGATCGCGCTCGCTTCAGAGTCGATGGACCGTTCCCGTTGGCTCGTACTCCATCTCCGTTCGGACTGCCCGGGCGACGGACGCCCCGAACTCCCGCTCGACGAAGTGCATTGCGAGGTCTAACCCCGACGTGACGCCGCCGGCCGTCAGGACGTCGCCGTCGTCGACGACGCGGGCGTCGACGACCTCGGCCTCCGTTGCTCGCAGGTCCTCCAGCGCGCCGGCGTGGGTGACCGCCGGCCGCCCGTCGAGAATCCCGGCCCGCGAAAGGAGCATCCCGCCCGTACAGACGCCTGCGACAGTGACGCCGCGCTCGTGGTGATCGCGGACCGCGTCCGGGATCGCACCGCGTTCGGCCTCCGCCCAGGCACCCTCGTCGTTTCGCGCGTTCCAGCCCCCGCCCGGCACCAGTAGCACGTCCGGGTCCGCCTTAGAGAGGGCACCGTCGGCCCCGACTTCGAGTCCGTGGCTGGCGGTCACCCGTTCGGCCCCATCGACGGTTCGTATCGCTGTCGTCAGGTCCGCACCGGCCAGAGCCGCGTTCTCGAACACCTCGAAGGGACCGATCGCGTCCAGTTCGTCGAAGCCGTCGAAGGCAAGAATAACGATCTCCATGGAACCAACACGGTCTCCGCGAGCAAAAAGCCGCGTCAGTCTCCGGAAACCGGGTCGCGAGCCCAAAAGTCGCTATCCTTCTGGAGTTTCGGGACCAGCGTGTTGCGCTCTTTCGCCAGCAGTGCGACCCGCGAGGCGGGTACCTGCTTCAACACGTCGAACTCGGGCATGTCGGCCATGACCTCCTCGGCCCAGTCGACGACTTCCTCGTGTTCGGGCATCGAGTCCCGACCCAGCCGACCGCGGGAGTGGCCGACGTGCATGTACGCCTTCAGCTCCACGAAGTCCGGGTCCGCGCGCTGGAACATCGCCGCGAACCACTCGGGGTGGGCCATGTTCAGCCCCTTGATGCAGGTCGTCCGCAGCACCGTTCTGGTTTCGTCTTTCTCGGCCAGCACGTCCAGCGTGTCGATGAGGTTCTCCCAGGCGTCGTCCTCGACGGCCTTGACCGTCTCGTCGAACGTCCGCCGGTCGGCGGCGTCGACGCTGACGTACAACTGGGTCGGGTCACACTCGGCGAGGACTTCGGGTCGCGTCCCGTTCGAGACGAGGAACGTCGTAATGTCTCGCTCGTGGAACTCCTCGATGAGTTCCGGCAGATAGGGGTAGAGACTGGGTTCGCCGTCGAGGGAAATTGCCACGTGGCGCGGTTCCATGGCCTCCTCGAACACCTCGTCGGGGACCTCCTCGTTGCCGCCGAAGCCCGAGAGGATCTTCGACTGGAGTTCGAGGCTGGCGTCGGCCACGGCACTCGGGTCGTCCCATTCGACCTCGTCCATCTCGTAGGCGTGCCCCGCGTGGTCCCGCCAGCAGAAGACACACCGCTCGTTGCACTTGACGACCGGCGTCATTTGTATACATCTGTGCGATTCTATCCCATAAAATATATTTTTGTAACATTTTCCCTCGCCTTTGAGGGCATTTTTCGTCCACCCGCAGGTCTGGGCGGCGGTGTGGTTGACGCTGTGGTAGTTAGGGTCCGAAACCTGCTTCGGTCCCCCGTCCCCGGACTCCGAGTCACTCATGTTGGAGTGGCGTTGTGCGCCGGCGGGCAAAAGCACCCGGGTGTCCCTGTCGAGACCGGTTCGCTGCCCTGCCGGTGGACAAAGTCCTGGTCTGATCTATATAATAATACGAATGTCTGCTTATTTTTGCTATAGGCCGATGCTTGATTTGGGAAAAAGATTTTTATTGTATGTTCCGCAAGTATGGGTATGGCTACCAATGTCGTGGAGGCCGAGGCGTCCGAGGACGAGACGACGGGCGAGGCGGAGACGGGGGAGACGGCAGCGACGATCACGGTGACGGCCCATCTCCGGGCGTCACCGACCGGGGCAGCAGCGCGTCGCCAGCAGGCAGTCCTCGAACGCTTGCGTGCGTTCGAGGCCGAGGGGACGGTCCCGGACCTGCGGATCGAACGAGTAGGGTCCCGGGTGAACGTCCCGGCCGCCGAAGACGACGTGGCCGACGCCGATGCCGTCGCGCTGTACGAGGAACTCGAAGCCGTGGCCGACAGTGCCGGCCTCCAACTCGAACCCTTCTTCGAGTCGCGCAAGGCGGTCGGCGGCTTGCTTTCGGCGGGGCCGCCCACGCAGCGGATCATCGTCTTCCCAGTCGTCTCCCTCACGATCCGACGGGACGGGGACCTCGTCGGGCTCTACCCGTGCTGGTCGGACGGCGTTCACGAGAGCGTCGAATCATGTCTCGACGCGCTCGCGTCGGGCGACGACGCGGCCAACCTCGGCTGACTGCGCTGTCCCCCGCGGTCGGGGCGACTCGTTACGCATATACACGGTCCCACAGAAGGGGGCGTATGTTCCTGTCCGCACGCGCGGAGGTCGAGGACGCCCTGCAGAGCGCGCTCTCGGCGCTCGACCTCCCCACTGAGGACCTCGGTATCGAGGAGCCACCGGAGGACGTCGACGCGATCCTGGCGTCCAGTGTCGCCTACCGGCTGGCCGGCGAGGTCGGCGCACCGCCGCCGAAGGTCGCCGCCGACATCGCCGACGAGATCGACCCAGCCGACTACGAGTATCTGGGCACCGTCCAGCCCCAGGGTCCGTACGTCAACTTCCTGCCCAGCGAGGCCTATTTCCAGGCCACTATCGAGGCCGCCCAGCGCGAGGAGTACGGTCGACTCGACTCGAAAGACGAGCGCGTCGTCGTCGAACACACGAGCGCCAACCCGACCGGTCCCGTCCACGTCGGCCGCGCCCGCAACCCCATCATCGGCGACGCCCTGGCGAACGTGCTCGATTTCGCCGGCTACGACGTGGAACGGCACTACTACGTCAACGACGCCGGCCGCCAGATGGCCGTGTTCGCCTGGGCCTACGAGACCTTCGACGAGTCGGACCTGCCGGAGCCAGAGCGGGACCGAATCGAGTACGACATGGTGCGGTACTACCGCGTCGGCAACGAGTTCCTCGAAGAGGGTCCCGAGGAGGAGGTCGAGGCCGCGGAAGCGGAGATCCAGTCCATCATGCAGGGGCTAGAAGAGGGCGACGAGGACGCCTACGAGCGCGTCAGCGAGGTCGTCGACAAGGTGCTCTCGGGCATGAAGCAGTGTCTCGGCCGTCTCCCCGCGGAGTTCGACGAGTTCGTCAAGGAGACCCGCTTTATCCGCGACGGCGCGACCGACGACCTGGTCGCTCGCCTGCAGGAACTCGACGAGGCAGTGTACGAGGAGGACGCCTGGCAACTCGACCTCCCGGACATCGAGAAGAACCTCGTCTTCCTCCGCTCGGACGGTACCAGCCTCTACGCCACGCGGGACCTGGCCCACCACGAGTGGAAGTTCGACAACTTCGACCGCGCGGTGACGGTTCTGGGCGAGGACCACAAGCTCCAGGCCCAGCAGGTCGACACCACGCTCTCCCTGCTCGGCCACGACACCGACCAGCTCGATCAGGTGCTCTACTCCTACGTCAACCTCCCCGAAGGGAAGATGAGCACACGGCGAGGGACCGGCATCGACCTCGACGACCTGCTCGACGAGGCTATCGACCGCGCGCGCGAGGAGGTCGAGGACAGACTCGACGACCGCCTCCGCAACGACGAACTCGACGACGACGACGTCGAACGCATCGCCCACCAGGTCGGCATCGGTGCCGTCCGCTACGACATCGTCTCGAAACAACCCACGAAGGCGATCACCTTCGAGTGGGAGCGGGCGCTCGACTTCGAGGCCCAGTCCGCGCCGTACGTCCAGTACGTCCACGCGCGGACCTGTGGCATCCTCGGCGAGGCAGCGGATGCCGGCTACGAGGTCCCCGATCCGTCGGCGCTCGACGTGGAACACCTTAACACGCCGGAAGCGCGGGCCCTCCTCCGGACCGTCGCTCGCTTCCCCGGCGTCATCGAGGAGTCGGCCGCCGACCACCAGCCACACGTCGTGGCGACCTACACGCGCACGTTCGCGGAACGGTTCAACGCCTTCTACCGGGAGTGTCCGGTTCTGGACGCCGACGAAGAAGTCAGGGACGCGCGGCTCGCAGTGGTCGCTGCTGCGCGCCACACGATGGCGAACGCGCTGTCGGTACTCGGTGTCGCTGCGCCGGAGTCGATGTAGGGCGACCGGTTACAGTAGCGCCGGCACGACGGTTCCCATGATGCTGCCCCCGACACCGCGGACGGCGGCGAACCCGAGCCCGAGCACGAGGAGGAGGTAGATCAGGATCCAACTCGTCCGTATCGATTCTTCGTCTGCCATACCCCTTACTGGCCGGAGCGACCGTTTGAATGTACCGCTTCGAACGGAGAACGGGCGCCGAGACGGGATTCGCCGCGAGAATGGGTACTGGCAGCTCAGTTGAAGAGCCCGAACACGCCGTCTTCGTCCTCGTCGTCGTCGCTGTCGTCGCCGTCGCTGCCCTCTGTACCGCTGTTCGGGCCGATCCCGGTCTCGCTGCCGGTCGAACCGTCGTCGGCTTCGGCGGCGTCGGTCTCACTGCCGTCGCCGTCGTCGCTGCCGGCGGGCTCGAACTCCTGTTCGGTCGTCGCGCCGCCCTCGGTGTTGACCTCGTAGATCTCCTCTAGGGTCGAGGCCAGCCTGCGGTAGGCCTCGGCGGCGTAGCTGTCGGAGTGGTTGATGAGCAGCGGTTCCGACTTGGTGGCGTCCTGGTCCTCCGGGACGACCGCGAGCATCTCCAGGTCGAGTTTGTCGGCGACCTGCGAGACGTTCGTGTCGTCGTTGGCCCGGGTCAGGACGGCACCGACCACGTCGCCCTCGATGCGTTCGGCCAGCTGGGCGGTCTTGACGGTGTCGCCGATGGCGACGTCGTCTGCGGTCGTGATCAGCAAGACGCCGTCGGCCAGTCCGAGCGGGACGGTCGTTTCGTGGCTCAATCCGGCACCGGTGTCGATGAGGACGATCTCGTAGGCAGTCGAGAGGGCTTTGACGACCTTCCGGAGCTTCGCCGGGTCGGCGTCGGCGAACGCTTCGAGGTTCCGCTCGCCGGGCACGACGGTGATGCCACCCGGGCCTTCCGTGATGGCGTCGCTGACGGCGGCTTTCCCTGCCAGGACCTGGTGGAGACTCGGGGAGTGATCGATGTCGAGCATCGCTCCCAGGTTCGCCATTCCCAGGTCGGCGTCGACGACGACGACGTCGTGGCCGGCGTCCTGTAACGCCACGGCGACGTTGATGGTCGTCGTGGTCTTCCCGACGCCACCCTTCCCGCCTGCGATGGTGAAGACGTATCCCGTCATACTTCCTGTTGTGTAGCTACAGACAAGGGAAACATATAAACCCGTGCGTCTGACGGGCGGTCGGTCCCCCTTGCCGGGTTTCCCGCACTGTCGTCCGCGGTGGTCGCTGCCCGCGTGACCGGCCCGGACGATACTACGTGGACACATGCCCGCAATCAATAAAAAGCCACACGGTAGTTCACACCGACTGACGGGACCGACATCGGTTCCCGTGGATTCCCACCGACTGCGGGGCCTCAGGCCGCCGTCTCGGCGGGGTACTCCGCCTGCATCTCGTCGACGATACGTTCGACACCCTCCTCCTCGACGATGATCGCTAGCCCCTCGTCGAGCGTTCCGTCGACCAGGGTCTCCGAGTACTCGTTCTCGATGGCCTGGTGAACCACCAGCCGCGCGACCTCCTCGACGAGCGCTTCGGTGTGGTCCCCCTCGACCAGTTTCTCGCCGATCACGTCGCCGACGCCACTGACGACGGCCTCGGACTGCCCCATGAGGCCCCTGACGATCTTCTTGAGCGCTCGCTTGATGAACACCGAACCCATTCCCAGGTTGTCCAGCACGATGTCGGCGGTCCGCTCGACGATGGCGTCCGAGTGGCCCCCCTCGACGAGGTGTTTGACGATGAGGTCTTTGACCCCGACGACGACCACGTCGGCGTCGCCGTTCGCAGCGATGTTCTCCGCGACGAGGTCCCCCACGTGGCTGACGATGGCGTCGGCCTGCTCGTCGGACAGTTCCTCGCCGATCCCCGCCCGAACGGTCTCGGCGACCGCAACCTGTTCGTCTTCCCCGAACTGGATCGTGTATCTCTCCCCTTCTTGCGTCGACATTGCCACATTGTTTTGTCGAGTTGTCGGTAAGGATTGATGCTCAGATACGAGGGGGTCTTTACGTCAGTTCCGCGCGTCGCGTCGCGAGCGGGGGTCCCGCGGAATCCCACGACCTTTAGTCTCCGGGTCTACAACAGGAAGTAATGAGTAGCTCCGAGCAGGACCAGACGGACAAACAAAAATACGAGTTCCGGAAGGTCATCGAGGACCTGAAAGAGTACGAGGGCTCCGGGACACAGCTCGTCACCATCTACATTCCTGACGACCGCCAGGTCAGTTCGGTCGTCGAGCACGTCACCCAGGAGCACAGCGAAGCGTCGAACATCAAGTCAAAACAGACCCGGACCGCGGTCCAGGACGCCCTGACCTCCATCAAGGACCGGCTGCGCTACTACGACACGTACCCGCCCGAGAACGGGATGGTCATCTTCTCGGGGGCCATCGATAGCGGCGGCGGCCGGACCGACATGGTCACCAAGGTTCTGGAGTCGCC
This sequence comes from Halorientalis salina, assembly GCF_005049285.1. Taxonomy (GTDB): domain Archaea; phylum Halobacteriota; class Halobacteria; order Halobacteriales; family Haloarculaceae; genus Halorientalis; species Halorientalis salina. The sequence continues at coordinate 125,759 of NZ_SOSC01000006.1, read as the reverse complement.
GCCCCAGCCCATCGAGTCGTTCCGGTACCACTGCGACTCGGACTTCCTCACCGAACCCCTGGAGGAGATGCTCGGCGACAAGGGGCTGTTCGGCCTCATCGTCCTCGACCGGCGGGAGGCAAACGTCGGCTGGCTCAAGGGCAAACGCGTCGAGCCGGTCAAGTCCGCGTCCTCGCTGGTCCCCGGGAAACAGCGCAAAGGGGGCCAGTCCGCCCAGCGATTCGCCCGCCTGCGGCTGGAGGCGATCGACAACTTCTACCAGGAAGTCGCCGGGATGGCCGACGACCTCTTCGTCGACCAGCGCCACGAGATGGACGGCATCCTCGTCGGCGGTCCCTCCCCCACCAAAGACGAGTTCCTCGACGGCGACTACCTCCACCACGAACTCCGCGACAGCGTCCTCGGGAAGTTCGACGTCTCCTACACCGACGAGTCGGGGCTGTACGACCTCGTCGACGCCGCCCAGGAGGTCCTGGGCGAGTACGAGATCATGCAGGACAAAACGGAGATGGAGGAGTTCTTCAAGGAACTCCACGACGGGAACCTCGCGACCTACGGGTTCGGCCCGACCCGCGAGAACCTGATCATGGGCGCGGTCGACCGCCTGCTCATCTCCGAGGACCTGCGCAAAGACGTCGTCACCTACGAGTGTGAAAACGGCCACGAGGAACACGAGGTCGTCGACCGCCGCGAGGACACCCCCGACCACGAGTGTTCGCGCTGCGGCGAGACCGTCGAAGCCGACGAGGAGGACCGCGAGGACCTCATCGACCACCTCATGAACATCGCCGACCAGCGCGGGACCGAGACGAAGTTCATCTCCACCGACTTCGAGAAAGGCGAACAGCTCCTCAACGCCTTCGGCGGCATCGCGGGCATTCTGCGGTACGACACCGGCGTATAGGGCGCTCGGCTACTCCCGCAACTGTTCTAGTTGCTGTTTCCGGCCCTGCAGGTCGATCTGGCTGTCGACGCTGCCGCTCGCGGCGAGCCGGTCCAGGACGAGCATCGGGTCGGTCCCGGCTTCCTCGACGGCGTCGAACAGTTCGGTGATCTGCTGGCGATACAGCGCGAGCGAGGTGAGCAGACCGATTCCCAGCGCCATCGGGACCGCGGCGTCGGGCTCGGCCGGGAACGACTCGCCGATGGTCGTAAAGTCCGGCAGCTCCGACGGGGGTTCCTCGTCGGGTTCCATCACCAGACAGGTCGGACAGATGGTCGCACCGGGGGCGTCCTTCGGAGCGTATGCCGCGTACTCCTCGGGAACGGGAAAGCGCAGCACCTGCGTTTTGCAGTGGGGACAGTTCATGCAACTATCATTGTCGGGTAGATGGAAAAGGTTCGCCCTCTCGACCGAGGCACGGACTTCTCGACGGCGTGCCTCCCGAAATATTGCCTGACCGCTACGAGAACCGACTCACCGGGCCTGTTGGCGTCGAGAAAACCGCGCGTGGCCGCCGGCGATACGCGTGTCGTTCAGTCGTCGGCCGGGACGGCTTCGGCTTCCGCCGCTTCCTCGGCTTCCCGCTCTGCTTTCTCCTCTTCTTCCTTCTTGGCCTTGATCTTCTTCATCCGGAAGATCTCCTCTCGTTCCTGCTCTTCGAGTTTCTGCTCGATGTACTCCTGGTTGGTGGTGAGTTCGGGCAGGACTTTGAACTCCAGGGCGTTGACCCGTCGCTTGGTGCGTTCGATCTCGTCTAGCATCTTCTTCATCGCGGTCTCGACCTCCGCGGCGAGGATGATGGATTCGAGCAGTTCCTCGTAGGCCTCGGCGGCCTCGTCGATGCGGGAACTCGTTCCGAGGATGCCGTACCCGCGCTCGTCGAGGGTCTTCTTGACCTTCGAGGACTCGATCTGGGGGACGACGACGCCCATGATGTTTTTCGACTCGGTTGTCAGCTCTGGGTGTTCCTTGAGCGCGGCGGCCGCACCGCGGACCGCCACGTCGCCTTCCATGGCCCGTGCCATGTTGATCCGGCGCTGGGCGGTCTCGTAGTCCTCGGCCAGGTTCGAGCGCACGTCCTGGGCCTGGTCCAGGATGTCCTGGAACTCCATGATGAGCCCGTCCCGCTTCTTTTCGAGCGTGTCGTGGCCCCGCTCGGAGAGTTCGATCCGGTCCTCGATCGCCATGAGGTTCTTCCGGGTCGGTTTGACGTCTTTGGCCATTTGTTGGGTGGACCTTGCTGACCCAGTCGGTTAACTGTTTTCAGTTCGTCCGTGATGCCCCCGGCTCGACGGTTCCCGAGACGCCGGTCATCCGCGACGACCGGCCGCGCCAGGTTCCGTACAGCCCGCTCGCCTGTGGAAGTTACTTGTATCAGCAGGTGTATGCACCCTGTATGGACTCGCTGAAGCTTCTCGCCGTTCTCTTCGCTGTTGGGGGGATCGTCCTGCTGGGGATCGGGGGCTACGTCCTGTACACGCAGTACACCGCGATCCAGAACGCCGAGACGGTCAACGCGACCATCGAGTCGGCGACACTCGAGGACAAGGCCGGCAGCAAGTTCGCACCCGCGGTCACGTACAGCTACGAGTACGAGGGCAAGCAGTACCGGAACGACGTGCTGTATCCGGGCATCGTCACCCACGAAACGTCGGGCGATCGGGCCTTCGAGATCAGCCACGAGTACGAGCAGGGCGACCGGATCACCGCCTACGTCGACCCCGAGGACCCCGCCAAGGCGTTCCTCATCGAGAAATTCGCATCCCGGATGATACTCGGGTTCATCGGCGGTGGCGTCTTCATCACGGGCCTGGCGCTCATCACGCTCGTCTGGGACCGCCGCCGCGAGCAGTTCCGCGGCTGGCTCGAACGGGCCGGCATCGAGTGACAGCGCTCTCGAAGGACGGCCCCGTCACTACCGGTGACGTCGAAAAGAACGGAAAACTGCGGCGAATTATTCTTCGGCTTCGACGGTCTCGGCCGGTTCGTCCTCGACGTAGTACGTCTCGATGAACTCCTCGTCGACGCGGTTGAGTTCCTGTTTCGGCAGCGTCGAGAGCAGGTCCCAGCCGAGGTCGAGCGTCTCTTCGAGACTGCGGTTCGTCTTGAAGCCCTGCTGGACGAACTCCGTCTCGAAGCGGTCGGCGAAGTCGAGATAGAGGTTGTCCCGTTCGCTCAGGGCCTCGCGACCGACGATGTTCACGAGGTCCCGAAGGTCCTCACCCTCGGCGTAGGCGGCGTACATCTGGTTGGCCACGTCCTCGTGGTCCTCGCGGGTGAGCCCCTCGCCGATCCCGTCGTCCATCAGACGGCTGAGCGACGGCAGCACGTAGACGGGCGGCTCGACGCCCTGACTGTTGAGGTCCCGATCCATCATGATCTGGCCCTCCGTGATGTACCCGGTCAGGTCCGGGATGGGGTGCGTGTCGTCGTCGCCCGGCATCGTCAGGATCGGGATCTGCGTGACAGAGCCCTCCTGGCCCTCGATGCGGCCGGCCCGCTCGTAGAGCTGTGCAAGGTCCGTGTACATGTACCCGGGGTAGCCACGGCGACCCGGGACCTCCTCACGTGCGGCACCGATCTCGCGCAGCGCCTCGCAGTAGTTGGTCATGTCCGTGAGGATGACCAGCACGTGATACCCCTTGTCGAAGGCGAGGTATTCGGCGGTGGTGAGTGCGAGTCGCGGCGTGACCGTCCGCTCGACTGCGGGGTCGTCCGCGAGGTTCATGAAGACCACCGAGCGCTCCAGCGCACCGGTGCGCTCGAAGTCCTCCATGAACTCGTTGGCCTCTTCCTGGGTGATCCCCATCGCGCCGAAGATCACTGCGAACTCGCTGCCCTCCTCGTCGTCGGCTTCGGCGGCCTCGTCCTCTTCCGGGACCGTCGCCTGACGAGCGATCTGGAGTGCCAGGTCGCTGTGGGGCAGGCCCGACCCCGAGAAGATCGGGAGCTTCTGGCCCCGAACCAGCGTGTTCATGCCGTCGATGGCGGAAACGCCGGTCTGGATGAACTCCTCGGGGTACTCCCGGGAGTAGGGGTTGATTGCCTCGCCGACGATGGGTCGTTCCTCGTCGGGTTCGATCTCGGGTCCGCCGTCGATGGGCTCACCGGAGCCGGACAGGACGCGTCCGAGCAGGTCTTCGGTGAGCTTCATCTGCAGGGTCTCGCCGAGGAACCGGACCGAGGAATTGCGGTCGATCCCTTCGGTTCCCTCGAAGACCTGGATGGCGACGAAGTCGCTCGTCGATTCGAGCACCTGTCCGCGGCGCGTGCTGCCGTCGGGGGTCTCGATCTCGACGATCTCGTCGTAGCCGACGGGTTCGTCGACTTCGGCGAAGACCAGCGGACCGCTGATTTCCGTGATCGTCTGGTATTCTTTTTGCATTAGTAGAGCTCCCGGACCTGTTGTTGGATGTCCGATTCCAGTTCCTCGATGTAGCTCTCCCACTCGTCCTGGACGCCGATACGGTTGAGCCGCGGCGCGGCGTCGACCTCGTTGATCTCCTCGATCGGGACGCCGGCGTCGAGCGCCTCGAAGGCCTCGTCGTTGAACGTCCGGATGGCCGAGAGGATGCCGTAGGTCTTCTCGGGCTCACAGAACGTGTCCACGTCGTGGAAGGCGTCCTGCTGGAGCCAGGCTTCACGCAGGTAGCGTGCGACCTCCAGGGTGAGCTGCTGGTCCTCGGGCAGGGCGTCCTTCCCGACGAGCTGGACGATCTCCTGCAGTTCGGTCTCCTCGTCGAGCACGTCGATGGCCCACTGACGCTGGTCGGACCAGTCGTCCTCGACGTTGTCCTCGAACCACGGGTCCAGCTGGTCCCGATACAGCGAGTACGACTCGTTCCAGTTGATCGAGGGGAAGTGCCGACGCTCGGCGAGGTCGGCGTCCAGCGCCCAGAACGTCTTGACGATACGCAGCGTGTTCTGGGTCACGGGCTCCGAGAAGTCCCCGCCGGGCGGGGAGACCGCCCCGATCGCGGAGACCGAACCCTCGGTGCCGTTGATGTTGCTGAAGTAGCCGGCCCGCTCGTAGAACTCCGCGAGACGCGCGGCGAGGTAGGCGGGGTACCCCTCCTCACCGGGCATCTCCTCGAGTCGCGAGGAGATCTCGCGCATGGCCTCGGCCCACCGGGAGGTGGAGTCGGCCATCAGCGCCACGTCGTAGCCCATGTCGCGGAAGTACTCCGCGATGGTGATCCCCGTGTAGATACAGGACTCACGCGCCGCGACGGGCATGTTCGACGTGTTCGCGATGAGGCAGGTCCGGGACATCAGGGGCTTCCCGGTCTTGGGGTCTTCCAGTTCCGGGAAGTCCTCGATGACTTCCGTCATCTCGTTGCCCCGCTCGCCACAGCCGACGTAGACGACGATGTCCGCGTCGGCCCACTTGGCGAGCTGGTGCTGGGTGACCGTCTTCCCGGAGCCGAAGGGGCCCGGAATCGCGGCCGTCCCACCCTTCGCGATGGGGAACAGGCCGTCGAGGATGCGCTGGCCACTGACCAGCGGTTCCGTCGGCGTCTGCTTCTCGTCGGCGGGTCGCTGGGATCGGACGGGCCACTCCTGGCGCATCCGGATCTCCTCGCCCGTGTCCAGTTCGACGACGGTGTCCTCGACGGAGTAGTCGCCGGACTTGACGTCGACGACCTCGCCGCCCTCCGAATCGGGCGGGACCATCACTTTGTGGTCGATACTCGGCGTCTCGGGAACGATTCCGATGATGTCGCCGGCCTCGACCTCGTCACCTTCGGAGACCTCGGGGTTGAACTCCCAGGTCTTCTCCAGGTCGATTCCGGGCGCGTCGACACCACGGTCCAGGAACGCACTGCCCATCTTCTCCTCGAGGACGTCGAGGGGGCGCTGGACACCGTCGTAGATGGCGTCCAGCATGCCCGGTCCGAGGTCGACCGACAGCGGCGCGCCCGTGTTCTCGACGGGCTCGCCGGGGGCGACCGCGGACGTCTCCTCGTACACCTGGATCGTCGTGATGTCGCCTTCGATCTCGATGACCTCTCCCATCAGACCCTCGTGACCGACGTAGACCACGTCGTTCATCTTCGCGTCGAGGTCTTTGGCAGTCACGACGGGACCGCTTACGCTCTCGATGACGCCGTCTTCGCTGACGTCTGCTTCGGTTGCTTGACTCATAGTTTAGTCTTCCATCAGGTCGATACCGATCGCTCGCTTGATCTGCTCGCGCAGGTTCCCGCTCCCGGTGCCGCCACCGAGGGTCACGAGTACCGGTTCGACGCTCGTTTCCACGTCGTTGCGGACGGCCCGCGAGAGATGCGACAGGTCGTCGTCGTGCATCACGACGATGCCGACCTCCTCGTCGTCAAGTGTCTCCCGAACCGCGTCGTCCAGTCGGTCGTCTTTCTCGTCGTCGGCGACGTTCGCGAACTTCCGAACGCCGGCCAGCCGGAAGCCGGTCGTGAAGTCCGGACTGCCGATAACGGCGATCTCCTGGCTCATAGAATCACCAGCTCTGATTCGATGTCGTCCTCGGAGAGCCCGGCCTCGCGACCGCGTGCGATGGCCCGGATGTTGTCGACCTCCCGTTCTTTCGCCAGCACGTACGCGAGCACCGGACAGACCGATAGCGGGTACCGGTTCGACAGCGTGTCCGAGTACTCCAGCAGTGCTGCGTCGAGCGCCTGTTCTAGCTGCATCAGGCTGTCGGCGTCCTCAAGGGAGGCCAGTCCTTCCTCTAAGTCCTCGCCGTACTTGCTTTCCCGGACGAACTCGACCAGCTGGTCGGTGTTGCGCGACAGCTGGCTGATCTCGTCGGCGTCGAACAGCTTGCCGCCCTCGATGTAGTACTCCGAGGGGTCGATGTCCGCGCCGCTGCGCGCCAGCCGGAAGGCGTTGCGCATGTTCCGGAAGTCAACTTCCGCGCTGAGGAACTCGATGTACAGCTCCATCGCGCGACTGACCTCACCGGAGAGCCCGGTGAGCAACTCCTCGTAGAACGCCCGGTCGAGCGCGTTCTCCAGGGGCACCAGCACGCCTTCCTCTTCGTAGACCGGGTACGCCTCGGCGAGTCCGTCGCCGAAGCGCGTGTTCTCCAGCAGTTCCACGACGTCCTCGATGCTGCTCGCCGTGAGCAGCGATTCGAGGAACTCGTCGTCGAACTCGCCGGCGCGGATGAGGTCCGTCTCGACCTCCTCGCGGCTCGCGTCGGCGTACTTCCCCCGGATGATCGTCTTGACGTTCCAGGCGTCGAACTTCCGGAGGTACCGAGCGACGTACTCGTACAGTCGCCCGTCGGCCCACCGCAGCAGGTCGTCGAAGTGCTTGGCGATGTTCCGGTTCAGCGCGTACTCGACTAAGTCCACGCCGGTGTGTCGCGACCCCAGCGCGTTCATCTCGGTCTCGTACTCGGTTTCCTCCATGAACCGGGCGATCTCGCCCGTGCCCATGCGGACCAGCTTGCGGTAGTCGTCGTCGTCGAAGAGCGCGGCACGGCGCGACCGGACTCTCGCGATGACGTACTCGTAATTGCCGCCGGTGGCCGTTTGCTCCGTGCTCATTGCTCGAACAGTTCGTCGCTGATCGTTCCGAGGTTCTGTTCCCACACGTCGTCGACGATTGAGTCGAAGGTGTTGTTCACGCGAATGCGCGACCCTTCGCTCTCGACGACGACGCCGCCGAGACAGTCGTACTCGCCGGCGTACTGTCCGTCCTGCTCGAACTCATCGAGCAGCGACTCGAGGAGCTCTTCGTCCTCGGTGCGCCCGTAGACGTCCAGCGTAGCGTCGTCCTCGAACTCCTCGACGGCAGCCGACAGCAGCTCTCGGGTGAGCTCCTCGCGCTGGTCGCCGTCGATGTCTGCGACCGCCGACTCGACGTCCTCGCGAACGTCCGCGAGGACGGTCCGGCGCGCCTCGAGGCGTGCCTGTTTTGCCTCCAGCTTCGCACTGGAGACGCGCTGTTCGCGCTCCTGTTCGATCGTCGATTCGACCTCTGCCTCGCGCTCGGCTCGGATCTCGTCTGCGTCCTGCTCGGCCTCGGCGACGATAGCGTCAGCTTTCTCTTCCGCCTCGGCTTTGATATCCTCTGCACGCGCGCGGGCTTCGTCTCGAATGTCCTCTACGACCGTATCTAAGCTCATGCGTTAAAAGGTGGGTTTGTTTAGACGACGGCCGACCAGTCGGGGACGACGAAGACGACGACCAGCGCCAGAATGACCAGCGTCTCGGGCAGGACCGTCAGGATGAGGCCACGACCGAACATGTCGTCGTCCTCCGCGATCGCACCGACCGCCGCGGCACCGATACCGCGCTCCGCGTAGCCAGCACCGAACGCCGCCAGACCGACCGCGAGCGCTGCCGCCGCTTTCGGGGGAATGGCCGGATACGAGGTTCCGGCGTTCTGAAGAATCGGTGCGACACTGCCTACGAGTGCCAAAGCGTTTTCGATCATGTTTTGAATCTCTTGGGGATTCGCTCGTTCCGAACAGGCTGATATGGCTGTAGTGGCTTCATAAAACTTCCCAAATACCGCCGTCAGCCCGCGAGCTACCGGTGAGAGACAGTCTCATGACTAGCGACACGAACGATCAGCCGCCCGATGGGGCGTCCGACCGGGAACGGGCACCGACTGTGTGCCGAGGAGTCCTGTCGGTCAGTCCTCGGCGGTGTACTCGCGGTCGTACCCGAACGGCACGTAGGGCTTGCCGCCGCCCTCGTAGAACTTCCCGAAGAACTCCACGTACTCGAGACGGATCGCCTGCAGGCCGGCGCTGGTGATCCCCAGCGTCAACACGAGCAGGTGCCCGATCACGAGCACGAAGATACCGAGGACGAGCGCGGCGATGCCCGAGTGCATCAGGCCCTCGAACATCACGCTCGTGATCTCGGCCCCGTGGTAGGTCTCGCCGACCATCGTACTCGGGGCGTGATTGATCCCGAAGTGCCAGCCGCCGTGGCTGTCGACGTACACGCCGAAAAAGAGGAGGTTGACCACGAAGGCCATCCCCGCCTTCGCCAGCAGGACCGCCGCCAGCCGGGTGTACGACAGCGCGTTGACCATCACGTTGAGGAACTCGACGATCTCGATCGGCTCGGTGACCAGCAGCAGGACGAACCCGAGCGCGAACAAGCCGAGTCCCGCGAGTCCCACGACCGACGGCAGCGGGAGGGCGCTCGCTGGCACGACGCTGTAGGGATCACCGGTGAAGACGCTAAAGAGCAGGTCGGGTGCGCTCCCGAACGCCCCGGCGAAGATCCAGGCCCACAGCCCGAACATCATCAGCAGCCAGGAGCCGCTCTCGCCCATGGCCGTCCCGAACCCGTGACCCAGGTTCTCGATGAAGTCGAGCACCCAGGCGATCGTCAGGTGGGCCACGCCGGCAAGCACGCTGATGACGAGCCACGCCAGCGCGTAGTCGGCGTACGCGGGCTGGAGACCCTTGTGCATCGGCGGGTTCCCGCCCCAGACGATCTCGCCGAGCTGGTGTAACCCGAATATCTCCCCGTACATGATACCGAAGACCCCGGTAAAGAGCCCGGCCCACAGGCCGACGCCACCGAGGCTCTTGATGACGGGACTGTCGAAGCTCCGCATCAGCCAGAAGCCAAGCAGCATGTAGAGGATCCCGTAGCCGAGGTCCCCGATCATGAACCCGAAAAAGGCCGGGAACGTCAGGAAGACCAGCACCGTGGGATCGAACTCGGAGTATTTCGGCCGGTTGATGACCTCGACGAGCGCCTCGAAGGGTTTGACCGGCTTGGAGTTCTGCTGGATGACCGGCGGCTCGCTGCTACTCATCGTCACCAATCCGCCGTCAGTGGCTTTCTTTTTGCCACCGTCGGTGGCCGTCTCGGAGTCGCCGCCGTCCACGGCGGCCGGTTCGCCGGGCATTCCACCGCTCTCTTCGACCGGTTCGTGTCCGGTCACGTGTCCGTCGCTGTCGTACTCGGCGCGTTCGAGCTCCTCGACGTCGACGTGGTCGCCGACGGCCGAATCGAGTGCGATCCGGAGCTCGTCGACGTCCGTGGTCGGGATCCAGCCCTCGGCGACGAAGGCGTTCTCCGTCGTCGCGAAGTTCAGCGGCGCTTCGGCCTGCTGGACCCTGATCGCGAGTTTCTCCTCGGCAGCGAGCAGGAACCCGGCGACGTCGTGTTTGAGGTCCCCGAGTTCGTTCTCGACGGTGTCGAGCTTGGATTCGAGCTGCTGTTTGCGGTGTTGCAGCTCCGAGATGTACTCCTCGGGGCTCCCCTCGGCGTCGGGGATCTCGTACTCCTGGAACGTCGCGCCGACCAGGAGGTCCTGGATGGCGACGGTCTCGGGCTCGCCCTCGGGGTAGACGAAGATCGCGACCGCCTTGCCCGACGACCGAACCATGAACTCGTCGACCTCGTCGGCCGCGGCGAGTTCACTCTCGATGCCCGCGGCGTCGCCCTCTCCGACGGCGACGACGAGCGACTCGTAGCCCTGGAGCAGGTCGAGATCGATGCCCAGCGCCGCGTACGGCTCGACGCTGTCGATCCGTTCCTCGACGCTCCGGAGTTCGTCTACGAGCTCGTCGCGCCGGTCGTCGAGTTCGTTGACGTCCTGGCGGACGCTCTCGAGTTCCTCGTCGAGCGCCTCGTCGGTCACCAGCTGCGTCGGGCCGGCGTCCTCGTCGTCGATGTCGAGGATGGACTTCAGCGAGCGGACGGTAACCAGCTTCTGGGAGGCCTCCTCGGCACCCTCGATGGGGTCGCCCAGGTCGAAGCCGTCCCAGGAGCCGTCGTAGTCGGTGACGTGCAACAGGTTCAGGTCGTGGACGGTCTCGATGACGTCGTCCATGACGCCCTTGGATCCGGTTACCGAGACCCGACTCATCCGCTCAGGTCTGAGCATGCACCGCCTCCTCGAACCGTTCCAGGACGTGCTCGATCACCTCGTCTTTCTGCTCGGCCGCCGCGTCTTCGAGTGCCGCTCGCTGCTGGTCTCCTTCTTCGAGGAGCTCTTCGCGCTCGGCCTCGATCTCCTCGCGGGCGTCCGCGAGTCGTTCCTCGGCGATCTCCGCTGCGTCCTCGCGGGCCTCCTGACGGATCTCGTCTGCCTCCTCCCTGGCGTCGGCGATCCGGTCCTCGGCCGCCTGCTCGGCCTCGGCGACGATCTCGTCGGCCTCCTGCTCGGCCTCTTTAATCTGGTCGAGAACCTCTGGCCTTGGCATTTGAATCATGCGGAGATTGCAGAAGCGCCTATATGGTAGTTGCGAAACCATCTTTTTGCTCGTCGGGTGCGCTCACTCCGTTCGCGCACCCCTCCTCGCAAAAACATCCCCAGAAATCAGAGATTTCTGGTGGGCACACGAGAGCGAGCTCTCGTGTACATGGGTGAAAAAGGCTGAACGCTCGGCTTCGCCTCGCGTTCAGTGAACCGGCGAGCAATCTCGCCGGATGCTCGTATCTCCACGTTGCTCAGTGTGCGTGCCCACTTTTTACGTCGTCGGGTGTCCTCGGCCGCCGGCCTGCGGGCACCACTCCTCGTAAAACCTGGACTAAAACTGCCGGACGACTCACTCACTTCGTTCGCTCGGTGGATGCTTCCGTGCTCACTGCACAGCCTCTACTGACCACCAGCATCCGCACGAGCGCAGCGAGACCACCCGCCGAAGAAAAAGATGGTATTATGTCGCTGAGTACCCAAAATGGGGCAATGGGAGTCCTCGAGAACAAGTCGCGGGCACGGACCTTCTACAAGTACCTCTCGACGGTCTACGATCAGGTCAACCCGTTCATCTGGAACGAGGAGATGCGGACCGAGGCCATCGGGATGCTCGACCTCGCTCCCGAAGACCGGGTCCTCGACGTCGGCTGTGGCACGGGCTTTGCCACCGAAGGGCTGCTGAACGAGGTCGACCACGTGTACGGCCTCGATCAGAGTCCACACCAGCTAGAGAAAGCCTACGCGAAGTTCGGGAAGACCGACGGTCCGGTCACCTTCCAGCTGGGCGACGCCGAGCGACTCCCCTTCGCTGACGACAGCTTCGACGTCGTCTGGTCGTCGGGCTCCATCGAGTACTGGCCCAATCCCGTCGCGGCGATCAGGGAGTGTCGTCGCGTGGCGAAGCCGGGCGGCCAGGTCCTCATCGTCGGCCCGAACTACCCGAACTCGACGGTGTTCCAGAAGCTCGCCGACGCCATCATGCTCTTTTACGACCGCGAGGAGGCCGACCGGATGTTCCGCGAGGCCGGCTTCACCGACTTCGAACACCGGACGATGGGGCCGGACTACAACCCCGAAATCGCCATCACGACGGTCGCGAAGGTGCCAGAGGAGTAGACTGGCCGCGAACTGTGTGAGCGGCCAGCAGTTTTGGTCCAGCTTTTGCGAGAAGCGGTTCGTGAGCGGAGGGAGAGCGAAGCTCTCCCAGGCAGCCGGCGCATAGCGCCGGCGACGGAGCGAGCGAACCCGACGAAGTAAAAGGTGGGAGATCGCCATCACGACGGTCGCCGACGTTCCCGAGGCCTATCGAGGGGTTCCTGACGGTCAGGCGGTTGCCGTGACGCTGGCCAGCTGATACTGCTCGGTGTAGATCCGGATCGTCACGACCGCGCCGGCAGAGAGCTGCGGGCTGTTGGTCGCGGCGATACGTATCGCGGCCGTTTGACCGGCGCGCCACGTCCCGTCGGCCGCGGCGTTGAACGGCCCGGTGGGTCCGGACTCGAATCCCGCGGCCGCGAAAAACGGGACCGGGGGCTGCTTCGCGAGCGGTTCGCCGTCGATACGCACCTCGATGCGGAGGTCGCTCACCGTGAGTGACTCCCCGCTGCGATGCGTGAGGGCGATCCTGTCGTCTGCGGCGTCGGCGCTAGCGGTGAAACTGACGCGGGGCGGGCCGCTCTCTGACGGAACGATATCGAGGACGGCGGTTCCGACGGCAGCCGTCGAGAGGACGGTGATCCCCACCAGTAGCGCGACCCCGACGACCGAACTCGTTGCGCGCGTCGACACGAGTCGGTCTGGTCGCGTTCCGATATATGAACGTTCGGTCGTTCCGGCTCAGTTTCCGTCGAGTTGGAGCGTGACTCGCTCGCCGGCACTGGTGGTTGCGTTGAGCGTCACGGGGCCGTGTGGCTGAATGGCCCAGAGTGCGCCGTCCGAACCCGTCTGTCCCACGAACTGCCCGTTGAGGGTGACGCGAGCGTCGACGGGTTCGCCCGTTTCGTCGACGACGCTGACGTTCATCGGGCCGCTCTCGTGGCTCAATCGGGCCCGGACGCCGAGGGCGTCGGTGCTGTTGGTCGCGTTGCCCGTAAGCGGGAGCCGAGAGAGGCGCTTTTCCTGGGTTTCCCGGAACACGTTGGTCGTCGTGCCGTCGATGTAGCTGACCAGTTGTCCCTGGGTGTGGTCGACGCTGATCTGGTAGATGGGGGTACTTCCGTAGCCCGTGGCCGAGGGCGTCGTGATGGCGTTCTCGAACGTCCAGGGGTAGAGGGTTTGTGCGCGCTCGTACGCGGTACTGATCGGTGCTTGTTCGCCCTGTTTGAACTGGTCGGGGCCCGGTTGCTGGTACTCGTCGGCGAGCAACGCCTCGCGGACGTACCGGTTCCCCGCGAGTCGGGCGAGGATGATCCCGTCGTTGGTCGTTTCGATGTAGACGCCGAACGCGTCGTCTTCACCGGACACGGAGCGACGGACGTTCGTTCTGACCGGCCCCTGCAGGATGATCGGTTCGACTCTGAGGCTCTCCAGGCGCGTCCGCAGGGAGTTGGGCAGTGAGTAGCCGGGCGTGCGACTGGTCGTCCGGAGCACGGTTCCGATATACGTATCGAAGCGTTGGGCCTCGGCGTCGATGACGGCGAGTCGCTGGAGGAACGCTTCCGCGGACAGTTCCCCGCGGTTGTACGCCGAGACTGCGCGCTGCTGTCGGTCCTGGAGGGCCGCCGTTCGGTTGTCGATACGATTCGCCGTTCGCTCGACGATCGCCGTTCGAGCCGTCGAGTTGTCGGCCGACCGGAACGCCTGGAGGGTCGCGGTCTCGTTGAACGACGTCCGGAGTCGGCCGTTGTCCATGGCGACCGTGCCGGCCACGTCGAGCGTGGCGTTCCCGAACTCGGCGGACGATCTCGTCTGGCCGGACAGCGAGAGGTAGTCAGACGAGTTCTGTACCGTGTCGATGGGGGCGGTGGACGGCTGCTGGCCGGCGGTGTCCGTGCCGGTGGCCGGTCCGGCGTCCGCGTCGGCCGGAAGCGGAACTGGGGCCCCGGCCGCGACGGTCGCCGTCGCGACGAGTAGTGCCACCAGTGCGGGGAGCGTGGGACGCATCACCTTCCCCATTGACACGCCGGTACAAAAACCCGTCCGACTTCACTGCCGGTTTCTCCGCCCGCACCGACCGCTTTTTGTTGTCGTACCAACCAGTAAATGGTGGGTTTAGCGGCGCTTAGACGTTTCAAAACGACCGCTGACGTTTTATTTTCGGATAGAAAGTATTTTCCCCGAGGCGCAACGAGTGGGTCACTATGTTGTCGCGGGCACGTGTCGCCCTGTTAGCCCTCCTCTTGGTCCTCGTGACAGCTGGACAGGCCGGCGGTGTAGCCGTCGCTGGTCAATCGCCGGTCGCGGACCGACCAGCACAGACCAGTGACGCGGCTACGCCCCAGCCGAGCGAGACGACCTTCCGGGTTCAGTTACAGCCCAACGGGAGCGCCCGGTGGACCGTGCTGATGAACTTCTCGCTGGGGACGGACGTTCGCAGGGACGCCTTCGAGACCTTCGCTGCACAGTTCGAGGCACGGACCGACTCACGAACCGAGCGCGCCTTCCGGCAGGCGAGCCGGCAGGCCAGCAACGCGACCGGCCGCCAGATGTCGATCACCGACGTGGAACGGACCACTCGGACCACGAACGGGACCGGACAGCTCGTCCTCCGGTTCACCTGGACGAACTTCAGCCGGCAAACGGACGCCTCGCTCCACGTCGACGACGTGTTCAACACGACGAGCGGCACCTGGTTCCGTGAGCTAGATTCGGACCAGTCGCTGGTCATCGTGCCGCCGACGGGGTACTCGCTCGTCGACGCCGCCCCGCCGGGGTATGCGGTGTCGAACGGGTCGCTCCGGTGGGACGGCGAACGGACGTTCGCGCCCGGGGACATCTCGGTGACCTACGAAGAGGTTGACAACGGGGCGTCGCCCCCGGCACCGCCGCTGCTGGCTGCGGCGCTCGTCCTGGCCGGGTTCGGCGTCGTCGCGGTGCTCGCGTACCTGTTCTCGAACAGTGAACTCGCCGTGCCGACCCCGCTGGCGGCGCGAACTGACGGTGACGGGTCGGACGACGACCGGGACGACGGCGGCGCGGCGACGGGAAACCCGGCACCCGGGACGGTGTCGACGCCACCGGACGGTGACGGGCAACCTGACGCTGCGGACGATGGGGTCGACGAGGAACTCCTCTCCGACGAGGAACGTATCGAGCGACTGCTCGACCAGAACGGCGGGCGGATGAAACAGGCCAACATCGTCACCGAGACGGGCTGGTCGAACGCGAAAGTCTCGCAACTGCTTTCGGCGATGGACGAGGACGACCGGATCGACAAGCTCCGAATCGGGCGCGAGAACCTCATCTCGTTCCCCGACGAGGACATCACCGACACGAACGGCGACGAACCCTGACTGGAAGCCTGTTTCGACAAGTTGTTACGATTGGTAGAATTTCTGCCGCGGAATCGTTTCGATGGAAGCCGAACCGGCGAAATAATGTTCCGATAAACGAATGAACAGTTAGCAGTGTTTCAGCCGTTCGGAAACGTTTATCCGGCACGAATCGAGAGTCTCTGATGAGCATGAAGATTCTTGTCACGGTAACGGAGGTGGCGGAAGTCGAAGACGAGTTCGAGGTCGCTGGCGATGACATCGCCGAGCAGTATCTCGAATACGATCTCAACGAGTGGGACGACTACGCCATCGAGGAAGCCGTTCAAATCAGCGAGGAAAACGACGACGTCGAAGTCGTCACCGCCACGATCGGCCCGGAGCGCTCCGAGGAGACCATCCGGATGGCGCTGGCGAAGGGCGCCGACCGCGCCGTGCGTGTCTGGGACGACGCCATCGAGAGCGCCGACTACCTCGACACCGACTCGAAGGCCGACCTGCTGGCCGCGGTTGTCGAGGAGGAAGACCCCGATCTCGTGCTGTCGGGCGTCCAGTCGGCCGACGAGGCCAACGGCGCGACGGGCGTCACGCTCGCCGAGAAGATCGGCTTCCAGTGGGCGGCGGTCGTCAACGACCTCGATCTGGACATCGAGGGCGGCGTCGCGAGCGTCCACCGCGAACTCGAAGGCGGCGTCGAGGAACTCACCGACGTCGAGTCCCCAGCTGTGCTGACCATCCAGTCCGGGATCAACGAGCCCCGGTACGCCAGCCTGCGCGGCATCCGCCAGGCCCAGCAGAAACCGCTCGACGTCAAGACCATCGACGACGTCGGCCTCGACGAGAGCGTCGTCGACAGTCCGCTGGCTCAGACGTCGATGTACGAGCCCGAATCCGAGGGCGACGCGACCATCTGGTCGGGCGGCCCGGAGGAGGAAGCCGAACAGCTTGCAGAGTTCCTGCGGGACAAGGGGGTCGTTGACGCATGAGTGACGTACTCGCTGTCACCGAACACCGCCGCGGCGAACTGCGCGACGTGAGCCTGGAGATGGTGTCGGCCGGCCGCGACCTGGCCGACGAGATGGGGGGCGACCTCCACCTGGCCGTCATCAGCGGTGACGTCGACGCGTACGCCGACCAGGTCAACCGCGAGGGCGTCGACGCCATCCACACCGTCGAGTACGGTGAGGAGTTCAACCACGACGTCTACGCGCAGGCCGTCGAACAGCTCGCCGACGACCTCGACGCCGAGTACGTCCTCATGCCCAACTCGGTCAACGGGCTGGACTACGCCCCGGCGGTCGCCGAGGGCCTCTCGCTGCCGCTGGTGACCGACGTGGTCGACTTCTCGGCCGACGGCGAACTGGAAGTCACCCGCGAACAGTACGGTGGCAAGGTCGAGACCACCATCGAGGTCTCCGAAGACCGCGCCGCCATCACCACTCGTCCGGCCGAGTGGCCCCAGGCCGAAGGCCAGGGCGACGCCGAGGTCTCGGCGTTCGACGCCGACATCGACGAGAGCCAGATCCAGTCGACGGTCACCGGCTTCGAGGAAGTCGCTGGCGGCGACGTCGACATCAGCGAGGCGGAGTTCCTCGTCTCTATCGGTCGCGGGATCGAAGAGGAGGAGAACCTCCCGCTCATCGAGGCGCTCGTCGAGGCGACCGACGCGACGCTGTCGTCGTCCCGACCGATCGTCGACAACGGCTGGCTGCCGGCCAACCGGCAGGTCGGCCAGTCCGGGAAGGTCGTCACCCCCGACGTCTACATCGCCATCGGTATCTCCGGCGCTGTCCAGCACGTCGCCGGGATGAAGGGTGCCGACACGATCGTCGCGATCAACACGGACCCGAACGCGCCGATCTACGACCTCGCCGACTACGGGATCGAAGACGACCTCTTCGACGTCGTCCCCGCGCTCATCGAGGAGTTCGGCGGCGAAGTTCCTGACGTATAATCGGTTGGACGGCTGCGAGCGGCGCGAGGCGCGACCAACGGGAGCGCCTCGGAGAGACGAACGGGCGGCGCCCGTGAGTCAGCGAGCAGCCGCTTTTTTGGTCCAGATTTTTCAAGGAGTGGTGGCCGTAGCGAGCCACGCGAGCGAGGCCACCCGACGCAGAAAAAGGTGGATTTGAGGAGTTCGGCGGCGAAGTCCCCGACGTATAATCGGCTAAACGGCTGCGGGCGGCTTTTTCGCTCGGAACCTCTCGCTTTTTGAGCCAATTCGTTCGTGAAGACGACGCTTCGTCTCTTTTACTGGCAACTCCGTCCTGAATATAGACACTATCGTTAACGCTTATCCCGGTACCGGCGAACAATCGTAACAATATGCGCGCAGCAGTTTTAGAGGAACACGGCGAACCACTGTCGGTCGAGGACGTCGAAGCGCCGGAGCCGGAGCCAGACGGCGTCGTCGTCGAGACGGAGGCCTGTGGGATCTGTCGGAGCGACTGGCACGTCTGGCAGGGCGACTGGGAGTGGCTCGGCGTGAAGGCCAAGCCGGGGCAGATCCTCGGCCACGAGCCGGCCGGGCACGTCGTCGCGGTGGGCGACGAAGTCGAGTCGGTACGGGAGGGCGACCACGTCGCCGTTCCGTTCAACCTCGGCGATGGGGCCTGTCCGGAGTGTCGGACGGGCCACTCGAACACGTGTGACAACGGCATCCCGCTGGGGTTCGTCGAACAGGCACCCGGGGCGTTCGCCGAGCAGGTTCACGTCCCATCCGCGGACCACAACGCGGTCGAACTGCCCGACGGTGTCTCCTCCGTCGACATGGCGGGGCTGGGCTGTCGGTTCATGACGTCCTTCCACGGGCTGGCACACCGCGCGGACGTGGATGCGGGTGACTGGGTGGCCGTCCACGGCTGTGGCGGGGTCGGGCTGTCGGCGGTCCACATCGCCGACGCGCTCGGCGCGAACGTCGTCGCCGTCGACCTGACCGAGGAGAAACTCGACCAGGCGGCCGAACTCGGCGCGGTCGAGACGGTCAACGCCGACGAGACCGAGCGCGTGCCGAGCGAGATCAAGGGGATCACCGACGGCGGGGCCGCGGTCAGCGTCGACGCGCTGGGCATCCCCGAGACGAGTCGGAACTCGATACTGAGCCTTGGGAACCGGGGACAGCACCTCCAGATCGGGTTGACGACCGCCGAGGAGGAGGGCTCGATCGAGATCCCGAGCGACGCGATGGTGATGCAGGAGATCGAGTTCCTCGGCTCCTACGGGATGCCGGTGTCGGGGTACGACGAGATCTTCCGGATGGTCGCGACGGACAAGATCGACCCGAGCGCCGTCGTCTCCGAGACGGTCGGGCTCGAAGACGTCTCGGCGAAACTGGCGGCGATGACCGACTACGGGACCGAGGGGATTCCGGTCGTCGACCAGTTCTGAGCGCTGTTCGAGCGGGAACGGTCGTTCCGTCACTCTCAAGCCGCCACAATCCTGAGGGTCGGGTAATGGAGTACCTTGAGAGCCGACGGGCGCGCGTCGAGGAGCGTCTCGAGGAGGTTCTCGACGGCGTCGAACCGTCGGAGTTGGCTGACGAGGTCCGACACGTCACGCTCTCGGGCGGGAAACGCGTCCGACCGACGGTCACCGTGCTCGTCTGTGAGGCCCTCGGCGGCGACCCCGGGGACGCGGTCGATCTCGCCGTCGGCATCGAGCTCGTCCACAACGCCTCGCTGGTGATCGACGACATCATCGACGACTCGGACGTTCGCCGGGGCGTCCCGAGCGCGTGGGCGGAGTTCGGGTTTGGCCCGGCCATCATCGCCTCGGACGGACTGCTCGGCGAGGCCTTCGCACTGTTCTCGGCCGACGAGCGGGCGATGCAGGCCGTCTCGGAGGCGATGGTCGAACTCGGCGAGGGAGAGGCCACGGAACTGGTCGCCCAGCCCGAGACCGAAGACGAGTACATGGAACTGGCCCGACGGAAGACCGGGGCGCTGTTCCGAGCGGCGGCTGAACTCGGTGCGATCGCCGCGGACGCCGACGCCTACACCGTCGAAGCGTTCGGGCAGTACGCCGAGCGCGTCGGGATCGCGTTCCAGATGCGCGACGACGTCCTCGACGCGACGGCGGACGCCGACGACCTGGGGAAACCGACGGGACACGACGAGACGATGGACCGCCCCTCGCTCGTGCAGGTGACCGATCTGACGCCGGCAGAAGCCAACGAGCGGGCGCGGGACCTGTCGGACGACGCGCTGGCCGCCATCTCGGCGGTCGACGTGACGGACTCGCAGGCGCTGGCGTATCTGCAGGATCTCGCGGAGTTCGTGGTTGTTCGGGAACGGTGAGGGCGAGGTTGAGCGGAGCGAAACCTCGAAACGGAACAGCGACGGGGGGAGCCGTGGAGTGAACCGTGAGCGCAGTACGTGAGCGGTGAGGGACCGGAGGTCCCTCTAGCAGGGAGGGACGGAGTCCCTCGGGCAATCGGCCAGAGGCCGATGACAGCCGGCCGTAGGCTGGCGACGGTGAGGGCGAGGTCGAGCAGGGCGAGAGCTTCGCTCTCGCTTGCAGGGCGGGACGCAGTCCCGCGGGCCACCGGACGTAGTCCGGTGACAGCCGGGCGACTCACGGGTCGCCCGGCGACGAAGCGAGACCTCGAAACGGAACGGCGACCGGGGGGAGCCGTGGAGTGTTTCGTGAGCCCAGTTCGCGAACTGTTTTCAGTTGTCGGCAATCACGCCGAGGCCTTGTTCGGGAAGCGCGATTCGGCGACGGCAAAGGCCAGGGTGCTGAAGAGGCCGAGGATGGTCCCGCCCGTGAGGACGGCGGCCAGGTACGACAGCGAGACGTTCCCGAGGAAGTAGGCGCTCACGCCGTGGAGGACGGCGGCGATGGCGAGCACGTAGAAGGGTGCGTTGAGGTAGCGCCACTCGAAGGCGCCGTCGAGGTACTCGTCGGTCACGCGGCCGAGGCTGGAGGTGATGCCGGCGGCGGCGAACCACCGGATAGCTCCGAACAGGAGTGCGGCCAGCACCTCCAGCGCGGAGAGGTTCTCCCCGGCGTTTTGCAGCGATTCGAGCGTCTGGACGCCCTCGACGCCGCCGATGACGAGCAGGGCGGCGGCGACGACGTAGGTGATGAGCGTCACGCGACCGGCATAGAGCACGGAGCGACCGCGTTCGACGGCGGCGTCGAGCGCGCGCTCCGCGCCGAGGCCCCGTCCCAGGACGTACAGGCCGAGCAATCCCGACGTAAAGCCGAAGACGGCTCCCGGCAGGCCGAGGTGGTCGGCGATGATCGCGAGCGGGTAGATGAGCAACAGGATGCCCAGGGGGACGAGGATGGTCCCGCGCGTCTCGGGGTCGTCGAGGACCTGCTTGATGGTGTAGTACATCGATTCCAGGTCCTGGGCCTGGCGAACGACGACTCGACGGACGCTGTCGATGGTGACCCGTGAGCGGATGACCGGGAGGACCGATTCGTCCTGTGCGCCGTCGGTGACGACGATGGCGCGCACGTCGTCGCTGGCGGAGATGCTCGCCAGGACGGTGTCGACTTCCTCGCCGACCTTGCGGTTGGCGGCGACGTCGCTCCCGTCTAACCCCGTGACGGCGGCGACTTCGACGGGCTCGTCGGCGAGGTCGTCGTGGAGGTGGATTCCCTCGAACAGGACGTTGACGTCGCTGTCCTCGGGGTCTTCGGTCGCGAGCGCGACGGCGGCGTCCTCGACGGCGTCCCTGCCGATGACCGGCGTCTCCAGCCCCGTCTTCCGGCCGAGGTCGTCGTCCAGGTCCACACACAGGACCAGCAGCATCACCCGATGGTTCGCCACTGTGGCTTATTTGCTTTTGGGCACGCCGATGTCGCCGGCGTTCGTCCCCGCTGGTCGCCTGATCGTCGTTTTCATTCGGCTTTCGGGAGTTCGACGTGGAACACCGCGCCGTCGGGGTCGTTGTCACCGGACTGCGTCCGGTTGCCTGCGGAGCTCCGCTCCGCTCTGTCGCTGATCCACACGCCGCCGCCGTACTGCTCGACGAGCGTGGCCACGAGATAGAGACCGATGCCGGTCCCGTCGCTCTCCAGGCCCTTTTCGCCTTTGCCGAAGATCTCGCTTCGCTGGGCTTCGGGGATGCCCGGGCCGTTGTCGGCGACGTCGACGACGACGCTGTCCTCGCGCTGGGTGGCCGAGACCACCACTTCGGGGACCGCCTTGTCGTTGTGTTCGATCGCGTTTTTCAGTAGATTGCGGAAGACAGACTGCAACATCTCGTTCGCACGGACCTCCACGTCGGGCAACTGGCCCTCGACGGCCACGACGGCGTCCGTGTGTTCGGAGCGGATCTCGTCGACCTGCTGTTCGAGGACCAGCGCCAGGTCGGTTCGGTCGTGCTCGGCGTCGGTCTGGAGCATGACGTCGGCGAGGTCTCGCGCCGACTTGGTGAGTTCGACCGCGTTCTCGGTGCTCTCGATCACCGTCTCGAGATACTCCGCGCCGGTGTCGTCGACCCGGTCTTCCAGCAGTTCCGCGTAGGCCAACACCAGCTGGAGGTCGTTCCTGATGTCGTGGCGGACCATCTGGTTGAGTATCTCGAGGTTGTCACGCTGCTGTTTCAGCCGCTGTTCGTACTCCTTGCGCTCGGTGATGTCGAGGATGACGCCGTCGAAGTACGTCCGAGCGCCCGTCTCGTTGGTGATTGCGGTCACTGACGCCCAGAAGGGGTCGCCGGCGAGGGTCTCCAGCCGGAGTTCCGCTTCCGTGACGATGCCCTCCTCGTCGACGCGGTCGGAGAACGCCTCGCGCTGGTTGGGGTCGGCGTAGAGTTCGCTCACGGCCGTCTCACACAGCTGTGTCGCCGATTCGGCGTCGAACATCTCGACCATCGCGGGGTTCACTTCGACGAACTCGCCGTCCTCGCCCGGCGTGTTCCGGTAGATGCCGACCGGGACGTTGTCGACGAGTTCCTTGTAGCTCTCGAGTTCCCGCTCGTACTCCCTGCGTTCGGTGATGTCGTGGATGACCGAGAACAGCAACTCCTCGTCACCGTCCGGGATCGGCGAGGAGTGGACCTCGACGGTCCGGGTTTCGCCCGAGGCGAGCTCGTGCTCGAAGACGAAGTGATTCCGCTCTTCGCGTTCGGCGCGTTTTCGCTCGGTCGCCACTTCCTCGGCGCACTGGCAGTTGATCTCGTCGATGTCCATCCCGGTCAATTCGTCCCACGAGTAGCCGTAGAACTCGGTGGCCGCGTCGTTGGCGTCCTCGATCCTGCCCGAATCCGGCTCGATGAGCAACATCGGGGCGCTGTGGCGCTGGAACATCATGCGGAACCGCGCCTCGCGGCGGCGCAGTTTGCTCTCCATCTCCTTGCGCGCCGTGATGTCGCGGTTGACTGCGACGAACGCTTCGATCTCCCCGTCGTGGCCCTCGATCGGGGCCACCGTCTGGTCGGCGTAATACTCGGTGCCGTCGGCCCGCTCGTTGACGACTTCGCGTTTCCACACCTCCCCGGACAGAATCGTGTCCCACATCTCCTCGAAGTACGCCTCGTCGTGTCGCCCCGAATTGAGGATGTGGGGCGTCTCGCCGACGGCCGCCTCGGCCGCGTAGCCGGTTTGCTCCTCGAAGGCCGAGTTGACGTACTCGATGGTGCCGTCGGTGTCGGTGATGTAGACGGCGTGGGCCGCCTGCTCGACGGCTTTTCTGAACCGGCGGCTGTCTCGCTCGCTCGCTTTCCGGTCCGTGATGTCGCGACTGAGCGCGATGAACCGTGGCTCCCCGCCGATTTCGACTTTGTTTATCCAGAGTTCGACCGGGAACGTCGAGCCGTCCTTCCGTCGGTGTCTGCTCTCGAGTTTCCACTTGTCCCCGACGTCGAGCCGTGCCCACTTGCTCGTCAGCTCTTCGGCGTCGATCCCCGTCTCGATGTCGGCGGCGTTCATCGACAGCAACTCCTCGCGGCCGTAGCCGAGGTCGGCGACGGTCTGGTCGTTGACGTCGAGGATGGCCCCGTCGCCGTCGTGGACGATTATCGCGTCGGGGGACTGCTCGAACAGCGCGCGCTGTCGCTTCTGGCTCTCCAGCAACTCGCGTTCGCGCTCCCGCCGCTCGGTCACGTCGCGAGCGACGACGATGGCTTTCCGCTCGCCGTCCGAGACGAACGACGAGAACTGATACTCGACGACGACCTCGCCGCTCGGCAGTTTCAGTCGCCCCTCCAGTCGGTCCGGCTCGGCGCCGTTCTCGTGGTCGAACACGTCCCGGAGCGCGCGCTCGAAGCGTTCCGGAGCCCCCTCGTCCACGACGAACTCGCTGACCAGCGACGTGACCGACCGGCCGACGAGGTCCTCGGTCGAGCGGCCGGTGTAGGCGGTGGCCGACCGGTTCGCGTACTCGAGTTGCCGGTCCGCGCCGACGACGAACGCCATCTCGTCCATGTTCTCCGCGAGTGCCTCGTAGCGCTCGAGTTCGCGTTCGCGCTCCTTGCGCTCGGTGATGTCCTGGAACACGCCGCGGAGCAACTCGACGTTGCCCTCGGCGTCGGTCACGACCTCGCCCCGCGATCGCACGTCCCGAACGTCGCCGTCGGCTCGGACGATGCGCAGATCGGTGTCGTAGAACTCGCCGTCCTCGAGTGCGCGTGCGATGAGCCGCTCGATTTCGTCCCGGTCCGCCGGGTGATAGAACTCGATGGCGTCCGCCATCGTCGGCTCGAAAGACTCGTCGACGCCGTGTATCTCGCGGACGCCGGCCGACCACGTCAACTCCTCGGTCGTCGGGTCGTACTCCCAGATTCCAACGTCGGCGAGGTCCTGTACCCGCTCGAACAGCTCGCGTTGCTGTTCGAGTTCCGTCGTCTGCTGCCGTTCGGAGACGTCGCGGACGACGCCGGTGAACACCGTCTCCCCGTCGTACTCGTGTTCGGTCACAGAGAGCGAAAGCGACCGCTCACGACCGCTGTCGGTCTCCACCCTGAGCTGGAGCTCGCTCCCGGCCGTGTCCGGTTCACAGACGGCCTCTTCCAGCCGTTCGAGCTCGTCACGCCGGCGTCGCTCGGGGATGACGGCCTCCAGTTGGCGGCCGACCAGCGTCTCCGGTTCGTATCCGAGCACCCGTTCGACGGCCGGATTGGCGAACAGGACCGTCAGCTCCCGGTCGACGGTAATGACGGCTGCCGGAACGTGTTCGGCGACCGCGCGACAGAACCCGCCGTCCAGCGTGTCTGCCCACGTATCTGCCTCGTCGTCGGTGCTGACAGGGGGCATCTACCGCACACTTATTGGTAGCCCGTAATTAAAACTGGAGAACCGATCCAACATATTGAGATTAGGGTCCGCGGTCGTGTCGGGCCTGCTCACGACGTGTGTCCTCCCTCGTAGTCTTTCTCGCCGGCTTCGATCGGGACGTCGAGCCAGTTGTCGGTCGGCGGGAGCGGACACTCGTACTGGTCGGCGTACGCGCACGTGGGATTGTACGCCTGGTTGAAATCGAGGATCCACGTGCCGTCGTCGGTTCGGTGCTCCGCCGCCTCCAGGTCGAGATACCGGCCCGCTCCGTAGGTCTCCGCGCCGCTGGTCGCGTCCCGGAACGGGACCCAGAGACGGTCCTCGTCCGGGTCGGACTTGTAGGCGACCAGCGTCACCTGCTCGTCGTCGACGCTGAAGGTGAACTCCCCCCAGGCGAGGTACTCCCGCTCGCCCTCGCTGCTGGTCCCGACGGTGACGACTGCCTTGTCCGCGTACTCCTCGAGGGGGAGTTCGTACCGGTAGTCGGGGTCGATCGGATAGTAGTTCAGTCCCTCGAAGGCCTCCTGTTCGGCCGGAGGAAGGGGCGAGCGGTGCGCGTCGGCGAAGAAGTCGTCTTTCTGTCGCCGCTGGGTCTCGATGTCGGCTTGCCAGTTGGATTTCATGATGACGATGTCCGTTCGATTACCCGTCGGTGCCGCGGTGGCAGCCGGCGTCGTGCTCCGTGCCGAGCGTGACCGACTGCGCTCCGAGGTCTGCCGTTCATAGCCGGGTGGTGAGCGACTCGCTGCCACTGTTGTAGTATTGTACTCTTCACACAAAAACGTTGTCGGCGTGACCGACCTGGCAGCCGATCCTGGCCTCGACGGGCTGTCGGCGGTACGATACAAGTGTGCTCTTTCGTTCGCACGATTGGTCGTGGGGGCTCCTCTGCGGCGCCCGGCGATTCGGTGCGCCGCCGACAGAATTGTCTCTGATGGGCAATACTTTATTAGGTCCCCGGTCGAACGATCAGGTATGAGCGATCCAGTCGTAATCGTCGGTGGCGACGCCGCGGGGATGAGTGCCGCGAGCAAGTTCAAGCGGGACGCCGAGGACCAGGCGGTCGTCGTCTTCGAGAAGGGCGAGTGGGTGTCCTACGGGGCCTGTGGCCTCCCCTACTACGTGAAAGGCGAGGTGGAGACGCTGGAGGACCTGGTGTCGGTGACGCCCGAGGCGTTCGTCGAGGAGCGGGGGGTCGACCTCCGGACGAACCACGAGGTGACGGCCATCGACCGGGACGAGCGGACGGTGACCGTCGAGGGACCGGACGGGGAGTTCGAGCAGGCCTACAGCGACCTCCTCGTCTCGACGGGGGCGCGTGCGGTCGAGCCCCCGCTCGACGGGATGGACCTGGCGGGCGTGTTCACCCTTCACGACATGAACGAGGGGGCGGAGATCCGCCAGTACCTCGGCCTCGACACGCCTGCGCTGGACCTGCCCGCGATAGGCTACGGTGAGGTCGCTGCCGAGTACGCCGACGCCGAAGACCCCGAGGCCGTCGGTATCATCGGCGGCGGCTACGTCGGCATCGAGATGGCCGAGGCGTTCGCCGCACACGGGCTGGACGTGCACATGTTCGAGATGTTGCCCCACACGCTCCAGCCCTTCGGCCCCGAAGCCGCCGCGACCGTCGAGGACCACCTCCGCGAGCAGGGGGTCGATCTCCACCTCGATACGGCCGTCGACGGGATGGTGGGGGACGACAGCGTCGAGCGCATCGTGGCTGGTGACGACGAGGTGCCGGTGGACCTGGCGCTGGTCGGCGTCGGCGTCGCCCCGAACGCCGAACTCGCCGAGGACGCGGGGATCGAACTGGGTCCCACCGGGGCCATCGCGACCGACGAGTACGGGCAGACGAACGACGAGCACGTCTACGCGGCCGGCGACTGCGCCGAGGCGACCCACGTCGTCACGGGCGAACCCGATCACGTGCCCCTCGCGCTGACGGCCAACCGCGCCGGCCGGGCCATCGGGGCGACGCTCGCGGGCGACCCGACGCCGGTCGGCGAGATCGCGGGGACCGCCGCCGTGAAAGCGTTCGAACTCGAGGTCGCACGCACGGGCATCATCGACGAGGAGCGGGCCGAAGCGGCCGGCTTCGACCCCGTCTCGGTGACGATCACGGCGCCGTCCCGCGCGCACTACTACCCGGGCGGCGAGGAGATCGAGATCAAACTGGTCGGGGATCGCGAGAGCGAGCGCGTCCTCGGTGCCAGCATGGTCGGCCGCGAGGGCGTCGCCAAGCGCATCGACACCGTCGCGACGGCGCTGCACGCCGAGCTGACCGTCGGCCAGCTCTCGTATCTCGACCTGGCGTACGCGCCGCCGTTCAGTCCGGTCTGGGACCCGGTGCTGACGGCCGCGAAGGTCCTCGACGGCAAACTCTCGTAAGCCGGGCGACCGAACGCTGATACGAGGCCCATGCCCATCATCGACCCCTTCGAACGTCACACCGACCGCTACGACCAGTGGTTCGAGGCCAACGACCTCGCTTTCGAGTCCGAACTGGCGGCCGTCCGGTCGCTCCTGCCGGACGGCGAGGCCGTCGAAATCGGGGTCGGGAGCGGGCAGTTCGCCGCGCCGCTCGACGTGGAACTCGGCGTCGACCCGTCCCCGGCGATGCTCGCGCGAGCGCGTGACCGCGGCGTCGTCCCCGTGCGTGGCGTGGCCGAAGCCATGCCGCTCCGGAGCGAGAGCGTGGACGCCGCGCTCATGGTGACGACGATCTGTTTCGTCGACGACCTCGACGCCGCGCTGGCCGAGGCCCGCCGCGTGCTCCGTCCGGGTGGACGGCTCGTCATCGGCTTCGTCGACCGTGACAGTCCTCTGGGTGAGACCTACCAGGAAACGCAGGACTCGAACCCGTTCTACCGGGACGCGACCTTCCGCGGCGTCGCGGAACTCCGCGAGGCGCTCGCCGACGCCGGCTTCGGCGAACTCTCGGCCGTCCAGACGTTGTTTGCCGACCCGACCGCGCTCGAAGACCCCGAACCCGTCGAATCGGGCTGGGGAAACGGATCGTTCGTCGTCCTCGCGGCGACTCCCGACTGACTGTCCGCTTCGTCCCTCGTACTGCATTGCTTAAATTAGACAATATTGTACTGGTTCGACAATCTCCACCTCCGATTTTTCGGCCAAGGGCGCTAGAATCGCTCGTATTGTTGGGGTCTGCCGGTAGTACTGTCTTGTGGTATTGTGGGGCTAACGAAAAACTATTTATTGCCCCGGTCCGTAGGTAGGGACGAGATGTCAGAAGCCGACGAACTCGACGAGATCCGCGAACAGAAAGCCGAGGAGTTACGCGAACAGGCGGACGGGGGCGTTGCGGTCGCGCCGGACGAGCCGATCCACGTCGAGGGGGCGGACCACTTCGAGGACCTCCTCTCGGAGTACGACGTGGTGTTCGTCGACTTTTACGCCGACTGGTGTGGGCCCTGCAAGATGCTCGAGCCGACCGTCGAGGCGCTCGCGGCCGAGACCGAGGCGGCCATCGCGAAGGTTGACGTCGACCAGCACCAGGGGCTCGCCAGCCAGTTCCAGGTACAGGGCGTGCCGACCATGATCCTCTTTGCCGACGGGGAGGCCGTCGAGCAGGTCGTCGGCGTCCGCGACGAGGACTCGCTGGCCCAGCTCATCGCCCAGCACGCCTGAGGCGACGCCACACGCTCCGTCGTTCCCCTTACCCGTTTCCCATCCCCTCTCGTTCCCCACCCCACTTTCTTCCGTTTCAGCTGTCCGCACGCTCCGGGTCGCGCCAGTTGCGGCCGGCGGCCCCAAGTCGCACGCTTTTTGCCGCTCGGTCGGGAAGGGAGAGTAACCGATGCACTCCAAGGGCTGTGAACAGTGCGCCAAAGGCGGCAAGATGGTGCTGTTCGTCTACGGCTACTGTGACCAGCGCGATTGCTTTTACTGTCCGCTCGGCGAGAACCGCAAGAACGTCACGGACGTCTACGCCAACGAGCGCCTGGTCGAGGACGACGAGGACGTCATCACCGAAGCGAAGCGGATGGACGCCCTGGGAACATCTATCACGGGTGGTGAGCCACAGGAAGCGATGGCCAAGACCACCCGGTATCTCTCGCTTTTGAAAGACGAGTTCGGCGAGGACCACCACACGCACCTCTACACCGGTATCACCGGCGGTCGGGAGAACATGCGAAAGCTCTCGGAAGCGGGCCTGGACGAGATTCGCTTCCACCCGCCATTCGAGCTGTGGGGCGACCTCCACGAAACCGAGTGGGAGGACATCCTCTACATCGCTCGCGAGGAGGGGCTGACGCCTGCCTTCGAGATCCCGGGCATCCGGCCCGAGGAGGAGTTCCTCGAACTCATCGACGAGGGCGCGGCGGAGTTCTGTAACATCAACGAGTTCGAGATGTCCGACGGCAACTTCCGCCGGATGAAAGAGCAGGGCTACGAACTGAAAGACGGCCACATGAGCGCCGTCGAGGGATCACGCGAAGAGATCCTCGACGTGATGGGCGACCACGAGAAGGTGTACTTCTGTACGTCCGTGTTCAAGGACGCCGCCCAGCACCGCCGGCGGCTCAAGCGGATGGCCCGGACGATTCGCCGGCCGTTCGACGAGGTGACCGACGACGGGACCCTCGTCTACGGGAAGGCGATGGTCGACGGCGACCGGTTCGAGTCCCTGGGCGTCCCCGAGGAGTTCTACACCGTCAAGTCCGACCACGTCGAGGTCGCGTGGTGGCTCTTAGAGGAGATGATCGAGGAGGGCGACCTCGACGAGGGCGAGATCGTCGAGCAGTACCCGACCTACGATGGTCAAGTGGTGGAGCGGACGCCGGTCGCGTAGACTGACCGTTCTCGCTGCGGAATCGTGGCATTGTTCCTGAACGGGCCAAGCGCAGAAAACTGAGGAATTCGGAGAGCGTCTTACTCGTCTTCGTCGTCGTCGGTCTTCATGTGCTGGAGCTGGTCGACCAGCTCGTCGGTGGATTTCTCGGTCTCGAAGGACACCTCGCCGTCGGTGTCGTTCTCGTGGACGTTGATGGCCTCGGTCTCGTCGTCCTCGTCGACACTCTGGTCCTTCTGCTCGGATTCATCGTAGCTTCCAAATCCCATGGTGTAGAGTACAGGTGGCTACTGGTACTAAACGGTCGTGGTCCGGCGGCACTGTGGTGATGGTTCTCTCACGCGTGCCTGGACCGGGACTTTTGAGGGAGCCCGGTGAACCGACGGGCATGGCTCGCAGCGACCAGTTTATCACCGTCGACGACTTCGAACTCCACTACTCCGCCTGGGGCGACCCCGAAAACCCGCCCGTCCTCTGTGTTCACGGTCTCTCGCGCGTGGGTCGGGACTTCGATCCCCTGGCGGCCGCGCTCGAAGACGACTATCACGTCGTCTGTCCGGACATGCCCGGCCGGGGACTGAGCCAGTGGGCCGAAGAGCCGTCCGAGCGGTACACGAACGGGGCCATGGTCGAGGTACTCGTCGGACTGTGTGACCAACTGGGCTTCGACTCCCTGGGCTACGTCGGTACCTCGATGGGTGCCGGGCTCGGGATGGCGCTGGCCGCCGGCCCGCTTGCCGACCGCATCACGCATCTGGTCGTCAACGACATGCCACCGAACCCGGAGACCGACTCCTCGCCGGAAGCGCTCGGACGGATCATGGAGTACGTCCCGGACCCCCCGACCTTCGACCGCGTGACGGAACTGGAGGCGTACTACAGGGACCTCTACCAGGGCCGGTTCGGTGCCATGAGCGACGACGAGTGGCGGCGACTCACAGTCACGTCGGCGCGACGGACAAGCGACGGAGCGGTTGCGCCCGCCTACGACCCCGACATCCTGGTCGAGGACGAGGACGACGAAGACGGCCCCGACCCGTGGGCGGTCTGGGAGCGCATCGAGTCCGAGATTTTGATCCTTCGAGGGCAGAATTCTGAAATCCTCCCACAGGAGCCCTACGAACGGATGCAGGAGGTCCAGCCCGGCGCGGAGACGCTCGAAGTCGACTGCGGCCACGCGCCGTCGCTGAACACCGACGACCAGATCGAGACGATTCAGGAACTCCTGGCGCTGTAGGTGGGCGGAAAACGGACGAGAACTCGGGGTCGACCGGTGCTCGAAGAGGATTCGGACCCGTCCGCTGCTTTCAGAACTCCTGCTCGTAGTGTGCGATGATCTCGCCGACGCTGTCGATCCGCTCGACGGCGACCTCGGAGGTCCGCAGTTGCGAGACCGCGCTCTCGAACTCCTGGTCGTGTGTGTCCCATTCGTACTCGTCGGCCGCGCTGGCGGCGTCAGCGAGGTCGTGTGCCCCCGTCGCGAGCGCGTTCGTGACCGAACGGAGTTCGGACACTGCTGACGCGAGCGATTCCGGCGTGTCGAGCGCGTTCAGCGTGTCGTTGGCCGTGCCGAACGTCCGGGTCGCGGTCGAGTACAACTCGGCGGCGCTGTCGTAGTCCTCGTCGGTGAACTCGTCGTTCCCGTCGATGAAGGCTTCGAGACCGTCGGCGATCGTTTCCACGGTGTTCGCGAGCGTGCCGAAGGCAGTCACCTCCCGCTGCAGTTGTTCGACCTTCCGGTCGTAGTCGTCCTCGGAGAGGGCATCGAACGCCTGCATGTCGGCCCGGTCGGTCTCCGACCGGAGGGTTTCGAGGTGGCTCTCGGCGGTGTCGCGGCGGTCGCGCAACTGGCTGAGCTGGTCGGGAAGGGTTGCGAACTGCTCGGCGTAGAGGCGGCCGTGGACGAACTCGAACTTCGAGTAGGTTCCCTCAAGGTTCGACTGACACCGGATGGCGGTCGTGAGGAAGTCCGCGACGCCCGAGAGGCGTTCGACGTCCTCGTCGACGTAGCTCGGCGCTCCGTTCAGGACCTGGCGGGCGTCGCTGGCCGGACTCGTTACGTTCGAGACGCTGACGTCCGTCGCGGCGGTCACGTCGAGCAGCGTCGGCTCGCTCGTCTCGGCGAAGGCCAGATACCCGGACAGCGACTCCGCCAGATGTCCGCGTGCGGTCTCGATCGCGCCGGCGACTTCCCGTTCGCTCTCCGACGGCGTGTCGGTCGCCGTGTCGGTGTGCTGGTCGGTCGTCGGTTCCGATCCGTCGGTCGTCTGGAGGGTGTCGGTCGGCACAGTTCCCGTGGCGGTCTCGTCGGTCGCACTGCCCGGCGCCCCGTCCGTGACCGTCGTCTGTGGCGGCGGGACGATCTCCGAGCAACCGGCCGAGAACAGGGCTCCGACAGTAGCGAGGATCGTTCGGCGGCGCATCACCTCGGAGATATCTCGACCACGATGTTAATTCTGACTATCGGATGTATCTTCACCGACAGCTCACGTCGCCAGCCCCCTCCGTTTCACCTCCAGTGCGCCTTGCGAAACTTCTTACCCGAGTGCGCACAACCCCTGCATCACTGCAATGGCACGTGCGGAGGACACCGAGGTAATCGATCTCTTCGAGGAGTTCTATCGCAACTACTGCCGCAACGAGATCGGTGACCTCGCCCAGAAATACCCCAACGAGAAGAAATCCCTCTACGTCGACTGGCAGGAACTGTACCGGTTCGACCCGGACCTGGCCGACGACGTTCGCAACCATCCCGATCAGTTTCAGGACTACGCGGAGGAGGCCCTGCGCCTGTACGACCTGCCCGTCGACGTGAAACTCGGGCAGGCGCACGTCCGGGTCACGAACCTGCCCGAAACGACGGAGATCCGCCAGATCCGCGCCGACCACCGCGGCATGCTGATCAGCGTCCAGGGCATCGTCCGGAAGGCCACGGACGTCCGACCCAAGGTCACCACCGCCGCCTTCGAGTGTCAGCGCTGTGGCACCCTGACACGGATCCCCCAGGCCGCCGGCGACTTCCAGGAACCCCACGAGTGCCAGGGCTGTGAACGGCAGGGGCCGTTCCGCATCAACTACGACCAGTCCGAGTTCGTCGACGCCCAGAAGCTCCGGGTCCAGGAGAGTCCCGAGGGGCTTCGCGGCGGGGAAACCCCGCAGAGCATCGACGTGAACATCGAGGACGACATCACCGGCGAGGTCACGGCCGGCGATCACGTCCGCGTTTCGGGCGTCCTCCAGCTCGACCAGCGCGGCCAGGGCAACGAGAAGTCCCCGATGTTCGACGTGTACATGGAGGGCCACGCCGTCGAGATCGAGGACGAGCAGTTCGAGGACATGGACATCACCGACGAGGACAAAAAGGAGATCGTCGCCCTCTCGGAGCAAGAAGACATCTACGAGCAGATGGTCGAGTCCATCGCCCCTTCGATCTACGGCTACGAACAGCCCAAGATGGCGATGATCCTCCAGCTCTTCTCCGGCGTCACGAAGCACCTCCCCGACGGTTCCCGGATTCGGGGCGACCTGCATATGCTGCTCATCGGGGACCCTGGTACCGGGAAGTGTCTGAAAGGCGATGCGAAAGTGACGCTTTCAAACGGAGAACGAGTACCGATTCGCGAACTCGTAGAGGAGAATCTCGACGATTCGAAGCCGATTGATGATGGCGTTTACGATGAGATCGATATCGAAGTCCCGTCGTTGACTGCCGACGGACGAATCGAGCAGAAACGGGCAACGAAAGTCTGGAAGCGGGAGTCCCCGGAGCGGATGTATCGTGTCGAGACGGCGAGCGGACGCGAACTTGAAGTGACGCCGTCACATCCACTCTTCGTCCAGTCTGACGGTCAGTTTGCTTCACTTCCGGCAGAAGATCTCGAGGAGGGGACATTCATTGCGACTCCTCGATCCATCCAGACGTCCGCTGATGACACATTGATAACTGAGTACACCGCTTCCGAGTCACCAAACGCCGTCAGACTTGACTTACCCGACGAGTGGACTCCTTGGTTGGCTCGCCTCGTCGGCTACATCATCGCAGAGGGGCACGTCACGTACGAGGACGGCCGAGGGGACGTTCGGGTTACGAACGAGGACCAGGAGGTACTCGACGATACGGCCGAATCCCTCGACCGCCTCGGACTGAACTACTCGGTTACCGCATCACGGCCCGAGAAGAGCGCAAAGGTCGTCCGCTGTGGGTCTGGCGAGTTCGCAAGTTTCCTCTCGAATCTCGAACCCGCGATTCTAGACGGGTCTGCCCAACAGCGAATCCCCGAGCCGTTGTTCCGAGCGAGTACTGAAATCAAGACGGCGTTCCTGCGCGCCTTCATCGAGGGGGAAGGTCACGTTTCGACAAAACAGCGTGAACTTACCGTTGCTTCGATGAGTCGAGAATTACTCGAAGGTGTCCGTTCGCTCCTGCTCTCGCTTGGTATCTCCTGTACCATCGAACCTCGACACAACGATAGCTACCGACTCAGGATTAGCGGTGACGACTTCTCCGAGTACGTTACGTCGGTTGGATTCGTCACTGACAGGAAACGCACCGCCAGTGAAGCGTTCGAGGGGGTCCCCCGGAACACGAATACAGATATCGTGCCGGACGTAGGCGAGGAGCTACGCCGAATCCGTCGACGATTGGCCCTTTCCCAATCGGACTGCGGGCTTCCCCGAACCACGTACCAGCACTACGAACGCGGCGACCGAAATCCGAGTCGTGACAGCCTTCGGACCGCCGTCTCGGCTTTCGAAGATCGTCTCGCGTGGCTCCACGAGGCGAGAGAACGGGTTATCGAGCGAGACTGGGACGCGATCGAGACGATTCGTCGTGAGCTATCCATCTCGCAACAGGCTCTCGCCGAAGGGATGGAAATCTCTCAGGGCGCTATCAGTTACTACGAGCGCAACGAGGCAGTCCCGGATGGAGGACATGTCGAAGATGCGGCGGACGTCGTTCTTAACCGCATTGACTCTGCCCTCTCCGTCGAAGATGATGTCCGCGCCCTCCGTAACCTCGTAATGAGCGATGTCAGATGGGACCGCATCGAGGCGATAGAACCCGTCGAACCGGACTACGACTGGGTCTACGACCTCGAAGTGGCCGGGACGCACAACTACCTCTCGAACGGTGTCGTCTCGCACAATTCGGCCATGCTTCAGTACATTCGGAATATTGCGCCACGTTCTGTCTATACGTCAGGGAAAGGCTCCTCCTCTGCAGGGTTGACGGCCGCAGCCGTTCGCGACGATTTCGGTGACGGCCAGCAGTGGACACTGGAGGCTGGAGCGCTTGTACTGGCCGATCAGGGCATCGCTGCGGTCGACGAGCTCGACAAGATGCGGTGTGTAACCGGAGACACACTGGTTCATCTGGGGAACGGTCGCATTTCACGTATCCGTGACCTTGCCCACGAGGCGGCAGCGGACGGGACTATCGAAGAACTATCAAACGGTCGGACGATCCGAGATCTCGACTACGAAGCGTGGACGATGACCGAGGACGGGCAACTCGTCCGTCGGCCAGTGACGGCGATCCACGAGTACGATTCGCCAGCAGAACTCACTCGTGTCCGTCTCCAGAGTGGTGAGACACTGACTGCGACACACGATCACCCATTCTTCGTATTCGAGGACGGCGAACGCGTCGAGAAACCGGCGTCGGCTCTCGATGCAGACGACTTGGTATACGTGCCCAAGGGCGGGACTCTGACTTCGACTGATGGGGGCTCTGTGCAGTTGTCAGTGCGGGCCGGCGGCGAGGATGTCGAACTCGTTCGGGTAGCGGACGTACAGACTACCGACGACCACGAGTTTGAGAGTGTATACGACCTGACTGTTGACGGAAATCATAATTTCGTTGCCAATTGCATGGTCGTCCATAACTCCGAGGACAGGTCTGCTATGCACGAAGCATTGGAACAGCAATCTATTAGTGTCTCTAAGGCTGGTATCAACGCCACGCTGAAAAGTCGATGCTCACTCCTCGGAGCGGCCAACCCAAAGTACGGGCGCTTCGACCAGTACGAACCCATTGCCGAGCAGATCGACCTCGAACCGGCGTTGATCTCGCGCTTCGACCTCATCTTCACGGTGACGGACAAGCCCGACGAGGAGGACGACCGGAACCTCGCGGAACACATCCTGACGACCAACTACGCGGGCGAACTCAACACGCACCGCGAGGAGACGAGCGCCTCCGATTACACCGAGGAGGAGGTCGCGCGGGTCACCGACGAGGTCGCGCCGACGATCGACGCCGAACTCCTGCGGAAGTACATCGCGTACGCGAAACGGAACGTCTACCCCACGATGACCCAGGAGGCAAAGGAGACGATTCGGGAGTTCTACGTCGACCTGCGCTCGCGGGGGACCGAGGAGGACGCGCCGGTGCCGGTAACAGCCCGAAAGCTGGAGGCGCTGGTTCGACTGGCCGAGGCGAGTGCTCGCATCCGACTGTCCGACACGGTCGAGGTCGGGGACGCCGAGCGGGTCATCGAGATCGTCCAGACGACGCTGGAGTCGATCGGGATGGACCCCGAGACGGGCGAACTCGACGCCGACGTCATCGAGACGGGGACCTCCAAATCCCAGCGCGACCGGATCAAGAACCTGAAGACGCTGATCGGCGAGATCGAAGAGGAGTACGACGAGGGGGCACCGATCGAACGGGTCCTCGAGCGTGCCGAGGAGGCGGGGGTAGAACCGTCGAAGGCGGAACACGAGATCGAGAAACTCAAACAACAGGGTGAGGTGTACGAGCCGAGCCACGACCACCTGCGGACCACGTGATGGACCGGATCTCTGCCCTGCGGAACGTCGAGGAGGCGCTGGCGGCCTTCGAGAGCGGCGAGGCGGACCTCTCGGAGGCCGAACGCCGCGTTCGCGGCGTTCTGCGGACCTACGCGACGGAGTTCGAGGGTGAGCTGTCGGCCTATCGGGCGAGCGGTGAATCCCGTGTCGACGGGATGGTGGTGATGGCGACGGGCGAGGGACAGGCACGCGAGCGCGTCCGGTCGTTACTCGACGCGGCTGGTGAGGACGTCGAGTTCGACGTCGAAGAGATCACGGCGGCTGGCACCGGCGAAAAGCGGTGAGCCTGAAATCACCCGAAGGATTTTAGCGACGACAGCTAACATACAGCCAACGGATTCGGAGCAACGCGAGATGCAAGACCTGCACGATCAACTGGGGGATGCGACGAACGTGTTGCTGGGTGCACCGTCGATGAGTGGGGGGACTGACGAGGTCTGTGTCGACCTGCTGAGCCAGGGGTCGCCCGACGAGGTCAGTGTCCTGTGGGTGTCGTTCACGAAACCGGCCAGCCAGTGTCTCGAACAGTGGCGGGCCCACCACGACGCCGACCCCGCCAGCTTCGGAGCCATCGTCGTTGGCGACACAGTCGGGTCGGGGGAGGCGGGTGATATCGACTCACGGGCGATCAAGCACGTCTCGAACCCGAGCGACCTCACCGGGATCGGTATCAAGGTCGGGGAGTTCGTCTCCGGCCGCAGCGAACAGATCGCCGTCTGCGTCGACTCGCTGACCTCGCTGCTCCAGTACGTCGACCTGGAGACGGCCTACGAGTTCCTGCACGCCTTGACGGGGCAACTCTACAGCGCCGGGGCGGTCTCGCATTTCCACATCGACCCGACGGCACACGACCAGGCGACGATCGACACTGTGCTCTCCCTGTTCGACGCCAGCGTCGACCTCCGCGACGGCGAGCCGTCGGTACGGTCGCGCTATCCTCTGGAGTGAACCACGGCGAGCGCGTTCTCCACCGTTTGGATAGATTTTTGACGTGTCCAGGGGCGGGCTAACGTGTGCTGCTGGTCGTCACGTACTCGCGCGCCGCCCGCCGGACACTTCGGAACGCCTGCAAGACCCACGAGGAGACGGTCGTGCGGCGTTTCGGCCGCGCGGCGCTGCTGGCCGACACGGAGTTCGGGGCTTTCCTCGCGTTGCGACTCCGGGCCGTACACGGTAGCGACGTTCAGATCGAGCGGACGCGACCCTTAAACGAGTTCGAGGCGGTCCCCGAACCCGTCCGCGAGGCGGCCGACGCCTACGCCGACCGCGATCATCCCAGCACGCCCTACGCGAAGTTCGCGGTCGGCACCGATCACCCCGACCCCGAATCGATGAAAGCGCGGGACCTATGAAAATCACTCACGACGGAACTGTTCTCCGTGGTCGTGCGCTGGATGTCCGGGACCTCGACGTGTCGGGCCGAGACGTGGTTGCGGCCGTCCGCGGGGCGGCGTCGCCGGTGGCCATCGACGCGCCGACACCGGGGGCGATCCACGAGCGGGTCGGGTACGTCCGGCCGGGGATGGGGCTCTCGACACGGACGGCGCTGGCAGTCGCGGCACGCTCCCTGGGGCACTCGGCCCCGCAGGACGACGAGATCGCCGCCGTCGAGGTGAAACTCTCGGCGCTATCGTGTCCGTCAGTCTCGACGCGGGCAGCGAGAAAGGCGGCGAGTGACCGGGGGACCGAGACCGAACGGGTACGCGAGCGCGTCGCGGAACTGCGCGGGCGCGTCCAGGCCGCGCGCGAGCGGGGCGAGGAGCCGGCGGAACTGGAAGCCGAACTCGCGACGGCCGTCCGGGAACTCTCGGAGGTCGAAACGGCGGCGGCCGCGGCACGCGAGACGCTCGTGGCCGCACGCGAGGACGCTCGCGAGGCACGGGACGCCCGTGAGCGGCGCATGCGACTGGAGGACCGACGCGCGAACCTCGAACGGGCGGCCCGCGCACAGCTCGTCGAACGGGTCGACGGAGCGTACGCCGACGCGGTTACGGCGGTCCCCGGTCCGACGCCGGCCGACCCATTCAAGGCCGACCCGGTGACGGCGGCGCTCGCGATCGGGCGCGTGGCGGACCTGGCTGCCCCGGTCGTGCTCGAATGTGACCGGTTCGAGAGCGAGGGGGCGGCGGCGTCGTGGCTCGACGCGCCGGTCGTCCGGCTGTAATTTAAGTCCGAAACCGCGGCCAGACGGCGTATGGTTTCGCTCACCTGTACGGCGTCACAGGAGCAGGGAATCACGCTCGTGACCGGCCGGATCGAGAACCCGGACCGGCCGCGACGCGTCCGCGTGGAGAACCGACTGGACGGCCCGGTCTGGCCGCCGCGACGACGGGGCGTCCCGGCCGCGGGCTGGTCCGACGCGTGTTTCGAGTGCGTACTGGCCGCCGGGGAGACGCGGGCGCTGGGCTACGCCAGTCCAGCCCCGCCGGCGGACCCGCCGCTTGCCGTCGTCGAGGCGGAACCGGTCGATCCCGAGTCGGTCGACGATACCTTCGAACCGAAGTCGGCGGTGCCGTCGGTCGACGAGACGCCAAACGGTGTCGTTCGCGAACTCGGCTCGCCGCGGCCGCCGCGGGACGCGGTTCCGGTCCCCGACGCCGAGGAAGAACTGTCGACCACCGACTCGGAAGCGAACGCCGACGGGACGTCTGAGGCTGCCGAGGACACCGTCCCGGAGACGGCGGGGGAGCCGTCCGGAACTACGAGGGGAACTCCGTCGGAACTGTCGGAAGACCCGTCGGCCGATTCGGGGGCAGGGACGACGGATCGTGGCGACGACGTCGAGACGCGGCTGACCGACTCCGGTCCCGAAGCGGTGGAGGACTGGTTCGCGGCCGTCGAGGCGCGTCTCGATCTGGCAGACGCGCTGTCGGGCACGACGCGGCTGTCGGCGGTCGCGGACGCACTCGCCCGGGCCGGTGGGCTCGACGGCGTTCGCGACACTGCCGACCGGCTCGACGCCGACGCCGAGGACCTGCGTCGCGTCGCCGAGCGGGCCAGCGCGCTCGCGGACCGTGCGGAGACGGCCACCGTTCCGGTCGAACCCATCGAGCGCCTCCAATGATCGTCGCCGTCATCGGCGGGAAAGGTGGCGTCGGGAAATCGACCGTCGCGTACAACCTGGGTGCGGCCCTTGACGCCGTAGTCGTCGACGCGGACCTCGGGATGGCGGACCTCCCCGCGGAGCGCGGGCCGGACCTCCACGACGTGCTGGCCGGTCGTGCCAGTCCGGTCGAGGCGGTCCGGGAGGGGACGCCGGTGGCACTGCTCCCCTGTGGCCGGTCGCTGGCTGGGGCACGAGCGACCGACCCCCGAGAACTCGTCTCGGCCGTCGAAGCCGTCGAAGCGGCGTACGGCGCGGTCGTCGTCGACTGCCCGGCGGGTATGGGCGGTGATGTGGGACTCGCACTCTGTGTGGCCGAGGCCTGCGTGCTCGTGACGACTCCCACGGCGGCCGCGCTCTCGGACGCGGTTCGGGCGCGCGCACTCGCTCGCGAACTCGACGCCGGACTGGTCGGCGTCGTCCTGAACCGGGCCGACGGGACTGGCTGTCGAGACCGCATCGCGCTCGAACTCGGTGCGCCCGTGACGCCCGTGCCGCCGTCGCCGTCGCTGGAGCGCGCACAGGCTGATGGGATGCCAGTGACGCAGGCGGCACCGGAGAGTACGGCTGCAGAACGGCTTCGGTCAGTCGCGGCGTCGGTTCAGTCCTCGCTTACGTCCTTGTAGGTCGCCCGGAGCGTGACGGGCGTGACGTCGGCGACCTCGGCGGCGGCAGCCTGCGTGAGGTCGTGCCCGCGGTCGAGCGCGGCGGTGTACAGACAGCCTGCGGCGACCCCCGAGGGATTCCGGCCGCTGACGAGGTTGCGCTCGGTGGCCTCGGCGACGAGTTCCCGGGCGCGGCGCTCGACTGCCTGGGGGAGGTCGAGTTCGCTGGCGAACCGCGGCAGGTACTCCGAGGGGTCGATGGGACCCGTCGGGAGTCCGAGTTCCCGGTTCAGTGCGTCGTAGGCCGCCGTGAGTTCGGCCTCGCTCGCGCGGGCGACGGCGGTTATCTCGTCGAGCGTCCGGGAGATCGAGGCCGTCCGGCAGGTGGCGTAGACGGCCGCGGCGGCGAATCCTTCGAGCGAACGCCCCCGAAGCAGGTCCTCGGACTGGGCCGACTCGAACAGGACACAGGCCTGGTCGCGGACGTGTTCGGTGAGGTCAAGTTCGCTGACGAGCCGCCGGATCTCCCCGAAGGCGTACACCTGGTTGCGGTCCCGCTTCGAGGAGATCTGAGCGCGGTTGTGCTGGCGGCGCATCCGGGCGATCTGCCGACGCTTTCGGCCTTTCAACCGCGTTTCCCGCCCGATCTCGGTCGACAACCCCCGGTCGTGTCGGCTCCGGGTCAGCGGTGCGCCCGTCCGCTCGCGGTTCGTCTCGTCGTCCGCGAACGACCGCCACTCGGGCCCGCGGTCGATGTTGTCCTCGTCGACGACGAGCCCACAGCTGACACAGACAGTCTCTCTATCCCCCTCACGGAGCTGTCCGTCGCATTCCGGACAGCACTGTGAAATCGTTTCCATCGTACATTCGGAACTTCTCGCCGAGTAGTATTTAAAGAGACGACGAAACCCCGGATTTCGGGTCGAACTCGGCATCCGAACGTACCGGTAACCGGTACCTTCCTGCCGACCATGGGCCGTGCCGTCGGGTGGTCAATCGTCTCGGAGTCTCCTCGGGAGTCAGAAACGGTCGATCCCGTCGCCGGACAGCACGCCGAGCGTCTCCCCGACGGACTCGAACTCCTGGGCGATGCGTTCGAAGGCAGGATCGTCCTCGAAGGCGAGCGTCGTCGGTCGCGACGGTCGGAACCTCGCGGCCAGTCGGCTGAGAAAACCCCGTTCGGTCGCGTCCCAGGCCAGGTGAATCCGACGGCGTTCGCGGTCGAGGGTCACGGACGCGAGGTTCGAGAGGGAGAAGGCGGCGTCGTCGACTGTCACTGCCGGCGGGTCGAGCGCGTACTCGCGGCCGTCGGCTCGCCACTGCACTATCGGGGTCGCCTCGAAGAGTCCGACCGGATAGTCCCCGGTCTCCCGCTGGATGTCCTCGACTGCATCGTCCGTTCTGCTCGCGTCGAGTTCGACGAGTCGGTCGTCCGGCCGATACACCAGGAACGGGATGTCGGCCCGACGCAGGACGATGCCTTCGACGGCAGCGATCTCCTCGAACTGTCGCACGTCGAGCAGTTGTGCGAGGTGGGCGGCACCCTCGGGGATCTCTCCCCGGTACTGGCCGTCGGCCACGAGGTCGAACGCCTCGCCGATGTCAGCGAGCGATCCCAGCGACACGCCAGCGATGTGGTCGGCGTCCAGGTACACGTCGACCGACGTGGCGTGATCGAGGGCCGCGAGCACGGCGGTGTGACAACTCACGAGCGCGTCGCGCTCTGGGTCGTCCAGCCCCCCGAGGACGAGGACGTGCGTCGGCTCGATGTGCGGTACCTGTGTGGCCACGTTCGGACGCTCGCACGTCGGCGGCTTGAGGGCACCGACTGACGGTGCCCCTCGTGGACCGGGTGCTGGATCGGTCCAGATCACGAACATTTTTCAGGGAGATGGAGAAAGCTCCGAGTATGGGGCTGTCGGACATCGCGGCGGGGGTCGAAGTGACTGCCGAGCAGCGCGACTGTGGTGTCGCGACCGTCGACGAGACGGACGCGCCGCTGTCCGAGCGGCTGGCCGAGTACGAGTCGGTGCTGCCCTGCGACGCCGAGGCGGCGGCGACGGTCGTCGACGTCTACGCCGAGGGTCGGGCGATCGGGGCGGCCGCTCGCGTAGCGGGTATCGCGCCGACGACCGCCGCCAAGACGCTGCACCTGCTGGGCGAGCAGGTCACGCCGCTCGGTCCGACGGCCAGAGACGTTATTCGCGACTGGTTGCACGGGGACCTCGCCCGCACTGAGGCGCTGGAACTGACCGGCGCGACCGAACGCGAGTTCGCGCTCGCCGCGTACGTCGAGACGCACGACCCGATTCCCGACGCTCGGGAGGCCGTGGCCGCGGAGTTGTCGTCGGGACTCGGTGAGGGGGACGATCCACTGGCGGAGACGATGAGTGGTGTTT
This sequence comes from Halorientalis salina, assembly GCF_005049285.1. Classification (GTDB taxonomy): domain Archaea; phylum Halobacteriota; class Halobacteria; order Halobacteriales; family Haloarculaceae; genus Halorientalis; species Halorientalis salina. Next base: position 83,264 of record NZ_SOSC01000006.1, on the reverse strand, counting down.
CCGACCTGCGCGAGTCGTAGACGAGCGCTCTGTGGGAAACACCACGAGTGAGTAGCGTCAGTGACCTGCGCGAGTCGTAGCCGAGTGGCCGACGTTGCGTGTGGACCCACAGTTAAGTCGCGTCGGTCCTGCTAGCTGGTATGCGCGTGTTGGTGACGGGTGCGACGGGCTTCGTCGGTGGTCGACTCGTTCCCGAACTGCTGGCTGCAGGGCACGAGGTCTGTATTCTGGCCCGGGACCGAACCGGATACGACGGTCCCGAGGACGTCGAGGTATTCGAGGGCGACCTGCTGGAGCCGGGGAGCTTCGACGCCGCGCTTCGGGACGTCGAGGCGGCCTACTACCTCGTCCACTCGATGCGGACGGGGGCGGACTACGCCGAACGCGACCGCGTGGCCGCCCGGAACTTCGTCGAGGCCGCCGACGACGCGGGGATAGAGCGGGCCTTTTACCTGGGTGGTCTCGGGGAGGAACGGGACCACCTCTCCCAGCACCTCCAGTCCCGACGGGAGGTCGAGAGCGTCCTGCAGGAAGGCGAGTTCGAACTGACGAGCCTCCGGGCGGCGATCATCATCGGTCAGGGGAGCGCCAGTTTCGAGATGGTGCGCCAGCTCGCGGTGCGGCTGCCGGTGATGGTGACGCCGCGCTGGGTCGCCACGCGCTGCCAGCCCATCGCTATCGACGACGTGATCGCGTATCTCGTCGGCGCGCTGGACGAACCCGAAACCGCGGGGCGGACCTTCGAGATCGGTGGGCCCGAGGTGTTGACCTATCAGGAAGTAATGGCGCGGACGGCCAGGGTCGTCACGGGGCGGAAACCGGTCATCCTGCCGGTGCCGGTGCTGACGCCGAAGCTCTCGGCGTACTGGGTGAACCTCGTGACTGACGTGCCCAAGTCCGTCGCCTATCCGCTCATCCTCGGGCTGAAAAACGCCGTGGTGGTACACGACGATAGCATTCGCGAGTACCTGCCCGTGGAGCTGACACCGTTCGAGACCGCGGTCGCGAAGGCGGTCGCAGACCCGGCGATCGATCCAGCGTCGACGGACGAGCCGGCGGCCACGGCGGGTGACGGGGAGTGACCGAGCCGGAGTACGGCGACACCTGGGCCTACGAGAGCATCATCGGCGCGCTTCCGGGACTCTCCCTCTCGACCCGGCTCGCCGTGGCCATCCAGTTCGTCCTCTTCGAGGGCGCAGTGTTGGTGCTGGCGGCGGTCTACGACGTCTGGATGGCCGTCCCTGCGGCCACGGCCGCCGTGGTCGTGGCGACGGCCGGCAGCGTCGAGATGGTTCGCATCGGCCGCCTCGTGCGCGGGGAGGCCGTTCCCGAGCCCTATCGACGACTGCTGTTCGGGTCGAGCATCGAGATGGTGCTCTCAGTCCTGGCCTACGTCGCCCTGGTCACGCACCTGTTCGTGTTCGCGCCGCGGTACGCCGAGGCGTCGCTGCTGGAGGGGCTCCTGGGGTCGGAGCCGCCGGTGCTCGTGGTCTATCTCACGCTCCTTGTCCTGTGGGACGTCTGCTATCGCATCGGGACTGGCTGGTGGGCGAGCGTCGCGGCGCTGTGGCGGTCGGTCCGCTTCGAGTTCGACCGCGAGACCGCCGCGGCGCTCCAGCGAGCGGACGCCGAGACAATGGGGTTCGGACTGTTACAACTCGTGTTAGTCCCGTTCCTCGCGGACTTTCCGGTGCTGGCGACTGCGGTGGTCGGTCACGTGGTGGCCGTCACGCTGGTGACTGGCGTGTCGATTCTCCTCCTCCGACGGTAACGGACAGAACAACTCCCGGAACCGCTACTCGGATTTGATCTGCTCGAACTGGTCGAGCAACTCCTCGGTCGACTCGCCGCTGTCGTACTCGATGGATCCGTGATAGTTCGTCCGCTCGTCGTCGAAGTCCGCGTCGACCTCGCTGTTTTTCCGCTCACGCCGTTCGTGTTCTTCGTCGTCGTAGGCTCCCATCGACATTGGTACTCACACTCATACTAATCGGCAGCCACCTATGAATGTAACGGTGGTCTGTATTCGGATCCCTGAATCCCGGAGAGCGGTCGGGAGCGTGCCGACGTGAGGGGGTCGTGGCAACGACAACCAGACTGGTGCGTGGCTATAAATCACGACGTCGAGTGAGACGACGCTGGTCCCGTTTCAGCTGGGCTCGCCGACGATCAGATCGCTGAGTCGGACGCTATCGAGTCCCGTACGGACGGTGGAACCAGCCGTTCTAGCGGAAACGGGCGCTCAGAAGGAGATCTGCTCGTGGCCGTCCTCGCCGATACAGGACGGGTCCCGGTCGCTGTACCCTTTCCGGCCGATGGCGTTGTTGCTCATGGCGTTCATCGTGGCCATCTGGAGCTCCTCGTACCGCTCGAACGTCTCGGAGTCGAGTCGGCTCAGCACGGTTTCGAGCGTCTCGTTGCCGTTGGGCAGTTCGAGTTCCAGGTCACCGTACTCGTCGATGACTTCCTCGGTCGTCGCCGGATAGCTGTGGGCTCCCACCGTCTCGTCCAGGGCACTCAGGAGTCGCATGCTACAGGATCGTTCAGGATCGTTCATAAACTTTCTCTATCTATTCTTCGGATGCGATTGGTTCCCACTAGACTGTTTAAGGACAGTGTGCCGAGAGGAAATCGTCCGCGGGCCGGGCCGTCAGTTCGCGACGTACCAGACACCGGCGACGACGGCCAGGGCGGTGACGCCGCCGAGGAAGAAGAGCACGCCCGGTTCGAGCGCCATGGCGGCGGCCGCGGCGTCCGGCCCGCTCGACCCGGCGGTGTCGGTGACGTTCTGGACGGTCTCGTTGGCCGCCTCGGTCGCCGTGCGTGCGGTCTCTTCGGCAGCCTCTCTCGTGTCCGGGGGGGAGTCGGTCGAGGTCGGCTCGCTGGCGATCCCGATACCGCCGTCCTCGGTGCCGTTGGCCCCGGTGGACTCGGGTTCGCTCGTCGGCGTCTCGGTACCGTTTCCGCCGGGTGCGGGGCCGGGAGCGCCGCTTCGGTCGCCGGGACCGCCGCCTCCGCCACCGCCGAAGAGGTTCACGATGCCGTCGCCGAACACTTCCTGGATGGCGACGCTGGCGAGCGCGATGATCCCGAGGCTGCCGAGAAAGCGCGAGAGGGCGGCGCGCAGGCCCGAGGACTGGTTCTCGTCGCCGGCGAAGATGACCAGGGGCTGGTCGGCGGGGGCGTAGACGTTCATCTCGCGGCCCTTCTCGGAGTAGATCTGGTCGATCACCTCGATTGCGCCGGCGTCTTCGAGTTTGTTCAGGTGATACTGGGCGTTCTGGAGGGAGGTGTCGACGCGGTCGGCCAGTTCGGCGGGCGGTGCGGGGTCCTCGTGGAGCGCCGAGAGCACTTCCCGGGCGGTATCGGAGGTGAGCGCGGAGAGGACGTCGTCGGCGTCGTCGGAGTTGACGTCGATGACACGGGGTTCGGTCTCCTCGACCGCCGACGTGTCCGGCTCGGAGGGCAGGAGCGACATCGTCGGCCCGTTTGCTGTCAAAGGGCATCAACTTTGTTCCTTTCTTCGCCCTCGTGGGAACCATCGTCTCGGGGGACGACCCTACCGGACGTCGAAACGTCTTTGCCCTCAGGACGGGAACCGGCCGGTATGGTTGACCCGATCCTGGTGGGGATGGTCGGTCTGATGCTCGCGTTCGTCTTCGCCGTCTATCTGTTTCTCCGGCGGATCGCGACCGGGTTCAAAGAGGGCGTCGAGCAGAGTCGCGACGGCAGGCGGTGAGAGCCGGCGACCCCGCGAGCGGCCGCGGTGTCACATCCGTAAACGGTTTTCACACACCGCCCCAGGGCTTCGGTATGGATCCACGTATCCGCGAGCACGCGCAGGTGCTCGCCGACGCCATCGACTTGGATGCCGGCGACGACCTCGTCATCAAGTCCGAACCCGCCGCGGACGACCTCGTGGTCGCGCTGTACGAACTCGCGGGCGACCGCGGAGCCAACCCGCTGGCGATCCGGACGAACCGGAGCGGCCGCGCCATCCGGGGGTACCTCCGGGCCGCCGACGGGGCCGGCGTCGAGTTCGAGACGCCCGCCCACGAGCAGGCGCTGGTCGAAGCCGCCGACTGTCACGTCGTCATCCGCGCCAACGAGAACGTCACCGAGACCTCGGACGTCGACAGCGAGGTCACCTCCGAGTACGACAAGGCCCACAGCCCCATCTTGGACGAGCGCCTCTCCGATCGCTGGACGCTCACCCAGCACCCGACGCCATCGAACGCCCAACTGGCCGAGATGAGCACCGAGGCCTACGAGAACTTCGTCTACGACGCGGTCCTCAAAGACTGGGACGAACAGGAGGCCTTTCAGGAACACATGGTCGACATCTTAAACGACGGCCAGCAGGTCCGCATCGTCTCCGGGGAGACGACGGACGTGACCATGTCCATCGCGGGCAACGTCGCGCTCAACGACACGAACACCCACAACATCCCCGGCGGCGAGGTGTTCACCGCGCCCGTTCCCGAGTCCGTCGAGGGCGAAGTCCTCTTCGACAAGCCGGTGTACCAGAACGGCAAGGAGGTCATCGACGCCCGGCTCGTCTTCGAGGACGGCGAAGTGGTCGAGCACAGCGCCTCGAAGAACGAGGACACCCTCACGTCCATTCTGGAGACTGACCCCGGCGCGCGTCGCCTGGGCGAACTCGGTATCGGGATGAACCGCGACATCGACCGGTTCACCTACAACATGCTGTTCGACGAGAAGATGGGCGACACCGTCCACATGGCCGTCGGCCGGGCCTACGAGGCCAACGTCGGCGAGGACAACGAGCAGAACCAGAGTGCCCAGCACGTCGACATGATCGTCGACATGAGCGAGGATTCGCGCATCGAAGTGGACGGCGAGGTCGTCCAGCGCGACGGTGTGTTCCGGTTCGAGGACGGCGAGGGCGAGTGAAACGAGCCCTCGTACTGGAGCGGTGAGCGAAGCGAACCGTGGAGGAAGGCGAGGTCTGAGCGGAGCGAAGACCTCGGATACCGAGCGGTGACCGACGGGAACCGCGAGGACGGGTTCGAAGGATAGCGTGGTTCGAGCGGTAGCGAGAACCACGGAGATGCGAGCGGGGAGGCACGACTCGCGAGATGTGGCGCGGTTCGAGCGATAGCGAGAACCACGGAGATGCGAGCGGGGAGGCACGACTCGCGAGATGTGGCGCGGTTCGAGCGATAGCGAGAACCACGGAGATGCGAGCGGGGAGGCACGACCCGCGAGACGTGGCGCGGTTCGAGCGGTAGCGAGAACCACGGAGATGCGAGCGGGGAACGGAGTGACCCGCGAGATGTGGCGCGGTTGCGCTTTTGCCGCGAGGACGTGACTACGGACTGCCGACGCCGGTGGTGGTGACCGCGTTGCGGATCGCCCGGCGTTTCACCATGACGAAGCCGACGGCCACCAGGCCGAAGCCGACGAGCGTCAGCGCGCCGATGGTCTCGTTGAGGACGAACACGCTGACGACGGTCGCGACGACGGGGACCAGATACGCGACCAGCGCCACCTCGAAGGCGCCGTGTTCTTCGAGGATCGTGAAGTAGATCAGGAAGGCGATGGCGGTCGAGAAGACCCCGAGGTAGAGTACGACCCCGATCACGGTCGGGGCGGTGACCTCGGCGCCGGGGACTTCCCCGGTACCCAGGCTGACGAGGTGCAGGACGACGGCACCGACGAACATCGACCACCCCGTCAGCGGGAGTCGGTCGATGGTCGGTCCCGCTCGCTGGACCAGGACGCCGCCGAGCGCGACGCTGGCCACCTGCCCGACGATGATCAGTCGGCCGACGGTGTTGCCGGCCAGCAGGTTCGATGGGTCGGGCTGGACCACGAAGCCGATGCCGAGGAATCCGACGAGGACGCCGAGCGAACCGACGGTCGAAAGTCGTTCGCCGAGCAACAGGAGCGCCCACAGCGCGGTGATGATGGGGACGAGCGCCTGGAGGATGGCGGCGACGCCGCTCGGGACGGTCTGCTGGCCGATGAACAGGAGCCCGTTGCCGGCCACCAGGAAGAGGCCGCCGCCCGCGATGGCCGCCAGGTTCTCGTGGCCGGTGGGCCACCACCCGTCGGTCCGAACGACGGCGTAGGCGAGCAACAGGACCGCTGCCACGTCGTAGCGGAAGGCCGCGAACAAAAGCGGCGGGAGGTACTCCAGTCCGACCGTGATCGCGGGGAAGGACAGTCCCCACAGTACCGCCAGGAGGACGAAAAGCGACGCGTCGAGCGTTCGTGACACGTTCGTGGGTTCCACCGGGTGATCAAATCGCTGGCGATTCCGCTCGCTGCGGTGCGAGCCAGCGAGCCGCTCGGTTCACGTCCGGTCCCCGGTCGAGTGCTCGGCGTCGGTGGGGTGGGAGCCGAGAACGACAAGGTTCTTCCCCGTCGATGCCGCATCCATGGGTATGACCGAGTTTACTGTCAGTGGTCGCTGGCAAGCCCGCGACGGCTGGGAGACGTTCGAGAAGGACATCGAGGCCGAAAACGAGGACGTAGCCACCGAGCACACCTACACGGAGTTCGGGTCGAAACACGGCCTCAAGCGCACGCAGGTAGAAATCGAGGAGGTCGCCCAATGAGCCTCGGTGGCGGCGGTGGCGGCGGCCAGCTTCAGCAGCTCGCAGAAGAGATCCAGGCGCTCGAAGAGGAGATCGAGACGCTCGAAGGCGAAATCGACGACCTGCAGGACGAGAAACTGGCGGTCGACGAGGCCATCGAGGCCATCGAGACGCTGGACACGGGCGAGACGGTGCAGGTCCCGCTCGGCGGCGGCGCGTATCTCCGCGCGGAGATCCAGGACATCGACGAGGTCATCGTCAGCCTCGGTGGCGGCTACGCGGCCGAACGCGGCCAGGACGACGCAGCCACCACGCTGGAGAACAAGAAGGACACGCTGGACGACCGCATCGAGGACATCCGCTCCGAGATCGCCGAGATCGAGTCCGAGAGCGAGGAACTCGAACAGCAGGCCCAGCAGATGCAACAACAGCAGATGCAACAGCAGATGGCCCAGATGCAGGGACAGGAAGAAGGCGGCGACGAATAAGGCGACATGTTCGACGGACTGAAAGACAAGCTCAGCAGCTTCAAGAAAGACGTCGAGGAGGAAGCCGAGGTCGAGGAGGAAGACCTCGACGAGGACGCCGAGCCGACGGCGAGCGAAGCTGACCCGGACGCCCCGGCTGAGTCCGAGGCCGACGCGGCCGTCGACGCCGAGGGCGCGGAACCGTCCGATAGCGACGAGGAGACTCCGGACGGCGAGTCCGATGACGACGGATCGAGCGACCGCGGCCTGATGCAGCGGGCGAAACTGGCCGCGACCGGGAAGAAAGTCATCGAACCCGAAGATCTGGAGGGGCCGCTCGAGGACCTCGAACTCGCTTTGCTGTCCTCGGACGTGGAGATGAACGTCGCCCAGGACATCCTGGAGGGCATTCGCGAGAACCTCGTCGGGGAGACCCGAGCGCAGGTCAAGACGACGGGCCACGTCGTCGAGGAGGCGCTTCACGACGCGCTGGTCGACGTCATCAGCGTCGGCCAGTTCGACTTCGACGAGCACATTGCGGCGGCGGACAAACCCGTCACGATCATCTTCACCGGCGTCAACGGCGTCGGGAAGACGACCACCATCGCGAAACTCTCGCAGTACTTCGAAGAGCGCGGGTTCTCGACGGTGCTGGCAAACGGCGACACCTACCGCGCCGGCGCGAACGAACAGCTCCAGCAACACGCCGAGAACCTGGACCGGAAGATCATCTCCCACGAGCAGGGGTCGGACCCGGCAGCGGTCATCTACGACGGCGTCGAGTACGCCCGGGCCAACGACGTGGACGTGGTCCTCGGGGACACGGCGGGACGCCTCCACACCAGCAACGACCTGATGGACCAACTGGAGAAGATCGACCGCGTCATCGACCCGGACATGACGCTGTTCGTCGACGAGGCGGTCGCCGGCCAGGACGCCGTCAATCGCGCCAGGGAGTTCAACGATGCCGCCGAGATCGACGGCGCAGTGTTGACGAAAGCGGACGCCGATCCCCAGGGCGGTGCGGCCATCTCCATCGCCCAGGTAACCGGCAAGCCGATTCTCTTTCTCGGGACCGGCCAGGACTACGACGACCTCGAACCGTTCGACCCGGAAGTAATCGTCGACCGACTGCTGGGCTTCGACGAGGAGTAGCACCCCCACTTTTTACTCCCTCGGGTTTCCTCACTCGCGCCGTCGGCGCTCGTTGCGGAACCACTCCGTCGCAAAACCTGGACTAAAACCGCCGGACGCTCGTTGCACTCGCGTCCGGTGAACCGGCGCGCAAGCGCGCCGGATGCTTGTGCACTCACTGTGTGTGCGAACTTAGCAAGAAGTGATGACGACCCAGAACGCCGAATGATATCATTCTCGCTCCAAGTCGATTATCCCGAGACGACCAGCAGCGTCGGATGTGCCACAGTGAGAAAGCATTTGCAAGTGGCGAATTCAAGTCAATCAAATGGCTAGTTCCCTATTACAGCATCCACTCCGCGATGCAGCAGCAGTGGCTCTTATTTGGGTATCGATCCATTTCTTTTTCGACCTCTTTGTGCTGAACGTAGTTATTCCGAATCATTTCACGACAATGGGAATTACGGGAATCACAGGCGGTCTCTCACTTTTCGTCTCTCTGCTCTATCTTCATGAGAGAACGTCCTGATTATGCGACTCACGGTACACAGTTGCTGAACGGATGTCACCATCGTGTGGCTGAGACACTGTACTGACCGAATCAGATGGCTCCGATTCTCGGTGTGCGACGTGCTGCATACGCGCCTTGTACTGACCACCAGCATCCGCGCGAGCGCTGCGAGCGCGGTTCACGCGACGAGCGAAGCGAAGTCGCGCCTTTTTCACCCATGTTTTTCGAGGAGTGGTTCGCCGGAGGCGAACCCGACGAAGAAAAAGATGGACTGGAAAAGGTCTTTATCTCCTGAGGGGCTTCTTCCGTGTAACTAACTATGGTACTCGATAATCTAGGGAGTTCGCTTCGGGGGACGCTCGACGACCTCCGTGGGAAATCCCGCATCAGCGAGGACGACATCGACGACGTCGTCAAGGAGATCCAGCGATCCCTGCTCCAGGCCGACGTGGACACGAGTCTGGTGATGGACCTCTCGGACTCGATCAAGACCCGCGCTCTGGAAGAGGAACCGCCCAGCAGCACGTCCGCGCGCGACTGGGTACTCCGCGTGGTCTACGAGGAGATGGTCGGACTCATCGGCGAGTCGACCGAACTCCCGCTGGAACCCCAGACGATCATGCTCGCCGGCCTCTACGGGTCGGGGAAGACGACGACCGCCGCCAAGATGGCGTGGTGGTTCTCGAAGAAGGGGCTGCGCCCCGCGATCATCCAGACTGACACCGACCGCCCCGGTGCCTACGACCAGTCCAAGCAGATGGCCGAGAACGCCGAGGTGGACTTCTACGGCGACCCCGACGCGGACGATCCCGTCGAGATCGCCGAGGACGGCCTGGAAGCGACGAGCGATGCCGACGTTCGCATCGTCGACACGGCGGGTCGGGACGGGCTGAACCAGGAACTCATCGACCAGATCGAGCGGATCGACGGGGCGGTCAACCCCGACCGGAACCTGCTCGTGATCGACGCGGCGATGGGCCAGTCGGCGAAAGACCAGGCCCAGGAGTTCGAGGAGTCGATCGGCATCGACGGCGTCGCCATCACCAAACTCGACGGGACGGCGAAAGGTGGCGGTGCCCTCGCGGCAGTCAACGAGACCGACTCGTCGATCGCCTTCCTCGGGACCGGCGAGACGGTCCAGGACATCGAGCGCTTCGAGCCCTCCGGGTTCATCTCCCGACTGCTCGGGATGGGCGACCTCAAGCAGTTGACCGAGCGCGTCGAGCGCGCGATGGAGGAGACCCAGGCCGAAGAGGGCGAGTGGGACCCCGAGGACATGCTGGAGGGGGAGTTCACCCTCAAGGACATGCGCCACCAGATGTCCGCGATGGACAAGATGGGGCCCCTAGACCAGGTGATGGACATGATCCCCGGCATGGGTGGCGGGATGATGGACCAGTTGCCCGACGACGCCATGGACGTCACCAAGGACCGCATGCGCGAGTTCGACATCATCATGGACTCGATGACCGAGACGGAACTCGAACAGCCACGCTCCATCGGGTCGAGCCAGGTCCGGCGGATCGCCCGCGGGTCGGGGACCTCCGAAGAACGGGTCCAGGAACTGCTCGAACAGCACAAGATGATGTCCAAGACGCTCAACCAGTTCCAGGGCATGGGCGACGCCGACATGGAACGGATGATGAAACAGATGGGCGGCGGCCAGGGCGGCGGCGGTATGGGCGGCATGGGCGGCGGTCCCGGCGGCCCCGGGCCGTTCTAACCCACTTTTTTACGTCGGGGGATGTCCTCGGCAGCGAAGCTGCCTGCGGGTATCCCCCATCGCAAAAACCTGGGCTAAAAACTGCTCGACGCGAACCCTGTGGGTGAGCGTCGAGTGAACCGCCGCCTCCGGCGGCGGATGCTCGTGTTCTCTTTGCGATAGTGGGATTCGAATATATCGGTATTGAATCCATTCTGTATTATTAACAATAATTTGACTGTAATGGCGACTCATAGCTGACGATAGCTGGATGCATGAGTGTTTCTCTCGGGCGCGAATGGCCAGAAACGATATATGTATGGGATTTGTCAGTCTGTATATAATGAAACTGAAAGTATCAGTGATGGCAGTATTGCTTGTCGTTTCGATGGGGGCTGCGGTCACACCTGCAACTGCGGCTACAACACAAGAGAACAACGCGAGTGCAGAGGCAGGCGCACACGTCGATTTTGAAACCAAGAGTAACGCCGTCGTCAACTACAGCGTGAACGGCCAGACAGTGGTCGAGAACCTCACGGTCCAGTCCGCGAGTGAGAACTCGAACGACGGTGGTCTCGACGTCGGTGTTGACGTCGGCTTTTCGGCGTCTGCACTGAGCCTCGCCTCGTCGCTGCAGGCCGGTGGGAACGCCGAGATCACAACTGACAGTGGTGCGACCATCGAGGCCCACGACAACCAGCGTGGTGTGATGGTGGTTCGGTCTGGCGGCGACAGTCAGGCCGTCCAGATGGGCATCTCGAAATCTTCGAGCGCCCAGAGCGAGGGTGACAAGCGGGTCGTCGTCACGAATGACAACGGGTCCCAGGCGACAGTCCTCGCGACCGGTGACGGGGCGGTCAACGTGTCCGAGGACGGGAACGTGAGCGCCCGAACTGGCTCGAACGGTGAGGTCGTCTACCGCCAGTACGAGGGTGAGCGGTCAGATGGCGACAAATCTCAGGAACAGATGATCACCAACGGGACTGCGACCGCCGAAGTGTACCTCCAGCAGGCCGCCGACTCGGCCGAGGACGGTACGGAGCGGAGTGCGAACGTCGTCCAGTACGGTGCGGACACCACAGTCGACGTGACCCAGCAGACCGCGAACAGGGTCAACGCGACAGTCGACCGCTCCCAGAGTGAGGGTCGCGCCGTCATCATAACGGTTGCTGACGAGGCCTTCGAGAACGCCGAGAACGCCGAGGTGTTCGTCGATGGTGAGGCGGCCGTGCAGGCCGACTCCTACAGCGAGGTCCAGAGCGCTACCGAGAACGGGAACTCCTCTGCGTTCCTCGTCCAGCAATCGACCAGTGCCGAAGCGACAGCGGACGTCGTCGTCGGCATCAATCACTTCTCGACACGTGCAGTCTCGCTGCAGTCCGAGGATGAAACCACGGACGATGGGGCAGAGACGACTGAAAGCGACGACTCCGAGAGCTCGACGGACGGGACCGAGACGGCGGACTCGACGGACGGCACTGACGCCGATGATTCCTCCGGGGACGGCCCTGGCTTCGGCGTGATTGCTGCGCTTACAGCACTGCTCGGACTCGCACTGCTCGCAGGCCGCCGGCTGTAAACTGCGGGCCGCGTTTTTCTCGTTCTATTCGTCGCTGGTCGTGTCGATGCCCAGCACCTCGTTTGCGCCACAGAAGCACGTCGTCGCGTTGAAGCCGAGCCCGAGCGCGGCGACGCCCGCGAGGAGGCCGGTCGACCGCTTTCCCGACCGTAGTGCGCCAACCGCGACGACGGTCAGAACGACTGCCAGTGCTGCGCGACCGATGCGATCGATGCCGCCGACGTTCTTCTCGAATGCCATGCCCTTCCGTTGGCTCTCCACGGACTTAGATTTCACTCCTGGGGAAATGGAACGAACGGCTGACTCACAGCTTCTGACGGAGGTCCCGATAGACGAGATACCGGTGGGCGGCGTACGTACAGGTCACGACGCCGATGGCGGTGATGATCGTGCCGTAGTACCGGTCGCCGCCCAGAAACACGAGCATTGGGCCGAGTGCGAGCGCGAACAGGCCGATGCGGACCACGCCCAGCAGCGCGAGCAGGCCGCTCTGGAGCGCCGGCGGGACCGACTCGTCGGTCTTGCTGCCCTCCGCTCGTCGCCGCGGTCGGATTGGCTCGGTGTACTGTGGGAACGGGTTCCGGTACTCCGGAAACGGATCCCGGTACTCCGCGAACGGTTCCTCGGGTTCGTCAGGCCAGGCATCTCCGCCCATTCGTCACGCTACGGGAGCGAGCCCCAAAACCGTTCAGCGCCGACGCTATTGGTCGGTTGCGGCCTCGTCTCGGGTTCGTAGCGAGTGCCTGCGGGCTACATCGGTTGCAGAAAACGGGTTAATTCGGCTGTGTTAGCATCCGCGGCTCGAAGCGCCGTGGTTCACTGTCAGAGTAAAGCTCTGAGGGCCCTGCGTTCGTGCGGTGCACTCATGCAGACACCGGAAGACGCTTAGCGTCTTCCGAGCCGATCGCTCGTGGCGGCTTCGCCGCCACGCTACTCGCGAAGACACCGGACGCGCCGCAGGCGCGTCCGGCTTTTTTAGCGTAGATTTTTTCGCTGAGAGGTGCGCTTCGCGCACCCGAAGCGAAAAAAGGTACTATTCGTTCATGAGGCCGCCTTCCTCGACGCGCATGACGCCCTCGCCGTCGGGGAGGTTCGGCGCGTCGACGAGCTTGACGATGCGCTTGTTCCCCTTGGATTTGCGGAGGTAGATGCGGAACGTGGAGGTGTGGCCCAGGATGTTCCCGCCGATGGGCTGGGTAGGGTCCCCGAAGAAGGAATCGGGGTTCGAGGCGACCTGGTTGGTGACGACGACGGCCGTGTTGTTGAGGTCGCCGACGCGCATCAGGTCGTGGAGGTGTTTGTTGAGTTTCTGCTGGCGCTCGGCGAGTTCGCCACGGCCGACGTACTCGGCGCGGAAGTGCGCAGTGAGGGAGTCGACCGCGAGCAGGCGAACGGGGAACTCGTCGTCCTGGCTCTCGCTGGCGAGTTCCTTGGCCTTCTCGGCCAGCAGGATCTGGTGGTTGGAGTTGAAGGCCTTCGCGACGTGGATGTTGTCGAGCATGACCTCGACGAGGTCCTCCAGCAGGCCCTCGTCGGTGGGGTCGGCCTCCTCGTCCTCGCCGACGAGTCCGTGGAGCTCCATCGCGGCGGCCAGGACCTCGTCGTCGTGGCCCCGGACCATCTGGTCGATCCGCTCGGGGCGGAACGTGTCCTCGCTGTCGACGAAGATGGCGCTGCCCTCGAGGCCGCCGTGTTCCTTCGGGAGCTGGACGTTGACGGCCAGCTGGTGGGTGACCTGGGACTTCCCGGCCCCGAACTCGCCGTACACCTCGGTGATGGACTGGGTCTCGACGCCGCCGCCGAGCAGTTCGTCGACCTCGTCGACGCCCCAGGTGAGCTTGCCGATCTGCTCGCGCCGTTCCAGGACCTGTGCACCCGACTCGAACCCGCCGATGTCGGCGGCCTCGCGGGCGGCCTGGATGATGTCGGAGGCGCTCGACTCGCCGATGTCCGCCGTGTTCGAGAGCTCCCCGGGGCTCGCGACCGCGATGCCCTGATAGGAGTCGAACCCGTTTTCCTCTAACTTCTCCGCTGTCGCCGGACCGACGCCCGGCAGGTCCTCTAGGTTTTCGCTTGCTGCCATACTTCCGGCTTCTCCCCCCTATCACATAAAGCCTCGTTAACAGCGTAGTGAAAGTGAAACTGTGGGACACAGCGGTGGCTGATTCGAGACGTATCCGAAGCTTTAGGTACTATTCCCAGGGATGGCGTCCGGGGCTGTCCGGCCAGAGCGGGTACCAGTACTCCGTGTCGGCTTCCACGTCGAGTTCGCCGTCGAGGACGCTCTGGAGTTTGAACTCCGTGCTGCTGTCGCGCTCGTGGTCGCCCGCGGGCGCGAACGGGTAGTACGCCCCGCGGCGGAACGAGTACACCCAGTACACCGGGTGACTGTCCTTGGCGGCGTCGTCGCCTCGGTTTCGATGTCCCTCCGGGCCATCGCGCTTCTCGAAGGCAAAGAGCGCCGCGAGCAACCGCGAGCCAAAGCCGGTTTCGACGAGCGTGTCGGCGGCGAAGTGAACGCTCGTCACGAGGTCCTCGACGTCGTCGTCTTCCAGGACCACCCAGTCGTAGCCGTGGTCGTCCCGCCGGAATCGGGCCTGCGTGCCGGTTTCGACCTCGCCGGCTTCGAGAATGGCCTCGACGTCGGCGACGGCGTCCTCGAAGTCGGTGCTGTCGACCGCGGAGAAACAGAGGGCGGCCTCGCCGGCCGGCGCGTAGCCCAGGTCCGCCTCCATCGTCACGTATGCCGTGCTCATCCCGAAGAGGTCCTCGGGGTCGGCGTCCCGCGTCGCGTCGGCTTCGGCCCTGAGTCCGAGGACGGACTTGATGCCGTCGAGCAGTCCCATGTCCCGACGGACGTGACGCGCGTAGAAACAACCTGTGAAGCGGGCGCTACTGATCGACCTCGTCGCCCTTCCAGTCGCCCTCTTTCTGTTTCTCGTTGAGTTCCCCCTTTGCCTGTCGCTTTCGCGGCCAGAACGCGACCGCGAGGACGACGGCCGTAAACGTCGTGACCGCTCCGATGACGATCCAGCCGGGGATGTCGAGGATCGCGGCGGCATCGAGCGGCCCGCCACCGGGCGAAATCACGAGGATCTGGGCGGTCCAGGCGGCGAGCAGGATGAGGTACAGCGGGAGGTAGATGCGCCGGAGCCGACGCGAGTACGCTTCGACGAACGGCATCTTCAGCGCCGGGTTCCGCAGGTCGTTGCCGAGTTCCTGCCGCCAGTTCTCGTGGGTGACCCCGGGTTCCGGGTCCAGGAGCGGCGCGAACAGGTCCTCCTCGACGAGGCGGACCCGGGACCGCCAGGTGTCGTACGACCTGTACCGCCGGGTTTCCGCGACGTGAAGCATCTCCAGCGTCAGGATACCGACGAGGAGGATGTAGTGCGGTCGGGTGCCGCTCGAAAACACGTACGCGAGTATCGCGGCCATGATCGTGATCGCCCAGTTGGTCGTCTTGTCCATCCTGGTCTGTTCGGTGTTCATCCGATCCAGCTCGCCGCGGTAGTAGTGGCCCAGCAGCGACGTGGCGCTGTCGACGTCGCCGCTGATCCGCTCGCCGATGTCGGTGAGACCGGAGTCGTCAGTGTCGTCGCCCATACTGTGGGGATCGGTACCGATCCAACTGTCCCTTCTGCTGGCAAGTGCATCGACCGCCGTCTGCGACGGGGCCGTCCCCTCAGAACTGCTCCAGTTCGCGTTCCATCTCCCGCAGTCGTTCGATCCGTTTCTCCGTCGAAGGGTGCGTTCGGGCGATCTTCCCGATGAACCCGCTCTTGATCGGGATGATGAAGAACGCGTTCATCTCGGCCTGCTGGCGGAGGTCTTCTGTCGGTACCTTGTCCATCCGCCCGTCGATCTTCATGAGCGCCGAGGCCAGCGCCGAGGGGCGGCCGGTGATGAGCGCGCCGCCGCGGTCGGCCGCGAACTCGCGGTACCGGCTGAGCGCCCGGATGAGGAGAAAGGAGAGCACCCACACCACGAGCGAGACGACGATGGCGACGACGACGCCACCGCCGCCGCGTCGGTTGCGGCCGCCCCCGAACAGCCACCCCCACCGGACGATGAGGAAGGCGATCGTCGAGAGGAAGGAGGCGATGGTCATCACCATCACGTCCCGGTTCTTGACGTGGGCGAGTTCGTGGGCGAGCACGCCTTCCAGTTCCTCCCGGTCGAGGGTGTCCAGGATCCCCTCGGTCACGGCGACGGTCGCGTTCTCCTGGGAGCGGCCGGCAGCGAAGGCGTTGGGCACGCTCGTGTCCGCGACGGCGATCGTCGGCTTGGGGAGGTCGGCCTGCTGGGCCAGTCGGCCGACCGTCCGGTGGAGGTCGGGGTACTCCTGCTCGCTGACCTCCCTCGCGCCCATGCTCCTGAGTGCGAGTTTGTCGCTGAAGAAGAACTGGCCCAGCGAGAACAGCCCCATCACGACGACGATGAGCAGGAGGCTATCGAAGTACAGCGCCAGCACGCCGATGAAGAGGAGATAAAGGGCGGCGAGCAGGAACATGGTAATCCCCATACGCGCCCGCAGGCCCCAGTCCGCTTGCCACTGCATGCTCGACACTACGTGACGGTGTCAATTAAGGGCGCGGTCGGCCAGTTCGCCGGCGAACACTGCCGACTGCCGGCGCTCGCCGGTCAGGGTACGATGACCGCTCGCCCCTCGATCTCCCGGTGTTCCAGCCGCTCTGCGACCGTGTTGATCTCCGAGAGGTCGTACTCGCTGGTTTCGAGGTGCATCTCGCCCTGCTCGACCAGCGAAACGAGTTCCTGCAGTTCGGTGTACTCGCCGACGAGCGTCCCGCGGAAACTCATCTCGCCGTCGACCAGCGTCTGGGAGGGCTCGTGGACGTGCCCGCCGTAGCCGACGACGTGGTGGTCGCCGCCCGCCGCCAGCAGGTCCGGCCCCATCCCGGTCGTCTCGTCGCTCCCGACGAAGTCCAGCGTCTGGGTGGCACCCACGCCGTCGGTGATATCGTCGACGACCTCGGGCACGTCCTCCTCGGTCGGGTTGATCGTGTAGTCGGCACCCAGGTCTTCGGCCAGCGAGAGCGCCTCGTCCTTGACGTCGACGGCGATAGTCCGTGCCGCGCTCATCGAGTCGACGGCCTGCAGGCCGATGTGTCCGAGGCCGCCGATGCCGACCAGGACCGCGTAGTCGCCCGGGACGAGTTCCTCGACGGCCTTCTTGGCCGCGTGGTAGGCCGTGATGCCGGCGTCGGCGTGCGGTGCGATGTCGACCGGATCGACGCCCTCCAGCGGGACGACCGCCCGCTCGTTGGTCAGGAGGTACTCCGCGAACCCGCCCTCGGTCGTCAGCCCCGGGAACGACAGTTCGTCGCAGTACATGTCTTCGCCAAGCCGACAGGACCGGCACGTCCCGCAGGTCATCACCGGGTGACAGAGCACCTGGTCGCCTTCCTCGACGACCGTGACTTCCGAGCCGACGTCCGCGACGGTCCCGGCGTTCTCGTGCCCGAGCGTCTGCGGGAGGTCGATCGGCGCGTACTCCTGCCACATGCCCTCGACGATGTGGTTGTCCGTCTGACACCACCCCGCTCCCTCGATCTCGACGACGATCTCGTCCGACCGCGTGACCTCCGGCCGGTCGATCTCGTCGATGGACAGCGCCTCACTCATGTCGTCGGTGAACTCGTGGAGTCGTGCGGCGCGCATAGCGGTCGTACCACGCCGTCCGGCACAATAGTTCTTGGTGCATGCTATCTTTTAGCGCGGAGTGTCGGCGGTGGGACGCCACCTGTCGCGGAACGCGCCATTTAACCGCGACAGCGGTCTATCGTGGCCCAATGACCGAATCACGCGAGTTCTGTCCGCGGTGTGGGGACGCCGTGGCCGCGCGGCCGGAACCGGGGCCCGGAGAGCCCCGGGACCCCGACCGCGTGCTCTGTAACGACTGTTACTTCGAGGAGTTCGACCTCGTGGACGCTCCCGAGCGCATCGAGGTGCGCACCTGTTCGCGCTGCGGGGCCGTCCATCGCGGCAACCGCTGGGTCGACGTGGGGGCACGGGACTACACCGACATCGCCGTCGAGGAGGTCAGCGAGGCCCTGGGGATCCACATGGACGCCGAGGATGTCGACTGGCAGGTGATGCCCGAACAGGTCGACGAGACGACCATCCGGATGCACTGCCAGTTCACCGGCGTCGTCCGCGGTGCCGGCGTCACCGAGGAGGTCGTCGTCCCCGTCAAGATCGCCAAACAGACCTGTAACCGCTGTGGCCGCATCGCCGGGGACTACTACGCCAGCATCGTCCAGGTCCGCGCCGACGAGCGGACGCCCACCGACGCGGAGATCGAAGGGGCCGAGGAGATCGCCACCGAGGTCGTCGAGGAGATGGAGGCGACGGGTGACCGCAACGCCTTCGTCACGGAGACCAGCGAGACCGACGAGGGGCTGAACATGAAGGTCTCGACCAACAAGATCGGCAAGAAGGTCGCCCAGCGGATCGTCCAGGCCTACGGGGGATCGTTCTCCAGCGCCGAGACGCTCGTCACCGAGGACGAGGACGGCAACGAAGTCTACCGCGTCACCTTCGCCGTCCGACTCCCGCGCTACCGGCAGGGCGAGATCATCGACCCCGAGGACGACGACGAGGGGCCGGTCCTCGTCCGGAGCGTTCGGGGCAACCTCAAGGGAACCAGACTCACCACCGGCGAGGACTACGAGGCCGCCCACGAGGTGGGGAACGCCCCCGAGGCCCGCCGCCTGGGCACCCGCGAGGACGGCGAGGAGACGACGCTCGTCACCGTCGAGGACGAGCGGGCGGTCCAGGTCCTCGACCCCGAGACCTACGAGGCCAAGACGATCGCTCGACCCGACTACATGGACCCCGACGCCGACACCGTGCCCGTCCTCAAGAGCCGCGCGGGACTGCACGTCCTGCCCGAGACCGACGAGCCGGCCGGGACTGAGGATGCCTGACGACGACCCTCGCTCCGATCCGCTGGATACCGCCGAGCAACCGCTCGCGGCCGTCGTCCCGAAGCCCGAGTCCGAGTCCGCGATCGCCGAGTTGCAGGCCGAGGGCGTCTACGACGACGACCGGAGCGTCCGGTCGTTCGGAGCCGACGCGGTGGCCCTGCCCGTGACCGAGCCCCCACAGCGTACCCAGGTTCGGGAGGTCGTCCGGCAGGAACCACAGCCGCGTCTGCGCACGCTCGAGGACCACCTCCGTGAGCGGGGCTGGACCGACGACGAGCTGGATCGCGCGCCCGGGTCGTGGGCCGTCATCGGCACCGTCGTCCTCGTGGACGTGGGCGACGCCCCGCGACCGGGCGAGGTCGGAGAAGCGTTGCTCGAACTCCACGCCAACGCCGACACCGTCCTCGCCAGAGGCGGCATCGACGGCCAGCACCGCGAACCCGACGTCGAGGTCCTGGCGGGCAGCGGCGATACCGAAACCGTCCACACCGAACACGGGACGAAGTACGCACTCGACCTCGCGGAAGTCATGTTCTCGCCGGGGAACAAGGCTGAACGCGCACGGATGGGCGAAACCATCGAGAACGGCGAGCGCGTCTTCGACATGTTCGCCGGGGTGGGCTACTTCACGCTCCCGATGGCCCGAGCCGGTGCCCGCGTGACCGCCACCGAACACAACCCGACGGCGTTCCGGTACTTACTGGAGAACGCGAAACTCAACGACGTCCACGACCGGGTGGACATCTACCGGGCGGACTGCCGGGACGTGGCCGGCGAGGTCGAGGCCGACCGCGTCGTGATGGGGTATTACGAGGCCCACGAGTACCTCGACAGCGCGTTCGACGCGCTCGAACCCGGCGGCATCCTCCACATGCACGAGGCGACGCCCGAGGGACTGGTGTTCGACCGTCCCATCGAGCGCCTGGAAGCGGCCGCCGCCGACGCCGGCCGAACGGTCGAGGTCGTCGGCCGGCACCGGGTCAAGGGGTACAGCGAGGGCGTCGCTCACGTCGTCGTCGACGCCAGGATCGAGTGAGCAGCCGCTCGATGGGGCTGTCCGCTCGAAAGGCATAATTGAGTGGACGAAGGAGTTCGAGTATGGACCGCCAACAGATCATCGCGCTCGTCTTCGTGTTGCTGATGGTCCTCTCGCCCATCGCGTACGCGGCTGTCTCGGCCTTCTAGCTCTCCCAGACGTCCGACAGGGGGTGGGAATCGTCGCCGGCCGACGACCGCCGACGCGACCGGGACCGGGAGCGACTGCTCCCGCCAGCGTCGTCGCCGACTGCGGCCGCCGGGTCGAACGTCGGCAGGTCCGGTTCGGTCATCCGGTCGACCTGCGCGGCGAACCAGTCGGGCATGTCCGTCCGCGCGCGCTCGAAGAGATCGAGGAGCGAGGAGTCCCCCAGATACGTCGCCCCGTAGTCGTCGGGGGCCCGGATCACCCGCCCGCAGGCCTGGATGACCGTCCGCAGCGCCGCCCGGTAGTACCAGCCCCACTGGCCCTCTTCCAGTCGACGCGCCACCCGCGAGTCGCGGGTGTTGGGATAGGGCGCTTTACACAGGAGCTGCCAGCGCGCCAGGTCACCCTCCAGGTCCAGCGCCTCCTCCATCTTGACCGAGAGGAACACCTCGTTGCCGTCGCTTCGCTTCCAGGTCGAAAGCACGGCGTCGCGGTTCTCCCTGTCGTGGGACCGGACGCGACTCTCGACGCCGAGGTCCGCGAGCTGGTCGGCCAGCCGCTCCTGTATTCCATAGGAGTGACAGTGAACGATCCCCTTCTCGTCGGGGTGGGTTTGCATCAGCCGGACGAGCGTGCGGGCGATGGCGGGGAGGGTCTCGTCGCGGTCCTCGTAGGTCATCTTCCCCTGGGTCACGTCGTACAGCGGCCGGTTCTCGACGGGGAACGTGTGGGGCACCTCGACCAGGGCCACGCGGTCGGGCGAGAGCCCGGCTCCGGCACAGAAAGCGTCCTTGTTCAGAATCGTGGCCGACAGCAGCGCGAACTTGTTGCCCCGGTCCCAGACGGTGTGTTTGAGATAGCGCTCGGGGGCCATGGGCTTGACCGTGACGGCGCTGCCCTCGCCGTCGGGCTGGTCGACGACCCACGTCGTCCCGCTCTCGGTGTCCCGGTAGTCCTCCAGGAACCACTGGAGCTCCGAGATCAACTCCGTGAGGCGGTCGCGTTCGGCCACCTCGTCGGGGGTTAGCTCCGCGTTGCCCCGGAGTTCCTCCTGGCGGCGCGAGCAGACCGTCATCACGCGGTCGGCGTAGTCGGCCGCCGCGTCCAGATCGCCACCGATGTTCGGTGGTTGGATGTCGTCCCAGACCGGCACCCGGCCCGGCGAGAGGTCGATGGTCGCGTACATTTCGGCCCATTCGCTGAGTCCATGCGCCTCGTCGACGACCACCACGTCACGTTTGCCGAACACGTCCGACCCGGCCGTCTGCATGAAGTAGGCCAGCGTCATCGCCGCGATGTTGCGATTCGAGGCGATGGACCGATCGGAGAAGTAGGGACACCGGTGTTTGACCTGGCAGTCGAACATCCGCTCGCGAGCGCAGGGTGCCTGATCGACGGGGGTGTCGGTCTCCCCGGGGAGGATACAGGAGTAGTTGTTCTTCCCGCGGATGACGTTCAGGTCCTCCAGCAGTTCGTCGGCGGCCACGTCGTCGAGCTGGGAGACCTGCGGGGTGGTGTAGTACGCCCCGATGGGCTCGTGGGCCTCGGCGTCGCCGGCACGGCGCGCACACCCGGCGATGGCCCGCGCGAGCAGGGACTTCCCGCTCCCGGTGGGGGCACGCACCAGCACGACGTCCTTGCCCCGCTCGAAGGCGGCGCGGATGTCGTCCAGGGCCTGCTCCTGGGCACCCCGGTAGGAGGGCGCGGGGAAGCCATCGTGTATCCGGGCGGGGTTCACGTTCCGGGAAAGTGACCCGGACAGCCTAAAGTCATCGGCTTCACCCGTCAGTCCACTCCGGCAGGTCCCGCACGTCCGCCGCGGTGACGTCGCGGTCGTCCGGGAGCTGTTCGATGCAGTCGTTACAGAGGAACCACTCCGACCCGTCGGCGAGTTCGAGCGCCAGCCCCTCCGTCTTGTCCCGCGAGAGCGACCAGAAATCGCTGATCCCCCCGGCGATCGTGACGCCCTGCCCACACCCGTCGCACGACTCCTTTGCCATGGCTGCACTTGGAGTCCCCCGAGTAAAGGGGTTTCCCGGCCGCCGTCTGATCGCCTCAGCGGTACCCATCGAACAACCCCTCCTCGGGGAAGGACAGGTCGAGCGTCGTCTCGAATGCCGTCTCGACCGCCGCGGCGACGGCGGGGGCAAAGGTCGTCTCCGGGTCCGCACAGACCGGCAGGTCACTGACCGCGGTCGCGTCGCTTTCCGGGACGGTGGCGTCGACGCCCTCGAGGGTCTCGCCCTCGTCGACCCGGTTGGCGATGACCGCGTCGGCCGGCGCGTTCACGTCGTGGAGCCGGTCCTGCATCGCCGGTACCCGGTCGAAGCCGCGTTCGGTCGCCGGCACCACCGCGCCGACGCGGTCGGCGGCCGACACCGCGGCGAGCGCCTGGTTGTCGGCCACCGGCGGCACGTCGACGATCACGTGGTCGAACTGCCGGGCAGCCGTCGCGAGTCGGTCCTCGAACTGTCGGGCGGCCTCGGGCGTCTTCGCCCTGGCCAACCGCTCGAACGGTGCTCTGGCGGGACAGACCGCCAGTCGACCCGGGAGGTCGACGGGGTACTCGGCCAGGCCGGCGTCGAGCGCCAGATCGGTGGCGTCGGTCACGAGCGCGGTCACGTCCGGGTCGATGCGGCCGGGCACGTGCGTCGCGAGCCCCTGGGTCGCGAACGCGGCGTCGACGAGCGCCACGTCCCGGCCCGCCCGCGCGAGCGTCGCGCCGAACTCGACGGTCAGTCGTGTCGTCCCCGCGCCCCCCGTCACCCCGACGAGCGCGAGCGAACTACTGGTGGTCACGGCTCAGGGTCCCTCGTTTTCCGATAAAAACCTACGGTTCTTCGAGTGACAGGTCGGCGCTACTGGTCGGCCTCGATGTCCTCGGCGATGGCTGCGAGTTCGTCGTCGTCCAGATCCGGCGCGGACCCGCCGACGGCGTGGATGGGGTTGCCGCCGTCGCCCTCGAACCGCGGGATGACGTGGCCGTGGACGTGGGGCACTTCCTGGCCGCTCGCGTCGCCGTTGTTGAAGCCGACGTTGCTCGCGGGCGCGTCGACGGCGTCCTCGACGGCCGGAATCAGGTCGTGGAGCGTCTCGTACAGCGAGTCGGCCACGTCGTCGGGCAGGTCGTTCAGCCGCTCGTGGTGGCCCTTCGGGATGACGAGCGTGTGGCCCGGCGCGAGCGGGTTCACGTCGAGGAAGGCGAACACGTCCTCGTCTTCGTAGACGGTGTGGCTCGGGATCTCTCCGGCGACGATCTGACAGAAGATGCAGTCCTCGGACATGGACGAGGGGTCGACCGCACGCACAAAGAAGGTTTCCCGGTCGATCGCCCTCCGGATTTATTGGCAGGGTCGCCGTGGCTTGGGACATGTCCGAGGGCCAGTTCGCGCCCGCGACCGACGCCCACGTCCACCTCATGCCCGAGCGACTGCTCGACGCCATCCGCGAGGTCCTCTCGGCCGAAACCGGGTGGTCGTTCGACCACCCCACGTCCCGGGCGGCGATCGAAGCGCACCTCCGGGACGCCGGCGTCGACCGGTACTTCGCGCTTCCCTACGCCCACGAGCCCGGCATCGCCGCCGACCTCAACGACTGGGTGCTCGACCGGGCGGCCGACTCCGAGATGGCCGTGCCCTTCGCCACAGTCCACGGCGACGACCCCGTCGAGTCGGTCGTCCGCGATGCCTTCGAGGCCGGCGCGCGCGGGTTGAAGTTCCAGTGCCCGGTCCAGGAGTGTGGCCCGACCGACCCGCGGCTCGATCCGGCCTTCGAGTTGGCCGCCGAGTACGACCGGCCGATCCTGTTCCACGCCGGGACGGCACCGATGTTCGAGGACAGCCCCTACGTCGGGGCCGACCGGTTCGCGGAGTTCGTCGCCTCGTATCCCGACGTGCGGGCCTGTGCCGCCCACATGGGAACCTACGAGGTCGACCGGTTCCTCGACATGGCCCGCGACCACGAACAGGTGTTCCTCGACACCACGATGGCGATGGCCCCGCGCTCGCCGGAGGTCGTCGATTTCGACCCTGCTGCTATCGCGGACGAGACGCTCGCCGAACTCTCCGAGTCGGTCATGTACGGCTCCGATTTCCCGAACATCCCCTACGAGTACGAACAGGAGCGGGCGGGCCTGCTCGCACGCGACCTGTCCGAGTCGGTCTGCCGGGACGTCTTCGCTCGGACGGCGACGAGGTTTTTGGGGAGCGAGGCCGACCGGAGGGAGGCCTCGAACCGAACGGGGAGGCACGACCCGTGAGGAAGAGCGAGGCGCGACCGGAGAGAGCGCCTCGGAAAGGCAAACGGCGAGGCACGACCCGTGAGGAAGGGCGAGGCGCGACCGGAGAGAGCGCCTCGAAGCGAGCGGTGAACGAAGTGAGCCGTGAGCAAAGGCGAATCCGACTACCCGAGCAGTACGCCGAGGTTGACCAGCGTCGTCGCGGTCCAGGGCAGCGCCAGCCCCAGTGGGACGACGAGCCGGTTCGGTCGCGGCAGCACGACCCAGGCCGAGACGCCGAAACTGACGGCGGCGAGTTTCAACGCCGTAAAGGCTGCGAACCCGCCGTCGGCGAGGGCCGTTCGGACGATCGGGTTCCCTTCGGTTCCGCCGACTGCGAGTCCGACGTAGGTCGACAGCACGTCGGCACAGAGGACGACGGCGACGAGGCACCACAGGGCGCGTTCGCGTTCGACGAGGCGTACTCGGAGGGTAGTGAGTCGGCCGGTGCTCGTGGTTGGCTGTCCGTTCGACGGGCGGTCGATGTCCAGGGCGTCGGTCGTCATGTGTGGTCGTGCAGGGGTCTCGGCGCTGTCGTTCTCCCCACCGAGAACGACGGCCGAACGGGGACGACACGTTAATTTAGAACAATTATAGTTTGAATAATTTGTGGTCGTCGCTGAAAGGTTCGACCACTGGCCGCTGTGGGCAAACAGTTATTACCGGTTCGCCTGAAAGTCGCATGAGAATGACACGCACTGTTCGCGGACTGGTACGTGGGGTCGGACTACTGGTGTGTCTCGTCTCTGTCGGGAGCGTCGCCTTTGCCATGCCGGCGCTCGCTCAGACCGGGGCGAACGGGGCGGAGGAACCCGGGCTGTGGCACGCGACGAGTCTCATCGCGCAGGTGATGCTCTCGATCGGGGCCGTCGGGTTCGTCGTGCAGGCGGCACGCGCGTACGGCGGCGAGATCGGGAAGGCGCTCTACGTCGCCGGCGGTGGCGTGGTCGTCTTCGCCGTCTGGCGACTCCTCGACGGGGCGTCACAGATACTGCAGATGGAGCGTCCGCCGGGCAGCGTCGAGAGCGCGGTGTATCTCGTCGCGACGGCCCTGTTGCTGGCGGGCTTTTACATGCTGTGGGAGACGATGAGCGGCCACGCGACCGCCTAGGATGAGTAGCTACGAACGCCTCGCCGAACGCCTCATCGAGACACAGCGCACGATGCTCGGCAAGCGGGCCGTCGACATCGCCCGCTCGGTCGAGGGCATCGACGTGACCGACGACGGCCAGGTCGCGCAGGTCGCCGAGGACGACCGGGCCGTCGTCGGTGACCTGGTCGCCGCCTACGTCGACGTGATGGGCGTTACCGCCCGGACGCGTCTCACCGAGGTTGCCCGTGAGTACGACGACCTGGTCCTCCCGGCGAACCTCGGCGGTCCCGAACCGGGCACGACCGACGAGGACACCGAGGCCGAGAGCGAGTCCGACGCCGACGACACCGGCATCGTGACGAACATCTGGGGGGAAGACCAGGCGGCCAACGGGACCGATCCCGACGCTGCGGCCCCGATCGACATCGTCGAGACGGATCTGGACGCCATCTACGTCACTGCCGAGGACGACGCCGGCGGGGCGACGCGGGTCCCGCTGAGTCTGGCTATCGTCGACACCGTGACCGCGGAGACCGACCTCGAACGCGGACACCTCGACCATCCCGAGGCCTACGTCGACGCCGTCCAGGTCGTCCGACTGGTCGACGCCGACCCCGGGACTTACCTTTCCTTCGGCGTCGAAGGCCACGAGATCCATCTCCATCAGGACGGCTCCCTCACCGTCGAGTAATCCCACGCGACCTGTCTGCCTTCGATCGTTAACTCGCGAACCTGCCCGCTGGAACGTTGGAAACTCCAGTTCTGTTCTCACACTGTTTGTAAGGGATCCGAAGAAACACTGATACGACTCGCACCTGTATGACAGTTCACAACCATGCACGATGCAGTCATCGTCGACGCGGTACGGACGCCCTTCGGCAAACAGAACGGCTCGTTCCGTGACACCCATCCCCAGGACCTGGCGGCCGAACCGCTCGAAGCCCTCGCCGAGCGCAACGACTTCGACGGCGCGGAGACCGTCGAGGACGTCATCTACGGCTGTGTGACGCCCGTCGACGAGCAGGGGTTGAACATCGCCCGCCTCGCACCGATGGTGGCCGGGTGGGACGATCAGGTGCCCGGCGTCCAGTTGAACCGGATGTGTGGCTCCGGCCAGCAGGCCATCAACTTCGCCGCGAGCATGATCATGTCCGGGCAACACGACGTGCTCGTCGGCGGCGGCGTCGAGCACATGACTCGCGTCCCGATGGGGTCGGACGGCAACAGCGTCACGGACTCCTACTTCGAGCACTTCGACGAGGTGACCACGCAGGGCGAAGGGGCAGAGCGCATCGCCGAGGAGTACGGCTTCTCCCGCGAGGAACTCGACGAGATCGCCGTCGACTCCCAGCACCGCTGGGGCGAGGCCTGGGAAGCCGGCCACTACGACGACCAGGTCGTCCCGGTCGAGACGGAACTCGACGGCGAGACCGTCACCGTCGAGCAGGACGAACACCCCCGGCCCGAGACCGACCTGGAGACCCTCTCGAATCTCCCGCTGTCCTTCCGCGAGGAGGGCAACGGCGTCCAGCACGCCGGCAACTCCTCGGGCATCGTTGACGGTTCCTCGGCCGTGCTCGTCGCCAGCGAGGAGGCCGCCGCGGACCGCGGCTGGGACCCGATGGCCCGCATCGTCGCCACCGAGGTCGTCGGCGTCGACCCGCTCACCATGCTGAAGGGACCGATCCCGGCCACCGAGCAGGTACTCGACAAGGCCGACATGGACATCAGCGACATCGACCTCTTCGAGGTCAACGAGGCCTTCGCCGCCGTCGTCGCCGCCTGGCTCGAAGAGACCGGCGCGTCCTGGGAAGACACCAACGTCAACGGCGGGGCCATCGCTCACGGCCACCCGCTCGGCGCGACGGGGTCGATGCTCATGACGAAACTCGCCCACGACCTCCAGCGGACCGGGCAGGACTACGGCCTGTGTACGATGTGCATCGGCTTCGGGCAGGGTATCGCGACGATCATCGAGCGGGTCTAACTGCGAAGACGATCACCGAACGGGTGTAGGCCGAGTCACGATCTTCGCTTTCGGCGCGCGAGCCAGTCAGTGTTTTGAAGGGAGTGCTGTCCGGATTCGTCCACAGACGATGGGACAGTCAGCCGATTCTCGCCACCGAATCTGGATCACCCAGTCGATCGACGGCTTCGCGGCCCGGACCGTCGACCACCCGCTCCTGGTCGGCTGCCTGACCTTCGGGACGATTCCGGCCGTGCTGTCGCTCCTCTTTTTCGCCCTGCTGCCGGCGCGGCCACCGCTCGACTTCGTGACGGCACACCTCCTCGCGATGGCGATCCCGTTCGTGGGGCCGGCCGCCATCTGGTACTGGGATACGCACGTCTTCGCCCAGTTCGTCGAACAGACGGCGGGCCTGGCCGTCGATCCGGACGCGGTCCGTCGGGTCGGGGACCGATACGAACGGGTCTTCAGCGACCGGTTCCTGCGGTTCGTCGCGCCCTGGACTGCCCTCGTCGTGGGTGTCGTGGCGCTGAACGTCGGCTATCTCGAAACGATCGGCGTCCGGGGCGTCGCGGACCCCGCGTTCTCGGTCTACCTCCTGATCGTCGCGTGGTTCGGGATCGTGACGGGGATCGGCTTCCACGGCGCGATCACGGCGATCCGGGCGATCCGGGCGGTCGGGCGACTCGACCTGGAGATCGATCCGTTGCACCCGGACGGCCTCGGCGGGTTGAGCGCCGTGGGCTACCTGGCGATTCGGACGACGATGCTGATCTCGCTGGGGTCGCTGGCGCTCCCCCTGGCACTGATGTTCGGGATCGGCGGGGGGTTCGGGACGCTGGTGTACCTGGCCGTCGGCGTCTACGTCGCCGTCATCGCGGTCTCGTTCGTCTACCCCACGGTGTACGTGAACCGGCGAGCGCAGGCGATCGTGGAGGCGGAACTCGAACGGACCAGCGCGAAGATCAAACGCCTCCGGACCGAGGCCGCGGAACTCGCCGAGGCCGACGGCGCGGCCGAGGAGGCGGCGACGATGGACGAAGTGGCCAAACGCCTCGAAATCCAGCGGCTCAGGGACGAGTACAACGAGTACGCCGGCGTGAGCCTCTACCCGCTCTCGGTCGGCATCATCGTCCGACTGCTCTCGTCGATCCTCCTCCCGGTCTTTTTCACCGTCTTCGAGATGTATCTCGGCCGCCTCATCTGACGCCGAAAAACCGCCCCGTCCGCTGGTACCTGTTAGTTCCCGCTCTGGTTCAACACGTCCGTTTCGATGGTCTCGGACTGACCCAGCGAGTCGAGTTCCTGGGTCGTACTGCCGGCCCGTGAGTCGACGGTCACGACGGCGGTCACCTCCAGGTCCGAGCGCTCCTCGGGGACGTGGGTGACCCACCACTCGTCCATCTTCCGATTGTCGAGTGCCATCGTCAGCCCGACGGTGTCGGTCGATTCGGGCGCGATCGTTCCGACGTTCCGGGCGGTGTCGTCGGCCAGCACCACGTCGTTCAGCGTCACGCGGTAGTCGACGCGGGTGACTTCCACCTCCGCGGGGAGTTCGTTCTCGACGGTCGCGTCGACGTTCAGCGGCGCGGTCCGGGGGTCCGCCTGCCCCCAGTCGGACTCGACGCCCTGGACCACCAGCGCGCGTCGTCCCTCGACGGTGACTTCCTCGTTGCGGTCACCGTTCATCCCGGCCAGCAGGTCGGTCTCGAAGGTGCTGGTCCGGGTGTCCATGGCCACGTCGAACTTCGTGACGCCGACGTCGACCAGTGCGGTCGGCGCGGTTCGTACCGTCGACCGCTCGCCCTGATTGAGGTGGCGCGCCCACCAGGTCGGGACCTCGCCGTTGTCCATCTCGGTCGTGCTGTCGACCCGGTTCGTCCCGGGCGCGAGATCCGACACCTGCCGGGTTCCCTCCGCGACCGTCACGTCGTTGATGGTCGTCTCCTGGCTGATGTCCAGGGTCAGCAGGTCCGTCATCTCGTCGTCGGGGGCCTCGATGGTGGCCGTCGAGTCGATCTCGGTCGTGGCGTCGGTGACCTCGCCCCACGTGCGGTTCGTCTCGGTGGTTTCGGGGAACTCGAACGACTGGGCGCGCTCGCCGCCGACGTTCGTCACGTTCGTCCCGCCGCCGCCCAGCATGTCGGTTTCAAGCGACAGCGTCTCGTCGTAGAGGCGGATGGGGACCCGTTTCCGCTCGCCGTCCTGTTCGACGATGCCGTACATCTCGACGGTGAGGTTGCTCTGCTCGTCGTCCCGGACGTGTTCGGCCCACCAGTCGGCCATCTTCGGCGTGTCGAGGCCGACTTCCACGTCGAGTTGGTCCCGCTGGCCGGGGTCGACGTCGACGCCCGCGGTCTGTCGGTCGCGGCCGAGTTCGACGCCGTTCATCGTGACGACGTACTCGACGCCGTCCAGCGTGACCGGGTAGTCGTGGACGTTCTCGACGGTCGATCCGAACGTGATGGGCGTGGTCTCGGCGTCGGCTTCACCCCACGTCGCGGTCTGGTCGCTCACCCGCAGGAACGAGTCGTTCCGAACCGTCACAGTGCGCTCGCCCTCCTGGCTGAAGCCGCCGAGGATGTCCGTCTCGATGGTGTCTTCCTTGGCGGGGATTTCCCGGGAGACCCCGACTGCGCCGACGCTGGCGTCGATGGCCAGGGTCGACTGCTCGTCGCCGTTGACGTGGGTGACCCACCAGTCGGCGATGCGCTCGTTTTCCATCTCGGTCGTGAGGTCGATGCTGTTGGTTCCCGGCCCGAAGCCGACGCCCGATTGGCCGCCTTCGGCGAGCGTCACGTCGTTGAGCTTCGCCGTGTAGGAGACGTCGACGATCCCCGGCACGCCGACCGGGTTCGGATTGTTCACCACGACTTCGGTCCGGATCTCGGTCGTTTCGTCCGTCACCTCGCCCCAGGCGTACGTCGACTCTTCGACCGTCGGGGGCTCGAACGTCGTCACGGCGACGACTGCCCCGACGATGCCCAACAGCACCACGACGCCCAGAACCGCACCGCCGATCTTCAACCAGCCGCTGCGCGTTACCATTGCCGTCTCGACGTGTCGGATGCCAAAGAGTCTTGAGGCCGATTCCGGCGAGCGAGGTCGACCGGGGGCGAGGTCGACCGGAGAGAGACCTCGAAGCGAACGGGGAACGGAGTGGCCCGTGAGCAACGGAGCGACCCGGTCGCTATCCCAGGCTCACGTCGAGGTACAGCATGACGACGACGCCGAACATCGTCCCCAGCGTCGCGATTCGCTCGTTGCCCCGGGTGTGGGTCTCGGGGACGATCTCGTCGGAGATGACGAACAACATTGCGCCCGCGGCAAAGCCCATCGCGTAGGGCAGCAGCGGTCGGGCGACCTGGACTGCCAGCGCGCCGAACACCGCCAGGGGAATCTCGACGACACCCGAGCGCAGGCCCGCGAACGTCGCGTAGAAGCGCCGGTCCAGGCCGGCGTTGATGGCTGCGACCGACACGGCCAGTCCCTCGGGGATGTTCTGGATGCCGATGGCCAGCATGAGCGGAACGGCCGCCTCCACGTCGCCCGAGCCGAAGGCGACCCCGACCGCCAGCCCCTCGGGCATGTTGTGCAGCGTGATGGCGAGGATGAAGAGGACCACCGGTGCGAGCCGGTCGCTGTCCAGCGGGACTGACTCGCTCGGGTTCGCGGCGTCGGTCCGCCGGCTGCCGGTCAGCAGGTAGTGTGCGTGGGGGACCAGTACGTCGGCGCGGTCGAGAAAGAGGACGCCCAGCACCACGCCGGCCAGTACCGGCAGCGGGTCGCCGCCCGAGTACTGCTCGATGCCGGGGATGATGAGGCTCGTGAACGCCGCCGCGAGCATGATCCCAGCCGCAAAGCCGAGGGCACCGTCCAGCGCCCGCTCGGAGGGGTCGCGCCAGACCAGGACGAGCGACGCGCCGAGCAGGTTCAGCGACGCGATGACGACGCCACCGACGAGGCCCTGGATGACCGGATCAGTTCCGGCGACCTGCTGGAACAGGTCGACGATCGACACCATGTGCCTGCCGGTTCTGGGGGCAGTGTCATAACAGTCCCGCCGGGACGACGGTGAGGCCGGCGACCGGGCGTCGGGTTCGTGACCGTCGACGGCGTCGAACCGCGTCCCGAGCAGGTCCCGGACGGCCCTGCGGTGGTCGTTGGTTCGGCCGTCGCCGGTGATGGCCGTGTCGGCCCGATCGGACCCGTCGTCGAGCGTCGCCAGCATGGCCGCCCGTCGGTCGGCGACGATCAGGGTGTGAGTACCGGCTGACGCGAGCACCTCGTACGCTTCGGTGGCCGTCGGAGCCGGTCGGTTCGCGTGTGCGGTCGTCTACCCCGATGGACTTCCGATATTGGCAAAAGCGATCTCCCGGCAGGGTAGGACCGATCCAGCGAACTGCCGGGCGGCGTTATGTGGTCGACTCGCCCTCGACGATGGCGGCGAGGATGCGCTGTTCGGCACCCCGGAGGTGCTGGTGGAACGTCGGCGGGCTGATGCCGAGCGCGTCGGCGACGTCCTCGCCGGTGCTCTCGCGGGGCCACTCGAAGAAGCCCGCGAAGTACGCGGCCTGCAGGGCGGCGAACTGGCGTTCGGTCAGCAACTCGCCGAGGTCGACGTGGTCTCGACTGTCGGCGTCACCGTCCCTGCCGGCGGTCGTTCGGCGCTGGGCGAGAACAACTGCGCCCGGGTAGGCCTCGCGGACCTCGTCGACGACCGCTCGAACCGGTGCGTCCGGCGGGAGTTCGGCCGTCATCCGGTAGTCGCCGTCCGCGAACGTCGCCGACGGGATGTGGCCGCCGTGGGCCGTCACGATGTGCAGTGCCGGCGGCTCCGAGAGATGCAGTTCGTACCGTTGCCGTTCGAACCCGTCGCCGATGAACGACACGTCTTCCCAGTCCGGTAACTGCTCGACCAGTCGTTCCAGCGTCTCGACGCCGTCGTCCGTGACCGTTCCGTACGCGAGATATCCCTCGCTGATCGGGATGGTCTGCTCGATTTCGATTTCGCCCGCACCGGCCTCCTCGATGTCGAGTTTCTCGAACACGTCGCGGATGCGGAACTCCACCTCGACGACCTCGTCGCTCATCAGCAACCGCTTTCGCTCGATGGCGTTGATGACGTGGCCGACGACTCTGCCGAGCTGTTCGACGACGGCCCGCTCCTCGCCGCCGAACGCGGCCGGTCGGTCGGCGTAGACGTTCAACACCCCGTACGTGGTGTTCTCGTAGGTGATGGGGATGGCGGCCGAGGACCGGTAGCCGTACTCCCTCGCTCTGTCCTGCCACTGCTCGTAGGCCGGATCCGTTAACACGTCCTGACAGATCTGTACCTCGCCGGTCCTGAGCGCCCGCCCGGTCGGTCCCTGGCTGTGTTCGCTGTCGTCGACGGTGATCGTCACGTCGTCGAGGTAGCCCTCGACGC
This sequence comes from Halorientalis salina, assembly GCF_005049285.1. Classification (GTDB taxonomy): domain Archaea; phylum Halobacteriota; class Halobacteria; order Halobacteriales; family Haloarculaceae; genus Halorientalis; species Halorientalis salina. The sequence goes on along the minus strand of NZ_SOSC01000006.1, from coordinate 50,415 downwards.
CGGCCTCCGTTCGGAGTGCGACCTCGTCGGTGTCGCCCTCGACCGCGCCGATCCACGCGAACTCGTAGGAGTCCGCGTCGGCCAACCGCTCACAGACCAGTTGCTCGACGTCCTCGCGGGTCGACTGGTCGATGAGGACGCTGACGATGTCCCTGATGACGCCGTTCAAGTTGTTCAGGGCGGCCAGCCGCTCGCGTTGGCGCTCGATCTGGTGTTCGTGCTCGGTGCGGTCGATGGCCGTCGCGAGGATGTTCGCCACCGACTGGACGAAGTCCACGTCCTGTCGGGTGTACTCCCGTGTCTCCGTGTCGTGCGTGCTCAGAACCCCCCACGGGTCCTCGGGCGCCCCGATGACGACGCTGACGCCGCTTTGCACGTCGTGGGACGTGAGCAGTTCCGGGCCGGTAAACCGCGTTTCGGCGTCCATGTCGGGCACGACGACGGGTTCCTCCGAGACGAGCGTGTGGCCGGCCTGTGAATGGCGGTCGGTCGGGACGTGTGCGCTCCCGACCAGTCCGTCGCGCCAGCCTACGCCCGATCGGAGGGCCATCTCCTCGCCGTCCGGGAGCAGCTCCAGTACCTTGCAGTAGTCGTTGCCTAAGATCCCGCTAACCAGGTCGGCGGCCTCCTCGAACAGGGCATCCAGGTCGTCCTCGGCGAGCGCCTGCTGGCCGAGTCGCGTGACGACCCGCTGCTGGCGGACCCGCGTCTGGAGTTCCTGCTCGCGCTCTTTGCGCTCGCTGATGTCCCGGACGACGCCGACTCGATCGGTCCCGTCGTCGGTTTCGACCAGACTGAACGTGGCCTCCGTCTCGATCGCGGTCCCGTCCGGCCGGTGGAGGGTCGCGTCGAGGCTGGCGGCGTCCCGACCGCCCGCTCGCATCTCGGCCTCTACCTCCTGTGCTCGGGCGATGACATCGCCGTCGACTGTCCCCCGTTCGACGAGCCTGGAGACGTGACTGCCGACCAGTTCGTCCGCCGGGAGGCCGACCAGTTCGGTGTAGGCGTCGTTGACGAGCGTCAGTCGCCCGTCGTTGTCGATCACGTAGATCCCGTCCGAGACGGTCTCGACGATGGTTTCGTAGCGTTCGAGTTCCCGCTCGCGAGCCCTGCGCTCGCTGATGTCCCGGCCGACGCCGGCCAGCACCGGGTTCCCGTCGGGGTCTTCGAGCCTGGACGCGACGAACTCGTGGGGGACCCGCTCGCCGTCTTTCGTCAGGAACGGCGCTTCGACCCGGACATATCCCGTCTCGAACGCCTCCTCGATGGCCTCGGCGATCGCACTGCGGTCCGACTCGGTGAAGAAATCCAGCACGTGCATCCCGTCGATCTCGGCGTCCGGACGACCGGTCACCGCCGACAACTGCTCGTTCCAGCGCTGGAGGGTTCCGTCCGCATCGAGGACGTAGAACACGTCGTCGACGGCACCGAGGATGTCGTCGGTGTACTGTCTGTACCGTTCGAGTTCCTGTTCGCGTTGCTTGCGCGCCGTCACGTCCCGGAAGTAGACGGACAGGCCGCTCTCGGAGGGATGGGCCTCGACCGCGAACCAGGCCTCCACCGTCGGGAGATATTCCTCGAAACTGACCGGCTCCTGGTGGGCCATCGCCCGCTCGTACTCCGCCTGGAACGTCGTGTCGACGGCCGACGGGAACGCGGCCCAGATATCCGCACCGATCAACGCCGACCGTTCCGTGTCGAGGAACTGTGCTGCCAGCTCGTTGACGTAGGTGAACCGCCACTCGTCGTCGAGCGCGAAGAACGCGTCCGTGATCCGCTCGAACACCTCGGTCAGTTCCGACTCCAGGGCGTCCCGCTCGGTCGCCAGTCGCTGCTCGTACTCCCGGCGCTCGGTCATGTCACGGGTTACCTTGGTGAATCCCTGGAGCCGGCCGTCGTCGTCGCGGACGGCCGTGATGACGACGTTGGCCCAGAACCGCGAGCCGTCCTTCCGGACGCGCCACCCCTCGTCCTCGACGCGTCCCTCGGCGGCCGCGTCCGAGAGGTTCCGGTCGGGTACCCCGCGCTCGCGGTCTCCCTCGGTGTAGAACGTCGAGACGTGGTCACCGACGATCTCGGCTTCCTCGTAGCCCTTGAGGCGTCTGGCCCCCTCGTTCCAGGTGACGATTCGCCCGTCCGGGTCCAGCATGAAGATGGCGTAGTCCTCGACGGCGTCGATCATCCCCTCGAACTGTCGGCTGTGTTTCCACTGCCGGCCCTCGTTGCCCGCCGTGTCGACTGCCGGTGCTGGCTCGGTCGGAACGGCCCCGTCGTGGTCGTCGGCTGGCGTGAGAACGCCGACCGTGGTCCCCCGGCCGCCGTCGCCTTCCCCGACCCGGAGTGTGCAGGGGACCGCGTCGCCGTCCGCGGTCGCGACGGTGACGGCGACGGGTTCGACGTCGCCGTCGCTGTCACCCGACAACCGCTGGATCGCCAGTTCGCTCCGGGCGAACGCCTCCCCGTCGAACAGCACCGAGACGTGCTCACCGACCAGTTCATCGCGCGCGTAGCCGGTCAGTTCGACGAGCGCGTCGTCGACCGCCGTCAGGTGCCGATCACCGTCGAGTCGGTAGACGCTCTCCGGAACCGCCGCCGCGAGCCCGCTACACCACTGTTCGCCGGTGTGCCCGTCCCCCCGACCGCGATCGGTGGACCGGCCGCTCTTCGAATCCCCTGACTCTCTGGACATCTTGCTCCCCGTAACCCACCGATACGGATAAGCCGCCCGCCGAATATCAGTACGCGAACTTCTTTAGGATGGTCTTAATGCATGTAAAACAGCATAATTCAGCAGTATTCGAGAATTGATGAAAACTTCTCGATGTATTCGTCGCGGGTGTCCCCCAGGCGGCCGAGCCACACGTCCTGATAGCTCGGGTGCAAGAGCGGAACCACGGTCGTTCCGAGCGCGGGGGACTCGACCGGCTCCAGCACGGCGTCGAGAAAGCCGTTCACCTCGCGGTCGTCCATGGCGAGGACGGACTTCGTGGCGTGTTTGCCCGTGGGGACGACGGCCCGGGGGGCGACGGTCTCGATCTCCTCGCGGAGGTACGGCCGGCAGGTGTCCCGCTCGGCCGCCGTCGGCTCCCGGTTGGTCGGCGACTCGGCGTCGGGGTCGGCGGGGAAACACTTCACGGCGTTCGTGAAATAACAGCGTTCGGGACCGTAGCCCGCGTCCGCGAGCAACTCGCGGATGCGCCGGCCGGAGTGGCGGGAAGTGTAGGCCATCCCAGTCCAGTTGCCGCCCTGCCACCGGTCGGCCTCGGGGTCGCCCGCACCGGGTGCCTCGCCGACGACGACCAGATCGGCGTCCAGCGGACCGTTCCCCCACGAGATACACTCCCGGGACTCGACCAGCGCGGGACAGCGCCGGCAGTCGGTCGCGAGCGGGTTCCTGGACCCGGGGTCGGGGAACTCGGGCATCGTCGGCCAGTTTCCGTGCGATCCAGTTGAGCGGTTCGTTCCGGGCCGCTCGTCCTCAACGCCAGCAAGGAGGAATGCCGGCGCGACGGGAGAGTCGGTTCTGGGCGTTTGCCGTCGGTGCGGGCTATTATACGGCGGTTCTGCTCGTACTGTGACTGGGAGTCTCCCGAAGCGGACTCTCTCCCAGCTCCGTTCATTTGCGTCGCGGTTGCCCGTTCGTATCTGTTCGCTCGCCCACTCATCCAGCCATTACCCGAGTAAGTTGTCCCGGTGGGCCGATTCCGGGGCCAGATAACCAAACGGGTAGACCGAATTCGTTCGAATGCGTGCTAGCGTCGACGCGGTCGACAGCGACCGAGACCGGTCGGCAACACTGCCCTCCACCCATGACTGACGACTCCACGAACTCGACCGACGGCGTACCGCTCGACGACCTGCCTCTGGAAAACACGCGACGAACCCTGCTCCGTGCCCTCGGCGGGACGGCCGTCGTCGGCGCGATGTCGGGGATCGCCGCCGGTGGCGACGATGACGACCACGACGACGGCCAACCAGTCGCGCACGAGCGACTTTCGTTCTGGATTTTCGACCTGCTCGAACTGCACGGTTTGTCGACTCACGACGACGCGATTACCCTCGAGGAACTCAAACTCGAAGGGCCCGTCGGGAACGACACCGACGCCGAGTTGCTGTGCGTGACTGACCTCGAAGCAGTCGTCGAGGACGACCACCTCACGGAACTCAACCACGGCTCGCTCGAATTCCACGGGACGGTCGAATCCGACGTCGAATCGATGATACGGGGTGACGACGAGCGAGTCGATGACGTTCGCGACCTGATGGTGTCCATCCTGAACTCGAACGAGGACGAGATTCACGACGCGGTCGAACCCGCACTCGAAGACGGCCAGGCCGCGCTGCTGGACCTCGCTCCCTCTCTCGGCGACCAGTTCGAGAGTGCATTCGACGACATCCTCGACGAACTCGAAGCGGAACTCGACGAGGCGGGCGGCGTCGAGGAACTGTCCGAGCAGTGTATCGCGGAGATCGACGAGCGTGGCGTGCTGGCGCTCGTCGAGACGGAGTTCGGGTTCACGTGTCTGCTTTTGTTCCTGTTCTCCTTGCTCACGGTCCTCTCGGAACTGGAGACCGATTCCCTGGACCTCCCGGTGTAGCCGCCCGCGTTCGGTTTTTTCACGCCGATGGGACCCTGGGCCGCTGTCGGACCGATTCCCCTTTAGTCCCGGCCGCGAATGGGGCACACATGAGCAGGTTCGATCCGGTCGACGACCAGTACGACCCGCAGACGGTCGAGGAGGGGGTTTTCGATTACTGGGACGCGGTCGACGCCTACGAGCAGACCAAAGACCACAGGGCCGACGGCGAGCCGTACTTCTTCGTCGACGGCCCGCCGTACACCTCTGGGTCGGCCCACATGGGGACGACCTGGAACAAGACGCTCAAAGACCTCTACATCCGCTATCTCCGCATGCAGGGCTACGACGTGACCGACCGCCCTGGCTACGACATGCACGGGCTCCCCATCGAGACGAAAGTCGAGGAGCGACTGGGCTTCGAGAACAAGAAGGACATCGAGGAGTACGGCGAGGAGGCCTTCATCGAGGAGTGCAAGGAGTTCGCCGACGAGCAACTCCAGGGGCTCCAGGACGACTTCAAGTCCTTCGGCGTCTGGATGGACTGGGACGACCCCTACAAGACGGTCGACCCCGAGTACATGGAAGCGGCCTGGTGGGGGTTCCAGCAGGCCGACGACCGCGGGCTCGTCGAGCAGGGACAGCGCTCTATCTCCCAGTGTCCCCGGTGTGAGACCGCCATCGCCAACAACGAGGTCGAGTACGACCACGTGCAGGACCCGTCGATCTACGTGAAGTTCTCGCTGCGCGAGAAGGAGGGTTCCCTGGTTATCTGGACCACCACGCCATGGACGATTCCAGCCAACACCTTCGTCGCCGTCGACGGCGACGCGACCTATCAGGCCGTCGAGGCCCAGCGGGGCGGCCAGACGGAGACGCTGTACCTCCACGAGGACTGTGTCGAAGACGCCCTCGAACAGGGCGGCTACGGCGATTACGAGGTAATTGAGGAAGTCGCCGGCGAGGAGATGGTCGGCTGGGAGTACGACCACCCGCTGCGCGAGGAAGTGCCCGACGCCCCGAGCGGCGAGGGGACGCTCCAGGTCTACACCGCCGACTACGTCGAGGCAGATCGAACAGGCCTGGTCCACAGCGCGCCCGGCCACGGTGAGGTGGACTTCGAGCGCGGGCAGGAACTCGGTCTCGACATCTTCTGTCCCGTCGGCCCCGACGGCGTCTACGAGGACGCTGCCGGCAAGTACGCCGGCGAGTTCGTCAAGGACGCCGACGAGGCGATCATGGGCGATCTGGAGGCGAACGGCAACCTGCTCGCCCGCGACACCGTCCACCACGACTACGGTCACTGCTGGCGGTGTGACACGGGCATCATCCAGATCGTCACCGACCAGTGGTTCATCACGGTCACCGACATCAAAGACGAGTTGCTCGACAACATCGAGGAGTCGGAGTGGTACCCACAGGAAGCCCGGGACGTGCGCTTCCGGGACTTCGTCGAGGACTCGCCGGACTGGAACGTCTCCCGGCAGCGCTACTGGGGGATCCCGATTCCTATCTGGACTCCCGAAGACTGGAGCGGAGAGATGGACGAGGCCATCGTCGTCGGCACCCGCGAGGAACTCGCAGAACGGGTCGACCAGGACATCGACCCCGACACGGTGGACATCCACAAGGGGACCGTCGACGACCTGACCATCACCGAGGACGGCACCACGTACACGCGCGTCGGCGACGTCTTCGACGTGTGGCTCGACTCCTCGGTGGCGACCTGGGGAACCATCGGCTTCCCGAGCGACGAGGAGACCTTCGAGGAACTGTGGCCCGCCGACCTCATCATGGAGGCCCACGACCAGACCCGCGGGTGGTTCTGGTCGCAACTGGGTATGGGCTCGGCCGCGATGGGCGAGGTACCCTACGAGCAGGTCCTGATGCACGGGTGGGCGCTGGACGAGGACGGTCGGAAGATGTCCAAGTCGCTTGGCAACATCGTCGAACCCGGCGAGGCCATCGACCGCCACGGCAGGGACCCCATGCGCCTCTTCCTGCTGTCGGTCAACCCGCAGGGCGACGACATGAAGTTCTCCTGGGACGAGATGGCCGAGATGAAACGCCGACTCAACATCCTCTGGAACGTGTTCCGGTTCCCGCTCCCCTATATGCGGATGGACGAGTTCGACCCCGAGAGCGTGGACGTCCGGGACGCCGAGACGGAACTCGTCGACGAGTGGGTGCTCTCCCGGCTCCAGAGCGTCACCGCCGAGATGACCGAGTACATGGAGGACTTCGAGCAGCACAAGGCGCTCGACGCCTTGCTTTCGTTCGTCGTCGAGGACGTCTCGCGGTTCTACGTCCAGACCGTCCGCGACCGGCTCTGGGAGGAGGACGACAGTTCCTCGAAGGAGGCCGCGTACGCCACGCTGTATCACGTCCTCGAAGAGACGGTCGCGCTGTTCGCGCCGTTCTCGCCCTTTATCGCCGAGGAGATCTATCAAAACCTCACGGGTGACGCCGGGTTCGATACGGTCCACATGAAAGACTGGCCCGACCGATCAGAGTTCTGGCACGACGAGGCCCTGGAGGCCGACGTCGCGGCCGTCCGTGCCGCGGAGGAAGCCGGCTCGAACGCCCGCCAGCAGGCCGAACGGAGCCTCCGCTGGCCGGTCACCGAGGTCATCGTCGACGTCACGACCGGTGAGGACCTGACGGCGTCGCTGGCGAACCGGACCGACATTCTGGCCGAGCGGCTCAACGCCCGCACGGTCACGGTCGTCGATCCCGAGGAGGACTGGGGCGAGATCACCTTCTCGGCGGAGGCCGACATGAGTCTGCTCGGTCCCGAGTTCGGCGACGAGGCCGGCCGCGTCATGAACGCACTGAACGACGCCCGGGTCACCGAGCAGTCCCTCGACGCGCTGGAAGCCGCGGTCGAAGACGAACTCGGTCGCGAGGTCGACCTGACCGAGGAGATGGTCGAGTTCGTCCGCCACACCCCCGAGGACATCAGCGGCACCGGCTTCGAGGCTCTCGACGGGAGCGGGTCGGTGTACGTCGACACCGAACTCACCGAGGACATCGAGAGCGAGGGGTACGCCCGCGAGGTCATCCGCCGCGTCCAGGAGATGCGCAAGGACCTCGACCTGGACATCGAGGAGCGCATCGCTGTCGATCTGGACATCGACGACGACCGGATCGCCGACCTCGTGCGGGAACACGAGGGCCTCATCGCCGAGGAGGTCCGCGCCGACGAGTTCGGCGCGGTCGAGGACGGCCACCGGAAGGACTGGGAAGTCGAAGGCGTGACGATGACGATCGCGGTCGAGCCGCTGGCGGCGGCTGAAGCGTCTGACTGAACAGCCGGTACTTTTTCCCCAATTCACGATCCACCGCGCCCCGATAGCGACGGAAACCTGCATTCACGATGGGTGAACCATCAGCAGCATCGCAACTATCTGTATATATTGCCGTACATATACGGCTAGTTATAAACGACAATTTCGTTTCACACCATAGCATAAAAAATAATAATATAAAACTAGCGAAAATTTACAATTAGTATCGCGGTGAATGCCAATCTGTGACTCGTTCACACGAATCACTGATTGGGAGCATCGACGCGGAAGAAACGCGGACAGCGGTGAGCAGGCGGACGTTCCTCCGGGGAGCGGCGACGGCGGTCGTCGGTGCGGGCGGTGTGACGGCGCTTTCCGGACCGGCCGCAGCGAAGTCGGACTCGGAGAACGCCGAGGCACCGGACGGCTACCCGCGGGTGAGCACTCGCGACCACTTCGACGACAACGGGTCGCTCGTCGGTGGGAACACCGATCAGAACTACGACGTCGAGGGCGACCTCGGGAGCGGCGAACTCCTCCTGTTCGTCCACGGCTGGAACAACGACGACGCCAACGACGACGACGTGAACTCGGCCTACGAGTGCCAGCTGGCGTTAGAGCAGAACGGCTACGGGGGCAACGTCGCCGCCTACAGCTGGGACTCGGACAAGGGCGACAGCTGGGATCTGGGCTGGTCGACGGCCAAGGACATCGCGGAGAAAAACGGGCCGAAACTGGCGAACTTCGTCACCGACCGGTCCGGTCCGGTCCGACTCGTCGGGCACTCGCTGGGCGCGCGCGTCGCGATCTTCGCGCTCCAGTCGCTCGAAGACGACTTCGGCGCGGCCGACGCCGTCGAATCGGTGACGCTGGTCGGTGGGGCCATCGCACGGGACGCCCCCTCGCTGGACGCCGGCTGGTTCGACAGCGAGTACGGCGACCACATCGAGTACGCCACCCGGCAGTTCGACAACTTCTACGCCGACGACGACGAGGTCCTGGAGTACGTCTTCGAGACCCGCGAGTTCGAGGACGCCGTCGGCGAGAAGGGCATCGACGGCCCGGCCCCCGACAACTACACCGACGTCGACGTGACCGCCGGCATCGACGCCCACGGCGACTACTACAAGCGGGACGTGGGGTGTGTCCCGCAGATCGTCGGCCAGTTCTGACGGTCCCACTGCGAGTGGCCGGCGACGGCTACCCGCGCGACCTGTCGTTCAGGGCTTTCGCTGCCCCGCTGTGATACACCAGATAGTAGGCGACCGGATAGGAGACGAACACGATGGCCGGCCGGGCGACGGTCGCCATCGAGCCGGCGTCCGACAGCGCGACGTGCGCGAGCAGTATCAGCACGATCTGGACGCCAGCGACGGCGAGGACGAAATCCGCCAGACGACCCACCGATCTATCGGCCCGGACGAACGCACTGGCCGTCGGTGCGGCCAGCAGTCCCGTTCCGGCGACGACGACGGCCAGCGACGGCAGCGGCGCCGACAGCACCGTCAGCGCGAACACGACCACTGGCTGCCCGAACAGGAACAGGAAGGCGACGAACGAAAGCAGCAACCGCCGACGGGCCGACTCGGGGGCGGCCCGGTCCGGCATCTCCGTGGGGTCGCCCATCGTGGCACTAACTACCACGCTCGCCCTCTTCATCCCTCTGCTGGGGCAGTCCGCCGCCTCAGAGCGAGTCGGCGACGACGGGAGCGACGCTGACGGCGCTGACGGGTCGTTCGATGGTGTCGGTGCCGAAGACGGTCTCGACGCCGGCCCTGGCGAGTTTCGTGTGGGCGTTCGCCGCGAGCATCGGGTGGACGCAGGTGACGAACACGCGGGCCGCGCCGCGCTCTTCGAGGACGGCGACGGACTCTGACATCGTCGATCCCGTGGCGATGATGTCGTCGGTCAGGACCACGTCCCGGCCCTCGACGTCGGTGTCGCTGGGTTCGATTTCGACCTCGCTGCCCGACAGGCGCGTCTTCTCGAAGAAGTCCGTCTCGCCGCCGCCGTAGGTCTCTCGGACCGTCTCGGCGATGCCGATCGCCCCCTCGTCGGGCGAACAGAAGACCGGTTCGACCAGGTCCTCGGGCAGCGGGTCGGCCAGCAGCCCGGCCGCGTCGACGGTTTCAGCCGGGACCGAGAAGTGATCGGTCACGTCCGGTTCGTGCGGGTTCACCGTGAGGACGCGGTCGGTGCCGGTGCTGATGGCGCGCGCCATCGCGCGGACCGACACCGGCTGGCCCGGCTCGAAGGCCGCGTCCTGGCGTGCGTAGCCCATGTACGGCAGGACGGTGACGACCTCTTCTGCGCCGGCCTCGCGGACGGCGTCCTGCAGCTGGAGCAGTTCGATATGGGCGTCGCTGGAGACGGTCGAGGCGACGACGACGGCCCGATCGGCCTCGAACTCCCCGACTTTCCCCATCAGTTCCCCGTCGGGGAACCGCTCGAACTCGACCCCTGCGAGCGCCTCGCCGGTCGCCTCGGCGAGTGCGGCCGCGAGTGACTGCGACGTGGACCCACTAACAATCATATCCCAGCCGTCACCACCCGTAGTAAAACCACTTTTTCTTCGCTCCGTGCAGTGTCCTGTCCCGCCACCGCTGACCGTCAGGGGGCGACGGCCAGTCCACTCACGTCGCGCAGCCCCAGCGCCCGGTCGCGCCAGCCGTCGCCCGCGTCGACCAGCACCCGCCCGGTCTCGGTCACCGCGTAGGTCCCCGGCCCGTGGGCCAGCGCCACGACTGTTTCGTCCGCCGGGAACTCGCGGTCGCGCCACTCGCCGTCGACGTGTTCGTAGAGCGTCTCCCCCGACGCGGCGTGGGCGCGCTCGCCGTCGCGTGCGACGGCCGTGAAGGCCCCGTCGAGCGCCCGCGCCCAGCCGGGACCGAGGTAGTACAGCCCGTCGCCAGTCGCCGCCAGGGGCGTGCCCGCCGCGGCCACGTCGCGCACGTCGTCCAACCCCACGTGATCGAGCCCCTCGTCACCGATTCGAGCGATCCCCTCTGCGGTTGCGACGAGGTCGCCGTCGATGGCTCGCACCGACCCGCCGGTCCCGAGCGTCGTCCACTCGCTCCCGTCGTAGCGGGCGACTCGACCATCGGTATCGCCCGCCAGCAGGTCCCCGTCGGCCAGTGCCACGGCGCTCGCGGGGCCGAAGCCGGTCTCCCGGAACTCTTGGTCGGTCCTGTCCGCGACGAGTACGTCCTCGTCGGTCGCGACGGCCAGCCGATCGGCGTCGGTGGCCACGTCGGTCGCCGTACACCGGTGGACCAGCGAGAACTCGCCGACGATGTCGGCCGAGACCGAGACGACGGCCAGACCGAGGCCGGTGGCGACGTACAGCTCCGTCGCGTCCGATTTCGCGGCGTAGACGCGCTTCTCGTCGATGCTGATGTCCTCGTCGCTCATACCAGAACCCCAGAGGGCCGTTCCCGAAAGCCTACCGACTGCGTCGTCCGGGGGTCAGGGTCGCGAGGAGAGGTAGCCGCCGACGCCGATGGCGACCACGCCGACGACCGAGGCGAGAAGCCGAACGAGGTTCTGCCCGGCCGTCAGCGGCGGCGAGTCCGTTCGCGTGCTCATCAGGTCGTACCGGGCGATCTGCTGTCGGCGCTCCTCGATGGAGGGCGTCGACTGGTTCGCCTTCGAACTGGTCTCGTTGCCCGACGCGCTCTCGTTGGTCGTGCGCTGTCGCTCCTGCTGGCGTCGCTGCTCGCGCTCGGCCGCGCCGACGGGTTCGTCGGCAGGCGGTAAGTCGGCGTCCGGCGGGCGCTCGATGGCGACGGTCCCGGCCAACCGCTGGGCTCTGGCGTCCTCCGCCTCATCCGCCGCGCTCGCGTACTCGAAGTCCGACGCACCTGATCCCTTCGGGACGGTGTAGCTGCCGCCGTTCCGGAGGGCCGCGACGTACAGCTCCTGGCCGCGCTCCGAGAGGTTCTCGTAGGCGATAACGTCGACGCCGTTCGCTTCGAGTTGCGTGCCGTTCGCCGTCGTCCCCGCTCTTGTCTCGTGGAACAGGATGGGCTGGACCGGGACCAGTGCGGGCACGACGAGCATGACGATACCGAGCGCGACGAGGACGCGGGCGAGCGGGAGGTCTCGAATCATTCCAGATCACTCCCCTCGAATCGCACGTAGCCGACGACGAGCGGGACCGTCAGCCAGACGGCGAAGACGACGAGAGAGAACTCGTCGGTGAGGTAGACGGGTAACTCCCCGCCCGCCTCGAGGCTCCCTCTGAACACCTCCTGTTGCATCTCCGTCGGGAGGACCAGGTTCAGGGCCTTCCGGAAGGCGATGTACGGGCTGGTGTAGGTGACGGCGTCGTAGAGGTGCGGGTTCGGCTCCATCCCCAGCATCGTGTCGTGGACCCACTGGACGAGCGCGGTGATCCGGATGGTCGGCACCAGATACAGCACGATCAGGACGAAGTAGGATCCGACGGCCGCGCCGATGGCTCGACTCCGGGCCCCGACCGCCGAGGACAGCGCCACCGCGACGGCGACGAACACCGACCCGTACAGCAGCGACACGAGGTAGGTTCCGAGGACGACGCCGACCGGGAACGCGCCGTGTCTGGCGACCGCGACGGCCGTCGCCGCCAGGAAGATGAAGGTCAGGCCGGCCGCGACGACGGCGAGGCGACTGGCCAGCTTCCCGAGGAACACGTCCCGTCGCGTGTTCGGGAAACTCAGCAGGAACTTGATACCGCCGCTCTCGCGCTCGCCGGCGATGGACATGTAGCTGGCGACCAGCGCCACGATGGGCAACAGCACCGCCAGGACCATCCCGAACGATCGGAACGTGTTCTGGACCTGCTCGGTGGCAGAGAGCCGATACCCCTGGGAGCCGTACGCGATCAGCACCGCCAGTAGCGCGAACAGCGTCGTCGCGAACCAGAGCGCGCGCGACCGGCGCGCGCTCAGGAAGTCCTGTTTGGCGACGGTGCGGACGCTCACTGTGCCACCTCCGTCGCCGCTTGCTCGGAATCGGCGTCGTCGCCGTCGCGCCCGCCGTCGGTCAGGTCGTTGAACAGCGCCTCCAACGACACCGACTCCGAGAGGATGTCGACGATCTCGGCCCGCTCGGCGACGTGCGTGACCACGTCGACCTTCGCGCTCGCACCGGTACAGGTGACCGACAGCGTCCGCTCGTCGACCGCGACGTCGGTGACCACGTCCAGGTCGGCGACTCCCAGCTCGGTCGGCGGCGTCGCACACTCCAGTTGGATGGTCGCGGGCCCGCCGGCGCTCTCCCGGAGGCCCTCGATGGTGTCGACCGCGACGAGTTCGCCCTCGTTCATCACGCCGACGCGGTCACAGACCGCCTCGACCTCCGCCAGGTGGTGGCTGGAAAAGAAGACGGTCGTTCCCCGCTCGGCCTGCTCGCGGACGATCTCGCGCATGTTCTGGATGCCGTTGGGGTCCAGTCCCGTCGAGGGCTCGTCCAGGATGAGCAGGTCCGGGTCGCCGGCCAGCGCCATCGCGAAGGCCAGGCGCTGTTGCATCCCCGTCGAGTAGTCGGCGGCGAGCCGGTCGGCGTCGCCCGTGAGCCCGACCAGATCGATCAGTTCGTCGGGGTCGTCGTCGGCTTCCTTCGTCTCGATGGCCCATTCGAGGTACTCCCGACCGAGCAGGGGGTCGTCGAACCCGAATCCCTCCGGGAGGACGCCGACGCGGCGGCGCACCGCCGCGGGCCGTTCCTGGGCGTCGATGCCTAACACTTCTATGTTCCCGCTGGTCGGGCGGATGAAGTCCAGCAGGAGGTTGATCGTGGTCGACTTCCCGGCCCCGTTCGGGCCGAGGAAGCCGAAGATCTCTCCCTCCTCGACGGTGAGGTCGAGGTCCTCGACCGCGTGGACGTCACCGAAGGACTTCGTCAGTCCGGTAGTCTCGATGGTCGCCACGCTTACCCCACCTCCTCGGCGAGACTGGTCGCGTCGTGGTCTGTTGCCGATGCGCGTCGGGGAGGGCCGTCGATGGACAGGGGACCGTCCATACCTACCGCCTCTCAGTCCTGGCCGATTAGCCTTCTGATTGATACCGCCGATTCAGCACTGAATCAAAGTGCCTGCTTGTACGCTTCCAGGGTCTCCTCGACGTCCTCGCCGGTGTGTGCGTGCGTGACGAACTGGGACTCGTACTGGTTCTGCGAGAGGAACACGCCCTGTTCTTTCATCTGCGGCCAGAAGACGCGCCGCCAGCGGTCGGTCTCCCCGGCGGCCACGTCGCCACCGGTCTTGGGACACCGCTCGTAGCGCGGACAGTCCTCGCGCTGCTCGCAGCCACCCTCGCAATGTCCTTCGAAGGTATCGGGGGCTTCCCGAGTAAAGACGAGCTTGAACATTCCGTCGGTGCCGGTGACCGTGTACTCGGGAGCCTGGTCCTCGACGATGTCCTGCAGGCCAGACCTGAGCTGCTCGCCCAGGCCGTGGATGTGGTCGTGGACGTCGTGTTCGGCGGCGTACTTGAGCGATTCCAGCCCGGCGGCCATCGTCACGGGATGACCCGAGAAGGTGCCGGCCTGGAACACGTCGCCGGAGGGCGTGAACTGCTCCATGAGCCGGGCCGCGCCACCGATGGCCCCGACCGGGAAGCCGCCGCCGATGAGTTTGCCGAACGTCGTCAGGTCTGGCTCGATGCCGAACTTCCCCTGGGCACACTGGAGGCCGCCCACGCGGAAGCCGGTGATGACCTCGTCGAAGATCAACAGCGAACCGTGTTCCTCGGTGAGGTCCCGCAGCGTCTCGTGGTAGCCGTCGACCGGCCGGACGATACCGTAGTTGGCGAGGATGGGCTCGACCAGGACGGCCGCGATCTCGTCGCCGTAGTCCTCGAAGACGCGGTGGGCGGCCTCTTTGTCGTTGAACGGGATCGCGAGCGTCTCGTCGGCGAAGGACTGGGGGATGCCCGGGCTCGACGGGCGGGTGTCGTCGTACTCGCCGTCGACGAGGGTGGTCTCCTGTGCGCCGTGGTAGCCGCCCTGCATGACGACGATCTTGTCACGGCCCGTGTGTGCGCGGGCGAGCCGGCAGGCCGACACCGTCGCCTCGGTCCCGGAGTTGACGAAGCGGAGCATCTCGACGCTCGGGACGTGCCGCGTGACGAACTCGGCGTGTTCGACCTCGATCTCGGTGGGCATCCCGAACATCGGCCCTTCGCTGGTCCGGGATTGAACGGCCGCCTCGACCGGCTGGGGCAGGTCGTGGCCGTACAGCAGCGGACCCAGACCCATCACCCAGTCGACGTAGCGGTTGCCGTCGGCGTCGATGACGTGCCCGCCGTCGCCGTGTTCGATGAAGGGAGGATACGGCTCGATGGCGGCACGGACCGCGGAGTTGACGCCGCCGGGCATGACCGACAGCGCCCGGTCGTACAGGTCGCGCGACTCGTCGTGGTTCATATTGCGGCGTTGGACCACCAGCAGAAAGTAATTACTGTGTCCGGCTTGCAGCCGGCATATGTTCGCCACGCGTCGCAGACTGCTGGCTGGCCTGCTCTCAGTCCCCTTGGCCGGCTGTTCCGGTGAGGGTTCGAGTGAGGACCCGAACGCGGTGTCCTGTGCCATGCGGGCGCCCCGGCATCCCCAACGCGAGGGCGTCCGCCTCCAGGGCGTGACGACGTACGAGGGGGAGTTCGTCGTCGGCGTCCAGCTCGACCGCCCCGAGATATCGGTCAGCGAGGCGACCGTCTCTCACGAGGGCGACGAGGTCGTGACCCACGCTGCCGAGCCAGCCCGCGACGCCGAGGCAGACGACATTCCCGACGGATTGTTCCCCAAACTCGACGCGACCGACGAGACTCGCGAATTCTACGTCCGCTGGCCCAGCCCCGAGGTTCCGTTCGATCGCACCTACCGCGTCACACTGACCGACGACGGCACCCAGGTCGACGCGTTCACGGTCGGTGGTTCCTGCCGTCGGCACGACTCGACCTAAGACGCCATCCTGCTGAACGCACGTCCAGAAAACATGCGCATGGGATTCGCCGCCGGTCCACCCGAACCGGACCGGATTTTCGATTTTCGCGAAGGCCGAGGCGGCGACGACGGGCCGGGCGGGACGTCTCCGTCGCCGCCTTCGCCGGCTTGAAGTTCGCAGCCCGCATCGACCGTCGTATCATGCAGGGGCCCGTCCCGACACTCGACGTCGCCGCGCCGCTGGCAGCAGGGACCGTCGTCGGCGACGTGACGGTCGACATGCTCGTCGTCTTCGGGATCATCTTCGTCGCCCTGTTCCTGTTCGTCACGGAACTGTTGCCCATCGACGTGACCGCCATCTTCGTGATGGTGCTGTTGATACTGCTCGGTCCGGACGGCGTGGCCAACTTCACCCAGATCACGAGTAACGAGGGCATCTCGGGGTTCTCGAACCCGGCGACGATCACCGTCCTCGCGATGTTGATTCTCAGTTCGGGGATCAGCCAGACGGGCGTCGTCCAGATCGTCGGGCGGAAGATGGCCGCTTTCGCGGGCGACAGCTTAGACAGGCAACTGCTGGCCACGATCGGCGTCGCCGGCCCGGTGTCGGGCTTTATCAACAACACGCCCGTCGTCGCGATCCTCGTCCCCGTCGTCTCCGACATTGCCCACAAGGGCAAGACCTCCCCGTCGAAGCTCCTCATCCCGCTTTCGTTCGCCTCGATGTTCGGCGGGATGCTCACGCTCATCGGCACGTCGACGAACATCCTCGCCAGCGACGTCTCCGACCGGCTGCTGGGCGAGCCCTTCTCGATGTTCGAGTTCACTCAGCTCGGCATCGTCGTCTTCGTCGTCGGCTCGATCTACCTGCTCACTATCGGCCACCGACTGCTCCCCGAGCGGGTCCCCGCCGAGGAGGACTACATCCAGGAGTACGAACTCGAAGCGTACCTGACGGAGGTGGTCGTCACCGAGAACTCCCAGATGGTCGGGAAGACCGTCGAGACCGCCATCGACGAACTCGAGTTCGACGCCGACATCCTCCAGATCGTTCGGGGCGACGAGGAGTTCCTCGAGCCGATCGGCACGAAGGAACTCCAGTCGGGGGACACCCTCCGGCTGCGGACCGACCGGGAGACGCTCGGCACGCTCGTCGAACGCGAGACGCTCTCGCTGTCGGGCACACCGGAGACCGACGCGGACCTCGAACCCGACTCGACGGACGAACAGACCATCGTCGAGGTCGTCATTCCCCGGGGCTCCTACCTCGTCGGCGAGTCGCTGGCGAGTTCGACGTTCCGGCAGCGCTACGACGCCAACGTCCTGGCGTTCCGGAGCCGTGGCGGGACGATCCGGGAGGGAATGGACAGAAAACGGCTCCGCGTCGGCGACACGCTCTTGCTCCAGGCGCCGCCGGACAGCATCGACCGGCTCTCGCGCAACGACGACTTCATCGTCGCCCACGAACCCGAATCCCCCGACTATCGGACCGAAAAGATCCCGCACGCGGCCGCGATCATGGCCGGCGTCGTGGGGCTCGTCGCGATCCCGTTCGGGGCCATCGGCTCGGCGCTGGCCGGCGCGACCGGGATCGCCGCCTTCGAGGCGCTCTCTGCCCTCTCGCTTCCGATCCTGCTCACCGCGCTGATGGGCGTGGTCGCGATGGTCGTGGCGGGCGTCATCAAGCCGAACGAACTCTACGACGCCGTGGAGTGGGACGTGATCCTGTTGCTCGCGGGCATCATCCCGCTCGGCATCGCGCTCGAACAGACCGGCGGGGCCGACCTCCTCGGGAGCCTGGTCGCCTCGACCGCCGAGTTCCTCCCCGTCATCGGCGTCCTGTGGGTGTTCTACGTCGCGACGGGGCTCATCACCGGCGTCATCTCGAACAACGCGAGCGTCGTGTTGATGATCCCGGTCGCGATCGAATCGGCCGCGCAGATCGGCGCGAACCCCTTCGCGTTCGTCATGGCAGTGACCTTCGCCGCCTCGACGGCTTTCCTGACGCCCGTGGGCTACCAGACCAACCTGTTCGTCTACGGGCCCGGCGGGTACAAGTTCGCCGACTTCTTTCGGGTGGGCGCGCCGCTCCAGCTCCTCCTCTCGGTGGTGACGGTGCTGGGGATCGCGTTCTTCTGGGGCCTGCGCCCGGCGTGACCTGGAAAAAAAGAGCCCAATCAGGCTTCGCCGTTTTCGAGGTCGACGGCGAACTGCTCGTACTCCCGGACGGTCTCGAGGACGACGTTGGTCTTCATCGCCGTGATCGACGGGTCGGTGAGCAGGTCCTTGATCTCGGTGTTCATGCTGTCCGTGCTCTGGAACTTCCCGATGGCGACGACGTCGTCGCTGCCGGTGACCTCGTAGACGCCGACCATCCGGTCGTGGTCGTGGAGGCGTTGGACGACCGTCCCCAGGCCGTTGCCCTCGACGCTGAGCCGGAACACGGCGGTCACGTCGTACCCCAGCGCGTCGTAGTCGACGGTCGGGATGTACGACTCGATGACGCCCCGGTCTTCTAGGTCCGAGAGGCGCTTGGTGACGGTCGTCGCCGCGACGCCCGTCTCGGCGGCGATGTCACGCGCGCTCGCTCGGCCGTCGCCCAGCAGGGCGTTCACGATTCGTCTGTCAGTATCGTCGATATCCATTGTCCGGTTGTGGGTCCTGTCGTTCGCTGTAATCGCGGGGAAACAATAGCCGTGAGATCGCCGATCAGACCGCTTCCGGCCCGCTCTTGCCGGTCCGGATCTGGATGGCGTCGGCCACGTCGATGACGAAGATCTTCCCGTCGCCGGGGTCGCCCGTGTGGGCGGCCTCCTTGATCGCCTCGACCACGTCGTCGGCCGGCACGTCCGCGACGACGCACTCGAGTTTGACCTTCTCGTGGAGGTCGACGACGTACTCCTCGCCGCGCCACTGCCCTTTCTTGACCGGCTGGCTGCCGCGTCCGCGAACGTTGTTGACAGTCAGCGACGGCGCGCCGGCCTCGGCCAGCCCCTTCTTGACTGCGGTTAGCTTTCCTGGACGAATGTACGCAACGACCATCTGGATGTCACTTTCGCTCATTAGTTGTCACCTCCAGCAGACTCCGTCTGCTGTGCCCCCGACGTTCCGTCGGGACCTTCGTTGAACCGCTCGTATCCGCCGTCGGAACGGAGTTCCGACGAGTTCTCGTCCGTTTCACTCACGTGACCGCCGTCGGTCCGAATGGTACCGCCGTCCGCGACCGTCGACTGGTCGCCGTCACTGAATTCGGGGTAGGTCTCGACGCCGTGTTCGGAGATGTCGAGGCCTTCGCGTTCGTGTTCCGCGGTCACCCGCATCTGCCCGAGCGCCTTCAGGACGCCGAAGACGACCGTCGTCGCGCCGACCGTCCAGACCGTGATGAGGGCGACGCCAGCGACCTGCGCGACGAGGGCGCTCGTGCTGAACCCGTTGATCGAGACGAACGGGTACATGAGCGCGCCGAGCATCCCGGCGCTGCCGTGGACCGGGAAGACCGCACAGACGTCGTCGATCTTCAGTCTGGTCTCGACGAAGCTGAAGACGAGCGGGAGCTGGGCACCGGCGAGGCCGCCGGTGAGCATCGCACCCCACCAGGTCGCCGCGTCGGGGAACGCCGTGATGCCGACCAGGCCCGCGAGCAGGCCGTTGGCGACGTACAGCGTGTCGACTTTGCCGGTCTTGACGATGGACATCGCGCTCGCGCCGATGGCACCCATCGCCATCGCGAGCGTGGTTGCCATCGCGACGCGACCGACGTAACTGAACGCACCGAGTTCGATGACGCCCGCGTCCGTGACCGTCAGGACGGATGCGGCCGTCCCGACGTTGAACCCGTACCAGCCGAAGGCCAGGATGAGGGTTCCCAGCACTGCGAAGGTGATCGAGTGGCCCGGGATGACGTTCGCCGAACCGTCGGCGTTGTAGCGGTCGAGGCGCGGACCGAGCATCCACGCGGCCGTGAGGCCGGCGACGCCGCCCATGCCGTGGACGATCATCCCGCCCGCGAAGTCCTTGAAGCCGACGCCGGCGACGGTCGCCAGGAAGCCACCGGCCCACGTCAGGCCCGTGACGACAGGGTAGATGACCGCTGCCAGCAGGATGGTGTAGCTCATGTACGCGCGGAGTTTCGCGCGACCGGCCACCGCCCCGGAGACGATGGTCGCGGCCGTCATCGCGAACACCGCGCCGAACAGCCAGGACACCCAGCCGCTCGATCCCGCAGTCAGCGTCCCGACGATGCTGTACTCACCGCCACCCCCGGTTATCGATCCTACCATACTGGAGATGCCAGCACCGATGAGGAAGAACATCGTGACGCCGACGCTCCAGGTCAGCAGGTTCTTGGTCAGCTGGTTGGCCACGTTCTTCGAGCGAACCTGGCCCGCCTCCAGCATCGCGAAGCCTGCGTGCATGAAGAAGATCAGGAAGGTCACGACCAGCACCCACAGCAGGTTGATCCCCTCGACCAGCGCCGAGATCTCGGCCTCGCTCAACTGCAGGGGAACGAGCAGCTCACTCACCATTCGCGCTCACCCCGTACAGTTCCGGCACACTTCTTTGAGTGTTTGTACGCAATGCGCCCTGATTCTGAACCATTCGTTTGGTAGCTCACGGGAATAGGTCATGGAATACCACTACATAAGGGTTGGCTTGACGGTGTTTGAATTTGGGCGAGAATAATAGACGAGCGTCCAGATTACAATGAACTATTATCGATATAAGGTTGTATTCCGTCCAGTCTCTGGGCGTTCGTGAGGCTGAATTCCGGACGTTTGTCAACCGGGATTCGGCGTAATTTCCGAGAATAACTCGGCGCGCGCCGACTGGTATCCGAATGGGCGTTTCTACGTCTGTGTGGTAGCTGATCTATTTGATCTGGTGGCACTTTAGTTGAATATATGAAAATCAAAGGTGGTTTTGGACGTACTCGCGGTTCTAGAGACGACCAGTCTGACTGTGTCTCATGGGGCCTGGGATGGATCGCATCGACCGGTGGGGTTCCCGGTTACTCGCCGCCGCTTCGGGTCGACCCGAGCAGCGACGTGGTCAGGAGGACGGCTCCGCCCAGGAGCAGTGTCGTTCCGAGCGGCGTCGGGTCCACGGTGAGCGCCTGGGGGGCGAGTGCGACCCCGCCGACCGCGGTCGCGACGAGGGCCGTGCCCGCCACATGGGTCAGTTCGAGCGCCTGCGTCCGCGCTCGGGCATCGAAGGCCGTCCGTAGCTCGGTCGCCGTCTGCCCGACCGTCCAGGCGATCAGGGCGGCCGCGCTCGATCCGACGAGCGTCGGCGCACCCACGCCGCCGACTCCGGCAACGACCATCGCGGCGAACAGTCCGACGGCGCCGAGGGTGACGGCCGACCGCGACCCCGTGAGGCAGCCGACGGCCAGCGAACACAGCCCGGCAGCGCCCACGACGGTCGCCAGCCCGCCGACGGCCACCAGGACAAACCCCAGTGTCCCGAACGCGAGCGCACACACGGTGGCGACGCGGCCGGGTTTCACGCCGACCACCTCGCCGTTGCGAGGGCGCGGTCGAGGTCCCCGGTCGGCTCCCAGTCGACGGTCGGAATCCCGGTCGCCCGGAGTCGCCGGAGACGCTCTCGACGTTCGAGGCGCGCGAGTCGCTGGCCGGCCGTTTCGGTCGCCGTCGGGTCTGGACTGCAGACGGTGACGGGCGTCCCGGCCGCGTCGAGTCGCCGTGCCAGGTCGGCGACGCCGTCGTCACAGAGCGGCGTCAGCAGGACGACCGTCGCGTGGGGCGGCAGGCGGTCGGTCAGCCAGTCGTCCGTCTCTGCACCGCTGCCGTCGGCCGACAGTGCCGGGGGCGCTGCCGACAGCAACTCGCGGGCGCGGTGCTCGTGTTCGGCACCGCGACTCGGCGCGAGCCACGCCCGTTCGGCGCCGAGCGTCGCGATCCCGACGCGGTGCCCCTCGGCCAGCAACCCACTGAACAGCGTCGCTGCCGCCGTC
Source organism: Halorientalis salina (assembly GCF_005049285.1). Classification (GTDB taxonomy): domain Archaea; phylum Halobacteriota; class Halobacteria; order Halobacteriales; family Haloarculaceae; genus Halorientalis; species Halorientalis salina. The sequence goes on along the minus strand of NZ_SOSC01000006.1, from coordinate 28,657 downwards.
TGCGCTCGTTCGATGGCCGTCGGCTCGCCGGCCGACGGGGCGAGCGCGGCCGCCAGGCGCGTGTCGACGGCGAGGACGACCGAGACGGCCCGCTCCTCGTGGAACTCGACGGTGGCGAGGTCGCCGGTCTTGGCTCGTCGCCGCCAGTCGATGCGACCGAGCGGGTCCCCGCGCTGATACTCCCGGACCGATCGGAAGGTCAGCCCCGACCCGGCCCTGTCGGTGGGATGCTGGCCCACGTACCGTGCCGCGATGGGCGGGAGTGACGGCGCGGCCCCCTCGGAGACTTTCGGTCGGTGACCGACGGTGTCGTCCCCGCTCACCGCTACCTGGGCCCGGCGCTCGATGACGCCGGTCACGTCGCGGACCACTGCCGTTCCCGGCCGGAACTCCCGACGGCCGTGGCCCGCTTCCACCTCGTAGCGCACCGTCGTCGCCGCGCCGGGTCTGAGCGCCGTCCCGACGCTCGCCGCCCCGTCGATGACAGTGAGCGTCTGGGGAACGCCGTCGGCGTATCGGAGTTCCGGGATCGTGCGCTCCCCGACGTTCCGGACCGTGAGCGTGACCGATACGATGGCTCCGGGTTCCGGGTCCTCGTCGTCGACGGTCCGCGAGACGGCCAGCGAGACGGGTGGCGGGGAGACGACCCGCTCGTAGGCCAGCAGGGCCACGCCGGCGGCGCTGACGAACAGCAGTGCCGGCGTCCGGGTCACCAGCGCGATCGCACCGGCGAGCAAGGCCGCGGCACCGACTCCCCGCCAGCGGCCCGTCCGACGGACGCCGGCCTCGATCTCGCCCTCCTCATCGACGCTCATCCGTCCTCGTCCTCCCCGAGCGCGGTCAGTTCGTCGACGACCCGGCGCGCCCGTCGAGTCGCGGTCGGTTCGCCGGTCACCACGGTCCGGAACCGCTCGGTGAGCGGTGCGGGGTCGTCGGCGAAGAAGGCGCTCGCCCGCGGGTCGTCGGTCCAGTCTCCCCGTTCCAGTCGGTCCCTGGCGGCCGCTCGCGAACAGTCGTGGTGTTCGGCCAGAACCGCCAGCGCGACTGCTTCGAGTCGGTCCCGGAGCGCGTCCAGATCGTCCCCGGAACCGACTGACAGGTCCCCGAGCTGGCGATCGAACCCCTCGCCCGGGACCCGGACGCCGGTTCGACCGTCCGGCGTCGGCAACTGCCCCGAGGCCGTGCTGGTCACGGACCGTTCGAGCCCGGTCAGAGTCCCGGCGGCGAGTGCGACCACCGCGACGCCGGCGAGTGCGAACAGCGTCCACCCCGTTCCCGCCACCGAGAGCGGCGTCAGCGTGAGGACGAGGCCCGCGCCGGTCGTCGCGAACCCGACCGCCAGCAACACGCGCTCCATCAGCGCTCACCCCCGTCGTCGAGTCGTTCCGCGGCGTCGCGGGCCTGCTGTTCCCGGCGCTCGGTCGGCGGCGCGTCGCCGTACCGCACCCGGTCGAACAGGTCGGTGAGCCGGTCGACCGCCTCGGGGTCGAACCCGTCCTCGACCGCCCGCCGGGCGTACTCCCGGGGCGTGGTCGTCTCGGGTCCGGCCACCTCGACGCGGTCGACCAGTCGCTGCCAGGCGCGATACACGTCGTTGGTCGCCTCGGCGTCCGGCGCGGCGAACTCGGGCGTCCCCGCCCGGTGCGGTTCGCGGTCCAGCCCCCGGTCCGGCTCCCCTTCTTCGGTCTCCGCGGCCACCGTCTCACCGCGGCGGAGGCCCGCGAGGCCAAGTCCGACGACGACGAGCGCCGTGACCCCGAACAGGAGCCGGCTGTCGATGCCCGGGAGGTATCCGGCGAGCAGCGACCGGAGGTCAAGCAGGCCGCAGTCGACGCAGTCGCCTCCGTCGTTCTCTCCGTCGATCGAGTCACCGCTCGCTCCGCTGTCGTTGGCGGCGGTGGTGTTGTTCTGTGCGGTGACCTCGCCCCCGGGCGACTCCACGGAGACGGAGGGTGCGGCGTCGTCGAGGGCGGCCGCGCCGACGGCGAACGCGACCGCTGCACAGCCGGCCGTCAGGACGGCGATCAGCGCGGTTCGGTCCACACCGTACGGTCCAGCCGCCACTCCCTTCAACCGATACCGACGTTTTCTGACCGAGAAACCGACCGAAACTGCCCGACTACAGCCGGTCCGCGATGTCCTCGGCGAAGTAGGTGAGAATCAGGTCCGCACCGGCCCGTTTGATGGACAGTAACGACTCGTAGGCGGCCCCTTCGAGGTCGAGCCACCCCTTCTCGGCGGCGGCGTGGAGCATCGCGTACTCGCCGCTGACGTTGTAGGCGGCGACCGGGTGGTCGTACTCCCTGCGGATCGCGCTGACGACGTCGAGGTAGGGGAGCGCGGGCTTGACCATCAGCACGTCCGCGCCCTGTTCGACGTCGAGTTCGACCTCGCGCATCGCCTCGCGGGCGTTGGCGGGGTCCATCTGGTAGTGGCGACGGTCGCCGAAGGCGGGCGCACCGTCGGCGGCGTCCCGGAACGGGCCGTAGAAGGCACTCTCGTATTTCGCCGCGTAGCTCATGATCGGCACGTCGGTGAACCCGTCGGCGTCCAGTCGCTCCCGGATCGCGCCGACCATCCCGTCCATCATCCCGCTCGGTGCGATCATCTCCGCGCCGGCCTCGGCGTGTGAGGCCGCGATCTTCCCGAGCAGGTCGAGCGTCTCGTCGTTCCTGACGGTGAGGTCCGGGGACTCGGCGGCGGCATCTTCGATGAGTCCACAGTGGCCGTGGTCGGTGTACTCACAGAGACAGACGTCGGTGATGACGTAGGCGTCGGTCTCGGCGGTGATCGCTCGCACCGCGCGCTGGACGACGCCGTCTTCGGCCCAGGCGCGGGAGCCGCGGTCGTCCTTCGACTCGGGGATGCCGAAGACGATGACCGCTTCGACGCCGGTCTCGCGGATTTCCTCGACGCGGGCGACCGCCTCGTCGACGGGGACGCGCTCGTGGCCCGGCATCGACTCGATGGGCTGGCGTTCGTCCGTCGTCGCGTCGACGAAGAGTGGGGCGATGAGGTCGCTGGCCGAGAGGTCGACCTCGCTGACGAGCGACCGGACGCCGTCGCGTCGCAGCCGTCGGGGGCGATGTGTGAGGTCCATACCCCAGGTATCGACGGTGCGCGCAAAAACCCACTGTTCGCGCCGGTCGTCGTTCCGTTCGTCTCACAAGACATTTGGTCGTCGTCGGCGACACACGAATCAAATGGCGTCGGAGGTCTCGACCGGCGGTCCGATCCGGCGGTTCCTGTCGGACTACGGTCCGTTTCTCCTGGCGGGTCTCGCGCTGGTACTGGCCGGGGCCGGCATCGCGCTGGCGATGATCGGCGACGCCGCGGCGACCCAGCGCTGGCTCGACCGGTACGGCCTCGCCGCCCTGTTTTTCATCCTCGTCCTCGAAGGCGCGATGTTGCTGTACTTCGCCCCCAGCGAGAGTCTCATCCCCATCACGGTGCTGTTCGTGATGGATTCGGTGCCGGGCTACGTCGCGGCCATCCTCGTTGCCGTGGTCGGCGCGACCATCGGTCAGTTCTGTCTGTTCCAACTGGCAAAGCGGGGCGGTCGGGAGTACCTCCTCCAGAAGCCGTGGTTCCGGGTCAGCGAGGACGCCCTGGACCGGTTCGACGGCTGGTTCGACCGCTGGGGTCGGATCGTCGTCCCGGCCAGCAACGCCCTGCTTTTCACCCGCGGGATGGTGACGGTTCCCGCCGGCCTGGCGGAGATGCGCGACTGGGAGTTCCTCGCCCTCTCGGCGCTGGGCACGCTAATTTTCCAGACGTGGCTCGCTCTCGCCGCGCTGTACTTCGTCGAGTACCTGCCCGACTCCGTGCCGATCTAGGCCAGCAGTTCGCATCGAATCGCTTGCAATCCGGCTACGAACTATTTCGACCGTCGCGCCGTACGGTTCCTATGAGTGTCATCGCCGAGTTCACCATCGAGGCCGAGGAGTTCCTCCTGGGGAAACTCGTCGCGGCCCATCCCACGCTGACCGTCGAACTGGAGCGGGTCGTCCCGGCGGCCAAACGCGTCATGCCGTACGTGTGGGGCTACGGTGATGGTCTCGCGGAGTTCGAGGATCACCTCTCCTCGGCCGAGAGCGTCCGGACGTTCGAGGTGCTGGACCGTCTGGACGAAAGCGCACTCTACAAGATCCAGTGGGAGGAGCCCGCCGAGCAACTCGTCACCGGCATCGCCGAAACGGACGCGACGATCCTCAGGGCCCGCGGGACCGACGCCTGGACGTTCCGCATCCGCTTCGAGACACACGAGGGCATGTCCGAGTTCCACGAGTTCTGTCGCGAGCACGGCATCACGTATCAACTCTCCCGCGTGTACGCGCTGCCCGACCCCGTCGTCGGGAACCCCTACGGGCTGACGGACGCCCAGTACGAGACGCTGTCCACGGCCGTCGAACGCGGCTACTTCGAGGTTCCCCGCGAGGTCACGTTCGCCGAACTCGCCGAGGACCTCGGCATCTCCGAACAGGCCGTCTCCGAACGCGTCCGGCGGGGCGCGAACACGGTGCTCACGCGAACCCTCCTCGACGAGAGGCAACGCGCGAGCAACGGCCGATGAAACGCCAACGAAACGTGACACTACTCGTTACAGGAGCGCTTTCAGGTCCGATTCTCGGACGGATTAAACGCCATGACTGCTCAGGCAATCGAATCATTGGTGTGCCGTCCACAACTCCCGTATGGAGTCATCAGCCAGCGACCGGCCAACTGACGAGCGAACGACGAAAGACGCCGTCTTCGAGGCGCTGTCCGACAGCACTCGCCGCCGCGTGCTTCGGGCGCTCGATGCCAGCGGCGGATCGGAGACGGTCTCGGGGCTCGCCCGGCAGCTCACGATCCTCGGGTCGGACGACGAACCGGCCCGTCTCACCGCCGAGCAGACGCTTGTCTCCCTTCTCCACGTTCATCTCCCGAAGCTCCGGGCTGCGGGTCTGATCGACTGGGACGACGACGCCGTGACCCTCTCGGAGCACGCGACGGTACTGCCCCTCTCCCGACCGCTCGAAGGCGGGTTGCTCTCCGAGTCCTTCACCGGCCGATACAGTCGGGTGTGAGCGACCCTCTGTCGACCGTCGAATACGACCCGCGGGCTCGCGACGTGTCACGCGTCGCGGTGGTCCGTGCCATCGCCGACGAACTCGCCGTCCCGGGCGACATCGAACGTACACTTCAGGCCGTCGTCGACACGAACGCTCTCAACCACCTGTTCTCGCCGATGGCCGACGGAACCCGAAGAACGCCCGGTGACGCCGCCGTTCGATTTCGCTGCTGTGACTGTGACGTGGTCGCCCACAGTGACGGGTCCCTGATACCTGGACCGGGACCGGCCGGAAACGGGTCCGCGAGTGGGCGTCAAAACGGGACCCCCTCGTCCGATGGGTAACCGGCTGCCGAACGCGCTTCAGAGATACCCGAACAGGGGCATCCCGAGGCCGACGATCCAGCCGACGATGCCGACCAGCAGGAGGCCGCCGCCCCGCTCGTCGATGCGGGTCGCGCCGGCGGCGATCAACCCCAGCGCGACCGACAGCGCGATCCGGTGGAGCGCGAGCTGGACCGGGACCGAGGTGATGCCGAGCCCGCCGAAGTCGACGACGAACGCCCAGCCGAGGCCGGCCACGGTAAAGCCGAGCGCCGGCAACGCGTCGAGCGGCGGGCCGAGCCAGCGGGCGACCCGCTGGAGGCGCTCGAAGCGCGAGGTCGCACCGAACGGCTGGGCGAACACGAACGCCACGATCGGGAGGCCGACGGCGATGGCCGGATAGAGGACGACGATGTACGTTCGCGGGTCCAACTCGGGCTGGACCGACTCCAGGACGATGCCCGCGCTCCTGACACCCAGGTACTGGCCCGCCAACACCCCCGCGAGGACGAACCCGCGGACGTTCTGGCGCACCCAGCTGAGGACGAGCCGGCCGTCCCGCTGTAGCTCCCTGCGCGTCTCCCGCGTGAACAGGCCGAGCACGAGCGCGACCGCCAGCCCCGGCGCGAGGACGATCTCCGAGAGCCAGCCGTCGTTCCAGCCCCCGTTGACGCCGTAGTACTCCCGTCGCACGTCAGTCACGTACGGCTGTTCGAGGAAGTCCGATTCGAGCGCGTGCCGCGAGTTCCGGATGTCGGTCACCGTGTGGCGCAGCCGGAACCAGTCCCAGTACTCCTGGTGGATCTGGATCGCCGTCCACTCCGACCGCGGCACCGTGTACGCCCGGATGTGGTACCGGCTCCCGAAGTAGTCGCCGGCGTGGACCTGATAGCTCTCGTCGAGCCAGACGGCCTCGCCGCCACGGGGCCGCGCGTCGATGTAGGAGTACCGCGTCGAGCCGTGGGCGTCGTTCCAGTCGATCGCCGCCTCGTCGACCGCGAGGGACAACACCCTGGTCCTGTTGGTCCGCTCCGTGCCGTTGGTCGCGTTCGACTCGTTGGCCGTCGCCGTCCCGACGGGCGTCTCGGTCCCGTTTGCCGTCCCGACGAGCGTCTCGGTCCCGGTCGGCGTCCCGACCGGCGAGTCGGTCCCCGTCACTGTCCCGTTCGACCCGTCGTCTTCCACGGTCGGCCCCCCAACCGAGTCGTTCGCCTGTACGTCCGGTCCGACGGACTCGTTGGCCGCTCGCCTCGTGCTGTTGTTCGCGACGGTTTCGGTCAGCTCCCAGTTCAGCGTCGTCTGCTCGGTCAGCACCGTTCTGACGCGTTCGTCGTCGCCGTGAATGATGAGGTTGATCGCTAGCGTCCGCCCCGACGTGGACTTGTGCCGGGAGGTGTACGGCCAGAGGTAGCTCCCGTTCTCGACCGGCTGGACCAACTTGGCGTCGCTCATGTCGCGTTTCTCGGTCGGGGTCGACGTCGGCTGTCCGAGACCCCCCGCGATCACGTAACTGATGCTGAGGACGACTAACCCGACCACGATGAGTTGGCGACGACTGACCACTGTGTGCTGCGGTGTTTGTCTCGGGACGTATATGTATTTGCCGTGGTGGGTTCTTGATCGGTGGCGACCGAACTCCTCGGCGCAAAAAAACGGACCCTTAGGGGTCAGTCGTCGGCGGGCGCGGCGTCGCTGCTGGCGCTCGTTCCGGCCGTCACGCCCTTCGACTCGACGGCTTCGACGAGCAGTTCGGCCACGTCGACGATCTCGATGTCGTCCTCGTAGCCGCCGGTCTTGCGGCCGTCCTCGTACATCGTCATGCACATCGGGCAGGCGACGACGAACTTCTCGACGGCGTTGCCGGCCTCGGTGTCCTGGAGTGCCTCGCGGAGGCGCTCCTCGCTGGGTTTCTCTTCCTCTTCGAGTTCCATCCAGAGGCCGCCGCCGCCACCGCCACAACAGTAGGAGTTGTCGCGGTTGCGCGGCATCTCGTGGAGGTCACACCCGGTGGCGCGGACGAGTTCGCGCGGCGCCTCGTACTCGTCGTTGTACCGGCCCAGGTGACACGGGTCGTGGTAGGTGACCGTGTAGTCGAGTTCGGTGCCGTTCAGACCGAGCGTGCCGTTCTCGACCATCTCCTCGACGGCCTGGGTCCAGTGGTAGATCTCGATCTCGCCGTCCTCGTTCCACTGCCCCTCGTACTCGAAGGGCATCATCGGGTCGTCGGCGAACTCGTCGAAGTCGACCTCTGGGTACTCGTTTTTGAACGTGTTGTAGGAGTGTGGGTCCGTACAGACGATCTTCTCGAACTCACAGTCCTCGAACGTCTCGACGTGGTGGCCCGCCAGTTCGACGTAGAGGAACTCCTCGCCGAGCCGCCGGATGTCGTTGCCGTCGTACTTCTCGTCGTCGAAGAGGATGCCGAAGCTCACGTCGGCCTCCTCGAACAGTTTCGCGAGCGAGCGTGCGACCTTCTTGTTCCGGTCGTCGTAACTCGGGTAGTCGCCGACGTACCAGAGGTACTCGACTTCCTCCTCGCGGGCGTCCGTGACGTCGAACTCCAGATCGTCGGCCCAGTCGCCGCGGTTGCGCTGGGAGTCGCCGAAGGTGTTGCCCTTCTGCATGAGGTTCTGGAAGACGTCCTGGACGCTGGGCTGGAGTTCGCCCTCGTCGGTGAGCTGGCGGTTCAGCCGGGTGAACGTCTTGAGGTGCTCGATCTCGACCGGACAGGCGTCCATGCAGGCCATGCAGGCCATGCAGGACTCCATCGTCTCGGCCTGGATGACCGCGTCGTCGCCGCTGCCGACGATCTCGGACTCGTCGCCGCCGGACTCGACGTGCTCGCGGTAGTTCTTCAGGTCGAGGATGACGTCTCGCGGCGAGAGGTTACGCCCGGAGTTGTTGGCCGGACAGGCCGAGGTACACCGACCGCACTTGGTACAGGCGTCCTGGTCGAGTTTCTCCTTCCAGGAGAAGTCGTCGATGGATTCAGCACCGGTGTCGGCGTCCAGGTCTGCCGGGATGCCGGGCAGGCGCTTGCCGGCCTTCTCGTCCCGTGCGACGACGTTCGCAAAGGAGGAGATCATGTGGAACGGCTTGGCGTAGGGGACGGCCGCGATGAAGACGAACGCCAGCAGTGCGTGGGACCACCAGGAGATGGGATAGAGGAACAGCGCCATGTCCGCGTCCATCCCGACGACGGTGAACACGTCGGCGACGAACCAGCCGACGAAACTCACCGTCTCGAAGTCCGGGAACTCCATCGCGACGATGCGGATGCCCTCCTGGACGAAGCCGCCGACGCCCAGCAGGAACAAAGACCAGATGAACAGGTCGTCTTCGAGGCTACTGTTCGGGCCGCGCAGGCGCTCTTTCCGGATGGCGTAGCGTCGGTAGAGCGCGATGCCGATGCCCACCACGAACAGCAGGCCCATGAAGTCCATCACTAGCGAGTACGACAGGTAGAAGTCACCGTGGAAGACCGAGTAACTCTGGCCGGTCAGGAGCTTCCCGCCTTTCTCGAGGAAGTCCATGTCGATCGCCAGAATGGTCGTCCCGATGAGCAGGGTGAGAAAGCCCCACATGATAAAGGAGTGCATCAGGCCGCCGACCAGGTCGCGGTCGAACTGTTTCTCGTTCGTCCCGACGATCTTCGCGGCGCTGACGATCCGCCCACCGAGGTTGTCCATCCGCTCGAACCAGTCCTCGCTGCCGTCCGTATAGCGGTTGAACCGCTGATAGACGCCCCACAGGAACACTGCGACGGTGACCGCTGCGAGGTAATAGAAGATTACCTCGCCAGTGTGCCCGATCCGCCACATCGTGGGACGCGTGATCGGTTCCCCCGCCTGCAACGGGAATGCCATATTTTATCACCGTGGTCGCTCCGCGCTTAAGTCTTGCCAACCAGTACCCCTCCATCGCGGAGAAACGGCAAACGAGTTGTTCCTCTGGCGGATACCGGTCGCATCCCCGTTACCGCGTTCGGCAATAGGTTTAAATAGCCACACCCACCCTTTGACGGTCACCATGGACGAGAAGACGGAGGAACTCCGGGACATCTTCGTGGACGTCACGGACGAGGAAACTGTGACCGAGGCCCAGGCCGACGACCGGGGATCGCTCGCCGACGCCGACGAGGCCGACGTGCCCGAACGCCTCGTCGCCGTCATCGATCGTATGCGCGACCGCTACGAGTTCGACACCGACCTGGACGAGGACACCCTCCAGCAGGTCGTTCAGGGTTTTTACGACGGGGACGACGACGAGACCATCGCTGCCGCGGTCGACGCCGATCCCGCTACCGTGTTCCGCGCCCGTATGGACCTGCATCTCCTCCGCGACGCCGATACCGACTTCCCGTTCGACCTCGCCGATCTCCGCGACCAGCGCGACGACGACGCTCCGGACGTGCCCGATCTCGCCGAGCGACTCGACTCCGACCCCGCGACCGTCGCTCGCGCCCTGCGCGTCGCGAACGCCCAGGCCCGCAGCCGCCGGGTCAGCCACCGCTTCCGGAGCGAGTTCGAGGACGCCATCCCCGACGCCGCCCTGTCGCTCACGCTCACCGAGTCCGCCAGGGAGGACGGCCTCGAGGAGGCCGCCGAGGACATCGAGACGGACACTAAATTCTGACACCACTTTTTTACTGCGGGGGGTCGCCGGCGGCGACCCCCCGAAGCAAAAACCTGTTCCCGCGAGCATGCGAGCGGGTGCTTGTCAGAGCTTGCTCTGACAGTGGACTAAAAACCGCTCGGCGCTCACTCCGTTCGCGCCGAGTGAACCGCCGCCTCCGGCGGCGGATGCTTGTGGTCCCCCCGCCTCCGCTCCCGCCCGTACCTTCAAATACCAGTCCGGGACCAGCCCCGGCCATGCACTCCTTCCGGGACGTGGAGACGGCCGCGTACTGCCCGCGAAAGCTCTACTACCGACGTCGCTCGGGACCGCCCGACGTTCCCGACGAGGTGGCCGCCTGCCGTAGCCTCGCCTTCGAGTACGAACGCCTGCTCGACAGCGACGCCGACCTGCTCGCGGCCCCCATCGAGGCCTCCCCCACGCAGTTCCGGTCCAGGCTCGGGGCGACGAAAGCTCGACTGGACTGCTGGGAGTCGCTGGTCGACCCGCCCGAACGCGAGCGGCTGCTCGAAGGTCGAGAGTGTCGCGGAGTCGCCCACAAGATCATCGAGGACCCGCTGGCCCCCTCGCTGGTCTTCTCGGGACAGCCGCCGGACCAGGGGGTCTGGGAACCCCAGTCGGTCCGGCTGGTCGCCGCCGCGAAAGCCCTCGCCTGGGAGCGCGAGACGCCCGTCGAGCGCGCCTTCGCCGAGTACCCGGCCCACGGCGTCGTCCGCGACGTGTCCCTGACCACGCGGCGGAAGGCGGCCTACCGCAAGGCCGTCCGGACCGCCGACGCCGTCGACGGGCCGCCAGCGAGAATCGACAACGACGCCAAGTGCGCCCCGTGCGAGTTCCGCGAGCAGTGTGGCGTCCGGACGCGCTCGCTGCGCTCGTTGCTCTGAACCCCGGCGCTGATACGACCCGTCCGCGTACGCGCGGGCATGGACGTCTTCGTTTACGGGACTCTGGCCGACCCCGAGCAGGCCGATCAGTTCCTCTACTCGTTCGAGTACGTCGGGGATGTCGTTCTCTCCGGACTCCATCGCGTCGCGGGCACGTATCCGACCCTCGCACCCGGCGGGTCCGTCGAGGGACGGCTCCTTCGGACGACGGACGTCGAGATGCTGGACCGTTACGAGGGCGTCGACCGCGGCTTGTACGTCCGGGTGTCTGTCCCCCTCGAAACCGACGCGGCCGACGACTGCGCGGCCGTCTACGTCGGCGACCCCGACCCGCTCGGCGCGCCGGCCGACTGGCCCGGCACCGGGTCCTTCGCCGACCGCGTCCGCGCGTGTCTCGACGCGAACGATGTGCGTGTCGTCCCCGGGTAAGGGGCTCGGTAATTTATATACAATGACACCCGTCAGTCCACCGTCTGACACAGGTCATATCCGCTCTTCTTCTGGTGGTTTTGTCTGACGTATGTCTCCCGGGCGTTTATATACCTCCGGTGTCCCAATCGGAATGCGGTCACACGCTCCCCTTTCCGCTCCTGGTCCATCTCACCAACACATAACACCGAGCAGCGGGAAGCCCGTGCATGCTCGAACTCGCCGACGTCCTGGCCGCACAGGACCGGGTCGCCGAAACCGCTCGGCACACGCCGCTCGACTACTCACATACTTTCTCGTCGATGTCGGGGGCGGAGGTCCACCTGAAACTGGAGACGTTCCAGCGGACGGGGTCGTTCAAGATTCGCGGTGCGACCAACCGCATCGCGACCCTCTCGGAGGCAGAACGCGAGGCCGGCGTCGTCACCGCCAGTGCTGGCAACCACGCCCAGGGCGTCGCGCTGGCGGCGACCCGCACCGGCGTCGACTCGAAAATCGTCATGCCCGAGGGCGCACCGGTCTCGAAGGTCAAAGCCACCCGCAACTACGGGGCCGAGGTCGTCCTCCACGGGACTGACTACAGCGAGGCCGCCGACCGCGCCCACGAGATCGAACGCGAGGAGGGACGGACCTACGTCCACGCCTTCGACGACTGGGCGGTGATGGCCGGCCAGGGCACTATCGGACTGGAGATCGTCGAGGACCTGCCGGAAGTCGACACCGTCGTCTGTGCGATCGGCGGCGGTGGACTCATCAGCGGCGTCGCTACCGCGATCAAAGGCAAGAACCCCGACACACGGGTCGTCGGTGTCCAGGCCGAAGGCGCATCCAGCGTCGCCGAGTCGCTCGACAAGGGGGAGATCGTCGAGCGCGAGGGAGTCAACACCATCGCCGACGGGATCGCCACCCGGCGGGTCGGCGACAAACCCTTCGAGGTCATACAGGATCGCGTCGACGAGGTGGTGACGGTCTCCGATTCGGAGATCGCCGTCGCCGTGACGAAGCTCCTCGAACGCTCGAAGACGCTGGTCGAAGGGGCCGGGGCAGTGCCCCTGGCGGCCGTGCTGGAGGAGAAGTTCGACTACGACGACGGCGAGGTGATCGTCCCGGGGCTCTGCGGGGGGAACATCGACCTCAACGTCCTCTCGACGGTCGTCCTGCGCGGGCTCATCGAAACCGGCCGGTACCTCCGGCTTCGGACGGTGCTGAAGGACCGCCCCGGCGCGCTCGAAGACCTTACCGAGGTCATCTCCGAGCACCGGGCGAACATCTACGCGATCCGCCACGACCGCACGTCCCGCAACGTGGCGATGAACGACGCCGAGGTCGAACTGGACCTGGAGACGCGGGGTCACGAGCACGCCGCGGACTTGCTCGACGCGCTCGAAGCCAACGGCTACGAGACGGACGTCTTGGTGTAGAACGTCGACTCGGGCTACCGCTCGGCGAGAAACGCTTCGGCGCGCTCCCGGCCCTGTTCGAGCAACTCGTCGATAAAGGACGGACTCCGATCGAGTTTCGAGGCGTACGCGAAGTCCCCGTTCAACTGGATTCGCCGGATCTCGGTGTGTCTGTACTCGTCTCCTGGGAGATGTCCCTCCGCGAGGAGTTCGTTCATCTGCTCGGTGAAGCGGAGTTCCTGGTTGAGCGAGAGGTTCCCCGCGAGTTCGTTGCGCCGGTCGATGATCTCCCGGCGGGTCTGCGGTTCGCCATCGACCGTCTGGGGATTGATCTGGACGACCCACAGCTCGTCGGGCTTCCGGCCGACCGGGACGTGAAAGAGGTCGCGGATGGGCGGGTTCTGCGAGAACAGGCCGTCCCAGTGGTAATCCCCGTCTATCTCGACGGCCTCGAACAGTTCGGGGACCGCCGCCGAGGCCAGCACCGACTCGACGGTGACCGACTCGTTGGTGAACGTGTCGAACTCGCCGGCAGTGATGTCGACGGTGCCGACGACGAGTTCGGGCGTCCCGTCGGTGGCCAGTTCCGGCACCGCGTCGAAGTCGACGTGCGCCTCCAGCGTGTCGCGCAGTTGTTGTTTACCCAGTTCGGACAGGCCGTGCTGGTACGGGCTGACGGCCGGCGTCGGGACGCCCATCGATTCGAAGGCGGTCCCCCAGACCATCCAGTTGTTGGTCGCCCGCTCGACCGGCGAACTCGCGGTAATGTCCGACCAGAGGGCTTCCAGCAGGTCCGGCGCGGACTCCCCGTCGGCGAGCACGCCGTACCAGCCGGTGACTGCCGAGAACGCACCTCCCGACGTGCCGCTGAGGCCGACGAGCGTGTCGTCGCTGCGGTCGATCGCCGGGAGCAGCCGGGACAGAACGCCCGCCGTGAACGCGGTGTGGCTGCCGCCGCCCTGACAGGCGATGGCGATGTTGTCGCCCGACTGATCACTCATACGTGGTCAGGTGACCACCGTCCCACGTAAGGTCACCGCCATCGAGATGGCGGCCGTGCTGGGAAAAGCCCAGGGTAAAGAGGTTCGCCACGTCGACCGGCTCCATCATCTCCTTGACCTGTGATTCTCCGAGCATCACGTCCTCGACGACTTCCTGTTCGCTGATCCCCCGCTCCTCGGCGGTATCGGGGATCTGGTCGGTGACCAGCGGGGTCTTCACGTAGCCCGTCGAGATCGTGAAGGCCCGCAGCGTTCCATCGCCCTCTGCGGCGATGGACTGGGTGAGCCCCCGGAGGCCGAACTTCGAGGTGATGTAGCCCGCCTTGTCCTGGGTCGCGGTGTGGCCGTGGATCGAACACATGTTCCCGATAGCGCCGACCCCGTCGTCGGTGTCGCGGATGTGTGGCATCACCAGTTTCGAGACGAGGAACGGCGCACGGAGCATCACGTCGTGCATCAGGTCGTACTTCTCCATGGGGAACTCCGGCAGCGGCGAGATGTGCTGGAGGCCCGCGATGTTGGCCGCGTACCGTACCGCCCCTTCCTCGGCCGCCTCGTCGACGATGCGGCGCACGTCCTCGTCGTCGGTCAGGTCGCCCTCGATCTCGACGATCTCGCCGGGAACGTCCAGCTCCGCCGCTTTCTCGCTGGTTCCTGCCAGCCCCTCCGCATCGATATCCGTCGCAGCCACCGTGAGGCCGTTCTGTGCGAGCGCCACGGCCGTCGCCCGACCGATCCCGGACCCGGCACCCGTCACCAGCGCCACGCTGTCCGTCGTGAAGTGGTCGTCGTCGATCGTGAGTATTCGGTCCGTCGTCAGTTCCGGCGGTTCGATGGCGTCGTCAGTCATGGGTACGGCTCAACTCACACCATCGGTCCGGAAAAAGAGGCGGGTGGCGGCAGGACCGTGTTCGGGGTCGGAGTCATCGCCGCCACGGGAACTAAGTCGGTCCCGTCCGCGCGTGAAGGTATGAAACGTATCGTCAGCACCGACGACGCCCCCGCAGCAGTCGGGGCCTACAGTCAGGCGACCGAGACCGACGACATGGTGTTTACCGCCGGCCAGATCCCGCTTACCCCCGACGGGGACCTGCTCGACGACGAACCCATCGCAGTCCAGACCGAGCAGGCGCTCGACAACATCGCGGCTGTCCTCGAAGAAGCCGACTCGTCGCTCGACGACGTGCTGAAGGTTACGGTCTTCCTGGCGGACATCGACGACTTCGAGGCGATGAACGACACCTACGCCGACTACTTCCAGACGGACCCGCCCGCCCGGAGCGCCGTCGAGGTGGCGGCCCTGCCCAAAGGCGTCGGCATCGAGATCGAGGCCGTCGCGACGAAGTGATGGGGCCGATCCGGAAGGCGAGTCTCCTCTGGGGATTCGTCGGCGGCCTGTCCTTCCTCGTGCTCCTCCAGGGGTACGAACTGCTTAGTACTCAGCGCGTCGACTGGCTGGTGAAGTTCGGCGTGGCACTGGTCGTCGTCGCCGGCGCGACCGGCCTGTCGTACGCCTATCAACAGCGGGCGAGAAGGAAAGAAAGGCTTTAAACGGCGAACCCGGATAGGTACGACTGGGCCGGGATGGCCGAACGGTAAGGCGCACGCCTGGAAAGCGTGTTCCCTTATGGGATTCAGGGTTCAAATCCCTGTCCCGGCGCTTTTTGCCGGAAAACAATCTGCTAGCTCAGGGCACGGCGAGAGATTAAGTTGCATAACGTAGCCACTGTGTACTGTGTCGTCGGACGATTATCTGCGCCGAACCGTGATTACACGACTGGACGTATCACCGTCTGACGAGAGCCTACTGCGGGAGACGGTATCTGAGTGGAAACGCGGCTGCCAGATCGCTGTCGACAAGTCGTGGGACCAGTACACATCGAAAACCACGGTCCAGCAGATTGCCTACGACGACATCCGCGAGCAAACGGAGTTAGGGAGTCAACACGCAATCCTCGCAAGTCACCAGGCCGCGGAGAACATCAAGACATGTCTTAGCCGCCGGGAAGACGGCAAATCGGTATCGAAGCCGACCTACACCAGTCCAACCGTCACGTATGATCCACGGACGCTGACATTGTTCCGCGAAAAAGAACAGGTGACTCTCACTACTATCGAATCGCGTATTCAAGCTGATTTAGTTCTCCCAGCCGACGAGAACGGGTATCAGTACAAGTACCTCGACGGCGAGGACTGGGAACTGACCGAAAGTACACTTCATTACCGGGACGGGGAGTGGTACCTGCATATTGGGGTTCGCAAACTCGCTCCCGAAACCCAGCAAGCCGAAGAGACTACCGAGAACGGGACGGTTCTCGGGGTCGACCTCGGTGTCAACGAGATTGCCGTCACGAGCACTGCCAGGTTCTTTTCGGCGAGCGAACTCAATCACAAACGTCGGGAATTCGACCGTGTTCATTTCGGTCTTCAGGCGTGTGGGACACGAAACGCTCACCGGACACTTGAGACGGTTACCGGTCGAGAAACCGAGTACGTAAAACACGTCCTCCACAGTGTCTCCAAAGAACTCGTAGCGGAGGCGCTACGGTACGATTGTGCCGGAATCGTGTTTGAGGAACTAGCTGGTATCCGTGAGCGACTCCCCAACGCAGACTGGCACTCCAAGTGGGCCTTCGATGTCTTGCTCACCTACGTTACGTACAAGGCAGAGGCAGCAGGTCTGTTCGTCGAGACAATCCCACCGAACAACACGTCGAAACGATGCCCAGAGTGTGGTTTTGTTGCTGACGACAACCGACCTGAACGCGACGCTTTCGAGTGCCAGCAATGCGGAAACAAGAATCACGCCGACTACAACGCGGCAAAGAACGTTGCAGATGCGTATCTCCGTCGAGAGCAACAGTCTTCTCGGCGGAGGGGCGTCAGTCAATACGCCCTGAAGTCCGGAACAGTGACGCCGAACGGGGTTTTACTCCCTACCCTGATGGGTTTGAGGCAGAGAACATGGACAAGTCTCACCCATAACAAAGCAAACTCCGTGGTGTGAGCGAGCAGGGTGGGGCTGTTGACATCCCAGTCCTGGCGTTTCGACGGCCGTTCTCCCGATTTGATACCCGTCAATACCTGGTGCTCTTTGCGACCACCCAACCCAAAGTTCCTATATGATGCCTCGGTGAAACCTGTGCTATGGGAATCTTTGCCCGCCTGAAGATGGGGTGGAACCTGTCGAAAGACAGCTTCCTGGTCCTCAAGCGACAACCCGAACTGGCCCTCTTCCCGCTGATCAGTGGTATCGCCGGCCTGCTGTACATCGCCCTCCTGTTCGGGGGGTCGTTCGTCGCCGGGCTGTTCGACGCCCAATCGACCGGCTTCGCCGTGCTGTTCCTGTTTTACCTGGGAACGGCCTTTATCGCGGCGTATTTCAACGCTGCGCTGGTCTACAGCGCACGCGAGGCCTTCGAGGGGCGCGAGCCGACGCTCAAATCGGGGTTAGCCGAGGCCTGGAAACACAAGGGTCCGCTGTTCGCCTGGGCGATCATCTCCGCGGTCGTCGGGATGATCATGCGAGCCATCGAACAGCAGGACAACCTCCTGGCCGACGTCGCCGCCCTGCTGTTCAGCGTCGCGTGGTCGATTATCACCTACTTCATCATCCCGGTCATCGTCTTCGAGGACGTGAGCGTCACCGAGATGTTCAAGCGCAGCGGTGAGACGTTCAAGAACACGTGGGGCGAGACGGCTGGTGCCAACTTCGGGGTCGGCCTCGTCTCGCTGCTGTTCGTCGTCGTCGGCATCGTTATCGCCGTCGGCGTGACGTTCCTGCTGTCTTCCGCCGTCGGCTCGGGCGGGTTCGTCGTCGGCGCGGTCATCGGTGCCGTCATCGTCCTCGCGATGTTCCTGTTCGCGTCCGCGCTGGGAGCCATCGCAAAGACCGCGCTGTACGTCTACGCGACCGAAGGCCAGCGACCGTCGGAGTTCGAGAACGTCGACTTCGATCGCGGCGCGAACTGATCGCCCAACCGCTGAATCTCCGGTTTTCGTCGTCGATGGCGCTTTCACGCCGTCGAGACTCCTATATCATTTAAACCCTCGTCCAAGCCGACCGTCTGCTTGGTCGAATCCATGGTACTCGGACACATACCGATTCCGGTAACCGGGTCGCCTGCTGTCGGTTCTACGACTCCACCGGTCGGTCGGGGCCGTTCTCGAAGCGATTCGGGTACGATGGATTTATATAGAAGGGCTTTCAATCTTTCTCCCATATGAGTCAGCAACAGCGAATGCAAGGGCAGCCGATGATCATCATGGGCGACGATGCCCAGCGGATGAAAGACAAGGACGCACAGGAACACAACATCGCGGCGGCCCGCGCAGTCGCCGAGTCGGTACGCTCGACGCTCGGTCCCAAGGGCATGGACAAGATGCTCGTCTCCTCGATGGGGTCGGTCACCGTCACGAACGACGGCGTGACCATCCTCCAGGAGATGGACATCGACAACCCGACGGCCGAGATGATCGTCGAGGTCGCCGAGACACAGGAGGACGAGGCCGGTGACGGGACGACGACCGCCGTCGCCGTCGCGGGCGAACTCCTCAAACAGGCAGAGGACCTCATCGAGCAGGACATCCACCCGACGGCCATCATCAAAGGCTTCGACCTCGCGAGCAAGCAGGCCCAGGAAGAGATCGACGACATCGCCGAGTCCGTCGAGCCCGACGACGAGGAGACGATCCGCAAAGTCGCCGAGACCTCGATGACCGGCAAGGGCGCGGAGCTCAACAAGGAACACCTCTCCCAGCTCATCTACGACGCCGTGCAGGCCGTCACCGTCGAGGCCGAGGACGGCTCGTTCATCTCGGACCTGGAGTTCCTCAACATCGAGACCCAGGAAGGCAGCTCCGCCAGCGAGTCCGAACTCCTCAACGGGTCGATCATCGACAAGGACCCCGTCCACGAGGACATGCCGACCGACTTCGAGGACGCCTCCATCCTGCTGGTCGACCAGCCGATCGAGGTCGAGGAAGCGGAAGCCGACGCGTCCCTCTCGGTCGATTCGCCCGACCAGCTCCAGCAGTTCATCGAGCAGGAAGAACAGCAGCTCCAGGAGAAAGTCGACAAGATCGTCGAGACCGGCGCGGACGTCGTCTTCTGCCAGAAGGGCATCGACGACATGGCCCAGCACTACCTGGCCAAGGAGGGCATCCTCGCCCTGCGCCGCGTCAAGAAATCGGACATGCAGTTCCTCAAGGAGGTCGTCGGCGCGAACATCGTCTCGGACCTCAACGCCGCCTCGGCGGCCGACCTCGGCACCGGCGACATCAGCCGCGACGAGGACGCCGAACTGTTCTACGTCGAGGGCGACGACAGCCACGGCGTGACCCTCCTGCTGCGCGGTTCGACCGAGCACGTCGTCGACGAACTCGAACGCGGCGTCAGTGACGCGCTCGACGTGGTCGCCGCAACGGTCACGGACGGTCGCGTCCTCCCCGGCGGCGGTGCCGTCGAGGTCGAACTCGCCCGTCGGCTGCGCGACTACGCCGACTCCGTCGAGGGTCGCGAACAGCTGGCCGTCGAGTCCTTCGCCGACGCGGTCGAGCTCATCCCGCGCGTGCTCGCCGAGAACGCCGGACTGGACCCGATCGACACGCTGGTCGACCTGCGTGCGGCCCACGACGAGGGCGACACACGCGCCGGCCTGAACGTCTTCTCCGGCGACGTCGAGGACACCCTCGACACCGGCGTCGTCGAACCGGCCCACGCCAAGGAGCAGGCGATCTCCTCGGCCACCGAGGCCGCGAACCTCGTCCTGAAGATCGACGACATCATCGCCGCCGACGACCTCTCGACCGAGGGCGGCGAGGAAGGCGGCCCCGGCGGCCCCGGTGGCGCCCCCGGCGGCATGGGCGGCATGGGCGGCGGCATGGGCGGCATGATGTGAAGCTAAATTTTTGCACTTCTCTCGGGCGCTAACCGCGCCCTCGCTCAGGCAAAAATTTAGTACAAAAATCGCCGCGTCCTCCCGTTCGTCGGACGCGCCGGTCCGCGCGCTCGCGGCTTCGCCGCTCGCGTGCGGGTGCTGTGCTTGCTACACCGCCGACCGCACCGCTCGTCGACTGTCTATTTTCGGCTAAAACTGATTTACAGCTGTCCGTATGAGAACCGTTAACTGGCCGTCCCGCGCTTTCTCGAACAACGACCACTACGCATGAAGCTCCCACAAGCACAGGTCGCGGTGTTGAACGCCGCGAGTGCCGACGAGGAACAGACGACAGAACGCATCGCCGAGGAGATCGACATGGACCCCGCCGCCGTGACGCGGGCGGCCTTCGAACTCGAAGACGAGGGGCTCGTCGAGATCGTCGAACGCACGAGCAACGAGGTGGAACTGACCGAGGAGGCCGAGACCTACCTCGACGAGCGGCTGCCGGAACTCCGGCTGTACGAGGCCGCGGTCTCGATCGGTGCCGACGACGAGTCGGTCCAGCTCGGCCAGGTCATCGGCGAGGCCGGGCTCGAGGGTGAGGCCGTCGACATCGCGCTCTCGAACTACGCTCGGAAGGGGTACGGGACGATCGACAGCGGCGAGATCGAGGCGAACCCCGACGCCGACCCCGACGATGACGGCGAAGCGGCCGCACTCGACGCCATCGACGAGGGGAACGTCGCCTACCAGAGCGACCTCGCGCTCGAAGACCTGGAGAAACGGGGGCTCGTCGACCGCTCGGCGACGACCGTCCGCTCGATTCTGCTGACCGACGAGGGCGTCACCGCGCTCATGGAGGGCGTCGAAGCGGCCGAAACGGTCGGCCAGGTCACGTCGGATCTCATCACTAGCGGGGAGTGGGACGACGTCGAGTTCGCCGAGTACAACGTCGAGGCCGACGCCGAGGACCTCACGCCGGGGAAGACCCACGTCCTCCGACAGATGTCCGAGCGCGTCAAGGACGTGCTCGTGGGGATGGGGTTCCAGGAGATGCAGGGGCCGACCGTCGACGCGGACTTCTGGATCAACGACTGCCTGTTCATGCCCCAGGACCATCCTGCTCGAAATCACTGGGACCGGTTCGCGCTGGACAATCCGGAACAAATCGACGAGTTGCCCGAGGACCTGGTCGACGCCGTCGAGTCCGCCCACCGCGAGGGCGTCGGCGCGGACGGCGAGGGCTACCACTCCCCGTGGGACCTGGACTTCGCGAAGGCGCTCGCGCTCCGGGGTCACACCACGTCGCTCACCGCGCGGCACCTCTCGGGCGAGGCGATGGGCGAGCTGGAGCCGCCCAAGCGCTTCTTCTCCATCGAGAAGGCCTACCGGAACGACACGCTCGACGCGACCCACCTGCTTGAGTTCTTCCAGATCGAGGGCTGGGTGATGGCCGAGGACCTCTCCGTGCGGGACCTGATGGGCACCTTCACCGAATTCTACGAGCAGTTCGGGATCACGGACATCGAGTTCAAACCCCACTACAACCCCTACACGGAACCCAGCTTCGAGCTGTTCGGTCGGCATCCCGAGACGGGCGAGATGATCGAGATCGGCAACTCCGGCATCTTCCGGCCGGAGATGCTCGAACCGCTCGGCGTCGACTGTGACGTGATGGCCTGGGGGCTGGCCCTCGAACGGCTCATGATGCTGGTCACCGGGGCCGAGGACATCCGGGACGTCCACGGCACGCTGCTCGACATCGACTACCTGCGAAGCGAGGAGGCGATCTACTGATGCCAACAGTCGAAGTAGACCCCGACGAACTGCGCCGGTTGACCGGCCACGACGAGAAAGACGACGAACAGCTCAAGGAGGACCTCTTCGGTCTGGGCCTCGAATTCGAGGGCGAGACCGACGACGGCGAGTTCGAGTTGGAGTTCGCGCCCGACCGCCTCGACCGCCTCTCTGTCGAGGGCGTCGCCCGCTCGCTGCGGTATCACTACGGCGACGACCGGGGCGTCTACGTCCCGAACACGAACGACGCGGACTGGGCCATCCGCGTCGAGGACGTGCCCGACGAACGCCCCTACGTGACCGGCGCGGTCGTTCGCGGGCTGGACATGGACGAGGGGGCCCTGGAGTCGCTCATCCAGGTCCAGGAGAAACTCCACGCGACGATGGGCCGTCAGCGCGCGAAAGGGGCCATCGGCGTCCACGACCTGACGATGCTCAAAGGCGACTCGCTGGAGGACGACGAGCGGGCCAAGTCGGTGACCTACACCGGGATCGACCCCGAGGGCGACACGATGGTGCCGCTGGAGGGCGACGCGGAGATGACGCTCGCCGAGGTCCTCGACGACCACCACATCGGCCAGGAGTACGCCGACCTCGTGACCGAGTACGACACCTACCCCGCCATCTACGACGAGATCGGACTGTTCTCGTTCCCGCCGGTGGTCAACGGTCGCCGGACGGAGGTCTCGGCCGAGTCCCGGGACCTGTTCATCGAGATGACTGGTACTGATCAGTGGACCATCGACAAGATGCTGAACATCGTCTGTTACGCGCTCGACGCCCGGGGCGGGAAAGTCGAGGACGTTCGCGTGGTCTACGAGGACCGCGAACTCGTGCGGCCAAACTTCGAGACGAAGACCAAGACCGTCGACCACGGCGACATCGAGACGACGCTCGGCATCGACCTAGATCCCGAGACCGTCGTCGACCTCGTCGAACGCGCCGGGATGAACGCCGCGACCGAGGAGACCGACGACACCGTCACCTACGAGGTCGAGGTGCCGCCGTACCGGACGGACGTCCTCCATCCCGTCGACCTCGTCGACGACGTGGGCCGGGCCTACGGGTTCAACGAGCTCGAACCGCGCTACCCCGACGTGTCGACGGTCGGCGGCCGGCACGAGCGCTCCCGGCTGGAACGCGCGGCCAGGGAGACGCTGGTGGGTCTGGGCTTCGAGGACCTACTGAACTTCTATCTCATCGACGAGGAGCAGAACTACGAGCGGCTCGGGATCGAACAGGACAGCGACGTCGTGGGTGGCGGCGAGGCCGTCACCATTCAGGAACCGTACAGCGAGGACTTCACGATGGTCCGCTCGTGGGCGCTCCCCTCGATCATGATGGTTCTGGAGAACAACACGCACCGCGCGTATCCCCAGGACTTAGCCGAGATCGGCCTGGCGGTCGAGGTCGACGAGAGCGAGAACACGAACGTCGCCGAACATCGGACCGTCGCCGCCGCGCTGTGTCACGACGGGGCGTCCTACGAGGACGCCAAAGCGCGACTCCAGGCCGTCGCCGACGCTTTCGACAAGGAGCTGGAAACGCCGCCGACGGAGCATCCGACCTTCATTTCCGGTCGAACCGCCAGCGTCGTTCTCGACGGCGAGGACGTGGGCGTCATCGGTGAGGTCCATCCCGAGGTCATCGTCGAACACGACCTGGAACTGCCCGTGGCGGCATTCGAGTTCCGTCTGGATGCACTCGAGTAGCTGAACCGCGAGCGAACGCAGTGAGCGAGCGGCCTTTTTGGTCCAGATTTTTCGAGGAGGGGTTCGGAGCGAAGCGACGAACCCGACGAAGAAAAAGGTGGGCTGGTTGCGGCGTTCGAGTTCCGACTGGACGCTCTCAACTACTCAGTCCCGAATTGTCGGGGCGGACGGGCGGCGTTTTTTACGGGTTTTCGCGAAGAACGTGGAGCCGTCAGTCCAGATCGACGCCGACCGCGTCCGCGACGGAGTCGAACCCGTCCCGATCCAGCAGTTCGAGGAGGCCCCGGTTGATGTCCCGGGCGATCGAGGGCCCGTGGTAGATGAGGGCCGTGTAGAGTTGCACCACGCTCGCGCCCGCGCGGATCTTCCGGTAGGCCGACTCCGCACTGGAGACGCCGCCGACGCCGACGACGGGCACGTCGGTCCGCTTGGCGACGAACCGGACCATCTCCGTCGCCCGGTGTTCGATCGGTTTCCCGGAGAGTCCGCCTTTCTCGGCGCGGTTCGGACTGCGGAGCGACGCCGGCCTGTCCGTCGTCGTGTTCGTCGCGACCACGCCGTCGAGGTCGAGTTCGTCGACCAACTCCAGGGCGTCCTCGACGGCCGGGTCCGGCAGGTCCGGCGAGAGTTTCACCAGCAGTGGAGACGCCCCGGCGTCGACCAGTTCGCCGAGGATGGCTTCCATCGAGTCGCGGTTCTGCAACTCGCGAAAGCCCTCCGAGTTCGGACAGGAGACGTTGACGACGAAGAAATCCCCGCCCTCGGCGACCTGTTCGTAGGTCTCGCGGTAGTCGGCGGGGGCGTCCTCGCCCGCGACGCGTTCGGTCTTGGCGATGTTGACGCCGACCGGCACGTCGACATCGGTGTCGGCCAACCGTCGCCCGATCTCGGCCGCGCCGTCGTTGTTCAGCCCCATCCGATTGATGATGCCGTCGTCCTCGCGGAGACGGAACATCCGTGGCCGCGGATTCCCGCCCTGTGGCTCGGCGGTGACGCCCCCGACCTCGACGTGGCCGAACCCGAGCGCTGCGAGCGCGCCGGGCACCTCGGCGTTCTTGTCGAACCCCGCGGCGACGCCGACGGGATTGGAAAACGACTGGCCGAAGGCGTCGACGCCGAGCCGGTCGTCGTCGACCGCGTACCGGCGAGCGAGCAGTTCCGTCACGGGCGTCCCGTCGGCGAGTGCGAGCATTCCGTGGCCGAACCCGTGGGCTGTCTCGGGGGGCAGGCGGAACAACAGCGGCTTGGCGAGGTCGTAGACACTCACTGTTCGGGCTCCTGGTGGTCGGCTCTCGAAGAATGCGTTCGGGTGGACACGTTAGAACTCGTGTTCCACGTCCTCCGGGTCCGCCTTCTGAATGATGATCTTGTTGTCGCGAACCCGTACGAACACCTCGTCTCCGATTTCCATGCCCGCGACGGCCAGTTCGTCCTCGTGCAGGTTGATGTGGACGTTGTGGTACTCGCCATCATCGTCTTTGGCACCACTCGGACTCAGCTTCTTTTTTCGCACCATCGCGCTATCGTACGTCGTGGTTCGCCGTAGGATATACTTAAGCTTACCGTGCGACCCGTGCCTCGATATCCGCTCTCCGTCTCTGGGCTCCCCGCCGTGACCACTCGAAACTGCGGGCGAGCGACGAACCAGTACTCTGTCCCCCGGTTTCGACCTGAACTATCGAGTGGTTCACATTCTCTTATATAAATGTATCGCCAGACGGCGGGCCGATCGGGGGGTATATTTATGGTGGGTCATGTGCTGAATTGACATGGAGAGGTGAAAACCATGGCACGTGACGAAGATAAGCGCAACTTCGCGCTTCGAAAAGAGAGTGGTGACGAGTCGAGTGTCTTCTCCGGTGGCACGCCCCGGCAGGCGGCACTCAAGGCAGCCCGGCGGCTCGACCCCGCAGACAGCGAGTCGGCGGCTGACCGGACGAAAATACGGCTTCGAGAGAAAGGGACCCACAAGATCCACATCTACGAGGGCTGGGCCTGGGAAGAGGAGGCACCCGACGACAAGCCCGACTGGATGCCGAACGAAATCACCAAAGGTAACGTGGAGAAACAGGGCGTCGAACACTTAGAAGAGATCTAGTTCGGATCGTCTGTCTGGGATTCTTTTGCGCCCACGTGTGAAGACACAACTACGTCACCAGAACCGACGGGACGGTCGCACGACTGCGTGGCTCCGGGTGTGTCCATCCCGACTTCGGGCCGGATCCAAACCGACAGTATAACTCGGTGCCGCGTGAACGTTCGACCGCGTGGACAGCACCCGGCCCGACCGCACGTGCCATGCGCGGGATGAACTGCCGGTCTCCTCCCACGTGACATCTTCCGGACGACCAGTGGCCAGCAAACGGCGAATTATAAGAAATCACTCACATACTAAAACAGATAATTCAGCAACCGCGCGTGAGCGCTCCCCATGTGATTTCGTTACGGTGGCGCTCCGGTTCGACGGTCTTAAGTGAATCACCCCTCTCTGTTGAGTTACGAAGGCGGCGTGGTGGGATCGACCCGTTCACCCGCAGTCTGCATCGGTGCCCTTAAGTACGAACGAGGGTTCCGACAGAACACACACGGCCGCACCGGATGCCGATTCCGGCTGCGACCGATCCGACGCCCTTAAGTGATCAAGGGCGCTCGGAATGATTGCAGACACGGCCCGGCCGGGGCCGAAATCGCCCGGCCAACGGATCGATGAACTTCGATGGGTTTATAGCCCATCGTGGTCTACATTCGGATCCGTAGTAAATGAGGATTCCACCCCTGCGGTCCGCCGTACAGATGGGATCTGATGTTAGCCCTGGCAGTTCGGTGACACTCGGTCGGTCCGTGTGTCGTCGAACTACGTGAACCTTCGATAGCGGAACACTCTCATTCGAGAGTATTCCCGCCAGCCCCCCTGGCCTTGTGCCAGGGACATTCCGGTTGATCCTGCCGGAGGCCATTGCTATCGGAGTCCGATTTAGCCATGCTAGTCGCACGGGTTTAGACCCGTGGCAGATAGCTCAGTAACACGTGGCCAAACTGCCCTATGGATCGTGATAACCTCGGGAAACTGAGGCTAATCGCGAATACAGCACCCATGTTTGAACACAGGGTGCTAGAAACGCTCCGGCGCCATAGGATGTGGCTGCGGCCGATTAGGTAGACGGTGGGGTAATGGCCCACCGTGCCGATAATCGGTATGGGTTGTGAGAGCAAGAACCCAGAGACGGTATCTGAGACAAGATACCGGGCCCTACGGGGCGCAGCAGGCGCGAAACCTTTACACTGCACGACAGTGCGATAGGGGGACTCCGAGTGCGAGGGCATATAGTCCTCGCTTTTCTGTACCGTAAGGTGGTACAGGAACAAGTGCTGGGCAAGACCGGTGCCAGCCGCCGCGGTAATACCGGCAGCACCAGTGATGGCCGCTTTTATTGGGCCTAAAGCGTTCGTAGCCGGCCACTCAAGTTCGTCGGGAAATCTGCCCGCTTAACGGGCAGGCGTCCGGCGAAAACTGAGTGGCTTGGGGCCGGGAGATCCAAGGGGTACGTCCGGGGTAGGAGTGAAATCCCGTAATCCTGGACGGACCACCGATGGCGAAAGCACCTTGGAAAAACGGACCCGACGGTGAGGAACGAAAGCTAGGGTCTCGAACCGGATTAGATACCCGGGTAGTCCTAGCTGTAAACGATGCTCGCTAGGTGTGGCGCAGGCTACGAGCCTGCGCTGTGCCGTAGGGAAGCCGAGAAGCGAGCCGCCTGGGAAGTACGTCCGCAAGGATGAAACTTAAAGGAATTGGCGGGGGAGCACTACAACCGGAGGAGCCTGCGGTTTAATTGGACTCAACGCCGGACATCTCACCAGCACCGACAGTGTGCAGTGAAGGTCAGGTTGATGACCTTACTGGAGCCACTGAGAGGAGGTGCATGGCCGCCGTCAGCTCGTACCGTGAGGCGTCCTGTTAAGTCAGGCAACGAGCGAGACCCGCATCCCTAGTTGCCAGCAACACCCTGCGGTGGTTGGGTACACTAGGGAGACTGCCAGTGCCAAACTGGAGGAAGGAACGGGCAACGGTAGGTCAGTATGCCCCGAATGTGCTGGGCAACACGCGGGCTACAATGGCCGGGACAGTGGGAAGCCACCCCGAGAGGGGGCGCTAATCTCTAACCCCGGTCGTAGTTCGGATTGCGGACTGAAACTCGTCCGCATGAAGCTGGATTCGGTAGTAATCGCGTGTCAGAAGCGCGCGGTGAATACGTCCCTGCTCCTTGCACACACCGCCCGTCAAAGCACCCGAGTGAGGTCCGGATGAGGCCATCATGCGATGGTCGAATCTGGGCTTCGCAAGGGGGCTTAAGTCGTAACAAGGTAGCCGTAGGGGAATCTGCGGCTGGATCACCTCCTAACGTACGGGACTGGGGTTCGCCCCAGCCCACAAGTCCTGTCTTCGGACAGGCACACGGTGACTTTCACGTTTCGACACACTCGAACCGACCGAGCACCTATGAACTGCCAGGGCTAACATTGTCGGCGGAACCGCACGGGCCCATAGCTCAGTGGTAGAGTGCCTCCTTTGCAAGGAGGATGCCCAGGGTTCGAATCCCTGTGGGTCCATACCCCGTGCCTGCTCCGAACCGTGTCCCTTAAGTGGGAGACGGCGCTCGGATCGGGTACGGAGAACCGATGCACCACCCCGTGTGAACGCGGGTGGGAAGGGTTGATGCACGGCCGGCTGTCACCGGGCGTGCGGATGAGACTGTGTGTACGTGCGATCCAGGCGTCCACTGGACTCGTGTGCAGTTACATCGAGTCTTCAACGACGTCGACTCGGAATTATATCCGAGTCACTACAACACGACCCGGACCTAGTCCGGGTCACCATATCAGATTGGCTACTATGCCAGCTGGTGGATAGCTCGGCTCAGGTGCCGACGAAGGACGTGCCAAGCTGCGATAAGCCATGGGGAGCCGCACGGAGGCTAAGAACCATGGATCTCCGAATAGGAATCCTCTTCGCAATTGCTTTGCGCAATGGGGAACGTCCCAAATTGAAACATCTCAGTAGGGACAGGAAAAGAAAACGAATGTGATGTCGTTAGTAACCGCGAGTGAACGCGACGCAGCCCAAACCGAAGCGCTTACGCGCAATGTGGTGTTTGGACTGGCTCTCATCACCGGATCGTCTTCACGAAGTCTCCTGGAACGGAGCGTGAAACAGGGTGACAACCCCGTAATGAAGACCAGTACGGTGTGCGTCAGCTCCGGAGTATCGGGGGTTGGAAATCCCTCGTGAACATGGCAGGCATCGACTGCCAAGGCTAAATACTACCTGAGACCGATAGTGAACAAGTAGCGTGAGCGAACGCTGAAAAGCACCCTCAGAAGGGAGGTGCAATAGGGCTTGAAATCAGTTGGTGATGGAGCGACGGGGCATACAAGGTCCCGTAACAAACGACCGAGGAGCGATCCTCCAGTAGGGGTTACGGGAAGCCGATGTTCCGTCGTACGTTTTGAAAAACGAACCAGGGAGTGTACTTGTTTGG
>NZ_SOSC01000005.1 GCF_005049285.1 Halorientalis salina | reverse complement strand
CCGCGTCCACGCACGAACTGAGGTGTTCGTTGCGCTCTGCCTCCGACTCGTCATTGCTATCACCAACTACGAGCGAGGAAACGAACCGGGCGGTGAGAAGCTATGAGTTGGATTCTATGACACGCTCTATTGAACCAGTAACCTGATAGAGATGCGAGCGCATACCCCCGCCTTCCCGTGAGTGACGAGTGTTCCGACCCCTGTCGGAACCGAGGAACGAACAGGCGGGGGTTGAGCGGCCGACACTGCCGGATTTTGACCGTCGATAGCCGTGCTGGATATCCACTATCGGTTCGTTTAAGCCGGTGTAGCGCCATTTTCCAATGCTACGCCAGTGGAGAGAGGCCGTCCCCGAAACACAAGGGGCAATGGTGGATGCGGCATACTCCACCCATGGCGATGACTCGGCTGGCGATGGGGCCTCGTTGACCGGGCCACAAGACAACTGCGTGACTGAAGCCCACGCGACCGCGAGGTCGCGGGGCTGGCGACAAGGTAGGCTGCTAGAGAATCGGGCTGTGCGGACCACGGACGCAAGTGCGTGGCCGGGATGTTCCTGGAGTGTCGCCTCTGGAGGGAGGCGAACGTACACACCGGCTCGGGGCGACCTGCCACTGACCACGCAGACGGATGCGTCTTGGAACCTCGAAGGCTATTGCAGGCCGATATCCCATGCTGGGATTCCTCCGCGTGAACGCGGAGGAGGAGGTCAATTAACAGATTCACACTGTCTGGTATACTACCCCGAATCTTACCCCTCACCGACGTGAGTCGGAACCGAAGGGCGAACAGGCGGGGGTCGAGCGGACAGCAGAGTGTGACAATCCACCGTTCTAGTGCAGTGCTGGATTTCCCACCGTTTCACTTTCACTCTGGGTGGCTGAGCTATATACCGATTCCAATCAAAAAATGGAGTACGGCAACGATGGGTGAACTCACGAAGACGCTTGAACTGAAGCTTGTGGACCCGAACGCCCACAAGCGACAGAAGCTTTGTGAGACACGGGAGGCTTACCAGCGGGCGCTGCAAGCCGCGTTCGCCGCTGGCTGTAACACACAGTCAGCGGCCAACGACGTGGTTGTCGAGTACGACTTGAGCGGCTACGCCAAAAACGCCCTCAAGAAGTACGTCCCACAACTCTGTGGGAACAGCTACGACGCCGACGAACTTCACGACGACCACCCGGTGCGGTTCACCAACGAAGGACTCCAACTCGACCACCAGCCACAGAACGCTATCGAGTGGTACGTCAAAATCCCGCACCACGAGGATTACCACCTCTGGATTCCGGCACGCGCCAATCCCGACCAGCGGGAGTGGCTCGAAGCGGTGTACGCAGACGACGCCGAGATGGGTGAGAGTCGGCTGTTCGAGCGGGACGGAACGTGGTATCTCCACATCACCGTCACCCGCGACGTCGAGGACCAATCTGAAGCGTCCGCCGACGAGCGGACGCTCATCGGCGTGGACATCGGGGAAGCGAGTCTCGTCACGGTGTGTCACCGCGACGAGCGCGAGTCTCCTGTTCGCCCCCGACTGTGGGCCGACGACGGCAAGGCCGTTCGTCGGCTCCGCAAAACCTACTTCACCGCCACGAGACGCCTTCAGCAGCGCGGCAGTGAACGAATCGCAGACTCGTTCGGTGACGCACTGTGGGACCAGATTGACGATGTGTTCCACCGTGTGACCCGTGAGGTTGTGGCATACGCCGAGTCTGTCGAGAACCCAGTGCTGGTGCTGGAAGACCTGACGGACATCCGCGAGAACATGGACTACGGCGAGTACATGAACCGGCGGTTGCACGGATGGGGCTTTGCCAAAATTCACGCACAGATTCGGTACAAAGCCGCGGAAAAGGGGATTCCCGTCGAGACGGTGAATCCCCGGAACACGTCGAAGGCGTGCCACGCCTGCGGTGAACATGGCTCCCGACCACGACAGGCGACGTTCCGATGCTCGAACGACGGCTGTTGGGTCGGTGAGTATCAAGCCGACGTGAACGGGGCGATAAACATTGCAGACCGCTACCGTAGTGGAGAGAGTCACCGCCGAAGCGACCGGGCTTCCCGGCAGAAGGCTGGTGACGATGACTCGGCTACGGATGGGGCCTCTTTGACCGGGCCACAAGACAGCCACGCCGATGCTGAAACCCAGCAGACGACGCGTGGAACGTATGCGTCTTGAAACCAACAGGCCGCTACACTTGGCCTGAAATCCCATGGTGGGATTCCTCCGCCTTCACGCGGAGGAGGTCAATGAACATCCGCGCCAGTCGGGAATCAGTGGTCACCTTCTCGATCCGACTCGCAACGCCGCCCATGATCTTCTCGAAGGTGCGTGTATCGACATCGAGTTGCTCGCCAAGTGACCGCTCAAGGTCCTCATCGGAGACTGCAGGTGCACCCTCTCCCTGTTGCATCGTCTTGACTGCCCTGTGTAGGTCGCGATGTGAGAACGCATCGTTCCCGTGGACGGGGTCGAACAGCGCCTGGACGAGGTATCTGATGATATCGGGCGAGCGGATGGCCCGCTCGAATTGCTCTTTGCCTGCGATTTCTGTGAGTAACTCGACGTAGTGATCAGCGACGTCTTCGACGGCGGTCGTCCGCGGAATGCCCGCGTCGAGCTGGTCGCGAATATCGAAAAACGAGAGTGCCGGAACGACTTCACTGCAGTCGAAATACAGCACGTCATCGAGACTGCCGAACTGTGCAAAATGTGCCATCAGATACTGCGAGACTGCACTCCCGCCTTTCGGGAGTTGGAGAATACTGGCACCATCGGTGGCTGCGTGATTTGTAAGGATACCTGAGAGATTGAGCACCGTCTTCCCTGACCCAGTCGCCCCGAGAATGGCCTGATGCATTGACTGGAGTTCGGGTGGTAGTGCAACGGGCGGCGTCGTCGGTTGTGTATCGGCCGTGAGCGGATAGCCGATCTCGAAGCCCGGTTGCTGGTAAGTTTCGAGGATAGCCGGTGGGGGAAGCGCAATTCCAGTCTTTCCGACGGGCGTGGGGGCAATGGCTCGCCTGCCGGCCGTCGTCAGCGTCTCGCCATCGAGCATGCAGAAACTTCCGAGTTCTTCGGTGTCGGCGACGATTCCCTTACTTCTCAGAGTGTAACCTGGGAGTCGCTTCCGAAGACGATCGTACGTGGGTGGGTGAAACTGTCTGGTCTGGACTCGTTCGAGGACATCCATTGCAGCGTCACCGCTCGAAACCTGATCGCGAATCGAATACTTTGGCTGACTCACCCCGCTAAATGCACTCGTAAGCGCACTCAGTGACTCGTCTCGTTCCCACTCGTGCGGACTCGCTATGACAGCCCGCGCGTTCACGACAAACGAGTGGTTCGTCTCTTTGGCTCTGAGCCCGTCGAGACGGGTTTCATCGGCTGCACTGAGGACGACGTCTTCGGGGTCTGGATAGCCAACCAGGCCGTTGATGAGCGTCGAAAGAACGTCGGTATCGCCGGCTTCGATGGCCTGGCGATAGGCATCTGCACGCTGTGTGAAATCGTCATGGGGACGGATGAGTGCCTGATAGAGCATGGGCGTCTCACTTCTCGCCATTGTCTCTGTGACGGTGGAGAGCGGAATCGTGGTCTGTGTCTCTGGGCTCTGACCTTGTTTTTGACTCCAAGACCCTCGCTGCTGTGGGTCATAAAACTCGCGAAAGCTGGTGAGTTTCGTCTGCCAATCCTTGTGGCGGGTGGGATATCCCTCGAAATCGACCCCAACAATGTGATCAGCAACAAAGGGGAGTTGCTCTGGATGCCACTCGATTCGTTCGAACTCGTAGGTGTGTGGAAAACACGTCCGGAGGAGTCCTTCGAGTGCGTCAATGAGCGTCGGATCGGAGATGCCGAATTGATAGGTGATTTTGCCTCTTCCGTCTGCGATCAGGAGTACTTCGACGGTTGCGTGATTTGGGTGGGTAAAGGGAACCCACCGATGGGACTCATCATCGGATAGTACGCGATGGAGACGCTGCAGTTGGAGTGGCAATCTCGTTGGATTCGTCGAGTCTGTCGACGGCCGAATCCGTATATACGGGCGTGTTGTCTTTTTGACCTTTGGGAGTTCGTCTGTGCTCGGATCCGGGTTCTTGGTAGGGTCAGTGGTTGATGGCTTGGTCGTCATGTACCCTCGTATTGTCGATAGGTCCCGCTCGATTGTGGGGGTGATAAAAAGGCACTATACTCTTTCGAGGGCAGTAGAGTAACGAATCACATGTAGAGCTGTAGAACCTGTTCAGCGGTTGAATCGCCTGTTCTTCGAGTATAAGGCGCTACGTTCTTTCTTCACTGAGCGAAGGGGACTCAAAAGATCAACGACTTCATAATGTGATTAACAGTATTGCATTTCTAAAACACGAGCAAATAAGAGAGTCATTTGAGTCCAAGACTCAATCGTAGTGCTTTGTCAACTGCTTCCATTGTCGTTGCATCGAGGCTCCCAGTTACTGAGTGAATCCGTTTCTCGATGGAGACAACGCGAATCTGATCGAGTCGTATTGATGAGTCCTTCTCGAACGGCGAATCCGACGCTTCAACAAGAACCTCGAACGGGTATTCTCTGTAGGTCCCTGTTGCAGGTGCAACGATCGTTGTATCTGAGTTTTCGTTACCGATGTCATTCTGGACGACCACTGCAGGCCGGGTTTTCTTCATCTCGTGACCCTCTGTAGGGTCAAGACGGACGATGACAATATCTCCGCGTCGAACCTCGATTCCCTCACTCATTCACCGAGTCCATTCCACGCTTCGTCCGATGTCTCGGCCCATTCATCGGCGAGATCAGAAGCACTCTCTGATGCTTCACGGTATGCAGCGGCCAATTTATCCTCGTTGGGTTGATCAGATTCGACCTCGACGACAGCGACAGTTACGCGCTTGTTTGCATACTCGGTACCGAGGTAGATCCGACCTCGCTCATCTGTCTCATTCGTCTGCAACTCTTCAGTGTCCACTTTCATTGTAGTACCCACTATGGCCCACTAGCATATACGCATTGCCCACTATAGCCCATAAACTGTGTTATTTTGACAGATGCTTTAAGACAGTATCACCGTCAGCAGCTTCTAATATTCGATGTTTCAGATCGAGTGAGAGTGGCTGAGTGTGGAGTGTATTTGAAAGCCCCGCACGCTCGATGGCCCGGGGCTCGTTGTGCTCCTCACTCGCTCGCGATGCTCGTTCCCTGCGGTGCGTACGTCGCCCGGGACCACTCGAGCGTACGGCCCCTTTCGATCCCACCCGTGGCGGTTATAACGAATTTGGACTAGTAGTATGTCGGTGCTCTACGTCTTGAACATACGCAATGGTCAGGCCCAGTCGTGCTTGTCCCAGCCCTCGTAGTGCTTCAGTCGCATTCGGATCTCGAAAGGCTCCCACTCGCACTCATGGTAGAGAACATCAGCAAGCCCACCGAACTCGCTATTATTGAGTTCGATTCCCCGCTTACCTTTGCTGGTGATATACGATTTAGTTCGAAGATTTTCGACGACACCACTCGCAACTGCGAAGTCGTTCTTGCCAATCGCAGAGATCGCGAGAAGACTCTCCTCGTCAATAGGCGTTCCCCACTTGTGCTTCGCGATCATCGCAGACAGTAGTGCACATTTGACCGAAGGCTTCTGCATACACTGCTGTTCGGACGCCCTGTCTGATAAATGATGTTAATCGAAGTTAACGCCAAGGGTAAAAGATATACACATGTACGTCTATAATAGTGACATGAGCAAGTCAACGTCCACACATAGCCAAGAAGAGCGGGACACCAAGGAGGCCCGTTTGGAACATCCGAGTGGTTTTCTCTACCTTACCCAACACGAGAGCGTGCCGATTCTCATTGACGCGCTTTTCGATCTTCCACCAGGTCGTGAAGTTACCCAGACCGAGCTGGCTGAACACACCGGTGTTACCCGGCAGACCGTGAGCAACTACATTGATCTTCTCCTAGAGGTGGAGATCGTTGAGGAGGTCCCGAATACCTCTCCCCAACGGTACCAGGTCGCCAACAGCGACGTCGTTCAGGAACTTTTCGAGCTCAACAGTGCACTGAACGCAGTTCCGGAATGACATCCCCCTTGCCGTGAACGGCGAGGTTTCCTCACGCTGGGGGTGTAGACTACCGACCCACGGAGGCAACTTGCGGGTTCGTATGCTCCTCGTTGGGACGGAGAGAGCGTGATGACTCCAACCATCGATGCTGTGGCTGGCGATGAACTCTCCCAGTTGGTATCTAAAGCTCGTATCGGTGCGTCCTTCAGCTCCATCTCATCGAGAGGAGTTAAGGCTAGTTTTCTCAATGCATAACGGCAGAGGAACACTGTATACGTGCCCTGACCGCGAGTCAACTACCCCACCCTAAGCGCCTTCGGCGCTTTGAGGGTGGGGCTTGTCCTTGAATACTCGCTGCCACACACGCCGGAAGTCAATTTCTGATACGATCTCCAGAATGAAGGAATAGCAGTCTCACTAATCTACTAAGTCTCTCTTCAGTAGATCTACCGGGGTGGATTACCGTTGTGTAGTCAAATGGA
Source organism: Halorientalis salina (assembly GCF_005049285.1). GTDB lineage: Archaea > Halobacteriota > Halobacteria > Halobacteriales > Haloarculaceae > Halorientalis > Halorientalis salina. Next base: position 224,365 of record NZ_SOSC01000005.1, on the reverse strand, counting down.
CCCTGCCGATTTTGAGGATGGCCCTGGATGGATCGAACCATTTGAGGGGGTCCCCTGCTATCAACCAGCAGGTCTCCCACCAGAGTTCACGTATACCGACGATATGGTCTGTGCCTATGGGGACGCACGCTACGCACTCGGTCAACCTTCCACTCTCCACGAAGCACCGGATATCCTCTCACTCGTCGAATTTCCCTGATTGTCTACAGGCAGAACAGGCTGAGTGACTCGGGGTCGGTCGAAATCTCCGATTTTCGTGATGTGGCCAGAAATCCACGATTTCTGACCGCTTGCCAGACGCAATCTGGCAATGACGAGACGCTCCTCTATGGTCTTGGTAATGGAGATAAGAACAATCTTCTGAAAGCCCTCGCGTACTCCGCTCCCGCGACCGCGTCTGCGCGCCTCGCACGCTCGGTGCTTGACGAGTCGGGGTCTCTGCCCGACTCGCCACGCTCGTCGGGCGAGATCCCGTTCACTCCAATCCGGTCGTTCACGGGACGCCCGGAGCCCACTCCCCTTTCGATCCACCAGGAGTGTGGTGTGATCAGTCTCGGTTGTCTTGGTTTGGTTCGCGTTCTGTCCTGGCACGCCCCGCTCGCCGCGTTCGCCTTCCGCTTCGCTCACAGCTCTGTGAGCTGTTCGCTTTCGAGGCTCTCTCTCGGCTCGTCCCTCGCCTCGGTCGCCCCTCGCTTCGCTCGCGACTGACCATTCCGGGCATGCGGCTCTCCACGGGAGAGCCGTTCCGGGCGTGTGCCTTCGACGCCAGCACCAAGCGCGCTGTCGGTTCCGACGGCCTCGCTCCGGTCGCTCGGCCGACGGACGCGAAACCGGCTTGTGTGCTGGGCGCTCGCTCCAGGCGCACCTGGCGCGCGTGGCTGGGTTGTGCCTCTCGAAAGCGCGCTCGCTCGCGCCCCAAGGGCGCTCGAAGGCGCGAGCGGCGCGCAGCAGAGACGAGTCTGTCGGAGTGGGTTGTGTAGAAAAACCGCGAGTAGAGATCGCGGTTGTCGGCGCGGTGAGCGCCTTCGGCTTCGGAGAAAGCCAATGTCAGGTAAGACCGTATTCGGTAATGAAGGTTCGGACGCACAGTATGCAAAACAACTCGATCTCGACGAGACGGATGTCGAGATCGTCGAAGACGTGGTTGAAGCGCAGTATGTGCTCCAACCCTCGGTCGAACAGGAGATACAGGCGAAAGTCGATCAGAATCATCCGGATGCCCAGATTACAGGGTTGACTCTCGAAGCAGAAGAGCGGTTAGACGCACGAGAGATGGAGATCAGGCGGACGCGCCAGCGGATGGATCGGCATGTGGATTCAACGAGAGAACAGCGAACGCGGCGGGTGGCTAGAGCGGGAAGTATCGAGCGACGACGTGAGTTTAAGAAACGGGCAGCAAGCGTCGATCCGTGGGCAGGTCCAGATATCGAAGACGCACGAGCGCAGTTAGGTCGGGAGAAACTGGGGATGGTCAACCGAAAGGCAGCGCGGTTGGCCGAGGAATTGAACGGGTGGTCGCGGGCCGCGATCAGTCGGCGGGTGGCCGAACGCGTAGTTTCGGGCGTGGAGATCCCGACTGCGGTGATGGGCGTCTTTGAGGACTTCCAACAGAGCCCAGGACAAGTTGTTCCGATCAGAGCGGTTGGTGGGGTGGATCATCACGAAGTCGATCTGGAGGGGTCTGTGAGCGTCCTGTGGGAATCGACTCACCCGGCGATTCGGCAAGTTGGGTTACTCGAAGACGAGACGGGTCAGATCAAGTTTACGAGCTGGGCAAAATCAGGCAAGCCGGTCGTCCGTGAAGGCGACCAAGTGCGGTTCCGTGCAGTGGCCAAGAGTTGGTACCAGGGACGGTGTTCAGTGGCACTGACAGGGCGGAGTCTCGTGACCAAACTCGACGGCGGAAAAGCCGAATAGTAGCCACGGCGGATCTTTCTTTTTGTTTCCCCCGGCCCACGACCCTCCTCCCCACCCACCGCTCCCGGCCGTGGTGCTCGCAGGTCGTTCCTCCCCGCTCGCACTGCTGTGTCCACCATCCTGTCGGCCACACACGGCCGGCAGCCACAACCTCACTGGCAGTCGATCATCCTCTGACTGAATGCCTATGAAAGTATGTTGTATAGTCTGAGTGTTCAGAACTCGATAAATGTTCTCAAATTAAGATACTTTCGAGTATCGTACTCTAGAGTACGAGTGCACGACATACCATCCGATAGAGTCAGTCACACAGACAGACGCCGCCCTCCCGGATCTGACTTACCGCGAACTGGAGTGTATCGTTTGACATCGAGAGAGCATATGCCTCGATCGACCGTTCAATCCCCCCGAAGCAGACCTCGATGACAGCAGTGTAGTACCCAACCTGTGCTTGGAGTGTTTCAACGACCTCCAAGAGGCGACACGCTTTCGTCAGCTGTGTCTTCCAGTCCGCATCGGCGCTAATTCCGTCCTCAAACTCTGTTCGACCTCGTCCCACCATCTCGAAGGCGTCCTGCGCACGCTCAAGTGCTGCGAGTACAGATGACGGGTCCGAGCCGCTACTCATCGGTAGCCCCTTGCTCAAGGAGGAGCCTTTCGACGGTTTCGAAGTCACTCGTCTTGTAGACCGGAATGCCCGAGACGATGATTTCACGAATGTCTTCGGTGTAGGCCGGAATCGCCTGGACGGCCTCAACGTCGATATCGTATGCATACCGGTCCCCATCGAAGTCCATCTCTTCGAGGTCACGTGCGATGGCGTTCGCTTCTCGTTGGTTTTTGGCCCGATCGGAGCGAGTCAGTACCCAGAGGTCGATATCACTTCGTCGGTCAGCTTCTCCCCGAGCAACACTCCCATACAGGATGATGCCGACGACGTCGCTAATGTTCTCACGGAGTTTCGTGACCGCAGTGTTGACCGGCTTGTGATACTCCGATTGGGGAATCCGAAGGATCGGATCGTCTGGGATAGAAAGGCGTTGTCTGTTGATCTGTACGAGCCGCTGGTTGCTTTTGCGTGATTCCGTGACCAGGTCGTTCGAACTGAGAACGTTCACTGCCCGTCGGACAGACTGGTGTGAATGGTTGGTTTGCGTCGCGAGTTCTCGCAGCGAAAAATCGCTGAACCGGTGGTTGGTTAAAAAGAGAAGGACATCACTCGTCGCCTTGTGTTTGAATAGCTCCGGATCTGAAGGGGGTATCGAAAGCGAAATAGATGCCCCAGGTGAATCCGTATTCTCCGCCTCGCGGTTCATATGACGTAGCACGGATCACTACTATAAAAATATTATATGTGTGTCGCCTTCTACCTAAATAATCACTCCGGAGCCAACATACTTGCGGAAAAGGACGTTCGTTAGCTGGATCGGTGGGCAGCCGACACGCTCGTCGGAACTGGACCAGTTCGGCTTTCTCAATATCGTGACCTTCCTCGATGTGTTCTGGTGACCGTTCGAAACGCGGTGATGGGCGTCTTCGAGCCCCTCCAGCAGAGCCCAGGAGAGGTTCTTTCGATCGGAGCGGTGGATAACAGTCGAACATCACGAAGTCGATCTCGAAGGCACTGTGGGCGTCCTGTGGGCGTCGACCCATCCGCCGATTCGGCAAGTTGGGTTACTCGAAGACGAGACGGGTCAGATCGAGTTTACCTGAATTGAGGCGCTAAGGCCCCTTCCTCAAGGAACGAGCGAAGCGAGTGAGTAGAGAGGGGATACAGCGCCGCACAGTTCTCAAACACATTCGACACTCGGCCCACGCAATCGCAACTGTTTAGTACGCATTTTACATAACTTATGGTGTGGCAACGCGCAAGACCATCTCTATCCGCGACGACCAAGAGGAGTGGATTCAGGAGAATCACCTGAGTCTGTCCTCGTTCGTCCAAGAGAAACTTGACGAACTCATCGAAGAACGCTCGTAGATGAACTACAACTACAGGTATCGACTCCGACCGTCCGACGCGCTCGAAGAACAGTTAGCGTGGACTGTTGATACCTGTAGACAGGTCTACAACCACTTCCTCCACCGACTCAACCGGAACGATAACACCTCGGCATATGGTGAGCAGAAACTTCTGCCGAGCCTCAAGAAGTGGTGGAGTGATCTGAAAGACGTTCACTCGAAGGTTCTCCAGAAGGCCGTTCAGCGGCTGTACGACAACCTCTCGACGCTTCGCGGCCGTAAAGAGCACGGCTACCGCGTTGGGACGCTCAAGTGGAAAGCACCGGGCAAATACCGAAGTTTCACCTACAGTCAATCCGGCTTCAAGCTCAAAAACACGAGCGGTCGGACCCGGCTGTGGCTCTCAAAAATCGGAGAAATCCCCATCACTTTCCACCGCGACCTCCCCGGCGGCGCCGAAATCAAGACCGTCACGGTCAAACGCGAACCGACCGGAAAATGGTACGCTGTTTTTGGTGTTGAGACGCCCGACAACCCACCGGAGAAGCCGGAGAATCCCGAGCGGTGCGTCGGAATCGACGTGGGGATTCTCAAGTACGCCCACGACACCGACAGAACCGCCGTCGAGTCCCTCGACCTATCTGACGAACGCGAGCGGTTGGAACGCGCACAGCGCGACCTCTCGCGGAAACAACACGGGTCTGCGAATTGGGAGAAACAACGCTGTGTCGTGGGCGAATGTCACGCTGAGTTGAAGAATACGCGTCGTGACTTCCTTCACAAGCTCTCGAACTACTACGCACGGGAGTACGACCTCGTGGCGGTCGAGGACTTGGACGCGAAGGGGTTGGTCGAACTCCCTGGGAATTCCCGAAACCGAGCAGGTGCGGCGTGGGGAATGTTCCTCCGAATGCTCGAATATAAATGCGAACGGGAGGGGACGCATTTCGTCGCCGTAAATCCGAGAGGGACGACCAAAGAGTGTGCCTCCTGCGGCGTCTCAACAGACAAGCCGCTGTGGATACGCGAACACTCGTGTCCCGCCTGCGGGTTTGAGGCGGATAGAGACGCGAATGCGGCGTGGAACATCCTGTCTCGCGGTATCACAAAGCGGTTAGGAGCGGGACGCTCCGAATCAACGCCTGTGGAGACTGCACTCCCTGTGGATACCGATTCGGTATCTGCAAAGCGCGTCATCGAAACAGGAAGCCCCACCCTCAAGCGCGAGCCGTCAGGCGAGCGATAGGGTGGGGTAGTTCACTCTTTTTCGAGTGCTGCGTAGATGTCGGCGTGACGCTGTCCATCAAGTTTCCCCATTTCGAGGACTATCTCGCGGCGCTCCTCATTACTCTCAGCTGACTGATACCGTTCGTATAACCGGCGGACTTCTTCGTCGACCGGTGACGAGGAATCAGTGCTGGACGCCATTTCTGTATTGAACGTACTCATTGTGCCCCTTTATCAGTTGCGACGAACGCAGGCTCGAAAGTAGATAACCGCTGTGTCTATGTCGACTTCGCCTTGGTCGGTCGCAAAGCGGCGAAGTAGCGCACGAATTTCATCACCGTATTCGAATGTATAGCCGTTCATCATGTAGAAGACAACCACTGTTCGAAGTGCAGTTCGTTTGTTCCCGTCAACGAATGGATGGTCCGCAACGAGCAGTCGCATCAGGTGTGCCGCTTTTTCGTGGACCGTCTCTGGAACTTCTCCAAAGAACCCTTCAGAAACGTACGTGAGTGCAGATTCAATCGGGTCTGCTGATCGAATGCCTGATTCCGTCCTGTCACCTTCCTCGACAATCTGCTCATGGAGTTCGAGAACGAACTCAACCGAAGGATAGGCGACGTCGTCAGTCACGTGTTCAGGTCGCTTGTACTACCCGATAATCGTTGCTGTTGCGTGATAGACTCACGTCTCCGAGTCTTGCCTAGCTACTACGCATCAACCTTGTCTGTGTTGGCGGTCTTAATCCGGGCGGCGTCCGAATACCGGGTTAGCAGCTTTCTCTCAAACCGTTTGTGAATGGCGGCTACAGATAATTCCGCATGAAGCGATCGAACGCGGAATTGGCGATATCTCTGATCACGTTGTGGATGAGGTTGCGCAGGCAGTCAAGTCAGCTTTGGACACCGAATAGGCCAGATGTGCGAGAATCGGGGCGAGTCGTCGCGCTCCGTTGTAGGTGAAGAATGCGAACTGTCTCGTACGTCTATTTTTGGCCCCCAAGGGGTGCGGGGCGATACAGCGTTCCCGCATGACCCACATGGGACACAGAGCACTTGTTGCATACGAACGGCCGGATAGCCTCTACAACCTCCACTACAGTCACTGGGGTGGGTGCAACCTCAGACTGAAACATGCCATCAGCCGGGTCACGCCATTCGGTGGCTCACCTTCAGCAGACGGCACACCTGACGTCCTCTTCGATGCACTCACTGAGACGTATGACGACCAGACGGTCAGTCGACTTGTGGGAAAAGCAACGCTCTCTGAAGCACAGATCGATCACGATCCGTGGGCGACCGCCATCACTACGGAAGAGATTATCACTGAACACCTGGATTACCTCCATCACGAAGCGTTCTATATCGTCGATAGAGACTTCGAGGTTACAGCCTACCGAACACTCTGGTTTGGATTGCAGTACGATTGTGAAACTGTGACTGATGCATCGACGGTTGGCAATGGTGCACTCAGAACCGTGCGGTGGTATGAGGGTGAACCTGTTGGGGACGGGTACGCACTGGGAGAATTCCGGGCGTTAAAAGCTGTGGTCGGTGACATGCTCGACAGGGGTGTGTTCACTTCTCAAGAGGCCATTCAGTACATCGAAGAGAAACTCGCTACATCGGTCGGGAACCAACAAGAACTGATCATTCGCACGACCTCGGAAACCAAGACAGCGTAGCCACTCCTGCTTACTTCTCTCTACGGAGATTTTGTATTCCCCTCAGGGGTGAGGGGATTCATCATGAGTCCTCTTTGATCGAAATGAGCCTGAGAGACATCTACGAGAGCGGCTTCGACGAAGAGACTGGAAAGAAGAGTACTGCAACGGCATGTCCGGACTGTGAAAGAAATCTTCGGACAGACGGCGGCGAGATCGCCTGCACCGAGTGTGGACTGATCGTCAACGAATATCATATAGATCACGGGGCTACTGCGATGGATTTTCTGGGCGATGACGCACAACCTGCCCAGACGGGAGCGCCACTCACCGAAACCAGACACGACCGTGGGCTCTCGACAGAAATCGGGGACGGACGTGATGCAAAGGGGAATAGACTCTCATCACGAAAACACCGACAGCTTCGGCGACTCCGTCGTGAGCACGGGAGGGCACGATGGCAATCAAAGCGTGAACGAAATCTCGGCCATGGCTGTACGGAGATCGCACGACTGACAGCGGCCCTCTCCCTCTCGTATTCGCTCCGTGAGCAGGCAGCCAGCCTCTTTCGGTCGGCACAAACGGCTAATCTCCTCACTGGTCGATCGATCGAGGCACTCGCAGCAGCGAGCGTCTATGGGGCCTGTCGGTGTAACGGCCTTTCTCGGACACTCGATGAGGTTGGGGCTGTCGCTCGCTGTACGGAGTCAGCACTGGCCGGTGGATATCGTGTCCTCAATACCGAACTCGAACTCCCAGTCGCTCCGCGAACGCCTGCCGATTTCATTCCACGACAGGCGGCTGCCCTTGATCTCCCTGCAGAGGTTCAACACGAGGGATTGCAACTTGCACAGAACGCAACGGACAGTGGCTATGCTGTGGGCCGTCATCCAGCGGGTGTGGCAGGTGCGTGTCTATGGCTTGCAGGGAAGGACGACGATATTCGGTTGCGACAGACCGACGTTGCAGACGTTGCTGGGGTTTCAACCACGACGATTCGAGGTCATCGGGACGCACTGATGGAACAGGGAGAGAGCCAATGAGGTTCCTTCGACGATTCTTCGGGAAGTCGCCGTGCCTCTATGAGTGTCGGCACTGTGGAACATCGGTTGAGAAGAAGACGACTATCTGCCCAGTCTGTGATCGTGATGGTATTGCAGTCTATCTGATTGATTAGATCTTTTGTCTTAGTCAGCGGTTCCTGAGCGAGACAGTACGAGTATCGACCTGAAGATATACACGCGTATAAATCGGCTTCACAAAGAGGGGGATTTTCGGTCCACAGATGTACTTTTATGCCGTATCGTTCCACAAGACATCTTCAGCGATGCATCCGCATATACACTATAAAGACGACTATCTTTCTGCGAGGAGAGAACTCCGCCTTCGGGACGGGGAAGATGTTAACTCTCACTTCGTTCGAATACCGGGCCGAGACACAGGCTTCGAATGCCAGTCGGTTCCACTGTCATCTTGCCGACCACAGTGTCTCAAGGCGCTGTTCAATCGCAGACAGCACTGTCGAGTGAACTGCCTCGGGGTCAAGTGGTTCGAGACGCGGAGCGTCTCGTCATCACGGAAATCAAAGATTTCCGTACGACCCCGAGGCTTCTTCCCGTGGATTAGTCGGACACACCCGCGACACCATCGGCATGGTGGCCTCTGTCGGTGTGTTGGGTCACGGTCGGGCCGTCCACAGGCCCCGATGCCTGCCGTCGCAACTCCCACTTCCGCACCTGTGGCAGTGTGTTGAGAGCAGGCACATTCTCATGCTGTTTCTTGAACCATTCCTGTACCACACAGACTGCCGCCTTTCGGTCACTGTGGTCTTGGAACCCGCAAAGCTGGCACTTGAACCGCTTCTTGTGGCGATTCCCTCGCGTTGTGTGCCGACACTCTGTTCGTGGGCAGCGTTGACTCGTGTACGCCGGTTCCACGTCGTCAGACGGAATGCCAGTCCATGCGGATTTGTACGAGATGAAGTCCCGTAGTTTAGTGAACGGTAGGCTGTGGAGACGGCGGTTCATTCGCGTTCCGTATTCAATATCGTCTCTCATGCCCTTGAGGTCTTCAAAGACAATCACGGGGCGGTCAAACCGCTGACTCCACTCGACTACCAGTCGTGAGACTTTGTGGAGTTGGTCGTGTACGAACCGTTGTTCTTTGTCACGGTACTGGTCGTTGAATGCAGTCTGCCCATGCTTCTGCATTCGTTTTCGCATCGTGAAGAACCGATGGCGTTCCTCTTTGATTTCGGGGAAATCAATCACCACTGAATCTTCTATCGTGTCGTCGGTGAAGGCAGCTAAGGCGACACAATCTTCGTTAATATCCACACCAACCACTGTGTCACTCTCGGTTTTCGACCGGACGGTTGCTTGCTCGTACGTGACCGTGACGTGCAACTCGAACCGGCCATTCTTCTGCATGGCTTCAGCCGTGCCAACACGCCAGCCGTCGTCTGTCATAGCGGTTTTGAGACGATTGAACTGGTCGGGGCTACCACGGAGTTCGCCTTTCACCTGTTTGTACGGTTTTGCAGAGATGCGGAACCGAACAGTGCCGTTGTCTTTGAGGAAGAGGTTGTAGCCTTCGCCGTAGTTCATCGGCAATGGGAACTCGTCATGGTGGTACCACGGCATTCCCCAGTCGTCGTTGTCGTAGTAGTTTTCGAGGGCGTCTTGGGCTTTGCTGACGACCTGTTGAGCCGTGTTTTGCACGAGGTTGGCGTCTTTCGCTACGGTGTCCTCGATCTCGCCCCAGTCTCGGCCTTCCCGGTCGAGACGGAGCGTTTCGTTGAAGGCGCGACGGCTTTCGAGGAACGCTTCGGACAGAAGGAGCGGGTCCCCCTCGTCTATGTCCAGTTGGAACACGAGGGTTTTGGTTAACTCCTTCTGCATAATTGGTTTATCTGTTTGCAGTGTTGTGAAACTTCGCCTTCTGGCGGTTTATCGGTTTAGTGACGGGCTTCACCCTCGGGGTCAAGCCCCGAGGCACTCGCCCTGAACCGCCTGTAGACTTCAAGTGGATGTTGTGACGGTAGTTCGAGATCCGTGATTTCGGTTGCAGACGGTGGTTTATGAAAGTGCAACCGGGTGTTGTGCGTATTTGGATGGCGATCCCAGCGACACTCCCAGTGTTCTCCATCATCCCATTTTTCGACGTAGTGGAACGAAAAGTCACCAGTCGTAAACCACCGGATGTCGAATCGAGTCGCTGTCACCGAGTCTGGATATCGTCTTTCGAGAAGTCGTGCACTGAGCAGACGCGGCTCATACGAGTCCGGCTTGAACGCTGTCTCGGCGATGAGCGAATCCGACGTGAGGTGTCGCTCTAGGAGGCGCAATGTCTGTCGATCCGGTGGCCCTGTCGAATCAGACCCCGAATCCTCCGGTGGCTGACTCATTACGCTGGAATGAGATGCCCATCGTTCTGGGAGAGTTGGCGAGCGAGTTCATAGAGGCGGATGTCCCGGGTTAAACCTTGCCACTCACTGACAGCAATCATCCGGTCATGGATGGTGTCGTGATCACCATGGTCGACCACGGAGACGTCTGTTGGATTTGTCGTCTCAAACTGCGCTTCGTATTCGTTGCGCTGAGCTTCAAGCGCCTCTACACGGTCGATAATCTCTTCGAGAGAGAGGTCGGTTGCGATCCGACTGGCCTCCTGCCATTCCAGATATCCATCGTTTCGTTCGTATCTCGCAGGGCGACTGTTGCTGTCTGCGCGAACGATGCCCATCTCCACCAAGCGTTCAAGGTGCTTTTTCGCAGCGTTGGGAGAACAGTCCGCAAGCTCTGCAATCTCAGTGTATGCAGTCGGCGATGTAATCCCGAGGACGACGTCGTAGACACGCCCAAAGGTGTCGGTTCCCTCTTGGTCCCGTCGCTGGGGAGCGTCAGATTCTGGGGCTGGATCGAACTCGGTCATAACCCTCTGTAGGTTGGCTCGCTCAATATATCTTTGCATTATCCAAATATATGCGAGACCGAAGTTGGTTCGGGGGATCGATAGAAGATTCAGCTTTTTATCTCTGTGATTTTGTTTGAAAAACCGGCGTTACAGAGAGTCAAGGAGGAAGCCACGAGTAAATTGGGGCTTTCGCGCTGCTTCCAGTATAACCGACAGTTCCAGGCTGATTTTCTCGCCCTGAGGGGCGAGGGCGCGTACTCGTGCGCTCTCAATTACTATGATTGAACAACTGACTCTCGATGCCTCGATTTGGCAGAAACGACCGAGTACTCCACTGACCAAACGAGAACTTCTCGAACGAGCAGCAACCTATGCAAAGACGGTTGCCCTCGATCTTGATACCGATCAACTGGCGTGGGACATTTCAGCGGAATACAAGGTGGAGCCTCCGACCTCAAGGAGCGAGCGTAGCGAGCGAGTAGGTCGGAGAGGAAACCGACACGGTACTACACCACCCACGCTCGATGGCTGGCTGACTCCCCCACCGAAACGTTACTAATTTAAAGACATAGGGTCACATCTGAAACACGGATGGAGGTGCGTCGTACCGTCCCCGTCAAACTCGACGTGGCCGACAGTGAGGCCAACCTCCTCCACGAAACCATCTCCGAGTTCCTGTGGGCCGCCAACTACGTCGTAGACTACGCGTGGCAAGGCGAGTACAAGACTACGAGCAAATCCGAACTTCAACGCGAAACATACGACGATGTACGGGCAGAGACGAGGCTTCAAGCGAACCTCGTCCAGAACGCCCGTAACAAGGCCGCCGACGCCGTCCAGAGCGTCGTCGCCCGCTGGAAGCAAGGTGACTACGCGGGGAAGCCGCAGTTCTCTGCGCCGACGCTCGTCTACGACAAGCGGTGTGCGACGTTCAACGACGACCACGCCACGCTCTCAACCGTCGAAGGACGCATCACCGCCGAGTACGTCCTGCCCGATGAGAACCGCGAGACGCCCCACTCAGAGTATCTGTTCAACGACGACTACGAGGTGACGGGCGCAGAACTGCACTACCGCGACGGCGAGTTCTACCTTCACGTCCGAACAAAGGCGGACGCGGAGTTCGAGACTACCGACGACGGCAACGACGAGCACAGGACAGTCCTCGGCGTTGACCTCGGCATCGAAAACGTCGCCGTCACATCCACAGGCACCTTCTGGAACGGGTCGGAGTTGAACCACTGGCACCGCGAGTTCGAGAAGCGGCGCGGGTCGCTCCAACAGCGTGGAACGCGGGCCGCTCACGAAACCATCCAATCAGTCGGACGAACTGAGACGGGACGCTACGATCACTTCCTACACACCGTCTCGAAGGAACTCGTTGCGGAAGCCGCTGACAACGACTGCGACGTGATCGCGTTCGAGAACCTGACGGGGATTCGTGAGCAGATGCCTCGCGCCAAAAAGTTCCACGCGTGGGCGTTTCGACGCCTGTTCGAGTACGTTGAGTACAAAGCCGAGATGTTCGGTATCTCGGTCGAGCAAGTGAGTCCTGCCTACACCTCTCAACGATGTTCCAAGTGCGGATTCACGCACGAGAACAACCGCCCGACCTCGAATGGACAGGACGTATTTGAGTGCCTGAAGTGCGGGTACTCATCCCACGCGGACTACAACGCGGCGAAGAATATTGGCCTGAAGTATCTCCGCTCGGCGCAAAAGTCGTCGGACGGAGGCGCACCCGTAAACGTGCGCTTGAATCGCGGGACGCTGAACGTGAACGGCAATTACGAGCCTGCCGCCGACGGCGGCCAGAACGGGAGTCCACGCGAAATCCCCACTCTCAACGAAGCGAACGGTGAAGCCGTGAGCGAGTAGGGTGGGGTAGTTTACACACGAACTCGTCCACGCCTGGGAGTTCGCTCATTTCGGCGAGTCAAGCCACGGTGATCGGTTTGTCCAGAAAGCCAACGAGGTCGATGCACCGCTACAGTGTCGATCCTTCACGGATGCGCGCATAGAACTCGCGTGTATCGAATCGGACTGTGACTGGCAAGTCTCTCGACATCGTGCCTCGAAACCGGTTCAGTATCCCAACGAGCGATATCGGTGTGGTACCTGTCAGGGTGAATATGAGGTCAAACACGTCGGCTCTGGGAGTACCTGGCGTACACATGCGGGATACGAACAGGCACGACAGTCACTCGGGAGTGACTGGTAGTCTCACCTCACTTATCACTCTGCCTGAAGACACACCGGCTTTCCGGTGAACGCTCCGGCGACGTATTTTATTGCCCCCGAGGGGTGCGGGGCACATCTTTGTGTGTGGCCCGCTGATCGAATGTCTGAGATACATCCACTCTCCCGACTGGAGTTTACGAATCGAGTTGTAAAACGCGCTCAGTACGAAGCGTTCGAGTATACGCTCACGCCAGAAGGTGTTCACATCAGAAACGGGAGCCACGCAGACCCCGAAAATCACGAATACCTCGTGACTGTCCACGATGGCCTTCCGACAGCATGCACCTGCCCGGCAGATGCACGCTTCGAGGGTGCGTGTAAACACCGCGTTGCAGTTGCGATTCGACGACCGATTCTTGCTGCAGCATCGTCAAACGTGGCGACTGATGGAGGGACGACTGTCGGGTCAGACCAGTCGGCTGAGGACACGGATACGTCTTCAGAAGCGGCCGAGGAATGCACCGAGTGTTTCGATGAGTTCCCCTGCTGGGAGTGCGTTCGGACTGGAAAGAAGACACTTCCTGAGTGATTCTTTTTGAAATTGGCTGAACTGGGCTGTGTCTTGAAGAGGGACGGTACAAAAATCCCAACGTCTATGTTTTGGCACCGCTTTTGAACTACCATGGGAATGAACTGGGACGCTGAGCGGGATATGGCCCGTGACGTCGAAGAAAATAAGAATCTATATGCAGTTTTAGCTGATGAGCCTGAAGACGACGAGTAGCTAACTTTCGCCGCTCTTCTGGATCGAGAGCTCATCATCGAAAAACCTCCACCAGACGTGGTAGAGTTGGTCTTTTCGGTACAACGTATCTAGCCGAACAGGCTCGATTTCACGACGAACCGCATGAGAGTCTTGACGTGCGTCTCGAAGTCGTTCAAGAGACCACTTCGCATACCGAATTCGGTTATCATTTAGTAGTTTTCGGAGGAGGGCAACAGCAGTTCGGTGGTTTGCATCTGGGAAAAAGTGCTTCCCAACGACAGCATGCATCCATCCGGCACACTGCTCTTTGAGTGATGCACTGTATGGGAATTCCGTAAGAACTCGCTGAAGGTCTCCGTTCCGTGTGGTCCAGATCTGATGCCGAAGTTGTTCGAACGTTTCCTGACCAGTTTGTTCATACTCCAGGTCACTTTTGAGAAACTGTAAATTTCGGTATTTGAAGTTCTCTGGAGTGATCGTAGACAGATCTGTAATACGATACTGGTCGTCTTCTGAGGCCACACTGAGCGTATAACACGGGGGCGTTTAGTCCTTTGTCGTTGATTTAAGAGAGATATTCAATATCATCTTTGCGTCAGCGTAACATTTGTACGAGACAAACGTGACACAGTCCGGACTATATTATAACCAGATAGTTGCGTACTACTACCCAAAAACGCACGACTGCGACGCAATACAATATCTTTATCTTCAGACCTTGCACTCTTTCATCCGTACTAGTCGCTTTAGGGTCAATTCCTTCCCTCGGTTGGTTTTGACACAAGTGACGCGCTGAGTAGCAACTATGTCAACTGACACAACACAGACAGAGGAATCACTCTCGATTCGTCGTTCGTTTATCAGATTTGCTCGCTCCGTTCGGATGGCCGCTTTCACCGGGCTCTTGTTGAGTCTCACTGCTGTCGACCCCGTCTTGGCACAGTCCGTCGGTGAATCGTTCTGTTCGACCGATATGGCAGAGACGGTCCGGAACATCTTCTCGATCATCCAGTTCGGTGGGCCACTCATTGGTGGGACGCTCTTTCTGGCAGCAACGGTCGCAACGCCCGCGGTGCGGCGTGCCGACCTGAAAAAAGAGATCAAAGAATTGCGCAATCAGGCGCTCATTTGGGGTGTGATCGTTGCACCGCTGGCGACCGTCATCCTGCAGTTCCTCTTGAACAACGTCGTTGCAGGTGGGGCGAGTTGCGGCTTCTGAGATCCCTCCTCGGTGGTCTCGGACTACTCGTGATGACCGCCGTTGTTTCGACAGCCACGGTCACACCCTCTGCTGGAGCAACAGCCACGCTCGGCTCACCACCGAATCAAACCGATCACGGGCTGGATACAGAGACGTTTTCGATCCTCTGGTCCGGTGACCGTGATCAATTCATCCCGCCCGAAGAGTATGAAGGACCATCACGATCAGCACTCGCTGTCCTTGCGAACGGGACGGACATCCCACTCGATGAACCACCCATAGAAGTCGAACAGTGGAATCGTGGGGATATACGAGAGTATCCGACTACGGATCGACGACGTTCGGTCTATCCCTCGGATGCAAGGCTTCGAGACCGGACCTTCCTCAAGGACGCGACCGCGAATATCTTTGCCGTCCAGCCGTCGACACGCGCACGGCTTACAAGCGGTGAGCAGCCGCTGTATATCAGACCATCGGGCCAATTGCTGGGAGCTGTCGACTACCGAATCGAGATTCCTGAGCCAACTGGCCCCGTTGGGGAGCGGACGATCTGGGAATACCGTTCATCGAGCATCGAAGAGGTCAGACTGCTCGTCGACGATACCGTCGTTTCACGACAGGATGGAGCACAGGTAGTCGAGTTCGAATACGAGGGCCTCGACAGCTATCGAAGCGATGATCTAACACTCTCACTCACGGCCGATATCGAAGCAGACCTTACGAAGATCACCGAACGCTGTACGAATCGGAGTGCTGATGGCGACTGTACGGAGGTTATCCGCGACCGAGAAGCCGCCTCTGAAACACTCACAGTCAGGGATACACTCGACGTCTCAGTGTATGACCTGTCGATATCGGGGTATCGCGCGAAGTATCCCAACGGTGATCTCGGCTTAGTCGTCTACAAGAGCGACCCGTGGCTTGGCCACACCGTCCCAAATGGAGATGTCAACGGTGTCTGGCGCTTTTACACTGCCCGCGATCAGGACTGGGACGTTCTGACCCGATCGGATGCAGACGGACACCAGACGATTCGCTCGCCATCCCAACCGTTGCAGGTGAGTGCGTTCCCTATCGAGACGGGGCCGTCAGTGTCGCCGCGTGCGAACGTGACGCTTCTGGAAACCTACGGAGAGACGACGTCACCGCCGACGCTTCCCGATGCGATCAACCTCGATTCGCTCACTGAGCCATACGAGGCGAGTTTCGGGATCGCGACACGGACGCGAACGACGGATCACGACCTTTCCAACGTAATTGCCAAAGGCTTGGTTCGCGGCACAACGGTCGAAGCAGAGCCGTCGTCCTTCGCAGAGATGTCCATCTACGAGAGCAATCTTACGCTCGAAGTTCTCGACCGGGAATCGGATTCAGTGCGGATCAAGCTCTCATTGCGGGAGAACGCAACGGGCAAGCCAATTGAAACAGCACAGCGAGATGGGTACGTCGTCCTGGCCGGTGAGCGGTTCAATACGACCGAGAACGGGACGGTCATAGCCACACTCCCGCGGGCAAATGGTGCCTTTTCTGCCAGGTATGTGCCCAGTTTCTGGTGGTGGAATACACCTGGCTATACGCCAGATTCAGATGTCGTCTATGCCAGAGGAACCATCCTCGAATGGTTTGGGACGCTGTTTCGATTTGCGGTTCCAGTATCGATGTTCCTCGTCGGTGTGTTCCTCATCGACCGGATAACCGGCTGGGATGTCTGGCCACCCTGGAGGGGTGTGTAGATGCGTCGATCCGCAGAAGACGCAGACAGCGGCTCTGTCGGCTCGAAGTGGACACGGCGTTCGCTCCTCGGGTTGGGTGCCATCGGCATTCTCTCCGGTGTTGTCGGGCTTTCACAGCGCGGTTCACCAGGTACTGATTCGGAAACGACTCCGGATGATCCAGCCGATCAGAGTTCGCTGGTTCAGGAAGTCGAGTTCGATGTACAGCATCTCGTGGTTCATCTGAAAGATGGACATGGCCTTTCGCGAGTGAATCTGATCGGACCCGACGGCGAGTTATTCACTCGGGAGTCGGTCGCGACGGGCGAACGGACAGTCCGTCTTCAGATTCTGGATGTCGATCCACTCTCGGGTGGCTATACCCACTATACGCCTGGGGACCACGAACTGGTGCTCATTGGAGAAGATATCGAGACAGAAACCGTCTCAATCAATCTCGAACCGTCGCTTGAGATTACTGACGCCCAGCAGTTTCATCGGGAGAAGTATGACGAAGATTATGGAAAGCTATCTGTTGAAATATCTAACACTGGTACCGCGCCAACATGGATATACGATATCTCCTACCAAGACTCGCCAAATTACGCCGCAAATGATGACTTGACATCAAGTCCCGGACTTCCCTATTTTGTAAATAAGGATCCGGATGAATCGATAATCACGCCCGGCGAAAGTAGACGTTTTGTGGGTATTAACCCTCCTCTTGTCTTTCCTGAGAACGATCAGCCGACTTGTGACGATAGACCAGTCGACATGACGGTCATTGTAGGGACTGCGTCTGAGGGGATACTTTCTCAGGAGATTTCAGCCCAAGTTACGGGAGAGAGTATCAAAACAGGACCATTTGGCCGGTATGTCTGCACCGAAGCGGAGATTGAGTTGGTTCAGAAATAATGGCTGAGCTAAAATCCCTACAGGACGTGATTGTCGGTGCTGCGGAAAAAGTACTAACGACGCTCTTCGAGCCGGTAACAAAGGTCATCGAAAAGCATGCTGATAGTTTAGTTGAGGTAGTCGTCGGAACCAAACACCCGAATGCAGTCTTCGGCCCACCCACGAACGGAGCGTGGCCTGGGATTTACGACTACTACTGGGACAACACCGTTCCACTGGCGCTGTTCCTCTGGGCCGTGTCCATCGGTCTCGTGATCTTCTTCGAGACAACGAGCCACCTCTTCAGTAGCTACCACCGGACGAAACTCAAGAAACGCTCGTTCTCCGGCCTACTGGGTATTCTGATGTGGTGGTGGATCGCAGCGCTCTCACTGCGATTTACTGCTGCACTTGCCGATATCATCGTTCCGTCCCTCTCAGACATCACACTATTCGAGACGCTCTCGTTCGGGTCACTGGGTGTTCTCGGTACCGTTATCACACTCTCAGCAGATTTCGTCCTCTTCGTGCTGATTGCACTGATCTATCTCGCACGAGAGGTCGTGCTCTATCTGTTCGTCCTGCTGATGCCGATTTTGATTGCACTATGGATTCCGGGCGTCGGGCCGTTCGTTCTCGTCTCGCGGTTCGTGAGCCGGCTGGCGGGCTTTTACGTCCCGTTCCTGTTCATGACGATCCCGGTTGCAATCCTGTTCAGACTCGGCGAACTCTTGGGGTCGAGCGTCGATCCATCAATGGAAGGATTAGGGCTGTGGCTTACGGCCCTTATCATCCCGCTCATCGCCGTCCTCTCGCCACTGGTGCTGTTCTGGCAGGCGGGGGCGATCTTCTTCGTCGCCGATCGGGCATCACACCGGATGTCAGCATCTCGTGGCCAGAAACGGATTGCGAAGACCCGTGAAGCAGGGTCGAAAACGAAGCATGCTGGCAGAAACTTCTCGCGTGGAACGGAGGGCAAGCCGGCGGCTACCCGTGACGGACAGTATCTGTTAGACTCAGGTGGATCGCGTGCCCACTCGGCCGGGGCACAACTCGCAGAGACCTCGACGCGACTACGAACAGTGTTCGACAGTCGTGACGGGAACGGCGGGAACGGTGGGGGCGGCAGTAATGGAGGCGGCAGCGCCTCCCAGAGCGGTGACGCTGGAAGTACCGATTCATCTCCGACAGACACCGCGAGCGAGGACTCCGAGCAGAATCGATCTTCGAATTTTGAGACACTCCGTGATCGTGACACGACTCGAACGCACGATGACGACGACCGACCACGCTACATCAACTAAATGGCACAGACACCACACACCGATCCGTCGAAACGCATTCCGAAATCGCTGAACACCGATGCGAATCTCATCGGGAGCTATAGCCTCGTCGACGTCGCCCTGGCGCTCTTTCCGGGCGTGGTCGTCGTCCTCTGTACGCAACTGCTCTTCCCCTCTGCAGCAGTTGCGGGCTATTCCGTCCAGACACTGACGCTCCCCATTGCGGGAGTGGCCATCACATTCGGGGTGGTTTTCGTCTCGTTGACGCCGAACTATACGAGTAGTATCGATTGGCTACAGATGGTCCTCAGTTTCTACTCGAACGACACTGAAGACGAACACGACGAGACAGCGGAATATACACAGGTCGAACGGGTTCATCCCGACCACGAAGCAATTGAGCGGACCGATGGCACGCTTATCGGACTCGTGCAAGTCGAGCCACCGAACATGGCGCTGGCGACGGGCGAGGAGTGGGCGCGAAAAGCAGATTCCTTCGAGGACTTCCTGAACACGGTCGTCGAGTTTCCGATTCAGATCTACTCGACGACACAGGACTTTCCCATCGAAGACTATCTCGGCCACTACGAAGCACGACTGCAGGACGCTGATGTGAAAGCGAATTCCCAACTACGGGCACTGATCGAGAATTACATCGAGTGGTACGAGACCGACCTCGAAAAACGCCAGATGACGATCCGCGATCATTACGTGATCGTCACTGTTGGACCTGAAGAGGTGCAGTTCGAACACGATAGCGTCATCTGGAATCTTGCGAAGTTCCCGGTGGTCGGCACACTCGTCCGTGCCTGGTTGGCCCCGTCAGTATCCGAACAACGCGAAGCCATGTTCGGGGAGCTTACACAGCGACGAAACCGTGTCGAACGCGGGCTTCGCGAGATCGAGGGCTGTAGCACGCATTCAATCCCTGCGAGTGAGGCAGTCGAACTCGTGGCCTCGTTTTGGGCTGGCGAAACGGTTTCGTATGGAGATACGGAGCAGGCTCTTCGGTCACGTCCGGTGGTCGCCAGAAAGCGGAGTGGCCAATGAGTAGTGATGTCGTCCGACCAGACGAAGACGCTCTCGAAGACGACGGTGAGGAGTCCAGATCGACGCCGTCGGATGAGCAGGCCGAGCAGAAAGAGCCAGCCAGTGAGGAACGCACTAACAGCGAAGATGAGGACTCGGGAATTTCGGTTTCACACGACTCAGAAGATGCACGTCTCGAAGACGTGTCGGAGATTCACCCATCGATCGTCGCACCCTCTTCGATCGAGCAGACGCCAGGTGCAATCCGGACTGGTGAGAGCTGGACCCAAACACTCTGGATTGGTGAGTTTGCTGACGCACCGGCTGACGGACTCTTAGAAGCGCTGTATTCTTCGAGTGATACACGTACGACGGACATCTCACTCCATCTCGACCCGCGTGATACCCAGCGAACGCTCGACTCACTGGAGAATCAGCTAGAAGACCTCGAAGCCGAATTCGAGTATCTCTCCGAGAAACACCGAGCGAGTGCGCGTGGCATCCAGAAAGACCTCGAAGACCACCGCGAACTGTACGACGTCCTCCGGAATACGTCGATGCGTGCGTTCGACGTTTCGATGTATCTCACAGTTGGTGCAACAGACCGCGAGGACCTCCAGACTGATAGCGTGAAGAAAACGACGCGGCGTGCACCCGCGAACCTCACACCAGTATTGCCACGGTGGGCACAGTCTGATGCGCTCATTTCTGGGAGTCCAATCGGCGTCGACAAACTGAATGAATCGCTCGATGCGAAGACGCCGATGCTCGCCGGTGCCGTGGGTGCAATGTTCCCCTTCGTTTCGGGGACGTTTGCCGAACCGGGGATCGAATACGGGACCTACGCATTGAACGAGAGTCCGTTGATTCTCGATCGCTTCAACAGGGAGACGGGCTACTGTTCGATGGTTATCGGACAATTGGGTGCTGGAAAATCATTCTCGACGAAACTGCAGCTACTCAGGCGGGCGATGTACGACCCGGAGACGCTGATCGTTATGCTCGATCCGATGGAAGGGTTTGCCTCAGTGAACGACGCCCTCGGTGGTGAACGGATTACAGTCGGTGGCAGACGCGGATTCAATCCGCTTGAATTGAAAGCGACTCCACAGCACGTGCTTGATCGAGTTCCCGATCTCGATCCGTGGGCAGAACAGATCTCGTGGGTACTGACGTTCTGTGATACCTTCTTCACCCACGTTGCGAACAATCCACTTGAAGATCGGAAACAGACGCTTCGCCGAGCAGTCCAGGAAGCCTACGAACGCCAGGGGATTACGCGCGACCCAGACACGCATCACCGAACGTCACCGACGATCCGTGACGTCATCGGGGTACTGGAGGATCTGCTGGACGACCCTGTTTCGTTCGGGTATCCAACGGACGGCGAAATAGCTGGCGTCAAAGACGATGCCCAGTCACTGTTGACGGACCTTCGACCGTCATTCCGGCCGGATGGCGACCTCGCAAACCTTGCAGAGCCAACGGAATTCGACCTCGACTCGAAGGTTCTCTATCTCGATCTGCATCAAGAAGAGGGTGCACGGGGACGGACAGAGACGAGTTTGATGATGTCTGTGCTGTTCAACGCCGTCTATGAGCGCGCGAAGCAGACGGACAAACGCGTCATCTTCGTGATCGACGAAGCGCACTATCTGATGAACGACGCAACGTCACTGGAATTCCTAGAGATGGCTGTCAGGCACAGTCGTCACTACGACCTCTCGTTGCACTTCATCACGCAGACGGGTGGCGAGTTCACGTTGACGCCGGAGGCCAGGACGATTGCGAACCTGTGTTCGATGACCGTCATCCACCGGGTGAACGAAGAGGCTGCGAAACTGGCGGAGTGGTTCGGGCTGAGTGAGCGAGAGGCCAACTGGGTCCGGACCGCGAAGGCTGGGAACGATGAGGACGGGTATTCGGAGGCGCTCCTGGGTGTTGATGAGGAGGGCTGGTTCCCACTGCGAGTCAGAGCAAGTGGGTTCGAGAAGGATGTGTTGAGTTCGGAAAAATAACTCTGAGAGCCTGATTCGGAGGGAAAGAACCGGAGCGGATGTTAGTTTTCCCAGAAGGCACGCTGCCGGTCTTCAATCTAAAAGAGGACCATCGATAGAACATTACGCCAGTCAACCGGATGTGACATATCCGCATCAGGTGTCGGTGCGTCCGGTCCCGGATGGTTCCGGTTCCCTCGGAGTGAGGGTTGGAACTGGAACAGTCTGTCTCGGCAGGCCGGTCATCCGGTGGCCGGATGCCACGGCCTTCAGTTTCTAATTTCACTGCTATATTGTATACTCCAGTACTCAGCCTTCGAGGAATGTTGTTAACTGCAGTCAACAATATTATCAGCTTTCCGTTTCAAACAGGGATATGGACGAAGCAAATCTACTGGCCCTGCTGAATCGGATGAATCTTTGGTGGGAAGGCGAGGAAGTGCAGGAATCGCTGAAGAAGGCGGAACATCGTCGTCGCGACTTCTACAAGATCAGAGAGCGATTGATGACTTCCCAGCGGCCGATTATGACGATCCGTGGGCCTCGTCAGGTAGGGAAAACGACGCTCTGTGGACAATTGATCGAATCGCTACTCACGGAGGATCACATCCCTGGTGATCGAATTCTCTACCTCACGATCGAAAACAGTGCGGTTCTCTCGAATCCTGAGGGAGTGATTGAGGAGGCAATCGAGACGTTCAAGACCAATATCCTCCAGAAAGACTTCCGGGATGTAGATGGGACAGTTTACGTTTTCATCGACGAGGTCCAGAAAGCTCCGAACTGGGCAGATACACTGAAATACTACACCGATACGTACTCGAACCTCCAGTTTGTCGCTACTGGCTCGATCAGTACTCTGATTAAGAGTGATGCGGGTGATACGCTCATCGGCCGGATGGACGAGCGAATCATGATGCCGATGAAATTCATTGAGTACGTCCGGTACGAGTCAGTTATCGACGAGGAGACGGTTTATGACGAGTCCACCGAACTACGCTCAAAACTCGCCGAGAGTGTAAGCGAGGGTGATTCGACGGCGCTCCGTGGTGCACTCTCACGGTTCTTCGGACTCTACGAGAATAAAAAGCCACAGCTGAAGCGACTGAAAGATGAGTATCTCCTCAAGGGCGGGTATCCTGGGGTTCTCAACGAGACCGTCCCAGATTCGTACACTGTTCTGGACACTGACTTGCGGAATACCGTCACCGGCGATCTCGCGAACGTGTTCCAGGTCGAAAAACCGGAAAAAGTGCTTCGAGTGCTCTCACTCATAGCGGCGTCGACAGGATCGAAAGTGAGCAAGTCCAGTATCGCCGAATCAGCAGATGTTAGCCGACAAACAGTTGACGCGTATCTGAAGCATTTGGACGAGTTCTATCTGATCAACCGTTGTCCGACATACAGCGGTTCCGAGTACTCCTCCGGTGGCTTGCCGAAAATCTACCTACAGGATGTCGGGATCTACAATGCATTGAATGGCACGCTCGCCGAGTCAACACTTGAGAAACCGGACGCGATGGGACCGATCTTCGAAACGGCTGTCTGCGATCACACTCGGCGACTACAATTCTTCCTCTCGAACGCCCAAAACGCGGACATCTACTACAACGATTCGGGTGGCGAAGTCGACTTCATTCTCGACAGCAGTGAGTACCTCCTTCCGATCGAAGTCAAGAACGGTGACGCCACATCGCGATCGCTCCGCGGTCTGAAGCAGTTCATCGAAGAGCGTGACGCTGATTTCGGAATCTGTGTCAACAATTCAGACGTACTGGACGATGAGGACGGTATCGTTCACATACCGGCTTGGATGTATTTCTTCCTCTGCTAGTCGCTGCCGTCCGGTTCGATTCTAGGCGTGTCCCTAAGGGAGACTTCATCAAAACACATACCCACTTCTCACAGACCCACCGTGGGTGTGTGACCAAGTTCTCAGTCAGAAAGTACGTATTTTCCGCTATATTTCCAGTTTCAAGAGTGTTGCCACCCATTTGTCGGCTTCATACGGCGGCGTCACCGGACTCAGTGGTGAGTGCTCGTTCGAGAAGCGCGATCCGGCGACGAGCCGTCTGCCACGCGGAGCGGTCCTCCCAGACTTCCTCGATGGATCGTTTGGTCTCAGCCGCATACTGTGCGATAGAGATCTCGTCGGGTGATGCGACGTCAAATTCCCTTGCTAGCGTCTCCGCACGCTCCGACTCCGTCTTCAGCAAGTCGAGGAGTTCCTCTGTCGTGTAGTCTGTTCGGAGCGTCTGGACGCGTCGCCAGTTCAGGTACGCCTGGTTCCGCTCGTAGGTGGCCGGCGAGTCCGTGACCTGCGTGACGATCCCCATCCGTTCAAACCAGTCCAGATACTCACGTGCAGCATCGACACCGTGCCCAGCGAGGTCGGCGACCTCACTCGCGGTTGCCGGACTGTCAAGTCCGAGGACTGCGTCGAAGAAGTCGTCCCGTGTTCGGTCCCCGCGGACGAGGTCCGCTGGTGGGGCCAATGTATCGAAGTCCGGTGACTCACCGCGTTCGGCAGCATCTGCCTTCAATTCGGAGCGCGGTTCTTCCATACGTAATATTCCGAATTCAGACGGAATAAATCTTCCCTCTGTGTACTACTTCATCTGTCCCGCCGAAACCTGACCTCTGTGATAGTCACTGACTTCTGCTGTGTGTCCACCCGGAGACAGACGCTGTCCCCGGTGGGACTGCATTGGGGTGGTCCCGGCTAGTGCCGTCGAGAGCCGTTCGAGGGCGAGACCACACAGTAACGGACCCGTGCAAGCAACAGCGCGTGGGGTGTGCTGAGTGTCCTGTCGTGGGTGGTCGTGGTTACATCGCGGTGTTCCTACCCCCGGGGACAGCCCTATCCGGTGACAGGGTTTGTCCCCGGAGTGTCGTCGGTGAGTGTCGTTCTACCCGGGATATCGGCATCGCTTGGAAGGACGAGCCGGCGTTCAGTGTATTCGAGGCCGTCCTTGCGATGGGTGCGGCGTTCGATATAGACACGAGATTTGGCGAGTTCGCGTAACCGCTCCATCGCGCGACCGGCTAACTTCTTGGCATACCCACGGCTGAGCGATTCGTCCTCGCGTTCGAGATTCGACTTGATGAACACGCGAATATCGCTGGCGTCGACGTACGCGGCAACCTCTCGACAGCCCTTCTTCCAGAGGCTGCCTAGGCTGTGGGTAGTGCGTTCACCCCAGATGCGGGCGGCAATGTAGTCTGCCCTGGTATTGGTAGCTGTCGAGAGCGTTTCTTCATCCATACGGGCGAGTTGCTGTATCGGCAGGAGATCCGCTGTGGGGAGCGTGTTTTCGCTGCGGCCGAGTGGGTCATCGTGGTCAGGCAGGCGGACGCGCTGGGTACCCTCCTCGTCAGAAAAGCGTTCGAGGCGGTCATCGGGGACGTCGAGTTTCTCCTGGGTGGGTGAGACATGTTCATATTCGAGGTGGGCACCCTTTTCGAGTTCGCGAGCCTGGAGTTCGGCAATTTGAGATTGGGTTGTGCCTGTGCGTTTTCGGAGTGCGTCGATGAGGGCAGTCTGCTCTTCGCAGGTCGTTTCGAGTTCCATGAGGTGCTGTTCGGTCTCCTGGCGGGCTTTCTGTTCATCTTCGAGGTCAGCTGCGAGGCTATCGATTTTGGCTTGCTGGGCGTCGACAGTGGCCACAAGGTCGGCAATACGGGCTTCCAGGTGTTCGAGGGCCGTCATCGGAAGCGGACTCCCGTGGTTGGTGAGGTTGTGGGCGATGCGACTGATCGTACGGGGGATTGAATACCCCTCGTGGACGAAACGAACATGTCGGTGTTTCCGGCTCCACGCGGCGGCCGTGCAGGCACACGGTCGCCATTTTCGTGGGCGACAACACCACCGCGAAGAGTCTGAATAGCAGTGACTTCCAGCGCGCACTTAACCTTTGCTAATAGTAAATAGAACTGTGGCGGAATGCCTAATTTATCGCTCCTGTAACTCTGGGTGTGACACGCGGCCCAGAACCCTCGGTCTCGACACGCGAGGTACTGTTGTTCTTCGTCGAGTCACCAGACCCTGCATTTACAGCCCGAGAACTCGCCGATGAGTTTGGGAAGACGCGGCAATGGGCTGATCAACGACTGAAACAGCTGAAAGACGAGGGGCATCTCGAAAGTAAGAATCCAGGGGGTCGCGCACGCTTCTACTGGATCTCACCGACCGGCGAACAGTATTTGGCGGACACCAGGAGCGAGGATTAATAGTCTGGATACCACCAAATTACGTTTCGAGGCCCTGACTTCTTACGCTTGATTGTGCCTGCATCGTGCAGCGCCTGCAGTCGATTGTGCGCCCACTGGCGCGTCATCCCGAACTCATTCGCTAATTCAATTGACGTAATGAAGGGAGCCTCATTGGACTTGAACGCGCTAATGATGTCTTCGTCGGAGACTGTTTGTTTCCCTTGGGCCATCTTCAGTATGCCACTATAGTTTACCAATAGCAAAAGTATTATGGTCCCTTCGGTACATACAATTAGATAGGAACACCGGCTCTATGGGGCGATATTACGCAGAAAGTCGCCCGCCTGCTGATACAGGCGAGCTGGGGTTCCTGAATCTTGAGAGAACCCATGGCAACAAACACGCGTACAGCTGAAAACGTTTCCGTCCGGCCACGATGGCTCTTCTGTGGCACGGACGCGACTGGTACCGATCACATCTACAACACTGTCTCCGGTTTTGTCGTCGCGGTTGCCCCCGATGGCGACCGTGAGCACGTAGCCGAATTAGTGGATGCAAGCATCGACGAGTGGATGGCCTTCGTTGCGCAGAAACGCGGCTGGGCTGATCGCCGACTGTACGAACACTTCGGCGATGCGCTGGCTGACCGGGTGAGTGGTGTATGAAAAAGCGAGTGGATACTAAAGCCGTTCGCCACCAACTGGCCCAGGCGTACACTCGGGCTGTCCATCCTGCTGTGATTGGGCATCTACGGGCGGCCTTACAGGAGTTCGACGCAGAGTCACAGGAAGATTTGATGGAATGCCCTGTCTGCGGACGACTTGGGATGGTTGAGCGGATTCGATCGCACGACTGTCGGGGCTGAATCTTCCTCAAAACCCGCCTCGAAGATAGTTGGGTCCGGATTTGAGAGGGAGAGCTCGATAGGTACGTTACGGCGGGTGATTCATCCATCTGGATCCTGGCACTGATCCTCACAATGCATTTTCCGGTGTGCAAGAATTCTCCATTCCACACGAAGACGCGGGTACGGATAGAGCAGGAAGTTAATCGAGTGGTCCTTCGGGTGCCACGAATTGGTACCAGACCGGTGTTCGGTCGCTGTTAAAGGGTCAAGCTCGGTGATGGTCTCTGAGTGAACGGTTTTCGAAAACCGTTTAGTTAGGATGTCCACCCTGAATCTAAGTAAACGAAGTTTCAGAAGGCTTGATTAGTGGTGTGCTGTCGAAACAAAGGCTGAGGATTCACAAGTCGGACTCACTTGTCAATACAGTCGTTATCTTACTATACAAAACGATAGCCGAGAGATTGGCCTCTGAACCACTGACGGAAGACAGAGTCTATCGTCTTCTCAAAGAACAGTCATTCCTTGGTGTTACCGAATCGAATCATACTGGCGGTGGCCAGGGAGAAGGGAGCTACCTCGAAAATCGTCTGTTGCGGGATCGCAAAATCCTGATGGAAGCACTGAATCAGTCTGACCGGTTTTGAGTGTGTTGGCTGTATTTCACTTGGTACAGGGTGTGCGTAATTGAACTGCCGAAGCACACTCCTGTTTTGCAGTCGGCTCTGTGGCGTCGCGATTGCCCTCGTTCACGAGAGGTGTTCCCAGATCGTCGTCGGATCAGTGTCGTTCAGTTCGGCGTTGGTCTCCATCTTCCGGAGTTCAGTGATGCAGCGCTCAGCGACCAGCGGATAGACGTCGGCCGGCGTAAACGACACGTCGAGGTCCATCAGGTCTTGCCAGTGTTCGGCCCAGATATCCTCGACAACCCGAGGATAGAGATCGTCGTTCAGGTGCGGACCGAACTCTCGACCCTCCTCAAGAACCATCGTTCGCACTTGCTTCCGGATACGGGCTGGCGTACAGTACGTCGCGACGACGAACTCCGCACCCGATTCCGCCTCGTCTGGCTGTTGCCCGAACTGCTCTCGGTTCAGTTCCTCGAACTCGTCGCGGACGAGTTTTACCCGGCGACCCGATTCATCGCTCCGAACTACGACACCCTCGACGCGAACGTCGTTGGCCAGCGACGACCTCGGGAAGGTGTACGACTCGGGATCGAACTCTTTCCCGGGGCTGCCGAGAACCGTCGCCGGAGTGAACGATCTCTCGGTCGGTACGTCGGGAATCCGGATTCGATCGAACACTTCCCGGGCGGTCTCAAGATCACAAAACCCCTCGAACGTCTCCTCGTAGGGGTTTCCCGGGGCCGTCATGGTCTCTATGGCCGAATACGGCAGTATATCGAATCCAATCAGTGCGGGGAGGGATTGGTCCGTGTATCCGTAGTCGAGCGTCGAATAGACGAGGTTCTCGGCGTAGACGATCAGAGGCTCGTCGAACTCCGTGTGGAGCGCCCGGAGTGCAGCGGTATCGACGCCCTCCCGGAGACAGTGAACGGCTCGGTGTAGCCCACCGTCGATGTCGTCGAGTGAATCCCGGTGACTCCCCCGGATCGTCTTGCGCGTTCCAAACACCAGACTCCCGTCACCGTCCGCGGCTGTGACGACCGGATTCGGATACCGGTCCGCATAGCGGTCGTCGTACAACGTGAACCGGAACGAACTCCCGTCGAACTTCTCCAGCAGCGTCAGATCCGTCCGGTCGAAGAAACCCGTCGGGACGACCGGGTGATCGTATCGCGGAATCTTCGGATACACCTTCATGCATCGTTGCCTCCCTGATCGCGCTCGTAATCGTCGATAAACGCTCGCGTCCGTGCGGCGACTTCGGAGCGGAATTCACTCATGTCGACGGACCGATCGCCGTGGTAGAGCTGTTTGTGCTCCTCTCGGGTGATGTCTTCGAGGATTTGCTCGTAGAGGGGCTGGAATGTGACGGTCCGTGCTTGGTCCTCGAACTTGGCCGCGAGCTTCTCGAACCGGCGTCGGGTCGCGTATTTCTCTGCCAGCACCATTGCCGAGCCGTCGACGGGGACCGTATCGTCGACTTCCCGGAAATCCGGGTGCAAAAGTTTCGCACGCTGGCCCTGCTTGTTACGGATGACGACACCTTCGGCGGGTCCGTCGTACCATGCCGATTGCGGGACGGTGTACGAACCGGGGTCGAAATCCCGCGTGTTTCGTTCGCGCTCGAAGGCGTTCACTGACTGGAGTCCCAGTCGCTCGAAAATCTGCTCGACGGTGTCCAGCGGGAGAAACCGCTCTTTGGTCGCCGACCAGACGTCGAATCCGAGAAACGACGGCGTTCGATCCCAGTCGTAGTCGATCGTGTGATGGTGCATCGCTTCGCCGAAGAACACGATGGCTTCGACGTCGTCGACCGCCTCCTGGAGAGCGCTTCGGTCCAGTTCCGTCTGGACGTGCCGAACGGCGTGTTGGTACGGGTCGGGGACATCCTCTGGTGTCTCGTATACACGACTCCGATCGCCAAATTTGAGCCGACCGGACTGGCGTAGCTGGAACCGGAAATTCGCCCCGTCGACTTTTTCGAGTAGCCAGAGGTGGCCACTCTCGAAGAGGCCGTCCGGTGCGTTCGCGACTCGTGGAATCGACGGGAACTGTTTCATGGCGTTACTCCTCCGGGTGGTCGATACCGTGTCGCAGGTCCTCGATGTCTCGCTCCAGCCGTTCGATGTGGGTTTCGAGTTCGTCGACGGACATCAGCGCCAGCCGAAGGAACTGTTCGTCTCGGTCAGGCATGAGCGGGAGCCGGCTCTCGGATACGTCCGGTTCGGTGGTACACTGTGACTGTTTGCGAATCAGTTCCTCGCGCGCTGCGCGAAGTTCCCGTCGAAGTCGATCTTCCTCGTTCATGAGTTGTCCACGCGTCCGAATGTGCAGCTCGCTACGGCCCGGGAAGGCGGTCGCGCGAACCGCTCACCGGACGCGTGGGTGTCCGACCAACGCTCGAGACATACCCACCGATTTCTGTCACGGCGGTAAGTGCTTTCTGCCGACGTGATCACCTGGTGCGATAGAAAGCCGTTCTGCTTGGGATGGTGACTGATCGACGGTTTTCCTCACAAGGACGATTGCCCCGGGCGAAATAAGGCAGGGTCACTCAAGTTCCTCAGCGACATCTCGGACCATTCGCGCGAGGCCAGATTCGAGAGTGGTGTTTGCGGCACGCTTGGCTTCGTGAAGATGCTCTCGTTGTTTTCCGTCGTAGTGTGTGGCCATTGCGTCTAGCTCTGCGCGAATGGCCTCGATGGTGTCGCGGTCGTCGAGTGCGTCGTAGGTCCGAAAGACATCTTCCAGTCCACGCTTGGCGGATTGTCGGACTCGGCCGTCACCGTCGGTCATCGCTTCGAGAAAGAAGCCACATAGTGCATCCGTCTGGTCGGCGATGGTTTCTCGGTCTGGACTACTTGCCTGCTCGTCCTCCAGGTTAACGGCTGCTCCGAGTCCGGGTGCGAGCTCGGACGCGACGCGGACACACGACTGTCGAACGTAGCCGTCGTCGCTCGTTACGTACAGCGTCGTTACACCGTTGAAACAGTCATCGAACGATCGAACACACTCGTCGATGTCCCACTCGCCGATCTGGTCAACGACGCGATTGGCACGCTCTGCATCACCGGATGCGATGTCCTCACGAAACTCGTCCCATGGCTGGGTCATACAGTGTCGTATCTCATGCTGCTCCTTATACGATATGCAGGAGAAAACCCACGAGTTCACTCGTGGGATGAATCCGTCCACTCTACGCCTCAATCCACCGACGACAGCAGGCCGACTCCCTAATGTTTAAGAAATACTCTCTTTACATATAACATATGGAGGTGCGGCGTACTGTCCCCGTTGCACTCGACGTGGATCGCGACGACGCCGCACTGCTCGAAGACACCGTAGACACGTTTCTCTGGGCAGCCCAGTACGTCACAGACCATGCTTTCAAAGGCGAGTACGTCACCACCAGTAAAACAACGCTGGACGACGAAACCTACGATGATGTGCGTGAGAAAACGGACGGTTTCAACGGCGGACTAGTACAATCCGCTCGGAACAAGGCTGCTGAAGCCTGCAAAAGCGTCGTTGCTCGCTGGAAGCAAGGTAAGAAAGCGTCAAAACCACGCTTCACCAGGCCACATGTCGTCTACGACCACCGCACCGCCACCTTCCACGACGACTACGTGAGTCTTGCCACGACAGACGGTCGCGTCGAAGCCGACTACGTGCTACCCAACGAGGGTAGTGACACACCGCATTCAGAGTACTTCTTCTCCGACGAGTACGAAACGACGGGTGCAGAACTGCACTACACGAACGGCAACTGGATGCTTCACGTTCACTGCAAAAAGAACGTGGTGTCTGGCACGTCGGACACGGAGACCACCGAGAACGGAACGGTTCTCGGGGTTGACCTCGGCGTGAACCAGCTGGCCGTCACATCAACGGGCACGTTCTGGACGGGTGACGAGTTCGACCACTGGCGGCGCGAGTACGAGAACCGCCGTGGCTCGCTCCAGCAATGCGGCACGCGCTGGGCGCACGAGAACATCCAGTCAGTCGGACGGAAAGAAGAAGGTCGGTTCAAACTGACGCTCCACCGAATAGCGAACGAGTTAGTCACTGAAGCTCGTGAGAACGGGTGTTCAGTGATTGCGTTTGAGGATTTGACGGACATCCGGAAACAGACTGGTGCGTCGTGGGGGCACAAGTGGACGTTCAGCCGCCTGTACGAATACGTCGAATATAAAGCCGCCGAGTATGGTATCGACGTGGACCAGGTTGACCCGGAGAACACGTCACAGCGGTGCTCGCACTGTGGATTCACGCACCCCGATAACCGCGATAGTGAGGACTTCGAGTGCTTGAAATGTGGCTACGAAAACCACGCTGACTACAATGCAGCGAAGAACATCGGCTTACGGTATCTCCGTCGGAACCAAAACGGGGCTGACGGAGGCGCACTCTTGGGCGTGCGCCTGAACAGCGGGACGCTGAACGTGAACGGAGGCTATTCTCCTCCCGTGTCACACGGGTAGAACGGGAGTCCACGCTGAATCCCACGACTTCAGTCGTGGGTAGCTCAAAGAAACTCAAGGCGAATACACCCACCTTCCCGTGAGGGACGAGTGTTCTGACGTTCTTTCGGAACCGAGGACCGAACAGGCGGGTGATGAAGCCGACACAGTGATACTACCGGACAGAAGTCCGTAGGCACCCAATCGCTGCTCGGACCGGAATATCGTGGATAGATGCCCGCTCGACAACCGTCGGTTGCGAAAATTTCTGTCTTTCTTCGGGTAATAACTCGTTGTAGCTGGTGAGAATTGTTAGGATATCAATCACATGGTAGATTAGCAAAATCGAGATTAACAAAATCATGATTTAGATAATCAGAACTACTATTTATGGCCGGATACAGATCGTACTATGGCACACACGCGGTTCGTCAACCGAGATGCTGAAATCGAAACCCTACGGAGTGCATTTGAACACGACACTGCTGAGTTCATCGTTATTTATGGTCGGCGTCGCCTGGGAAAAAGTGCTCTCGCCCGGGAGGCACTGGCGGATGTCGATACTGCTGTCTACTGGCAGGCCACGGAGGAGACACCAGACGTGCAACTTACGGACTTCGTGGACACTGCCAGCGAGACGTTTCCCATTGTCGATGACATCAAGCGCGACTGGGAGGCGCTCTTACGGGCACTCGGACGACAGGATGCCGTCGTGGTTCTCGATGAATTCCCCTACCTTGTTCAATCCGATGAGGCACTCCCTTCAAAAATTCAGCGTGTCTGGGACATGCACCTTCAAGAGACGGGTATGACACTCGTCCTCGTCGGATCGTCAATCAGTATCATGGAAGAGAAAGTGCTCGGTGGCGGTAGTCCATTGTATGGACGACGAACCGCTGCCATTGACCTTCCACCGCTCTCACTTCACGACGCGAAACAGTTCTATCCTGGTGAGGATTCGGACACTACAATCGAGTCGTGGGGTGTCTTTGGTGGGACGCCGTACTATCTTCGAGCACTCGATCCATCGGTCTCACTGGCTGAAAACATTCAATCATGCATCCTCTCAGAGCATGGGATTCTCCACAATGAACCCGAGTTTCTTTTGCGCACTGAATTCGGCATCCGCGAGCCACAGACCTACTATACGATCCTTCGAGCGATTGCCACTGGAAAGCGCGAAGCCAACGAAATTGCGACCTTTGCTGGCATCGACTCGAACAGCCTCGGCTCCTATCTCTCGAAACTCCGTCGGCTGCGCCTCATCGAGCGGGATATCCCCGTCACGGCGAACCCAAATGCAACACGAAAAAGCAGGTACCGGTTGAAGGAACCGCTCTTTCGGTTCTGGTTTCACTACGTCTATGGCCAAATGGGGAAACTCGCACAGCTCGGGGACGACGCCTATACAGAACTAGTCGAGCCGACATTCACAGAGTATATGGGCCCGATATTTGAGATTATCTGTCAGAAGGCACTTCCGTCGCTCATACCGAAGACGTACCAGGGGATCGGGTACTGGTGGCACCGCGAGCACGAACTCGATGTTGTTGGACTTGCGAGTGACGGAACACTCGTCGCCGGCGAGTGTAAGTACACCACGCGGCAGATGACCGAAGCGGACTTAGCTGACCTCGAACGAGCAGCTGATGCGGTCCAGTGGGTACCTGATGATGGTAGAGAGCCGACTCCCCATTACTGTTGTTTCTGTCGCTCAGGATTCTCCGATGGCCTCCGCGCTCGGGAAGAAGAACGGGATGATCTTTCGTTATTCGAACCCGCTGATATCGTTGGATAAGTTACAGCGACTGTCTCAGTACGCGGCGTCGCGAATCTCCTCGGCCAGATCCTCGAACTGCGCCAGGAACTCCCGGCGCTCCGCCCGAAGCTCCGCGAGCCGCTCCTCGTGGTCCGGCAGGTTCTCGGCCACGTCGAAGGCCTCGATGTCCATGTCGGGAACCTCGCTCGGAACCGTCAGGCCGGTCGCATCGTCGCTGTCCCACTCGGCGGTGCCGCGGGAGATGGCGCGCAGCAGGGCCACCGTGTCCTCGACCCCGACGTCTCGCTCGCCGACCGTGCCCGTGTTCAGGACGAAACAGTCGACGTCGAGGTCGTCGATGAGGTCGCGGAACCGGTTGCCTTCCTCGCCCTTCGAGCCCATGATGAACGGGTTGGTGCCGACGACGCGGATGGACTCGCCGGCAGCCGAGGGGTCGCCCGCGCTGGTCTGGACGGACTCGCCGAGCATGAACGCCGCGGCGGCCTCGTCGGCGTCGAGTTTCGCGACCGGCGGCATCGCCGGATTGCGCGTGATGAAAAACACCTGGTCGACTGCCGGGAGATCGATGTCCTCGCCGGCAGATGCCAGCTCCGAGCGCTGGATGACCGCGCGGCCGTTCGTGGTGTACTTATCGCTATCGAAGTCGACGGTGCCGTCCTCGGCGACGTCGACGTTCTCGATGACGGCGGACTCGTCGGTGGCGGCGTCGTAGAGTTCGGGCTGTTCCTCGCGTTCGAGGCCGATGGTCTTGATGAACAGACCCTGGCCCTCGCTGCCGGCGACGCTCCCATCAGGAAGGAGCGCACAGACGTCGTCCTGGAGCATTGTGGCGTCTTCAGGGTCCTCGAGGTCCAGGCCGTGAGCTGTCAGCGTCGACTTCCCCGTGCCGGAGAGGCCGAGGAACAACTGACCGACGGTTTCTGTGTCGCCATCGTCTTCCAAGCAGACCCGCTTGCTGCCTGCGTGGAGACCGAGGCCGCCCTGCTGTTTGGCGTAGAACATGTGCAGGCGGAGGAAGGACTTCTTGGCCTCGCCGGTGTAATCGCTGCCCATGACGGCGGTGAAGCCGGCGTCGGGCAGGATGCGAACGGCCGTCTCCTCCCACTCCGGAACCTGCACCGTGTAGAAGTCGGGTTCGCGGTCTGGGTCGGAAACCGGTTCGAAGAGTTTCGCCCACGCGAGCGCGATGCGGCCGTACTCCTTGGGGACGTAGTACCGACAGACGTAGGCGTGCTCGTCGTGGCGCCCCATCTGGCGGTCCAGGCAGATCATCTCCCTGTCCTCGGCGACCGACACGGCGTCCTCGAAGTGTTTCAGGTCCGCGTCGTCGAACTCGTGGTCGACGGCGTTTCTCGTCTTGTCCGCGTTGCGCGAGCGCTCGTCGCTGACGTAGGACGGCGAGTCGAACTCCGTGGTCGTCTCCAGGTGCTTCGAGAACTCCCGAAGCTCGGCGAAAGATGGATTATAAATGACGTTCTCCGCTGTCTCTGGATCGGGCAGTACTGCCGCCGGTTGCTTGATCGCAATCCCGGACTCGGACATCACGTGTACTTCCACACGACGCACAAATAAAGACGCGTTATTTGCCGGCTGTGTGACACTGTGTGGCGTTTCCCGTGGTCGAACCGTCCTGTCCGCGACCGAACAGTTGTCTGACAGTGGCACAACAAACTAAGTATCGTCAGCGTATCACGGCCTGTATGGGCAAAGAGACGGTGCGGTACCCGGATGCGCTGGTGGCTCGCATCGAGGAGTTGGTCGCCGACTCCGAGGTGTTCGAGTCCAAATCCGAACTCCACCGTTTCGCTTCCGATTTCTTCCTCTGTCTGTTAGACCCCGATCACGACCCCTCGGTCCTGGGCTACGAAGACATCCTGCGCGACATCGAAGCCGAGAGCGGCGTCTCACTACAACCCGACGACGTCGCGACGAGCGACGCCGACACTCCCTTCCTGGAGTCGTACCTCCGGGTCCGACGCTCGCTCCTCCACGGCGATATCGAGGAGGCCCGCGCGTACGTCACCGAGACGTACGACATCACCGACCGGGAGGCGTTGCTGCTCGACGAACTCATCGGCCAACATCGCGATGAGGCAACTCCGGCCACATCCCGACCGACCTCGGGCACGCCTGACTCCTCGGTCGTGGATACCCAGCCACGAACGAACGGTGAGTCGGCGGCCAGTGCCCGGAACGGACGAGACGCAGAACCAGCCGACGGAGCCAAGGATACGGAGACGGCTGTCGAGTCCGATTCCGACGTGTCCGTATCGGAGGGACGCTAACGGTGACGCCACCCGAAATATAGAATGGCCGACATTAAGTGACTGGCCAGGGATAGTTCTTAGGTACTACAGTACGTAGTACTAGGTATGAGTACCGAGAACGACACCGATTGCGAAACGACCCGCATCACTCGGAAGGGACAGGTCACCATCCCGAAGGAACTCCGCGAGGAGTTCGGTCTCACGGAAGGCGACAGAGTCCGCTGGGAGAAAGTCGAGGACGGTATCAGAGTTCGGAAGGCAACTCGCTCGACAGGCCGCGGAATGCTCGTCGACGATGATGTATCCGAAGCAAAGCGCGAAGAGATGGCCGAAGCGATGGAAGCAGACATTCGCGAAAAGCGCCGGACGGAGTGGACGCCCGAATGACTCGGTACACCGTCGACGGTGTGGCGATGGCACGCTACCTCGTCGATCGACTCCCACCAGCAGCGGACGAGGTGTTCAGGCGAGCCGAAGAGGGTATCGACGTGATCGAGGCACCGACGGTTGCGGTGAGTGAGACAATTTGGACAGCAGTCAATAAAGCCGAAATCGCCAGTATCGAGATTGATACGACGCCGAATGCGGTGTTACGTGGGCTCGTGAATGACGGGCCAGTGCAGATTGCCTCGGCTGACGAGCAGGACCTCGCAGTGTACGGAAGCCTCATTGATCATCATACATTGCACGACGCCCTGCTGATCGCAAACCACCGTGTGCGAGGGACCGAGGCAATCATCACGAAAGACGAGGAGTTTGGCGCTGAGAGTACCGTCTGGCGATGACTCGGCGTTTACGTGGCGTCCGCTTCCGGTGACCCCTGGGGTTTTGCCTGGACATTTCAGCGATACCGATGATCCGCGACTCGAAGGTTCCCGTAATCTCTCGTTTCTAGGCAGCCAAACGAGGCGTTCAAGGGCCTCGCCGCGGATCTCCCGCTATGCGCCAGTTCATCGTGCTCGGGCACGACGTTCCCACGACGCCGGACTTTCCCCTCGACGCGCTCCCCAGCGAGGCCGGCCGCCTCGACGTACTCTGTCGCTGTGTCAACTCCGCGTTCTTCCTCTCACACGACTTACGCGAGGACGTTCGGGTCTCGCTCGTCCTCGGTGACGAGTTCACGATTACCTTCGAAGGAACGGGCCTGCATCGGCTCAATCCTGACGAGCGCAGCACGGCCGCGCTCGTCCGCAAAGCGCTGGAACAGCGGGATGAGGCGATCGGCCACATGGCCGCAGAGAGCAGCCCCGGCGTCTCGATTTCGCGCCTGGGCTTCGAGGCGACGCTGTCGTCGGCGGCCGACGACGGGACCGTCGTCCAACTCCACCAGAACGGGAACCCGATCGTCGACGCCGAACCGCCCGAAGATCCGGTCTTCG
Source organism: Halorientalis salina (assembly GCF_005049285.1). Classification (GTDB taxonomy): domain Archaea; phylum Halobacteriota; class Halobacteria; order Halobacteriales; family Haloarculaceae; genus Halorientalis; species Halorientalis salina. The sequence goes on along the minus strand of NZ_SOSC01000005.1, from coordinate 187,047 downwards.
TCCTGTCGGACCACCACGAGTTCACTGACGAGGAGGCCGCGCTGCTCTCGGAGACTGCTGACGCTCGTGTCTCGCTGTCACCGCGAGCGCTCCACGCTGACCACGCCATCACGGTCGCGCACAACTATCTGGACACCGGCGGATTCAGCGAGTACTGATTCGATTCGGACTCAGGTCTCCTCGGGGAGGATGCCGGCGTCCACGAGATACGCCTCGACGTAGGGATGCAAGTCCAGATCCGCGAACGGCGTCTCGAACACCTCCAGCGAGGCGTGCTGGTCGTCCGGCCGTAACTCGGCGTCGCCCGACGGCCGGACGTGATACCCGATGGGGACGTAGTGTTTCCCGCCGGCCTCCTCGAACTCGGCCACGTCGTAGAAGTGCTCGTAGACGCCCAGTTGGCGTTCGATGGTGACCGGAATCCCGAGTTCGTCGCCCGCGACGCGGTGGACGGCGTCGGTCAGCTGTTCGTGTTTCCGGACCGTGCCGCCGGGGACGAACCACTCGCCTCTCGCGGGTTCGTTCTCGCGTTTCCCGAGGACGACGCCCTCGTCGGTCTCGACGACGAGATCGACCGAGACCAGTGGGACCGACCGGACGACGGTCTCCCACTCCTCGGCCGGAACCGGCTTGTCTTCGACCATACGGTCCCTGCACAGGGGGCGGCCTTCGAGGTTTCCCTCCGACAGCGGGACCCGACGCGCCGGACGCATGCCATGATCGTCCGTGTTAATTATAGACCGTTATGTTTATCTACCCCTGACTCTCACGGTAGAGTGAAGACAAAATGACCGAACGGCCTACGGAAGACACGATGGCTCCGCTCGTTCCCGAGATGCCCAAGACCCGCGTCCGCACCGACGGTGGACGCATCCGCGACGCGACCGCCGGAGCCAACAATGTAGACGCCGAGGCCGACGCGCCGCTCGTTCCCGACCTCTCCTGAGCGGCGATTTCGGGAATTCACGTTTCTGCCCGTCCGTTTTTCACTCCTGAGCCGCCGCTGTGTGAGTCCTGACGAACTCGACGCGCCGGCTCACTCCGCGATGTCGACGAACGTCACCTCGTCAGTCTCGGTGTCGAGCACCGCGACGCTTCGGTTCTCCTCGGGGACCGTCGGAAAGTGCGCGCCCGGGTTGAGGACGGTCGTCCCGTCCACGTCCCGCTGCTCTGCGACGTGGAAGTGGCCGTAGCAGACGTAGTCGTACTCGCCGGACTCGGCGCGGGCGTCGACCTCTGCCATCCCCTGGTCTCCGTGGAGGACGTGGACGCGCGTCCCGTCGAACTCGAAGGTGGCGTAGCGGCCGTGGAGCTGGCTGCCGTTGCCCATCCCGTCGATGGTTCGTTCGAGGCCGTCGAGTTCGCCGTCGTTGTTGCCCAGAACGCCGTGGAAGGAGAAGTCGTGACCGTCGAACGCCGAGAGCAGCGGCGGCGCGACGAAGTCCCCGCAGTGGAGGATCGTCTCGATACCTCGGTCGGCGAACGCCTCGGCCGCTCGTTCGGCGGCGCGGTAGTTGTCGTGGGTGTCGGAGACGATACCGATCTGCATGTACGGGGTGTCTGGGCCGCGGGCCAAGAAGTTACGGGAGCCCAGTCGGGCGCTTGCGCTGACTTTCTGGCTCGGAAAACACTGGGATCGGTTTTTGTATCCGACTGAGGAACACTGTCGACATGAACGCGATCGAGACGACCGCCCTGACGAAACGCTACGGCTCGACGACCGCCGTCGCGGACCTGGACCTGGCCGTGCCCGACGGTGTCGTGTACGGCTTCCTCGGCCCGAACGGCGCGGGCAAGACCACGACGATGCGGATGCTCACGTCGCTGATCCGGCCGACGAGCGGCTCGGCCCGTGTCGCGGGCGTCCCGGTAACCGATCGACAGTCGATCATCGAGCGCGTCGGCTACCTCCCCGAGGAACCGCCGGTGTACACCGAACTGACTGCCCGCGAACAGTTGACGTACGTCGCCGGCCTGCGCGACCTGCCGCCCGACCGGACCGAAGCCCGCATCGACGAGTTGCTCGACCGGCTGGACCTGGCAGCCGACGCCGACCGTCGGATCGACACCTACTCGAAGGGGATGCGCCAGAAGACCGCGTTCATCCAGTCGCTGTTACACGACCCGGACGTGCTCTTCCTCGACGAGCCGACGAGCGGGCTGGACCCACGCGCCGCTCGGACCATCCGGACCATGATCGACGGCCTCGCCGACGAGGGGACGACCGTCTTCCTCTCGACGCACATCCTGCCGGTCGTCGACGAACACGCGGACACCGTCGGCGTGCTCTCGGACGGCCGTCTCGTCGCCGAGGGACCGCCGGCAGACCTCAAACGGCAGGCCGAAGCAGAGACCGAGGAGGGGCCGGGTCGGTCACTCGAAGACGTGTTCCTCGACGTGACCAGCGAGGACCCCGCGACGGACGACGGGGCCGACGCGGCCGCGGAGGAGACCCCGAATGCCTGAACCCGGCTGGCGGTCCCACGGGCTCGCCATCGGTCGCCAGGAGTTCCGGCGCACGCTTCGGGGGCTTCGCTCGGACTCGACGCGACTGGCCTTCCTCGCCTTTGGGGGGTTGTTCGTCTCCCTGTTCGTTTTGTTCGGGACCTGGCTCGTCCTCCAGTTCGCGGGCGATCTCACGGCCTACGATCTCACGGACACGATACGGGGGAGCTTCGGCCTCCAGTGGCTGTTCGCCGCGTTCATCTTCGCCCAGCGGGCGGGCTCGCGCTACGACCGCATCGACAACGAGTCGCTGATGCTGCTGACCGTCTCCGTGCGGTCCATCGTCGTGGGACTGCTCGGCGCTGAGTTCCTGCGGACCCTGGCGTACGTCGTCGTCCCGGTGGTGCTGATCGGCGGGGCCTTCGTCTACGCGACCGCCTCGCCGCTCACCGCGCCGTTCCTGGTACTCGCGGTCGCGCTCTTCTTGCTCACCTCGCTGGTGGTCGGGTACGCTATCGGACTCGCGGCGAAGCTCCTGGTCGCGCGCGTCCGCTTCGTCGCTCGCTACAAGTCGGTCCTCTCCGTCGTCGCCGTGTTCGCGTTCATCGGGGTGTACTTCCTCTTCCAGAACACCGGCAGCGGCGGCCCGACGGCGCTGCTCGGATATCTGCCCGCGAGTTGGCTGGTCGACCTCGCGGTCGTCGGCTCGCCGGTCGTGGGTGACCCGGTCCGCGCGGCCGTCGCGGGCGTTGGCGGCCTCGTCTGGATCGCCGGCTGGGGGCTCCTCGTGGAACGTATCGCGACCGAACTCTGGTTCGGCGACACCGTCGAACACGAGGTCGCCCAGGCGAAAGCGCGGGTCGAGACGGGCACCGGGGACGATCCCCTGGCCGCTGCCGTCCGCCCTCTCGCGTTCCCGTCGATAAGCCAGCCGACGCTCCGGATCGCCCAGCGGGCGGTCGTCGTCGCTCGCCGGAACCCCTCGCGGCTCACGTTCGTCTTCCTCCCGGTCATCTTCCTCGGCTCGATGCTGGTCAGCGTCGCCCAGAGCGGCGCGCTCTTTGCGGTGTTGCCGCCCGTGCTCGCACTCGTCGTCCCGTGGCTGGCCGGCGCGACGTTCGGCCTCAACCCCTTCGGCGACGAGGGGCCGGTGCTGCCCGCGACGCTCACGTCGCTGGCGTCCGGCCGACAGTACGCGCTCGGTCTCGCGCTCCCCGGACTCGTCCTCGGGGTGCCGCTGGTTCTCGCGACGACTGTCGGGACGGGGCTGTATGGTCCCTATACCGTCACCGAGGTCGGCCTGCTGGCCTCGATTGCCCTCGTCTGCTCCGCGCTCGCCGTGACGGCTGCCCCTGCCGTCGGCACGCTGTTCCCGCGGTTCGACCCGGTCCGCGTCGGGAGTGAGCGCGAGGTCGTCCCGCCGAGTTTGAGCGCGATCGTGGTCTATACGCTCGCACTCGTCGTCCCGGGCGCAATCGCCGTCGGGTCGGCGCTCGCGCCGGCCGCGACCCGCCGCGCCTTCTCTCTACTCGTCGGTGGTCTGTTCGCTCTCCCGTTTATACTGCTCGACGGGAGGGGCCTGGGCGTTGCCGGCGGTGTGGCGACGTGGTTGCAGGGGGTCGGAACCGGGATCGCCGAGCTGCCGACTGCCTGGGTCCACTGGGGCGGGTACGGCATCCCGCTGGTGGTCGCGCTGGGACTCTGTGCCTGGTCGTTCCGGGCTGTCGGTCGGCGATTCGAGGGCTACACCGTCGAGTAACTGTCGACCATCGACTCCCATTTCGCAATGGTTAAAACCGGGCCGGGCGTCTTTGGGAATGCGACAGTGCGGGCCGGTGGGGTAGCTTGGTATCCTTCGGCCTTCGGGTGGCCGTAACCGCGATTCGAATTCGCGCCGGCCCACTACCTTTCCCGCATTCTATCTCTTCGAGCACCGCGTAGCGTGTGCGAGGAACTCAGATTGCGGGAAGTCGTTTCGCCGCGCGAATTCGAGCCAGCAAGTCGCAGCGCGCGAACGAAGTGAGCGCGACCGTCTTGCCCAGTTCGAATTCGCGCCGGCCCACTTTTCCCGCATTCTACTGCGATAGCGCCAGCTTCGGGTGGCCGTACCCCCGTTCTCGTGAGCGACACCTGCCAGAAGAGATATATCGCCGAGGACACAGGCAACGGTATGTTTCGACTGGGTCGGCATGTGCGGACGAGCGGTCGGTGCGCCGTAAATACCGGACAGGTGGGTGACTGATGGTCGACCGGGCGGACCTGGACCGGCGCGACTATCTGAAACTCGCCGGCGGTGCGGGGGCCGTCGGGGCCGCCGGCTGTTTCGGGCTGGCGATGCTCGGCCGGGAGGACGACGCCTCGACGGAACAACTCACGGGCGAGGAAGCCGAGACGATGGCCCAGCGGTACGCGCCGATCCTGTACTTCGACGAGAACGAGCAGTGGTTCCCGACGGACCCGCGACCGTACGAGAGCGAGGTGGACGGCGAGTCCGTCGTCGACGGGTTCGACGCGCTCGACGGCTACACCGAACGGTTCGACGAGGCGGGCCAACCGCCGGAGTCGACGGTGTTCTACCGGGCGCTTTCCTACGAGGACTCGTCGCTGTCGGTCGTCCAGTACTGGCTGTACTCGGCGTTCGACCAGTTCTCGACGAACTTCCACTGGCACGACTGGGAGGTCGTTCACGTGTTCGTCGACGACGAGACCGAGGAACCCCAGTTGTTCGTCGCCAGTGCCCACTCCCGGAAAGTCCCGAACAACGAGTTCCTCGACCCGGACTCCGAGACGGTGCCGCGCATCCTGACGGAACTGGGCTCGCATTCGAGCGCGCTGTCGGTCAACGAGATCCCGGACCGGTTCCAGCGACTGCCGACCGGGGACACCATCGCGGACATCACGAACCGCGCGCTCAGCGCCGTCGAGACGGTCTCGGAGATCCCGATCGCCTACGGGCTTCCGCGGGACGAGGGGTTTCGGCTGCCGTTCGTCGTCCCCGAACTCGACGGCGCGCCGATCTACGACCACGCGGACCTGCCCTCGGTCGGTCGCGACTCCCTGGTTTCGTCGGAACTGACTGTCCGGTCGTTCCGGGAACTGTCCTCGCCGCCGACGGCGCTGCCCGAACGGGAAACGGGGCTCGTCTTCGCCGCCGAATCAGGTGATGGGACGGCCACGGACACTACCAGCAGTGACGAGGTCGATGCGGACGTCTCCTACGCGCTCACCCCGACGACCGAACTGGAGCACATCACGGCCTTCACCGGGCCGCAGTTGAGTTTCGAGTTCCCGATTCCCGATTTCGCCGAGGACCGGATCGCGGGCCACATCACGACGACGGGCGTCCCATGGGAGCAGGAACGGTACGACAGCCCCGCGATGGACGTTTCCGAGCCGGCACATCGGGCCGAACTCGCCGACCGGTACGACGCCATCGCGGAGCCGAAGCCGAGCAATCGCGTCGTCGCTGCCGTCCAGCAGACCACCAGTGCCGACGACGCGCCGGAAGACGAGGGTGTGACCACGCAGCCGCTCTCGGTCGAGTCGCTCTGCCTGCTCGAAAGCGACCCCGAGGCGGTCCCGACGTTCAACGGCGTCGCGGTCCTGGAGGACGTCGATCCCGGCGACCACCGGCTGACGGTCAACGGACCGGGTGCTGCGCCGTACAGCGAGCGAGTCCCGGTCACCGACGACGAGGGGCCGTCGCTGGGAGGCGTCGACGGGGCGATCGGGCTGACGGCGAAGGCGGACGCGGTGAAACTCCGAGTGGATGCCGACGGAACCGACGCGGACTTGACGGATTTGGCCGTCGAGGACGACTTCGGTGGGCGACTCTACGACGCGCCACTCGAGGGTCCCGACGCAGTGTACGTCGACCGTCGCGGCGCGTACACGACGGAAGTCAGGGATCGCGACGGCGAACTCGGCGCGTTCCGCGTCAACCCGAACGCCGACGCTGCCGGGAGCGACGTGACCATCGACCGGCCCGACACGGGCAAGGCATCGCTCGCCTCGTTCGTCGCCGACGTGGCGACCGAGACTGCGGCCAGCGTTCGGAATGCGGCCGAATCCGACGAGGTCGAGTTCGAGGACGACGGCGACAGTGACGACACGGACGACGACCAGGAGACTACCCGAGGGCGTCCGACGGACCAGGAGCCTGGCGGCACGGAGGGGTCCGGCGTCCGTGGCCTGGTGCGGGCGCTGGAGGCGATCGCGGCGGCGGCGGAACGCGCCGCTGCCAACGCGGCCGAGGGCCAGCAGGGGCGGGCCGACGAGGAACTCGGCCGGGCGACGACTGGACTCGAACGGGTGTCGGCCCGTCTCGAGGAGTCCCGGTCCGACCTGCCCGAGCCCGTCGTGACGGCCGTCGAGCGCCGACGGGAGCAGGCCTCGCGCCGGACCGAGCAGGCCATGGACGCGGGGCGGTGAAATTGTCGTAGTCAGCAGAAATTCTCACCGTCCAGAATCGTCAGCAGGGCGGCTTTCCGGTACGAAACGCCGTTCGAGTATACTGTGAGCAAAGACTTCTGGTGACTACTATAGGACCGGTCGAGACCACCGAGCGCTGCGGCGGACAGGTGGTCGTGTCCTCACGACCGATTCGAGAGCGCTGCTGCTCCCGGCTTACTCGATGTCTGGCGGAGAGTCGCCGCTCATCGCGCGTCCGGCGTCGTCTGCCAGGACCGCATTGACGATCGCACCGAGCAAGAGCAGGAGGCTTCCGAAGTAGAGCCACGCCAACGTGATGAGAACGGCCCCCACGGCACCGGCGGGAACGCCAGCCGCGTAGGCCACGTACAGGCGAAACACCGATTCGAGCGCTGTCCAGCCGGCAGCGGCCACGAGCGTCCCGGGAAGGACCGCCCGGAGCGACAGATCGACGTCCGGGAACACGTAGTACATCGGCAGGAAAACGACCGTGAGCCCGACGAAGAGCACCAGCGGTGTGAGCAGTTCGCGCAACGGGAACCGCGTGAGTATTGCGGTGCCGCCGGCGACGACGGCAGCGGTGATCGCCAGGAGCAAGACGACGAAGACCACGAGCGCGTCTTTTGTTTGATTGATGCGAGTGTTCGAAGTGGTGGTATCGTAGATCATCGAGAACGCCGTGTCCAGTCCCTTGAACAGGTTGAGCGCACCCCACAACAGGAAGGCGACGCTGACGACGGAGGTGCCCGTCGCGCTGAGTTCTCTGGTGATGGCGGTGGCAACGAGGGTCTGTGTCTCGTCGGGAAGGAATCCCTCCGTGAGCGTGAGTACCTGGTCGGCCAGTGCGTCCCCGGCAAACGTGGCCACCAGTACGAACAGCACGACCAGCAGCGGTACCAGCGCAGTGAACGTCTGGAACGCCACGCTGTTGGCCATGAACTGGACGTTGACGCGTTTGCTCTCTGCATAGACTCGCCATCCAAACGGCCATCGACGGCTGAACCACGACTCGAAGTCGGGGACCGATGGCATACGAACGATCGGCGAGCGACGGGCAAAAGACCGGGGAGGTGACGGTTAAACGATAGAATCGGGGAGAGTAGCCCGGATCTGGGCTTCACGTCTCGGTGTACCGCCTCGCCTCCCGCTCGCCGCGCGCGTAGAGGAGCGCCCAGACTACGAAGACCGAAACCAACCAGACCGAGAGACTGGCCAGGAGCCACATACGACTGCAGATCGATCTCGACGTTCTTTGATAGTCACTGCCAACTCTCCGGTAGGCCTTCTATACTCTCCCCTTTCGAGCGGACCCCGCCCATCCCATACCAAGCGACAGACCGCGAATTCGACACTCAATACCGGAAGGCAGCGTCGAGGATGCCCGCTGTCTGCCCCGTGCCGACGAGTGTCAGGCCGCCGACGAGAGCCACGTCGGTCGACCACACTACGCCAGCGCCGTACAGCAGGACACCGACCGCACAGCCTGCGGCCCCGCCGAAGTAGATCCACGCGCCGTCACCGACCCGTCGGCCGGTGTAGACGAAGCCGACGGCGGGGAGGACCATCCACCCCACGAGTGCGATACCTTGCAGGAATCTGCTGGGCGTTTCGACCTGGATGCCGACCAGTCCACTCAGCGTCACGAAGAACCCGACGACGATGACGTACCACCACACCTCGAGGACGCCCTCCTGCATGTCGGCTCGGCCCGTGATCGCAAAGCCCGCCAGCAGCACGGTCATCACGACGTGAGCGATCAACAGTGCCTGATCGCTCCCCACGCCCAGATGTGCGGCCGTGACGAACGCCCATGCGAACGGGACCAGCAACGCCGGACCGAACTCGCGCGCACGACGGAACATGTCCGAGCGATACGGGTGGCTGCCGGAAACGTGTTTGCGTTTCGACACCGACTCGACCGTGGTTCCCGTCGGGCGGGGTTTGCCCACCTTGAATAGGCGGTCGGTCGTGGGTTCGCCATGGGCTATCACGTGCTGGACCCCGACGAACTCGCCGACTCGCCGGAGCATCCCTGTGACCGTCGGTCGATTACTGACACTGTAGAACTCGCACAACTAGCGGCGGCCGTCTACACGCTCGACCCGGGCGAGCAACTCGCGACGCAGTATCATTACCACGAGCAACGCGAGGAGATCTTCTACGTCGTCGCCGGCGAACTCCACGTCGAGACGCCCGAGGAGACGTTCGCGGTCCCCGCTGACGAGGTGTTCGTCGCCGAACCCGAAAGCCCCATCCGCCCGTACAACCCCGCGGACGCGACCGAACCGACTCGCGTGCTCGGTGTCGGTGCACCGAAGTTCGACATCGGACGGGCGTACGACCCCGACGAGGAATAGTTCAGGCATCGCCAACAGTCCCCGCGTGCAAACGGAACGTCCATTGTATGGGGTTTGAAGGGGGCTTTTGGGCCGTGGGTGTGTGGGGGCTGGTAATGACTGGGGAGTCTCTCGATTCTACGGACCGAAACGCGGGAGCCGACGACACCGAAGACGAACTGGCCTGGGAGACGCTGTACGGCGAGACGGCGTACATGTGTCCGGGCTTCGACATCCAGCGCGAGCGGGTGCGCTTGCCCGACGGGACCGAGACCGACTTCGACTACCTCTCCGAAAGCGAGAGCGTCGTCGTCGTGCCCTTCACACCCGATGGCGAGGTCGTGCTCATCGAGGAGTGGCGACAGGCAGTCAAGCGGGTCAACCGCGGGTTCCCTGCGGGCGGGGTCGAGGCCACCGACGCCGACGACCTGGCGACGACCGCCCGGCGGGAACTCGAAGAAGAGACGGGCTACGAGGCCGAAACGGTGGAACACCTGACCACCGTCGAACCCGCGAACGGCATCGCCGACGCGGTCTTTCACTACTTCGTCGCCGAGGGCTGTGAACCGACCGGCGAACAGGACCTGGACCACAACGAGAGCATCCGCGTGACGACGGCGGACTTCGACGAACTTCGCGAGGCCGTCCGCGACGACGAGATGCGCGACGGGCGGACCGCCTTGGGCGTGCTGTACTACGCCGCGTTCGGGGACCTGTAGACGCTCACAGCATCCCTTTGACGTGCTGGACGTACGAATTGTGTTTCCAGCTTCGGTGACGCCCGATCACGTCGAGGATGGTTCGGGCGTCACTCTCCGAGAGATGGCCGGTGTACGCGTAATCGCGGAGTAGTCGCGGCGTCGTCACGACCGTCGCGTCGGCGAGTCGCGCGTGAATCAGCGCGAAACTCGACCCGGCGAACTCGTCGGTCAGGAACGCGTCGACGCCGAGCGCGTTCGCGAGCACGAGCGCGGCCGTCTCTCCGCCATCGAGTCCCCACTCCGGGAGTGCTGGTGGCGTCTCCGACCGCTGAAGCGGGTCCTCGACGGTGTAGTGATCGCTTGCTGCGAGGACGTTCGCGGCTGCCGCTCCGTCTATGTCGCTGTACTGGGCGATGTTCTGCAGTTCAGCTCGAACCTGGGTCGGTATCGAGACGGCACACGACGTAAGGAGGTACTGGAGCGGGTCGGGGTTGCTGTCGGTATCGTACGCACCGTCGGCTTTCGGAATCGCTAGACTGACCAGTGCCGACGTGTCCGCGACGACTGTTCGCACCGCTGTTACTCTCCGTCAGTATCGACCGTCTGCGTTTCGCCGTCGTACACGTCTACGTCGGTGTCCGGTGCGGGGACGTCGAGCGGTTCGTCGGCGAGGTCCCGTTTGAGCAGCCGGAACCGCTGGGCGGTGTCCCGCCCCACCAGCGTCGCGACCGTCTCGAAGTCGAGGTGGTCCTCGTAGTAGCGGTCGGCGACCATCGCCTCGAACCGTTCGTCGCTCGTCCGCTCCGTGATGTGTTCTCGGAGCGCCTCGACGATGACGTCCGTGCGGTCCTTGTCCAGTACGTCGGCCAGCGCGTCGGCCTGTTCGATGACGCGCTCCGGACCCCTGAAGTGGACTCGCTTTTTTTCCTCGTCGGCGCTCATATGTGCCTGTTGTGCACATAGGATCTTAACCCTTCGCTCTCACCGCACTCGCTGTCGGAGTCTGTGGAACGGAACCCTTAGGCCGGCACCGACGCTACGGCGGGGCAATGCGCGAGTGCTTCGAGGTCAGGGACTACGACGGGGCGGGCCGAATCGGCGAACTCGACGTGCCCCGGGCGGACGTGACCGTCGAGACGCCGGCCCTCCTGCCGGTCGTCAACCCCCACGTCCGGACCATCGAACCCGGCGAACTCGAAGCGGAGTTCGGCGCGGAGATCCTCATCACGAACGCCTACAGCATCTACGGCTCCGAGGAGTACCGGGAGGACGCCCTCGAACAGGGACTGCACGACCTCTACGACTTCTCGGGGGCCATCATGACCGACTCCGGATCCTTCCAGCTCTCGGAGTACGGCTCCATCGACGTCGACACCGAAGAGATCCTGCAGTTTCAGCACGACATCGGCTCTGACATCGGGACGCCGGTCGACATTCCGACGCCGCCCGACGTCCCCCGCGAGCAGGCCGAAGAGGAACTGACGACGACCCAGGAGCGCCTCGAACTCGCCGAGACCGTCGACACCGGCGAGATGCTCGTCAACGCACCCATCCAGGGGTCGACCTACGCGGACCTCCGGGAGTCGGCGGCCGAACACGCCTACGGGACGAGCCTGGACGTGTTCCCGGTCGGCGCGGTCGTCCCGCTGCTGAACAACTACCGCTTCGCGGACGTGGTCGACCTGGTCGCGGCGTCCAAACGCGGCCTCGGCGAGGACGCGCCGGTTCACCTGTTCGGGGCCGGCCACCCCATGATGTTCGCGCTGGCGGTGGCGATGGGCTGTGACCTGTTCGACTCGGCGGCCTACGCGCTGTACGCCCGCGACGACCGATATCTCACGGTTCGTGGGACCGAACACCTCGAAGACCTGGACTACTTCCCCTGTGAGTGTCCGGTCTGTGCCAGCCACACGCCCGACGATCTGGACGCGAAAAACGCCCTCGAGCGCGAGCGCCTGCTGGCTGAGCACAATCTCCACGTCACCTACGGCGAGATGCGCCGCATCAAACAGGCCATCCGCCGGGGGAACTTACTGGAACTCGTCGAGACGCGCGCTCGGGGCCATCCGACGATGCTCTCGGGGTATCGCGCGCTGGTCGACCACGCCGAGCAACTCGAAGCGACCGATCCCGTCGCCAAGGAGGCCTTCTTCTACCTCTCGACGGAGAGCGCCGACCGGCCCGAGGTCCATCGGCATCACGACCGACTGGCGCGACTCAGCCCCGAGGGCGAGATCCTCCTCAGCGAAGGCGACACCAACGAGGCCTACGATGAGACGTGGCGCGTCGTGCCGCCGTTCGGGCCCTTCCCGCGGGACCTCTCGGACGTGTATCCCCTGAACGCGGAGATTCCCGAGCGCCTCGACGCCCGGGCCTACGAGCAGGCCGCCGAGGGGGTCCGTCGACTGGCCGAGGGCAATCCCGATGCGGCGTTCACGCTGGCCTATCACGACTGGCCGGAGACGGCCCTTGCCGCGGTGCCCGACTCGGTGTCGACGTTCCAGCTCGGGGTCGAAGAGGGCGACTGGGACTGAACAGCAGGGTTTTCAATTGGGGTGACACTACCAGACATGGATCGAGCGACGCTGTTCTACGGGGCGCTCGCGCTGTACGGGATTGCCTCCGCTGCCGACGCGGTCGTGACCGTTCTCTCGGCCAGCCTCACCGTCGCGACGGGAGCGCCCGCCCTGGCCGGACTCGTCGTGTTCGGTGCCGGGCTGTACGGACTCGCCCGACCGGGCCAGCGCGGCGACGCCGCCGATTCGTGGCTGGCCTACCTGGTCGCAGTCGGGGCGCTGTTTGCTATCGTCGGACTCGTCGTCGGCCGATTGTGATCGGACGGAGGCCCGCCGGCGCGTGCGCGCCCGCATCGTTTTGCCGCTGGACGTGGAACCCTCGGTGCGGTCACTGATTCGTGTCGGCGTGCGCACCAGTTCACCAGTCAGGACTCCACACATGACCGGACATCAACCCAACACCCACCAGCAGCGCGACCCGACTCGTCTCCAGCAGCCGATTCAGGGTCAGCCCACTCACCAGCGGGCGTCCCGGGAGCGACAGCAGTTCAAACCCGTTCCGGGCCAGCAGCTACCCGGCCAGCGACCGGTTCAGCCTGTGGCACAGCAGCCCCAGTACCAGCCGCAGAGTAGCCGGAACCCACAGACCGGCGTCCACTTCCAGCAGGGACAGCAGCCACCCCGAGGACAGCAGCCGACACAGCAACCACCACCGCAGCCGACACAGCAGCCACCACAGCAGCGCCAGCGATCACCGCAGCAGACACAGCACCCACCTCACCAGCAGCAATCGCCCCATCATTCACACCAACCACCGCAACAGTCACCGCAAACCTCGCAGCCACGACGGACACAGCAACCACAGCCGCCGGGTCAGCCTGGAAACCAGTCGGCACCAACCGGCATCCAGCAACCGACATGACGGCCACCCGAGCAGCAACGCCGACAGACACCGCCCCAGCCACAGCAGCGACAGCAGCCCCAGTACGGACAGCAAACACAGGTACAGCCCCAACCAGGGGGACAGCAGGCGAGTCAGCAGCCACGAGGGCACGGATCGCAGCAGGAACAGCAGCAACTCCCGCCCAAGCAGATTCGGGGGACTCGCGCCCAGATCCGGGCGGTCGAGGACGGCGAGGAGTACGTCCACGTCCGCATCCGGGACCCCGACGCCTTCGACACGATTCGGACGCCGGACTGGGCGTCGATGGCGGCCGATTCCGTCCACGAGGGTAGCGAGGTCCGCACGGGGAAACTGAAAGGCAGCGACGAGTGGTGCATCGAGAGCGTCCTCATCGTGAAACCGGTGGACGTAGACACGGCGGTCGAGCAGGCGAGTCGTATCGTTCAGAAGATCGAGGGGTAAAGCGTGGGTTCGTTCGTCGAGGTTCCCCGGAAGGAAAGATAATTGGCCGCGCTCCCCCGAGGGGCGGGCATGACCGAGTATTTCGAGATCCACGAGCGGGACGGGGCCGCCCGCATCGGGGAACTGCGGCTCGCCGAGTCGCTTTCGACGCCCGCTATCGCCGACGACGTACTGGCCGACGCGGGCAGTCTCTGGCCCGAGGACCGCACGGTCCCCGAGGGTAACGAGTCAGCGCTGACGGTCCTGCCCCACCGCGGATTGCCGGCGGGGACGCCCGAGGACGTACAGGACGCCTTCGCCGTCGACTACCCGGACGTGGACTATCCCAGCGCGGCCGTGATTTCGCCCGATACGGCGAGCAATCAGGGCAGCGACGCGTACGTCCTCTCGAACGCGGCGGGCTACGCCGGGCACGCCCGGGCGTTCGTCGACGCCATGTTGCAGACTCGCGAGGCTACACCTGCGGACAGCGCGCTGTACCTCCCGGGGGTCGCCACGCCGATGAACGTCGCGACGCTCGTGTACGCCGGCGCGGACCTCGTGGACACCGACCGCGCGGTCATCAGGGGCTCCCGCGGGTTCTACCAGACCACGGACGACGAGTACTTCCTGGAGGACTTAGACGAGCTTCCCTGTGCCTGTCCGGCCTGCCAGGTCCCACGCGAGGAGTTCGACCGGGAGGACTGCGCCGAACACAACGCCAACGCGCTCGCCGCCGAACTCAAGCGGGTCCGTCGTCGCATCCGAGACGGCCGTCTTCGCGATTACGTCGAGGGCCAGGCCCGCCACGAGCAGTGGCTCACCGCCACCTTCCGGCGACTCGACCAGCAGTACAGCTACCTCGAACAGCGCACGCCGGTCATCCGCCGGGCTGAAATCACCGCGGCGACCGACGACACCATCCGCCGCGTGGAGATCCAGCGCTTCGCCCAGCGCGTGACCGAGCGCTACCGGAGCCGGTTTTCGAGTCCGCTCGTCCTCGTCCCCTGTTCGGCGACGAAACCCTACAGCGAGTCCCAGAGCCACGGCCAGTACCACGACGTGATCCAGTGGCGCGCCCACGTCGCCTCGATGACCTCGCCCATCGGTGTCGTCCCTCAGGAACTCGAAACCACGTACCCCGCCCAGCACTACGATTCGGTGGTGACCGGCGAGTGGACGGCCACCGAAATCGAGTTCGTGAGCGACGTGCTGGAACGATACCTTCGACGGAACGATTACCCGAAGGTCGTCGCACACGTCCCGCCCGAGGGCTACCGGGAGATCGTCGAGCGGGCGACCGCTGACCTCGACGTGGACCCGATATTCACCGTCGAGGACCACCCGACGACGAGTGACTCCCTTGCGAATCTCGCTGCCGAACTGGATGGGGAACTCCAATACCCCAAACGCGAACGCGAGCACAACACGATCAAAGCCATCGCCGACTACCAGTTCGGAGAGGGGGCTGGCGAGGCGATCTTCCACGACCTCCAGACCCAGTCGCGGTACCCGAAGCTTCGTGCCCACGACGGCAACGGGGAGCAACTGGCCGCGATGGTCCCCCAGTACGGCGTGCTGTCGCTGACGCTCGCCGGCGCGCGCCGGTGGGTCGACAGCGACGCGCCGGTCAAACGCGTCGAGATCGACGACTTCGTCCCCCACGGGAGCGTCCTCGCGCCGGGCGTGGTCGACGCCAGCGACGACATCCGGCCCGGCGACGAGGTCGTCATCGAAGGACCGTCGGCGTTCGGTATCGGTCGCGCCGAGATGAGCGGGCCGGAGATGGCCGAGTCGACCCGCGGCATCGCGAGCGAGGTCCGACACGTCGAGGAGCGGTGAGGTCGCCGGGAGGCTTTAGTCGCGGCCGGCCGTTCCCCGTGCCATGGACGAGGTTTCGCTGTCGATCCCCCGACCGATTCTCGACTCGCTACCCGAGGACGGACAGGTCGCCGCACAGGACATGGAGCGCGCCGTCGAGGGCTGGGAGGGGCGCATCAATCGCGCGATCGAGAGCGCCGACGACGAGAGCGAGGCCGCGGGCTACGTCCTCGACGCAATCGAGCGGATGGACGACCGGCTGGACGCCTACGACGAGTTCGTCCCCGAGATGCGCGCGTGGGGCCAGTCGCCCATCTACGCCATCGCCTGGCGCAATCTGATGGCCGACCTCATCGGCCAGTTGTACGACCACGAGGACCTGGCCGAGCGCCTGGACCGCGAGCGCCAACACCGCGTCGTCGAGGACGGTATCCGACTGAACGACCTCTAACCCTGTCGACGGGGATTTATGATCTCGCCGCCCCTCTCAGCGGACATGCAACTCGAACTCAAGTTCTTCGCGACCTTTCGGGCGATCGTCGGCCAGAAGACCGTCGACCGGGAGTTCCCAGACGACTCGACGGTCGGCGACGTGCTCGCCACCCTCGAATCGGAGTATCCCGACATGGAGGACCGACTGCTCGACGACGAGGGGACGATCCGCGGCCAATTGAGCATCCTCAAGAACGGCCAGAACGTCCTCCACCTGGAGGGTGCGGCGACCCCGCTCTCGGCGGGTGACACGGTGTCGGTGTTCCCGCCGGTCGCGGGCGGGTCGGAACTACGGAGCGGGTGAGATGCAGCGCGAGAAGTCCTTCCGCGGAATCTCCAAACGCCTGGCGATCCACTACCTGGAGAACCTCGGCGGCGAATTGGTGGACGGGGACCCGGAAGACCGCGAGGCGGCCCGCGTCGAGGCCGAGGACTGGACCGCCACGCTCACCGTCGACACCGTCTCCATCGGGCCGACGGTGAAGCTGACCGAGGTCACCGTTGCCTTCGAAGGTATCGAGGAGGCGCTCGACTCGCTGGTCGAACAGTTCTCCCAGAAGGCGATGCGCGCCGGTGGCTGATGGCGGGCGACCCCATCGACGGCCAGATCCTCCTGCTGACGGCCGCCAAAGCCAGCGTCGGCCCGCAACGACTGCCCGATCTCGTCGACGTAGTGGGAGCCGACCTCCGTCCCCGGTTCGACACCTACGCACGAGAGTACGAAGTCGCCTACGAGACCGACGAGTACACCGCCTTCTTCGTCGAGGACGGCCACTGGGAGACCATCGCCGAGCGCGTGGACGTCACTGACCGGGAAATCGACGCCGTCCGGCGCGCCCACCACGAACAACTCGCTCGCTACGGCCGACGGAACGACCGCACCGAGGAGTTCGAGTCCGCGCTGGAGATCCGGGACTGTGTGCTCATCGAGCGCTGAGTCTCAGGCGTCGAGGAAGCCGACCAGTTCCTCGTTGACCTGGTTGGGCACGTCACACTGGACCCAGTGGCTCGCGTCGGCATAGCGTTCGACTCGGACGTTCGGAACCCACTCGTCGAGTCCCTCCGAGAGGTCGACGCCGAGCGCCTCGTCCTGTTCGCCCCACAACACTAGCGTCTCGACGGGAATCTCGTCGCTGCCAGGCGGGTCGAAGAACTGGCCGACGACCGGGAGCGCGCTTTTGGCCATCGGTTCGGCGATCGCCCGGAGGTACGCCCGGTAGTAGTTGATGGCCGCCGTGGCAGCGCCGGGTTTGCAGAACGCCTCCCGGTAGCGGTCGAGGTCCTCGTCGGTGAAGGCATCGGGATCGACCGCCTGGTTGCGGAACAGGTCACCGACGAGTTCCCCGTCGTCGGCGGTCATGAGCCACTCGGGGAGGGCGGGGATCTGGAGGAAGAAGACGTACCAGGAGCGTTTCAGCTGGTCCAGATCGAGGTTGCGGGCGAACGCGGCCGGGTGCGGGGCGTTCATCACGACGAGTCTGTCGATGACCTCGGGCTGGAAGATGCCCAGGGCCCAGGCGATGGCCCCGCCCCAGTCGTGACTCACGACGTGCGCCGAGTCGGCTCCCAGGTGGTCGATGAATCCCACCACGTCACCCACGAGTTCTTCGATCTCGTAGCTCTCGACGTCCTGCGGTTTCTCGGACTCGTTGTACCCGCGCATGTCGAGCGCGGCGACGCGGTACCCCGCGTCGACGAGCGCCGGGATCTGGTAGCGCCAGGAGTACCAGAACTCCGGGAAGCCGTGCAGGAGGACGACGAGGTCGCCGTCCTCTGGGCCGGCGGTGACGTAGTGCAGTCGGACGCCGTTGATGAGCGCGTCGTGGTGTTCGACGATGTCGTCGATGTCCCCCTCGGTCATGACAGGGGTTTCAGAAAGCTACGTAAAAATCAGTTCGAAGTGCGGCCGAGGTGACTAATCGTCGCTCGGTGCGGCCGCGCCGCCACTGGAGACGCCCGTGCCGGGGCCGACCTCGATGTCGAGTTCGTCCAGTTTCTCCTCGGGGACGACGCCGTCGACCCAGCCCCGGACCTCGTAATACTCGTCTTTGAGCTTATCGAGCTCCGCGAGTTGGCCCTCGCTGGCGCCCTGGGCGGGCATGGCGTTCTCGTGGCCCTCGACGAACCGATCCGGCAGTGAGTCGTCGTCGCCGTCGAAGCCGACGAGGTTGTTGTAGTACCGCTCCAGGTTGTAGACGCGCTCGCCGGCCTGCATGAGTTCCTCCTCGCTCACGTCCAGGCCGGTCATGCCGTTGTACTGGAGGACGTACTCCTCGATGCCCTCCGCGAAGGCGTTGAACTTGCAGATGTCGAACGAGTCGGAAATGGCGTGCATGTCCTGGAAGAGGACACAGATCTCGCCTTTGCCCTCCCACTCGTAGGGGTCGGCCTTCTCCGGGATGCCCAGGATTTCGGCCGCGGGCGTGTAGCCGCGCAGGTGGCAGGCACCGCGGTTCGAGGTGGCGTAGCCGATGGCCATGCCCTTCATGCAGCGCGGGTCGTAGGCGGCCATCGTCTGGCCCTTGACCGCCAGGGAGTTCTCGTGGCCGTCGAACTCCTCGGCGAGGTGGTCGGGACCCTCGGCCATGTGGTCGGCGAGGTCGGTCTCGCGGTGGCCGATCCGCTCGATGAGATCGATCATCTCGTCGGAATCGCCCCACTCGATGGAATCGTCGAAGTCGAGTTTCCCTTCCTCGATCATCTCCATGGCCATCGCGATGGTGTTGCCCGTGTCGATGGTGTCGATGCCCAGGTCGTTGCACTTGTCGAGCATGACCGCGATGCGGTCGCGGTCGTGGTGGCCGGAGTTCGGGCCGAGCGCCCAGGCCGATTCGTACTCGTAGGACTCCATCCGGACGTTCATCTCCTCGCCCTTGTGCATGGCCGTCACTTCGACTTCCTTCTTGCAGGCGACCGGACAGGAGTGACAGGTGGGTTCGTCGACGAGGATGTTCTCGCGGACGTTCTCGCCGGAGACCTTCTCGGAGTCGATGATTCGCTCGCCGTCGCCCTCGGCGTCGGACATCGCCTTCGTCGAGGAGTACCGGCCGTTCTTGGTCGGCAGGCCGTCCATCTCCTCGGTGAGGTTCATCAGGACGTTCGTCCCGTACATCGAGAGGCCGCCCTCATTGGGTGCGGTGACGTCCGACTCCTGGATGACCTGCATCGCCTGCTTGTGGCCCTTCTGGAAGGTCTCCTTGTCGGCCGGCGTCGGCATCTTCGTCCCGGACTTGACGACGACGGCTTTGAGGTTCTTGGTGCCCATCACGCAGCCGGTGCCGCCCCGGCCGGAGGCCCGATCGTCCTCGTTGATGATACAGGCGTATTTGACCTCGTTTTCCCCGCCCTGGCCGATGGCCATCATCGAGAGGTTCTTGCCGTACTTCCCGTCGATTTCGTCCTCCAGGGTGTCCCGGGTCTCGTGGACGCCCTTCCCCCAGAGGTGGGAGGCGTCGCGGAGTTCGACCTCGCCGTCCTCGACGTAGGCGTAGACTGGGTCCTCTGCCTGGCCCTCGAACAGCAGGCCGTCGAAGCCCGCCCACTTCAGGCGCGCGCCCGACCACCCGCCGTGATGGGAGTCGGTGACTGTTCCCGTGAGCGGTGACTTCGTACAGACGGCGATGCGACCGCTCATCGTCGTCTGTGTGCCCGTCAGTGGCCCGTTCATGAACGCTAGCAGGTTGTCCGGGCCGAGCGGGTCGACGTCCGTCCCCTGATCGAAGACGTACTTCACGCCGAGTCCGCGGGCGCCGATATATTTCCTGGCATCCTCGTCGTCGATGCCCTCGTACTGTACGTCTCCGTCGCTCAGGTCTACCCGAGCGACGTTGTCGTGGAACCCGCCGAGATCTGTCATGAATTAACGTACCATAATTGAATTGGGGCCGTACCATGTTAGTCGTTGCCAGCATCGGGTAACCGAATACGGTTACTTCCTGTGGCGACTCGACCGGCAAATGCAAGCGGATTCCCGTTTGCATCCCCGACCGTGGGTATGGCCGACTGGTACTCGCTCAGGAACGGGTCGGGTCGCGTCGTGGCGGTGGTACTGTACGCGGCGGTCGTGTTCGCGGCGTCGGTAGCGGTGCCACCCGAGGGCGGCACCGCGATGACCGGCCCGCTCGGAGTCGTCGGCGCGGACAAGTGGTTTCACGCGGTCGGCTACGCGGTGCTCGTGGTGCTCGTCGCGAACGCGCTGGGAACGACCACGCGCAGTCGGCTTGCACTCGCCGTGACCCTCGCAACGGGGTACGGTCTGGGAATCGAAGTGGTCCAGTCCGCGCTCCCGTGGCGGTCGTTCGACGTGCTCGACGCCCTGGCGAACTTCCTCGGAGCGCTCCTGGCCGGTATCGTGCTGTCGCTGGACATCTCGAACCGCTTGGACTGACCGCTCCCGACTCGACGAGTGGGGTGTCGGTGGATATCTAACACTGCGGGGAATAGTTGGATGGTTATCGGAAGACTCGGAACGAAGCGGATTCCATACGAAAATATATTATATTTGGGGTATGTCGTTCGTATCGATGGTCGAGTACGCACACCCGGGGATCGGCCCGTTGAACGACGAGTGGCCCGTCCAGCCGACCGTTCGCCAGTTCGTCGGCGATAGCTCGCACGGTCTCGAATCGAACCTCGCGGGGACCGTTGCATAATCCATGACTGGTGAAGCACGCGACCCCGACAGCGACGACCAGCCGCTCGAGGGACTGACGGTGCTGGACGCCTCCCGCGTCCTCGTGGGACCGTTCTGTACCATGCAACTCGGGGACCTCGGTGCGGACGTCATCAAGATCGAACGCCCCGACGGGGGCGACCAGACCCGCGGCTGGCACCCCCCGAACTACGGCGACGAGAGCGCCTACTACGTCAGCATCAACCGGAACAAGCGCTCCGTGACGCTGAATCTCACCACCGAGGAGGGCCGGGACGTGTTCCGCGACCTCGCGAGCGAAGCCGACGTGCTCGTGGAAAACTTCCGCGTCGGGAAAATGGAGGAGTGGGACCTCGGCTACGAGACCCTGCGCGAGGCGAACCCCGAACTGGTGTACTGCTCGCTGTCGGGCTACGGCGAGTGGGGCCCGCACAAGGACCGCCCGGCCTACGACATCATGATGCAGGCTGAAGGTGGTATGATGAGCATCACCGGTGAAGAGGGTGGACCGCCGGTTCGCATCGGTGTCGCCATCGCCGACATCGGGGCCGGCATGTACGCCACGCAGGCCATCCTCTCGGCGCTCCTCTACCGCGAACTGGGCGACGGAACCGGCCAGAAAGTCGACGTGAGCCTGCTCGACGGCCAGGTCGCCTGGATGAGCTACATGGCGTCGTACTACTTCGCGACCGGGGACCCGCCGGGCCGGATGGGGAGCAAACACCCCACGATCGCTCCCTACCAGGCTTTCGAGACGAGCGACGGCTACGTCGTCGTGGCGACGGCCTCCGAGAACCTCTGGCCGAAGTTCTGCGCGGCCATCGACCGCGAGGACCTCGCCGACGACGACCGCTTCGCGACCAACGCCGACCGCGTCGAGAACCGCTCGGACCTGGACCGCATCCTTGACGAGCGATTCGCCGAGTTCTCGACGGCCGAAGCCGTCGCGCGACTGGAGGAGGCCGGCGTCCCGGCGAGTCGCGTCCGCGACATAGAAGAGGTCTTCGAGAACCCCCAGGTACAGGCCCGGAACATGCACCAGGAGGTCGACCACCCGACGATCGGATCGGTCGAGATGGCCGGAAGCCCCATGCACTTCTCCCAGACGCCGACCGCGATCGATCGACACCCGCCGCTGCTGGGCGAACACACCGAGGACGTGCTCCGCGAGTTCGGCTACGACGACGCGACCATCGAGGACCTGGCAGACCGGGACGTGCTCTGACCGGCGAGCGGGACCGGCCTGCCGGCGTGTCGTGGCGGTGAGCATTTACCGTTCGGGGCGATAGCCAGGGGTAATGAGCAAGCCGAGCCCCGAGGTCTACGAGCAGGGGAAGGGCATGGACGCCCACAACAAGGCGATGCGGGAGATCCGCTCCCGCAAGGACGAGACCTACGACCCGCGGGAACCCACGCGGGTCTGGATCGACGAGGACAACACGCCCGACGGCGTCTACCAGTCGCTGACGATCATTCTGAACACCGGCGGCTGCCGGTGGGCCCGCGCAGGCGGCTGTACGATGTGTGGCTACGTCGCCGAGTCCGTCGAGGGCGGTTCCGTCGCCCACGAGGACCTCATGGCGCAGGTCGACGTTTGCTTGGAGCACGAGGCGGAAAACGCGGACGAGGAGTCCGGCCTCATCAAGATCTACACCTCCGGCTCGTTTCTGGACGAGCGCGAGGTGCCCGCCGAGACCCGGCAGGCCATTGCCGAGACGTTCGAGGATCGGGACCGCATCGTCGTCGAATCCCTCCCGGATTTCGTCGACCGCGAGAAGATCGAGGACTTCACCGAGCAGGGCCTGGAGACGGACATCGCCATCGGCCTCGAAACCGCGACGGATCGGGTCCGACGGGACTGCGTCAACAAGTACTTCGAGTTCTCGGAGTTCGAGCGCGCGGCCGAACACGCCGAGGCGGCCGACGCCGGCATCAAGGCGTACCTCCTGATGAAGCCGCCCTTCCTCTCGGAACCCGAAGCCATCGCGGACATGAAACGCTCCATCCGTCGGTGTGCCGATGTCGACGGCTGTCACACCGTCTCGATGAACCCGACGAACGTCCAGCGCCACACGATGGTCGAGGACCTGTATCACGACGGCGGGTATCGCCCGCCGTGGCTCTGGTCGGTCGCCGACGTGCTCGAATCCACGAGCGATGCCGACGCCATCGTCGTCTCCGACCCGGTGGGTCACGGCAGCGACCGCGGTGCCCACAACTGCGGGGAGTGCGACGACAAAGTACAGAACGCCATCAAGGACTTCGACCTCCGGCAGGACCCCGCCGTCTTCGAGCAGGTCTCCTGTGAGTGTGAACTGACCTGGGAACTCGTCACGGAACGGGAAACCGGCTACAATCAACCGCTATCGCGCTGAGTCAGGCGCCAGGGTGTGAACTGCCGGCGGATTCCCGGCCGAACAGCCCTTTCACCTTCGCCCGCAGTTCGCCGTCGTCGTAGCGGCGCAGGAGCGCCCAGGTGAGGATCTGGACGACCACGCCGACGCCGACCAGTGCGTTCGCCCAGAGCGGCGGCGTCGGGACCGACAGACTCGCCAGCGAACTCACGATGTTGTCGGTGTTCAGCGCGGCCCACGTCAGGTACCCGCCCCAGGCGGCGCTGACGAACACGACCACGACCTTCTGGAGGAGCACGGCCACGACGGCCCCGATGGCCGGGCCGGCGAGGACGATCGGGTCCAGGAGGTTCGTGAGAGGGGACATGGACGTGCCTGTCAGTGCCAGCGCGGCCCCGAGGCCCGTCGCTGCCCCCGGAACGACGAGCATGATCATGTAGATCTTCTGGGCGATGACGAGTCCGATGAACCCCGCAACCAGAATGACCGCGATGGTCGGCACCAGGCCGACGCTGAGGCCGCTGGCGGCGAAAAAGCCGGCCCCGCCGCCGAGCAGGAAGCCGAACAGTTTCAGCCCGGTCCGGTAGAAAAACATCCCGCCCACGGTGAGCGCGAGGCCGACGATCAAGAGGACGGCTGTGAGGACGACGTTCGACACCTGTGAATCACCTACTCCTATGTCGGACAGCCGACGCATAAATTTGCTGGCAGACGCAGATCGGGACGCTCGGGGATTCCGATCTGTCCTCACAGCGTCGCGTCGGGGTCGTGTTTCTCGGTCATGCGCTCGACCTCGTTCGCGTAGCGCTCCCTGGTCTCCGCGTCGCTGACGGTCCCGAGGTTGTCCGCCTCCACCTGCAACGACACCTGGGTCGCCCGGCCGGGGCCGGTGAAACTCGGCAGGGCGCGTTCCTTCCGGAAATCGCGCCGGCCGTCCGGCGTCGCGTACGTGAGGATGATCATGTTCTGCTCGTCGTCCCCGTAGGTGCGTTCGACCAGCCAGACGCGGACCGTCTCGGCGCTCTCCTCGGTCGTTGCCATACGAGAACGTAGGGGTCGAGGACCTTTCAGTGCTGGGAGATTTCCCACTGTGCGGGAGCGAGCGAGGGATTTTCGGCCGCTGTGAACGGGCTTCTCCCGCCGTTCTCTCGAATCGGCCTCGTTCTTGTTTCTCAGACGGAGTTTTTATTCCAGCGCGGACGGTGTGCCAATATATGGTGACGTTCCGGACCACCCACACTCTCCGCCGCGAACTCGCTGGGGCGCTTCTCGCCGGACTGTTCGTCTCCGGCGTCCTCCTCGCGTTCACCCTGGCCCAGGCAGCCGTGGCGGGTGACCTGCCCGCGATCGGGCGGAACCTGTTCGTCGTTCTCGGTAGCGGGGTGTTTTCGCTCGCGTGGTATGCCCCGTTCTTTTTAGCAGTGGTACTCGTCGTCGGGCGCGGCGCTACTCGGCGAACACTCGCGGCCGGTGTGGCGCTCGTCTACGTCGCTCATCTCGCCCTCGCTGTCGTGCAGGGGCGTTTCGGCCCCGCGTTTTACACCCTCACGCCGCGCGTGCTCGCCGAGCCGCTGCCACAGGTCGCCCGCTTTCTCGGCATTGCGGTCGCGTACTGGATCGCCTACGATGGCGGGTACGAGTCCATCACGCTCGAAGCACCAGCTCACCCGCTGTTCGCCGTCGTCACTGACGAACGGCTCGCACCGGATCTCGAAGTGGGCCGTGGCGTCGTCGCGGCAGCGTTAGCCGGCCTGATAGCCGTGACCGGCTCCCTCGCGGCCCACGCCGTCCAGGAGGCCCTCGCGGGTTCCGCACGATTCGCCGTCCCGGTGGCCGTCTCCACCGCCGGTATTCCGGTCGAACAGGCCCCGACCGAGTGGGTGTTCGACACGACGTTCGTGCTGGCCGTCCTGTTCGTGATCGGCCCGAAGACGACGCCTCGTACCGTGCTGAAGGGGCTGGGTGTCGTGTTCGGCGTCGGCGCGGCGGTCCGGGTCGCGCCAGCCCTCTTGCCGCCCTCCCGACCCCTCGAACTCTGGGACCCGTCCGGACCGCTGCTGGCACCGATCGGTGACGCAGTGTTCCTCCTCGGCATCGCACTCGCCGTCTGGTTCGCGCTTCGCGGTGGTGTCGAGAGGGTTCGATCACGGGACAGCGGGCGGCCAGCACCCGAGTGACACTGAGGCTCTCGTCGCTATCACGATATGGCCCGCAGTGACCGCGTTCTCGTCGATCGCCCGGAAAATCAGGGAGAGTCTAGTTCGCGAAGCCGCTGAGGACGCCCTGGCCGTCGGTCGGGCCGATGTCCGGGAGCGCCGCACGCTCGGGGTGGGGCATCAACACGGCCACGGAGTCGCGCTCGCCGAGGACGCCCGCGACGCTGTGTTTCGAGCCGTTGGGATTGGCCTCGGGCGAGACGTTCCCGTCGGCGTCACAGTACCGGAACAGGACCCGATCCTCGGACTCCAACTCTTCCAGGCGCTCGTCGGTGATCTCGAAGCGTCCCTCGCCGTGGGCGATTGGGAGTTCGATCACGTCGCCCGCCTCGTAGGCGTCGGTCCAGGGCGTGTCGGCGTTCTCGACGCGCAGGTGGACGTGTTCACACTGGAAGCGCGCGCTCTCGTTGGTGGTGAACGCGCCGGGCGTCAGCCCCGATTCCGAGCCGATCTGTGCGCCGTTACAGACGCCGAGGACGGGCGTTCCGCTCTCGGCGGCCTCCCGGACCTCGTTCATGATCGGCGAGCGGGCGGCCATCGCGCCGGCCCGGAGGTAGTCACCGTAGGAGAACCCGCCGGGGAGCATGATGCCGGTGGTGTCCTCCGGGAGGCCGTCCTCGTGCCAGACGAGTTCGGCGTCGACGTCGAGTTCGGCGAGCGCCTGCACAGCGTCGCGGTCGCAGTTCGACCCGCCGAAGCGGATGACGGCGACTGTCACAGTGACCACCCGAAGGTGTGGGAACAGAGAGTCGCCGTCATGGGAACCGATACCGTCATCGTTCCTCGACAGTGACCTCGTAGTCGTGGATGGTCGGGTTTGCCAGCAGGCGCTCGGCCATCTCGTCGGCGCGCTCGGCCGCAGCATCGGCGTCGGCCGCGTCCAGGTCGACCTCGAACTGGTCGGCCGAACGCAGGTCCTCGAGTTCGAAGCCCAGGCGTTCGAGCGCTCGCTGCGTCGTCTCGGCCTCGGGGTCCAGCACCCCGTGTTTCAGCCGAACCGTCACGGTCGCGGTGAAGGCGGTCATTACCGGAGTGCGGTTGCCCCGGACGAAAACGCTTGTGACTTGGGCATCGCCGCGGCGGCCGACGAGCCTATAAGAAACCCCCTAGCTTCCTAGGCAGTAGTCGTATGCACACGGCCGTGCCACGTGGTAGTATGACACAGGTAGAAGACACCAGTCGCGAGATGCGACTCGACCCGGACTCGTTCGCACAGGGCTACTTCAAAAACGCCGTCTATCGCCACTGGGACCCCTACGAGGACGTGCCCCAGGAACTGCTCGAACGCGACAGGGAGAACCTGCTCGCACAGGAAGAAGAGAGCGAGGAGAACTACGACGCGATGCGTGGCTCCATCGCGCTGTTCGGCGCGGGCGAGGAGGCGGTCACGGAGGACCTGATGCCGCTCGCGCTGGTGCTCGAGGACATCAACGACCAGATGTTCATCTCCAGCCAGATCTACGAGGAGGCCAAACACACCCAGTTTTTCGACCGCTACTGGCGTGAAGTCGTCAATCCAGTCGCGGAGGAACGGGGATACGAGGTGGTCGCCCCGACCGACCAGCGGTGGTTCCCGGAGGGTTACGTCGACCTGTTCGACCGGACCGAGGCTGCGATGGAACGGCTCCTGACCGACGACACGCCCGAGAACCGCGCGAAGGCGTACTGCCACTACCATCTCGTCGTCGAGAGCGTGCTGGCCCAGACCGGGTACTACGGCTTCACGTCCCGGTTCGGCGAGGGAGAAGCGGACGTCTACGAGGACGACCTCGAATCCCCGCACTTGCCGGGGCTCGTCGAGGGGATCAACTACATCCGTTCTGACGAGGGGCGTCACGTCGGCTTCGGGATGCAGAAGGTCCGCGAGCTCATCCACGAGCGGGGCGTCGACGAGGCGGTCGTTCAGGACACGCTCCAGTCGCTGCTCCCGCTGATCTCCGAGACCGTCCAGGCCAATCAGGTCGAGGAGGCCGACCCGGTCCCGCTCGTCGAGTACGCCAGCGACAAGCTCTCCCGGCGCATCGACATCCTCACGGACGCCGACGCGGAGATTCCCGGCGTCGACGAGCTGGTGAAACTGGAGGACGCCGACCAACCCGCGGCGGGGGACTGATACGGACTGCTGTAGATCATTTCCGCAACGACCGCCTGCAGCCGGGCGGTCGTAGGGGGAAACAGCTACAGAAATCCGTATGAACCGTCACTGCACCAGCGGCGTGAGCACTTTCGACTCGATCTTCTGGAGGTGTTCGGTGACCGTCCCGGGAGCGAGGCCGAGGGCGTCGGCGACCTCGCGCTGTGTCGTCCCCCGTGGCACCTCGTAGTACCCCATCTCGACCGCGGTCCCGAGGATCTCCCGCTGTCGCTCGGTGAGCAGCGCCGCGACCTCGTCCAGGTTCGGCTGGTACTCGCCGGTCTCTTCGAGTCGGATGTCGACGGCGTCGGGCGCGTTCGAGACGACGCGCTGAAGCGTCCGGTCGTCGCCCAGCAGCGTCACGCGCAACTCCTCGCCGTCCGCCCCCTCGGACTCGGCGAACTCGATCGGCGTCGAGATCAGTACCTCGTGTTCGCGCTCGACGGTGAGCAACTGCCGGACGACATCGGTCGCCTCGGCGTGGATGTAGGCGTACCCCTCGTCGGTCCCGAACACCTCGCAGTGGCGGATGTCATCGCGCTCTTCGAGGATGGTTCTGGCGCGTTCGAGGTCACCGCGCAACCGGGTGAGCATCAGCACGGTGCCGTCGCCGAGGAGCGTGATGTTCTGGATGCCTTCGTGTGTGATATCGGGGTGACTGGAAATGGTGCGGCCGACGCCGGTGAAGCCGGTTTCGGCGACGATGGAGAACGTGGCGTAGCGCATCCTACAGCCGCTGCCAGCCGTCGGGCTGGTCGCGGACGCCCTGGACCCGCAGTTCCGCGTCGCCGTCGCCGCTCGTCCGGAGGTCGACCCGGCCGTCGAACGTCTGGCTGATGGAACTGAGCGTCCGGTCGTCCTGGGTCGTCGGGTCGACGACGCAGACGCCGAAGCCGTCGGCCGACCGGACGCGGCCGGTGAGCGTGTGCAGGAAGCGGTAGACCGGCTGGATCTCGTCGGCGTACATCAGCAGCGTCGAGACGGTGAAGACGCCGGTCCGGACGCGTTCGATGCCCTCGCCGTGGAGCCCCTCGTACAGCGATGAGTACTCGATACCGATGCCGGTGAGGTCGCTCGGACTCCGAACGGACCTGATGTTCTGATCGTCGCTCTCGATCTGCGGGCCGCCACACTCGATGGCGGCCATCCGGCCGCGGTCGAACGTGCCGCCCTGGGCCGTGTAGTCGGCCAGCAGTTCCTCGCCGCTCTCGTCGGCGGCGATGAACAGGGCCCCTTCGTTGCGTGTCTCCCCGGCTGCCAGCATCCGCAGCGCTAACTCCCGTGTCCCACCGAGCGCCGGACCGGCCACGAGCAGACTCGTTCCCGGCCGGACCGGATTTATCGGCAGGTCGGCGAACTCGTAGTGGCCGCGCGTGTTCTGGCTCATCGTGACTCGTGTTCCTCCGTGTCGTCCAGACGACGCCGTAACCGCAGTTGTTCCATCGCCTCGTCGGCCAGCAGTCGCAGGTACTCGCGGTCGGCCTCCGAGTACGTCCGTGGCTCGTCGTGGGTCAGACAGAAACTCCCGATGGCACGGCCGTCCTCGGTTCGCATCGGAGCGCCGACGTACGAACGGATGTCCAGGCGGTCGAGCGCGTCGTTGTGTTCGAATCGCGTGTCCTCCTGGGTGTCCTCGACGACCATGATCTCCGGTTCGAGGATGGCGTGTGTACACATCGTGTTCTCCCGGGCGAGCGGGGCCAACGTCCCGCCGTGACAGGAGACGAACTCCTCGTCGTGTTCGTGGACCAGACCGATGAAGGCCCTGTCGGTCCCGAAGTGTCTGGCGGCCAGTTCGGTCAGCCGGTCGAGGGTCTCCTCGACGGCCAGGTTCTCGACGTCGTACTCCGCGATCGCGTCGAGTCTGGCGTCTTCGTCGTCCGGTAACGGGTACCCGACCTGTGTTCGCAGGGTCGTCACCTCGTCGACCCGGGTACGGAGCCGCGTCCGGTCGTCGGATCCGTCTTTCCGCAGGTACTCGACGACCAGATCCTCGAACGCCGTCGTGTCGATATCGCTCGGCTCGGCGTCGGTAAAGAGGACACACGGTGTGTCCGGGCTCTCCGACCGCAACTCCGAGAGCAGGTCCAGTCCGGTCCCGTCCGGGAAGGCGTACTCGGTGACCAGGCAGTCGATGTCGCTGTCCAGTTCCGAACGGGCGGCCTCGACCGCCGAAGCCTCGCTCACCGCCATCCCCGCGTCTTCGAGCGCCGACGCGGTGGCTCCGCGGGCCTCGTCGTCCGCGTCGGCCACCAGCACGGATATCGCCGTCATTTGATAGCTGCCGTGAGTTCGTCCCCACCGTACAAATGTCTGTGGCCGATCGTCGGCCGTCCGGCTGACGAGTGGCGGCAAAAAACAACTTTTTTCGCCGGCCGTCGCAGAGACGCTGACGAATGAGACCCCTCGCTCGTCAGCGTCGGCGGTGGTCGCCGTGACCCGCAAGCACAAACTGACCGAGATTACCGTCGTCGGGGAGGACGACACCGGACTGATCGCCAACGTCACCAGTCTGCTGTTCGAGCGGAGCATCAACATCGAGGACTTAGACCAGGCCGTCCGCGAGGGCGTCTTCCGGATGACGATGCACGTCGACACGACGGAGATGGTCTGTACGGAGACCAAACTCCGGGAAGACCTGGACGATCTGGGCGACGACCTCGGCGTCGACATCCAGGTGCGGTTCCCGGCGGACCGCGAGACCCAGTCCATCGCCGTCCTCGTCACCAAGGAATCGCACTGCCTCGAAGCGCTGTTCGAGGCCTGGGCCAACGGCGACCTCGGCGCGGACATCGGCGTCGTCATCGGCAACCACGACGACCTCCAGCCGCTCGCCGAGAAGTACGACGTACCCTTCCACGACATCGGCGACGAGAAGGGGACCCCCGACGAGGACCAGTTGCTCGAACTGCTCGCCGAATACGAGGCCGACCTCGTGGTGCTGGCCCGGTACATGCGCATCCTCAGCCCCGACGTGGTCTTCCGCTACGAGAGCCGGATCATCAACGTCCACCCCTCTCTGCTCCCCGCCTTCCCCGGCGCGGAGGCGTACATGCAGGCCATCGAGGAGGGCGTCCGCATCGCCGGCGTGACTGCCCACTACGTCACGACCGACCTGGACCAGGGGCCGATCATCACGCAGCGGGCGTTCAACGTGCCCGACGACGCCACCGAGGAGGAACTGCAGCAGGTGGGTCAACCCCTGGAGGCAGACGCGCTCATCGAGGCCATCGGGCTGCATCTCGACGACGAGGTGTCGGTCCACCGCGGCCGGACGCGGCTCCGCGACGACGTCAGCGAGGACTCGGTCCAACTCGGCGCGCCCGACGACCTCGACGCGGCCAACCCGGATCGCCCCATCGACGGCCTCGGCGAGATCGTGGCCGGACAGGACGCCGGGGAAGCCGACGATTGACGCGAGGCCGACCGCATGGGAGGCCTCGGTTTGAACGAGCGGGGACGAAGGACCCGCGAGTATCGAGGCTGAACGAAGTGAGAACTGGGACTGTGCAAGCGCGAGCGGTCTTCGACCGCTGCTCGAACGAGTAAAGCCCGTGAGAGCGGAGCGAGCCGTGAGCGTGAGGACGTCGGTCCGAACCGCGATGTCGGCTTCGCTGAAGCCGACGAGTAATACTCGTTCGTTCTACAGTTCTCGGACAGTCTCGACGGCATCGTCGAGCGACGGGGCCTCGAACAGCCCACGGTCGATGTAGGCGTTCGTCCCCGCCGTGTAGAGGTCCCGGGCCGCGTCGACGACGTGGTCGGGGAGCGGCTCGGGCGTCCGCTCACAGAGAGACTTCCAGTCGGCCACGTCCTCGGCCTTCGCTCGTTCCTTGGCCTCGCCGACGGCCTCGACCCACTCGGGCTGGGTGCGCTTGTGGTACTGGCGGATGACCTCCTTCGAGACCTCCTGGCCGTCGTAGGAAAAGCGGTTCTCGTCGAACGTCCCGACCACGTCCGCGACGTACACCTGGCCGTCGTGGTAGAAACACTCGATCTTGCCGTCCTCGTGGACGATGTCACATTCCCGGGCGCGCTCCGTGACGATTTCGTTGACAGCAAGCGCTGTCTCCTCTAACTCGTCGATAGCGACGGGGCCGGCGATCTCGTCGGCTTCCTGGCGGTCGAGATACCGGTCGGACTCCTCCAGTTTCGTCGAGAACTCCACGACCGGCTCCGGGAGGTCGACGACGTCCTCGGGCCAGGTCTCGAAGTCCAGGTCGAAGTCGGCGGGGTCGGCCCGCGAGCGGAGGCTCGATCCGACGGGAACGGTGTTGCGGAAGACGATCTCCAGGGGGATCAGGTGGTTGTCGCCGGCCTCGGCGTAGTAGGCCTCGTAGTCGTAGTCGCGGCCGTCGTGGGGCAGGTCGGGCACCTGGGTCAACTGGATCGCCATCTCGCGGGGCGGTTCGGTGACCTCGTCGAGTGCGAGGACCTCGCCGCCCTGGACGACGCCCTCGTAGTGGGTCGGCACGCCCGCCGCTTCGAGCAACTCGAAGTTGAACGCGCCCATCGCACAGAGGCTCGCGCCCTTGTTCGGGATGGTGTCGGGCATCTTCCCCCAGTCGAACACGGAGTAGTCGTCGGTGAACACGAACGCGCCCCGACCCAGGTCGGTGTCGGTCGCCTCGGTCTCGATGCGGAACTCCTTGACGCTGGTCATCGCGACCACCTCACGCGGGGCCGGGTCGCGGGAAACCGCCGAGTGCTGGTCATCATTGTCTGGTGGTTTCGCCCTCGTCACTAAGACGTTTTCATCGCCGGCTGCGGGATGGTATCATGTAACTACTACGAAAATACAGCCGTTCCTCGTATGGAATCAAAACTGAGAACGCGAGGGGAACCTACAAGGCCGTTTGTCCGTCACGTTGCGGTAGTCGATGGTAACGAGTGCGCTGTGGCTCGGGGGGTACCTGCTGGGTGTCCTGGCGATGGCCGCGTTCGGATATCTCTACTGGACGAAGCGCAACGTCACCGGGATGAGTTACCTCCTCGTGGCGGCGCTCGTCGGCACCGTCCAGTCGCTGCTGTACCTCATGTTGCTCGTCGCGCCGGTGTTGCCGACGAAGGTCATTCTCTGGCAGCTGTTCGGCGTGCTCGGCGCGATCGTCGTCTTCTTCTGGTATCTGTTCTGCGTGGCCTGGACCGGCCGGTACCGACTGGCGAGGCGGCCGACACTCATAGCCGTCGCCCTCCCCCTGTTCCTGGGGAGTTTGCTGCTGGTGACGAACGCGTCGCCGGTGTACGACGGGGTCCACTCGCTGTATTTTTCCTCGGTCGAGGTCGCGGACGCCTCGGCGCTGGCCTCGCCGCTCACCGTCTCGTTCGGGCCCGTGGCGCTCGCCGCAAGCGGCTACGCGACGCTGCTGGTGGCGGCGAGTACCGGACTGCTCGCGGAGTTCGCGCTCCGGGACGACCAGCAACTCTACCGCTGGCGCAACACGATGGTCACGCTGGCCGGTGTGACGGCCGTCCTCTTCGGCGTCGGCTTCGCCTTCCTGGAGATGGCCTTCGAACCGCAGCCGCTGGTGTACGTCCTCGCGAACGGGTTCGTCGTCCTCGGAATCGTCCGCTCTGGAACCTACGACGTGGTGTCGCTCCCCGAGAACGCGCTCATCGAGGCCATCGAGGGCGGCGTGCTCGTCTACAACAACGACGGGACGGTCATCGAACTGAACGAGGCAGCCGAACGCCTGCTGGGTTTCTCCGACGACATCGTCGGCCGGGGGATCGTCGCGGTGGTCGAACTGGCCGAGCAACTGCCGGGCGTCCGCTCGAACGCGGATGCCGACGGGGCGACGGCGGCCGACCCCGCTGCGATCGCGGCGCTGCTCGACGGCCACGAGTTCACGACGACCGTCGGCGACACGAACCGGACGTTCCTGGTACGGGTCTCGGAACTGACCGACGAGGGCGGCCACGGCCTGGGCTGGACGGTGCTGTTCTACGACGTGACGGACCTGCGGCAGAAACAACACGAACTGGACCTGCTCAAGCAGGTGCTCAGTCGCGTCCTCCGGCACAACGTTCGCAACGACCTCTCGGTGGTCAAGGCCAACGCCCAGATGCTCGAAGACGAGGCGTCGGGGCTGAGCGCCGAACGGCTCCAGACCATTCAGGACAAAAGCGACAACCTGCTCGACGCCAGCGAGAAGGCCCGGACGGTCGAGCGCCTGCTCGAAGGCGACCGCTCCCGGAGCGAACTCGACGCCGTCGACATCGTCGCCGACGCCGTCGGGACGGTCCGCTCGGAGTTCCCGGGGGTCGACTTCGAGGTGTCACTACCCGAGACCTGCTCGATTCGGGCACACTGGGCGCTCTCCCAGGCCGTCGAGAACGTCGTCGAGAACGCGGCGATGCACAACGACTCGCCGGACCCGAAGGTGACCGTCTCCCTCGACCGGGCGGGGGGGACGGTCACGCTGACGGTCGCGGACAACGGCCCCGGCATCCCCTACTCGGAACTCGAGGTCCTCGACCGGAAGGAGGAGACGGCGCTCGAACACGGGTCGAGCGTGGGACTGTGGCTGATCGACTGGATCGTCGACCTCTCGCAGGGCGATATCGACTTCGAGAACACGGACCGCGGCTGTACGGTGACGATGCGACTCGAACACGCCGAGGCCGGCGCGGAGCCGGCGGCCGAGGAGGCGGACCCGCTGGGGCTGGGGATCGGCGGCTCGGCCGACGACGACTGACCCACCACGCTTTTGCGCGCTCCATCCCTCCCACGAGACATGTCGGACGCGTTCGAGCCGTCGGTCGATCCCACCGACGAGTTCGACTTCGAACACCGCCCGGAGACCGACCAGTCGTTCGAGAACGCCCTCGCGAAGGCGCGGGACGGGACCCGGTTGACCGTCGCCGACGCCATCGAACTGCTCACGACGGGGTCGGCGAGTCCGGGCATCGACCGGGAACGCAAGGAACGCGTCCTCGAAGCCGCCGACCGCCGGCGCGCCGAGGTGGTCGGCGACGGCGTCACCTTCGTCGCCAACCTCAACAACAACGTCACGACCGCCTGTAACACCGGCTGTCTGTTCTGTAACTTCAAGGACCGCTCCGAGCAGTTCCGCACCGAGAGCGACGCCGACCACGGCGGGTTCACCAAGACGCCCGCCGAGTCCCGGCGGACGGTACGGGACGCCGTCGAGATGGGTATCTACGAGGTCACGTCGGTCTCGGGACTCCACCCGGCGCTCGCGCTCGACGACGAACATCTCGAGATACTGGAAGCGAGCGACCGCGAGGACCTGAACTACCGGCCGGCGGCCGAGTACGACACGGACCCCGGGACCTACTGCGAACAGATCCGGGCGATGAGCGTCGACGGCGTCCACGTTCACTCGATGACGCCCGAAGAGGCCTATCACGCCCGCCGGGGCACCGACTGGTCCTACGAGGAAGTCTTCTCCCGGCTCAAGGACGCTGGACTGGACTCCGTTCCGGGGACTGCCGCCGAGATTCTCGTCGACGAGGTCCGCGACGTCATCTGTCCCGCGAAGATCGATACCGGCGAGTGGCTCGACGCGATGGAGGCGGCGGCGTCGGTCGGGCTCGACACCACCGCGACCATCATGTACGGCCACGTCGAGAACGAGGCCCACCGCGCGCTCCACCTCGACAGAGTGCGCGAGTTACAGGACCGAACCGGCAACATCACGGAGTTCGTCCCTCTCTCGTTCGTCCACCACGACACGCCGCTCCACGACCGCGGCATGGTCGAGGGCGGGGCCAGCACCGACGAGGACGAACTGATGATCGCCGTCTCGCGCCTGTTCCTCGACAACGTCGATCACATCCAGTCCTCGTGGGTCAAGTACGGCGACGCACAGGGGCTGAAGATGCTCAACTGCGGGGCCGACGACTTCATGGGTACCATCCTCTCGGAGGAGATCACCAAACGCGCCGGCGGGGAGTTCGGCGAGTACCGCTCGGTCCAGGAGTACGTCGATATGATCTCGGCCATCGGCCGGCGCCCGGTCGAGCGCTCGACCGACTACGAACAGTTCCGACCGATCGACCCCGACGAGACGCCCCACGGCCCGGAACTCGGCCCGAAGGCCGACGGACGGCCCCTGCTGTAGCACGTCCGAATCGGGCGGTGGTCCGCCGCCGTCCGGTCGTGTGACCCACGCGACAGTACGAGTCCTTAACACCCTCCGAGTGCTAGCTATGGCCTCCCAAGCCATGGTAAAAGGTCACACTCGACGTGACTTTCTCTCGTCGGTGACCACGGTCGGGGCGCTCACCGGGACCGCGGGGGCCGCGTCGGCGGGGTACCGCATCTCGACGCTCCCGCTGGACCTCCGCAATCTCGGTATCGCGTCGTCGGTTCTCGAACGGCTCTCGCGGTCCGCGCCCGTCGACTGGGAGTACTGCTGGGACGGCGTGCTTTCGACGGTCCCGCAGCTCTCGCTCCTGTTCGGGAACAAGATCGGCGGCTTACAGGAACTCTCCGCCGAGGCCGGCTTCGTCTCGACTCCGGACGACGGCATCGCGGCCGGCGTCACCGAGACCGGTCGGCTGAGCACGCTGCTGTTTCCCTCGACCGGCTTCACCCACCAGCTCCCGTACTATCCCCACGACGCGACGGCCCAGAACCTGGGGGCGAAGCCCCACGCGGGCAGCTTCGGCGGGCTGTCCGTCGACGGCACGACCGCCTGGCTGTGGGAGTCGTCCGTCGACCACGGCATCGACTACGAGGCCGGGACCGGGATGCTCGAACTCCGGTACGACGTGCCGCCAGCGGCGCTCTCGATGGGGTCCGGATCGGACGACGCCGATGGTCGCGTCGCCGTCACTGAGACGCTGTCCGTCGTCCCGCGGACCGAGACCATCGCGCGGGAGTTTACGATTCGCAACGAGACGGGGGTCCCGCTCGACGGGCGGTTCCACTATCAGACGCAGGCCAACGTCACCGACAACCAGCAGAATTTCGTCGTCTGGGAGTCCAGCCCGAATCGCCTGGTCGCCGCCGACGGGCTGTACTGGATCGACCGCGACGGTCCCTACGAGTTGCTCGTCTACGCCGACGCTCCGGTCGATCACAGCGGTGTCGCCAGAACCAGCCCCGGCGCGACGCCAGCGGAGTCGACCGACGACGCCGCTGGACTCCTGCCGTCCGTCCTCGACAGTGACCGCCGTGCGGTCGAGGGCCGATACCTCTCGGGCGTGCTCGGTTTCGACCTCGAGGTTCCACCCGGTGGTTCCCGCGACCTGACCGTGTTCCTCACCGGCGGCTCCGACCCCTCCCGACTGTCGGCCGACCTCGTGGGGAGTCGCGAGCGACGGCTGGCCCGCGGTCGCCGGTACTGGTCGAACCGGGTCGACGGCCTGGCGTTCGGGGGACTGCCGGCGCGATACCGTGAGGCGGCGACCCGCGCTGCCGTCACGGTCAGCACGCTCGCGGACCCGGAATCCGGGAGCATTTCGGCCTCGGGAAACCTCCAGCCCTCCTACTACCCGACCTGGCCGCGGGACGGCGCGTTCGCGTCCGTCGCGCTCGCGCGGACCGGTCTCCCGGGTCCGGCCAGGCGATACCTCGCGACCTTCCTCCCGGCGGTACAGGAGGCGGACGGCTCGTTCCGGCAGTGTTACGACAGCCGCGGTGCCGACGCGGGCGTGCTCACCATCGAGAACGACCAGCAACCCATCTACGCGTGGGCCGTCCGGGAAGTCTACGACGAGACGGGCGACGAAACCTTCGTCGAGTCCGCCTGGCCTGCGGTCCGGGACGCGCTGGACTACACCGTCGACGCCGTCGCCGCCAACGGGCTGCTCGTCGCGACGCCGGACATCCAGGAGGGGCCGACGGCCGCCCACCAGTCGCTGTGGACGAACGCGATGGCCTACGAGGGGCTGCTGTCGGGTGCGACGCTGGCAACCGTCGCCGACGCGGACCCGACTCCCTACCGACGGGCCGCCGAGACCGTCGGCCAGGCGCTGCACGACCGCTTTTTCGAACGGGACGAGTTCATCACCGACGCGGGGTTCTGGGGACCACAGCGGGACCTCAAGGGGTTCAACGGGGCGGCGGTCTGGCCCTCTCGCTGGGCGGCGGCGTTCGGCGAGGTCGGGACCATCACCGGTGCGCTCCGTCGGGAGTTCCGGGAGAACGGCACGGCCTGGGTTCCGGGCGAGCTGTTCGTCGTCGGCGCGCTCGCCCGCGCTGGCGACACCGACACCGCCGACGCCCTTCTGGCGGAGATCCTCACGCAGACCGCACCCAGCGGGTATCTGGCCGAGGAAACGACGGAGGACGGCGAGCACGTCCTCGGCTCCCCGCTCGGGTGGTCCTCCTCGATGTTGTTGCTGGCACTCGACGAGCGGTTCCGGTAGCGGTCGTCGCAGGCGGACCTGGCGGTGACGGCGTTCCGGTCACCGGGCGACCGCGTCGTCCGACAGACACGCGCGGAACCGCTCGCCCGCCTCGTCGTCGGCGTCGAGTGCATCCCGAATCGTCGGGGAGAGCCACTCCTCGTCGACGTACTGCTCGTAGACGGGGAGCCGTTCAGTGAGCGGGACGCCCGCGTGGTCGGCGACGGCCTCCAGTTCGCGGAGCCCCGGCCACTCGTACTCGGGGTTGATGTGGTCCACCGTGACCGGCGAGACGCCGCCCAGGTCGTCGATGCCGCAGTCCGCGACCTCGCGGGCCGGCGCGAGGTTCGGCGGGACCTGGACGCTCACGTCGTCGGGCAGGCCGGCGCGGGCCATCGCGACGACCCGGCGCAGCGTCTCGACGCCTGGGGTTCCGTCCTGCCAGCGCTCGTTCTCGACGACGGGCTGAACGATGACTTCCTGGACGTGGCCGTAGCGCTCGTGTAACTCACGGATACAGAGCAGGCTCTCGGCGCGGTCGGCCCAGTCCTCGCCGATACCGACCAAAATTCCGGTGGTGAAGGGGACGCCTAACTCGCCGGCAGTTCGGATCGTGTCGAGTCGCTGGCCGGGGTTCTTCGCGCGCG
Source organism: Halorientalis salina (assembly GCF_005049285.1). Taxonomy (GTDB): domain Archaea; phylum Halobacteriota; class Halobacteria; order Halobacteriales; family Haloarculaceae; genus Halorientalis; species Halorientalis salina. The sequence goes on along the minus strand of NZ_SOSC01000005.1, from coordinate 148,638 downwards.
GCCCGCCGTGGGCCTGGACCTCGGCGGTGGTTTCGAGCATCACGCCCATCGAGGCGTTGACGTCCGCGACGGTCGCCATCTGCTCGCGGGTCTGGTCGCCCGGGTTCGCGTGGGGCAGGAGTCCCTCCTCGAGCGCGATCTCGCAGGCCTCCCGAAGGTACTCGTGGATGGAGTCGTGGCCCCACTCGGCGAGTTGCTCGTGGACGGCCGTATAGCGGTCGTCCGGGTCGTCGCCGAACGTGAACAGCGCCTCCGTACACCCCGCATCCGCGCCGCGCTGGACCGTCTCGCGGATCGCCTCGGGACTCATGAGGTCGGCCTGGCCTGGCGGGTCGTAGTACGTACAGTACGTACAGGTGTAGCGGCAGGCGGTCGTCAGCGGGACGAACACGTTCCGGCAGTAGGACAGTTCGGTCGCCGGCTCGACGTCCGCCGGCTCGACCGCCAGCAGTCGCTCGATGTCGGCCGAGTCGGGCTCGACGTCGACGTCGTACGTTTCGGCCCCCGGAATCACACCGATGGCTCGGTCCTCGACTGGCAAAAGCGTTGAGTTCCCGCTGACGTGTCAGAGGGGTCTCGCACAGCGCGCACAGAACGCGAACTCGGGTTCGTTGTCTGTTCCGCAGTGTGGACAGGTGACTGCCTCGGGCGACTGGGACTGCTCGCCGTCGAGCACCGACGGCGGTCCGGCGTCGTACTCCGGGTCCGGCGTGTACGGTTCCGTCTCCCCTGTCCGCCGCTCGCGCGATCGCTCACGGCCCTCGCGGACGATCCCGACGAGGACGAAGAGACAGACCGCAAGCGTCGCGAGCAACAGCACCGTGATGACGAGCAGGTACAGTCGGGCGTACAGCGACACGGTCCCGGACCTACGGCCTCGACGTCCTTAGTCCAGTGGCTTCTCACGGACGACACCGACGCGTCCGTCGGTCACGTCGAGTTCGAAGCTCGCCTCGACCAGCCAGTCGTAGCTCTCGCCGTCGCCGTGGAGCAACACTTCGACGAGGTCCGCGGGTTCGTCCACGTCGGTCGAGAGCCGCATCGAGTCGAGATCGGTGACCGCCGCTCCCGCGTCGGCGGCGATCCGACGGTGATCCCGGATGGACGCCCCGTGGTAGTCGACCCGGAAGTCGGGATGCCGGACCAGGAGCGCGTTCGTGCCGCCACCACGACCCGGTGCCAGTACCACGTCGCCCTCGGCCGCGAACAGACGATCCAGCGTGGCCGGCGTCGCCAGCGCGAGGTCGGCCATGACGACCGCGACCCCCTCACCGCCCGCCGCGACCGTCTCACTGAGAACGGCGTTGACTGCCTCGGTGAGCGGCCGCTCGTCGACGGTGACGGGCACGTCGACCTCGACGGGGGCGGTCGCCAGCAGTTCCGGGTCGTGACCGGCCGCTTCGAGTGCAGCGAGGACGTCCCTGAGCATCGCTCGTGCGAACGCGTCGCGCTCGTCGGCACTTAGAACACCGTCGAGTCGCGTCTTGGGCCTCTCGGCTGCGAACGGGACGACGACGCGCATACTCCCTCGTTCCGCTGGTTCCACTAAACCACGGCGGTTCTCGGGGACGAACGGCGAAAAAGCGAAACCGCGATCGGAGACGGAGTTACCGCAGCTTGTCGTAGTCGTCCTGCTGGTTGCGCCAGTACCAGACGCCACCGACGACGACGACCAGGACGACGGCAGCCACCCCGCCGTACATCAGTAGCTGGGTCGTCTGCTGGGATTGCGCCGCGCTGTTAGCCGTGCTCTCGGCGTCCTCGGCGTTCGAGACCGCGTTCTCGAAGTTGCCGCTGTTGTACGCCGAAATCGCCTGTTCGAGGCTGCGTTCGGCCTCCGCGTTGCCGCCAGTGTCGTTGATCGCCTGGCGAGCGGAGTCGATGGCTTCGCGGGCGTTCTTGCTCTCGTTGGTGAAGTACTCGATCCGAGTCGTTCCGAGTTCGACCTTCTCGCCGTCGGAGACGCGGTAGATGGTGACGGCGGTGACGTTCTGCCGGTTCTCGTATGAGTACTGGTCGATCTCCGGAACGGTCCCGGAGACGCTGACAGTCACGGTTTCGGTTTCGTCCTGTTCCCGATTGATCGTCGTCTCGAAGCTCGAGCCGCTGGCGCTTTCGTTGTCCACGCCGGCATTACCGAACTTCTTTTTGCTGATCTGCCAGTCGACGGTGCCGGTGAAGTTAGATTCCGCCCGGAGCGTCCACTCCCCCGGCGCGTCGGTGTAGAGTTCGGAGACGGTGACCGTCGCAGAGGTCGCTGAGCCCACTTCGGCCTCTTCGGGGGCACTGTCGTCCGATACCGACACGGCAGCCGCTGTGCCGGCCGCCCCGACGACCAGTACCGCCAGTAGTAGAGCTATACCCCGACTAGAACAGCGGGTCAAGTTCATCCTCGTCATCTTCGACTAGTTCCTCTAAATTCGCTTTGCTTTCGTCCCGGATCTCGTCGATGTTGTCCTGTGCCTCGATCGCGACCTGCTGGAGTTCCTTGATGCGGGGCACGTTGTGGACGCCCGAAAGCAGGATGACGCTGGCGACGTAGCCCGAGTCCGGCACCGGGTAGTCGCCACCGCGGACTTCCATGCTCCCGGTCTGCTCTTCGAGCCATTTCCGCCCGCGCTCGATACCTTTCCGGTTCAGGTGCTGGGGCGGACCGCTCATTACCAGCAGCGCCCGCTCCGAGCCTTCGATCTCACAGGGCAGGGTCAGCCGACCCAGCGCCGCTTTCCGGACGAGGCTCGTGATGCGGTTCGTGGTGTTGGCGGTGTCCATGCTGTCGTCGTCGTCGCCGCCCTTGAACCGCGAGAGGAGGCCGCCACCGTCTTCCTGTTCGACCTGCTCTGCAGCGTAGCCGACCGTCGAGACGCCGCCGCCGGCCAGCGTGTTGATGATCTCGCTGGAGTCGACGACGCTTTCCGCGACTGCGCCGCCCTGTTCGACCTCGCCGGCCCCGAACAGGATGCCGAACCGTTTGACGATCTCGTCGTTGATGGCGTCGTAGCCGCCCTCGACGCTCTCGCCGGATTTCCGCCAGGCGTCGTTGTCGAACACCAGCAGGTTGTCGACCTCGCGGACGAACGTCTGGAACGAGCGGGCGGCGTTCAGCGTGTAGATGCCCCCCTCGTCGCCCCCGGGCAGGATCCCCATCCCGTAGACGGGTTCTGTGTAGATCCGCTTGAGGTGTTTCGCCAGCACGGGCGACCCGCCGGACCCGGTCCCGCCACCGAGTCCCGAGATGATGAGGAACGCGTCGACCTCGTGGACGGGAATGTTGTCGATGGCCCCCTGCACCTCGTCGATGTCCTCTTCTGCGATCTCGGCACCTAACTCGTTGTCGGCACCGACACCGTGTCCTTTCACCCGGGCCTGTCCGATCAGGACCCGGTTCTCCTCCGGTACGTTCTCTAGACCCAGTAGGTCGGCTTTAGCGGTATTGACGGCGACGGCCGAGCGGACGATCCCGCTCCCCGTACGCTCGTCGTACTCCAGGAACTTGTCGACGATTTTCCCGCCCGCCTGGCCGAACCCGATCATCGCGAGTTTCATGTCTTCGTCTCCGTGTGAAAAGAAACAGTCCCATAATGTGTATAAGTTTTATGCCCGCTTATCAACACATATAACCACCCCTGTCATCGGAAAATCACCCGAAAGCAACGGATTTAATGGGAACTTACTCGGGGTAAAACGTCTCCTTACCGCCCCGCCGTCAGGTGTTCTCCGAGCGTTTGCATCTCCGCCGGCTCCACACCGAACGCCGAGACGTCGTTGTCGGTTGTCGTGTTGTCGAACTTGAGCGAACGGAACTGGTCGCCGCCCATTGGGAACCCCGGCAGTTTCCCCCCGAGTTTCAGCCCGACGCCGGCCAGTCCCATCGGAATCGGGACGATCGAGACTGACTTTCCTTCGCTCTCGTACACCATGTTCGTGATCTCTTTCAGCGTGAGCACTTCCGGGCCACCGATCTCGTACGTTTCGCCGGTGTGGTCCTCGGCTTCGATCGCGTCGGCCAGCATCGGCACGAGGTCGCCCACCCAGATCGGCTGGAAACGGGTCTTCCCGCCGCCGGGGAGCGGATAGATCGGCAGCCCCGGCGCGAACATCCCCTTGAGTTTCTTGGTAAAGGAGACGAACTCGCCGCCTTCGCCGAACACCACCGAGGGACGGAAGACGACGGCGTCGAGGTCGGACTCGTTGACGATCTCCTCGGCCTCGCCCTTCGAGCGGATGTACGCCGTCGACCCCTCCGGGTCCGCCCCGAGCGCGCTCATCTGCAGGATGCGGTCGACGCCGTGTTCCTCGGCGGCCGCGACGACGTTGCGCGTCCCCTCGGTGTGGATCGCGAAGTGCTGGTCGTCGCCGCCCTTCGGTTTGAACAGCGGCGAGAGCGCGACGAGGAAGACGACCGCGTCCTGCCCCTCGAACGCGCCTTCGATGGAGTCGTAGGCCGTCACGTCGCCACGCACCGTGTCGACGCCCTCGGGGAGGTCCTCGGCCTCGGGTTCGCGCGACACGACTGTCACCTCGTGACCCCGCTCGGTGAGTTCCCCGCTCAGATGCGTCCCGATGAAACCGCTGCCGCCGACGACGAGTACGTTCATGCGTCTTGTTATTGGTTTTATACCTGTTTAAGGATGGCGCGTAACTGGTTGGGTATCCCGCGCCCGAGCGCAATCGTTTACAACCCGTCCAGTCGCAGTGACGGTATGCTCGTGACGCTGGAGGGAATCGACGGCAGCGGGAAGACCACGGTCTGGGAGGGACTCCGCGACGAAGTCGACGCGACGTTCACCCGCGAACCGACCGACTCCTGGTACGGCGACGCCGTCTACCGCTCGATCCGGGACGACGACGCCGACTCGCTGGCCGAACTGTTCCTCTACACCGCCGACCACGCCGACCACCTCTCGCGCGTGATTCGCCCCGCGATAGAGGCCGGTGAACTCGTCGTCTCCGACCGGTACTCGGACTCCCGATACGCCTATCAGGGTGCAACACTGGCCGGAACCATAGACGAGCCGATGGCGTACGTCCAGGACATCCACGAGCCCTTCACCCGGGTGCCCGACTGCACCCTCTATTTCGACGTGCCGCCGGAACTCGGTGCGGAACGGAGCGGTGCGACCAACAAGTTCGAACAGACCGACTACCTCGAACGCGTCCGCGACAACTACGAGCGCCTGATCGACGCCGACCCGGAGCGGTTCGTTCGCATCGACGCGACCCAGTCGCCGGAGACGGTGCTGTCGGACGCCATCGAGGCGATCACTGCCCGCCGCGAGTGACTCATACGGAATGCTGTAGAACGTTTCCGCATCGACCGCCCCGACTGCGGGCGGTCGTAGCGGTATACAGCTACAGCAAACCGTATCAGCGCGCTCGCTGTTGGCGACTCCTGTCGGGAACGTCCACGTCGTCCGGGGCGGGCATCCAGAAGAAGTCGAAGGCGATGCCGATGGCCATCGGCAGGACGATGGTGAGTCCCAGAACCGCGTTCGCGGTGCCCAGGTTCGGACCCAGGCCGATGCCGCCCAGGATCAGGACCACCGCAACGAGCGGGAGCGGCAGGAGCACGACGGTGTAGAGGGCGCTGCCCCAGTCCGTTTTCAGCCGGACTCTGAAAAAGCGCGTCGCGAGCGCTGCGATCGAGGTGTTGACCCCGAGGATGACGAGCAGCCCCACGATGTCGCCGACGCTGACCATATCGGCCTTTGGGGCCGCGGACTCTTTGGCGTGTCGGAACGCCGGTGCCGGTGGGACCACCTTTTATACCCTCGCCGTCGGAGGAGGGAGGCATGCATCGGGTCATCGGCGAGCGCGAGTTCTCGGCGGTTTCCGTCTCCGAGGACCACGCGCGCGAGTTGCTGGCGGAGATGGTGCGGGCCCGGGTGTTCGACGAGCGCGCGCTCTCCCTGCAGCGCCGCGGCTGGATGAGCGGCTACCCGCCCTTCCACGGCCAGGAGGGGTCACAGGTCGGCGCGGCCCACGCGATGGCCGACGACGACTGGCTCTTTCCGACCTACCGGGCCAACGCCATGCAAATCGCCCGCGACGTGCCGATGAGCGACTTGCTGCTCTTCCGTCGTGGCTACCCCGAGTTCCACTCCGACCACGACGTGCCGGTGTTCCCGCAGGCGGTCCCCATCGCCACGCAACTCCCCCACGCCGTCGGGGTGGGGATGGCAGCGAACTACACCGACGCCGACCACGCAGCCGTCGCGTACTTCGGCGACGGCGCGACCAGCGAGGGCGACTTCCACGAGGCGATGAACTTCGCGGGCGTGTTCGACGCGCCGGTGCTGTTCTTCTGTGAGAACAACCACTGGGCCATCAGCACGACGCGGGACCGCCAGACCGCCGCACCCTCCATCGCCGCGAAGGCCGACGCGTACGGCTTCACCGGCGGACAGGTCGACGGCAACGACCCGCTGGCTGTCTTCGAGTTCGTCCGCTCGGCGCTCAAGCGCGTCCGCGAGGGGGAACCGGTGCTGGTCGAGAGCCTGACCTACCGGCAGGGACCGCACACGACCAGCGACGACCCCGACCGCTACCGGGGCGACGAGGACGAGGACCTCCCCGACTGGCGCACCCGGGACCCGATCGAGCGCTTCGCCGAGTACCTCCGCTCGCACAACGTCGTCTACGAGGGGTTTCTCGACCACGCGCGCGAGGAGGCGACCGACGCCGTCGACGCGGCCGTCGAAACCGCCGACGCAGTGGCGGACCCGGACCCCGACGACGTGTTCGAACACGCCTACGCGGAGCTACCGAAACGGTTGCGCGACCAGCGAGAAACGGTCCGGGAACGCGCCAGCGGCGACGATTCGGGTCCGTAACCCTCACTCAAGGCAGATGTAGGTCCGAGTGTCGGCGACGCCGTTTAGGTCACGGATGTCAGTTGCGACCGAGTGCATCACGTCGTACACCTCCTCGCCCCGACCCTCGACGATGATGTCGTACTTCCCGGCGACGATGTGTGCCTCCTCGACCCCCGGCAGGTCCCGCGTCGCTTCCACTAGCCCCTCGGACTTCCCTGCCGCCGTTTTCACCATGATGTAGGCCCGGACCATCGTGGCATATGGTACACTGCCACACATCAAAAGTGTTGTTCCGTCCCCTGCCCTTTCCCGTCCCGTGCTTTCGACGCCGCTCGCTCCGGCCGTTTTCCCGCCGGGATAGCTTTATGGCTTCCCGTGGCAGAATATGCCATATGAGATTCGTTATCGTGGGTGCCGGTCGCGTGGGTCTCCGGACCGCCCGCGTGCTCAAGGAGGAGGGTCACGAGGTCGTGGTCGTCGAGAGCGACCGGACGTCGGTCGAGCGCGCCCGCAAGGAGGGGTTCGACGTCATCGAGGGCGACGGCTCGACCGAGGAAGTGCTGGCGAAGGCCGATCTGGCCAGCGCCGACGCGCTCGGCGCGCTCTCCGGCGACCTGAACGACAACTTCATCGCCTGTCTCATCGCGAAACACCACGGCTGCCGGACCGTGTTGCGCATCGACGAGGACTACCGCGAGGACATCTACCGGAAGTACGCTTCGGACGTCGACGAGGTCATCTACCCCGAACGACTCGGCGCGATCGCCGCCAAGAACGCCCTCATGGGTGGGTCGATCCGGGCCGTCGCCGACATCGCCCGGAACCTCCAGATGGTCGAACTCACTGTCACCGAGCGGTCGCCGATGGCTGGCTACACGTTGAGCGAACTCGAACTCCCCGCGAAAGCCCAGGTCCTCGCGTTCGGCAAAGAAAACGAGATATACGGGCTGCCCGACGCCGACGTCTCGCTCGAAACCGGCGACAGCCTCGTCGTCCTCGCCGACTTCGGCGTCCTCGACGACGTCCGGCAGATCGTCGTCGGCGAAACCGACTCCAGGGCCGCGGCCGCGGGAGGTGCCTGAGATGGTCACCGCCTACGTCATGGTCAAGGCCCTCTCGGGCGACGCCGACCGCCTGCAGTCCGAGATCGAAGCCGTCGACGGCGTCGCCGAGGCCTCGATCGTCGCCGGCGACGTCGATTTCATCGCCAAGGTCGAGGTCGACTCCCCCGCCGAGGTCAAGGACGTCGCCGCCGACGGCATCCAGTCCATCGACGACATCGAGGACACGCAGACGTACATCGCTATGGACTGAGAGTACCTTTTTTACGCTCGGGTTCGCCGAAGGCGAACCTCTCGCGCAAAAAATCTACGCTAAAAAAGCGGAACTCGCGACCGAGTCGCGAGTTCCGTGAACCGGCGCGCTCCGCGCGCCGGATGCTCGTCCTCCGCGACCGCAACTGCCCCGCTACAGCGGCGTTCCGGTCCCCTCGCCCTGCCCGGTCGAACTGGCGGCTCCCAGGAGGTCGGCGACGACGCCCTCGTAGTCGTAGCCCGGAATCGCGCCTTCGACGTAGGTCCCCTCGGCGTATTCGGCCATCGCCTTCGCCACGTCGGGGGCGCGGTCGGCGTTGCCGTACTCGAAGGTGAACTCCGCCACGGCCTCGCCGGCCGTCTCGGCGACGGAGAGGTCGTCGAGTTCCACGTCGGCACGCGTCGCGCTCGGGGCGTCCGCCAGCCGGCGCTCGTATGTGTCGAACCAGCCGGCTTCGACGGCGTCGCCGACGTCCCCGTCGACGGCCGCCGAGAGCATCGGTGCCCGGACGGTCAGGGTGTACTCGATGGCCCACTCGTCGGTGTCGGTCGCTGTCACGCGACCCTCGAATCGCGTCGTCGTCACGCGGAAGCCGTCGTCGTCGCGCTCGAAGGCGTCGTGTCCTTCGAAGGCACGAACTGCCCGCTCGGGTATCTCGTCGGTCATTGCTCGCTTGTACGTGTGTTGGCGTCAAAAGCCCGTTGCGTCGGGACTGCCACGTTCCCGGGCTGAACAGAACTGATACGGTTTGCTGTAGCTGTGTACCGCGGCGACCGCCCGCAGTCGGGCGGTCGATGCGGAAACGTTCTACAGCATTCCGTATGAGGGGACGGGGGTTCGAACCCCGGAACTCCTTCGAGACGGGTTCTTAAGACCCGCGCCGTTGGCCACTTGGCTACCCCCTCACAGTCTCGCGTCTAGTGTGTAATCCACCGCGAAGTTTACTGCTTTTTGGTTGTGATCGTTGTATGCTGTCTTCTCTCTGAAACTAAAGTTCATCTGCGTCTTGGCCGTCTCCTGGAACCGAACGTACAACGTCGTCTCCCGGTTCGGGCAGTGTATCAAATAGGAATCGATTTCGTCGGCTGTGTAGTACGTTTTCTGCGGCATCCCGCTGCTCTGATACACCGTCGTGTCGAATTCGACGACAACCGTCTGTGATTTTCGATTGTGGTCGTAAGCAGTTTTCACCTGAACGCGTTCGAGATTGCCTTCCCGGTCGATGACCATATCATACCGCTCGTTTCCGAACGCAGGCGTCAGAACCGAGATTCCTCGCTCGATCAGTTCGCTCGTTACTGTCGCTTCCGTCTCCTTTCCCCGCTGTTGATGTCGTCGCCCTCTATTCATTCCCTGCAGATACATTCCTCGCGATTGAATTTAAAATACAGCTCCCAACTCCCGTGACTTATCCACGTCCCGGCCGTACCGAACTCATGGCTGAACTCTCCGACGACGTCATCGAAGACGCCGACCAGCACCCGCAGGCCGGCGTCTACCTCCAGGAGACGGCTCCGAACTACCGCGACGGGACGCTCGACGGCTAACCGACCGAAACCACGACGCTCGACGACCCTCTCACCAGTCGACGCTGAGCGTGCCGTCGCCGTGGGGATCGGGGGCGATCTCCTCGTTGCTCCGGCGGTCGACAACGTGGATGACGCCCACGTCCTTTTTTGCGGGACATGCCTCGGCGGCGCTGACGTTGTGGTCCAGCTCCGACTCGTCGAAGAAGTAGGTCTCGGGCTTGGCTATGCCCGTCGAGATGTCCATCTTCCAGTTCTCCGAAACCTCGGCGCACTTCCCCGCGCCGAAGCACTTGTTCGCCTCGAAGACGATCTTGTAGGGCTTCTCGGCGACTGGCGGCGCGTCCTGCTCGCCGATCTCGCTCGGGTCGATGGGCTCGTCCTCGTCGGCCATACCGACCGTTCGGAGCCACCGACCTTTCGTTTGTCGCTTCGGGTTCAGGTACCGGCTTCTTCGACTGGGCCCGTCGTCGTCGTGGCCGGCTCCGGCGTGGCGGCCATCGCCAGCGAGGCCATCGCGACGCCGGTCGTCAGCAGGTTCACGCCGAACAGCAGGCCGACCGCCCACTCGGCGCTGCTGGGGAACTCGAGCAGGACCAGCGAGGAGAGCAACAGCGAGACGATGCCCGAAAACAGCATCCAGCCCCAGTTGTCGTTCTCACGGACTCGCAGGCCCATGAGCAACTGGATGATACCCTCCGCGAGGAAGTACAGCCCCAGCAGGAAGGTGAGCGTCACGAGTCCGACGGTGGGATTCACTAGCAACACGACGCCTGCGACGGCGTAGAGGGCCGCGAGCCCGACGCCGAAGGCGAAGCCGCTCCACCCCCGGGCGGCGACCGCCGAGGCCGTCTGAAAGACGGCTGCGGCAACGAGGAGAGCACCGAACACGAGCGTGAGCGCGACTCCGGTGACGAACGGCGAGAGGATGGCCACGACGCCCAGCAGGGCGACGAGGACGCCGACCGCCATCACGAGCGTTCGGTTGGCCGCGAGCGCCTCGCGGCCCGGCTCCCCTGGGGTGTGATTCGACTGCGGTTCTGTCGGCTCGTCGAACGAATCCGTCTCGGTCGTGTCGTCTGAGTTATCGGAATTCATGGCTGAAGTCGGTAGCGCGCGTGGATCGGATACCCGGACGATCGGTCGGGAACGGGTACCCACTATGCAACGGACACCCTGACTGATGTACTAGCAGTGGCAAAAGGATAGTTTCAGCCTGCCTGTCCAGTGGTTGCGGGCTTCTAGGACTCCTCGCCGGCCGTCCCGTCCTCGATATCCGACTCGGATTCCGTTTCTGCCGATGCCGTTCCCTGCCCGTCCGCGTCCACCGATTCGGTCGGCGTGTCGGTGTCGGGATCCGCCCCCGTCACCACCTCGTCGTCCGCCGGAGCGGTTGCGTCTGCGGGTGTCTGGCTTACCTCGGCCGCAAACGTCGGTTCGGGCCGACGCGTTTCGGGTGCGGATTCGGGGTCGACGAGCCAGGGGAACACGTGTCGGGCGAACTCGACACCGACGACGAGCAGGAACGGTCCGAGGAAGATGCCGTACCAGCCAAAGAGCAGCGGGCCGATGGTGTAGGCGAGCATGACGGCACCGACGTGGAGCGTCCGGCCGCTCACGTACGGGCGGAGCAACTGGTCGGGGATGGTGTCGACGACGACGACGGAGACGCCGGCGAAGAGCGCGACGAACCACGTCGTCGCGGGGTCGACCACCAGTGAGGTCCCGAGCAGGTACGCGCTGATCGGCACCCAGACGAGTTTGATACCGATGACCGGCACGAGGCTGGCGACGCCGGAGACCAGGCCGAGCAACACCGGGTTGGGGATCCGGACGGGCGCGGGCGCGACGAGGTTGAGCGCGCTGTAGGTGACGACGCCCAGGACGGCGGTCAGCAACGCGTTGAGAATGTTGCCGAAGAAGACCGTCTGGAGGTCGCTGTCGACGGCGACCAGGTACGAGTCGACGACGCCGTCGGGCGTCACGAACGTCTCGCGCGCCCACGCCGCGAGGCGGTGGTCGTCCCGGAGGAGGTAGAACGCCACGATGAGCGCGATGAACAGGTGGATGAGCGCGGTCAGCGCCGATACCAGCGAGTCGAGGAGGGCGGAAAGCACTGCGGTAGCCGACTGGTTCAGCCGATCGAACTGCGAGGGATCGTCGAGGACGGCTCTGGCGTTGCGCTCCAGGTCCTCGACCGAGAGCGCCGTCCCGATGTACGGTTCTAGCAGGTCGCCGAACTGGTCCGCCGACCCGCCTCCGAGAAGGGCCGAGAGTTGCTCGACGGCGACGAGCAACGTCCACCCGACGAGCAACAGGACCGGCAGTGCCACGACCAGCAGGGTCACTGCCACCGCTAGCGTCCGCGAGGGAATCCGTCGCTGGAACCGCTGAAACACCGGTCGGGCGACGTAATAGGCGAACAGGCCGAGCATGAGCGTGCCGACGTACTGCCAGGCGACGACCAGCGCCCCCACCAGCAAGACGAGAAAGACGACCCACAACCCCACCCGTTTCCGGTCGAACCCGCCGTCGGACGCGGTGCTCACGACGTATCAACGCCCGTGTTGTGTCCACGAATCGCGCGGAGGGGGTACCGAACTCGAATGGGGCGCTCGCTCCGGCACATGACTCGACGGACGGGCCTGAGGGCCTTAGTCGTGGGCTCCTATCAGAAAAAATAGCTGTCGACCGCTCGGTACTATTCGTGGATCTCGACGGATTCGAGGACGACTTCTTCCTGGGGTTTGTCCTGGGCGTCGGTCGGCACTGACGCGATGGACTCGACGACTTCCATTCCCTCCTCGACCGCGCCGAAGACGGCGTGTTTGTCGTCGAGGTGGGGCTGGGCGTCCAGCGTGATGAAGAACTGCGAGCCGTTGGTGTCCGGGCCGCGGTTGGCCATGCTCAGTTTGCCCGCGCCGTCGTGGCGCAGGTCGTCGTGGAACTCGTCGTCGAAGGTGTAGCCCGGGCCGCCCTTGCCGGTCTCGGTCGGGTCCCCGCCCTGAATCATGAAGCCGTCGATGATGCGGTGAAAGAGGATGTCCGAGTACAGCGGGTCGACGCGCTTCTCACCGGATTCGGGGTCCTCCCACGCGCCGGTGCCGGGGCCGACCTCGGTGCCCTCGTAGTCGTCGGCGCCCTCGGCCAGGCCGACGAAGTTCTCGACGGTGTTGGGTGCGCGCTCGTCGAAGAGGTCGACCTCGATGTCGCCTTCGCTGGTGTGCAGTGTCGCAGTCAGGTCACTCATGGCATTCCCTCCGGCGGGTCAGGGGAAAAGTCTGGTGTCTGGTCCCCTTCCGGCGGCCACACCTACCGACGCGCGTCGGCAGTAACGCCGCCCTCGGAGAAGTTCAGGTCGACCAGGCCGAAGGGCGTCCCGCCCCGGAACTTGGTGATGGCCATCCGGGTGCGGACGTTGTCGTCGATGACCTCGACGCAGACGTCCCAGACGAGGTCCGCGCGGGTCAGCGTCATGTCCCGGCGCAACACGGCGGGGTTGTTCTCGTGGCAGTGGAACAGGCCGACGCTGTCGGTCATCCGGAGCGCGCGCTTGCAGGTGTCGAGAAACGAACGGTAGCGCTCGCGGTCGCCCTGTTCGAGTTCCGTCGTCGGGTCGATGATCACCAGCGAGTGCGAGTCTAAGCTCCCGAGGGACTGCTCGGGGTTGGCGAGGATCTCGTCGCCGTCGACCGCGCGGACGTCGATGCTGACCCCCGAGGTCGAGGGGAGCGTGGCGGTGATGGCCTCGGTCACTTCCTCGCTCGTGCGCAGCGTCGAGAGGTAGCGGGTCGGGTTCGCGGCCGCCATCTCGTAGAGCAGGGGTTCGCTCTGGGCGCGCGGCGGGGCGGTCAGGGCGACGAGACTGCCGGGTGGCACGCCACCGCCCATGGCGCTGTCGAGCAGGTCGACCCCGGTCGAGAGGTCACCGGTCATGGCCCGACGGATGTGGCCAGTACCGATAAGCCTGCTGCCGCCGGGGCCGTCGCGGTCGGAGTAGCGCCTTTTTTCACCTCGCCGCTGCTCTCACGAGCTATGAGCGCAGACAGGACTGCGGGCGGCAAGCAGTGGGTGACCGACACGAACGCGATCCTCGTCGCCGCGTTCGTGCTGGCCCTGCCGGCGGTCGTCACGCTCGACCGACTCGCCGGCGGCAGCACGCGAGCCGTCTTCCTCACGACGCTGGCAGTCGGGCTCCTCCCGGCCTACCTCTACAGCAAACTCCCCCGCCAGTACAGTCCGGGGCGCGCCGCGCTCTGGGGATTCGGCGTCGCGCTCGCCGTCCTCGCCGTCATCGCGGGGGTCTGGGCGGCGCTTCGCGGCGTACTCGGCGACGACGGGGCCAGCATCGTGGGATTCTCGGTCGCCCTGCTCGGCTGTCTCGGCCTGGTGCGGGTCTGGCAACCGACCGGGAACGCCTGATACGGTTTGCTGTAACTGTGTACCGCGACGACCGCCCGATTTCGGGCGGTCGATGCGGAAATGACTTACAGCAGTCCGTATGACTGCCCGTCGCCGCCGACCCGTAACCGACTGGCAGGTGACCGTCGCCCAATCCTATCGAAGACAGTCGTTCATCGTGAATTTCCTTACCTGATTGGGGACCCTGGGCACGCACATGAGCACGGAGACAACCGAGACGGACACGACGCTGTCGACGGTGACCGACGACAAGCGTCGGACCCTGCAGGCCATCGGCGTCCTGCTGGCCCTGCTTGGGGTGCTCGCCATCGCGTTCCCGTTCGTAACCGAGATCTCGCTGGCGCTGTTGTTCGGGGCGGTCCTGATCGTCGGCGGCGTCCTCCACTTCGCCCACGCCTTCTCGGCCTCGGACTGGAGCGGGTCGCTCGTGCAGGCGCTGGTCGGCGTCGTCTACACCGGGTCCGGCATGGTACTGATGGCCAATCCGGTCCTCACGCTGGCGTCGCTGGAGGTGTTGCTCGTGGCGTTCCTGGCCGTCGAGGGGCTCGCGCTCGTCCTGATGAGTTTTACCGTCAGAAACGAACCCAACTGGGAGTGGAACGTGTTCAGCGGCCTCCTCTCGCTGCTGTTCGCCGCGCTCCTGTGGGCCGGCCTCCCATCGACCGCCGAGTGGGGCCTCGGCGTAATTTTCGGTGTGAACCTCCTGACGACGGGGATGGGGCTCGTGTTCCTCGGACGTGGATCGAACGAACTGACCGAAGAAGTGGCGGAGACGCCCGCCTGACCCTCAGAACCCTCGCAGTTCGTCCAGCACCGCCTCGGCGTCGCCGCTTTCGATCGTCTCGCGGGCCGTCTCCAGCCCCTCGTCCAGCGAATCGATGTCCTCGCGCGCGTACATCCGGAGCGCGGCGTTGACCGCGACGGCGTCGGCGAACTGATCGTCGCGCTCGCCGGCCAGCACCGCCTCGGTGATCGTCGCCGAGTCCGCCGCGATGTCGTCGACCTCCAGGTCCTCGCCCTCGAAGTCCATGCCGTACTCGGCGGTCTCGATCTCGAAGTCCTCGAGGTCCTCACCGTCCGACCACTCCGCAACTACAGTCGATCCCGGCCGGATGTCGTCGTACCCTTCCTGGCCCTGGAACATGAGCACGCGGCTCACGTCCTGGGATTCGAGGTTGCGGAAGGTGTCGACGATCTTCTCCGCGAAGGCCAGGTGGTAGAAACTCCCGAGGTGCACGTCGGCGTTGGCGGGGTTGGCCAGCGTCTCGACGGTGTTGACGAACGTCCGGACGCCCATCATGTCCCGGCGCTCCCAGAGGTCGTCGACGACCGGATTGAACGCCGGCTGGTAGTAGAAGCCGAAGCCGGTCTCGTCGACCATGTCCGCGCTCTCTTCTGGTTCGAGTTCCGTCCGGACGCCCAACTCGTCCAGAACGTGCTTGTAGGCGTCGAGTTTCTGGGTCGGGACGCGGTCGCCCGAGTGGACGACGACGGGCGTGCCAGCGGCGGCCGCGACGACGCCCGCGGCGACGCCCAGTATCGCGGTGGAGTGTTTGCCGTCGTAGTTCGCCCCGCAGTCGACGGGGTCGGCGTCCGGTTCGGCGGGTTCGACCGACTGCTCGCGCATCACGTCGGTGTAGGCCGCGAGTTCCTCCGGGGTGTTTCGCTTCCAGCGGTTGGCCAGCCAGAACGCGCCCAGCGTCGTCGGGTCCGGTTCGTCGGCCAGGATGCGCTCGAAGGCCTCCCGGGCCTGGTCGCGGTCCATGTCCGCGGCGGATTTCGGCCCCGACGCGATGACCTCCGTGTTGAGACGTTTTATCGGCCACTCGCCGAACTCCTGGGTCGCTTTCGCCATACGCGGTGCTCGGGCCGCCAGCGCGAAATAGCCTGCGAAACTGGCGACTCGCAGTGGGGATCAGTCCCCGGCGTCGCGGGCTCCTTTCGCCTGGGCCGCGTGTGAGAGCGTCATCAGGCCGAGTCCCCCCACGATGTTGCCAGCGGTCACGACGGCAGTCGTTTCGGCTAGCGCCCCCACGCCGATGGCCGCGCCGACCAGGACGCCGAAGAGGACGTGGAGCATCGTGACGATAACGTGATCGAAGGGGCCGAGTGCGAGCAGGAATCCGACGAAATAGGAGATCGTGATGCGGCTCCTGACGCTGTTGACGGCCGCCAGGAGAAAGGACAGCAGGGTCACGAGCGCGCCACCGGTGACGGCCTTGGCGAAGCCAGTCATCGGCTCCCGCTCGACGGTTTCGACAGCGAACTGCTCCAGCGCGTGTTCACCACCCTGTGGGAGCGTCCCCTCGACCGAGATGACGAACACGAGGATGCCACCACCGACGAGGTTCAGGACGAACGTGACGCTCCACAGCCGCAGGAGCTGCGGGACGAGCCACGAGTCGGGGTTCTCGATGGCGGCCGCGACCGGGTCGAAGAAGTTCTCGGTGAACAGTTCGGCCCGGCCGACGACGAGGAACACGACCCCGCTCCCGAACGCGAGTGCCCCGGCCACGCCGGACAGGTTCTCGAACCGCGGTTCGAAGGCCGCCTCGACGATGCCGAGCGCGGCGATGCCGAAGACGATCGTGAACCCGGCGATGAAACTCGTGGCGACGAGTTCGAGCAGCGACTGGTCGAGTCGCCGCTTTCCCTCCTCGGCCGACCGTTCGTACACCTCGGACGGGTCGGGAGCGACGGCCACTTACGCGCCGTCGGCCGCCGCGAGCAAAAGCCTGTAGATTACCCTTCCTTTACCGCTGTGATCCCGACGCCAGTGGAAAAGCGAGTGGAAAGGATACCCGCGAAACACGCCGGTGAGTTACCCCTCGTCGGGTCGGCGCTCGATCATCCCCAGGCCGACCCAGGAGATGACCGCGTCGCCGTCCTGATTGTACCCCGTGAGCTCGTTGTCGACGTGTCCGATCGTCGGGTCGTCCTCGTCGACGCGTTTCTCGACGACCTCGACCTCGACTGAGAGGGTATCGCCGGGGCGGACCGGGCGAATCCAGCGCAGCGCGTCGATGCCGCGCGCGCCTTGGGACGCCCAGTCGGCCTCGTCCATCACCTCGACGAGCAGGCGCATACACATCGCCGCCGTGTGCCACCCGCTGGCCGCGAGGCCGCCGAAGGCCGATTCCTCGGCGGCTTCCTCGTCGACGTGGAACGGTTGCGGGTCGAACTCTTCCGCGAACTCGACGATCTCCTCCTTGGTGACCGACTGACTGCCGTGTTCGTACGTTTCGCCGACCTCGATGTCCTCGAAATACCGGGGCATACCCCCACTGCTCGGGGCTGCCACGAATAGTTGTCCCCCGTTTCGCGTCGGTCGCACCCATCCCGTCGTCCTGCTACTGTCGGACAGAAGTACGTGAACACCGGATCGATGCTCGGGCAGACAGATCGTGGCTTGCTGCCCGCTCGACAACCATCGGTTGCGACAATTTCTGTCCGGCAGTATGAAACGACAGGATTACACGCGCCGACTCCCTGGATCGGGCAATGAGTCTCCAGTCGGGCGACTGGCGCGACGGGCTAGACGACGTGGACGCGGCGCTCATCGACGGGTACCAGAGCGGCTTTCCGGTCGCCGAACGCCCGTTCCGCGCCGTCGCCGACGACCTGGACGTCACGGAAACGGACGCCCTCCGGCGGGTCGAGGCCCTCCGCGACCAGGGCGTGTTCCGCCGGTTCGGGGCCGTTCTCAACCCGCCAGTCATCGGATCGTCGACGCTCGCTGCCGTCTCCGCGCCCGACGACCGGTTCGACGAAGTGGCGGCCACCATCAACGACCACCGCCAGGTCAACCACAACTACCGCCGCGACCACGAGTGGAACATGTGGTTCGTGGTGACCGCCGGCTCTCACGAGGCACGGGACCGCATCATCGACGATATCGAGGCCCAAACCGGCCTCGACGTGCTCGTCCTGCCGATGCTGACCGACTACTACATCGACCTGGAGTTCCCGGTGGTCAACGCCGACAGGTTCGCGCGGGAGTCGCTGGCCGAAACCGACGCCTCCGCCACGCGGATCAGCGAGGACGCCGCGGCCGACCTCTCGGCGCTCGACCGCCGAGTGCTCCTGGAAATACAGGACGGGTTCCCGCTGTCGGCGACGCCCTATCGGGACATCGCCGCGGCAGTCGACGCCGACGTGACTGACGTGCTCGCTTCGATCGACGGGCTGTGCTCGGACGGCTGTATCAAACGCATCGGCTGCGTCGTCAACCACGTCGCGACCGGCTTCGACAGCAACTGTATGGTCGTGTGGGACGTGCCCGACGAGAACTTGGACGAGTGGGGTGAGACGGTGGGGTCGCTGCCGTACGTAACACTGTGTTACCATCGTCCGCGCCGGCCCGAGCAGGACTGGCCGTACAACCTCTTTACGATGATTCACGGTCGCGAATCGGCGGCCGTCGACGCGAAGATCGACGAGCTCACGGCCGAGTATCTCCCCTGTGACCACGAGCGCCTCTACTCCACTGAGACGCTGAAACAGACCGGGGCGCGATACGACGACATCGTCACGGAGTGACCTCTCGGACCGCATCCAGGAATCGCAAAAATACCGTCTCTCATTCGAACTGTTGGGCGCGGTCGTTGGGGGAGGGCGGTGATCGGCAGGATGAGCGTTTCGGTGGGGTGATTTCCCGGCTCGAAACACCCGGAACCCTTATGCTTCCGTTGTGGAATAAAATTAGCCTGATGAGTTCCGGTGACCTCCCCACCGTACTGGTGGTGGACGACGAACCCGACGTGGCTGACGCCTATGCGGCCCAGTTGTCGGTCGAGTACCACGTCGAAACCGCATACAGTGGCGGGGAGGCACTGGAGAAACTGACGCCCTCGGTGGACGTGGTGTTGCTCGACCGGCGGATGCCGGGCGTGTCGGGCGACGACGTGCTCGAGGAGATCCGCGAGATGGGGATGGAGTGTCGGGTGGCGATGGTGACGGCCGTCGACCCGGACTTCGACATCATCGACATGCCCTTCGACGACTACGTCATCAAGCCCGTCTCCCGTGACGACCTGACCGACACCATCGAGCGCCTGCTGGTCTGTGCCGAATACGAGTCGAAACTGCAGGCCTATTACGCGCTCAGTACGAAGTACGCGACCCTCCTCGCGAACAAGAGTACGGCCGAACTCCAGGCCAGCGAGGAGTTCGCCGATCTGGCCGTCCGTCGAACGGAGGTTCGCGAGGAACTCGACGCGACGGTCGAGCAGTTCGACGACGAGGACTTCGAGGCCGTCTTCCGCGAACTCCACGGCACCGGATCCCCGTCACCCGAACCGGCCGACCGCTAGGCGCCGTGGCCGGCATCCGGTCGTGACCTGTCCTGTCACCGACAGCTGTCGACAGTCGCCCGGATCGCCGGTTCCCGGTTCGAAGCGCGCTCCTCCGGCGTGATTTTCAGTTTTGAGGAGCGGGCGGAAACTTTTTGCTCCTTCTTTGCGACCTGCTAACGTGAGTGGATAGGTTTGGGCGAAACAACAATCCTCATCGTCGACGACGAATCTGCGGTCACGGACGTGTATGCGGCCCACCTTCAGGACGAATACGACGTCCGGACGGCCTACGACGGGTCGGAAGCGGTCGAGACGCTGGACGAGGATGTCGATGCCGTCCTGCTGGACCGACGGATGCCGGGGATGTCCGGCGACGAGGTCCTCGAACACATTCGGGACGAAGGGTACGACTGTCGGGTCGCGATGGTAACGGCGGTCGACCCCGACTTCGACATTCTGGACATGGGGTTCGACGATTACGTCGTCAAGCCGGTGTCTCGGGACGACCTCTACGAGACGGTGGATCGGCTGCTCACCTACACGTCGTACGACGACACGTTCCAGGAGTACTTTTCGCTGGTCTCGAAACGGGCCGCACTGCAGACCTCGAAGAGCCAGTCGGCGCTCGAAACCAACGAGGAGTACCAGGCGCTGACCGAACAGATCGACGAATTAGAGGCGGAACTCGACGACGCCGTGATGGATCTGGACGAGGGGGAGTTCGGGGCGCTGTTCCGGATGCCGGAACCCGACTTCGACTCCCTCGATTCGACGTCATAGTCGTCGCTGGCTCACATGGGATGGGAACAGACGCCGCTCACGGGGCTGTTTGCCGCTGTGACAGTACTGATGTTGGCAGTCGGCGCGCTCTCGTCCCGGCACCGTGACACGCCGGGTGCGGTACCGCTGTCCGTACTCTCGGTAGCCACGGCCATCTGGGCGGGCGGGGCTGCGATCAGCGTCGCCCGGACCGACCCGTCCGGATTACGCCTGTTCGGTAACACGATGTTTTTCGGTATCGTCGTCCTCCCGGTCGCGTTGCTCTACTTCGCTGTCGAATACACCAGCCACGACGTGGGACTGACCCGCTACGGGCCGGTGCCGCTGCTCGTGATGCCGGCGATCACGCTCGTCGTGGTCTGGACGAACTCGATCCACGGGTTGATGTGGACCCGGCGGACGCTCGTTGAGACCGGCGGCATCGCTTCGCTCTCCATCCAGTACGGTCCCTGGTTCTGGGTTCACAGCGCCTACTCGTATCTCCTGATCGTAGTCGCGACGTACCTTCTCGTCCGGATGCTGCTGGTCTCGACCACTGTCTATCGGAGCCAGACCGTCGCGGTTCTCGTGGGGGTATTCACACCGTGGGTGAGCAACGCGGTGTACCTGTCCGGGTTCCTGACGGTCCCGTTCGACCCGACGCCGATCGCTTTCTCGGTGACCTCGGTGACGTTCCTCGTCGCCGTCTACCGCCACAAACTGCTCGAACTCGTCCCCGTGGCACGCGAGGTCGCCCGTGACGAACTCATGGACAACCTCATCGAGGCGGTGTTCGTCCTCGACGACCGGGGCCACGTGTCGGATTTCAACGAACGCGCTCGCCAGCTCACCGGTGAAACGGAGGCTGACCTCCTCGGGGAACCGCTCGACGCAGTCGTTCCGGATCTCGCCGACGCGCTGGGGACCCCGGCCACCGACGAGTTGCACACGGGGGACACGCGGACGGAGGTCGCGCTGCGACAGAACGGGACGCTTCGCCACTACGACGTTCGGATCACGCAGCTCCGTCGCGGGGCCGGGCTCCTGACGGGGACGCTCGTCAGCCTGCGGGACGTGACCGAGCGCCGCCAGCGCGAACAGCGATTGGACGTACTCAACCGAGCGCTCCGTCACGACCTGCGCAACGAGGCGAACGTCATCCTCGGCTACGCCGAGTTGGGGATGCAGAACCACCCGGACGCCGAGTGGGTGCAGGCCATCCAGAAACACGTCTCCGGGATGGTGGACCTGAGTGCGAAGGTCCGCGAGATAGAGCAGGCTCTCGACGGGGAGAACGTCGATCCCTGTCCGGTCGACGTGGCAGCGGCCGTCCGCGAGGTCGTCGCCGACATCGAGGACGAACGCCCTGACCTCTCCATCGAGACGGACCTCCCCGAGTCGATGTACGTCTCCGCGATCGAACTCGTCGACTCGGCGATCCGGAACGCGCTGGAAAACGCCATCGAACACAACGACAACCCGGACCCGCTGATCGAGGTGTCGGTGTCGGTCCGGCGGACCGACGGCGGCGACGTGGCGATCGTGATCGTCGACAACGGCCCCGGCATCCACGAGGACGAACGCGAAGTGCTGTTGCGCGGCCGGGAAACCCAACTCGACCACGTCAGCGGCCTCGGACTCTGGATCATCAACTGGATCGTCACCGAGTCCGGCGGGACCATCGCCATCGACGAGAACGAACCCCGGGGCAGTGTGGTGACGATCAGACTGCCCGAGGCCGAACCGCCGACCGACGATGCGGGTGTCGAGGGCGAGATGGACACCGAGGAAGCCGAACTCTCGTAGTCGGGTCGTCTCGGCGAGCACGAACGAAAACTGGCGACACGAGAAAATCTCTTTTCGAAAGCACTAACGGTCGCTCGGCCCGAAGAGAGTGCTAATGAGTCAGCAACTGCCGGACGTCCAGGCGTCCAGTCCGGACGTGAGCGTGGGCCTCAACCGCGTCGGTGTCACCGGCGTCGAGAAACTCGTCAAACTCGGTCGGGCGGACGACCACCCTATCGTCCTCATGGCGGATTTCTCGGTGTTCGTCGATCTCCCCTCCTGGCGGAAAGGGGCCGACATGTCCCGGAACATGGAGGTCATCGACGAGACGCTCGAAGCCGCCGTCGCCGAGGAGGCCTATCGCGTCGAGGACGTGTGCGGCGAGGTCGCCGAGCGACTCCTCGATAAACACGACTACACGACGAAAGCCGAAGTCCGCATGGAAGCCGAGTACGTCACGCGCGAGCAGACGCCCGCGAGCGAGCGGCCCACCCAGTCGACGGCCGACATCATCGCCTCGGCGACGGCCTCCGAGGACGGGACCACCGAGGAGATCGGTGCCCGGGTCACCGGGATGACCGTCTGCCCCTGCTCGCAAGGGATGAGCACCTCCCGCGCTCGGGAGACGCTGCGGGGCCTGAACGTCGAGGACGAGGTCATCGACGAGTTCCTCGAAGAGGTCCCGCAACCGGGCCACTCACAGCGAGGTCACGCCACGCTGACCATCGAGAGCGAGGGCGCGCCCGAAGCGGACCTGAACGACATCATCCGGGTCGCCCGCGACTCGATGAGCGCGCGCATCTACAATCTGGCCAAACGGCCCGACGAGGACCACATGACCTACGAGTCACACAAGGACGCCAAGTTCGTCGAGGACTGCGTGCGCTCGATGGCCGAGGGCGTCGTCGACGCGTTCCCGGACCTCCCCGAGGACGCCATCGTGACGATGAAACAGTCCAACGACGAGTCTATCCACCAGCACAACGCCCACGCCGAGCGAGTCGCCGAGTTCTCGACGCTGCAGGGCGAAGTCAACGGCGAGAACTAGACCAGCATCCGCGCGCCGCAGGCGCGCGGTTCACGCGAGCGACTCTGTCGCTCGCGTCTTTTTCGCCACCGGAAGACGCGACGCGTCTTCCGAGCCTCCGTTCGCCTACGGCTCACGGAGACCACGTTTTTCAAGGAGCGGTGGAAAGATTCATACGATATTATCCGAATTTAACGATGTATGGGGACCTGTGCCGAGTGTGGGGAGGGGATGGATACCACATACGACTGTCACGACTGCGGGAACGCCTTCTGCGTGGACTGTCGGTTACCCGACGACCACGACTGTACGCCGGCGACGGCAGCGGCGACCGCGTCCGATGGGGGGACTGCGACCGTCGAGTCGCCGTCGGTTTCGCTACCGTCGCTCCCGCGGATAACCGTCTTGCTGCCCGTCTGGCGGGCGATTCCCTGGCAGATACACGCGCTCGCGGCACTGCTGCTTCCTGTACTCGCGATCCCGATGCTCATAGTCGTGCAACGACCGCTGTTCTCGTTCATCGTTGCCGGGATGTCACCGGTGTTCCTTGCCCAGCACGTCTATCACGAACGGGTCGCCCACGCCATCGCCGCCGAAAACAGTGAGAACTCGGGAACTGACAAGAACGAGGACGCGGCTGCGGACGGATCGGAGACGACCGCCTGGACGCCCAGCTGGACCTACTATATTCCGCTGGCGATCATGCTAGTGTTCACGCTGATCAGCCAGCCGAGCTTCTTTCTGGCTGCGGGCGGGCTCTTCGGGTTCGTTGCGGCGGTCGTCTACCTGCTACAGAAACGGCGACACGGGGCGCGGTTCCTCTCGCGTTAAGGGAGGTTCTCCGTACGTCTCAGTGGCTACTCGGCGGTGCTGTCGCGTTCGACCAGTACCACTGCCTCGCCGTCCACGACGACGCCGTCGTCGTCACTGATGGTCGTCGATAGCCGGTAGCGGTCGTCGCCGAGGGATTCGACGATCGAACAGTCGGCGCTGACCCGGTCGCCGACGGCCACCGGGTTGTGGAACTCCAGGTCCTGCGAGAGGTAGACGACGCCGCCCGGGAGCCGGGCCAGTGCGGCGCTGATGAGTCCCGAGACGAGCAGGCCGTGGGCGATGCGGTTTCCGAACCGGGTGTCGCTCGCGGCGTCCTCGTCTAAGTGGATTGGGTTGGTGTCGCCGCTCGCGGCGGCGAATCGCCTGACGTCCGCGTCCGAGACGGTCTTGGCGAACTCGATACTGTCCCCGACGCTGAGCCGTTCGTCGTCGGCGATGTCGGTCGTTACGTCCCAGCCAGGGAGATCGGCGGCCGGTTCGACGCTCTCGGGTCCCCGGTCGGTCCCATCGGCTGGCGCGGTCGAGACGCCGGTTGCGGCCAGCAGTGCGCGGTTCGCTTCGAGGAGACTCGCTCGGAGGTGTGTCGACGAGTCGGTGAGTGTGTTCTGTAACATCTGTTGATGCGGGGTCGGGACGAGCGGTGTCGCCCCGTGCCCCGGCTACCCTGCGGTAGGGTCCTGTTACCGATATGGCTGGCCGGTACGTGTATACCCCGCCCGCCGATCCGGGGGCAATACATATACGCTCGCCTCGGACCGCAGACAGCGGAAGCGGGACGAATCACTCCCTTAGGCTGTGGCTACCGGGGTCTCGTACTCGGTATCGAACAGCTGATCGAGCAGCGACTGCTGGGCGAGGCGGAGGTGCCGGTTGACGGTGGGCTGTGAGACGTCGAGCATGGTCGCGATCTCCTGGCCAGTGGTCTCCCGCGGGCACTCGAAGAAGCCGCTGTAGTAGGCCGTCATGAGGATTTCGCGCTGGCGCTGGGTCAACTCCTCGAGGAGCGACTCGACGAGGTCGGCTTTCGTTCCGAGGGACCGCTCGACGTTCCGCCGGGCGACCAACTCGGCCGACTGATACCGGTCTTCGAGCAGTTGGACCAACTCCCTGATGTCGGTCTGGCGCGACACGTCGATGACGACGTCGAGCGTCCCGTTCTCCGCGACCATCGAGCGGGTGCTGACGCCCTGGGAGACGAGCGTCGCGGCGAGCAGTCCGTCCGAGATGGTGGCCTCGAAGCGCGCCCCGTCCTCGTTCGTGCTGATGACTCTCGGATCGGTGGCGACCACGAGTCGGCCGAGGATCGCGGTTACCGCCTCCGGGTCCGCCCCGGTGGCGCTGAAGAATAGTTGCGTCTCGTCGCCCCCGTCAGTCGAGACTCCGTCGAACGCCACGCGGCAGTCCGCCTCGGTCGCGAGCTTCAACAGGAGCGACTCCTCGCCGGTGAACCGGAGTTTCAGCTCCGTCACGCTGTCGGCGTACAGCGCCTGTTTGGTCCGGACGGCGTTGATCGTGTTCCCGACGGTCTCGCCGAGTTCGACGAACACCGGCCGTTCGAGATCGCCGAACGCGTTCGGCTCGGGCGCGTAGGCCGTCAGGACGCCGTAGGTGTACTCGCCGTGTCTGACGGGGACGCTGATGACCGACTGGAACCCGTGTTCGAGCGCGACCTTCCGCCAGGGCTCGGATCGGAGGCGGTCGACGACGCTCGAGACGACTGTCGGTGTCCGCGTTTCGGCCGTCCGCGCTGCGGGTTCGTCGCTGCTGGCCAGCGACACGGTGTCGAGGTAGCGGTGGCCGTCCCCGGCCCAGGTATTTGGGCGGATCGTCTCGTCGGTCGGGTCCCGTTCGCCGATCCAGGCGAACGACACCATCTCGCTTTCGACCAGTCGATCACAGACGGCGGTCTGGATCTCCGCGCGGGAAGTGGCGTCGATCAGCGATTGGTCGATGCTCCGAAGGATGTCGGTGATCCGGACCTGCCGACCGAGTCTGCTGTTCCGTGCCTGGAGTTGCACGTCCCGTTCGCGGAGGCTCGCTTCGCTTTCGAGGCGGTCGAAGGCGGCCTCCGCCGTCGCGACGAGCGTCTCGATCAGTTGTCGGGTACCGGCGTCGAGGGCCCCCTCGTCCGCGGAAAGCGCCGCCAGGACGCCGTGGTCCCCGACCGGCACGAACAGCCCGTTCCGGATGCGATCGGCTGGCGGCGTTCGGGACTCCGCCGGATCTGCCCGCGTAGTCGTGTGAGTCTCGGTCTCCTGTGATCCGTCGCGACCGGACCACGGGATGGTCGTCGCGTCGACGGGGACCGTCTCTCCGCTGACGAACGCGTTCCAGGCGGGCGACTGCTCGTCCCCCATCGGCAGCGACGGCGTGCCGTCACAGAGGTCGATAAGTCCCGCCGTGAACGCGGCCGGAACGAACTCGCTGTGTTCGCTATCGAGCACGTAGAGGCCGACGCCCGGAACGTCGGTGATCTCCTCGGCGATGTCGACGACGACGTCGCAGATGTCCTCCTCGGATTCGGTGTGCAGCAACTCCCGGGTCGCGACGTGGAGCGATTCCAGTGCGAGTTCGCGCTGCTTGCGTTCGGTGATGTCCTGGAACGCACCCCGAACCGTGACGAGATCGCCGTCCTCGTACACTGGCTCTCCGACCGTCCGGACCCAGCGCTCGTTGTCCCGTGCAGTGATGAGCCGCGCTTCGAGGTCGTAGGGCTCGCCGGTCTCGATGACACCTTCGACGGCCGCGCGGACGCGCGGCTGGTCCTCGGGGTGGTAGAACCCGATTCCGTCCTCCATGTCGAACTCCGCCTCCGGGGGCACCTCGTGGATGCGATTGACTTCGTCCGTGACCATCCCCGAGTACGGGGCCCCGCTCCGGATGTCGAGTTCCCAGCCGCCGACGTTTGCCAGCTGCTGGGTCTGTTTGAGGAGGTGCTGTTGCCATCGCAGTTCCTGCTCGCGGTCTTTGCGCTCGGTCACGTCGAACGAGACCCCGATCACTTCCGTCAGTTCGCCGTCGCTGTCGTATACTGGCTGATACGTGCTCTCGAACACCACGCCATCGACCTCGCGGGTCACCGTCGGGCGCTCCCCGTCCAGCGCCCGCTCGATGTCGTGGCGGATCTCCGCGTGGTCCGGGTAGACGTCGTGTATCGACTCGCCGACGACCGCGCCGGGGTCCAGCCCGAGTTTGGCCAGCCCCTTCCCCTCGGAGAGGGTGAAGACCCCGTCGGGATCGATAGCGTACAGGATGACCGGGATGTTCGACACGACCGAGTCGAGCCGTTCGGTGGTCGCTTCCAGTTTCCGCTCGCGCTCCTTGCGCTCGGTGATGTCCTGGAGTGCACCCCGTAGCTTGATGACTTCCCCGTCGGCGAACACTGGCTCGCTGTTCGTCCGGATCCAGCGCTCGCCGCCCGTGGCCGTGATGAGCCGGGCTTCGAGGTCGTAGGGCTCGCCGGTCTCGATGACGTGTTCGACCGCCGCGCTGACGCGCGGTCGGTCTTCGGGGTGGTAGAACTCGATCGCTTTCGCCATGTCGAACGGCTCGTCGAGCGGCACCTCGTGGATCCGTTTGAGCTCGTCCGTGAGTTGCACGTCGTAGGGGTGACCGGACCGGATGTCGAGTTCCCAGCCGCCCACGTCGGCGAGTTGCTGGGTCCGTTCGAGGAGCGTGCGCTGGCGTTCGAGTTCCTCCTCGTGGCGTTTGCGGTCGGTGATGTCCTGGACCGCTCCTCGTGCACCGATGATCTCGTCGTCGTCGTACCACGGCTGTCCCCGTGTGCGGAGCCAGCGTGTCTCGCCGCTGGGGAGAATCACCCGTATCTCCAGATCATAGGGTTCGCCGTCGGTGATACAGCGCTCGACTACATCCTCGATCAGTGCTCTATCGTCGGGATGGTAGAACTCGATCCACTCCGAATGTGTCAGTTCGTAGTCCTGTGGTAGCCCGTGAATGCGATAGACTTCGTCCGTCCATCGGTGTGTCTCTGAGGCCGCATCGAATTCCCAGCCGCCGACGTGTGCGAGTTGCTGGGTCCGTTCGAGGAGGTGGCGCTGGCGTTCGAGTTCTTCCTCCTGGCGTTTCCGTTCGGAGATGTCGACCGAGGCGCCGACGATCTGTGCGACCTCGCCGTCGATGACCACCGGTGCCAGTCGCGTCTCCCAGAACCGCTCCTCGTCGCGGACAGAGACCTCTTCTTCGTATTTGATGGGCTCACACCGGCGAAGACACTCGCGGTTGTTCTCCCGCATCGCGCGTCCCTCGTCGTCGCCGAAGACCTCCCGAAGATTCTGTCCGCGAACGTCCGCGTTCGTGAACCCGGTTTCCGTCTCGAAGGCCGGATTCACACGCTCCATCCGGAACTCGCCGTCCTCGCAGACCTCGTTGACGAAAAGCAGGTCCTGCGTGTTCTCGAAGAGCGCCTCGGCGACTTCCAGTTCCCGCTCTCGCTGCCGGCGTTCGAGTTCGACGCCGAGCCACTGGGCGAGGAGTTTGATGAACTCACACTCGCTTTCGGTGAACGCCCCGTCTTTCGGTGACTGACTCGAGAAGTTGACCGTCCCGTACGTTTCGCCGTCGACGACCACGGGTGTCCCGATGTACGCTTCGGCGATCCTGGTCTGGTAGGCCGGGTGTGTCCGGTGTTCGGTCGCGCCGATGTCCGGCAGGGTGACCACGTTGCTCGTGTCGCTCCCGAGGGTGATGTCACAGACCGTCTCCCCCAGGTCGAAGACGTCGCCGTCGGCGATCGTTCCGGCTGGATCGACGACATCGGCGATCTCGTACTGCCCGTCCACGACGTGCGAGAGGATACCCAGGTCGAGGTCGAACCGCTCACAGCCGAGTTCGAGCAGCCGTTCCGTGGTCGCCTCGAAGTCCCCCCGGTCCGTCGTGACCTCGTGGAGGTCGCGGAGACTCCGGTTGGCGGCTTCGAGACGCTCCCGGGTCTGTCTGCGCTCGGTGATGTCGGTGTACACCGCGTAACCTTCGGTGAACTCCCCATCGATTTCGTCCTCGCTCCGTATCGGGACGAAGCGGAAGCGAAAGGCCCGCTCGCCGTCGACCGTCTCCCGGAGGACCTCTCGCTCGACGGGGTCGCCGTGTTTGGCCCCGTGGAGGATCTCGCCGGTTTCGCCCGCGTACTCGGCCGGCACGATGAGGTCGATCAACGACTCCCCGACGACGTCCTCGCGCTCGTAGCCGAAGCGCTTCTCGAAGCAGCGATTGACGTCGACGATCTCCGGTTCGTCCCCGCGGATGTCCACCTGGACGATACTGTCCGTCGAGTTCTCGAACAGGGCCCCGAGCCGGTCACGTTCGGACCCCAGCGACTGTTCGCGCGCACTGAGTGCGGCGGCCATCCGCTCGAAACTCCCGTATAGCCGGCCGATGTCGTCGGTGCGGTTCGTCGAGAGGTCGACGTCGTACTCCCCTGCTGCCAGGCGTTTCGCCTTCCCGGCGAGCCGCTCGATGGCTTCGGTGAGGTCCTTCCCGAGGTAGTACCCGACGAACGCGACGAGGCCGACGCCCAGGAGGGTCGCGAGGAGCCCGAACTCGGTGATGTTATCGACGAGACCCATCGCTCGGCTGGCCGGTGTGTGGACCAGGACGACCCAGTCGGTACCGGCCACCTGATCGTAGCCGACGAACACGTCAGTGCCGGGTTGAACCCCGAGCGCGTTGGCGACCGTCGTCGAAGCCGGCGCTCGCAGTGCCCCCGGCGCCGACGGTCCCCCCGCCCGTGCGCGGTCGGCGGGTGCGTTGCTCGCCTGATCGGACGCGTACTCACTCAGTGTCGCGGGTCGGTGTGCGAAGACCACGCGCCCGTCCCCATCGACGACCATCGTCCGCGTGTCCGGCCGTTTCTGGACGTGCTCAGTGAACGACGACGGCCGGACAGTCGCGACGAGCAGCCGGGGTTGCTGACC
Source organism: Halorientalis salina (assembly GCF_005049285.1). Classification (GTDB taxonomy): domain Archaea; phylum Halobacteriota; class Halobacteria; order Halobacteriales; family Haloarculaceae; genus Halorientalis; species Halorientalis salina. Next base: position 118,929 of record NZ_SOSC01000005.1, on the reverse strand, counting down.
GGTGGTGCCGCTGTCGATCGGTGTGACGTAGGCGATCAGCGGTCGGTTCTCGTCGCTCCCGTTCCCCTGGTAGACGCCAGTCGTCGCCACGCCGCTGATCGATCGGTTTCCGAGTTCCGTCCACGGGGCGTCGATCCGGTCGAACGCCAGTCCCTCGATGTCCCCGTTCGTGCTGACTTCGACGGTCCCGCTCGTCCGGTTCACGTAATGGAGGTTCTGGATCCGGTCAGCCCGTCCGTTCTTCTGTGACTGCAGGAACGCGCGGACCGTCGCCCGGTCGTCGCTCTGTACGTCCTGGGTCGCGCTCGCTGCCTGCAGGAACGCCTGGTTGTTCTCGTGCCAGAGTTCGAGCGTCTGGCTCTCCTGTGTCGCGATACTGGTGTACTTCTCGGTCACCGTCCCGCTCACGTCCTCTCGGATCAGCAGCGTCGCACCGATACCGAACGCCCCCAAAACGAGCGCGGACACCACCAGTGAGACTGCGAGCTTCACCGCCAACCGCTCCCTGAACGCCTTCGAGACGAGCCACCTCGGTCCGGACCGTTCCATCTCTTCGTAGCCGGAGGATTCTGCCGGTAAAGAGCGCAACGGTAAGGATTACCCTACTACCTGTCTCCCCCGCAACTGTACCGTCGACTGAGACGATAGCGGTCCACCGCGCGAGGCTCTCACAGCGACCGGTTGTGCCGAGCGGCCGACGGAACGGCTGGCATAACACGAGCTTACGGACCGAAACGGGGCGGAACCCGCACGAATCGTCTCCGAGACAGGCGAAACCGAGCGAAAGCCACACGTCGAAGCGTCGGCCCACCGTCAGTTTCGCGGGACGCCCGCTGTCACTGCGGCCGACTCCTGACCTGTCGGCACGCTGTGTGTGGGTGCCACTCCGAACCCAGCAGTCGGCTGTGAATACAGTTACTCCCCGATCCGGGGATGACTTATACATATAGTCACCAGCCTCAGGCCGCTCTCGCTGCTGTGTCTATCCATGAATGCGATGCAAACCCGGGTGCGGAGCAACCAACCGACCGACGCGGTAGTCCAGGCCGTTGCGACGGTCGAAGGCGTCGAACCGGTCGACCTCGATATCCCGCTGTTCACAGTCATCGATCCCGACGCGCTGGACAGTCTCTTCGAATCACCGTCCGACGACCTGGGCGTGACGTTCCGATACCACGGTCACGAGATCGAACTCGACTCCGACCTGACCGTCACCGTCGACGGCACCGAAATCCGACCCGAACACTAAACAACTCCATGCATACGACAGATACCGATCCCACGATCCGCGAACTGTACGAAGAATTCCCGCTCGGTGCGGGCACCGTCTCGATGATCTCCGATCCGGAGAACCCCAACGCCTGGATTCAGTCGAACGTGACACAGCCGGTCGAGCTGTAACTGCCTCAGAGGTTCAGCGGCTCGGCGTCCTCCCACTTCGGGTCGAACTCGGATCGAACGTTGGCGGCGAACTCCCGGTCTTTGAGGTCGATCATGGCGAACGTCTCCTCGGCGTTGAGCGGGTGGGGCACCTCGATGCAGACCTCGGCGTTGTCGATGAGCTCGAAGGTCCCGCTGACGTTTCGGGAGGTCCGCAGGGAGAACTGCTCGTGTCGGGACAGATGCGACCGGTAGTGCTCGCCGACGCTCTCGGGCAGTTCCTCGACCAGTTCCGGCCGCATCAACAGCGAGACGTCCACGCCCCGGTCGAGCGCCTCGCCGAGTTCCTCGACGATGAGGTCGCCGACCATGTCGATGTCGAACTGCTGGGAGAGCGTCGACGCGACCATGATGATGCGCTCGTCGGCGGCCGCGAGCCGCTCGACCAGCAGGTCGACGGTCTCCTCGGGGCCGACGGCGGCCGTCCAGAACGTCTCCTCGACCGGTTCGGCGGTCTCGAGTTCGCCCACGAGGTCGTCGACGATGCTCTCGTACTGGTTTGCCTTCTCGTCGAGTTCCCGTTTCTTGTCCTCCAGCAACCTGTCGAGGGCGGTCTGGGGCTCGACCGCGACGTACTTTTTCGGCCGGCTCGCGCTCTGACTCCGGACGAGGTTGTACGTCTCGATGCTATTGAGGACGTCGTAGATGCGACCCATCGGCACGTCGCTCACACGTGACAACTCTTTGGCAGTTGTCGGCCCCGTTTTCAACAGTGCACGGTAGGCGCGGGCCTCGTATTCGGACAACCCCAAGTCTCTCAGACTTGCCATTACTGTGTTGGGTTGGCTCGGGGGGTTATAAACGCATCGCAGGTTTACCACCGTGTATTATGGGCTGGGACGGTTTCGGCCGGCGTAACGGGCCGTTTCGACCCGATCAGGCGTCGGTCGCCAGGTCCGCCAGCGCGTCGGGCGTGTCCGCAGTCCCGACCTGTTCGTCGTCTTGGAAGAGGTGGACTTCCCCGTCGGGCACGTCGGCGTCGGGGACGACGACGGCCTCGTGGTCGGCGATGCGCAGCGCCGCCCGGTGGAGGTCGCTGCCCGCCGCCGTTCCCACCCGGAAGGTCCGCGGCGACTGGAGCCGCGCCGAGACGCTCGCGTAGCCGGCGACCTCGACGCCCATGCGATCTAACGCACCCGCAAACGCCGCGACGGCGTCGCGGGCCGCTTCGCGGTAGCGTTCCTCGCCGGTCAGCGCCGCGAGGTCAACCAGCGCGTCCGCGAGTTCGACGTTCGTGTCCAGCGGATACAGCGGCTGGTCGCAGAGCCCAGCGCCCTCGGCCGGCCCGTCGCGGAACGCGCCGTCGTCCTCGGGGCGGTGCTGCGTGAGCGTGTAGTCCGCGATCTCACGAGCCTCCTCGCTGTACTCGCCGGTGACCTGCCAGGCCGTGGTCAGTCCGGCCAGCACGCGGGCCTGGTCGAGCAGGAGCCCGGACTCGCCGACCTCGCCGGTTTCGGGGTCGGCAAAGTGGATGACTTCCCCGTCGTCGACGAGTTCGGTCAGGACGTGATCGAGCGCGCGCTCGGCGTACCGCCTGGCCTGCTCGTCGTCGGTGTAGGCGTGGAGGGAAAGCAGCGCCTCTGCGGCCAGTCCGTTGCGGTCGGCCAGCACCGTCTCGTCGACGGGGGGCGCGTCGGCGTCCTCGCGTTCGGTCGGTTCGAGGTGGGAGTACTGGTCGTCACCGGCCTGACTCGCCGCGAAGGCCGCACCGGTCCAGAGCGTCGTCGTCAGGTACTCGACGGTCTGTTCGGCCGGCTGGCGGTAGGCTTCCTCGCCGGTGTACCGGTAGGCGCGAGCGAACGCGCGGACGAGGGCCGCGTTCTCGTCCAGCAGCTTCTCCCGGCTGGGCGACCCCCAGCTGCGCTCGGTCGCGTAGCGGTAGAACCCGCCCTCGTAGGTGTCCAGCAGGTGCGTCCGGATGGCCTCCAGCGTCCGGGTGGCCTGATCGCGCGCCCGGACCAGCGCGAACTCGACGGTTCGAGGCAGGGGGAACTTCGTGTCGGTACCCCACCCGCCGAACTCCTCGTCGAAGGCCGCCAGGAGCTGTTCGACCATGTGCTCCTCGATGCGCGGGGTGAGCTCGCCGCCCGGTGGCGTCCCGTCCCGGAGCGCACGGGGAACCCGGCCCGCTTCGGTTCCCTTGGCGTCCCAGGTCTGGCGGACGGAGTCGAGGATGTCGCGGAACCCGTCGATCCCCAGGTAGCCCGCGCCCGTGATGATGTCCCCCTCGGGCGTACAGAAGACAGTCGAGGGGAACCCGCCCATGTTGTAGCGTTCGCGCACGCGGGGGTGCCGGTCGACGTCGACGCGAACGGGGACGAACCCGTCGTTGATGTTGGCCGCGATGCGCGGCTCCGAGTAGGTGGTTGCGTCCATCTCGTGACAGTGGGCGCACCACGGGGCCGACAGCGAGAGCAGGACCGGTTTGCCGCTGCGGGACGCCGCCTCGAAGGCCTCGGGCCCCCACTCTCGCCACTCGACTTTGGTGTCCGCCGCCGAATCGTCCATACCGGAGCGTGGCGGTCACCACCCAAATATCCCACCATCTTTTTCTGCGTCGGGTTCGCTCCCGCTGGTCGCGAACCGCTCCTTGAAAAACATGGGTGAAAAAGGCGCGAGCGGCAAGCCGCTCGCGTGAACCGCGCTCCCTTCGGTCGCGCGGATGCTTGCCCGCTACTGTTCGGTGGTTTGAGCTATTGAGCAGGTGAGCATCCGCCGAGCGCCGCAGGCGCGAGGCGGTTCACTCCAGACGAGCGTAGCGAGTCTGGAGCCGTTTTTAGTCCAGGTTTTTGCAATGGGGGGTCGCCACAGGCGACCCCCCGCAGTAAAAAAGTGGTTGCCAAGCGGTTCTATTTTGAGTGTCGGGCCGATAGAGGAGTGTATGCTGCGCATCATCGCGCTGTTGTTGCTCATCCCGCTGTTCGACGTCATGCTGCTCGTGGCGGTGGCAGGGTGGCTCGGCGCAGTCGAGACGGTGCTCATCGTCGTCCTGACCGCACTGGTCGGCATGCTGCTGGTCCGCGCCGAGGGCCGCCACACCCTCCAGAAGATACAGCGCAAGGTCGCCCAGGGCGAGTCCCCGACCGACGAACTCGTCGACGGTGGCCTCCTGCTGGTTTCGGGCGCGATGTTGCTGACGCCCGGGCTCGTCACGGACCTCATCGGCTTGCTCCTCGTGGTCCCGCTGACCCGCATCCCCGTCCGCGTCGCGACGAAAAAGTGGGTCGTCAACCCCTACATCGACGCCAAAACGCAGGGTTTCGCGTCTGGAAACGTCTACGTCGGCGGCTTCCCCGGCGGCGAGACGCCCGGGCAGGGCCAGGGCCAGAACACCGGCGGCGACACCTACGAGATGGATGAGGACGCCTACGACATCGGCCCGGACGACGGATCGTCGGGCCAGGGCGACGACGACCGACGGTAGCGGCCGACGGCTCTCTTGTTTCGGGTTTCGCGGCGGGTGTGACCGTCGCCCACCCTGCTTGCGAAAAGAAACGCTTAACATACCGACGGCGGAACACTCAGATGCGCTCACCTGGGCCAATAGCTCAGTCAGGTTGAGCGCTCGGCTGATAACCGGGAGGCCTCCGGTTCAAATCCGGATTGGCCCACTTTCAACGCGGGCCGCAACTCCCCAGCCACCTAACTTTCGGCGCTATTACGATTTTGAGCGAGTAGTACGGCCAACTCGGGACGAAAGGGTGATCTCCAGACCGAGCGGTGACGGACCACAACTCGACGGCCTGCATATCCGACCAATCCCGGCGATTGGTTGCGCAGGTGGCCAGCAGGGTGAGCTGGCTGATCACGCCCGAGTAGGATATCTTCGAGGCGTAACCCTGGCTAGTACATTCGAGACCGGTACTGGCGAAGTCGAAGCCCATCAGTGAGAGACTGATGACCCCATCGCAATAGCCGAACTCAGTAGAACGGACTGAGAACACTATGGTTCAGAAGACGATCTATGAACCAAGCCCAAATGTAAAGATAAACCCCTCTCTTCCCTCTGTATTCGTGATTTTAAACCAAATATGATTTGACTTGCGGCTAAATCTGGTTCTTTCCAATATCGTTGTTGTATCTATATTTGTATTATTGACAATTCTCACCTCTTACTACCCATTTCTCACTCTCTCAACACGGCTTTACTGAAATTTAAGAAATGATCTTTTCTGCCGCAAATCTACGACCATCGTATTCAATATACACTGTTGAATTCTCGAACAATTCCTCTCGTTTTTCTTGTCGTTCCTCCCTCGAATCTCCCTCCACGTTTTCCCACTCCGAAATTTGGAATGTGTGGGATACAAAGTCGCCGCTTTGGCCAGACAATGTGATCTTTCCATCATGTCTGAACGTTTCTTTTGGTCCATCAACAGTATATGTGTATGAAACGTCCTGTTCCTCATCACGATTGTTTGTGATTCGGGCGTCGATCTCGATCCATGGTGTATTAACTAAATGTTTCCGAAGTGTTGCTTTAACATGACTAATCTCTATGGGTGCCTTTGGAGTACCCTCCGGCGTATCTTTGTCCTCTAATTGTGCCTCCTGGGCTTTTTCCACTATGTCGCTCTCATCATCATCTTGAGGTGTGTTGTTCACTTCTCGGAAGCCCTGGAATGTGTTTGGGTCAACACACCCGTCAGTATAATCACCATCTGGAAGTGCCCCTGACTGACTGCATGCCGCGTCTTCATTCCTGCTGGTGGCTTCAACAGCCCCTATTTCGATTTGGCTTGGTTCGCCTCCGTATGTTACTTCGTAAGCAGTTTGTTCCCCACCTTCAACAATAGTGCCGCCACAATAATCACCAGAAGTTAACCCGTCATCATGCTTGACATACACCAGCTGGTCCTCCCCTCTCATATTCTGAATTATTCCAGTCCCATCGCTATTGACAGAAACAAGCCGAATAGGTCTACTTCCGTCACACTTCGGTAATCCATAATAGTCCTGTGGGTCGTACGCTGCTTCTGTTGGCGTGTCTGTGCTATCTTCGTCATTGGTTTCGCTACCGTCTTCACCTGAATTGCCACCGCCAGTACAACCAGCGATTCCAAGCGAGCAAATAGTAGACAAACCAGCGAGAACGTCTCGCTTCTTGATTTGGTCCAAGTTTGACATAGTATCAAATTATTTGGGGTTTATATACATCTTTTCTATGCTATTTCATTCTTGATAGTCGCAACCGCAAACACGATCCGTTCCGGAGGGTGACTGTCCCGCTATCAGTTGTGAAGGCGGTCGAAAACTAAACTCGGTCGGCCGGTCTGGCGGCGGATTCACTTCGTAGTCTGTCATCTATCCCAGTCCATAGCCGACGGTAGTCCCACACTCGACGCGAGTCGAAACAGCAGAAAGAGGAGTTAGTTCTCAGTCATCGCCAGCACGTCGTCGAAGAAGCCCAGCGAGTCGTGCGGGCCGGGGTGTGCCTCGGGGTGGTACTGGCGGGTGATGATCTCCAGGTCGTCGTTCTCCAGGCCCTCGGGGGTGTCGTCGTTGACGTTGATCTGCGTGACTTCCAGGTCGCCGGGTTCGGCGACGGTGTAGCCGTGGTTCTGGGTGGTCATCACGACTTTGTCGGTCCGGAGGTCACGGACCGGCTGGTTGACGCCGCGGTGGCCGAACTCCATCTTCTCGGTCGATCCACCGAGGGCGTTGGCGATGACCTGCTGGCCGAGACAGATGCCGGCCAGCGGCGTCTCGCCGGCGAACTCGTCGACGATGGTCGCGGCCTGCTCGAAGTTCTGAGGGTCGCCGGGACCGTTGGAGATGAAGAGCAGGTCCGGGTCGACGGCGGCCACGTCGTCGGCCGTCGCGTCGTAGGGCAGGACGTGGACTGTGGCGTTGCGTTCGACCAGCGAGTTCGTGATCGATCCCTTCGCGCCGCAGTCGACGAGCGCGACGTCGGCACCGGTGCCGCCCTCGTTGTAGACGGTGGTGTCGCTGACGCTGACCTGGGCGCCGATGTCCGTGTGGTCGGACATGTGCTTGCACTGGTCGAGTTCGTCCAGGGCGTCCTGCTCGGTGACGTCCGGGCCGGCGGCGATGCCGCATTTCATGGCTCCCTCGTCGCGGATGCCGGTGACGAGTTCGCGCGTGTCGAGGTGGTCGACGGCCGGCACACCTTCGGATTCGAGCCACTCGGCGACGTCGTCGGTGAGTTCGCGCGCGACGACGCCGCGCGGGTGGACCCGGTCGGACTCGAATCGCTCCTCTCGGACGCCGTAGTTTCCGATGAGCGGATACGAGAACGTCAGGATCTGCTCCTCGTAGGAGGGATCGGTCAGGCTCTCTTCGTACCCCGTGTAGGCGGTCGTAAACACCAGTTCCCCGCGAGTCGTACCCGGAGCGCGAGCGCGTGCTTCCACGACGCGCCCGCCCTCGATGGCCACATAGGCGTCCGACATTACGAGATGCGTATCCTCTCGCCGTTCATAAGTGTTGCTTTCGAAGCTGCGCTACGAAATTCGCAATCCTCAAGTAGAGCCGGGGAATACCCTCGAATCTCCATGGACGAACTGGATCGTCAGATCCTGTCGATCCTGCGGCGGGACGCCAGGACGCCGTATACGGAGATCGCCGACCGGGTGGGGACCTCGGAGGGGACGGTCCGAAACCGCGTCGAAAGCCTGGTCGAGGACGGGATCATCGAGCGCTTTACCGTCGCGACGTCGACGGGGAACGTCAAGTCGATGATCGAGGTCAGCGTCGACGTCAACGTCGACACCGGCGCGGTGGCGGACCGGTTCATCGAGTGGAAGGAGGTCGATTCGGTCTGGCAGGTTTCCGGTGACGAGGATCTGGTCATGGTGGTCGACGCCGCCGACACCGAGCGGATCAACGAACTCATCACCAGGGCCAGGGAGCTAGACGAGGTCGTGAGTACGAAGACCCGTCTCATTTTGGACGAGCGACTCGGCTGAACGAGGCGAGGTCGGGATGCGACCTCGAGTTCCGCGAGCGGGCCACGCCCGCGAGCCGGGAAGCGAGTCGCCGATTCGAGGATTCGACGAGAGATTGATTCTGGACGAGCGGCTGGGCTGAGCTACCGCTCGCCGGGCGGGGCTCCGACGCCGGGCGTTTTCCACTCGGGGCGGTCGAGGTGTTCTTTCTCGGCGTGGACGTATCGGTAGAGTCGTCGGAGGAGCCGATGTGGGAGCCAGTCGTCGACGCGGGCCTCGACGCGGCCGTCGCGGATGGCGGCGACGACGCTTTCGGGGGTGAGCCGGTCGGCCTCGACGCGGGTGAAGGCGCGACCGACTTCGACGGGGTAGTGGGCGTCACTTCCGCCGACGACGGGGATATCGTGTTCGTCGGCGAGGCGGCGGACCCATTCGCTGGTCCGCGGGTGTTTGCCGTTGACTTCGATGGCGTCGAAGTCGGCGTCGACCTCCCGGACGGTGCTGTTGCGATAGGGGTGGGCGACGATGGCGGCACAGTCGCGGTCGTGTGCCAACTCGACGACTTCGGGGGGAGCCAGCCCGTCGACGCGAGTCGCGACCGGCGGGTCCGGGCCGACGACGAGGACGTGGCCGCGGCTGCTCGACACCTCGATCCCCGGGATGGCCGTCACGCCACCCACGACCGGCAACGGAGTGTAGTAGTCGTGGTTCGTGAGCGCGAGGCCGTCCAGTCCGCGGTGTCGGGCCACGGCCGACAGGAGAACGGCCCCGACCGGGTCGAACGGCGTCGACCGGGACGAAAACCCGTGGAAAAATCGGGTATGCGTGTGGAGGTCAACGGCGAACACGACCGCAAGAAAGCGGTAAGATTCCTTTTGGGTTTTGTCCACTTCTCTAGCAGGTAGTGACCGACAGACCGCGTGAACCGGACGCCGCGGTACCGGACGGTGGCGACCGACCGGACGAGCAACGCGTCCTGATCGTCAACCCGGCGAGCGGGACTCGCTCTCACCAGGACCAGCTATCGGCGCTGGCGGCCGAACACGGGTTTGCGGTCCGGGAGACGGAACGGGAGGGTCACGCCGTCGACCTGGCCAGCGAGGCCGCCAGCGAGGGCGCATCCGTGGTCGCCGCGGCCGGTGGCGACGGAACGGTCAACGAGGTCGTCGAGGGACTCGTCGCGGCCGGCGCGCTCGACGCGGTACGGTTCGGAATCGTCCCGACGGGAACCGGCAACAACTTCGCGAAAAACGTCGGCATCACGGGACTGTCCCAGGCGTTCGAGGTCATGGAACGGGGAGACGAGCGGACGGTCGACCTCGGATTCGCCGACGACCGCCCGTTCCTGAACTCCTGTGTCGGCGGGCTGACCGCCGAGGCGAGTCGCGAGACGACGCCCGAGATGAAAGCCGATCTGGGCGTCGTGGCGTACGTCCTCAACACGGTTCGGACGGCCGTCGACTTCGAGGGAACGCCGCTCCACATCGAGACTGGCGATGCCGGCGAGGAGACCTGGACCGGTAACGCCGTGTTGTTGCTGGTCGGGAACGGTCGACGGTTCCCCACCAGGGGCCAGGCACAGGCTGACATGGAGGACGGGCGCTTCGACGTGGCGATCATCGAGGACACGCCGGGGTCGAACCTCGCCGGCCTGGCCCGGTCGACGGCCCTGGAACGCCTCCTCGGTGCCGACGCCGACTACGTGACCCGGCTCAAAACCGATCGACTGGTCGTCAGCGTCACGGCCGAGGACCCCGCGACGTTCAGCCTCGACGGGGAGATGGTGACCGCCGGCGAACTGACGATCGAAACCAGGCCGGCCGCGCTGCGATTGCGGGTCGGGGACGCCTACGACCCGCATCCGGACTCGTAGCCGGTCGGGTGCTCGCTGACGACCGCCAGGACGGGACTCCGAGCGACTTTCAGGCCCACTGAGGGGAAGAACCCGCCTCGTTATCCTTTTGAACCCGCTCGTCATTGCAACACGCATGAGTTCCGACGAGACGCCCGGGGCGGGCGAACTCGGCGACGACCGCCAGCACGAGAACGCTGGGCAGGACGTCATCCGGGTCGACGCCGACGACAACTCCCTGGGGACCGTAAACAGACTCGACGCACACACCGGTGACGGCATCCGCCACCGCGCGTTCACCAGCCTCCTGTTCGACGAGGACGACCGCATCCTGCTGGCCCAGCGCAGTCCCGACAAGCGCCTCTGGGACACGCACTGGGACGGCACCGTCGCCTCCCACCCCGTCGAGGGCCAGAGCCAGGAGGCCGCCACTCGCGAACGGCTCGAAGAGGAACTGGGCGTCACGCCCGACCAGTACGACAACCTCCGGGTGACCGACCGCTTCGAGTACAAGCGCTACTACCAGAACGCCGGCGTCGAACACGAGGTCTGTGCCGTGCTGAAGGCGACGCTCATGGATACCGACCTCGACCCCGATCCCGAGGAGGTCGCCGGCATCATGTGGGTCCCCTACGAGCGCCTCCACGAGAACCCGCGCTGGTATCGCCAACTGCGACTCTGTCCCTGGTTCGAGATCGCCATGCGACGGGACTTCGACGACTAACCGACCGGCTGATTTTCATCCCTGGTAACTGGTGGGTCGGGTTTTTGCCCCCGCACGCCGGGAGGTAGCACATGGACGTCGAGACCTACGAGTCGCTCGGCGGCCAGGTCGCCCTGGTCACGGGGGCATCGCGGGGGATCGGCGAGGCCATCGCCGCGAAACTCGCGGGACTGGGCGCGACGGTGTACGCCGGTGCGCGCGATACGAGCGACCTGTCCCGCTCGGACCACCGAGCGCTCGAACTCGACGTCACTTCCGAGGACGACATCGTCGACGCGATCAACCGGATCGACGACGAGAAGGGCCGACTCGACATCCTCGTCAACAACGCCGGCGTGATGGACACTCGCGTCGCACTCGAAGAGATGCCCACGGGCGTCATCGACGAGACGTTCGCGACGAACCTCCGCGGCCCCGTTCTCCTCACGAAGTACGCGCTGCCGCTGCTGTTGTTGCGCGACGGCAGCCGCGTCGTGAACGTCTCCTCGGGGCTGGCCTCGCTGACCGCCGAGATGGGGCGGGGCATGGCGGCCTACCGGGTCTCGAAGACCGGCCTGAACGGGCTGACCGTCTATCTCGACGGGGAGTACCACGACCAGGGACTCATCGCCAACTCCGTCTGTCCCGGCTGGACCCGCACGGAGATGGGCGGCCCCTACGCCGAGCGCAGTCCCGAGGAAGGCGCGGAAATGCCCGTCCGGCTCGCCCGGTTCAAACCCGGCAGCCCCAGCGGCGAGTTCTGGCGCGACGGACAGGTCATCGACTGGTAACAGAACGACTGCAACCCGGTCGCAACTGGCATCGTGGGCTCAAGACGGCCGAGCACGTACCCGTTCCCATGGGACGGACTAGCAAACTCAACGAACTCAGCGAGCTGGCGGCCGAACTCCACTACCCGCTGGACCCCGACACCGCGAGCGAGGCGTTCGACGACGTGACGCTGCAGTTGGCGGACGGAACGGTGAACCTCGGTGCGATCATCGCCGACTCGAACGCCGACGGGTTCGAGACCGCCGAGGACCTCGAAACGGAGGTCCGGAACATGCTCCCCAGACACGCCGTGGGCGAGCCCTACCAGTCCGAGGGCGAAGGATGACATCCTCCCCGGCATGAACGCCGGGGTTTCCTCCGTGGGAGTCTCGGCTATGCCGATTCGGTCCGAGAATCAGAGATTCTCGTCATCACGGAAATCTCCGATTTCCGAACGACCCCGGAGGCAACATTCCCGTCACGGTGGACGATACTCGGGTCTGTGCGCTGTTCTTTGGGACGGTGAGAGCGTGGTGACTCCGACCAGACGTGGTCGTCCCACTCGAACCGCACGGGCCGTGCCATCGGCCTGACTGCCTGCTCTGCATACCGCTCCAGGAACGTTTCCGACGCCGTGAGGTCGGCATGGCCCTCGAACCCACATGGACAAGTGAGCGTGTCTTGGTGTCGCGTCGTCCGGTCTGTGCCGCCACACTGCGGGCACTCCTGACTGGTCCACGCCTCCGACCGAATCTCGACGGAGATTCCGTACTCCTCGGCGGTACACGCCAGTCGCTTCGTGAATTTCACGAACGCCCAGAAGTTGTGCGTCTTGGTGTTGGTCTCAACCGACCAGTGCGTGTCTAACACGTCGGTCAGGCCACCGACGTACACCGTGTTGATACCTTCGGTGTACAAGCGTTCCAGTAGATCGCGACACAACGCTTCTTGGGCATGGTCGCGGCGTCGAGTCCGCTTCCGGTACAGTCGCCGGATGCGCTCGCTGCTGTCCCGGTCTTCCGGTAGCTTGGCCTGCAATCGGGCGATCTCTCGCGTCGTCTCACGGAAGCGGTCGAACAACTGGCGGCCTTCGTACAGGTATTGCTCGCCGGTCGTGGTGGTACAGGCGACGAGATTGTTTGCACCAATGTCCAGAGCGGCCGTCTCGTCGGCCAGTGGAGTGTCCCGTGTCTCGTCAGAAACAGTCACGGGCTGCGAAGCTCGGAAGGTGCAATCGGTCTCGTCATACCAGAATTCCAACCGGCTCTGGTCCTCGTAGTCAGGCCAGTTCGGATCGCCAACAATTTCCAGCCGGAGACGGCTTTTCGGGCTGTTGTGCCTGTCTCGGAGTTCTTCTCCGACGACGATCTCAAGTCGGGAGCGGTCGCCCCATTTGACGGTGTATGCGTCTTTTCGGACGACGCCTTTGAGGACACGTCCGTCGTCTTCGTTGCCACGGAATCCCGGCGGTTCCGGATGTTCTTTGACCGACGTGTTGGACTCGTCGTGATACGCCTTCTTGTTCTCGAAGAACCCGCGCCACGCTTCGCTGTTTGCCCGCCGGACAGTTTGGGCAGTGGAAGCGCCGAGAACACCCTTGTATTTTCCTTCGAGTCGGCCCGTGTCGGCGTCCCACACGTCTTCACCCTCAAAGCCGTCTTCGTCGTTGTACCGCATGAGGCGCTGATAATTGATCTCGTTCCAGAGAGCGGCGGACGCGTCCAACAGGTCCCGTAGCACCTGTTCTCCATCATTGGAGAGCGGGCGCACGACGAACGTGTTGGAGCGTTTCATCGGCCAGTTTCCCGTACAACGCAGGGTGTATTAAAGGGCAGCCACCCGCGGCGAAAGTGGAACTCGCGTCAGGTGGTGGAGACTCACGATCGGCAGTGACGCGGCGGTTTCTCATCGGAGCGGACGCGATTCACGCCCGTCCCCAGAACGCGAAGCGTTCTGGTGTGCGAACGAGACGCTTCGCGTCTCGTCAACGCCGTGAACGGCGGGATTCTCTCGCTGTATCAAGATAGCGTGTCACACGGGCGGCGAGCACTATTCGGTCCGTGACCGCCCGTTCCGTCCGAGCCTGCGACCCCGCTCAGTCGAGCAGGGAGACCAGATCGCCGACGTCGCGGTCGCGGAGCGTTTCGACCACGGCCGCGATGTTTCGGACGCGTTCGTCGTCGTACCGCTGGGCGGCCAATCGCTCGTACTTCGCTTCGATCCGGTCCCAGGTCATCGGCTGGGTCGGGTGGCCCTGGAAGGCGTCCTTCTCGACGTCGAAGGTCGTCCCGTCGTCGAGCACGACCTGGATGGCGGCGGGCATCTCGCCGTCCTCGAACCGCTTGGTGAACGCGTCGTTCTCCTCGACGTCGACGACCCGGAGGAGTCGCTGCACGTCGTCGCGCTGGATGCGGTCGGGGTCGTACTGGGCGCTGGTCAGCTCGCGGTCGACGAGCGCGGCCGCGAGCATGTAGGGCAGCGAGTGGTCGGCCTGGGCTTTGGTCTCGACCTCGTAGCGACTCCCCTCGCCGCCGCCGATGATGAGTTTCGCACCGTGGAAGGTTTCGAGGTGGATGGCCTCCACGTCGTCGGGGTCGATCTCGAACTCCGCGGCGAGTTCGACGATGCCCTCGACGGCCGACTGGGCGTACGTCTCGGCGACGTAGCGCTTGGTCATCGTGTCGAACACGTGGCCACACCCGGGGTCCAGGTTCACCTCGAAGTCGGTCCTGGCGATGATCTGGTTCCACCCCTTCTGGCCCTCGAAGAGGTTCGTCGGCCCCTCCATCCCGTTGCGGGCGAGCAGGCAGGCGTAGACGGCGTTCCGGGCGGCGTTGGCGCTGGCGACCCCCTTCCACTCGTTGATGCCGCCCGTTCTGGTCACCCGGAGCGCGTTGTGGGCGGTACCGGCGATGCCGATCGCGTTGCGTAGCTGTTCGCGGTCGAGACCGAGGACCTTCCCGGCCCCGCAGGCCGCCGAGATGACGGTGTGGGTCACGTGATCGAAGCCGCGGTCCCGAACGGGGGCGTTCCAGGCGAGTTCCCCCTGGACCTCGTAAGCCACGCCGATGCCTTCGAGGAGTTCCCGGCCGGTGGCGTCGACGAGTTCGCCGCAGGCGACGACGCTGGCGATGTTGTCGCTCGGGTGCGGCGTCTCCCCGGGGGCGAGAAACGAGTCCATGTAGTCGAGATACCGGGTCAGGGCGGTGTTGTGCATGGCCGCCTGGGGCGGGGACGCGGCCCCGTCTCGCCCCCACAGTTGACAGGGGCCGTCCTCTTCGACCTCGAAGACCGTCTCGGCGACGATGTCGACCGGTTCGGCACCCAGGGCACCGATGGCGATGCCGACCGAGTCGAGGACGCGCTTCTCCAGTTCGGTGACCGCCTCGTCGCTGAGTTCGTCGTAGGAAACGCTCTGTACGAAGTCCGCGACCTCCGCTGTCGTTGTCATGGCATGCCGTACCACGAACCGTCCCAAAAGCGTCCTTGCAGGTTGCTAGTCACGGCCCTCGACCGTCTGTTGTCGCTCGGATCGGAGGCCGTTCGACGGATCCGGGGCCGCGTCGTCGAGGCTCTGGGACTCGGGGCCGTCCTCGGCGTCGCCGGTTCGGCGCGGGAGTTTCATCGTCACGGTACAGCCGTCGCCGTCGTTCTCGAAGACGAGGCGGCCGCCGAACTGTTCGACGACCCAGTTGACGACCCAGAGGCCGACGCCGCTGCCGTGCTGGAGGGCGGTCTCCTTGCCCTCGTCGAGCACGTCGAGTTCGTGATCGTCGATCCCGGGACCGTTGTCCGAAATCTCCAGGACGGTGAACTGCTCCGAGGCCCGGCTGGTGACGGAGACGGCCGGTTGCCCGTCGTTGTGTTCGATCGCGTTGGCCAGCAGTTCGTGGATGGCGATGGTGACCGAGGAACCGGCCACGACGCGACGCTTGGAGGGGATATCGACCGTGATATCGGCCGCCGGGTACCGCTCGCGGATCTGTTCGACTTCCGCCATGACGATGTCTTCGAGGTTCATCTCGACCGTCTCGGCGTCGTCGAGCATGCGGGCGACCCGACCGACCTTGTCGCTCCGCGCGGTGATCTCGCTGGCGGTCGCCTCGATCTGTTCGATGCGGTCGACGAGTTCGGTGTCGGAGAGCTTTCGCTCGACCAGTTCCGCGTTGCCGGCGATGACGTTCATCTCGTTGCGGAGGTTGTGCCGCAGCAGGCGATTGAGCACGTCCAGTCGCTGGCGTTGCTGGCGCTGTTCGGTCACGTCCCGGAGACTGATCAGCTGGCCCGCGACCATCCCGCCGGCGCGGTGTAGCGGGTTGATTCGCACGTCGTAGTACCGGACGCCGCCGCCGTTCTCCACTGAGAGTTCCGATTGGGTCCGACCGCTCCCCTCCGCGTCGAGGATCTCGGCGATCTCGGGGAGCAACTCCCCGATGGGCCTGCCGATCGCTTCGTCTTCGGTGCAGTCGAGCAGGTCGACCGCGGCGGGGTTCAGGTCGGCGATGCGGTCGTTCTCGTCCGTGACGATGACCTGGTCTTCGAGGTTCTCCAAGACCTCGTCCCGGGCGACCTCGCGAGCCACCGGCACGATTTCGAGCAGTTGCCTGCGGAGGATCGTCGCGGCGATGATGATGCCGGTGAACAGGAATCCGACGTTCGTCGGGTCGATCCCGGCCGGGAGGTAGTCGAAGGTATACAGGACGTTCCCGACCGCGGGAACGAACGCGGCGACGAGCAATGCCGTCGCCTGGGCGCGGTAGAGTCCCTCAGCGAACAGAATGACGCGCAACAGGAACGCTCCGGCCACGAGGATGACCAGATACGAGTAGATGAGGTGGACGAAATACCACGGCCCGAACGCCTCGGTGATGACCCGGAACCCGTCGACAGTGGTGACCCCGAGCTCGGTCCGGACGTACGTCGGGCGGAACCAGACGATGGCCCCGTTCAGGATCGGCTCGACGAGCAAGACGCCCAGCGTCCACGGGGTCATCCACTTTTCGTTGCCGGTGTACTCGAGCACCAGCCACAGAAACGACAACGGAACGAGTCCGGTGATGGCGATCTCGACGTTCGTCCAGAACACCTTCCCGGCCAGGTCGGCGTGTGCGAGGTTCATCCCCTCGGCGAACGACCAGAGGCCGGCACCGACCAGGAACACCGCCAAGGGGAACGCTCCCGGCCGGTCCCGGTTCTGGAGCGCGAACCCAGCCACTCCAAGCCCCACTACGGCCGAGAGGAACACAGGCGCAGTGTACGGAGTGTACTGGAAGGCCATCGCTCAGCGTACGCCGATGTTTGACACAGCCCGGAATAAGGATTCGGGCTTCAGGCCCAATATTGAGAACGGAGAGTTGCGGACAACAGGTGGTTTCGGCCGCAGTTATCTCGAACGAGAACGAACGGCCGACCAGACGGCGACGAGGCCGAGCAGGAACGCGGGAACCAGCGGCAAGACCAGGTAGGTGTGTCGGAGCCCGAGTCCGAGACCCGCAATGGCCCCACGTGCCGTCGGGAGGAGGTAGAGTATCCCCGGGACGATCAGGAAGGCCGTCACGACGGCACCCACCAGCAGCCAGCCGCGCCAGTCGAACTCCGCCCCGGTTTCCGACGGCGTGTTCCGCGGGTACGTGTCCGCGGGCCCGGTTCCGGGACTGTCTCCGTCGTCGCCAGCAGGGGCTGTGCCCGCGCGATCAGCGTCCGGTTCGTGGACGTAGGTGTCGTCGGTCACGGGTTACAGTTCGCTGTCGGGGACGACGACGACCTTGCCGAACCCCTCGCGGTTCTCCAGCATCTCGTGGGCCCGGCTCGCCTCGCTCATCGGCAGGGTGTCCCGGACGCGGGGTTCGAGGTGCCCCTCCCAGACCAGTTCCAGCACGTCGTCGACCTCGCCGGGCGTCCCCATCGTCGACCCGAGCACGTTGAGCTGGTTCCAGAAGATGCGGTTGATGTCGGTTTCGGGGTTCGGACCGGTCGTCGCGCCGCAGGTGACGACCCGGCCTCCTTTCGCCAGACTCGCCAGTGAGTTCTGCCAGGTCGCGGCCCCGACGTGGTCGACCACCACGTCGACGCCGCGCCTGCCCGTCAGGTCGCGGATCTCGTCGGCGAAGTCCTCGTTCTCGTAGTTGATGACTTCGTCGGCGCCGAGTTCCCGCGCGTACTCGAGTTTCACCTCGCTGCTCGCCGTGGCGTACACTTCCGCACCGGCGTACTTGGCGATCTGGAGCGCGGCGTGGCCGACGCCACCGCTGGCACCGAGCACCAGCACCGTCTCGCCGGGTTTGACCTCCGCACGCGTCATCAGCATCCGCCAGGCGGTCTGGAACACGAGCGAGGTCGACCCCGCGACTTCCCAGTCGACGCCGTCGGGAACCGGTACGAGGTTGTCAGCCGGGACGGCCGCCTGTTCGGCGTGGACGCCACGGACGTGCTCGCCGATGATGTGGAAGTTGACACACAGCGTCGGATCGCCGTCTCGGCAGAACTCGCAGTGGCCACACGAGACGCCCGCGGAGACGGCGACGCGGTCGCCCGGCTCGAAACGGCTCACGTCGTCACCGACCGACTCGACGACCCCCGCGGCGTCGCTGCCGGGGATGTGCGGCATCTCCAGGTCGATCCCCGGGAGGCCGCGCCGTGTCCAGACGTCGAGGTGGTTCAGCGCGGCCGCTTTCACGTCCACGAGGACCTCGTCGTCGTCCGGGTCCGGATCTGCGAACTCGCCGTATTCCAGGACATCGGTATCGCCGTGCTCCGAGAACTGAACTGCCTGCATACTCCGTAGGTACGCTCGCGTGTCCAAAACGCTGCCGGATCTCGCAGGGGAAGTTTACAAGCACGGCACCACAACACCGCCCATGGTCGACTTCCAGTCACGCGACAGCCGATACACCGACGACGACGCGGCGGACGAGGAAGACGAGGACGCGGACCCCCCGGACGATGACCCCGGCGGGGACGACCATGGTGACCACGCCGAGCACGATCAGCACGCCGACCACACTGACCACGACCACCACGCCCACGACAAGGCTGACCTCGGCGTCGGCATCGTGACGGTGTCATCGACGCGCACACGCGAAGACGACCCGTCGGGCGACGCCATTCAGGCGGCCGTCGAGAACGCGGGCCACGAGATCGCGGTCAGGGACGTCGTTCGAGACAACTACGACGGCATCCAGAACGCGGTCGACGCGCTGGTCAGCCGGAGTGACGTAGACCTCGTCCTCACGACCGGCGGGACCGGCGTCACGCCCGACGACGTGACCGTCGAGGCCTCGGAACCGCTCTTCGACAAGGAACTGCCTGGGTTCGGCGAACTCCTGCGTCTCCTCTCCTACGAAAAAGTCGGCACGAAGGCCATCTGTACCCGTGCGACCGCCGGGATCGCCGACGGCGTCCCCGTGTTCTGTCTCCCCGGCAGCGAGGACGCCGCGACGCTCGGCGTCGAGGAGATCATCCTCCCCGAAGCGGCCCACCTCGCCGGTCTCGCGACCCGCGAGTGACTGCAACGTGACGCCTAGTACCGTCGCGTCACTGCAGCGACCGAGAGCACCACCGCGACGAACCCACCGAGGATGCCGAATCCGGGACCGTCGGAACTAGTCGTAGTCTCCGAACGCTCGGTTTCGGTCTCGGGTGTCTCCGTGTCGCTCTCGGTCCGTGCCGTGTCGGTTTCGGTCGTGGCTGTCTCGGTTTCGGTCGTCACGTTGGCGGTGCCCGCAGTAACCGTCCGCTGATCGACCGTCGTCTGGTTACCGGGCGTTTCCTGACTCAGCCCTTCCTCCTCGGGGTCGCTGTCGACGTCCTGCTCGGTCGACTCGTCTCCGTCCGACCCGTCGTCAGTCGTTGACTCGTCGTTGTCCGTCGTTGACTCGTCGTCGTCCGTCTCGTTCTCGACGGTGAACGACCTGCTGTGGTTGCCGATGACCGCCCGGTACGCGCCCGACTTCTCGAACACCAGCGACGAGGAGGTAACGGACCGCTGCCCTGGCGATATCGTCAACTCGGATTCGTTCACGACCGTGGCGTTACTGCCGTTGTGTCCCTCTCTGTGGACGGTCAGATCGAACCCGTACTCGTCGTCGATGTCCTCGGTGTCCGAGAGCCAGACGCTCACTTCGACCGCCTCGCCGCGTGGTATCGAACTCGCGTTGAGTTCGATGTACTCGACCGCGGGGTTGCTGGTTGACTCCTCGAAGTAGGGACCGTAATCGCCCGAATAGTCGGCCATCGACCCGCTCGGATCGATGTCGATCTCGTCGTCCGCCGAGTCGTCGCTTTCGTCTCCGTCTCCGCTGTCACCGTCGTCACCGTCGCTTCCGTCGGATTCGTCGCCATCGGAACCGTCGGAGCCGTCATTGCCGTCGTTACCGCCGTCACCGTCGGATTCCTCGGCGGTCACCTCGAACTCCTCCGTTAGCTTGTCGGAGTTCCCGGCGCTGTCCCGTAATTCGACGGTGACGGTGTGGGTTCCGGTAGTCGAGAACGTCTCTTCGAGGGTTCGACCGTCGGGACCCGGTTCTCCGTCGACGTACCAGCAGACGTGCGTGATTTCGCTCTGATCCGTGACGTTCTCGGCAGTGATCGTGACGGTCTCGTCGACGGTCACGGTCTCCGGGATCACGATGTCGGCGGTCGGTGGTTCCGTGTCCTCGCCGTCGTCACCATCAGACCCATCGGAGCCGTCGTCGCCATCAGAGCCGTCAGATCCATCGCTGCCATTGTCACCATCGGAACCGTCAGATCCATCGGAGCCGTCGTCACCATCAGAGCCGTCAGATCCATCGCTGCCATCGTCGCCATCAGAGCCGTCAGATCCATCGGAGCCGTCGTCACCATCAGAGCCGTCAGATCCATCGCTGCCATCGTCGCCATCAGAGCCGTCAGATCCATCGCTGCCATCGTCACCGTCTGATCCGTCAGATCCATCGCTGCCATCGTCACCATCGGAACCGTCAGATCCATCGCTGCCGTCGTCACCATCGGAACCGTCAGATCCATCGCTGCCGTCGTCACCATCGGAACCGTCGGATTCGTCGGTGACAGTCACGGAGACGGTCGCCGTATCGGTGTTGCCCGCCTCGTCAGCCACCGTGACACTGGCGTCGTACGTGTCGGCCGTTCCGTACGTGTGGGTGATCGTCGCGTCCGAGGTCGTCCGTTCGACGGACCCGTCACCGTCGAAGTCCCAGCGGTACTCGCTGATCGCCGAGTCGTCCGTGCTCGCACCCGCGTCGAATGTGACGGACTCGTCGACGGGGACGCTCCCGGAACTTGCCTCGAGTTCCGCCGAGGGGGCTGTCGAGTCACACGACGAACGGGTGACCGTGACGTTGCTGTCCATCTCTAACTCCTGAGTGGTTTCCCTGTCGGTGTAGAGCCGCCAGCTCTCGACGCGGTCGTCACCGCCGGCGCTATACCAGTCGCCCCAGTGGTCGGCCGCCTCGTTGAACGCTGGATCGATGGTGATACTGACCTCTTCCGAGGCGGTCAGTCCACGGAAGGCGCCGCCGTCGGTTCGGTCGTCCGTCCACTTCCAGTCGATCTTGGTGTAGGTCTCCTCGATGGTGTAATCGTCGTCCTGAGTCTGGTTATCGATCGTGTAGTAGTCGTCCCTGACGGCCCACTCACCGTCGGCGGGGAGCCCGGAGAACTCCATCGTGAGCGTGCTCCCGTGGGCTGCGTCATCGGCGTACTCGTCGTGGAGGAAAACAAGACTGTACCCCTCACTTCCGTGATAGACAAAGAGGTTACTCACCTGGTTGTCCTGGAGGGCGGTCGTCCCAGCCGAGCTGAAATCGGCGGCGGTGCTATAATTGTAGTAGTCCTCGATCGTCTGCGTACCGTCTCCCAGGGGCCTGACTTCGTAACACTCTCCCCCTTGTCTGATGGCGAACGACTCCTCGGAGTCGGTATCGTTGCTTTGCGCGAGGTCGGTCGACGCCCCTCCTGTATCGGTCGCGCCGGCGGGCACGGCCAGGGCGAAGACCGAACAACAGAGCAGGGCGACGAGTATGCCGGCCTGCCAGCGTCCTCGCGTACCGGTCATGCGACCCCGCCTCCCGCGAGAGTGTCGTTCAGGCGGGTCGGAGCCGAGGTGAACGGGGTTGGTCCCGGGGACGAACTCGAACGGGCGGCCGTCGTCCCTCTGAACCGTCGTCTGCCCAATCTGTCGTGGGGTCGACGACGGCGGCTTGCACTGGTTGTCGGATTACGAATGGGTAATCCAGTCATAGGATACGAGGAGAACCGTCCACGTTCCCGCCCATTGTTATGAACAGTCTGCCGGCTGGCTATGATCGGATGCGGAAAGCGTCGTCTACGACCGCCAGTAAATGCCCGTTATGTGCTTTGTGGCCGTCCGTACACGCGAAACTATCCGGGTCGAGAAATCGGCGTTTACCGGCACATCGGCGGGTTCCTCCCGTCTCTGTCGGAAACGAAACGGATCGTCGGTCGGAGAAATCGTCCCGTAAGCGCGGCCCTACCCTGGAAGTGGACAGAGGCTCGCGGTCAGCACTGCCGTTTCGTCCGTGTCGTTGCGTGCCCCGTGTGCCTGCCCCCGTTCGTTGAGAACGACTCCCGGTGCAGTTACGGTCTCCGCGTCGTCGCCCTGGAGGACCGTGACCGTCCCCTCCACCACGTGGAAGACGTTCGTTGCGTCGGCGTGTTCGTGCGGATCGAGCGTCGCACCGGGACCGAGCGCGAAGACTTTCACCAGCACGTCGTCGGTCACCGCCAGTTCCTCGTCGATGACCTCGCCGTCGTCCGGGTCGAGGTCGGGAAGCCTGTCGAGTGCCATACCGACAGGTCGGTCGGCCCTGCCTTATCGGTTCGGGCGACCACCACGCGGGAGCCCAGTCTGCCGCCAGACGTGGCTTTTACTCGCTCCAGGTCCGAACGGACACATGGTCACCGCTCTCGGGGACGGTCTCTGGTGGTACGACCTGTTCGGGGTGAACGCCTATCTCGTCGACGACGGCGGGACGCTGACGCTCGTCGACGCAGGCAACCCCTGGGACAGCCGATCCCTCGTCCTCGGTATCGAGGAAGCCGGACATGCTCCCGAGGACCTCGACCGCGTTCTCCTGACCCACTACGACTTCGACCACGTCGGGACGCTGGGTCGACTCCCTGGACTCGATGCGACGGTCTACGTCGGCGAGGCCGACGCACCGCTCGTTTCCGGGGAAAAACGACCGCCGGTCACCAATCACAAGGGCCTCCTCCAGACCGTTCTCGGCCCCGTACTCAAGCCACCGGGTCTTCCCGTCGAAACGGTCGAAGACGGTGACGAGATCGGGTCCTTCACTGCGTACCACACGCCCGGGCACACGCCGGGTCACGTCGCCTACGTCAGCGACTCGCTGGATGCCGCGTTCCTCGGCGACCTCGTCGTCGAGTCCGGTGGCGACCTCCGGCCGTCGCCGTGGCTCATGAGCTACGACACGGACGACGTGGCGGCGAGCATCCAGGATCTCGCCGACCGTGCCCCGTCGTTCGAGATTGCCGGGATGGGACACGGCGTCCCGTTCCGGACGGGCGGCAGTGTGCGCCTCGAACGACTGGCGCGTTCCCTGTAGATCTCAGTCGGCAGCGAGTTCTTCCGCGACGGCCTCGGGGCTGAACAGCTCCGGGTCGAGCAGCATGTCGGCCTGTCCCTTCGCGAACTCCGGGAGCGAGTCGCTCGCGTAGACGATGACGTGCAGGTCGTCGTTTAAGTCCTTGGCGACCGGGATCGAGGTCGCGAGCTCGGTGTCGGTCAGCACCAGCACGTCGGCGTCGACGATGCCGGCGTCTTCCAGTGCAGGACGGTTCGCGGTGCCGCCCGCGCGCGTGACGACGATACCCGTCTCGTCGAGTGCCGTCCCCAGGTCGTGCTCGTCGGGACCGGCGATGACTGCGTTCATGTATCGTTCCGTGACGCCCCCGGGGTTTGGCTCTCACGGTCCTGGCCCGCTGGCTCCGCTCCCTCGTCGTCGCCGTCCGCTCCGTCTCCCCGGTCCTCGACATCGGCCTGCAGTGCGCGCTCGATGGCGTCGGCGTCGCGGACGCGTGGCAATCGAAGCCTGTGGCCGTCGGCGTCGTACACGTCGAACGTCCGGGTGCGGGCGAGTCGGTCAGCGACGGTCACCCGTACCTGCACGTCCGCGATCTCGGCCCGCGGAACCGTCACCGTGTTCGCCCCGAACGTCCGCCGTACCCACCCGGGAGTGATCTCGACGGCCATCCGACGCTTCCTGGCCGTGTCCCGCAGGAGTGCCAGCCCGACCCCGACGCCCCACAGGAGCGCGGCCGTCCGGAGCGAAAGCGGAGGTGCGGGAACCCCACCGAGCGCCGCGACGCCCCACCACAGCACGACGAGGACGCCGAGGACGAGCGCGTAGACGACGCCCGCGATGGCCAGCAAGAGCGGGTTGCAGACCGGCACTGCCCGGACGGTCGAGCGGATCGGCTCCGGGACTCCTGGGAGGTCGGGATTCGCCATCGATAGCGGCGACCACCCGTGCCAGCGAAAAGAAGGTGTCGAGGGTTACTCGTACTCGATCGTCGCCGGCGGCTTGTGTGTCACGTCGTAGAGGACGCGCGCGACGTTGTCGTTCTCGCCGGTGATGCGCGACTGGATGCGCTGGAGCGTCCCCCAGTCGACCTCCTGGGCGCGGGCGGTCATCCCGTCACGGCTCTCGACCGACCGGACGGCGACGACCCACCCGTGGACGCGGTTGTCGCCCTTGACGCCCGTCGCCTTGCCGATGACGGCCGCGAGCGCCTGCCACGGGTCGTGGTCTTCGAGTTCTTCCTCGACGACGTGGTTGGCCTCGCGTGCGACGTCGAGTTTCTCGTCGGTGACTTCGCCGATGATGCGGACCGCGAGCCCGGGACCGGGGAACGGCATCCGCTCGGAGATGATCTCCTCTAAGTCGAGTTCGCGCGCGACCTCCCGTACTTCGTCCTTGTAGAGGTCCCGCATCGGCTCGACGATGCCCTCGAAGTCGACGACGTCGGGCAGCCCGCCGACGTTGTGGTGGGACTTGATCGTCCCCTCGCTCTCGATGCGGTCGGGGTAGATCGTCCCCTGGACGAGGTAGTCCGCCTCGACCTCGTTGGCGACCGTCTCGAACTCGCGGATGAACTGCTCGCCGATGATGTGGCGCTTCTCCTCGGGGTCGGTCTCGCCTTCGAGGGCGTCGAGGAAGCGGTCTTTGGCCTCGACGATGCGCAGGGAGTCCATGTAGTCGAAGGTCTCGCGGATCTCCTCGGTCTCGCCTTTCCGCATCAGTCCGGTGTCGACGTAGACGGGGGTCAACTGGTCGCCGATGGCCTCGTAGGCCAGTGCCGCGGCCGTCGAGGAGTCGACGCCGCCCGACAGCGCGATGATGGCGTGGGCGTCGCCGACCGATTCGGCGATCTCCTCGATCTTCTCGTCGATGAACGAATCGACGTCGACCATTATGCCTCCACCTCCTCTTCGGTGCGACCGCGAGCGTCGTCACCGTCGAGGATCGCCTCCAGCAGGCCGACGAAGGGCGGTGAGGCCCGGCCGGGCCGCGAGCGGAACTCGGGGTGGAACTGCGTGCCCACGAAGTACGGGTGGTCGGGGAGTTCGAGGATCTCCATGCGGTTGTTGGTGTGGCCGGAGAACCGTAGTCCTGCCTCCTCCAGGTCGTCGATGTACTCGGGATTGACCTCGTAGCGGTGGCGGTGGCGCTCCGTACAGGACGTGTCGCCGTAGATCTCGTGTGCGACGGTCCCCTCGTCGATGTCCGTCTCGTGGGCACCGAGTCGCATCGTTCCGCCCATGTCCTCCAGGTCGTACTGCTCGGGCAGCAGGTCGATGATCGGGTGGGATGTTTCCGGTTCGATCTCGGCCGAGTGGGCGTCGTCCAGTCCGAGGACGTTCCGCGCGAACTCGACGACGGCCATCTGGAAGCCCAGACAGAGTCCCAGATACGGTAGGTCGTTCTCACGGGCGTACCGTACGGCCTCGATCTTCCCTTCGATGCCGCGGGAGCCGAAGCCACCGGGGACGACGACGCCGTCGACGTCGTCGAGTTCCCCGTCGTAGCCGTCCGCCAGTTCTTCGGAGTGGACCCAGATGGGATTCACGTCGACGCCGGCCTCCAGTCCGGCGTGTTTGAGCGACTCGTGGATGGAGATGTAGGCGTCTTCGAGGCCGTACTTCCCGACGAGTGCGATGTCGATCTCGCCCGTCGTCTCCTGTGTCACGAGGTTCCGCCAGCGGTTGTCCCGCTCGTCCTCGGGGAGCGCCTCCTCGGCCAGGTCGAGTCGCTCCATGACGTACTGGTCGAGTCCCTCCTCCTCGACCATCAGCGGGACGTGGTAGATGTCCTCGACGTCGGGGTTCGAGAACACCGCTTCGGTGGGCACGTCGCAGAACAGCGCGATTTTCTCCTTGACGTCTGGGTGGAGTTTGTCCTCACAGCGCCCGACGAGGATGTCCGGCTGCAGACCGATAGAACGCAGTTCCTTCACGGAGTGCTGGGTGGGTTTGGTCTTCTGCTCGCCGTTCTTCGAGTAGGGCACGAGCGTGACGTGGGTAAAGAGAATATCGTCCTCGTCTTGCTCGTGTGCGAACTGTCGCAGGGCCTCCAGGAAGGGCATCCCTTCGATGTCTCCGACTGTGCCGCCGACCTCGACGATACAGACGTCGTGACCCTCTGCCGCTTCCCGGATCCGGCGCTTGATGTCGTCGGTGATGTGCGGGATGATCTGGACGGTCTTGCCCAGGTAGTCGCCGGAGCGCTCCCGCTCGATGACCTCCTGATAGACTTTGCCCGTCGTGACGTTGTGGTCGAAGGTCATGTCGATGTCGAGGAACCGCTCGTAGTTCCCCAGATCGAGGTCGACCTCACCGCCGTCTTTCAGGACGTAGACCTCCCCGTGCTGGTAGGGGTTCATCGTCCCCGCGTCGACGTTGAGGTACGGATCGATCTTCACGGCAGTCACGTCGAACCCGGCGTTGGCGAGTAGTCGTCCGGTACTCGCGGCTGTGATTCCCTTTCCGAGCCCTGACATGACCCCGCCGGTTACAAAAATGAACTTCCGGCCCTTCGTAGGGTCGTAATTCTGCGCTGATTCCGTCGGCATACCGACGGTCCGCGCGCCCCAGTCAAAACGATTTCGGAGCGGTGCCCCTCGTGAGAGTCGCTGCCAGTCACCTCGCCAGTCCCGTGTCCCACGAGACTACCTGACAACGGGCCAACAGACTAGCCAGGTTTAAGTGTGAAACCGAAAGTACGGCCAGGTGTACGGACATGAGATCGGTGGTAGTGGGGGTTTTCGTGGTAGTCGTACTGTCTACAGGGGCGCCGGGGGTCGGCCTCGCCGGGGAGCCGCCGCTGGCCGACGCCGGGCTGGACCAGCAGACGACCGTCGGTGCGACGGTGCAACTGGACGCGACCGGTTCCCGCGACCCCGACGGATCGATCACCGCCTACAACTGGACGATCGAGGCACCCAACGGCTCGACCCTCGAACCGTCCTGTGGGAGTTGCGGGACGACCACGTTCCGTCCGACCCGCATCGGCCAGTACAACGTGACCGTTTCCGTCACCGGCGAGGACGGTTTGAATCAGTCGGACACGCTGTACGTCGAAGCGAACGCAGGCACCGGGCCGTCGGTACAGCTCTCCGGAACGGAAAACCCGACCGTTGGCAGTGATACGACCTATACCGCCGACGCGAGCGCCGGGAACGTCCCCCTCGAACGCGTCGAGTGGCACGAGAACGATAGCGAGGTGGGGAGTCAAGCCATCGGGGGCGACCAGCAGGCTGTGGACCACGAGTTCACGTTCGCTAACGCGACGCCCCGGAACGTGACTGCGACCGTCATCGACGTAGCCGGGCAGCGGACGAACGAGTCACTGGTCGTCCGACCGCAGGCTCGTCGTAGTGGTGGTGGTGATCACCGACAAGGGTTCTATCGATCGGGGGTTGACGGGGGCGAATACGTCGAGGCCGCGCCGAGTGTGGATAAGGAAGGCTACAATACCGTCATCGACGAAAATACTGGTGAAGTCGAGGGAACAGTAGAGTGCTGTTATGAGGGGGACAATGGAGATAGTCCATATAGCGTTGATGAAAGTGATGAAGAATCTGATAAAGGATCAGATGATTCTGATAGTGTCAAAGATGGCGGGGAATCTGGGAATACTGGAGGATTATAGAAATTCAGGATGTTTTAATTGTTTCTCTTTGTGGTAATTCAATATATTGCAATCAATAACTGATAATGTATTATTTACCTAGTATATTAGATTCATAATTGAGTCTGTCCTCAATTAATAATGAAACCTCATTATATGACATTTCATTGGTGGCAATCTTGGAAGTATCAACTGAATTTTGTATTTGCCAGGTTTTGACATCATGTGTGTTACTGTTCTCAACGTATCGTTCTTCTAGATATAAATCTGGGCCAATTGTCGTATTTGAATTATATATATCATGACCACTACTGAATTCGTCCTTATTGTCGCTTTTGCTATATGTCTCTAATATTTTTATCATCTCATTCATCCGCTTATCTGTGTTTTTTGGATGTGTCACCGTTGAATAATCAACAAACACCATTGCACCATATTCTTCGACCCGAACAATGGAAACATTCTCTGGTGATTGTTTTTCAAGACGCTGTTTGAAATTATATGGACTCGGCCCAAAATTGCCATATTTATATTCACTAGCTGTCGCAGTAATTGATTTTAAAAATGACTCCCCATTCCAAGCACCTTCTATATATTTGAGTACCCATGCTCCGTCAATTTTTACACGTGCTGCTGGTTCCGTTGAAGTTCTATTTTGATATGAAATAACATCAACTTCGTCGAAAGAGAGAATCTCATCGCTTTGTAGCGAATTATTCATCGCGTGAGTGTATGCGAGGGCGGCGACACGGATCTCGTTCAACCCGTCTTCAGTATTGTAGTATTCGACCCTGAGTCGAGTGTCGTTGTTCGATTCGTTCCCGTACGGTTCGAGTTCGACCGACTTGATCTCGATTTGGCTGGAGTGTAAGGTCGTACTGTTCTCCCCCGGCAAATCGAGCGAGGACATATTCGTATCGTCCGATCGCAAGATATCGCTCATCATCGCGGCGTATTTCGGCAGCGACTCTCCGGACTCGTTACGTGTGGTGTTGTTGCCAGGGGCCGGACTTTCGGACGCGTTTTCCTCAGGCGTCGCAGTGGTATTCGATTGGGGAGTCGTCGGCGTCACGGTGGCGGGCGTTCTCGAAGTGGTCTCGTTTGCGGGTGTGGGCGTTCCATTACCAGTGAGCGCGGAGCAGCCAGCACCGGCGATCGAGAGCGCCAGAACCAGCACGATTCCGATGCGGAGGCCACGTCTCATCGGTGGCGGCCTCCACTAACTGCGATCGACGACGTTCGATACGCTGGTGACCGACGGGACTTCATGTAGTCGAGCAAACTCATTGTCCGTCGATAGACTCGTTTCCGTTCATAATTGTTCGGAAAATACGACGAACGGGGAGCGGGCGCTCGATCTCTCACTCGACGTGGTCCCAGCGCACGTCGTTGTACTCGCGCTGCTGGCCGCTCGAAAACGTGTCTTCGAGTTGCTGCTGGAGTGCCCGCTTCTCCTGGCGGCTGATGCGCGCGAGTTCGTCGGCCTTCTCGACGGCCAGGGGTGGGCCGTTCCGTGCGGCCACGTCCGTCAACATCTGCATCGTCAGGTCTTCGCGCAATTCTTCGTCGCTCGTGAACGCGTAGGGGGCCTCGACGCGATAGAGCAACTCCTCGCGCGGGTCGTAGATGACGAAGAACGTGACCTCGTACTGCTCGGGGGCGAGTTCCTTGTCGAGGTCCAGATCGAGGTCACCCTCCACCGAGAGCGTGCGGTCGGCTCCGCATCGGGAGACGAACCAGTTAGTGAAGGTCAGCGCGTCGGTCTCCGTCTCGCCGTCGTCGTCGGTCCGGCGGAGCAGTTGCTCGAAGAAAGCGGCGTCGTTGACCCAGGGAGCGTTGTGCTGGCGGCGAACCGCGCGGGTGATGGCCTTCGAGGCCGTGCTCTTGACGAAGCCGATCAGCGGGACGTCGCGTGTGACGAACGTCTCCACGAGGTCGACGTAGTTCTGGACCACGTCGCGGGGGCGTTCGTCCTCGACGAGGACTTCCGCGAGCGTGGGGTCCTGATTGGTCCACTTCAGCAGGCCGGTGGGATAGATGGGGCCGTCGAGAATCAACAGATCGTCGACCACCTCTGCCTGGAGATCGGCGTGGTGGCTCTCGGCGAGATAGAGCGCGAGCGCGTGGACGACGGTCTGTTCGAACCGGTCGACGCGGGGTGCCTGGAGGATACGGCCCCTGCTAAAGCCGTCGTCGAACATGGTCCAGTCGTCCTCGCCGACGGCGACGGTGGCGTCGTTCGAGTGGACCGTGCTCACGACCGAGCGCGCGCGGTGGAGTTCGAGTTCCGAGGGGACCGATGCCATCGCAGCCTGTGCCACGTCGATGACCAGTCCGTTCTTGAACGTCGTGGGGTTGATGGTGCCAGAATCCAGTCCGTGCTGGGTGGGAAACGGGGACTCCATGAGGGCGGCGTCCTCGACGTCGACGAGGCGGCGGCGTTGCTCGCCGAGCGGTTCCAGCACCGGACTGCCGTCCACGTAGAGCGGGTCGAGGAACTCCGCCCAGACAGTGCCCGCGAAATCCCGGTGGTCGCTGGAGTCGACACCGCTCTGGATACGGCCGGCGAGCTGGGCGATGCCGTCGAAATGCACCGGGTCGAGCGTCATTACCCACCCCATCGAAGGGGGGCATCAAAAACATCTGGGACCGGACGCTACGCACCGACTCCGGGGACGACGGTCCAGAAAGCGCCCGGTCAGTCGTCGCGACCGGTCTTCTCGTTCAGCACTTCCTTGATGGCTTTCGCGTAGGAGTTGAAGTCGCGGATGGTCGCGCCGTCGGTGGTCAGGAACACGCCGTCGCGGTCGCTGGTGACGCGGACGAGAAAGCCGTTCTCGAAGACCCGGATGGTGTACTTGTACTCGCCGAGTTCGGTGCCCCGATAGGCGTTGGTGGTGTTCTTGAAGCCACGCCACTCGTGGCCGATGAAGCTATCGAGGTCGGCGTCCCGCTGGAGGTCCTCGCGGAGATACAGTTGCTCGAAGTTCGAGCGCGTGAAATACGTGAGCGAGCGCAGGCTGTCACCGGCCGCTGTCCGAGCGGTGGTGACGAGTCTGTCAGCGAAGTCCTCGTCCACGATCGTGGAAGCCATGCGTTAGCTCTGGCCCCCCTCTTATATAACATCGGTGGTCGCCGACCCCTCTGCCGGGGTCGGTGACGAGAGCGGGGACTCCGACGCCTCTTTAGGCACCTGTGCCGTCCCCTCGGACATGCAGGTGGGCCTGGTCATTCTCGACGGCTGGGGGCTCAACCCCGACACGGACGCCCGCGACGCCGTCCGCGCCGCCGAGACACCGAACTTCGACCGGTATCGACAGCAGGGAGCCGCCGGCACGCTCGAAACCCACGGCCGCCGCGTCGGCCTCCCCCAGGGACAGATGGGCAACAGCGAGGTCGGCCACCTCAACATCGGTGCCGGCCGCGTCGTCAAGCAGGAGGCGACCCGCATCACCGACGATATCGACGCCGGAACCCTCCGCGAGAACGACGCCATCGTCTCCGCGCTCGGCCACGCCCAGGGCAACGACGGCCGGGTTCACTTCATGGGCCTGGTCAGCGACGGCGGCGTCCACTCCTACCAGGCACATCTCCACGCCCTCATCGACATCGCGGCCGACCGCGGCGTCGACGCCGTCACCCACGCCTTCACCGACGGCCGCGACACCTCGCCGACGGGTGGTGAATCGTACCTCGCGGCCCTCCAGGCCCACGCCGACGAGCAGGGGACGGGCCACGTCGCCAGCGTCACCGGCCGCTACTACGCGATGGACCGCGACGAGAACTGGGACCGCACGAGGCGTGCCTACGACGCCATCGTGAACCGCGAGGCCGACCACACCGCGGCGACGGCCGTCGACGCCGCCACCGAGTCCTACGACCAGGGCGACACCGACGAGTTCGTCGAGCCGACTCTGATCGACGGTGCCCCCGCGCTCGAAGACGGCGACAGCGTGGTCTTCTTCAATTTCCGATCGGACCGGGCCCGCCAGCTAACCCGGATGCTCGCCGACATCCGTCCCGACTGGGACTTCGAGACCGACCCGCCGGAGACTCGCGTAGTGACGATGACCGAGTACGACAGCACGTTCGGGGTGCCGGTCGCCTACCCCCCACGACAGCCCGAGGACGTGTTCGGCGAGGTGCTCGCCGACACCAACCACACCCAGCTTCGCCTCGCCGAGACCGAGAAGTACGCCCACGTCACCTACTTCCTGAACGGCGGCCGCGAGGTGGAGTTCCCCGGCGAGATCCGCGAGATCGTAGAGAGCCCCGACGTGCCGACCTACGACCAGCAACCCGAGATGAGCGCGCCCGAGGTCGCCGACACGGCCATCGACGTGGTCGAGCGCGAGGACCCCGACGCGATGGTGCTCAACTTCGCGAACCCCGACATGGTCGGCCACACGGGCGATCTGGACGCCGCCATCGCGGCAGTCGAAGCCGTGGACGCGCAACTCGGGCGACTCGTCGACGCCCTCGAAGCCGCCGGCGCACACGTCGTTCTCACCGCCGATCACGGCAACGCCGACGACATGGGCACGGAGGAGAACCCGCATACTGCCCACACGCTGAACCCGGTCCCGTTCGTCTACCTCGCGCCCGACGGTACTGACGGCGGGCGGACCGCCAGAGAGGGCGGGACGCTCGCCGACATCGCGCCGACGCTGCTGTCGCTGATGGGTATCGAAAAGCCGGCAGCGATGACCGGCGAATCCCTGCTGGAGTGAGTTAGGCCGTCCGCCTGCCGGTTCCGATGGCGTCGGGCGTGCCGGTGGGTTCGGGCACGTCGAGCGTGGCGATGCCGGCCCCGATCGTCAGCAGTGCGACCGGGAGCGCGATCGGCGGATGGGCCATGAACCCCTGGAGGAGGACGAGCGCAGCGAGTGTCGCCCCGATCGTCAGCAGTCCGACCCCAGTCAGCGTCTCCCGGAACGTAGTCATTGTACTCACCTCAGTTACCACTACGTCGCAAGCGACCGTGAAGGGGGCGTGACGTTCCCGAACTTTGAGAACGGATACCGAGGTTGGAGACGACGCCCGGACGGGGCTATCTTGAATCAGCGAGAGAATCCCGCCCTTCCCGTGAGTGACGAGTGTTCCGACACTCAGTCGGAACCGAGGAGCGAACAGGGCAGGAGAGAATCGCGTACGCTCCGGTGAGAAACTGCCGTGATACTGCTGGTCGTGAGTCTCACCCAGTTGGCGTCACTTTCACTTTCACCATGGATGGCCAGCCTTCATGATATCCTCGTTCGAACATCAACACAGGCGATGAAGCGTACCAACACGTTTACCGTGCGACCGCTCACCGACGACGATGAGCAGGTGCTACGGGACCTGTTGGACGCTTCCGCCGCGCTCTGGAACGAGATCAATTACCAGCGCCTCATGCGCTACAACGACGAAGACGGTTTCGAGGGAGATGATGTCTGGAACGCCGATACAGGCCGACTCGAAGGCAAATACAAAGGCGTTCTTGGCGCGTCCACCGCCCAAACTGTCCGGCGAGCAAACAGCGAAGCGTGGCGCGGATTCTTCGAGAACAAGAAGAAGTTTCACGACGAGTCAAACACGTCGGTTACGAAACACCCGGAACCGCCGGGCTTCCGTGGGAACGAGGACGACGGACGTGTTCTCAAAGGCGTCGTCCGAAAGGACGCCTACACCGTTGAGTGGGGCGACCGCTCCCGACTTGAGATGGTCGTCGGAAAGCAACTCCGAGACAGGCATAACAGCCCGAAAAGCCGTCTCCGACTGGAAATCGTTGGCGACCCGAACTGGCCTGACTACAAGGATCAGAGCCGCCTCGAACTGTGGTACGACGAGACAGACAGCACCTTCAGAGCTTCGCAACCCGTGACTGTTCCTGACGATGCACGGGAGACTCCACTGGCCGACGAGACGGCCGTCACCAGAAATCGGAGATTTCTGGTTGCCCATCAGACGTAGTCTGATGACCGCTCTGGATATTGGTGCGAACAATCTCGTTGCCTGTACCACCACGACCGGCGAGCAATATTTGTACGAAGGCCGCGAGTTGTTCCAGCGGTTCCGTGAGACGACACGAGAAATCGCTCAGTTGCAGTCCAAATTACGGGAAAGACGATACAGTAGCAAGCGTATCCGGCGGCTGTACCGCAAGCGAACTCGGCGCCGCGACCACGCCCAAGAAGCACTGTGTCGTGACCTGCTGGAGCGGTTGTACACCGAGGGCGTGGACACGGTGTATGTCGGTGGCTTGACCGACGTACTCGAAACCCACTGGTCGGTCGAGACGAACGCCAAGACCCACAACTTCTGGGCGTTCAAGCAGTTCACCGAGCGATTAGCGTGTACCGCCGAGGAATACGGTATCTCGGTCGAGGTCCGGTCGGAAGCGTGGACCAGTCAAGAGTGTCCCCAGTGCGGTTCGACAGACAGAACGACACGGCATCGGGACACGCTCACCTGTCCGTGTGGGTTCGAGGCCCACGCCGACCTTACAGCCTCAGCAACGTTCCTGAAGCGTCACCAGAACTCTTCGAGTTCTGGCTTGCGAACGAGACACGACGTGTCTCGTCAACGGCAGACAAAACAGGCAGTCAGGCCGATGGCACGGCCCGTGCGGTTGGAGTGGGACAGCCACGATTGGCTGGAGGTATCACACTCTCATCGTCCCAAAGAACAGCGCACAGACCCGAGTACCGTCCACCGTGACGGGAATGTTGCCTCCGGCGAGTCCTAGACCGGCTGAGACTCCCACGGAGGAAACCGCGCCGTCGCCGGGCTTTGCCCGGCTGCCTGAGGGATCTTCGATCCCTCTCCGTTTACGGCGCGGAGGATGTCATCCGGTCCGGAACGAGTAATCCAATGTGTTCGCCGAGTGGGTGAGGTTCCCCATCGAAATCACGTCCACGCCAGTCTTAGCGTAGTCGGGCACGTCCTCGATGGTGATCCCACCGGACGCCTCCGCCAGCACGTCGGCGTCGGTCGCTCGAAGTCGCTCGATCGCCTCGGCGGTCTCGCCCGGCGTCATGTTGTCGAGCAACACGATATCCGCGCCGGCCTCGGCCGCTCGCGGCGCGTCGTCGGGTGTCTCGACCTCGACTTCGATCTTCGTCGCGAACGAGGCGCGCTCGCGGAAGTGGGCGACGGCCGTCTCCATCCCCATCTCGGCGACGTGGTTGTCCTTGACCATCACCATGTGCGAGAGGTCCAGCCGGTGGGTGTCGCCGCCGCCCGCGACCACTGCGCGCTTCTCGATGCCGCGGAGCCCGGGCGTCGTCTTCCGGGTTCCGGCGATGGCTACGTCCTCGCCCTCGCTCGCAGCGGCATCGACGGCCCGACGGGTCCGCGTGGCGACACCCGACGCGTGGCCGGCGATGTTGACGGCCACGCGCTCGCCCCGGAGGATCTCACGGGCGGCCCCCTCGACGGACAGCACGGTCTCGCCGGCGTCGATGCGGTCGCCCGCCTCGACCTGCCGCTCGGCGAGAACGTCGAGGTACTCGAAGACGGCCACGGCGGCGTCGAGGCCGGCGGCCACGCCCGCCTCTTTGGCCACGAGTCGGCCCGTGGTCTCGCCGGGGACCTGGTTTGTCACGTCGTGATGGCCGACGTCTTCCCGGAGCCACGCTTCGATTTTCGAGTCGGGAATCATCAGTCGTCGGCGGTGGATTCGGCGGGGTCCTG
Source organism: Halorientalis salina (assembly GCF_005049285.1). Lineage (GTDB taxonomy): Archaea > Halobacteriota > Halobacteria > Halobacteriales > Haloarculaceae > Halorientalis > Halorientalis salina. The sequence continues at coordinate 83,412 of NZ_SOSC01000005.1, read as the reverse complement.
CTCGTCCTCGACCAGGTGGTGACAGCCCACCGATCGGTCGTTCTCGGCGGCCTGGCGGGCGATGAGTAAGGATGTAACCGACGCCGACCGGAGTTCGTACAGCGACCGCGAGGTCCGGGTCCGGGTGTAGGCGTCGACCTCGCCTTTGAGCCGTCGCAGGACGGACATCGCCCGAGTGAGGTCGTCGGGGTCCCGCTCCAGGCCGATGTACTCGTCCATCACGCGCCGGAGGCGGTGGAACTTCTCGCGAGCGAAGTTCTCGGGGAGTTCGGGGTCGCGTTCCAGCAGTTCCGGGGCCTCGATGGTCTCGACGTCGTTCCCAGCAGCATCCTCGCCGGCGCGAAGCCCCCAGACCAGTCCCTCCAGCAGCGACGTGGAGGCGAGTCGGTTCGCACCGTGAACGCCCGTCCGGGAACACTCGCCGACCGCGTAGAGGCGATCGAGCGAAGACTGGCCGCGGTCGTCCACGTCGATGCCGCCACAGAGGAAGTGCTCGGCAGGCGCGACCGGAATCCCGTCCTCCCAGTCGACGCCGTGGTCCTCGCATTTGTCGACGAGGTCCGGGAACTCGCCCTCGAAGTCGAGGGGGGAGACGTCCAGCGTGACCTCGCCCGTCTCGTCGCGTTCGGTTTTGACCGCGCGTGCGACCACGTCGCGGGGCGCGAGTTCGGCGTCCGCGTGGTAGTCGGGCATGAACCGCTCGCCGTCGCCGTTCCGGAGTACCGCACCCTCGCCGCGGACGGCCTCGGAAACCAGAAACGGACTGTCGCGCTCCGCGGCGTCGCCGCTTCGCTTCGAGGCGCTTCGCGCCTCGCCTGCCACGCAGACAGTTGGATGGAACTGGATGTACTCCATGTCCGTGACCTCGGCCCCTGCCAGCGCGGCCATGGCGATGCCGTCGCCGGTCGAACCGTCGGGATTGGTCGTCCGCGGGTAGAGGTCGCCGATCCCGCCCGTCGCCAGGATCGTCGCCCCGGCGTAGTACGGTTCGAACTCCCCGTCGGATTCGAGGATCGCGCCGTAGACGCGTCCCTCGTGGCGGACGAGTTCCAGCGCCGCGGTGTCGTCCCTGATTTCGACGTGCTCGTGGTCGTCGAGGTAGTTCAGGAAGGGGACGTGGATGTGTTTGCCCGTCGAGGCGTCGACGTGTAAGATGCGGTCCGAGGAGTGGGCGGCCTCCCGGCCGAAGTCGAACTCGTCGTCGCCCTCTGCCTCGTCGAATTCGACGTCCAGGGTTTCGAGGAGCACGTCTCGCACCGCGTCGTTCGCGCCGTCGACCAGCACGTCGACGGCCTCGTGATCGGCCGTTCCGCTGGAGGCTTCGACGATGTCGGCTTTGAACTGCTCGGGGTCGTCCCGCGCGATGGCGATGCCGCCCTGGGCCCACCACGAGGAGGAGCCTTCGGGACGGGTCGCTTTGGTCGCGACGGTGACCTCGGCCCCTTCGCGGGCCGCGGCGAGTGCCGACGCGAGGCCGGCGATACCGGAGCCGACGACGAGGACATCGGTGGTGTTCTCGCTCATGCGTTAGATTTCCAGCATCCGGTCCAGGGCGACCTGTGCGAGTTCTTTCTCTTCCGGTGCGACCTGGATGACGTTGCGCTCGCGACCCTCGACGAGCTCTTCGAGGACCCACGCGAGGTAGTTCGGATCGATCTGACGCATCGCGTTACAGTCCATACAGGCGTCGCCACAGAGCGGCAACACCTCGACCTCGGGGTGCCAGCGGCTGAGGTGGTTCGCCAGGTGGATCTCGGTGCCGATGGCCCACTTCTCGCCGGGATCGGCGTTCTCGACGACGTCACAGATCGTCGAGGTCGAGCCAGCCACGTCGGCGGCCTCGACGACCTCGCGACGGCATTCGGGGTGAACGACGACGTTGACGTCGTCGTGTTCCTCGCGGATCTCCTCGATGTGGCTCTCGCGGAACCGCTCGTGGACCTGGCAGTAGCCGTCCCAGAGGATGATGTCGTTGGCGGCGGCCGCGCTGGCGTCTTTCCCCTCGGGGTCCCAGGGGTCCCACTCGACGATCTCGTCTTCCATCCCCAGTCTGTGGGCCGTGTTCGTCCCCAGGTGCTTGTCGGGGAGAAAGAGGACCTTGTCCCCTTTCTCGAAGGCGTACTCGAAGGCCTTGTGGGCGTTCGAGGAGGTACAGACCAGGCCGCCCTGCTCGGCGCAGAAGGCCTTGAGGTCCGCATACGAGTTCATGTAGGTGATCGGGATGATGTCGTCGTCGGTCTCGGCCGTGATCTCGGCCCAGGCGGCGTCGACCTGCAGCGCTTCGGCCATCCCGGCCATCGGACAGGACGCCTCCATGCTCGGGAGGATCACCGACTGGTTGTCGTCGGTGATGATGTCCGCCGATTCGGCCATGAACGTGACGCCGCCGAAGATCACGTAGTCGGCGTCGGCGTTGGCCGCCTCCTTCGAGAGCTGGTAGGAGTCGCCGATGAAGTCGGCGTGTTCGACGATCTCCCGTCGCTGGTAGTTGTGGCCGAGGATGACTACGTCGTCGCCGAGTTCGTCGAGTGCGGCCTCGATGCGCTCGGAGCGCTCGTCCTCGTCCAGGTCCCGATACGCTGGCGGGAGCTGTTCCAAATTGTCGTACTTGAAGAGACTGAGGTCAGTCTCGAATTGGGCTGTTTCCATTTCCGGCACGGTCGACCACCCTGTTGAGTATCTGTACTAACGGACTCGCGTATTGAAAAGATTTTGCCTTCAATATTCGCCTATGGTGGGTTTCAGGGCAGGTATTGCCGCGTCGAACGAGACTAATCCGTGCGTTCCCTGGTAGTACCGCTATCGCGATTCGGTCCCGTCGCGGGAATCGGCCACGATCTCACCGTCGACGACGGTCATCTCGACCGCGATGTCGGCGATCTCCTCGTCGGGGACTTCCCACGGGGACCGTGCCAGTATCGCGAAGTCCGCTCGCTTGCCGACCTCGACGGTTCCCAGTCGCTCCTCGTCGAACCCGGCGTAGGCACTCCCTCGCGTGTACGCCCGCATGGCCTCGGTCACGGAGAGTCGCTGTCCGTCCCTGGGTGCAGTAACGGCCTGCTGGATGCCAAAGAGCGGGGACAGCGGCATGCAGTCGCTCCCGAACGCCAGGTGTGCCCCCGCGTCCAGGAGGTCCGCGAAGCGGTTCGTCGATTCGCGGCGCTCGACGCCCAGCCGAGCGTCGTAGAGTCCGTCCTCGCGCGCCCACTTCAGGAAGTTCGGCTGGGCGGAGACGACCAGGTCCGAGTCGCCGAGTTGCTCGATCAAGTCGCCGGTCAGGACCTCGGCGTGTTCGATGCGGTGGCGGGCCCGTCCGTCGGCGTCCTCGAACGCGTCGAGCGTCGCCTCGATGGCCTCGTCGCCGATGGCGTGGACTGCCGCCTGGAGGCCCCCGTCGTCGACGCGCTCGGCGAACGCCCGGAGGTCCTCGGGCGTCCGAAGCCACTGGCCGGTGGGGTCCTCGTCGTCCTCCCCGCCGGCGTCGGCGTATGGCTCGGAGAGCTTCGCGGTTCGGCTCCCGATGCTGCCGTCGCAATAGGTTTTGATCGCGCCCGTGCGAAGGCGGTCGCTCCCGTGGTTCGGTGCCAGTCCCGTCGCCTCGAACGCGTCGAGGTAGTCGTCCCAGTAGTTCAATCGAACCCGGAGCGTGAGATCGCCGCGCCGTTCGAGGTCGTGGTAGGCCCGCGGAATCGGCCGGCGACGGACCATGTCGTGGACCGTCGTGATGCCCACCGCGTGGGCGCGCTCCTGGGCGGCGACGAGCAGATCTGCCGCTGCCGACCGCGTCAGGCCGACGGCGTCCCAGACGGCGTCGGTCCCGGCTTCAGTCAGAACGCCGGTCGGCTCCCCGTCGGCGGTATGGACGTTCTCATCGGGGACGGACTCGCGAACGCGCTCGAAGGCCTCGCTGTTGAGCGAGACCAGGTGGAGGTCCTCGCGGAAGGCCGCGACCGGTCGCCGCTCGCTGACGGCGTCTAGGTCCTCGCGTGTGAGATACCCGGCGTCGTCCCAACCGCTCTCGTCGTAGCCAAAGCCCAGAATCCACTCCTCACGGGCGTCGGCCGCCCCCCGCAGTTCGTCGCGACAGTCGCCGGGACTCCCGGCCGTCGAGAGGTCGGCGTCGACCCGGTAGTGGCCCAGGAGTGCGAGATGCGTGTGGGCGTCGACGAAGCCTGGGACCAGCACGCGCCCGTCGAGTTCGATCACGTCGGTGTCGACGCCTTCCAGGAACGCGACCTCGTAGGCGCTGCCCACCCGGACGATCTCCCCGTCGCGGACGGCGACGGCCTTGGCCGACTCGTCGGCGTCGGTCAGCGTGTGGACTCGTGCGTCGGTGAAGATTCGATCGGCGGCCGCTGTCATATCGGAACGGGGGCCGGTAGCGACCTAACCGTTCCGGCGAGCGCCGAGGGTGTTGATTTCAGTCTATCCAGTGGATTAAAGTATGTCTGAGTCCTTCCGGACGTAAATACGTATGAAACGCCGTCGATTCCTCGCTGCGAGCGGGGTCGTGGTCGGGGGGACAGTGGGAACAGCGGGCTGTCTGGGGTCGGCGTCGGGGGCGCCGCCCCGGGAGTCGGAGGTGTTCGAGTCCATCTACTTCGAGGACGGTGCACTCATCATCGAAATCGAGGACACGCCGGTCGTCCAGTCACGCGTCAGGCTCGACACGCAGGGTGCGCTGAACGCGCCAGGGGGTGCGCTGTCCAGCCTCGCACCGATCGGTGTGGCCCGCGCTCAGTCGAACGAGACGGGCGCGACCGGTCGCGGGGAGGGCGGTGCCGAGGACGCGCCGGAGGGTCGGAACGGCCGCGCGAAGTGGCGCGGCGGCGACTACTCGCAGTGGTGGGACGAGAACGGCGACAAGGTCTCAGAGTACGAGGCCGACGTCGTCGACGTCGGCGTCTTTTACTTCGGGTCCGCCGAGCGCTACCGGGACGATCCGCCGGGCGCGACGCCCCCGGACTGGGACAAGCTGTTCACGAAACCGGAGAAGCGCAACCGCTACCTGACGGACTTCGAGGAAGGCTGGTACCGCGTGGGCGGACGACTCAACGCCGCGAACGCCGACCACAACTTCAGCTGGGAGTACGTCGACATGGCGGTCGAATCAAAGACGTCCGACGACGAATCGGCGAACGCGACCGACGGCACGACGGGGAACGCGACCGAATCGATCGAGACCTCCTCGGACGGGCCGCCGCTGGAGATCACGACCCAGTGGAAAGTCTCGGCCGGGTTGTAAGTCACCCCCGTTTATTTTTGGCTCGCAGTCGTACCAGTGTTCCCGATGGGCAGTCCTCAGTCTTCGGTACCGCCGGCCGAGGTGGGAGCGTGACCGAGGAACCGACCCCCGGTCGCCGCGACGTGCTCAGGTCGATCGGGGGTGTCCCCGCCGGGGCACTCCTCGTCGACGCGCTCGGTCCCGATCCGTCCGGGCAATCGCTTTCGACCGAGGCCCTCTCCGGGCAGTCCGAGCCGGTCGACCCTGACCCCGAAGCCGACCGGGTGTTCCCACAGGGCGTCGCCTCGGGTGACCCGACGACGGACGGCGTCGTCCTCTGGACGCGGATCGACCCCGACGCCTACAGTCGGTCCGCGCCGCTGACCCTGCGGATGGCCGCGACCGGCGGCTTCCACCGGCTGGGACCGCTCCGCTCGGTCGAAACCGGGGGCCTGCCGGGCCGGGACTACACCGTCAAAGTCGACCTCGCCGGCGCGCTCGAACCGGATCGGGAGTACTACTACCAGTTCGTCTACGACGGCGTCCACGGCCCGGTGGGTCGCTGTCGGACCCTGCCCCGCCCGACCGCGTCGCCGGAGCGGGTCCGCTTGGGCGTCGCGACCTGCCAGGACTACCGGGAGGGGTACTACGGTGCGTTCCACCACCTCGCCGACGAGGACCTCGATTTCCTGTTGCACCTGGGCGATATCATTTACGAGTGGGCCGGCCACCTGGGGCTCGACGGCCGACGGATCCGCCTGCCGAGCGGTCGACGCATGGCCTGGGGACTGGAGGATTACCGGTATCTCCACCGCACCTACCGGTCTGACCGGTTCTTCCAGCAAGCACTCGCTCGGTACGCGATGATCGCCACCTGGGACGACCACGAGATCGTCGACAACCGCTACTGGGACTACGAGGCGGACCGACCCAGGGCCGGCGACGGCGCTCATCCGCGGAACGACGACGCCGAGTTCATGCGGCAACTGTTCGCCGACGGCATGCGGGCCTGGTGGGAGTACATGCCGGTCCGGGTGCAGTACGACCCCGACGCCGACTCGCTGCAGGATCGACTGCGTCTCTTTCGATCCTTTCGCTTCGGCGACCTGGTAGACCTGCTGGTGACTGACGAGCGCCTGTTCCGCTCGAAGCCGGACCGGGACCCGCAGGTCGACGTCTCCGAGGCCGCCCTCTCGGCTCTCGGGAGCGTCGAGTTGGAGCACACGATGCTGGGACAGTCCCAGCGGGAGTGGTTCGCCGACGCGGTCACCGACGACGCGACGACCTGGACGGCCTGGGCCAACGAGGTGTTGAACATGCGCCTCGACACCGAGTACAACGGGCAACAGCGGTTCGACAACGCCGACGCCTGGGACGGCTACGAGACCGAGCGCCGCCTCCTCATGCGCTATCTCGACGAGCAGAACGTCGACAACTTCGTCGCGCTGACCGGCGACCTCCACACTGCCCTGGCGGGGTACATGCGTGTCGACTACGACGGCGAGACCGACCCCGACGGCCGGGTCGGCGTCGAGTTCATGACGCCGGCGATCACGAGCGCCAACCTCGCCGAGATCCTGGCGATGCGCGACGTCGACGTCCCGACCTCGCTGGTCGAACGCGGAATTCTCGGTCGGAACCCACACCTCGAATTCTTCGACGGGTCACACCACGGCTACGCCGTCGCCGAGTTCACGCCCGACGCCTGCGAGTTCACCGCCTACGCTGTCGACAAGACCGTCGATTCGGCGAACGCGAGCAAGGAGGAACTCGCCGCCTTCCGGGTCCCCGAAGGCGAACCGCGACTGGAATCCCGATGACGCCCGCGGTTGTGCCGTCACGTCACACGAACCACGAGGGGTCAAGACCGCGCGCCGACAAGGGCAGTCTGCGGCGACAGCGCGACGTGCCACACCGTCGTCGCAACGGGTGTCCTTTCGCCCACGAACCGCCCGAAACGTCGTTGCGACAACGCACCGCGTCCGGTGTGGGGTCGCCCACACCGGTCTCCTGTGAGAATCGGCAACTGTTAGGAGGCCGGCCCGTGACGCTCCAGGCATGACAGACGCCAGTGACCTCGCCGACCGCGTCCGCGAGGGCGACCTGCGCCTCCACGAACTGGAGGCCCACGCCGACCACGAGACGGCGGCCGCCGCCCGCCGGGAACTGCTCGAAGCCGAGACCGACGCCGACCTCGACACCGTCGGCGAGTACGCCTTCGACGCCGAGGCCGCCGAACCGAACATCGAGAACATGATCGGCGGCGCGCAGGTCCCGATGGGCGTCGTCGGCCCGGTCCCGGTCGATGGTGAGGCCACGAACGACGACCACTACCTGCCGCTGGCAACCTCGGAGGGTGCGCTCGTCGCCAGCGTCAACCGGGGCTGTTCGGCCATCAGCGCGGCCGGCGGCGCGACCGCTCGGGTCCTCAAAAACGGGATGACTCGCGCGCCCGTCTTCAGCGTCGAGGACGTGGGCGAGGCCGCCGAAGTCGCCGCCTGGACGCGCGAGAACGTCGGCGCGCTCGCCGAGGCAGCCGAGTCGACGACGAGCCACGGCGAACTGACCGACGTGACGCCCTACGTCGTCGGCGACTCCGTCTTCCTGCGGTTCGTCTACGACACGAAAGACGCGATGGGGATGAACATGGCGACCATCGCGACCCAGGAGGCCGCCGAACTGGTCGAGGCCGAGACGCCGGCCTCGCTGGTCGCGCTCTCGGGGAACCTCTGTACCGACAAGAAGCCCGCAGCCATCAACGCCGTCGAGGGCCGCGGTCGGACCGTCGCCGCCGACGTCCTCATCCCCCACGAACAGGTCGAGGACCGACTCAAGACGACCGCCGACGCGATCGCCGAAGCCAACACCCGGAAGAACCTCGTCGGATCGGCCAAGGCGGGGAGTCTGGGCTTCAACGCCCACGCCGCGAACGTCATCGCCGCCTCGTTCCTGGCGCTCGGCCAGGACATCGCCCAGGTCGTCGAGGGCTCGAACGCGATCACGACCGTCGAAGCCCGCGAGGAGGGACTGTACGCCAGCGTCACCATCGCGAGCCTCGAAGTCGGGACCGTCGGCGGCGGGACCAAACTCCCCACGCAGGTCGAAGCGCTGGACGTGGTCGGGGTTCGCGGCGGCGGCGACCCCGCCGGGAGCAACGCCGACGCGCTCGCGGAAGTCATCGCCACGGCCGCACTGGCGGGTGAACTCTCACTGCTCGGCGCGCTGGCGTCGAGTCACCTCTCCTCGGCACACGAGGAACTCGGGCGGTAACCGGGGCCGCGGGTAGCCCGACTCACACCACGTCTTCGAGCGGGTCGGGGACCGATAGTAGCACTTCCTGTGCCTCTTCGTCGGAGACCATGCCGACCAGGAGGATCGACATGCCGACGACGAACAGCACCAGCAGGCCCGGCACGAACCACTCGCCCAGTTGCTCGCCCAGGAACCAGTCGACGAACAGCAATCCCCACCCCGCTGCGAGGAAGGCAAAGCCCAGCGTGTACCGCGGGTAGCCCACCTGTGCGAAGCCCGCCGCGCCGACCGCGAACGCGAGGAACAACAGCAGTTGACCGACGCGCGCAAAGCGGATACCGAGCACCCTGGGCCGTGCCAGTGCCACGTCGATCAACACCGCGAGCGCACCGAGTACCAGTAACCCCCACAGCCCGTAGACCGCGACCGTGACGGTCGAGCGTTCCCGGTCCTCCATGATTGCTTGCCCACATCGCTCGGGATAAATGCCACAGTCCGTTTGTCCGGTTAGAACCTCCAAAACGGACGGTAGGGAGTTTCTATGTGGTTCTCTCGCTCGCCGAAACCGCGACTCAGAGCAGCCGGTAGGTCCCGCCGCTCTCGGTCACTTCGCCTCGCCGCGTGAGTTTCTCCAGTGCGTCCCGGACGTAGTCGGCGGGGACGCCCCGGTCGGTGGCGTAGCCGACCACGTCGTCTTCGGTCGGCCGATCGAGTTCCCGGAGGCCCGCCAGCACGGTCTCTTTGCGGCTCTGGCCGCCGCTCCCGGCGCTGCCCCGCTCGACGCGCTCGGCGGCCTCGCTCACCTCGTCGGTGTCGATCCCTGAACCTTCGAGGTACTCCTCGTCGTCGACGCCCACCTCGTCGACGTACGCGTCCATCTCCGAAAAGGAGTCGAGTTCGGCGAAGGCGTCCTCGTGGCCCTGGCGCTTGGCGAGCATGGCCGCCCGCGCTTCGCGTGCGTGGTCGGGGTCCTCGGTAGTGACGAACTGCTTGCGTTTGGCGTACTGGCGAGTCGTCCCGCACTGGGGACACTCGCTGCGTTCGGGGCGTCCCTCGACTACCCAGAGGGCGCTGCACTCGCTACACCCGACGACGGCGTACATGGCCGGGTGTGGGGGTCGCCGACCATTGAATCCTCCGGGGACGGTTCGCCGACCGCGACTGTCCCGGTCCACGGAACGCTTAGGTGGACGCCGTTCGATGAACCGGCCCATGGATTCGATGCCACTCGCGGCGAGCGAGACGGTCGAAGTCGTCGACGGCGTCCACCTGACGCAACTGGTCGCCGGCGAGCGCATGAGCGTCCAGCACTTTCACATCGAACCGGGGGCGACGGTGCCTGAACACAGCCACGAGCACGAACAGGTGGGCTTCGTCTACCGGGGGACGATGGTCTTCGAGGTCGGGGAGGCGTCGGAGGACGCCTCCGGGAACCGGACGCAGTCCGGTGGCGATGAGTACGTCATCGGGCCCAACGAGTCCTTCGGGATTCCGAGCGAGGAACCCCACGCCGCGGTCAACCGCGGGGACGAACCGGTCAGAGGACTCGACGTCTTCGCGCCGCCGCGGCCGAATCCGGACTGGGAGGAGTAGCGACTGTCTACTGTCGGTCAGCGCGAAAAAGCGGGGTCGGTCGGGTCAGGCGAGGTCGTGGATGTTGTCGGCGACGCGTTGTGCGTACTCGCTGCAGGCGAGTTTGGTGCCGCCCTGGATCTGGCGCTCGATGTCGTAGGTGACGTGCTTCGATTTGATCGTCTCCTCGACGGCGTCACGAATCAGTTCGCCGGCGTCCTTCCAGCCCATGTATTCGAGCATGAGTTTCCCGGAGAGAATTATCGCGGTCGGGTTGACCTTGTCCTGACCGGCGTATTTCGGTGCCGAGCCGTGGACCGGTTCGGCCAGGCAGCGACCGTCACCGAAGTTGGCACCGGGGGCGATGCCCAGGCCGCCGATCTGTGCGCCACAGGCGTCCGAGAGGTAGTCGCCGTTGAGGTTCGGCAGGGCGAGCACCTCGTAGTTCTCGGTGCGCGTGAGGATCTGCTGGAGCATATTGTCGGCGATCCGGTCGTTGACGACGACTGCGTCTTCGGGCTGTTCGCCGTCCCGTTCCTCCCAAAGGGTGTCCTCGGTGATGACGTTCTCGCCGTACTCCTCTTCGGCGACCTCGTAGCCCCAGTCGCGGAACGCGCCCTCGGTGAACTTCATGATGTTGCCCTTGTGGACCAGCGTGACCGAATCGCGGTCGTTTTCGAGGGCGTAGTCGATGGCCTTCCGGACGAGTCGCTTGGTGCCGAACTCGGAGATGGGTTTGATGCCGATGCCGACCGGGCCGTCGTGGATGGTGCTGTCGAAGCCCATCTCGTCTTCGACGAACTCCCGAACCTGCTCTGCTTCGTCGGTGCCGGCCTCCCACTCGATGCCGGCGTAGACGTCCTCGGTGTTCTCCCGGAAGGTGACCATGTCCATCTGGTCCGGGCGCTTGACTGGGGAGGGAACGCCCTCGATGTGATATGTCGGACGCACGTTGGTATAGAGATCGAGTCGCTTCCGGAGCGAGACGTTCAGCGAGCGAAAGCCCGCCCCGACCGGCGTCGTCAGCGGTCCCTTGATGGCGACGTTGAACTCCCGGATCGCGTCGACGGTCTCCTGCGGGAGGTTCTCGTCGTACCGCTCACGGGCACTCTCGCCGGCGTAAACGCGCATCCAGTGGATATCGCGACCGGTCGCCTCTGCAGCGGCCTCCAGTACCTTCTGTGCTGCCGGTCCGACGTCGACGCCGATTCCGTCCCCGTAGATGATCGGGATGATCGGGTTCTCCGGGACGTCGAGTTCGTCGTTGTCCGGGTCTACGACCTCGATTTTCTCGCCATCCGCGGGTACGTCGACCTTCTCGTAGGACATATGGCCGAACTTCACACGTCGGGCTAAAAGGCCTACCGCTTCGCGGGAAACTCTCGACAACTTTCGTAGCGGTTATTTCTCTCCCACTCGAAACCGGCCAGGGTATGTGAATTCGTCCAGAAGTACTCGGGAAAAGCCGACGCTCGTTCGCTACCGCTCCGGTCCGCCCCGAACACAAGTCCTTTGGGACCGTTCGCCGAACGAGCGGGTATGACAGACGTGGACCTCGACGCCGAAAAGTACGAGAAACATCGGGAGGCAGGAGAGATCCTCGCGCAGGTACGCAACGAGGCAGCGGAGAAAGTCGAGGTCGGTGCCAGCCACCTCGAAATCGCCGAGTGGGCCGAGGATCGCATCCGCGAACTCGGCGGCGAACCGGCGTTCCCCGTCAACATCAGTATCGACGAGGAGGCGGCCCACGCCACGCCCAGCGTCGACGACACCAGCACGTTCGGCGAGGACATGGTCAACTTAGACATCGGTGTCCACGTCGACGGCTGGCTGGCCGACACCGCTGTCACCGTCGACCTCTCGGGCAACCCGGAACTCGCCGAGGCCAGCGAGGAAGCACTGAACGCCGCCCTCGACACCGTCGCTCCCGGCGTCGAAACCGGCGAGGTGGGCGCGGTCATCGAGGACATCATCGACGGCTACGGGTTCAACCCGGTCGTGAACCTCACTGGCCACGGCCTCGGTCACTGGCAACAGCACACGCCGCCGAACATCCCGAACCGCGCGGTCGACCAGGGTATCGAATTCGAGGTCGGTGACGTCGTCGCCATCGAACCCTTCGCAACCGACGGCGGCGGAAAGGTCCGGGAGGGCAGCGAGGAGGAGATCTTCGCGCTCGAAAACGAAGGATCGGTCCGCAACCGGCAGGCCCGACAGGCGCTCGAACAGATCACCGACGAGTTCCGAACGCTCCCCTTCGCGACCCGCTGGCTCGACACCTCACGAGCCGAGATGGCCATTCGCCGCCTGCAACAACAGGACATCCTCCACGGCTACCCCGTTCTCAAGGAGCAGGACGGGTTCCTCGTCAGTCAGAAAGAGCACACGATCATCGTGACCGAGGACGGCTGTGAAGTGACGACCGAACTGTAGTCGGAGAGCACAGACGCGGCTGTCCGGTGGCGTCTCGAAGGGGGAAGGGAAAGGATGTTCTGGATGTCAGCGCGCACGGACTGCTGTACGTAATTGCCGCATCGACCGCCCGCTCTCGGGTGGTCGTCGCGGTAGCCAGTTCCAACAGCCGTCTCAGGCGTTGTTCATGCGGAGGGCGGTCTGACTGCCGCAGATCCGGCACTCGCTCACCCGGTAGGGTTCACGCGAGTACTCCGCGTTTTCGGGACGCGAACTCTCCGTCATGATCTGGACGGAGACGTCGTGTGGCGTTTCTCGTCCACAGTGTTCGCAGTGTTCGGCCATCCCGTCGAACGACCCATCTGTGGCTGACATCACATCAGCATAGAGGGGGGTATACTGCATAAAAACCCCCTTCCGTTCGGCTCCGTTCATACCGTTTTTCGATCGCTGTCTGTCGATTCCACTCTTTAAGGGGCTGAGAGCCGGCGAAATCGTTTAAGCGCCACTCTGAACCGCTCGTCTAACTCCCAACGATGAAAACGGCCGAATGTTTTATAAGTGGTATTGCGCCGAATCGAGAACTGAGGTTTCAATGGTTGATTCTGTCCGGTGGGTCGGGATTGGAACGGTGGATTCGGTTCTCAGTTTCTGATTTCGGTTGGGAGCCCGGTGTCCGTGGCCATTATCCCAGTCGGGGTTCCAGGTTCCGTATGGAGCAGGTGTTCGCCCCCTGGCGTATCGACTGGATCGAGCAGCCGGACAAGAACCCCGACGTCGAGGAGTGCGTGTTCTGTGAACTCCCGGACTGGGGGGCGGACCGCGAGAACCGGCTCGTCGCCCGGAGCGACCACGCGTTCGTCCTGTTGAACAACTACCCGTACAACCCGGGCCACGCGATGGTCATTCCCCATCAACACACCGGTGATTACCGGGACCTGAGCGACGAGGTGTTACTCGACCACGCCAGGCTCAAACAGCGGACCTTCGAGGCGATGGAGGACGCGCTCCGCCCCGAGGGGTTCAACGCCGGCCTCAACCTCGGCGGCGGGGCCGCCGGCGGCTCCATCGACGACCACCTCCACACTCACGTCGTCCCGCGGTGGGAGGGTGACACCAACTTCATGCCGGTCATCAGCGAGACGAAGGTCATCGTCGAGGCCGTCGAAGACACCTGGGAACGGCTCCACGACGCGTTCGCCGAGCAGGACGGGGTTACTGTCCCGGGCGAGGAGCAGGCGGTCGTCGTCGACTGATACTGCCGGACAGAAGTACGTGAACACCGGATCGATGTGCAGGCCGAAATAGCGTGGCTTGCTGTCCGCTCGACAACCATCGGTTGCGAAAATTTCTGTCCGGCAGTATGACCGGCGAACTGCCACGAGCGACTTTTAATCCCCCGTTCCGAAGGGGTGGTCATGGCCCGGTCTTCGGCGCTTCGGCGGGTCGGACTCGTCGTCCTCGCCGTCAACCTGCTGTTGGTGCTGGCCAAAGGGGGCGCGTGGTACGTCACCGGGAGCCTCGCCGTCGGGTCCGAAGCCGTCAACAGCCTCGCCGACACGGTCTACAGCGTCGTCATCCTGGCCGGACTCTACCTGACGACCCGCCCACCGGACTTCGAGCACCCGCACGGCCACGAGCGCATCGAACCGTTCGTCGGCCTGTTCATCGCGCTCGGCATCTTCGCCGCCGGGGGCGTCGTCGTCTGGCAGGCCGTGACGACGCTCCTCAGCGGGTCCGTCACGGTCACTCGCAATCCCGTCGCGATCGCAGTGCTGGCGGGGTCGGCCGTCGCGAAGTACCTGCTCTATCGCTACTGCTTCGAGAAGGGTCGTGAGCAACACTCGCCGGCCGTCATCGCCACGGCGATGGACAACCGCAACGACATCCTCACCGCCGGGGCTGCGCTCGTCGGCGTCCTCGGTGCCGCCGCCGGGTTCCCGCTGCTCGACCCGCTGGCGGCCATCCTGGTCGGGATCGGCATCTTCGTCACCGGCGTCGAAGTGGTCCGGGACAACCTCGATTACCTCGTCGGTGCCGCACCGCCAGAGGAACTCCGCGCCGAGATCCTCCGCCGGGCGCTGGCTCATCCCGACGTCGAGGGGGTCCACGACGTCATCGCCCACTACGTCGGCCCGGAGATCGACGTGTCCCTGCACATCGAGGTCGAGGGCGAGCGCACGCTGCTGGAGGCCCACGACATCGAGACGGCCGTCATCGAATCCATCAGGGACCTCCCGGAGGTCGACGACGTGTTCGTCCACGTCGACCCGAAGGAACTCGGCGAGTGGAAAGAGGACGACCAGATCGACCGGCTCATCGGCCACCGCTGGGAGGCCGACGGCGGCCGCGAGGACCCCTGACTCATACGGACTGCTGTAGATCAATTCCGCATCGATCGCCCAATTGCGGGCGATCGTAGCGGTACACAGCTACAGCAAACCGTATCACAGCGGGACGCCGAACGCGTAGACGGTGTTGTGGCTCGTGATCTCGGCGTCGACCACGTCCCCCACTTCGAGGCCCCGTTCCTCCCCGTCGGCGATGACGACCTGACGATAGGCCTCGTCGTACCCCACCAGCGACTCCTCTGTTCCGTCCTCGGTCAGCAGGACCGACTGCTCGGTGCCGACCATTTCCTCGTAGGCCTCGCCGACGAGATCCATCTTCAGTTCGCTCAG
Source organism: Halorientalis salina (assembly GCF_005049285.1). Classification (GTDB taxonomy): domain Archaea; phylum Halobacteriota; class Halobacteria; order Halobacteriales; family Haloarculaceae; genus Halorientalis; species Halorientalis salina. The sequence continues at coordinate 68,271 of NZ_SOSC01000005.1, read as the reverse complement.
CTCCTTCGAGCGGTCCTTCTTGGTCTGGCCGCCCAGGCCCTTCATGTTCGCGGCGTCGGTGCCCGGCCGCTTGGAAAAGCGAGTGACGTTGATCTTCTCCGGGCGCGTCTCGCGCATGAGCGCGAGGCTCTGAGCGTGGTCCTCGGACTCCTCCGTCGGGAACCCCGCGATGAAGTCCGTCGAGAGCGTCCAGTAGTCCAGGTGCTCGTCGAACGCCTCGACGACCTCGACGTATTCTTCGACCTGGTGTTGGCGACGCATGTCCCCGAGCACGTCGTCGCTGCCCGACTGGACCGGCGCGTGCAGGAAGTTGTACAGCTTCTCGTTGTCGGCGAACACCCGGGCCAACTCCTCGCGAACGCCATGGACGCCCTTGGGATTGGCCATCCCGACGCGGACCCGGAACTCCCCATCGATGGCACAGATGCGCTCTAAGAGTTCCGGGAGCAGGCTCGTGCCCTGGTTCGTGTCCCAGCCGTAGACGCCGGTGTCCTGGCCAGTGATGCGGATCTCCTTCGCGCCCGCGTGGACGAGCGAGCGGGCCTTCTCGACGTTTTCCTCGACGCTCGGGCTCTCGATGCGGCCCGTCGCCTGCTTGGTGATGCAGTACGAGCAGTCGCTCATGCATCCGCGGGCGATGGGGAGGATGCCGACGACACCCGAGAGGACGGGTTCGGTGTCCGGCGTGACCGTCGGGCACTCGCCGTTGAGGACGTGCTGGGGCACGTCGTCCCAGTGGAGAACCTCGGCGTCGACGTCCTCCTCGCGGAACATCTCGCCCTGTGCGAGCGCCATACAGCCGGTAACGACCAGATCACCCGGCGTCTCGGCGTCCAGTTCTTTGGCCCGCCGGAGCATGTTCTGCTCCGTCTTCTCCAGGACGGTACAGGTGTTGAGGATGGCCACGTCGGCCTCCTCGGGGGCCTCGGCGGGGTGGTGTCCCCCCTCGCGGAGCGCCTGCTCGATCTGCTGGGTCTCCCCGCGATTGGAGGTACACCCGTACGTCTCGATGTGATAGCGGGCCATGCGATTCGTCTGTTCCTCACGCCTCGGCGAGCAAAAACGCGACGGATTGGGCCGGCCGAACTCGTCATCGTTTTCCCCGTGGTCCGGGTACGACCGCGCGTGACGCAGAACAGCGGGGCGACCGGTTCGACGCCGAGGATCACCCGGACCGGAATCGCAGTGTTCGTCGCCGGTGTCGCGAGCATGGGCCTCGAAATCCTCGCCGGTCGGCTCCTGGCCCCGAGTTTCGGCAGCGGCATCTACGTCTGGGGCTCGATCATCGGCGTCTTCCTGGCCGCGCTGAGTCTGGGGTACTGGATCGGCGGCATCCGGGCTGCCGTCGGGGCGTCCCGGAGTGCGATGGCGGCGCTGCTGCTCGGCGCGGCGATGGGCGTCGCGGTGTTGATCGTCCTCGGCGAACCGTTCCTCGACGCGATGGCTGGCCTCCCGGTTCCCCAGCGCTACGCACCGGTGATTCCGATCACCGTGCTCTTCGGCCCGCCGACCGTTTTGATCGGGTTCATCAGCCCGTACGCGGCCGAACTCGATCGAGCCGAAAGCACGGGCACTGCGTCGGGTCGCGTCTACGCGCTGGGCACCGTCGGCAGCATCGTCGGTGCCTTCGGGACGACCTTCGTGTTGGTCCCCTCGGTCGACGTGATCACGAGCGAACTCGTCTTCGGCCTCATGCTGGTCGGCGCTGCTGTGGCGGTCATCCCGAGATCGGACCGCAAAAACTGGGCCGGCGCGGTACTGGTCCTCGCCCTTCTGGCCGGTGCGTTTACCGCCGCAAGCGTCGGGTTCTCGGGTAGCGAATCGACGGTCTATGAGACCCAGACCGCCTATCAGGACCTTCGCGTCGCCGACGAGAACGGGATTCGAACGCTGTACCTCGACGGGTCGCCCCACGGGGCCCTGGACAAGGACCGGCCCGACAGGTACGTTTTCGAGTACTCGCGCAATTTCCACCTCCCGCTGCTTCTGCGGGACGACCCCGACATCGATCGCGTCCTGTTCATCGGTGGCGGCGCGTTCTCCGGTCCCACGCGGTTCGCCGACGAGTACAACGCAACCGTCGACGCCGTCGAGATCGACCCGGAAGTCGTCCGGGTCTCGAAAGAATACTTCGGCGTCGAGGAGCGCGACCGCCTTCGCATACACACGAAGGACGGTCGCGTGTATCTGGACCAGACGAACAGGACGTACGACCTGATCGTAGTCGACGCCTACCGGTCCGATCAAGCACCCCACCACCTCACTACGGTCGAGTTCATGCGCCTGGCCAGGTCCCACCTGACCGACGACGGCGTCGTAATGGCGAACGTCATCTCCGCGCGTTCGGGCGTGGGGTCGGCGTTCTACCGCGCCGAGTACCGCACCATGAGCCAGGTATTCCCGACGGTCTACAGTTTCCCGACCCGCGAGACGAACTCGCTGCAGAACATCGCGGTGATCGCGACGAAGAACACGACTCGTGTCACGCGATCGGAACTCGAACGCCGAGAGCGAGTCCGTGATATCGGAATCGGACTCGCCGATCCGGTCTCTCACTATCGATCGAACGTGTCGGTCGGCGACGCGCCGATCCTCCGCGACGACTACGCGCCCGTAGACCGCCTCCTCCAGTCCCAGGCCGGGAAGCGATACGTGGTCGAGCGGTCGAACGACACGGCCGCGCCGTGATCACTCCCCGTCGCTCGTCGCCCGTTGCCACTCCTCGACGATGGCCACGCCGCTCGACGCGCCGATGCGCTCGGCGCCGGCCTCGAACATCGCTTCGGCCAGTTCCCACGAGCCGATGCCGCCGCTGGCCTTCACCGGGAGGTACTCGCTCATTCGCTCGACGGCTTCGACAGTCGCACCGCCGTCGGCGAAGCCGGTTGCGGTTTTCACGAAGTCGGCGTCGGCCTCGACCGCCAACCGGCAGGCGCGGTCGATCTCCTCGTCGGTCAACAGCGGTGCTTCGATGATGACCTTCACCGGGATCGGGACCGCCGCGACGACTTCGGCGAGGTCCGACCGGTAGGCGTCGTCGTCACCGGCTTTCAGCCGTCCGGCGTTGGCGACCACGTCGATCTCGTCGACGCCGGCCGTCCAGGCGTCCTCGGCTTCGCCCGACTTGACGGCCGTCGCGTGCTGGCCGTGCGGGAAACCGACGACCGTCGCGACCGTCGTCTCCGGCGCGTAGTTGGCGGCCAACTCCGCGTAACACGGCGGGACACACGCGTTCGTTCCGTATTCGATGGCCTCGTCGAGCACGCCGAGGACGTCCTCGTCAGTCGTCGTCGGCCCGAGAACCGTGTGGTCGATCCGCCCCGGTACGTGCATGTGCGAGCGTATCGCCCCGTGGACAAAAAAGTAGCCGACGGGACCGGAAGGCTTTCGGGGGCCGGCCCGCCCCCTCCGGTATGGTCCCGCGTGGCCTCACACCCGTCGCGTTACAGGTGCTCCCCGACGGTCTCGTCGTCCCGCCGCTCCCGTATCTGGCTGGGTTGGCCGTGGCCCTCGCCCTCGTCGGTGGCGGACTCTACAGCCAGCGACCGCCCGTCACCCGTCGAGTAGTCGTCGCCTTCGGGCCGTGGATGGTCACTGGGGCGGCGTTACACGCGTTCTACCAGCTCGGTGGAGCCCCGACGACCGTCGCTCCGTTGCTGTCCGCACCGACGGTCTACGCGACGACGTTCCTGCTCGCTGGTGGTGTCTGGGCGCTCGTCGTGACCCTCGACACTGGGTCGGTCCCCGAACTACTGGGTGGGGCCGGGGTAGTTGCTGCGCTGGCTGCCAGCGGTATAGTGGTTCAGGCCGGCGCAGCGCGCGGAACGCTCTCGCTGACGTGGCCCGTGACCGGACTGCTCGCCTCGATCGTGCTCTCGGGTGCGGTGTACGGCCTGCTCCGGCGGGTACGGCCCTCGATCACGACGGCGACCGGGAGCCTCGGTGCGCTCGTGGTGTTCGGCCACGTCCTGGACGGCGTGTCGACGACGATCGGCGTCGACCTGCTCGATACGGCGGAGCGCAGCCCCATCCCGCGTGCCATCATGGACGTTGCCGGCTCACTACCCACGGAACCGGTTCTCGGTACCGGGTGGTTGTTCGTCCTCGTAAAGGTCGGCGTCGCCGTCGCCGTGCTCGCTCTCTTCGTCGATTTCGTCGAGGAGGACCCGGTGCAGGGGAACGCCGCACTCGGCGTCGTCGCCGCCGTCGGCCTGGGTCCCGGTGCGCACAACCTCCTGTTGTTCGCGGCCGCTGGTCCCGTCTGAGCACAACTCGATGTTGAGGACACGGTCTGAAGTGGCACGACTGCTCCCGATTCAGTACACTGGGATCGACTTATGAACAGCCAAGACTGGTGAGTGATCCGTTTCAGTTCGGATATCTCGGCCGAGCACCTGCTGTACCGTCGCTTTCGACCTGTGGAGAGTGAGAGAAGGGGGTACGAAGTGGGGGGTCAGTGTTGACCGCCCGTGGTGTTGGGGGTACGAGAGTGAGGTTCGGTGTTTGTGGGGAGGGGGGTGTCGGACGCGGCCGACGTGGACGGACACCGAACGGAACCATCCAACGTCCCCGCGTCCCTATTCGTCCAATATACGGGGGAGAGTATAAAGGTTACTGCTCGTGAACCTTACTTCGTAAGGAAGAAATTTGGGTTTTCAGCGGCTCTGGGTCGATTGTAGGAATCCCAAGGTTAATGCGCATGCACGAAATATGGATTCGTATGTCCTCAGACTCCGGTTCAGACGAGTATCCTCGGGCACCGGCCCAGAAGGCTCGTGACGAGAACATCATCGGAGTCTTCGAGGCGACCGACGAGCCGGTCCTGACGACGGCGGAGGTCGCCGAGGAGTTGCCCATCGGAAAGCGAGCGACGCTCAATCGGCTGGAGGACCTGGTCGACCGCGGGGAGATCGATTCCAAGGACGTGGGCGTGGGGCGCGTCTGGTGGCGAGCGGTGCCTGCGGAACCTGACGAACCAGAGACCGAACCGACCGAAGTCGAATCGCCCGACGTAGGCCCGGTTGAGAGTCGGTCATCACCCGCCTCACCACCGCCAGAACCCGCGGGACGATCGGCCTCCGGAGCTGGAACGGCGGACCAACTCGAACGGGAGAGCCCCAAGTGGGCCTTCATCGGGAGTCTCGGCCGGCATTCGATCTTCGCGGGCATCTTCCTGCTCGGACTCCTGATCACGGAGACGTCGGTGAGCCAGCAGCTACTCCCGGTCTCCGTCGGCCGGCTCTTCCTGACGGCGTTCGTCTTCTTCCTCATCGGCTTCCCGTCGTACGCCGTCTATCGGATCAAGAAGTACGTCGAGTCGACCGACCTCTCGATGTCGCAACTCTCCGGTCCGTTCTCCAGTAGTGACGAGACAGGATGATCGTCGCACACGCTACCCACGTCACGCCTTTGCCGGCCAGACTCTGGATCGCAATCGCCGCCATCGCCGGCCTGCTCGGCGCGCTCGCGATGAACGTCCCTATGCGCGGACTCGCCGAGGGGTACACGCCGGCTATCGTCGCCGCGTCGCTGCTCTCCGGATCGCTTCCGTCGACGGTGTCGAGACGGACCGCGGTCGTCACGCATCACGCCGTCGGCCCGGTCGCGGGGCTGCTGTACGTGGGGTGTGCCATCGCGCTGGACGCCATCCTGCCGCCCGTCTCGCGCACGGCTGGTCTCTCGCTTTCGGCCCACCTCGTCTCGGTTGGACTGGTCAGCGCGTTCGTCTACGCCCTGTTCTCCTCGGTCGTCCTCCCGAGGTACGGCGGTGCCGCACGCGATCGGATGCCGACGGTTCGCCGGCACTGGCTCGCCTCGACCGCGACTTTCGGCGTGACGCTTGCGGTCGCGGTCCCGCTACTCGCGACGACCGTCTGGTGAACTCCACTGTGATTTTGTAGTCGGTCCGCCAAGTGAGTCCCATGTCCAAGCAACCGCATCTCCTCGTGAGTGACGGCGAACTGGCCGACATCGCACTGATTCCCGGCGATCCGGGTCGGGTCGACCGCATCGCGGCCATGTGCGACGACTCGACGGTGCTCTCGGAGAACCGCGAGTACAAAGTCGTCAACGCCACCTACGAGGGGCGAGAGCTGACGATCTGTTCGACCGGGATCGGCTGTCCGTCGGCGGCCATCGCCGTCGAGGAACTGCAGGCGGTCGGCGTCGACACGGTGATCCGCGTCGGCACGACCGGCGCGCTCCAGGAAGGCATCGAGATCGGTGACATGGTCGTCGCGACGGGTGCGGCCAAAGACGAGGGGACCTCGAAGCGCTACGAGAGCGAAACCGTTCCCGCCGTCCCGGACTACGGCGTCCTCTCGGGGCTTGTCGATGCGGCCGAGGCCAACGACGAGGACGTCCACGTCGGCCCCATCGCCACTGACGACGCCTTCTACGCCGAGACCGACGCCTACGTCGAGGCGTGGGAAGAGGCGGGGCTGCTGGCCGTCGAGATGGAGGCCGCGGCCGTGTTCTCGCTGGCCCGTCGGAAGGGAATGCGCGCCGGTGCGATCTGTACGGTCGACGGAAACCTGGTCGAAGGGACCCAGAAAGGCGAGACCGACGACGACGAACTGCCCTCGAAGGCGAAAAATAACGTCGAGCGCGCGATCCGGATCGCGCTCGATACGGTGACGGGGTTGTAAGCCGATCTCGGGCCGGAAACGGTCGCAACCGCTTTGGTCGTCGCCCGGGAAGGGCGATGTACGCAGGGGTGGTAGGATTCCGGACCAGATCAGGGTACTCCACGTCGACGACGAGCGCGACCTGCGCGAGTTGCTGTCGGCGTGGGTCGAACGGCGGACCGACGACATCGACATCCTCACGACGGGTGACACGGGGGCGGCGCTCGAAACCCTCCGCGAGGAGTCGATCGACTGCATCGTCAGTGACTACGACATGCCCGGCACCAACGGGTTGGAGTTCCTCGAACGGGTTCGGGCGTCTCACCCGACGCTGCCCTTCATCCTGTTTACGGGGAAGGGCAGCGAGGAGATCGCCAGCGAAGCCATCTCGGCGGGGGTCACCGATTACCTCCAGAAACAGCGCGGGACCGAACAGTACGAGATGCTTCTCAACCGCGTCCGGAACGCCGTCGACCGCCGGCGTACGCGGGCGGCGCTCGCGGAGAGCGAACAGAAGTACTCGACGCTGGTCGAGGAGGCCAACGACGGCGTCCTCATCGTGCAGGACGGCGTCTTCGAGTTCGCCAACGAGAAGGCGGCGGACATCCTCGGGACGACGGTCGCGGACGTCGAGGGCGAGTTCATGCCGTCGTTCGTCGCACCCGAGGACCGCGAGACGCTCGCGGACCGGTACGCCCGGCGGGAGGGCGGCGAATCGGTGCCCGGTCGGTACGAGTTCACGGCGCTGACGTCTTCGGGCGACCGCGTTCCGATCGAACTGACCTCCTCCCGGATCACCTACGACGGGGACCCGGCAGTCATGGCCATCTGTCGGGACGTCTCGGAACGCAGACACCGCGAGCGGGAGCTACAGCGCTACCGAACCCTCGTCGAAACTGTCGGGGACGCCATGTACGTCCTCGACACCGAGGGCCGAATCACCATGGTCAACGAAGCGTTCACCGAACACGCGGGTGTCTCCAGATCGGAACTCGAAGGGACACACGTCTCGACCTACATGGGTGAGGACGCCTTCGAGAAGGGGGCCGACCTCATCCAGGAACTGATCGAGTCCGAGGGGCGAGACCGGGGTCGGTTCGAGTTCGAGACCGACCTCCGGGGAGAGCGCCGCATCTACGAGGACAACGTGGCCATGCTGACCGACGAGGACGGCGAGTACGCAGGTTCGGTCGGCATCATTCGGGACATCACCGACCGGAAGGAACGCGAACGGGATCTGGAGATGTACCGGACCATCGTCGAAACGGTCCCGGACGGCGCGATCGTGATCGACGCCACGGGAACGATCATCGAGATCAATGAGAACGGTGCGTCGATGATCGGCAAAGAACAGTCCGACCTCATCGGCACCGCCGTTCCGGAACTGGTCACCGACGGCGTCGTGGATGAGACGACCATCGAGAAACACGTCGACGCCCTCCAGCGTCTCCTCTCGGAGGAAGCCGACGCTGGGGAGGCGGTCTTCGAGTTCGAGGTCTACCCCGAAGACGGGGGCACGCGGACCTTCGAGAACCGGATCGCCCTGTTGCCGTACGACGACGAGTACCGAGGGACGACAGGGATCGTCCGGGACATCACCGACCGCAAAGAACGCGAACGGGAACTACAGCGACAGAACGAGCGCCTCGACGCGTTCGCCGACGTCCTCTCACACGACCTGCGCAATCCGCTCGAAGTAGCCACGGGTCGCGCCGAGTTGCTCCGTGAGACGCTGCCCGACGACGACCGGGCGGCGTCCGCGGAGCGGAGCCCGCAGTCCCATCTCGACCACATCGACCGCGCACACGACCGGATCGACGCCATCATCGACGACGTGCTGGCACTGGCGAGACACGGCGAGACCGTCACCGAGACCGAACCGGTCGATCTGGGCGTACTCGCCGAGGACGCCTGGCGGAACGTCGAGACCGCCGGGGCGACGCTCCGGACCCCCGAGACGCTCGAAATCCGGGCGGACCCGCGCCGGCTCACCCGGCTGTTCGAGAACCTCTTCCGAAATAGTGTGGAGCATGCCGCCACGAGTAGCGATTCCCCGACCCGAACGAAGGCCGATGCCGGCGACGAGCACGGTTCGGAGCCTGCGACGCCGGTCGAAGACGGTGGGCCGGACGTGAGCGTGACCGTCGGCCCAACCGACGACGGCTTCTTCGTCGCCGACGACGGCCCGGGTATCCCGCCGGAGAAACGCGAGCAGGTCTTCGAGTCGGGCTACTCCGGGTCGACCGATGGGACCGGCTACGGGTTGGCGATCGTCGAAGAGATCGCCGAGGCCCACGGCTGGACGGTCGCCGCGACCGAAAGCGACGCCGCCGGTGCCCGCTTCGAGTTCTCGACGTAGGGGCACGTCTTTTTGTACGCCCGTGGGCAAACCCGTCCATGCGCGACCGGTTGCGCGAACGGTATCTGTCCGCAATGGCGCGGCTCCGGCGGTTCGAGCGCCGCGAGAGCTACCAGCTCAAGCGATGGCTGGAGAACACGCGCAACGTCGTCCACCTCTCGATCCTGGTTTTCGTCCCCCTGCTCATCGCGCTCGTGACCTGGCTCTCCAACGCCGTCGGCATCCTGCCGTATCTCCTCTTCCCGCCGCTCGCCTCGGGGACGTACACGCTCTTCGCCGAGCCCGAAAGCGAGTACGCGTCGCCCGGTCGGTTCATCGGTGGACTCACCGCCGGGGCGCTCTGTGGATGGATCGCCTACGAACTCTGGGCCACCACGGGCACGGGGGCGACGGGACTCACCGTCTCACCGGCCGCGGCCGCGTTCAGCGTCCTGCTGACCGGACTGGTGACCTGGCTCGCGGACGTCGAGGAAGCCTCCGCGTACTCCAGTGCCCTCCTCGTCCACATCATCGACGTGGGGAACGTCTCCGCGATTCCGATCGTGTTGCTGTCGGGCGTCACGGTTTCGCTGACGCCACAGCTCGCCTACGTCGTCAGCGTCTTCTGCTCCTCGACGCTCGTCGCCGCCGCGTTCGTCGTCTGGCACCGCGAGTTCTACGAACAGCGCGCCCAGTTCCTCTACGAGTCGACGAAGGGCGACGACCACGTCCTGGTGCCGATGCGGACCGAGTCCGCCGACCGGACCGCGATGCTGGCAGCCAAACTCGCGTCGGCCCACGACGCCGGCAAGGTCGTCCTGCTCGACATCGTCGACGACGAGGCGGTCGCGGCCGCCAAACGCGACCGACTCGACCGGGACGCGGCGACCCTCGCCCCGAACACGACCGACAGTGCTCCCGGGGTCGCGACGGGATCGGTTTCCCCGGAGGGCGGAGCGGTCTCGGAGACGCCGGACGAAACCGTCGAGACCGCGGTGAACCGACTCGAATCGCGGGCGGCCGACATCGAGACGCGGGTCGGTGTCCCCTGTGAGGTCGTCGTCGCGGTCGACACCGGCGCGACCGCATCGCTGGTCCACCGGGCAGCAACGGAGGCCAACTGCGACCTCATCGCGACGCCGTACGAGGAACGCTACGGCGGCCTCTCCCCGTTCGTGCGGTCGCTGTTCCGCGGTGACATCGACGTGCTCGTCCACCGCTCGCGGAACGACCGGACGGAGTGGCGACGGGTGATGGTTCCGGTTCGTCGCGCTGGCGACGTGGCCCACGCGATGATCGACTTCGCGATCCGGCTGACCGGTCGGACCGGGCAGATCAGCGTCTGTAACTGCGTCGAGCAGGGGCGAAGCCTCCGGCGTGCCCAGTCGATGCTTTCAGATCTGGTCGAACCGTTCGACGGCCCGCTGGAGACGCTGGTCTCACGGAGCGCGATCGACGAGTTCCTCGACGACCACGCCGCCGAACACGACCTCGTGTTCATGGGCGCGAGCATGGACCGGAGCGCTGCGTCGCGACTCGTCTCCCCGCCGACGTTCGAGCGGATTCAGGACCTCGACTGTGACGTGGCGATCGTCGACCGCAAGTTCCGCCAGTAACGATCGCCCTCGACGCGCTCAGTGGTCTTCGACGAGTTGCTCGGCGAGCGTCTCGACCCCCTCGTCGCCCAGCGCCGACTCCACGAGGAGGTGGCCGCCGATCGCGGCCGGGCTGATGACCGAATGTGCGCCGGCACGGCGGAGCTTCTCGATGTTTTCCCGGTCGGTCGCGGCCGCGACGATCCGAACGTCCGGGTTGAGCGACTTCGCGGTGAGAATGGCGAGCGCGTCGTTCGCGTCGTTGGTCGTCGCGGCGACGACCGCGGCGGCGTCCTCGATGCCGACCTGGTGGAGCGGTTCCTCGTCGCTCGGGTCGTCGGTCAACACGTGGATGTCGCGGTTCCGGAGGTTCACGGCCGCGTCGGTGTCCGTCGTCACGACGACGAACTGGGCCTTGCCATCGAGTTCTTCGAGTATCGGTTCTGTCAGGTCGCCGTAGCCGAGGACGATGACGTGGTCCTCGAGCAGTTCGAGTTGCCTGTCGGTCATGGTTCCGAGTGCCTGTGAGAGCCGCGCCTCGATGGCGGGCCCGAGCAGCGAGCCCAGCGCCAGCGCGAAACTCGCCGTCCCGAGGACGACGATCGAGATCGAGAACAGCCGGGCCCGCTGTGAGAGCGACGGGATGACGTCGCCGTAGCCGACCGTGCTGGCGGTGACGATCGTGTAGTAGATGGCGTCGGTCAGGGTGTTGACGCCGGTGAACTCCTCGCGGAGCGTGTAGGTCCCGACCGTCCCGTAGACCAGCGTACCCGTCAGCGCCGCCCCGGCGGCGAGTTGCGTCGTCGAGAGCGAGATCGTCCGGTCGAACCGCCGGTAGTTGATCAGCACCGTCGGCAGGGAAAGCAGCGACAACACCACGAGCGGGTACGACGTCAGACTCGACTGTGCCAGCCCCTGAACGGCCGTGACGGGCAGGAGGAACACGGTGGAAAACCAGGCCAGACGGAGCCCCCGACGGAGGCCGAGCACGCTACCCAGCATCAAAAAGCCGGTGAGTGCGCCGGTGAAGCCGGCCGTCTGCGCGACGACCTCGGGGACGTGTGCTGCTATCGGGCCCTCGACCCGGGTCGCACCGATGTTCAGGATACCCGTCCCGAACGAGAGCAGGGCGACGAGCGTCGTCAACGCGACGGCGGCGCGCGTCCTGAGCAGCGTTCCCCGGGGTGCCATGTCCTCCGTTCGGACTCGGCATCTGATAAACCCGCCGGAGACGTCCGCCTACACCGACGGACGCCACCGCGAACGGTATTTGTTTATCATCGGGGTTCGATGCCCGGGGCATGGCAGCGCTTCCCGTCGAGGTTCTTCTCGGGCTCTATCTCGGGTTTCTGACCGGGATCATCCCGGCGATGGTCGCGTGGGCGCTCGGCTTCATCTTCAAGTACTTCACCGGTGTCAGCATTCCGGGGTTCGGTGTCGTCGTGCTCGCGGTCGCGCTGGCGGGCGTCAGCGGCGGGCTGCTCGCGCTCGCGGACCCGGCGATCACCGAGTCTGCGAACGCGCCGACGGTCGTGACCGGCATCCTCGTCGTCACCGGGCTTTCGCTGTACGCACACGCGAAGGGCGACCAGCTGGGCGCGAACTTTCCCAAGCGCCTCTCCTTCTCGAAACTGCGGGAGCGAACCCTCTCGCGGGACGTGATCGAACTCATCGGCGGTCGCGACGAGGTCCGGCTCACGGTCACCGGCGACGTCGCCGACATGGAGGGGTACCCGCCGCTGTCCGACGACCTCCGGGCCGAGATCCACGCCGTCGAGTACACGTTCCCGGCGGACCTCCAGATCGCCGCGCTCGAAGAGCGCTTCGCCGAACGGCTCCGGACGGAGTTCGACCTCGGCGACGTGGCCGTCACTGTCGACGAGCGGGGGCGAGCGTCCGTGGCGGCCGCACCCCCGTTCTCCGGGCTGTCGAAACGCGTTCCCGCCGGGAAACGGGCCGTCTCCGTCGACGCGCTCGTGCCCACGGGACTGGCGCGGGGCGACGAGGTCCGACTCCTCACCGACGAAACGGCCGTCTCGGGCACCGTCGTCAGCGCGAGATCGGGTGACGACGAGGCGGACAAACGCTTCGCCGCTGAGGCGCCAACGCCCGACGCGGACGTGGTGCCAGCGACCGACGAGGAGGCACCGTCGAAACCCGTCAGAGCACCGACGACGACCGGCGGCGAGGGACAGCTCACCGCTGCCGTCACGCGGGCTGACGCGACGCCGCTGCTCGGTGCCGACCGCGCCAGCGTCGTCGTCGAAGCCCGGGGAACGAGACTGGAGTACGAACTCATCTCGCTGTTGCGCCGCACCGGCAACCGGTTCCGTCGATTCACCGTCGGGACTGGCAGCGATCTCGCCGGCCGTTCGCTCGGGAGCGCGACCGTCCGGGAAACACACGGCGTCGCGGTGCTTGCGGTCAGACGGTCGACCGGCTGGGAGCTCGCACCGCCCGACGCCCTGGAACTCGCGGCCGGTGACGAACTGTTCGCGGTCGGATCGAGGGACGCGCTCGAAGCGTTTGCCGGGGTGGTCGCGTGATCCCCATCGCCGCGTCCCCCGTATCTCCACTTCAGGTCGCCTCGGTGTTCGACGATCCGACGCTCGCCGTCAGCCAACTCGTTGGGATGGCGATCCTCGCCGGGCTCCTCTCCGGATCCGTCGCGCTCGGCTTCCGCTGGTACACCCGCGAGCGCGTCCAGACGGGGCTGCCGGTCCTGTTCGGGTTGAGCGGCGTCGCGGCGTATCTCAACACCAGGACCGCGCTCGGCCAGGTCATCTCGGGCACCGGGCCGGACCCGCTGTCGACGACCGCCGCGCTGTTCAACGTCACCGCGTTCCTCGTCGCCGGGGCCACAGCCCTCGGTGCGATCCGCGTCGGGGACCGCCTCGGCAACGACCTGTTCGTCGCCGCTGGTGCGCGGAACGTCGACGGCGAGATCAGCCGCGTCGTCGAAGCCGTCGGCCGCGTCCTCGCCGTCGACATGCCCGAAGAGATCGACGACATCGTCGGCTACGACCCCGTCCCCGAGGAGATCAAGGACCAGCTCGCCGGTCACACGTTCCTCTTCCCGAAGCGCCTGACCGTCGCCGAACTCGAAACCCGGCTGCGGACCCGTCTCAAATCCGACTACGGCGTCGGCCACGTCGACGTCGAACTGGCCGACGACGGCAGCGTCGAGTACCTCGCGCTCGGTGCCCGGGCGGCCGGTATCGGCCCGACGCTCCCGCCAGAGACGGCCGCCGTCGCCGTCCGGGCCGACCCCGCCTTCGCCGCCAGCGCCGGTGACATCGTTCAGGTCTGGACGACAGACCCGACCGAGCGCGTGACCACCGCCGAACTCCGCGGGGTCAGCGGCGACGTGGTGACGCTCGCGGTCGACGCCGCCGACGCGCCGCTGCTTTCCTCCGACACCGAGTACCGGCTTGTGACCCTGCCGGTCGAACCGCGTGCCGACCGCGAGTTCGCCTCGCTGCTCCGGGCCGCCGCCGAGACGATGAGCGTCGTCACCGTCCGCGAGGGGAGTTCGCTGGTCGGCCAACCCGTCCAGTCCCTCGGTGTCACCGTCGTCGCGATCCGAACCGGCGACGGAATCGAGCCCATTCCACCGCGGGACCGCACCGTTCGGGCCGGTGACGACCTCTACGCCATCGCCAAACCGGAGGACCTCCGAAAGCTCGACGCCGCAGCCGTCCCTGCTGTCGGGACACCCGAGGACGGAACGTCCGGGGTGTCGACCGACGGTGACGACGATCGGTCGGTCGACTGATCCCTCCTCGCACGTCGCGAACCCGCTGTGACCGGCATTCCGCCGGACCATTCGGGCCGAAGACACTCCGGCACTCGGATCACGTCAGTGGTTTCCAAGCTGGAACGGTGTTGCAGATACTGGTTTGTAACCAGACACCGTCGATCGGTGTATGGCGTCGGTTCCAGTCGAGATACTCTTCGGCATCTATCTCGGAATCCTCACCGGGATCATCCCCGCACTCGCCTCCTGGGCGCTGGGATTCGGGTTCAAGTACTTTACCGGGGTGACCGTCCCGCCGCTGGGCGTGCTGGTGCTCGCGGTCGCGCTCGCCGGCGTCAGTGGCGGCCTGCTCGCACTCGCGAACCCGGCAGTGACCCAGTCGGCGAACGCGCCGACGCTCATCACCGGGATTCTGGTCGTCTCGGCGCTTTCACTCTACTCACACGCGAGGGGCGACCACATGGGGGCGACCGTCCCCAAACGACTCTCGCTGTCGGGCCTCCGCGACCGGACGCTCTCTCGGGACGTCGTCGACCTCGTCGGCGGCCGCGACGAGGTCCGCATCACCGTCACCGGCGACGTCGCGGACATGGAGGGATATCCGCCGCTATCGTCCGACCTCCGCGCGGAGATTCGCGCGGTCGAGTACACGTTCCCGGCGGACCTCCAGATCTCGGACCTCGAAACGCGGTTCGCCGAGCGGCTCCGCACCGAGTTGCGTCTCGGTGACGTGGCCGTCAGTATCGACGAGCGCGGCCACGCCTCGGTCACCGCTGCCCCGCCGCTCTCCGGCCTCTCCCAGCACGTCTCCACGGGGAACCGTGCCCTCTCCGTAGAGGCCCTCGTCCCCACGGGAGTCGCCCGCGGCGACGAGGTTCGACTCGGCACCGACGACGGAGCGGTGGTCGGGACCGTCGTCAGCGCGGTGTCGGACGGGAGCGAGCCCGACGCGGTAGACCCAGCGACCGCGGACCCGCAGTCTGACCGCGACCTCACCGACGAGGGGGCGGACGAAGACGCCCGGACACCCGTGAGAGCGCCGACGACAACCGGTGGCGAGGGCCGGCTCACCATCACCGTCGCGCAACAGAACGTGGACGCGGTGGTCGACGCCGACCGGGCCCGCGTCGTCGTCACGGCACAGGGAACGAGACTGGAGTACGAGCTCGTCTCGCTGCTCCGGCGAACCGGCAAGCTGTTCCAGCGGTTCACGATCACCTCGGACAGTTCGATCGACGGGACCACGCTGGGAGCGGCCAACGTCCGGGCAGCGTACGGTGTCGCCGTCCTCGCCGTCAGGCAGCAGTCACGCTGGGAGCTCGTTCCAGACGGAACGCTCGAACTCGCCCACGGCGACGACGTGTTCGCTGTCGGTAGCCGCCGGGCCCTCGACGACTTTGCGGAGGCGGTCGCAGAGTGAACCCGGCAGTGATCGACGGGGCGACCGGTCCAGTCGTCCAGACGGTTTCGGTGTTCGACGACCCGGCGCTCGCCATCAGTCGGCTGTTGGGGATGGCGATACTGGCCGGCGCACTTTCGGGGACCGTCGCGCTCGTGTTCCGGTGGTACGCCCACGAGCGAGTACAGACTGGGCTCCCGGTTCTCATCGGTCTGAGCGGCATCGCGGCGTATCTCAACACCCGGCGGGCGCTGGGACACGTCATTACCGGAACCGGTCCGGATCCGCTGTCGACGACGACCGTCCTGTTCAACATCACTGCGTTTCTCGTCGCCGGCGTCGCGGCGTACGGTGCAGTTTCCGTCGGGGACCGCCTCGGCAAGGACGCCTTCGTCGCCACGGGCGCACGGAACGTCGACGGCGAGATCAGCCGCGTCGTCGAAGCCGTCGGCCGCGTCCTCGCCGTCGAGATGCCCGAGGAGATCGACGACATCGTCGGCTACGACCCCGTCCCCGAGGAAACCAAGGACCAGCTCGCCGGTCACACGTTCCTCTTCCCGAAGCGCCTGACCGTCGCCGAACTCGAAACCCGACTGCGGACCCGCCTCAAAGCCGAGTACAACGTCGGTCACGTCGACGTCGACCTGGCCGACGACGGTAGCGTCGAGTACCTCGCGCTCGGTACCCGGGCGGCCGGCATCGGCACGACGCTCCCACCCGAGACGGCTGCCGTCGCCATCAGGGCAGACCCCGCCTTCACGGCCGGCGCGGGCGATATCGTCGAAGTGTGGACCACCGGTCCGGCCGACCACGTGACGACCGGGGAGATCCGCGGTATCGCCGGCGACGTGGTGACGCTCGCGGTCGACGCCGGCGACGCGCCGCTACTCGATCCTGACACCGTGTACCGACTCGTGACGCTCCCCTTCGAGCCGCGAGCCGACCGCGAGTTCGCGTCGCTGCTCCGGGCCGGCTCCGAGACGATGAGCGTCGTCACCGTCCCCGAGGCGAGCCCGCTCGCCGGCCAGCCGCTCGGCTCGCTGTCGGTCACCGTGATCGCTATCAGAACCGCCGACGGCACCGTCGAGCCCATCCCGGACCGATTCCGGACCATCCGGCCCGGTGACTCGCTCTACGCCGTCGCTCGCCCGGAGCAACTCCGGAAAATCAATACTGCGGCCGACGCGCCCGAGACCGGGCCGCCCGCGGACGGGAAACCCGAAACCGCGATCGAGGACTGATACGGAATGCTGTAACTGTGTACCGCGACGACCGCCCGCTGTCGGGCGGTCGATGCGGCAACGACTTACAGCAAACCGTATGACTCGACCCGGAATCCTCTTTGTCGCTGCGGCCGCCCCTCTGGGTATGCAGTGGAAGCTCTTCGCCAATCTCGCGGAGACGACCGGGACCAGGGAGATCGAGGTGGACGTCGACGCCGGCGCGACGTTCGGCGACGCGCTGGACGCGCTTCTGGACGCCCATCCGGAACTCCGGGAGGAGGTGCTCGACGACGAGGGCGACATCGCCGACCACATCCGCGTCCTGCACAACGGCGATAACCCCTTCGTCGAGAAAGCGGGCTACGAGACGGAACTCGACGCGGGCGACGAACTGGCGCTGTTCCCGCCCGTCAGCGGCGGTTAAATCCCCGTTAGGTCTTTCTCGAAGACGAACTCGGGCGACTCGCCGATCCCGGCCCGCGCGTAGGCCGCGTCGCTGACGTGCCGGGCCGTCTCCGGGACGACGACGCGCGTCTCGTCGGCATCCAGGGCCGCCGCGTCGCGCTCGATAGCCCTGAATACCACGTTCGCGGCCTCGATATCGTCCCAGGCCGCGAAGCCGTACTCGGCGTACCGCGTTTCGCCGTCGGAGCTCTCGTACTCGCGCACGCGCACGGCTGCAGCGCGCGTCCGGTCGTCGCCCTGGACCGCGAACACCCGCTCGTCGTCGGCCAGTGCAAGCAGTCGGTCGCGCGAGAGCTCCGAGACGGCCCACGCTTCCGTCGAATCCAGCGCGAGCCCGCCCAGCGAGCGCATGGCCGCCGAGCGCTGCCAGAAACTCCAGGCTGCCGCTGGGTCTTCGGTCACGGTCAACTCGCCCGAGGCTTCGGCCGGTGCGTCCGCGTCGGCGTCTGGTTCGGGGTGGGCGAAACGGAACTGCGTGACCGGTTCGAAGCCGACCGCCCGTGACTGGCCGAGGCCGGCGTCGTTCCAGGAGAACACGAGGTTGCGACAGACCGTCGCGCCCTGCTCGCGCGCCCAGTCGAACACCGCCGTCGTGAGTTCGGTGCCGACGCCCTCGCCACGGGAATCGGGGTTGACGCGCATCCCCTGGGCCCAGACCTCGTAGTCGCTGAGAAAGACGCCCTGACAGAGGCCGGCCACGTCGCCCTCGACCGTCGCGACGAACGTCCGCTGTTCGGGGCCGTCGGTCTCGACCCACTCGTGAAACACGTCGGGGACGTAGTCGCCGACGTCGCGGTCAGCCCACGTGTCCCGGGTGAACGCGAGGACCTCGTCGTAGTCGTCGGCTTCGGCCTGTCGGACGGTCACCGCCATCGGCGTCAGGTCCAGGGCACGGAGCGGTCGGTGATCTCACCGGCGAGCGGTTCCTGCATCGCGTCGGCGACGGCCTCGGTGTTGGCGAGCGCCCACATCAGCTTGACTTTCGCCGTCCCGGGGAGCATGTCCTCGCCCTCGACGACGCCGGCGTCCAGCAGGTCCCGCCCGGTGTCGTAGACGCGGTCACAGACCCGTCCGTCGAGACACTGGCTCGTCATCACGACGGCCGTGCCCGCGTCGGTCAACGCGTCGATGCTCTCGATCCAGTCGGTGTTGACGTGGCCCAGTCCCGTGCCCTCGATGACGACGCCCTCGGCGTCTTCGGCGGCGGCTTCGAGCATCGCCGGACTCGTCCCCGGCGTGAACTTCACGAGTTCCACGTCGGTTTCCAGATCGGGGGCGAGGTCGAGGTCCTGCTCGCCGCGCTCGACGTGATCCCGGCGGAAGGTTACTTCTTCACGCTCGTAGTCCACGTTCCCGAGCGGTTCGGAGCCGACGGTCTCGAAGGCGTCGCGGCGGGAGGTGTGGTTCTTCCGGACGCGCGTGCCCCGATGGAGCGCACAGACGTCGTCGGACTCGCCGGCGTGCATGCAGACCAGCACCTCCGCGCAGTCGGCTTTGGCGGCCTCGACGGCACAGACTGCGTTCATCACGTTGTCCGAGGAGGGTCGGTCGGCCGAGCGCTGGCTCCCCGTGAACACGATGGGAACGGGGGTGTCGAGCATGAAGGCCAGCGCCGAGGCGGTGAACTGCATCGTGTCGGTCCCGTGCATGACGACGACGCCGTCCGCGCCGGCTTCGATCTCCTCTCGCACCGCGTCGGCGAGGTCCTGCCACACCTCGGGGGTCATGTTCTCCGAGAGGATGTTCGCGACGACTCGGCCCCGATAGTTCGCGCGGCCGGCCAGGTCCGGGACGGCCCGCAGCACGTCCTCGGCGTCGAACTGCGCGGTCACCGCGCCGGTGCGGTAGTCGACCGTCGAGGCGATGGTGCCGCCGGTCGAGATGAGCGAGATCGTCGGCAGGTTTTCGTCGAACTCGACTTCAGACTCGCCGCCGGTGTCCTGTGCGTCCTCGACGGCGTAGACGTCGGATTCGACCACCTCGACGGCCGCTGCCTCGCGATCGATCCCGACGTTGTACCCGCTCTCTAGCTTTACGACGAGGTTCTCGGCCGTCGACGACGGCAACAGAACGCCTTCGTACGTCTGGTCCGCGCGGTCGACGCGGACCCGGTCCCCTGGGTTCATACGGTCGCGTACCGCGCGCCCGGACTTGAAACCATCTTTTCGCCCACCGCGCGGGAAAAGACTCACGTCCGCGGAGGCGGAACTTTCAGTTACGATGGCTGAACGCACCGACCAGCATACACGGCCCGACCACGACCCGGGGGACGTCCTCGACGAGGCGGACCTGGGATTCGACGACGGTCCGGGCCCGGCCGTCGACCCGGGCCCGGGTCCCGAACAGTCGGCCGATGCCGCAGCGGAGGCGACTGTCACGAGCCGACTCCGGGACCGGTTCGCCTCCCCGTTCAGCGGCCTGTTCTCGGTTCGGGTGTTCCTGTTCGTCCTCGCGCTGACGCTGGTCGCGATGGTCCTCGCCGGCACCGTCGTTCCGCTTGGCGGACTCGCCGGCTTCCTCGGTATCGCGACGGTCGGGTTCGGCGTCGGGCTCGCCGACGCCAGGCCCCGATATCTGGAGTTCGTCCTCGCCGGTGCCATCGGTGCCGGCCTCGGAACACTGCTGGACCACCTGGTGCTGACCGCCCTCGGAGTGGGGGTCCCACTGATCGCGCTCGGCGTCGGGGCCGGGAGTCTGGCCGGCGTCGTCGGTCACTACTTGGGCCGTGACCTCCGGGACGGCCTCACGCGGGACCTCTAGTCGCGGAGTCGCCATTCGTCGCCCGTCCTGCCGACGATGCCCCGCTCGGCCAGTTCCGAGAGGGCTTCTTCGACGACCGGTCGCGGGGCTTCGACGTCTTCGTTCAGTTCCCCCGTCGTCATCGGCTGCTCCGCGAGCGAACGCAGCAGGTCGGCGTACAGTCGCGTGTCGTCTGTCCCGAGTTCCTCGCTGAGTTGCTCCATCACGTCCGCGAGCTTTCCCTGGACCCATCGCTGGGCCATCGAGAGCTCGTTTTCCAGCTGTTTGAGGTCGTTCAGTTCCTCGGCGATGTCGGCGGCCTCGCTGGCCTCCTGTGCGCTGAAATCGATCTTGAGGTGGTGGCAGGTCGCCGCCACGTCGAGGCTCCGACTGGCCGGGTAGGCGCTTTTCGTCCCGAACCCGTACGGCGAGACGCTGACTTCCAGGCGGAGGTTCTGGGAGATGAAATAGTACTTGCGGCGCTGGTCGTCCACTCGGCTCTCGATGAGCCCCGCCTCCTCTAGCTTTCGGAGGTGGTCGATGACCGCCTTGGGGCTCACACCGAGATACTCGCTGATCTCCGTGACGTAACAGGGCTTCCGGGCGAGCAACCGCAGGATGCGTCTGCGGTTCTCGTTGCCCAGGAGATCGAGCAGCTCGGCGGAGTCCATTTACCGAACGTTAGCGAAGGGTACTGATAAGGTTAACTGCAAGCCGTCGACCACTTATCGCCCCGACGGCGGGCCGCCGCGGTCCGGACCGTTCCCGCCGGTGTCACCGTTGCCCGTCGAGTCCCCACCATCGTTACGGTTCGCGTTTCCCGAATCGCTCCCGGACGCGTCCCCGTCCTCGCCGCCGTCGCTTCCATCGACCGTGTCGCTCCCGTCGATCGTGTCGCTCTCGTCGCTCTCCGGTGTCTGGTCGTCTGATGCTTGTGAACTGCCCGACTCAGAAGTGTCGTCTCGGGTCGGGCCGCGCTGTTCTCCCCCGTTCCGTTCGGATGGGTTCTCGGCCCCGGTCTCGTTCCTGTCCGCGTCTGCTGTCCCGTTACCGCCTGCTCCCGGCGGGCCGTTCCCTCCGGGACCACCGGCGTCGTCAGCCGGTCTCTGAGCTCTGGCGTTCCCCGCGTTCTCCGCTGGTCCACCGTTACCAGGTGTTCCTGCATCTCCGGGCGGCCCGCCGCGCGCGAGGCCCGGCGGCGAAACGACCGAGAGACCGCGGGCGTCGTTCGCCACCGCGCGACCGCTCATGTTCCTGGCATCGGTCCGCAATTTATCGAGACGCGTGTCGTTCACACCGACGCTTTTCGCCGCGCTGTCGGTTTCGTTGATCGACCGTTCGAGCGACTCGATCTCCGCGGTCAACTGGCTCGCCTGTGCCATGTAGGCCACCTCCGGGAGGCTGCCGTTCTCGTGTCTGGCCTCCAGGTCCGCGAGCCGGTCTTCGAGCCTGTCGACCCGACGGTCGAGCGTTCTGATTCTGTTCTCGACGACTGCGGCCTTCTCCGTCCCGTTCGACGCGTTGAATTCGGCTTCCCACATGCCCGCGTCGACCGAACCGTTAGTCTCGGCCGAACTGGCCTGCATGAACGAGGAGATCTGTGTCCCCAGACTGGCGTTTTCGCCGCTCGATTCGTTCGTCTCGTTGGCTGCGACCGAATCGACGGCGACTGGCCCGTCCGTCGCACCCGCTGCTGGGGCCACCACCGCAGCGACTCCGATAGCCACCAGCAGAACAACCAACGCGGTCTGACGGACACTCATCGTACCAGACCCTTATCCTGAAACACACAAAAAAGCGAACATCCGTTCGCACCGTTCAACCACCCATTGAGACGCTCCGAGACCGTCCAATAGCGTTTAATCTCCCGTTTGGGTCGGTAATCTGTCCATCGACACGGCTGCGAGCGCGACCGCGAGGACCGAGAGCGCAACCGTCGAGATCACCAGTGCACCCGTCGGTTCGTACCGGAGCGGCGGATGCAGGTCGAACCCGTAGTCGACGGCGTCGTTCACGAGCGAACAGGCCAGGGCGAACGCCAGCGCACCCCGAGTAGTCGCCGTATAATGGGGGATGAGATACGCCTCCGCGACGAATCCGAGGTGCGTGAGGACGATCCCGAAGTACGCCCAGACTGCCGGGAAGTACGACGTGAACCCGAGGTTGAGCGCGACGAACGTCCACAGTCCCATCTTGACGAGCCAGACGAACGCGAGCGTGTGCAGGTACGCCAGGACGCGGGTCCGCGGCACGTCCTCCAGGGGTCGACCGAGGAAGGGAAGCAGCGTCGCGAGCGACAGCGCCATCAGGAACACCGCGACCGGCGAATCGACGTATAGCGGCCAGGCGAACGTCGAGTAATCGGGCATTGTTTCGACGTAATACCTGATTCCGACCAGCACTGCGACCACGTTTGCGACCAGGAGCCAGACGAGACTCGGCGTGTTCCCGAGGTAGTACTGCGCCCACCGCGCGGGGATGACCCGCCCCTCACGTCGCCACATTATCCCATCCTGCCCGCCCATCCTCAAATCTGTGTCGCCTGCTGCTCGCCCCGTCGCTTTTTCGATCAGTAAACGGACTGAATGCACGACGGCATAACTCCACCGGCCAAGGTTTTTGTCCAATGCCTTGTTAGAAGTTACCGTATAGCATGTTCGAGCGATTTTCGAGCGGGTACTACCTCGGCCGGTTGTACGTCGAACCGGGCGAGCGGGAGACGGCAGCCATGTGTCGCGAACAGCACGAGCGGGTCAACGAGCAACTGTATACGGATGGTCAGGGAGTCGAGCGTCTCGACAATCCGCTCGTGATGAAACTCGACACGAGCCACTTCCCGGTGACGGGCGACGAGACCGTGCCCCGCGACACGCTCGCGGTTCCGGCGGGCGTCCTCGAGGACAGCCGGGTTCGGAACCCGCCGACGTTGCGCGAAGTGTTGCTGGCGAAAGCCGACAGGGCCAGGCAGTTGCTGGAGCTGACCGGGGAGTTCGCGGTGGCCGACGACGAAGCAAGCGACGAGACCGGGTTCGATTTCCGGTTCGGCGGCCCCGCAATTTAAGCCCGCCCCGCTACCCTCTCCGGTAATGCTGGACCAGCTGCTCGGGCGCGCCGAGCTGAAAGCGCGGATCGACGACCTCGAAGACGAACGGGAACAGTTGCAGCGACGGCTCGATGCCGAGGAGGAGCGACGGACTGACGCCGTGAGTGCCCGACAGGAGGCCGAAGAACGGGTCAACCACCTTGAGGACCGTATTGCTTCCCTCGAAGGAACTGTCGAGCGACTCCGCGACGACGAGGGGACGACGCTGGAGTACCGCCGCACTGAACGGCTCCGCGACGACCGACTTACCGAGGTCCTGGACCGACTCGCCACCGTCGAAACGGAACGAGAAGGCGCGCTGACGGCGTACGTCGAATCCACGGTTCCGGAATCGGTGCGGGACGCGCTGGGCGAGCGAGCGGCGCTGGTCTCGCGGGCCGCCCCCTGTCTCGTCTGCACCGACGACGCCGGACTCGTGAGCGCGGCGCTGTCGGTTCCGGCTCCACCCGAACCGTTCGCCGAGTGGGACGACGCCTTCACGTTCGACCGGTCCCGGATCGAGCCGACCGGCGAGTTCACGCTCGCGCTGGTCCGGTCGGACCTGTTCGCCATGGGCGAGTACGACGGCCGCGATCGAACCGCCTTCTACGGGTTCGACTCCGAACTCAAGAGCCAACACTCAAAGGGCGGGTTCTCCCAGTCCCGGTTCGAGCGCATCCGCGACGAACAGATCGAGACCCACGTCGACCGCTGTCTGGAAGCCATCGAGGAACGAGACACCGACCGGCTCTACGTCGTCGGCGAACGCACCGTGCTGGCCGAGTTCGAGGAGGTCGCAGACGCCACGGCGACCGTAGACGCCACCGGCGACCCCGAGGACGCGCTCGACGACGCCTTCCGCGACTTCTGGACGGTTACACTCCACGGCCTGTGACCGTCAACGCGAGTCGGCTCTCCGCCCGGCCACTGCGAACGCCAGCACCGCCGCGAGCGCGACGACCGCGGTGAAGCCGGGCCCGTCGCCGTTCGTGGTCGTCTCCGTGTCCGTCTCCCTGTCCGTGTCACTCTCGTCTGTTTCGTTCACCATCGTCGACTCGAGCTCCAGCGGTGCCGGGAGCGCGCCGGCGCGGAGCGAGAGCGCGAGGTCGCGCGCCTCGGACATGTTCTGTGCCGTGATGACGAACTGCGGGTCGGCCGCGAACTCGCCGTTCTCGAACTGCCGGGCGAGTCCGGCGCTCATCTGTGCCGCGTAGATGACCTCGCCGTCGGAGGCCGTGTACAGACAGTAGCCCGAGGCGTTCGCCGGGTCCGCCCGAGCGTCGTCGGTCGGGCAGTTCCCGATGCCCTCGGAACTGGTGAAGCCGAACTCCCGCATCGCCGCCGAGTAGTTCGCCGCCGCCTCGTCGGTCAGCGTGACCGGGACGTAGGGATTGGGCCGACCAGCTGCCCCCGGCCGTGCCGATCCGACGTTAGCGAAATCGTCGTTCGTCAGCAGCGTCACGTCCCGGTAGCTCCCGTTGCCCGCCGGGAAGTGGGCGACGAACTCGATCCGTCCCTCGAAGGTGAGGTTGCCGACGACGTCGTCACGGTCGGCGTCCGTCGACCGAATCGCGACGCCGCGCGTCCCGTCGTCGGTCGTCGCGTTCCGGACCGTCGCGTCGATCCCCGCCTGGTCGAGGCGCGTGGCGACGACCCTGACCGTCTCGGCCTGCGTCCGGGCCGTCACGCTCTCGCTGATCGTGGCCGCCGAACCGTCGAGGCCCGCGGCGTCGAGGGCGTCCCGCAGGGCCGCCGTCGAGACGTTCCGCTCCCGGACTTCGACCGTGTCCCCAGGGGGTGCCACTCGGACCGATTGCTCGTCGACGCCGAGTTCGGTCGCGACGGTCGAGCGGACCGCGCCGACGTCTTCGGCCGGAACCGACACGTTCGTGGCCGTCGTTCCCTGGATTTCGGCAGTCAGAGCGGTTTCGTTCCCATCCGTCGTCGCTGCTCCCGTTGCCGGACCGACCATGAGTCCCGCGGCCAGCACGACGCCGAACAGCAGGAGGGCAAGGCGGCGCATGATCGAACCTGATGCTGGGCTATCACAAAAACCCGGGCGGTGCCGGCGTTTATGACCGGGGGTGCCCAGGGTCCAGGTATGAACGTCGCCGTCCTCGCCCACGAGGGGTTTCCCGACCGAGCGAAGACCGCCGTCGGGGTCCTCCGGTACGCCGACTACGACGTGCGCGCAGTCCTCGATCGCGAGCACGCGGGCACTCGCGTGGCCGACCACATCTCTGACGCGGCCGTCCAGGATGCCCCCGTCGTCGCGAGCATCGACGACGTCGAGGGGCCGCTGGACGCGCTCGTCGTCGGTATCGCCCCCATCGGCGGCGAGTTCGACGAGTCCTGGCGGCCCGACGTCCGGGGCGCACTCGAACGCGGCTGTGACGTGGTCTCCGGACTCCACTACTTCCTCAACGAGGACCCGGAGTTCCGTGACCTCGCCGCCGAGCACGACTGCGACATCTGGGACGTGCGAGACCCGCCCGACGACCTCACCGTCGCCGAGGGCCTGGCCGGCGACGTGGACGCCGACGTGGTGCTGACGGTGGGGACCGACTGCTCGACGGGGAAGATGACCACGAGCGTCGAACTGGTCGAAGCCGCCCGCGACCGGGGCGTCGACGCGGCCCTGATCCCGACGGGTCAGACCGGTATCATCGTCGAGGACTGGGGGATTCCCGTCGACCGGACGGTGAGCGACTTCACCGCGGGCGCGGTCGAGCGGATGGTCTGCGAGCGGGGCGACGATCACGACCTGCTCGTCGTCGAAGGCCAGGGGTCGATCACCCATCCCGCCTACTCGGCGGTGACCTGCGGAATCCTCCACGGCGCGATGCCCGACCGACTGGTCTGCTGTCACGAGGCGGGCCGCGAGGCGATCCACGGCTACGAGTCGTTCCCGATTCCGCAACTCCCGCAGGTCGCCTCGCTCTACGAGGACCTCGCCGCGCCGGTGTCGGGAGCCGACGTGGTGGCCGGCTCGCTGAACACCGCCCACCTCGACTCACAGGCCGCGAACGAGGCCGTCATCGAGTACGCGACCACGCTCGGCGTCCCGGCGACCGACCCCGTCCGGTTCGGGCCCGCGGAAATCCTCGACGCGGTGCTATGACCCTCTCGGCCGAGTTCGCCTGGCACGACCTCCCGCTGGACGTGCCATTCGGCATCTCCCGGGGAACGACCGAACGCTCGGGCAACGTCGTGGTTCGTCTTACTGACGAGGACGGCCGCGTGGGCATCGGCGGCGGCGCGCCCAGCGAGTACTACGGCGAGGACCACGAGTCC
This sequence comes from Halorientalis salina, assembly GCF_005049285.1. GTDB lineage: Archaea > Halobacteriota > Halobacteria > Halobacteriales > Haloarculaceae > Halorientalis > Halorientalis salina. Next base: position 41,753 of record NZ_SOSC01000005.1, on the reverse strand, counting down.
GTCGCGGCCGTGATGCCCGATCTGCTCGACCTCGTCAGGGACGTCGGTGATCCCCACCGGCTCCAGCGCATCGAGCGACGGATGGCCGAGGCGGTCGGCGGCCGAGGCGCGGACCCGGCGGCCCGGAGCGCCGTCAGCGTCGCGTGCCACGACCTCGTTTGCAAGGGGTTGGATCTCCCGCTGTACCGCTACTGGGGGCTGGACCCCGACCGGACCGTCTCCTCCTCCTACACTATCGGGCTGGCCGACACCGACGCGATGGCCGACCGGGCCGCCGCGGCGGTCGACGCCGGCTACTCGGTGCTGAAAGTCAAACTCGGGACCGACCGCGACAGGGACATCGTCGCGGCCGTCCGTGAGGCCGCGCCCGACGCGCGACTCCGGGTCGACGCAAACGGGGCCTGGGACCCCGACCGAGCCGTCGCGATGACCGAGTTCCTGGCCGAGCACGACGTTGAGTTCGTCGAACAACCCGTCCCCGCCGGCGACCCCGAGGGGCTGAAACGGGTCCACGATGCGAGCCCGCTCCCCGTCGCGGTCGACGAGAGCTGCGTCACGGCCCGGGACGTGCCGGCAGTGGCCGACCGCGCCGACGTCGCCGTCGTCAAACTCGCCAAGTGCGGCGGGCTCCGGGCGGCGCTCCGGGCGATCCACGCCGCCCACGCCTGCGACCTCGACGTGATGGTGGGCTGTATGACCGAGAGCAACGCCTCCATCGCGGCCGCCGCACACCTCGGCCCGCTGGTCGAGTACGCCGACCTCGACGGCGCGCTCCTGCTGGCAGAGGACCCCTTCGAAGGAATCCCAATGCCCGGCGGACGCATCGACCTGTCCGACTGGGACCGGCCGGGAACCGGTGTGCGGGAGCGGTGAGCGCCACCCCGGCATCGGCGACGCGAGGTAGAAGAGATTTGTGTGTCGGTGCTGGAGCTACCGGACAGAGGATGCACATCGGCGACGACCTGTCCCGGCGTGCGGTGGTGGTCGTTCTTCTCGTGGCTCTCCAGGCCGGCCTGTTGCTCGACTACGGCGCGTACGAAGACCGACAGCCGACCGCCGAGGACTACGCCACGGACTACGAGACGTACGTCGGTCAGACCGTGACGTTCGACGCGACCGTCGTCTCCACGGACCCGACGGTCGTCGTCCTCGACGGGACCGACGAGCGACTCGAACTCACTCTCCGAAACTTCGACCGGGACGTTCAGCGGGGAACCGCCGTGGACATCACCGGCACGTTACAGGCGAACCACTCCGTCTCGGTTCAGGGGAGCGTGCTCTCGCCGTCGACCAACAGGACCTACATGTACGGGATCAGCTTCGCGGCGTTGCTGTTCGTCGTCGCGCTCTGTCTCCGGGACTGGCGGCTCGACACCGACCGGCTCGTGTTCCGGAAGCGGGGTGAGGACTGATGCCCGATTTCCTCACGCACGTCCTCGCCGTCTACGTCGTCCTGCAGGTGAGCGCGTGGCGGATCGACTGGCTCACGCGACCCCGCATCGTGACCGGGATGGCCGGCGCCCTGATTCCCGACCTGGTGAAGATCAAACTCTTCGTGCCGGCCTATCGGGTCGAACCGCTGCTGGGCGTGCCCTTCTCCTGGGAACCGCTCCACCGGCTCGGCGGCGCGCTGTTGACCGCCCTGGTCTTGAGCCTCCTCGTCGAGGCCTCGGAGCGGCGCGGCGTGTTCCTTTTGCTGGTCGGCGGCCTCCTGTCGCACCTCCTGCTCGACGCGTTCCTGCTCCGGCCGGTGCCCTACACCTACGACCTGCTCTACCCGCTGACCCACTGGCGAGCGCCGATCTTCGATCTCGATCTGTACCTGTCCAGCGACTACTGGCCCTCGATGGTGACGGGGACGGTGGCGCTCCTCGTGTTCGGCGTCACGCGGCGTCGAAAACAATAGGGGCCTACTCCCCGGTCTCCGCTTCGACTTCCTCCGCGGCGCGCTCTCGGACGACGCTGACCCGTTCGTACGGGAAGAAGTCCCGGCTGTCCTCGCATTCGACCCACACGCCCGAATCGAAGAAGTCCAGCCGCCGGCCGGTCACCGGCGACTCGACGCCCGCGCTCGGGTCGTCTTCGAGCAGGTATACCTGATAGACCGTGTCTCCGTGCTGGCTGTTACTCATTGGGGATCCACTGGGAAGCAAGGAGAGCGACCCGCTCAAGGGTGTCGACGGCCGTGGGTAGTTGCCACCGAACCGGCACGGAGCCGACCGGAACTACACCCACTCGGCGAACGTGTCGTGTTCGGTCGACAACCGAACGTAGTCACGCTGCATGCGCGCGAGCGCCTCGGACAGCGACGCGCCGTCGTCGAGTCCCTCGCGCACTCGCTCGATCTTCCACCGGCTCGGCGTCGTCCCGGTCTCCCAGCGCGTTTCGAGCGGGCCGAGGTAGGTGTCGACCGTCGACTCGGCCACGCCGAGGTCGGCGAGCCCGCGCCGGGCGTACTCGAACACCTCCGCGAAGACGCGGTCGGGATCGTCGGTCCGGTCGCCCTCGGCGGTGACCCACGCGAAGTCGGCGTCCAGGCCGCACTCGACGGCCGAGTAGAAACAGGCCTCCGCGGCCTCCCAGTCGAGGTCGGCGAGCGGGTGGTCATCGACGACGAGGCCGTGGATCAGGCCGCCGACGAGACACTGGAAGCCGACGATGTCCCGGATCGACGGCTGGGTCGGGATGGGGCGGTACTCGATGCGCAGCGAGCGCTCGTCGCTGACGCCGTCGACGGGGTCGCCGCCGATGACCGGGCGGAGCCACCGCCAGTAGGTCCCTCGCTTGTGGTCGAGTTCCCAGAACCGGTCGGCGAACTCCTCGTTGTCGCCCTCGTCGAGCCACTCCGAGAGGAACGGCGAGATGACGGGGTCGGCGACGAGGTGGTCGACGATGTCCGTGACCGTCTCGATGTCATCGGGCACCCTGACTTTCGGCGGGTCGGTCTGGTTGACCGACTGCTCGAAGGCGTCGATGCGGAGTTCGTGGTGGGTGTCGGCCAGCAGTCGTTCGGGATCGACGTCCTCGTCGTAGAGGTCGCCGGGGAGAAAGGGGGAGTTCGTCGCCAGCGCCAGCACTGGGCCGAGCGTCCGGATGGCCGTGTTGTAGTACCGCGGGAACGCCTCTGCGCTGGGTATCTGGACGTGGGGCTGGATGGAGGTCGCCAGCGACTCGAACAGGATGGTGGGGAAACTGGTCGTCGCGCCGGGCACGTCGAACGCGACCTCGCCGCCGGCCCGCTGGACGCAATCGCGGTCGATCCCCCAGTACCGCGACACCGGTCGCATGTTCGTCGGGACGGTCACCCCGTCCCGTTCCTCGGTGTCTGCGAGGTACCGGTGGCTCCCCTCCGCGGGCGGAACGGTCCACATCGCGTCGAGGACGAGTTCACAGCCCGCCCCGCGAGCGGCATCACGTGCGCGCGCCCACTGGGTCCGCAGCGCGTCGGCCTGGGCTTCGATGCCGTCGGTGGTGAAAGGGTCCGGATCGGTGTTCAGCTCCGCGTTGTGCAACCCGAGTTCCTTGTTGCAGGTCGCGAAGACGTCCTGGGGGATCCGAACCAGGCTCCCGCCGTCGTCGACGGCGTAGACCTCCAGTTCGAGCCCCACGGCGAACCCCTCGGTGTCGAGCGTCCCGCGCGTCAGCTCATCGCGCAGGAAGGCCGCCTGCTCCTCGATGCGGGCGTCGAACTCGGGCCGGGTCTCGGCCGACAGCGAACGCGTCACCAGTTCCACACGGTCGGTCATTGGAAAGGGCTACGCGAGCGGCCGGTTTAGCCTGTCGATTGTCAGCGGCCTTTTAAATCTCCGAAGAACTGTCGCGGTATTTTTTTGTCGGTGCGGGATAACGTTGTACTAACCGATGGTGGGGGACATATTCACCGTAGCGGGGGGGAAAGGCGGCGTGGGCAAGACCACGACGACGATAAACACGGGCGTCGCGCTGCAGGAAGCGGGCCACGACACGATCGTCGTCGACGCGGACCTGGGGATGACGAACCTCGGGAAGATACTCGACATCGACCACCAGCCGCGGCTTCATCACGTGCTGGCGGGCGAAGCCGAGGTCGGCCAGGCGATCGCGGAAGGGCCGGGCGGGCTGTCGGTCCTGGCCGGCCACGAGAGCCTCGAAGCGTTCGCACACGGCGACCCGTCGAACCTCCGGCCGGTGTTGCACTCGCTGGCCGAGTCCTACGACGCCGTCGTCGTCGACACCGGCGCGGGCGTCTCCCGGGAGACGATGATCCCGGCCGACGTCTCCGACGGAATGTTACTCGTCACGACGCCCGACGAGGTGTCGATCGTCGACGCCCGCAAGATGGTCGATATCGCCGACCGCGTCGACACGGAGGTCGTCGGGGCCGTCATCACCAAGGCCGACGAGGACACGGCGGTCTCGGCCGTCGCCGAGGAACTCGGCGAGGACGTGCTGTCGGTCGTTCCACAGGACAAGGCCGCAACGACCGAGGAACCGCTCGTGCTCGAAGCCGAGGAGAGCTACGCGGCCCAGGCGTACCGCCGGTTGGCGATGAAACTCACCGACTACGTCGAGTCGCGCGAAGCGCGACCCGCCGAATCCTGAGGACGGGGTTCGGGGACGCGGCGGAAGGCCACAGTGAGCGGCTCGCCACTTTCAGGCGAGCAAATGGCCAAAACGCTTATACGAAGTTATTTTGCCGATGCTGTCTATATTCGACGGTACGGTATGGGGGAAGTATACGCAATCGCCGGGGGGAAAGGCGGCGTCGGGAAGACGACGGCGACCGTCAACACCGGTATCGCACTCGAACAGGCGGGCCACGACGTCGCCATCGTCGACGCTGATCTGGGGATGACGAACCTCGGGGGAATGGTCGGTATCGACCACGCGCCGACCATCCACGACGTGCTGGCCGGTCGCGCGCCGCTTTCCGAGGCACTCGTCGAGGGGCCGGCAGGGGTGACGGTCCTGCCGGGGTCGGACCGGCTGGAGGCGTTCGTCGACGCCAGTCCGGACAATCTCCGACCGCTCGTCGAGGAGCTCCGGTCGGCGTTCGACGCCGTCATCGTCGACACCGGTTCGGGCCTCTGTCAGGAGACGGTCGTTCCGATGCGAGCGGCCGACTCCGCGATCCTGGTGACGACACCCGACGCGGTCGCCATGGCGGACACCCGGAAGATGGCCGACCTGGCCGAGACGGTCGAGACGGGGCTGCTCGGAGCCGTCGTGCTCCAGGCCCAGCCGGACACGAGGGTGCCGGAGATCGCAGACGAACTCGACGTGACGGTCCTGGCCGCGGTCCCGGAGGACCGGGAGGCGGCGAACGACGAACCCGTCGTCGTCAACTATCTCGACCGGGTCGCGACGCAGGCCTATCGGACGCTCGCCCGGAAGGTCGGCAACTTCGTCGAGGCCCGGGCGTAGCCGTGACCGGTCCCCGTCGGCTCGGCGGACTCTCAATACACTTATCCCACGCGGTCGGCTTGCCACGGGTATGAGCGAGGTCACGGTCACGCTGCCCGACGGCTCGACCCTCTCCATGGAGTCGGGGTCGACCGTCGAGGACGTCGCCTACGAAATCGGACCGGGATTGGGGAGCGACACGAAAGCCGGCGTCGTCGACGGCGAACTCGTCGACAAGCACACGCCGCTCACCGACGACGTCGAGATCGAGATCGTCACCGAGTCGGCAGAGGAGTATCTGGACGTGTTGCGCCACTCGGCGGCCCACGTCTTCGCCCAGGCGCTCACGCGGGAGTTCCCCGACGCGAAACTCACCATCGGCCCCTGGACCGACGACGGCTTTTATTACGACATCACCGGCGTCGACATCGACGAGGACGACCTGGAGACGATCCAAGACGAAGCCGAGCGCATCATCGAGGCCGACTACGACATCGAGCGGGAGCTCGTTTCCCGCGAGGAGGCCAAAGAGCGCTACGCGGACAACGAGTACAAACAGGACATCTTGGAAACCGAGGCGGCCGGCGAGGACCCCGTCTCCTTCTACCGGCAGGACGACTTCTACGACCTCTGCCAGGGTCCCCACGTGGAGTCGACGGGGGAGATCGGCGGCTTCGAACTGCTGGAGATCTCGGCGGCGTACTGGCGCGGCGAGGAGGACAACGACACGCTGACCCGGGTGTACGGGACGGCGTTCCCGACCGAGGAAGGCCTGGAGGAGTACCTCGAACAGCGCCGGAAAGCCGAGGAGCGGGACCACCGCAAGATCGGCCAGGAGATGGACCTCTTTTCCATCGACGAGACGACGGGTCCGGGGCTGCCCCTCTATCACCCCAACGGGAAGACGATCCTCAACGAGCTGTCCGAGTTCGCCGAGAACCTCAATACCGCCGACGGCTACCGCGAGGTCGAGACGCCGCACCTGTTCCGGACGGAGCTCTGGAAGAAGTCGGGCCACTACGAGAACTACGTCGACGACATGTTCCTGCTGGACGTCAACGACGAGGAATACGGCCTGAAGCCGATGAACTGTCCGGGCCACGCGACCATCTTCGACCAGCAGCAGTGGAGTTATCGGGACCTCCCGGTCCGGTACTTCGAGGACGGGAAGGTCTACCGCAAAGAACAGCGGGGTGAACTCTCGGGGCTCTCGCGGGTCTGGGCCTTTACCATCGACGACGGCCACCTGTTCGTCCGCCCGGACCAGATCGAGCAGGAGATCCGGACGGTGATGGAACTCATCTTCGAGGTCATCGAGACGTTCGACCTGGAGGTCGAGATCGCGCTGGCGACCCGGCCCGAGAAATCCGTCGGGAGCGACGAGCTGTGGCAACAGGCCGAATCGCAGCTCCGCGCGGTCCTCGACGACGGCGATTACGAGTACGACGTCGAGGAGGGCGACGGTGCCTTCTACGGCCCGAAGATCGACTTCGGCTTCGAGGACGCCCTCGGACGCGTCTGGGACGGCCCGACGGTCCAACTCGACTTCAACATGCCCGAGCGGTTCGACCTGACCTACACCGGCGAGGACAACGAGGACCACCGGCCGGTGATGATCCACCGCGCGCTGTACGGCAGTTACGAGCGCTTCTTCATGGTGCTGACCGAACATTACAACGGGCGGTTCCCGACGTGGCTCGCGCCCGAACAGGTCCGCATCCTGCCCATCAGCGACGACAACATTCCCTACGCCAAGGAGATTCAGAACCGGCTGGGCGACTACCGGGTCACCATCGAGGACCGCTCGTGGACGGTCAAAAAGAAGATCCATCAGGCCCACGAGGACAACGTCCCCTACATGCTCATCCTCGGCGACGACGAGGAGGAAGACCGCACGCTGTCGGTTCGTGACCGCCAGGAACGCGAGACGAAAGGCGTCGGCCTCGACGAGTTCCGCGACCATCTCGAAGACGAGGTCGGCCAGCAGCGGACCGAACCCGACTTCCTGGACTAGACGTTTCTCGCCCGCCTCAGTTCTTCTCTTCTTCTTTCAGTTCCTCTAGCTCGGCGTCGAGTTCGTCCTCGGAGACGTCGGTCTCGCCGTCCGTCTCGACGTCTGCCGGCTCGACGTTCGTCTCCACATCAGCTTCCTCCGCGTCTTCCGTACCGTCCGTCGTGCCGGTGTCTGTGCCTTCCTCGGTCGCCCCTTCCTCGCCCATCTCGGATTTGAGCGTGTCGAGTTCGGCGTCGACTGCGCCCTCCGTGCGGATCTCTTCGAGTTCGCGGTCGAGTTGGTCCTTGTCCGAGAGCTGGTCCTCGAAGACGCCGCTCTCCTGGAGTTCGTCCATCGCGGCCGCACGTGCCTCCATCTCCTCGGTGCGTTCCTCCGCGCGTTCGATGGCACGCCCCACGTCCTCCATCTCGTCGCCCGCGCCGGTCATGGCGTCGGAGACGCGGTTCGAGGCCTCGGCGGCCTTGTACCGTGCTTTCATCGTCTCCTTTTTCGTGCGGAACTGCTCGATGCGGTTCTGGAGCGTGTCCTTCTTTTCGACGAGCTGATCCTGCTGGCGCTGGAGCTGCTGGATCTGTGTCTCCAGGTCCTCGATCTGGCCCATCTTCTGTTTTTTCTTCTCCAGCGCTCGCCGTGCGAGGTCCTCGCGGTCCTGGCGGACCGCCTCGCGGGCCTGCTCGTTGTGTTTGTCGACGTTCTCTTCGAGTCGGCGCTGCTGGATCTCCAGGCGCTTTTTCTGGGTCGTCAGATCGGCGATGCCCTGTTTTACTTCCTGGAGTTCGTCACGCAACTGCTCGTAGGAGTAGTCCAGCGTCTCGGCAGGGTCCTCCGCCCGGTTCAGGACGGAGTTGACCTTCGACCGGATGACGTAGGACGCGCGCGAGAGGATACCCATACCGCCCCGTTGGGTACCGCCGACCTTAAAACACTTACACGCCCGCGGTGGACGAGCGGCTACCCCAGGAGCCAGTTGAACCAGAGTTGCAGGCGCGTCGAGGTCGCTCCGACGAGGCCGCCGAATGCCCCCAGCAAGACGAGGACGCTCCCGACTGCCGTGACGTACGCGCCGACGGCCAGCGTCGGGTCCGGGAACGGGACCGTCCCACCGCCGATTAGGTGGAGATTGTCGAGGGGGTCGTCGCCCGCCACGACCGCCATGACACCGAACACGTAGAGGATGAGTCCGGTCCCGAGCGAGCCAAGCATCGAGAGCCAGCCCCAGCCGCGACCCCACGTTCGGTACGCGGCGAGGAGCGCGAACAGGGGTAAGACCGCGTACGGGACTGGACTGCCTGCCGGCCAGATCTCGAACCCGAGCACGGTATCACTCCCGGTCGCCGACTTCGCGTACGGCAACACGAGCGCCACCGTCGTCAGTGCCGCCCCGAGGAACGTGGCTTTCCGGGACGGGCCCCAGCCAGCGACGATGGAGTCTCTCAGGCCCCGGAGCCTGTCGGTCGTCCCGGGACGTGCCTCGCCGCCTGCCGTCGCGGCGGTTCCGGTCCCGCTGTTCGCCGCGGCATTTTCGGCCCCGCCGTTCGCCACCTCGCGCGGACTCGTGTCGCCCTGTCGCGTGGCGCGCTCCCGGGCGCCCTGTTCCGAGCCACCCGCCAGTTCGGCTCCGCACGCCATGCAGTACTGGTCGTGTTCGGAAACCGACGCACCGCAGTTCCGACACTCCATGTCTGATTGTAGACCGTCGAGAAGAATATTCGTTCTGAAACCACGCTCTCGTGGGGGTGTGTCAAAAGGGAGCGCGGGCTTCTTGGTACACCGGAACGAGCGACAGGTATGAGCGAGGAGATCCGCATCGATGGAACACGCGACGTGCGTGTCACCATCGATTCGCCCGACGCCGACCGCGCCGTCGTCGCCTGTCCGCCACACCCTCAGATGGGCGGGTCCCGGACGGACCAGCGCCTCCGCGCCGTTGGCGACGCGCTCGCGAGTCGCGATATCGCCTGCCTCCGATTCGATTACGGTCCCTGGGACGAGGGGACGGGCGAACGAACGGACGCCCGCAACGCCCTGGCGTACGCCCGGGACAACTACAGCCCCGTGGGGCTGTTCGGGTACAGTTTCGGGGCTGCCATCGCGCTGTGCGTCGCGGCCGAGGCCGACCCGCAACCGGTTGCACTCTCCGTGCTCGCGCCCCCGTCGACCGTCGGCGAGGGGCTCGATACCGTCGGTGCGCTCGCCGGCATCGACTGCCCCGTCCAGGTCTGCTACGGGGAGCGCGACGACACCGTGGAGTGGGAACCGGTCGTCGAGCGGGCGCGCGGCCTCGGCTACGCGGTGGAACCGTTCCCCGCAGATCACTTCTTCGTTGGACAGGCCGAGAAGATAGCCGAGCGCGTGGGCGACTTTGTCGCCGAAACGACGTAGCCGCCGATCAGGACTGGCGCTCCCAGTCCGGGTCGACGTCCAGGCTCGATATTGCGGCGTCGAGGTTCGACTGCATCGCACCGTAGAAGCGCTCCCGCCCGACTGGCGTCCGCATCCGGAGGATGACGGTGTTGTCCGTCGCGTGGTGAATCGAGAGTTCTCGCGCCGTCTCGGTGTGTGACCATTCGCCGCGACTGGTCGTCTCCTCGCCCTCCACGAGCCGTCGGCCCAGATCCGAACTCATGCGTGTCAGCGCGGAGAGATCGGAGGGGACGGCCGGAGAGAGATCGATAGTGTTCGTGTCTGTCTCACTCGGGGCACGAGTCGCCATACCATGCGCGTGGTCTGTCGTGATTAAGAACCTATCTATTCCGTCGAGCGGCAAGACGACTCACTGCGCTTCGGGTTCCGCCTGGGCGACGGTGATCTCGACCTCGCCGGGGTCGAGACCGACGCGGGCGAACTGGGTCCGGATGTGTTCCTCGGCGGCGTCGATGGCCGTCTCCCGGGTCTCGAAGCCGTGGGGCATGGGCGATTCGAAGGCGACGTTGAGTTCGCGGCCGCCGATCTCGGTCGTCTGGCCGCCGCTTTCGACCTCGTAGAAGGCGTCGCAGACCCAGATGTAAGGGGCGTCGTCGTCGGGTGCGCCCTTGAACGACGGTGAGCGCTCGCCGCGCTCGTACAGCGTGCCGGTCAGATCCGTCCCGCCGGCGGTACCGCTAATGAGTAACATGAACGTTCCTACGCGGTGAGTGCGGAAAAGTCTCGCGTCGACTGATACGGACTGTTGTAAGTCAGTTCGGTATCGACCACCCGACGGCGGGTGGTCGAACCGGTAACCAGTTACAACAGTCCGTATGAGGGGTCCGTCGCCTGACCCAATCACGGCAGCAGGGAAACGCGTTTGACCCAGGGGTTCGATGTGATCCGTATGTCTGATCTGGGAGACTTTACGGAGTTCGACGGTGACGCGGACGAGGAGGGGGGTGACGGGACCGACGCTACGGCGGCCGACGGCGAATCGGCCGAGACCGCGGCGGCTGGCGACGACGGGACTACCTCCGAAGCGGAGACCGCGGAGTTCGAGACGGTCGACGTGTCGCCGGCCGGCAGCGACCGCGGGATCGGCGTCCTCTCGGCTTCGGAGGGGCTGACGATCAGCGAGGATCCCGACGACACCGCCCTGCGCGCGTACATCACGGTCCAGAACCGCTCGCAGGTTCGCATCGGCAAGTACCTCCTGATCCCCTATCCCGACGACGAGCGACTGTTCTGTCGCATCACCGCACTGGAGTACGCCCAGGAGTTCCACACCGACGACGCGACCGAGATCCACGCCCGCCGTGCGATGCGGTCCCGTGGCATCGACGAGCAGGACTTCAAGTTCATGGCCTCGCTGGAGCCGGTGGCGGTCCTCTTCGAACAGGATGGTGAGCTCAAACGCCGGATGACCGACCGGGTGCCCAAACCCGAGACGGTCGTCCGCGCCGCGACGGACAAAAGCGAGATCAAGACCGGCCTGAAGATTCCCGAGGACGGCGTCTTCCTCGGCCATCTGGCCGTCGGCGGCGAGCGGGTCCAGACCGCTGCCGAGCCACCGACCATCGACTACCGCATCAAGGACGACTACGACGCGGGCGACCCGCTCGTGTTCCGCCACACGCTCGTCGCCGGCGGGACTGGGTCGGGGAAGACCCACGGCTCGAAGAACATCCTCCGGCAGTATCTCGACGAGGCGCGCAGCTACCCGGTCGATTCGGGGAGCGACCGCGAGGTCCAGACGGCAGTCGTGCAGTTCGACCCCCAGGACGAGTACGCCCAGATGCACGACGACAACCCCGAGATGACCGACGAGGACCGCCGTCGCATGGAGCGGGAGGGCGTCGCCTACGGCGGCCACGACGACACCGTCGCGTTCGTCCCGAAAGTCGGGGGGTCCTCGTACTCGGCCGACCACCACCGGGCCGAACAGGTGGAGTTCACCATTCCCTTCTCGATGGTCCGGGGCAACCCCTGGCTCGTCTCCGGCGGTGGCCTGAACGACAACCAGTACGCCGCCCTGCGATACCTCCTCTCCAGGTTCTTCGACAACTACGGGTCGAACGGGACCTACGAGCAGTTCATCTCCTTTCTGGACGACCCGGCACTCAAGGAGGAACTCGACGAGAACGGCCGCGTCCACGAAGCCACCTTCGACGCGGTTCGACGGCGTGCTCGCGGGTTCGGCGACGTGTTCGACCAGGACGCCCGCCCCATCACCGACCTGGTCCACGAGTTCGTCCGACCCGGCGGACTCACCGTGGTCCCGACGTATCACATCACGGAGAGTCGCACCACTGAAACCATCGTGCTCGCGCTTTCGAGCCTGCTCGTCGACGAGAAACTCTCGAACGACCCGCGCTTCGACCGGATCAAGGAGACGCCGCTGGTCGTGGGCATGGACGAGGCACACAACTTCCTGACCGACGCCGACAGCGTCCAGGCCCGCAAAGTCATCGGGAAGTTCACCGAAGCCGCAAAACAGGGCCGCAAAGAGCGACTCGGCCTGTTCCTTATCACCCAGGACCCCCAGGACATCGCCGAACCCGTCTTCAAGCAGATCAACACCACCGTCGTCCTCAACCTCGGCGACGAGGACGCCATCTCCGCGGTGAACATCCCCGCGAACCTCGAAGCGAAAGTCCCCTACATGGAGAAAGGCCAGATGGTCGTCTACTCCCCGGACAACTCTGAACCCGTCGAACTCATCGGCCTCCCGGTCTGTGTCACCAAACACGGTCGGGACTGACGGCCCGTCGGCAGGAACGTTTTAATCATGTGGCGTGTTGTGTACTACCATGGGAAAGCGAATCCTGGTCCCCCTCGACGGGTCGGTTCAATCCTGGGAGGCGTTCGAGTTCGCCATCGACGAGTTCCCCGACGGCGAGTTCGTCGTACTCCACGTCATCAATCCTGCCGACGCGGGGTACAGCGCGCAGGCGTCGATCCCGAGTTTCTCCGAGGAGTGGTACGAGCGGGCCGAGGACGAAGCCGAGCGCCTCTTCGAGAAGGCACGCGACCGGGCCACCGAACGCGGCGTCGCCGTCAGTGAGGACACCGTCGTGGGCAAGCCCTCCCGTGTCATCGTCGAGTACGCCGAGGAACACGACATCGACCAGATCGTCATGGGGAGCCACGGTCGGTCGGGCGTCACGCGCATTCTCCTGGGGAGCGTCGCCGAGACCGTCGTCCGGGGGTCGTCGGTGCCGGTGACGGTCGCGCGATGACAGTCTAGAAGACTTATCACGCACCGTGGGTATCGGCCAATGTGAACCGACGCGCCCTCCTGACCGCCGGTGTCCTGCTGTTTGCCGGCTGTACGAACCGACCCGATGGTGACGAGACAGCGGAGACGCCCGACACGACGACGACAGCGCCGCCGTCCGCCAGCGACCGGACGACCGACGTCGCCGAGGACATTCTGATTCGTGTCACCAACAACACGTCCGGGACTCGGACCGTTCACCTGACAGTCAACAGGGACGGTGAGACTCACGTCGAGAAATCCGTCACGCTCGACGCCGACGCGAGCAGCTACGTCGACCCGGAGATAACCGAAACCGGGGACTACGAGCTCGCGATCGAGACCGACGCGGGCCGAACGCACCGCCGGCCGTTCGACGTCGAGGACTACGACCTCGGGATGGGATCTAACCTGATCGTCGTAGCCGATACGGATTCGATTCGGGTGTTGATGGAGGAGTAGTACCGCACGCGAACGCCGCGAGGGTGACTGCAAGGTGCCCTCGGATCGCGGAAGGGGAACGGAGTGGCCCGTGAGCGTAGCGAGAGTCGTTCACCGCGAGCGCGCCGCAGGCGCGACTCGCGGCCTTTTTTCGCCCACGTTTTTCAAGGAGCGGTGGCCGAGCAGCGCGAGGCCACCCGACGCAGAAAAAGGTGGTCAGAAAATATTCGCCTGCTGGTACACGGAGATCCCTTCGCCGGTGATCTCGTAGGGTTTGGTCTCCCGGGAGTGGTTGGCGTTGCGGATCTTCTGGATGGAGACGGCGGTGCGGGTCTCGCGGGTCTCCTCGCGGACGTAGCGGAGGTGGATGACCGCGTCGGTGAGGTACTCGATGATGCCGTGACGGGAGGAGTAGTCGTGTTCCTCGCTGGCTTCGGAGGTGAGCATCGTCGTGACGCCGGATTTCTTCAGCGACCGGGTGAAATCGTACACCTGGGTCCGGCGCTTGGCCTGGTCGTTGTACATCATCTCCAGCAGGGAGACCGAGTCCAGCACCAGTCGGTCGGCCCCGAAGTCCTCGATGAGGGCGGGCAGTTCCGCCCGGATGTTGTCGAGGCTGTTGGCCATCTCGACTGGGTCCAGGTCGATGATGGCGAGGTTGTCTTCGCGTTCGTGTTTTTCGAACCCCCAGTCGCGTTCGGCCGCGGTGGCCATGATGGCCTCGTGGCTCTGTTCGAGCGTGATGAACACGGCCTTCTCGGGGTCGTCTTTCTGGAGGCCGTGGTGGAGGAACTGCAGGCCGAACGTCGTCTTCCCGGTCCCGGCCGACCCGATGGTGGTGATGAGGTGTCGTTCGGGGATGCCGCCCTGGATCATGTCGTCTAAGCCCTCGATGCCGAGCTTGATGCGCGGGATGTCGGACTCGAAGTCCTCGTCGTCGAAGTCACCGCCACCGTCGTCACCGCCGCCCCCGAACGCCGAGGCGAAGTCGTCGTCGAACAGTTCGCCGTCGTCGCCGTCACCGCCGCCGCTCCCGCCGAACGGACTGTCTCCGCCCTGGTCGTCGCCGCCGAAGGGGCTGTCACCGCCGCCGCCACCGCTCCCACCGAACGGGTCGTCCCCGTCGGTGTCATCGCTCCCGCCGAACGGACTCTCGCTGTCGGCGGTTTCCCCACCGCCGAAGGGGTTGTCCGCGTCGCTTTCCCCGTCGTCGCCGAAGGGACTGTCCTCGTCTGCACCCGCGTTGTCACCGAAAGGGCTCTCCTCGTCAGTGCCTGCGTTGTCACCGAAGGGACTGTCTCCGTCTGTGCCCGCGTCGTCGGCCTGGTCGCTTCCGAAGGGGCTGTCACTGCCCTCGTCGGCCTCGCTGGGGCCTGCGCTACCGCTCTCGGGAGACTCCGACTCGTCGACCGATTCCTCGCCCTCACCGTCGTCGCCGACGGCGCTCTCGAACCAGTCGTCGTCAGAGTCGTCCTCGCTCATCGGGCACCACTCGCTCCCGGCCGGATGGCCATGGATAGCCGTTGGAGTGGGGATAAATTAACCTTGTCCGTGTTCGGCACTCGAACCGGCCGGTAGAACCGGCGGGAACAGCGGTAGGGACGCCGTCGTCGGGGATATGGCGGGGTTTATACATTCGGGGGGCAAAGCCCGACGAAATGAAAGTCGGGATCGTCGCCCAGCGGGACAACCCCCGTGCTGCGTCGCTGGCGAGTGACGTCGCCGACCGCCTCCGGACCGACGACGTCGCGGTGGTGGTCGACGAAGTGACGGCAGCGCACCTCGCTGCCGAGTCCGACCAGACGGTCACCGGCGTCGCTATCGACGAGATGGCGACCTGTGATCTGGTGGTCTCAATCGGCGGCGACGGGACCTTCCTCTTTGCCGCCCGTGGGGCCAGGACGACGCCTGTGATGGGCGTCAACCTCGGCGAGGTCGGCTTCCTGAACGCCGTCCCACCGGCGGAGGCGGTCGCTGCTGTCAGCGACGAAGTCGAGGCGATGCGCACAGCGGGCACCGCAAAGACGCGGTCGATGAGTCGCCTGGGGGCCAGCGGTGCCGACCTGTCCGTGCCGCCGGCCATCAACGAGATCGCCGTGTTGGGCCCCCAGCGTGGCCACGGACAGGGACTCGATCTGGAAGTGACGGTCGACGGGGACCTGTACGCGGCCGGCCACGCCGACGGCGTACTCGTCGCGACGCCGACCGGCAGCACGGCCTACAACTTGAGCGAGGGTGGGCCGCTGATCCACCCGGGGGTCGATGGGTTCGTGATTACCGAGATGGCGGGCGAGGAGCCGATGCCACCGCTGGTGATCGACCAGGAAAGCACCGTCGAGATCACTCTCTCGAACGCGGACGAAGCGGTCGTCGTGAGTGACGGACGGGAGGACGAGACCGTCGAGCCACCGGCGACGATTACACTCCGGCGGGCGGACGAACCGGTCCACATCGCCGGCCCGCCACTGGACTTCTTTGCCGGCCTCGGGAAACTGGACTGATTACTTCCGCGCGGTCAGATACACCATCGGTCCGATCATCAGCAGTGCGATGCCGAGGAACTTCCAGTGGGCGTTTTCCAGCATGCTGTTCGGTGTCAGCATGTAGATGAGCCCGAAACTGATGAACTGGATGGCGTGGACTCGTCGTGATTTCAGCGGCAGCGCTGCCAGGAACCCAAGGATGAAAATCAGGAGGATCGCCTGCCCGACGTTGTACTGGAGCAGAAAGTTGTCGATCACCTGGAGCGGTAACGCGTTCATTCCTGTCCGAACGTCGCTCTGTAGCAGCCTAAAAACTTCCGTTACGCGTCGAGAGGGTACCCGGTTGTCGATGATCGGGTCACGACGGCCCGGTGATGTCGAGTGGGCGGAGCCAGACGTACCAGATGAGGATCATCGTCCCGAAGTAGCCCGTCGCCCACACGAAACTTCCCAGCAGGTCGTAGCCCGCCTGGGCGAGGGCGTAATCGGCCAGGCCCGGGAGCACGATACCGGCGCTCAATACCAGCGCAAACTTCACTCGCTCGGACAGAGCCATCAGTGGCTCCCTCCTGACGTGGGCACCATGTCCGAGTCGAGTGCCTGCTGGCGGGATAATCATGCGGTTTCGGGACGGTCCGGCGGCGGGGCGTGACGCCCGCTGGGTCGCGTCACAGCGACATCTCGCGCACAAAGTATAACTCGTCCCCACAAATAGAGGGGAGCATGGCCAACGATTCGGAGGCGACCCTCCTGGTCGTCGACGACGAGAAGGAGGTCGCTGACGTGTACGCGCTCAAACTCGAGCGCGAGTACACCGTTCGTGTCGCCTACGGAGGTGAGGAAGCCCTCGAGAAGGTCGACGCCGATGTCGACGTGGTCCTGCTGGACCGGCGGATGCCCGACAAGTCCGGTGACGACGTACTCGGGGAGATCCGGGACCGCGAGCTCGACTGCCGGGTCATCATGATCACGGCCGTCGATCCCGACTTCGACATCATCGAGATGCCGTTCGACGACTACCTCTGTAAGCCCGTCGAGAGCGACGACCTGCTCGAGGCGGTCCGTCAGCAACTCAGGGCCCGCGGGTACGACGACCGACTCAACCAGTATTACGAGGTGACCTCGAAACTCGCGCTCCTGGAGGCCGAGAAGACGCCCCAGGAACTCGAGACGAACGAGGACATCGCCGCCCTCCGGGAGCGGGCCGAACGGCTGGAAGCGGAGATGGACGAGTCGCTCGCCGACTTCGACGACTTCGAGATGGCGTTCCGTGAGATCGGACGCCATCCCGGCCGCTGAGGGTCCGCACACAAAGTATAACTCCCGGAACCACCGAGTGGATACTATCGTGGGTAGTTCTCGTCCGCACGTTCTGGTGGTCGACGACGAGCGGGACATGGCCGACGTGTACGCGACCAAACTCGAACGGCACTACGACACGTCCGTCGCGTACAGCGGACGGGAGGCGCTGGCGAAAGTCGACGAGGGCGTCGACGCGGTCCTGCTCGACCGCCGGATGCCCGACACGTCCGGCGACGAGGTGCTCGCGGAGATCCGCGATCGCGGCCTTGACTGCGTCGTCGTCATGGTGACCGCCGTCGATCCGGACCTGAACATCCTCGACTTGGACTTCGACGACTACCTCTCGAAACCGGTCGACGAGGAGATCCTCCACACGACGCTGGACCGACACGTCGATCCCGTCGCCGACGCCGAACGCATCGAGGAGTACTTTTCGCTCCTCTCGAAACTCGAAGTGCTGGAAGCCGAACTGACCGACGCCGAACTCGGGGACAGCGAGGAGTTCAAGCGAACCGTTCGCGAGGCCGAGGCGATGACCGAACGACTCCGCGAGGAGATCGACGATTTCGACGCGCTCGTCGAAACCTACCGGAACGTCGACCGGTCCGCCGACGGCGACCAGTGAATCCGACACCTGTCACTGATAAATAGTTTTTCAGTTTATTAGCGTTTGCAAACCGATTAGCGGCTTCGGTCACGACGTGGGGAGCATACCAGTCGCCGCCCGAGCGCTGGTTTGGTCCCCATGGTCGAGTATCAGCGAGTCATCGATTGGGTCGACGACCGCATCGTCAACAGCCCCGGGAAGATCGTCCTCCTCTTTCTGGGGCTGACGGTCCTGTTCGTCGGCGGGCTCGGGAACGTCGAGACCGAGTCCGGACAGGACCAGTTCATCGACGACCTCGAATCGTTCGAGGCCCTGGAGGACATCCAGCGTGACTTCGGTTCGAGTTTCAGTTCCGGGGGAAGTTCCGCCAGCACCACGCTGCTCCAGGACAGCCAGAACGTCCTCTCGAAACCCGCGATGTTGCGGTTGCTGCACGCCCAACAGCGCGTCGAAAACCAGCAGGACATGCGGGTCGAGTCCACGTCGAGTCCCGCCGGCGTCGTCGCCCGCACCCTGGACCCGAACGCGAGCACCCTCGGTGAGGAGATCGACGCCGTCGAGTCGGCGACGCCGTCCGAAATCGACGCCGCCGTCAGACGGGCGGCCGAGCGCAACCCCGGTTTTACCAACCAGTTGAGTGACGACTTCAACGAGCAGGCGGCGTCGGCCTCGGCCGCACAGGCGACGATCTCCCACGGCACGGGCGACATCCCGGACCGGGACGACCGGGTTCGCCGGGTCGTCGGCACCGTCAGCCAGGACGTCCGCGTGCTCGGGAGCCAGCCGGACACCATCTCGGACTCGCTGGTGCTGGTCATGCCGGCCGCGCTGGTCCTCATCGTCGGGTTCCTGATCGTCGCCTATCGGGACCTGGTGGACCTGCTGCTGGGCATCGTCACCATCGTCATCGCCCTGCTGTGGACGTTTGGCTTCCTCGGACTCGCGGGCATCGCCTTCAACCCGCTGCTCGTGGCCGTCCCGCCGCTGCTCATCGCCGTCGGGATCGACTTCGGCATCCACGCGGTCAACCGCTACCGCGAGGAACGCGCCCGCGGACAGGACATCGAGACGTCGATGCGGATCACGACCGACCAGTTACTGGTGGCCTTCTTCATCGTCACCGGAACGACGGTCATCGGCTTCCTCTCGAACCTGGTCAGCGCCTTCCCCCCGACCAAGGACTTCGGACTGGTCGCGGCCATCGGCATCGTCTTCACCTTCCTGCTGTTCGGGATCTTCCTCCCGGCGGGGAAGGTGTACATCGATCGCTTGCGCCGGAAATACCCCATTCCGACCATGAGCCAGCGGCCGCTCGGCGACGAGGACTCGGCGCTCGGTCGCGCGTTGAGCGGCGGCGTCGTCGTCGCCAGGCGCGCCCCGCTCGCCTTCCTGCTCGTCATGCTCGTGGTCACCGGCGGCGTCGGCTACTACGCGACGGGCATCGGGACCGGGTTCTCCCCGGAGGACTTCATGCCGGCCGAGGAGACGCCCGAGGCCTTGCAGTCACTCCCCGAACCGTTCCGCCCGCCCGCGTCCTACCAGTACGTCGAGAACTACAACTTCCGCGAGGAGAAGTTCGACCAGGACGGCCAGGTACTCCTGTACGTCGAGGGGCCGATGACCCGGGACAACGCCCTGGAGTCGCTCCATCGCGCGGGAGCGGACCCACCGCCGACGTTCCGGGGTGACGACCGACGCGCCGACGCCCAGAGCATCGTGACCGTCATCCAGTCCCGGGCCGAGGCCGACCCCGAGTTCAGACGGCTGGTCGCTCGCAACGACCGCAACGACGACGGGATTCCTGACGACAACTTGGGCGAGATCTACGACGCCCTGCTGGATTCCCCGGCGCGGGAGCAGGCGCTATCCTTTATCAGCGAGGACCGCCGGAGCGCACGCGTCGTCTACACCGTCGACGACAGCGCCGACGACAGGGAGACGACCGCCGACGCCCGGGCGGTCGCGAGCGACCACCGCTTCGAGGCCTCGGCGACGGGTTTCGCCGTCATCTTCCAGGACGCGACGGAGATGCTGTTCGAGGGCGTCGTCCAGAGCCTGGCGCTGGCACTCGTCGGTGCCTCCGTCTTCCTGGTCTTCATCTACTGGGTGCTCGAAGGTCGGCCGTCGCTCGGTATCGCGAACGTCGTCCCCATCGCGATGAGCGTCGCCTTCGTCGTCGCGTCGATGCGGTACCTCGGCGTGAAGTTCAACGCCTTCAACGGGACGATTCTGGCCATCACCATCGGCCTGGGGATCGACTACTCCGTCCACGTCGTCCACCGCTTCGCCGACGAGTTCGACGAGCGCCCGCTCATGCCCGCGCTCCGCCGGACGATCATCGGGACCGGCGGCGCGCTGACCGGGAGCATGCTCACGACGGTGTTCGGCGTGGGCGTCCTCTGGCTCGCCCTGAACCCCGCGATCGGCGTCTTCGGCATCCTGACGGCTCTGAGTGTGGTCTACGCCTATCTGGCCTCGCTGTTCGTCCTCCCCTCGACGCTGGTGCTGTGGGACCGGGTCGCCAACCGCTCGACGACGGGCGATCCGATGGCTGGCGGGGAGTCGAGTACGTCGACGCCACACGAGTCGCTCACCGAGGACTGATACGGTTTGCTGTAGCTGTTTACCGCTACGATCGCCCGCAATTGGGCGATCGATGCGAAAATGATCTACAGCAGTCCGTATGAGTTCGGAAACGCACCGCGGGGGCCGCCTGAGGAACGGCACCGCGGTACTGCTGGCACGTGGTGCTTGCGGGACGGCTGGTTTGGGGGACGTGGGCGCGTCCCCCGCCGGTGAGAGACCGGAAGCGATGAACCACCCACCCACCGGCAGTATTTATATCCACGACTTTCGGTGTGAAATTTATCCCGGAAATAGATGGTGTTTTAAGTCTCTGAAGGCTTGAGTCGCCGGTTCAGTCGTCGTCGGCGTGTGCGACCAGGACGGAGCGGTTCGTGTCCAGCAGCACGCTCTGGATGACGCTGCCGAACAGGACCTTCCCGGCCGGTGACCGCTTGCGACCGCCGAGACAGACGAGGTCGGCGTCCATATCTTCGGCGGCTTCGAGGATCGCGCGCGTGGGATCTCCGCTCCCCTCGTCCATCTTGAACTCGATGCCCGCGTCGTCGAGCACGTCCCGTGCACGCCGGGCCGACTGCAGTTGGGTGACCGACGCGCCGCTCGGGTTGTCGGTGAACGAGTGGAAGAGGGTCACGCGAACGTCCGAGCCGTCACCCGGCAGGTCCGTGACCGCCTGTGCCTGTGCGACCGCTCGCTCGCCGTTCTCGTCGACTGGCAGGAGTACCTCGTACATACCCGGGAATAGGACGGCCCGTTCATAAATTCATACGACAGTTACCAGTCAGACTGAACGTGCTTCGTTCCGTAGGCGTCGATCAGTCGACGAGGCCGATGTCGTGGACGTGTCCTTCGAGTTCTGATCGCGTCTCGAACGCCCGCCCACAGGCCTCACAGTGGTATTGGTCGTTCTCTTCCATGTCTTTCTATACTACGACGTTACCCGTGAATCTACCGGCGATATGCACTCCGCGTACACAGGGGGCGAACGTGGGTCTTGTGGGTAACCACTCGTAACTCAGTTCGGGAAGGTAACTATTTACTACTGGCGACCGAACGCCGGGGTATGAGTCGGGAAGACGGCGACGCGGACGGACCCGTGGAGATCTGGTGTGCTGGCGAGGACTGGTGTGCGGTGACGGCGACGGCGTCGCTCATCGGGAAGAAGTGGCATCCGGTCATCGTCGACCGGTTGTTGACCGACGGACCGCTGGGGTTCAACGCGCTGAAGGAGGCCGTCGACGGGATCTCGAGCAAGGTCCTCTCGGACAGCCTCGAAGACTTGGAGGAGCGGGGAATCGTCACGCGGACGGTCATCAGCGAGAAACCGTTTCGGGTCGAGTACGGGTTGACCGAACGGGGACGGGAACTCGCACCCGTGATCGACGCGATGCGAACGTGGGGCCGGGACCACCTCGTTCCTGCCGACGAGAGCGACCGCTAGCGAGCCTTACTCTTCTTCTTCCGCGACCACAGCCGGCTCGGTTTGGTCGTCGGCCCGGACGGTGTCGACCGAACTGCGCGCCGCCAGCGCGTCGACTCGGTCCTCGACCGTACAGACGGCGTCCCCGTCGGAACAGGGGGCCACGAAGGCAAGTTCGTCGTCGTGATACTCGGCCAGCGTGAGCGACGGGAGGACGAGCGCGGCGTACTCCTCGTTTCTGAGCTCCGATTCGACCCGGCGCGTCTCGAAAAACGAATCGATCGAGCGGCCGGTCTCGTCGGCCCACTCGCGGAACCGCTCGACGCGGTCGAGGACGAACTGACCCGCGTCGGTTTGGGCGGCCGCCGTCGAGAGGCTGACCTGATGCCCCCAGACGTGGACGTTGAACGCCCCGAGCAGCCCCGCCGATTCGAGGTCGTCCAGCCGCTCGATGGCGGCGTTCTGTTGTGTGTGTCCCGCACGCGGCACCAGCGAGCGCACGTGGAGATCGACGGTCACCGCTTCCGGTGTGGTGTCTGCGTTCATAGCGACCCCAGGTGTCCCGAACAGACTTGATGATCGCGCATAAAGATTTTGTGCGTTCGTAGGAATCGAAGGACGGCTCTCTACTTTCGGAAACTATTCGAACGTAACAAAATATGGCCGTGAGCACTGTTACCTTTCTACCTGCCTGGGGTTTCAGTCGTAGTAAAAAACGGCAAGCATACTGAACACAGTTCGGGCCGTCTCGGCCGTGTTCGAGCCGACGCTCGTTACGCCAGTTGATCGCTGGCTTGCCGGAAGAGGCTGTCCAGTATCTCGGGGGTCGTCGGATGGTACGCCCGATCGGGGACTGCTCGAACGTCCATCCCCGTTTCGACGACGACCTGCATCGTCTTGGCCATCACGTCGGCGTGGTAGTGCAGGCCCTGGTAGCCCAGTACCGTCCCGTCGGTGGCGTCGACGACGAGCGACGCTCGTCCCTCGGCGGCGTCTTTGGTCTTGAACACCCCGTCGTTGCTGGCATCCCGCGAGACGGCGACGTAGTCCACCCCGGCGGCCTCGGCCGTCGCCTCGGTGTGCCCCACGCGGGCGTAGGGGTACACCCCCAGTGCCGAAAAGACGACGTGGTGGGGAACGTTCTCGTACGGGACCAGCGGCTCGCTCCCCGCGTGTCGGCGGATGTTCGCTGCCGCGGTGAACCCCTGCTCTTTGGCGACGTGGAGGATCGGTTCCTTGCCGTTGACGTCGCCCACGACGAAGACCCACTCGTCGTCGCGGGCCTGCATCGTGTCCGTGACCCACCCCGGTCCGGGGTCGAGTGCGGTTTCGTCGAGGCCCAACCCGTCGAGGTTCGGGCGACGGCCGGTGAAGGAAAACAGCTGGTCGGCCTCGACGGTTGCCCGGTCGTCGTCCCGGTCGGTGTAGAGCCGGAGACCGCCGTCGTCGGTCCGCTCGACGCGTTCCTCGTCGGTCTCCGTGAGGATCTCGATGTCGAACTCCTCGCGATAGATGTCGAGCAGTTCGTCGCCGAAGGCCGGGTCGGCCTCGTCCAGCGGGCGGGCGTCGTGTTCGACGACGGTGACGTCCATCTCGCCGGCCTCGGCGAGGTAGGGGACGAGTTCCAGCCCGACGTAACCGAATCCCATGACGATCCCCGAGTCCGGGAAGTCGGTCGCGTCCAGCACGTCCGCGCTGGTCATCACGTCGACCTCGTCGATCCCGAGGAGGTTCGGGGCGTTGACCACCGACCCGGTCGCGACGACCACGTAGTCGGGTTCGTACTCGCGGTCCCCGACGGCGACGGTGCGGTCGTCGACGAAGCGGGCGGTGTCGTGGACGAACTCGACGTGATCGCGCTCGGCGAGCATCTCGACCGCGCTCCGGCGGTGTTCGGCGAAGTTGTGGATGTGTTCGTCCTTGGTCGCCACGACCTCGTCTATGTCCACCTCGGGCGTGCCGGTTAGCCGATGGTCCGCGCGGGCCTGGAACCGATGGGCCCCGGCCGAGAGCACCTCTTTCGACGGCATACACCCGTCGAGGATGCAGAGTCCCCCGCCCGGGTCCCCGTCGTCGACGAGCGTGAGTCGGTCGAGTTCGGGGACGTCGACCAGGTCGTTGGCTGCGGCGACGCCGGCGCTGCCGTAGGCACCGATGACGAGAACGTGCATATCGTTCACACCATGAGTGGCCCAATCAGTGTTGTCCCGGTCTGGAGCGACGAGTACACAGGCGTCCCGGGAACCAACACTGATTGGGGGCCTCGACGTAGCTAGGGCTGATGCCCGAACCACTACACGTCGCCGCGGGAGAACTACACGCCGACGAGTTCCTGGCGGCGCTCAAGGACGGTCGCCGCATTGTGGTCCGGACGGAAACGCTCGGAACGGAGACGGAGGTCACGCTGCGCTGGGACGGGGAGACGTTCTACTGTGATACGCCCACGCGCCTCCACAAACACTACGACGAGGCCGAAATGCGACAGTGTATCGAAAACCAGGGATACGGCCGGTCCGACGACTGACCGCGACCCGGAGTCACGTCCCAGTAACGGCGTTACTGTGGAGTTTGGTAACGTTTATCATGGCACGGCGAGTAGGTGTTCCTGTCGCAGGACAACTGCCCCCAATGTCAGTAGAACCAACGGACGATACGACCGAGCAACCCGCCGGAGGCCCAAGGCAGGACGACCGATTCGTGGAACTGGAAGCCGGTGACGGCGTCATCATCTACGACCGGCAGAACCACCGGGCGTGGCTCCAGTCCAACGAGGCCGTCGTCGTCACGGAGCGGCGGTAGCCCCTCCAGACGGCCGAGCGGCCGCGACCGGTCCCCGTTTTCCCGCTCGCCCGTCGGCGCGTTTCGCCCGCGGCTGCCTCGTCATTTAACTACGTCCACGACCAGCGTCATCGTATGCCCGACCTCGTGACCTTCGGGGAGACGATGCTCCGACTCTCCCCGCCCGGAGACACGCCCATCGAGACCGCCGACCGGTTCCGGGTCCACGCCGCCGGGGCCGAGAGCAACGTCGCCGCCGCCGCGGCGCGCCTCGGCCTGGACGCCACCTGGCTGTCGAAACTCCCGGACTCGCCGCCCGGCCGACGGGTGACGGGGTCGCTCCGACGCCACGGCGTCGACGCCGCGGTCGTCTGGGCCGACGAGGGCCGACAGGGAACGTACTACCTCGAAACCGGGGACCAGCCGCGCGGTTCGACCGTCGTCTACGACCGGGACCACGCCGCCGTCCGGACGGCTACGGCCGCGGAACTCCCGACCGACCGCATCGAGCGCGCCACTGCGTTCCACACGACTGGTATCACGCCGGCGCTCTCAGAGACGCTGGCGACGACGACGAAGGACCTGCTTTCGCTCGCCCGCGAGGCGGGGACGACGACGGCGTTCGACCTGAACTACCGGTCGAAGCTCTGGTCGCCGGCCGATGCCCGTGAGACGCTGACCGACCTCCTCCCGCTCGTCGACGTGCTCGTCGTCGCCGAGCGCGACGCCGAGACGGTCCTGGACCGATCCGGATCGGCCGAGTCGGTGGCTCGCGGTCTGGCCGGGGAGTACGGCTTCGAGACGACGATCGTCACTCGCGGCAGCGAGGGGGTACTCGCCGTCTTCGACGGTGCGGTCGTCGAGCAGCCGGCGTTCGCGGCCGGCGACGCGCACCCGGTCGGGACCGGTGATGCCTTCGTGGGCGGATTCCTTGCCGAGCGATTACGGGACGGTACCGTCCCCGACGCGCTGGAGTACGGGACCGCGACGGCGGCCCTGAAACGCACCGTCCCGGGCGACATCGCCGTGGTCACGCCGACCGCCGTCGACCGGGTCATCGACGGCGAGGAAACCGAACTTTCCCGCTAGGACACCAGTTTTACTGACGGTACCGTCGAACTGCTGTCCTCTCGCCAGAGCGTACATTCGTAATGACCGACTGTTCTCGGTAATCCTCTGATTGTGCTACCGAATCTCTGCGGGTAAACGACTCCTTCAGCCGATATAACGCCTATTTGCCCACGAGTGAATTATGGTCTGGGTTGTCACACATGGCTGATAGATATTAATTCGATTTTGAGTAAACTCTTTACGGGAGGAGGGCGTACGTGGTAGTATGGCCACGTCACGACAGTATCCGGACGACATCTTCGTAGAGGGGAAATTCGAGACCGACGACGAGGTGCTCGAAGTCACGGACCTCGCGGACGGCGGGACGTTCGCGACGGTCGGTGCGGCCGGGCCCGACGAGGCACGCGAGGCGATCGACGCCGCCTATCGGGCACAGCGGGCGATGCGCGAGACGACGCTCGTCCAGCGCGCCGAGTGGCTGGAGACCATCGCCGACGAGATCGAATCCCGCAAGGAGGAACTCGCGGACATCATCGTCCGCGAGGCCGGCAAGCCGATTTCGTCCGCACGCGGTGAGGTCGACTCGGCCGTCGAGCGCTTCCGCCGCGCCGTCGAGGAGGTTCACGACCTCCAGGGCGAGTTCCTCGAAGGCACGACCGCGGGCCACGAGGGCTGGAAAGCCATCGTCAAGCCCCAGCCGGTGGGAACGGTTCTGTGTCTCACACCGTACAACTACCCCCTCGCGACGACCGCACTCCAGGTCGCGCCCGCCATCGCCGGCGGCAACAGCGTGGTCCTCAAGCCCGCGACGAAGACGCCCGTCAGCGCGGCCGTCCTCGCCGACTGCATCGAGGAGGCGGACCTGCCCGACGGCGGCTTCAATTACGTCGCGGGTCGCGCCAGCGCCATCGGTGACGTGCTCTCCGGCGACGACCGCATCGACGCCATCGCGATGACCGGCTCCTCGGCGGCGGGCAAACACGTCGCCCGCGAGAGCGGCATGGTCAACCTCCACATGGAACTGGGCGGCAACGCGCCGGCCATCGTCTTCGAGGACGCCGACCTCACCGACGCGGTCGGTCAGTGTGCCAAGGGGTCGTTCAAGTACGCCGGGCAGCGCTGTTCGGCGGTTTCCCGCGTCCTCGCTCACGAGGGGGTCCACGACGAGATGGTCGACATGCTCGACACGGAGATGGACAACTGGGAGGCCGGCGACCTCTTCGACGAGAAGACCACGCTCGGCCCGCTCATCAGCGAGGACCAGGCCGACTACGTCGAGGAACTCGTCGAGGACGCCGTCGACAAAGGGGCCGATCTGGTTCGAGGTGGCGACCGAGACGGGCAGTTCTTCGAGCCGACGCTGCTCGCGAACGTCCCCCACGACGCCCGCCTCATCCACGAGGAGCAGTTCGGTCCCGTCGCCGTCGTGACGAAATTCGAGGACGAAGCCGAGGCCCTGGACATCGCCAACGCCGGCGACATGGGGCTGGACGCGTCGGTGTTCACCAAGGACTACGACCGCGCGATGGACCTGGCCGAGCGCATCGAGGCCGGCGCGGTCCGCATCAACGGCGCGCCGTCCCACGGTCTGGGCGACATCCCCTTCGGCGGCGTCAAGGACTCCGGCATCGGGCGCGAGGGCCTGGGGTACAGCATCGAGGAGTTCGTCACCACGAAGAGCATCGTCCTGTAGGACGAAAGACAATTTTTCGAGACGACGCGGACAACACTATCTCCCTTCAGCGACAAGGGCTATCGAACGCGACTGGTCCTGAAACAGCCGGACCAGCACCGGAGGAACATCAATGCGAAACGCGAAAATCGTCTGTACTATCGGTCCGGCATCGGACTCACGTGAACAGTTGCGGGGACTGATCGAGGCGGGCATGGACGTCGTCCGGATGAACGCCAGCCACGGCACCCCGGAGGAACGCGCAGCCCTCATCGACCGCGTCCGCGAGGTCAGCGGCGAACTCTCGGCCCCCGTCCCGGTCGTCCACGACATCGCCGGGCCGGAGGTCCGTACCGCACCGATCGACGACCCCATCTACGTCGAGGCGGGGTCGACCGTCAGGTTCGTCTCCGGCGAGGAGGCCACGCCCGAGGAGATCGGGCTCTCGATGTCCATCACGGCCGTCGAGTCGGGCGACCGCGTCCTGCTGGACGACGGGCGCATCGAGACGACGGTCCAGGCGGTCGAGGGCGACGCCGTGATCGCCCGCGTCGAGGACGGCGGCGAACTCGGCGGGCGAAAGGGGGTCAACGTCCCCGGCGTCGACCTGGACCTGCCGACCATCACCGAACAGGACCGCGAGGAACTGGCGGTCGCCGTCGAGAAGGAGGCCGACTTCGTCGCGGCGAGTTTCGTCCGCGACGGACAGGACGTCTACGAGATCGGCAAACACATCGACGACCTCGGCGGGGACATCCCGATCATCGCCAAGATCGAGCGTGCGGGGGCCGTCGAGAACCTGGATTCCATCGTCGACGAGGCCTACGGGGTCATGGTCGCCCGCGGCGACCTCGGCGTGGAGTGTCCCATGGAGGAGGTGCCGCTCATCCAGAAACGCATCATCCGGAAGTGCCACGCGGCGGGCGTGCCGGTCATCACCGCCACCGAGATGCTCGACTCGATGGTCCACGCGCGCCGGCCCACTCGCGCCGAGGCCTCGGACGTGGCCAACGCCGTCCTCGACGGGACGGACGCGGTCATGCTCTCGGGTGAGACGGCCATCGGCGACCACCCGATCAGGGTCGTCGAGACGATGGACCGCATCGTCCGCGACGTGGAGGGAAGCGAGGAGTACGCCGAGTCCCGCGAACAGCGCGTGCCGGCCGCCGGGACGACCCGAACCGACGCG
Source organism: Halorientalis salina (assembly GCF_005049285.1). Lineage (GTDB taxonomy): Archaea > Halobacteriota > Halobacteria > Halobacteriales > Haloarculaceae > Halorientalis > Halorientalis salina. The sequence goes on along the minus strand of NZ_SOSC01000005.1, from coordinate 13,146 downwards.
CTGGCGCGGTCGGCGCGCTACCTCGCACGCGACGTGGACGCCAGCGCCATCGTCGCCGCCTCCGAATCGGGCTACACCGCGCTCAAAGCCGCGAAGTACCGGCCGGACATGCCGGTCGTCGCCGCGACGCCCAGCGAGCGCGTCCGCCGTCAGCTCGCGCTCTCGTGGGGCATCCAGCCCAAGTACACCCCCTACACGGAGGGCGGTGCCGACGCCGTCATTCAGACGGCAGTCCAGTCGGCGATCGACGCGGGCGCGGCCGAGGCCGGCGAAACCGTCGTCGTTCTCTCCGGGATGATGACCGAACTCGAAGGCCTGGACACGGCGAACATGCTCAAGGTCCACGTCGCCGCCGAAACGGTCGCCTCCGGCCGGTCGGTCGTGGACGGCCTCGTCTCCGGACCGCTCGCCCACGTCGGCGACGGCGATCTCTCGTCGGTGCCCGACGGCGCGATTCTCGCCGTGCCCGATGGGTTCGACGGGGAGTTCGACGGCGACCTCTCGAAACTCGGGGGTATCATCGACGGCCACGGGGGCGTTACCGGCTACGCCGCGATCGTCGCCCGCGAGATCGACGTGCCGGCGATCGCCGACGCCGACCTGCCCGAGGGCGTCGCCGACGGGACCGTCGTCACGCTCGACGCGGAACGTGGCGTCGTCTACGAGGATACCGTCGGTCACCGCGAGGAAGACACGGTCTAGAGCCAGGCGGGCGGCTGGTAGTCGCTCGTCGCGAGCGCGTGTTCTTCGACAGTTCCCGAGACTCCCTCAGTTACGTCTCGACTGCCTAGCCGTTACTCACACCGTCTCGGTCATCGAACGCGCTTAAGTACGACAGGGCCATTTGCCCCCGCACATGTACGCGGGAGTCGACCTCGGGGCGACGAACCTCCGCGCCGTGGTCGCCGACGAGGACGGGACGGTCCTCGGGCAGGACCGACGCGACACGCCACAGGGTCCCAGCGGCATCACGGTGACCGAAGCGGTCCTCGATTCGCTCCGGACGGCCTGCGCGACCGCGGGAGCGGACCCGACGGCGATCCGCGCGGTCGGTATCGGCGCTATCGGCCCGCTCGACCTGGCTGCCGGCGAGGTGCAACAGCCCGCGAACCTCCCCGAGACCATCGACCGCATCCCGCTGACGGGGCCGATCGAGAACTTGATCGACAGCGATCGGGTCTACCTCCACAACGACACGGTCGCTGCGGTCATCGGCGAGCGGTTCCACAGCGACCGCAACCCGGACGACATGGTGTACCTGACCATCTCCACGGGCATCGGGGCCGGCGTCTGCGTCGACGGCCACGTCCTCACGGGGTGGGACGGCAACGCCGGCGAGGTCGGCCACCTGACGGTCGATCCCGAGGGGCGACTCACCTGTGGCTGTGGCAAGGACGGCCACTGGGAGGCGTACTGCTCGGGGAGCAACATCCCCTACTACGCCGAGTACCTCCACGAGACCACGGACATCGAGACGGACCTGTCCGTCGCCGACCCGAAGTTCGCTGCGTCGGATCTCTTCGCCGCTGCGGGCGACGACCCGCTGGCCGATCACGTGCTCGAACGGATCACCGAGTGGAACACGATCGGGATCGCGAACGTCGTCCACGCGTACGCGCCACTGGCCGTCTACGTCGGCGGGGCTGTCGCGTTGCACAACTCCGAGCAGGTGATCGACCCGGTTCGGGACCGGTTGGACGACGTGGTCATGTCGAACGTGCCGGACCTGCAACTGACGAATCTGGGGGACGACGTGGGCGTGATGGGGGCATTGGCGAGTGCGAGGACCGCCGGCACTGGTGATCGGTCCCGAATCCGCAGGTGAGGGACCGCGACAGTGGCGGCGCAGGTGGTACCGGGGACCGGACGCGAATCAAGCGGTGAGACCGCTCACTCAGTCCGGATGTCGTAGAGGCGTCGGAACACGGTGATCGGGAACCGCGGTTCGACGCGGCTCGGGGGACGGCCGTGGGAGTCGTCGCCGGTTTCCCGCTGGACGCGTTCGATGATGCCGGTCTCAGCGAGTTCGTAGAGGAATCGCTTGACGGTGCCGGGGGTGAGATCGACCGAAGCGGCGTCGGCGATGGCCTCGGTCGTCCGCTCGACGGACTCGCGGGCGTGTTCGTCGAGGTCGACGAACGTTCGCAACACCAGCTGTCGATTCTGCGGCAGTGCCATGACGCGACCGAGCGAACTGCAGGGTCGCGGCACGTCCATCATGCCCGCGGTGATGTCCTCGCTGTGGATGCGCGAGCGGCCCTTCCGCGCGGCGCGGTCGGCAGCCCCGAACAGCGCCGCGAAGGCGTCGTGGGCGTTGCCCTCGGCCCAGTCGGCGATATCGCGGGTCTGTTCGTGCTGGAGGGCGCGTTCGGCCAGCCCCTCCGAGGCCCGACTCGTGAGGATGTCGACCAGATCGTGGCGTCGATACGCGGGCAGTTCGATGCGTTCCGGCGGCAGATCGACAGCGAGGGTCTCGGGATTCGTCCGTCCGACCGCGACCCACGTGAGCGACGCGCCGAGGGAATCGAGCCGGTCGGCGACGGTCGCGAGGTCGGGGGTTTCGGGCTCGCCGACGTGGTCGACGGCGACGAGGACGCTGGCGCCGCCGGCCCGGAGCGAGTTTGTCAGTCGGGTCTCCAGCGTGTCCGTCCCGATGCCCTTCTCCGGGACGGACTCGTCGGAGATGGCGTCCAGAATCGCGCGGTACTGTGCGAAGGTGCTGCTCGCTTCGCGGCTGTCGACGTAGACGAACTGTGGCGCGTTGGTCGTCTGCGACCGCGTCGTCGTGTGGATCACCGACTGTGACTCCGAGAGCTGCCCCGCGAGGTTGGCCCACAGCGCCGTGACGACTGCCGATTTGCCGGCACCGATGGGTCCCCAGACGTAGGCGTTCGGCGGCAAATCGCCGTCGAACACCGGATCGAGGTAATCGAGGAGCCGTTCGAGCACGGGACCACGGCCGGTCGGTTCGGACACGTGGGCGATGGGACTGATCGCCTCGTAATCGAGGACGAGCGTGGCAGTCGTGCCTGTTCGCCGGCGTCGACGGATTCGGGATTTCAGGTCCATCTGTGTGGCGTGACGTAGTCCTCTACCAGTCTGACGTGTGGTTAGAAATAGAGGACAGTGAGTGTTTTGAACCGGTTACTGTGAGATGTGGGTCGTTGCCGGTTAGAGTCCGAGATACCCCGCGTTCGGGATGGCACCGGCCAGATAGAGGACGCCGAGGATCAGCATGAACAGCGCGATCGCCATCGCCGGCGGATCGACGTGCGTCCCGGAATGTGAGTAGAAGAGCCGCTGAGTCAATTCGCCGAAGAGGCCGCTGACGGCACCGAAGACGCCGGCGACCAGCAGCGCGACTACTTCGCTCCCGATCATCGGCATCGCGATGACGGCACCGACCGCACCCAGCAGCGTGATGTGGTGGGTGACCGGGATCTTCTCGACCCCGAGGTTGAGAAAGAGGAGGCTCATCGCCGAAATCGCGTAGCCCAGGAAGATGCTCCCGGTTTCGATCCAGATGAAGCCGCCGAGGATCCCGCCGACGAGACCGATCGCCGTGACGCCGGCCCACTTGTACTGGTGGGGGAGCCACGGCTCGGTCGCCAGGCGGTCGGTCTCCGTGCCGCCGTCGGCTGCCGTGCGCTTCTCCTCGCGCTCGAACGGGGACATGTCGAGGATGTTCGACCCGCCGACCTTGCCGACGAGCGGGTAGCCGAAAGCCAGCCGGGCGAGGAAGGCCGTCGCCACGACCGACAGCGCGATGTTGTCCGTCGGGAACCCGATGCCGCCCATGATCCGGGTGAAGAGCATCCCGACCGCGCCGAAGATCGCACCCACCGCCAGGATGTCGGGTTTGGTCCCGAACGCGTAGAGAATGTTCTTCCCGAAGTGGTAGTCCCAGTCGTCGGGTTCCATCTCGGGGTACTTCCGCCCCGCGTAGGCGGTCGCGGCGACACCGCCGGCGAAGGCGATGTGGGGGCCGGTGACTGCACCGAACCCGATCGTCCCGGTCACGCCGGTTGCGATGTTCCCAGCGCCGGGGACGTCGAGACTGCTGCCGATCTCCCGCTGGAGGATGGCGATCCCCTCACCGAGGAAGACGACGAAGCCCGTGAAGACGAACGCCGGCAGTGCGCCGAGCGCTGCACCGAACGCCCCGCCGGCGAGGGCGGTGATGAGCAAAAGGAGGAACGGCTCGACTTCCATTCCGATGACGGGTAGCTGGAGCACCGCCTGGAACATCGGCTAGCTCCCTCCGTCCTGGGCCCAGTCCTTGGAGCGTTCGACCGCGTCCTCCCAGCGCTCGTAGTTGTCGTCGTACTCGCCGCCGTTTTTCACGTCGAACTCGCGGTCGACCTGCCAGTTTTTCCGGAGTTCGTCCAGCGTGTCCCAGTAGCCGACGGCGAGGCCGGCCGCGTATGCTGACCCCAGAGCGGTCGTCTCGTCGACCTCGGGCCGGACGATCTCCGTTCCGATGATGTCGGCCTGTAGCTGACAGAGGAAGTTGTTCTTGACTGCCCCGCCGTCGACGCGGAGGCTCGTCGTCTCGACGCCGGAGTCTGCCTCCATGGCCTCGGCCACGTCGCGGGTCTGGTAGGCGATGGATTCGAGCGTCGCCCGGACGATGTGCTCGCGCTCGGTCCCGCGGGTCATCCCGACGATGGTCCCGCGAGCGCGTCCGTCCCAGTGGGGCGCACCCAGGCCGGTGAAGGCCGGTACCAGGTAGACGCCGTCGGTCGAGTCGACCGACCGCGCCAGTTCGGCCGTCTCGGCGGGGTCGTCGATGAGGTCGACGTCTTCGAGCCACTCGATGGCCGCGCCGGTGATGAAGATCGCCCCCTCAAGGGCGTACTGGACGGGTTCGCCCGACCGCTGGAAGCCGATCGTCGTCAGCAGGCCGTGGTCGGACTCGACGGCCTCGTTCCCGGTGTTCATCAGGTAGAACGACCCCGTCCCGTAGGTGTTCTTCGCGTCGCCCTCGTCGAAACAGGTCTGGCCGAACAACGCTGCCTGCTGGTCGCCGAGTGCGCCCGCGACGGGAATCGACTCCTCCAGGAAGCCGTCGGCGTCGGTGTGTCCGTAGTAGTCCTCGTCCGAGGACGGGCGTACCTCCGGAACCATTGGTTCGGGGACGTTGAACTCGTCTAAGAGCTCCTCGTCCCACTCCATGTCGTGGATGTTGTACAGCATCGTCCGCGACGCGTTCGAGACGTCCGTGATGTGGTTACCGGTGAGGTTGTAGATGAGCCACGCGTCGATGGTGCCCATCATGAGTTCGCCGTTCTCGGCGCGGTCGCGGACGTCTTCCGAGCGCGACCGGTCCATCTTCACCGGGTCGGCGTTGTCGAGAATCCACTCGGTCTTGGTCGCCGAGAAGTACGCGTCACACTCGAGGCCGGTCTTCTCCCGGATCCACTCGACTTTCCCCGCCTCCTGAACCTCCTCGACGCGGTCGGTCGTTCGGCGGTCCTGCCAGACCAGGGCGTTGTGGACCGGTTTCCCGGTCTCGGCGTCCCAGACGAGCGTCGTCTCGCGCTGGTTGGTGATGCCCAGCGCCTCCAGCTGACTCGCGTCGAGTCCCGCCTCCTCCAGGCCGGTCGTCACGACCGTCTTGGTGTTTTCCCAGATCTCCATCGGGTCGTGCTCGACCCAGCCGGGTTCCGGATAGATCTGTTCGTGCTTCTCGTAGGCGTTGGCGACGACCTGACCGCTGTGGTCGAAGACCATGAACCGGGTTCCCGTCGTCCCCTGGTCGATCGCGCCGACGTACGTATTTGATGACATTTTGGGTTCTCCACTCTGGTGTCTCGACAGCTTTCTTTACTGCCAAAGCCGTCTTAGCGATAAATCTCTAGCCCAATCATGATAAGTGTTATGCCGTAACGAACTCTGGCGGCTCCACGTCCGCCGATCGCTCCCGGAAGCTGGCGGGTATCGCCGCTTTTCGCGTGCCAAAAGGGTATTTTTGTCGCACTGCTTCGGTCGGTCCTGCCTCGTCGATGATCTCCTGAGTGGCGTCGGTCCCAACTCGACGACAGCCCTGTCGAGTACGTATTCTTATATGATACTGTGTGCATCTAATTTACTGGAGGTTTCATTCCTGCGGTAAAAATATGTACGAGCAGTCCAATGTGGGGACAGTGCGATGGCTGACACACCGAGCGTTCTCGTCATCGGCGGTGGCTCGACGGGCTGTGGGATCGCCAGGGACCTGGCGATGCGCGGTCTGGACGTGACCCTCGTCGAGAAAGGGAACCTGACACACGGCACGACCGGGCGGATGCACGGCCTGCTCCACAGCGGCGGCCGCTACGCCGTCTCCGATCAGGCCAGTGCCAGAGAGTGCATACAGGAGACGCGCGTGCTCGAAGAGATCGCGAGCCACTGCGTCGAGGAGACCGGCGGCCTGTTCGTCAAGCGGCCGGAGGACACCGAGGAGTACTTCGAGCGGAAGCTCCGGGGCTGTGACGAGTGTGACATTCCGACGGAGGTCCTCTCCGGGCGGGAGGCCCGCCAGCGCGAACCGTACCTCGCCAAGGACATCGACAAGGCCATCACGGTCCCCGACGGGGCAATCGACCCCTTCCGGCTCTGTGTGGCCAACGCGGTCAGCGCGGAGAACCACGGCGCGCGCATCGAGACCCACGCCGAGGTGACGGACCTGCTCGTCGAGGCCGGCGAGGTCGTCGGCGTCGAGGTTCGCCATCAGAGCGGGAAAGGAACCCGTAGTCACGGCGCGGCCGGGACGATCGAGGAGATCGAAGCCGACTACGTCGTCAACGCCACGGGCGCGTGGGCGGGGCAGATCGGCGAGATGGCGGGCGTCGACATCGAGGTCCGCCCCTCGAAGGGCGTGATGACCGTCATGAACGTCCGGCAGGTCGACACCGTCATCAACCGCTGTAAACCCAAGGGCAACGCCGACATCATCGTCCCCCACGAGACGACCGCGATTCTGGGAACGACCGACGCGGAGGTCGACGACCCCGAGGACTACCCCGAGGAGCAGTGGGAGGTCGACCTGATGATCGACGAACTGTCGAAACTCGTCCCGAAACTCCAGTCCGCTCGAACGATTCGCTCGTACTGGGGCGTGCGCCCGCTGTACGAACCGCCGGGCTCGGGGACGACCGACTCGGAGGACATCACGCGGGATTTCTTCCTGCTCGACCACGCCGAACGGGACGGCCTGCCGGGAATGACCTCCATCGTCGGCGGGAAGTTCACGACCTACCGGATGATGGCCGAGGACATCAGCGACCACGTCTGTGCCAAACTCGGCGTCTCGGCCACCTGCCGGACCGCGGACGTGGCCCTGCCCGGCAGTAAGAACTACCGGGTGCTGGAGGACGCGATGGACGACTACGGCCTGACCTCGCCCATCGCCAAGCGCAGCACGCAACGGCTGGGAAGCCGCGCGGAGGAGGTCCTCTCGATTACCGACCCCAATCCCGTCGTCTGTGGCTGTGAGGGTGTCACCCGTGCGGAACTGCAGGACGCCATCGGCCAGGCTGGCACGGACCTGAACGCCGTCCGCATCCGGACCCGCGCCTCGATGGGCAACTGTCAGGGCGGGTTCTGTACCCACGCGATGGCCCAGGAACTCCATCCCGAGTACGACGCGGCACAGTCGTACGCGGCACTGGACGAACTCTACCAGGAGCGCTGGAAGGGCCAGCGCCACGCGCTGTGGGGCGAACAGCTCTCCCAGGCGATGCTCACGTACGCGCTCCACGCGACGACGATGAACCGAGATTCAGACCCCGTCGACCGCGAGGAGGCCATCGACTTCTCGGCGTTCGACGACGGCGGCGACGCCGCGACCGGCACGGACACGCGAACGACGGCCGCCGACGGAGGGGCCCATGGCGATTGAACAGGACGTGCTCGTGGTCGGCGGCGGTCTCGCCGGCATCACGGCGGCCATCTCGGCCGCGGAGTCTGGCGCACACGTGCGACTGGTTTCCTACAAACAGCCGACACTGCGCCACGCCAGTGGCCTGATCGACGTACTGGGGTACACGCCCGACGGTGAGGGCCCCATCGTCGACCCGTTCGACGCCGTCGAGGACCTGCCCGAGGGCCATCCTTACGAGCGCGTCGGACCCGCGGCCATCGAGGCAGGACTCGACCTGTTCGACGACATCGCGGGAGATACCTACGAGGGCAACCACACCGACCGGAACGCGCTGGTCCCGACCCACGGCGGGGCGGTCAAGCCGACGGCGCGATATCCGGACAGCACCGCGGCGGGCCTGGCCAGCGACGGCCGCGACGCCTTGCTCGTGGGTTTCGAGCGCCTGGTCGGGTTCGACGCGCCGCTGGCCGCGAAACACCTCGCTGCGGCCGGTGCCCCCTTCGACGCGCGCGGCGTGACCGTCGAGTTCCCGGTCGAACTCAGCGCGGACCCGAAGGTGACCCGCTTCGCCCACCTGCTGGATCAGGACAAACCGATCGGGGGCGGGACCCGTGGCGTCCGCCGCGCGCTGGCGGAACTCGTGAACGGACGCCTCGACGGCGAAGCACGGGTCGGGTTCCCGGCGGTGCTGGGCGACGACCATCCCCGCGAGGTACGGACTGACCTGGCCGAGCACATCGGCGCGGACGTGTTCGAGGTCCCGATGGGACCCCCGAGCCTTCCGGGGATTCGCCTGGAAGACCGGCTCTACGAGGCCCTCGACGAAGCCGGCGTCAGCATCGAGACGGGCAACCCCGTCGTCGGCTTCGAGGCCGACGGCGACCGCGTCGAGTCGGTCGTCGTCGACCGCACGGGTAACGACGTGCCCTACGCGGCCGAGGAGTACGTCCTCGCGACCGGCGGGCTGGTCGGGAAGGGGATCGACTCCGACCGCGAGGGCGTCGAAGAACCGGTGTTCGACTGCCACGTCGCACAGCCGTCGGATCGATACGACTGGTTCGAGGACGAGGCCTTCGGCGACCACCGGTTCGCCCGCTTCGGCGTCGATCCGGACCGCGAGTTGCGACCGATGGACGCCGGCGGGACCCCGGAGTTCTCGAACCTCCGGGCCGCCGGTTCGGTGCTGGGTAACTACGACTTCGCAGCGGAGAAATCAGGCAGCGGCGTCTCGCTGGCGACGGGATTCCACGCCGGTAGACTCGCAGGAGAAGGTGCAACATGAGCGACGCTGAATCTCCCCCCGACGACGACGTACCGTCCGTCCCCGACGACGAGATACCCGACGGCGACGAGTTCGAACCGGTCCAGGTGTTCCCGGACAACGAGCTGGACCTCCGGGAGGGCGCAGACGACTGTTACAAGTGCTCGACCTGTGACACGAACTGCCCGGTCGCGGAGGTCGACGACGACTTCCCCGGGCCGAAGTTCCAGGGCCCAGAGCAGTGGCGGCTCAAACAGAAAGACGACCACGACGTCGACGACTCGATCATGGACTGCTCGAACTGCATGCGCTGTGACAACGCCTGCCCCTCGGACGTGCCCCTGAGCCAGATGCACAACGAGGCCCGCGGGGAGTACGTCGACCAGCAGATGGACAAGCTGTCGGTCGAGTACTGGCGCAATCGCGTCCTCGCCAACTACCGCATCAGCGCCTGGTTCGCGAGCAAGGTCCCGCGCCTGGCGAACGCGGTGATGGGTAACTCGCTGGTCCGGCAGGTCGGCGAGAAGGTGTTCGGCGTCACCGCCGAGCGGGAGTTCCCCGAGTTCGCCCAGCAGACCTTCCGGCAGTGGTGGGCCGAACGCGGCGGCCCGCAGGTACGGAGCGAGGACAAGCGGGTCGCGTACTTCCACGGCTGTTACGCGAACTACAACACGCCCGAGGTCGCCAAGGCGATGGTGCGGGTCTTCGAGCACTTCGGCTACCAGATCGCCGTCCCGGACCAGGGCTGTTCGGGCACGCCGATGTACGCTAACGGGATGCTCGACGACGCTCGGCGCGATGCGAAGCTGAACATCAAGGAGTTCTCCGAGCTCGTCGAGGAGGGGTACGACGTGGTCTGTTCCTGTACCTCCTGCTCGATGTCGCTCCGCCAGGAGTATCCCGAACTGTTTTCCTTCGAAGGCACTGCGGAGGTCTCGGCCAGCACCTACGAGGCCGTCGAGTACCTCCGGATTCACGAGGACCTGAACGACGCGATCTCGGCGGCCAGCGTGGACGGCCCGGACCTGGCCTACCACGCGCCCTGTCACGCCCGCAACCAGGGCCTCGACCGCCAGGCCGTCGAACTGTTCCGGGACCTGGACGGTGTCGGGATCGAGGACGTGGGCGAGTCCTGTTCGGGCATCTCGGGGACCTACGGCTGGAAGGCCGAGAAGTACGACAAATCCATGGCGATCGGCGAGGAGATGTTCGAACACATGGACGAGGCCGAGGGCGAGACTGGGATGACCGAGTGTCCGACCTGCGCGATGCAGATGGAACACGGGTCAGGCTATGAGATTCGTCACCCGCTAGAACTGCTGGAAGACGCGCTCGTCGCGGCGTGAATCCGTTAGTCGTCGTCTGCCGCGAGCTGTTTTTCGGAGTGGGCCTCGACTTCGAAGTCGGTCAGCCGCGCTTCGAGCTCCTGTGAACGTGCCGAGAGCCGTTCGATGGCCTCGGTCACCTCCGAGATGGAGTTCGTCTGCTCCTCGGCGGAGGCGGCCACCGACTCGACGCGGGTCGAGGTCCGTTCGCTGATCGTGCCGACTTCTTCGACCTGTGCGACCACTTCCTCGGTGGTGGCGGCCTGTTCGTCGGTCGCCTCGCTGATGGACTGGACGCCGGCGTTGGCGTCGGCGACGGTGTCGGCGATGCGTTCGAGCGTCTCGACGGTCCGGTCGACCGCGTCGATCCCGTCGGCCACGCGGTCGCCCATGGCGCGGACGTCTTCGACCGCTTCGGTCGTGGTCGCCTGGGTCTCGCTGATCCGTTCGTCGATCTCCCGGGTCGCCTCACCGGTCTCCTCGGCCAACTGCTTGACCTCGCCGGCGACGACGGCGAACCCTTCGCCGGCCTCGCCGGCCCGCGCCGCCTCGATGGAGGCGTTGAGCGCCAGGATGTTCGTCTGCTCGGCGATGTCGTCGATCAGGTCGACGATGTCGCCGATCGCCGCCATCTGCTCGTCGAGGTTTTCGACGGCGGCGATCACGTCGTCGACCGTGCCTTCGATGGCGTCCATCTCCTCGACTGCTCCCTCGGCCTGCTGACGCCCGGTCTGGCCGAGTGACGCGGCCTCGTCTGCGACCGTGGCGACCTCGTCGGCCGAGGAGGCGACCTCCTCGATGGTCGCGGACATGTCGGTGAGTTCCTCGATGGCCTGCTGGATCGTCTCGTTCTGTTCGGACGCGTCCGCGGCGATGTCCTGGACGGCGTCGCTGACGTCGACGCTCGCGGTCTCGATCTGGTCGGCGCTGCTGGCGACCTGCTCGCTCGAGGTCGCGACCGTCTCGGCGAAGCCCTGGATCTCGACCATCGTCGTCTCCAGTTCCCCGAGCATCTCGTTGAACGCCGTCGCGATGTCGGCCATCGCCTCGCTGTCGGTGTCGGCGTCGAGGCGGCTGGTGAGGTCGCCGTCCGCCGCCTCGGCCATGAGCTCGCTGAAGCGTGCCGCCCGCTGTTCGAGCGAGTCCGCCAGCTCCTCGGCGCGTTCCCGTGACTCGGCGGCCTCGGCCTGTGCGGCCTCCAGTTCGCTGACGAACGTCTGGAGGTCGTCCCGCATCGTCCGGAGCGACCGACCGAGATCACCGGGAACGTCCTCTGACAGCACATCGGCCTCGAAATCGCGATTCGCGAGGGCGTCCGCCTGTCCCGCGACGGTCCCGAGGTAGGTCACCGTCTCGTCGAAGGCGGTCAGCGCCTGCCCGACCTCGTCGATCCGGTCGGTTTCGGGAACCTCGACGTCGAGGTCACCGTCGGCGATGGACTCGGCGTTGCTCCGCAACACGTTCAGGCTCCGGACGGTGTTGCGGCCGATGGTCGCCCCGATGAGGACGAAGCCCAGTATCGCGACGCCGAACAGGAGCATGAAGTCGTTGCTGATCGCCGACCGGAGCGCATACGCATTGGATGTGGGTGTCTGCTTGATGACGACCCAGTCGGTGCCCGTGACCGGCGCGTAGGCGACGAGTTCGTCGCTCTCGTTCGACTCGGCGACCCCGATCTCGCCGCGCAGACCGGCCTGGACGGCCGCCGAATCAGCGCCGTGTTCGTACTCGGTCAGCAGCGACGACTGGTCGGCGGCGAAGGAGATCTGCCCCTCCTCGTTGACGACCTGGGTAGTGCTGTTGTTGATACTGTTGCGGAACTGGGTAGCGCGCACGCTCGGGTCGACGACGATCATCACCCCGCGCGAGGTGCCCTGAATACGGCTCACGAACGCGAGTTGCTCCCCCTCGCCGTTGCGGAACACGTCCGAGACGGCGACCGTCGAGTACGCGGACATGTCGAGCGAACTCACCATCCACTCGATGTCCCACTCCGTGAGGTTCTCCCCCTCCGCGTCGTCGGTCGTGCTCTCGACGATGCGCCGCGAGTCGAGATCCACGTAGTGGATGGCCTGGGTCTCCTCGGGCAACTGACTCAGTTCGGTTTCCATCCTGCTGTCTATCTCCTCGCGGTCGCCCTGTCGGAACACGGCGTGGGCGGAGAGCATCCGCGTCGAGCGCTGGTTGCTCTCCAGCCAGGTCGCCAGCCCGTTGGCTTCCAGCTCGGTCGTCGTCTCCATCTCCGAGTGGACGTTCTCGGTCAGTTGTCCCGCGATCCCCTGCTGGGAGTAGAGCCCGACAGCGACGGTTATCGCCGCGATTACGACCACGACGGCGGCGAACTTCGCGAGGTAACTCCCCCGGATCGCGTCCGGGACCAGCCGCCGCACCCGCTCACGCATCTGTCCAGCCCTCCATGTCGTCGCCGGTTTGTCTGGTAATAGGGAACACCTCTGGTTGTCCAGTGTAAGTACCTCTTAGGTCCCTGATTTACAATATAAAACACGGGGCCGAATACTCACGAATGATAATGATGGGGCTGGCGACCGGACCCGCGGTCCGTCGTGACTATAGTAACCGTTAGAACTTTCTGCCCGGAAAATGTTGTAAGAGATAGTGAATCATCTCGACGAGATCTCCGTCGAGGAATTGCAAGACGCTCTCGACAGCGTAGACAGAAAGAAGCCGACACAACG
>NZ_SOSC01000004.1 GCF_005049285.1 Halorientalis salina | reverse complement strand
AATATGAACCGGGAGTACACACTCGCCCGTTTCGAGATAGAATAGAACCCTCTGTTGTTCGCTTCAGGGTAGACGCTGGGTTCGCAGTTCTACTGACCGGCTGAGACTGATTCTATGACACGCTGCAGTTGTGTGGAGAGTGTTTCCTATCTCAAAGGTGTTGAACAGTCGGAAGGAATAAGCCATTTCTCGTCCATCCTTCGAGCGAACCGCATGACAGTCGGGACCACCGTGTGTACGGATGCCGATTTCACAACCCTCAAAGTCGGGGGTTTAAACGGGGTTTCGGTCGGTCGTTCGTCGGGTGCTCCGTCAGTATCTCAAGATCAAAACACGGGCTCTGAACGGACGGCATCACACGCGACTGAGTTTTCCCGTTTTTCAGAGTGGGGACAGCAACAGCGCCAGCGCGACGCCGATGAACACCACCTTGAGCGCGGTGTTGACCAGGATCACCTTCGAGCCGAACTCCGCGCCCCAGATGCCGTACTGGAAGGGGATCGACCGTTTGAACGTCGAGACGGCGAAGGAGACGATCCCGCCGACGAGCATCGTCGCAACGGCCTGACGCGGGGTGAACGTGCCGTTCTCGACGAAGGGGGCGATGAAGATCGCGCCGTTGGTGGTGTCGATGGCGAAGACGGCGATGGTCGGCACCGCGGCACCCGGGAGGCCGAGTGCACTCGTCATCGGCTCGACGGCCCCCGCGATGTCCGGCAGTGAGAGCCACTGTTCGATCTGGTCGTAGCGGTCGACCAGCACGACGACGAGGAGGTAGACCGCCGCGAGTCGCGGCAGGATCTCGCGGATCTTCGCGACGGTCTCGACCCCGGCGGCGCGGAGTTTCCCTCGCGTTCCGGTCGGCCCCTCGCTCCCGTCGTCGGTGCCGCCGTCGGGAATTTCCGTCCCGGTCCCGGCGTCGGTCTCGACCGTCGTGTCGACGTTGGCGTCCGAGAGCAGGAGTGCCCCGGCCGCGACGCCGGTGAGCGTGATCGCCAGCGCGATGAGCGCGCGGGCACCGACGTACAACAGGCCGACCTGCAGGCCGAGAATCGGGATCAGGACGGGGGCGTAGAAGGTGAAGATGTGCTGGGCGAACCCGAAGAACGTGTTCATCGTGACGGCGACGAGCGTCGCGCGGTCGTCGAGCAGGCCAGCCTCGCGGTACTCGGCGAGCATCCCGTAGCCGGCCGTCGGGGAGGCCGTCGTCGCCAGGATGGCCGTCCCGACCTCTGGCGGCAGGTTCGCGGGTCGCGTCAGCGGCTTCGCCAGCCCCGTCACGTACTCGACGGCTCCGAACTGGATGGCGACGTTGGCCAGGCCCACGCCGATGGCGAGGAAGACGGTGATTTTCGCCACTCGGAAGAACACGTCAGCGAGCAGTGTCCCGACCGGCGTGGCCATGCTGGCCGCCCGTAGGGCCCTGTCCATCAAAGCCCTGACTATCGACGGCCGGGGCGTTCGCCGAGTTCGACGGTCGAAATCCGGCGAACTTCTTTGTCAGCGGTGGCCACAAACTGGGGACGATGGACGAGAGGGCGGGGTCGACGGTTCGGGTTGGATATCTCGGTCCGATGGGGGTCGGACAGCGGGACACGCTCCCGGTCGCGTCCGAGTCGCTCCAGGTCGAACAGCTCGCGGACGTGTCCCAGCTCCGGGAGCGATTGCCGGCCCTCGACTGTGTGGTCGTCGCGCACGGCCCGACTGGCACGGGCTGGGGCGAGGTCCTCGACGCCGTCGAAGCCGGGGCCGTCGATCGCCCGGTCGTCGTGGTCGGCGACCCCGCCGTGGCTACAGAGGCACTCGCCGCCGGTGCGACGGAGGTCCTGAGCGGGGACCCGACCGACCCGCCCACCGCACTGCTCACTCATCGAATCGAGCAGGCCGTCGGGAGCAGCGACCACGACGGCTCGACCGCCTTCACGCGGAGCGTGCTGAACACCATCGCGGACGTGGCGTACGTCCTCGGTCCCGACGGGTCGTTCCGGCAGTGGAACCGGGAACTGCTCGACCTGACCGTCTACGACGAGGAGGCGTTGACGGGGGCGGCCCTCCCGGACCTCGTCGTCCGGGAGGACAGAGAGCGGCTCGCGGACGCGGTCGAGTCCGCCGCTTCCGAGGGGGTGACCGAGACCCGGGAGGGGGCGCTGCTCACCGCCGTCGGCGACCGGGTCACCTACGAGTTCAACGTCACGCCGCTGACCGACGACGACGGGACAGTTGAGGGACTGGCCGGGACGGCCCGGGAAGTAACCGAACGGAAGCTCCGCGAACAGCGGCTGACGGTGCTGACGCGAGTGCTGCGGCACAACGTCCGCAACCGCATGACCGTCGTCCAGGGGCGGACCGAGCAACTCGAATCGACGATCGGGGCCGACCCGAACCTGGACGCCATCGAAGAGGCCGCCTCGGAACTCGTCGCGCTCTCGGACAAGGCGCGCCGGGTCGAGGCCGCGCTCCGGGAGAGTTCGGCCAACCGCCGCGCCCTCGACGTCGTCGACGTCGCAGAGACCACCGTCGCGGCGCTCGCCCGGGAGTACACCCGGGCCGACCTGACCGTTCAGGCCCCGGAGGAACTGCGCGCCCGAACGACCGACGGGCTGACGTTCGCCATCGAGGAACTGGTCCGCAACGGGATCGACCACAACGACAGCGACCCGCCGAGCGTCCGGGTGACGATCCGTCGCGAAGCCGGCGACGAGGCGGACCACAGCGACGACGCGGGCCCGGAGATGGTCTCGATAACCGTCGTCGACGACGGCCCGGGTATCCCCGAGACCGAGCGGGTAGCGCTCACGACCGGTCGCGAGACGGACCTAGAACACGCGACCGGGCTGGGGCTGTGGCTGGTCAACTGGGTCGTCACTGCAGCCGGCGGCGAACTGGTCTGTGACTCCTGTGACGAGATGGGGGGCGCGAAGATCACGCTCCGGTTCCCCGCCGCCGGTGCCTGACCGATCACACCAGGACGGTGACGACGCCCACGAGGACCAGAACGCCGAGTACGTCACAGACGTTGGTGACGACCGGGACCACGACGTCGTCAGGGTCCAGCCCGAACCGGTAGGCCGCGTAGGTTGTCATGAGCGTGACGACGACGGCCAGCACCGACAGCACCGCACCGCTCGTGAACGCGACGAGCACGATGGTTCCAAGCGACAGCCGGTTCCCGCCGACGACGGCCTGGAGCCCCCACGCGCCGGCCCCGACGACCGGGAACAGCGTCAACGCGAGTGCGACCGTCGCCAGCGCGTTCCCGACCAGGAGTTCGTCGTCCGGTTCGAAAGAGAGCAAGCCGAGGTGAAACACCGTCGAGAGCCGCGCCGCGAGGATACTCCCCAGGTTCCCCGCCGTCCCGATAGTGACTGGGACGAGTACCAGCAACGTGGGATAGCGCAACAACGAGGCCTCGAAGCTCCCGAGGACGAGCCCGCTGCCGATCTCGACGAGCGTGAGCGTGAGCAGGATCGGGAGGCCGGCGCGCATGATCGCCCGAACGGTCCAGTCCGTCGTCATCAGGTTCCCCCCAGTCTCAGCACGACGCGCACCGCGAGCAACAGGAAGGCGACGCCGAAGACGTCGCCCGCCGTCGTGACGATGGGACCGACGAGCGTGTCGGGGTTGTACCCGCGTCGATAGCCCGCGAACACGACGAGGACGACGGTCAGGGACAGCGCGATGCCCGAGAGGAGGCCGGCCAGCAGGGCGATGGCCACGAGCGTCGCGATCGGGGCGGGCCCTGAGCCGATGAGGGTGAGGACGAGAAAGGCGACGACGGCGGCGAACGTGCTCGCGAGCAGGCCGTTGGCGATGGCGGCCGCGACGGCCCGCTGGAGGCGGTCGTCGCCGGTCCGAACGCGCGGTTCGATCAGTCCCTGGTGGAGCGCGGTCGCGATGCGCGCCCCCAGCGAGCCGTAGACGTTCCCCCGGGTCGCCAGCAGCGCCGGCACCAGCACGAGGAGCCCCGGAACGGCGCGGAACTCCCCCCGCATCCCCCCGAGGACGACGCCCGCGAGGAGTCCGCCCACGACGCTGGCACCGAGCGCGGGAAGCCCTTCCCGGTAGGCCTCGACTGCCACCTCGCGGACGGTCATGTGACCGGTGCAACGACCCCGGGGACCAAAAAACGACCGCGACACCCGCTCGATCCCGCCCGCGGACAGTTTCCCGGAGTATTGGAATGGTGCCACAATACTATATACCCGGATGTCGTAGAGACACCTGTGAGAGTGCTATGACAGGATATGCAATCGTCCTGGCGTCGAACGAGCTCGCGCGTGTGCAGGCAGTAAGCACGATCGGGTCGGTCGCAGCGGCGTCGGACATCCCCGTCGAGGTGTTCGTGACGATGGACGGGTTGCTGGCCTTCGACGAGGAAGTCGTCGAGACCGGCGACTTCGACGTCGGTCCCGTCGGGCGAGCGATGCAGGACGCCGAGGACGCGGACGTCCCGCTGTTCACCGAGCAGTTCCAGCAGGCCCAGGAGATCGGGCCGCTGAAGCTGTGGGCCTGCGAGATGGCGATGGACCTGCTCGACACCGACCTCGACGACTACGTCGACGTCTTCGAGGACACCCTCGGCGTCGCGGGCTTCCTCAACCGCGCCCAGGACAAACAGATCGTCTTCGTCTGAACAGCCACGAAACCACACACTACACAACCCACACAGGAGATCACAATGAGCGAAACAGAGTACGACCCCGACGTAACGATCGACGCCCGCGGTTCGACCTGCCCCGGCCCGCTGATGGACCTCATCGGCAAGGTCAAGGAGGCAGACCCGGGCACCGTCATCGAACTGCAGACGTCCGACAGCGGCTCGAAAGGCGACGTGCCCGAGTGGCTGGACGAAGCCGGCCACGACCTGCTCGAGGTCGTCGAACAGGACGACTACTGGAGCATGTACGTCGAGACGAACTGACGGCATGCTCCCCACGAATCGCATACAACTACAGATGTACTTAGAACAATGACAGAGACTATCGCGATCGTCGGCGGGGGGACGGGCGGCACCGTGCTCGCCAACCGCCTGGCCGACGAACTGAAACCGGAACTCGAATCCGGGGACGTCGAGGTGATCCTCGTCTCGGACGGCGAGGACCACGTGTACAAGCCGACCTTCCTGTACGTCCCCTTCGGGAAGAAGACAGTCGACGACGCCAAGCGACCGCTGGCCGACCTCGTCGACAGACGCATCGACATCCGCAACGACCGCGTCGAAGCCATCGACACCGACGACAAGCGGCTCACGCTTCGCGACGGGCGGCCACTGCGGTACGACTACCTCACCCTCGGCCTGGGTGCCCAGCTCGTCCCCGACGAACTCGACGGGCTCGCCGAAGGCGGCCACCACTTCTACGGCCCCGAGGGCGCCCAGCGGCTCCGCGACGAACTGGCCGACTTCACCGAGGGCCACCTCGTCCTCTCCGTGATCGGGACGCCCCACATGTGCCCGGCCGCGCCCGTGGAGTTCGTCCTCATGGCTGACGCCTGGTTCCGGGAGCGCGGGCTCCGCGAGGACGTCGAGATCACGTACACCTACCCGATCCAGCGCGCCCACGCGATCCAGAACATCGCGGACTGGGCCAGCGCGGCGTTCGAGGAACGCGACATCAACCTGGAGACGTTCTTCAACGCCGACGAGGTCGACCCCGACGAGGGCGTCCTCCACTCGATGGAGGGCAAGGAACTCGACTACGACCTGCTGGTGGGCATTCCACCCCACCACGGCAGCGACCTGGTCGTCGACGCGGGGCTCTCCGAGGACGGCTGGGTCGACGTGGACAAGCACACGCTCGAAGCCACCGAAGCCGAAGACGTCTACGCGCTCGGCGACATCGCGGACGTACCCACGAGCAAGGCCGGCAGCGTCGCCCACTACGAGGCCGGCGTCGTCGCCGACCGCCTTGCCAGCCACGTCCGCGGGGAGACCCCGACGGCGACCTACCAGGGCAAGACCATCTGCTTCATCGAGGCCGGCATGGACGAGGCGACGTTCGTCGACTTCGAGTACGGCACCCAGCCGACGGTCAGAAAACCGTCGAAACCCGTCCACTGGGCGAAACTCGGCTACAACGAGTCCTACTGGCTGACCGCCAGGGGACTCCTGTGAGGTGACCAGCATGTCCGAATCAGACACCGACGAGACGACCGTCGACGCCGAGGCCGAACCCGAGGCGTCGGTCGACGAGGAACTCCCACCGGACGTCAAGGAGGCCATCGCCGAGAACCCCGAGGAGGTCGCGCGCTTCCTCGGCCACCTCGGCGAGGTCAACGACCTGCTGGACGGGACGGCCGTCGCCACCTCGGCGCTGGACGACGAGATGATCATGTCGCTCACGGGCACTGCGAACGATCTCGGGGCCGCCGCCGACGGCATGGCCACGGACGAACTCGCACAGCTTGGCGAGGCCACTGGCGAGAACGCCGGCGACCTCGCCGACGCCATCGAGACGCTGGCCCGACTGCAACGCTCGGGCACGCTCGACGACGTGCTGGCGCTGGCCGACACGCTCTCGCTCGTGACGGCCGCGATGGACGACGAGATGGTGATGAACCTCACCGCGACGGGCAGCCGACTGGGCGAACTCGCCGACACCGCCGCGGACGACGACGTCGCCAGCGGCCTCGAATCGATGCTGGCCGCCGTCGGCGAAGCCAGCGGCGAGGCCGCGGAGTCACCGGGACTCCGCGGGCTCGTCGGGACGCTCCGGGACCCCGACACGCAGCGCGGCATGGGGTTCCTGCTCGCACTCGCGAACGCACTCGGCAGCGAGTTCGGCGACGAGCAGTGACGGGGCCGACTCGCTCCGACAGCGTTGCCCTGCGGGTAGCACGGAGCGGTGCCTGACACCGAATCGAAAAACGAGAACTGTTCTACTGGGCGTCCGGGTTCGCCCGGTCTGCTACGCGCCGCAGCGCGGGTGCGCGCGCGATCGCGTACACGATGCCCAGGATTCCGCCGTAGACGAGGTGGAAGCCGAGCGACGTCGCCGTCAGGTTCGGGACCGGCACGTTGGGGACGCCGACCGCGCCGAGCCAGACGGGCATGACGACGCCCGCGAGGGCGAGCCAGATGATCGCACCGTAGGCCAGTCCGAAGCCGACGATCGCCCTCGGACTCGTCGCGTAGCGGTTGCCGGGGGAACTGGTGACGATGGCAGCGAACACCAGCGCCAGGACCACGCTGTGGAAGACGTGCGCGATCCAGCCGGCCGTCGCCGTGGGGGTGCCGTAGAGTGCACCGACCATCGGCATCATCTCCGCGAGGAACTGCATGAGCAGGCCCATCACCAGGCCGGCCGTGAGGCCGCCGGTGAACGCGCCGGACCAGCGGCCGGTCGTCGTGAACTTCTGTACGCTCCGTCGGGTCGTCGATTGGGCCATGATAAATCGCCTACTGGTACTGACGCCGGCAGCAGACATAGCCGTGCTGTCACCTTTGTCCCGGTTTCTCGTCCGTTGCTGTGTTGACGTACGACCGATGCGGACCGATGCTATCCCGTCTCACTGCGCCGAAAGACTCACGCGCGCTCGACCGAATTGACGCACGTTCGGATGAGCAAGCCCCACGTACTGCTGACAAACGACGACGGAATCGACGCGCCCGGGCTGGCGGCCCTCTACGAGGAACTCACCGGTCCGGCGGAGGTGACGGTCGTCGCCCCGATGGACAACCAGAGCGGCGTCGGCCGCACCCGAACCCACCGCACCGCCCGCGAGGACCACCCGTGGGGCTACGCGCTGGACGGCACGCCCGCCGACTGCGTTGCCTACGGGATCGGCGGCCTCGACGCCGAGTTCGATCTCGTGGTGTCGGGCTGTAACCACGGCCCCAACGCCGGCAACTACGTCGTCGGCCGGTCGGGAACCGTCGGGGCCTGCATCGAGGCCGGCTTCCTCGATACCCCCGGGATCGCCGTCTCCGCCTATCACAACCGGGATTTCTTCGTCCACCCGCCGGCCGAGTACGACTTCGGCCGCCCGGCGCGGGTCGCCCGCGAACTCGTCGTCCGCTCGCTGTCGGCAGGGATCTTCGACACGGTGGACATGCTCAACGTCAACGCGCCCGTCGACGTGCCCGAGTCCCCGATGCGGGTGACCGAACCCCATCACGACTACGACATCCACGTCGAACACGAGGTGACCGACCGCGACGAGGTCGACATCGGGAAGCCCCGCGACGGCGACATCGCCATCCGGGACGTGGTCTGGCCCGGCACCGTCGGGTGGGAGAACCCCTTCCCCACCGACGACGAAACGCGCGACCGCTATCCGGAAGGGACGGACCGCCGCGCGCTCATCGAGGGCGAGGTGTCGGTCTCGCCGCTGACCGCACCGGCCACCGCAGTGGACGCGACGGGCGTCGAGGAGATCGCGGCCGGGTTCAACGACGGCGAGGCCGCCCGCGAACGGGCGACCGAGGACGGCATATAAGGGGCTTGAACACGCCGGTCGTGCGGTTAACTGCCTGGTGCCGTACGTACGACCATGCCGCTTCCGAAGAACGTGTGCGGTCTCGACCGGAAACTCCGGGCGCTGCTGGGCGTGGCACTGGCCGTCGTCGCCGTCAGGGCCCTGGAGCGAAACGAGGGGACGCGCGGCACCCTCCTCAGCGCCGCGGCCGGCGAGTTCCTGTTCAACGCCCTCATCCAGTTCTGTCCGCTGAACACGCTGCTGGGGATCGACACCTGCCGAGGCGAGACCTGAACGACTCTTGTCGCTGGCGCTCGGAGGCCGAGGTAGCATGCCGACAGCGACCAACGACGGCGTGGAGCTGTACTACAGGACCCCCGGGAGCGCCCGGTCTCGGACCGCCGAACGGAGCCGCGCCAGCGAGCGCCGGCCGACCGTCGCGTTCGTGGAACCGGTCGGCTACGGCGCGTGGTGCTGGAGCTGGCTCGCCGATGCGCTGGCCGGCCCGGTCGAGCCGCTCGTCTGGGACCTCCGCGGGACCGGACGGTCGGACGCCCCCGACGGGCCGTACGACGTGGCGACGCTCGCGGCCGACCTGGAGGCGGTCCTCGCCGACCACGGCGCTCGGACTGTCCACCTCGTCGGCGCTGGCCTCGGCGGGATGGTCGCACTCCGGCACGCCCGCGACCACGGGCGGGCAAACACGCTAACGCTACTGGGGACCACGGCCGACGGAAGCCGGGTCGACCGGGCGGCGCTGGACGCACTCGCGGCCCCGCGCGACGACCCCGACGCGCTCCGCGAGTCGCTCCGGGGCGCGTTCTCGCCGGTCGTCGTCGACGACCACCCGGAGGCCGTCGACCGCATCGTCGAGTGGCGGGCCGAGGACGACGCCGACCCCGAGGGGTGGGCCGCCCAGGCCGACGCGATGACTGCCTTCGATTGCAGTGACACCCTCCACGAGGTGACGACGCCGGCGCTGGTCTGTCACGGCCGCGGGGACGCGGTCGTCCCGGTCGAGGCCGGACGGGACCTCGCCGACGGGCTCCCGCGCGGGGAGTTCGAGGGCGTCGACGCCGGCCATCTGGTCGCCGCCGAAGAACCGGCGGCCGTCGAGGACGCGCTGATGGGGCTTCTGGAGGACAACGGCGCGTTCGAGTGAGCTCGCGGAATCAGCTCACAGCACGTTCAACACGACGATCGCGAGGTAGAGCTGGCCGAGGCCGGCGAGGATCATCACGACGCCGGCGAGTTGCTCGAAGTGCCTGGTGTGGGCGGCCAGTCGCCGGAGGCCCGACCCCAGCCCGAGACCGGTCGCCACCGTCAGCGTCACCATCAGCAGCGCGACGCCGCCGACGTACGTCCCGAGGACGAGCGCGCCCTCGACCCTGGGTAGCGACACCGCCCGGGCGACGACCGCGAGCACCACCGGTATCACGCACCCGGCCGCGGCGAGGGCGTACCCGGCACCGAACACGCCGAACCCCAGCACGCCCGAGCGCCGCTCCGGGAGCGGGATGGAAATCGTCGGCGCGCGGTCGACGACGACGAGGACGCCCAGCACCACGAGCGCGAGGCCGGCTATCGGCTCGAAGAGCACGACCTTCGAGAGCGCGGCGTTCCCGACGGTGAAGGCCAGCCCCAGCAGCGCGGCGAACGTGACGACGACGCCGGCCCCGGCGACGAGCCCGCGAGCGAGGACGGGGCCGAGCGTCGATCCCTCGTCGTCCAGCCGGTCCAGACAGTAGCCGACGTAGCCGGGGACGAGCGGGTACGCACACGGCGAGAAAAAGGTGGCCAGGCCGGCGGTGAAAGCGAACGCCAGCGTAGTCGCCAGTGCCGGGTCGATCATAGCACTGACTCGATCCCTTCTCGCAGCGTCTCCGCCTCCGCGAGCCCGCGGTGGGTCCACTGGTAGCGCCCGGCCTCGTCGAGGACGACGGCGGCCGGGTAGGCGGTGACGCCGAAGCGCTCGTTCAGCGCCGCGCGCCGGTCGAGCGCGATATCCCAGGTCCCGTCGTTCTCGTCCCACCACTCCAGGAGCTCCGCTTTCGTGATGGTTCGCCCGACCGGTTCGGGCGTCACCGACAGGAACTGCACGTCGGCCTCGAGCGAGGCGTACACGTCGGCCAGCACCGGCATCTGCTCCTCACAGGGCGCACACCAGGTCGCGAAGAAGTCGATGAAGGTGACCCGATCCGCGTCGGGAACGCGCGCCGTTCGCGTCTCCCCGCCCGGGTCGACGACGTCGAGTTCGACCGGGTCGATCCGGGAGCCGTCCGCGTTCGCGTTCTCCGAACTGCCGAGTGCGGAGGTGTTGCCGTCGCTCCCCGTGTCCGATGGGTTCTCGCCGACCGACGGGCCGCCGGAGAGCGCGTACCAGCCGCCGGCACCGACGGCACCCGTGCTGAGCGCCGCGGCGATGAGTTCTCGTCGGCGCATATTATCCGTTCACGACCGTTTCGAGGTCGTCGACGACCTGACTGGCCGGGGCCATCGAGAGCTTCGGGTACCCGCGCTCGACGTAGCCCTCCTCGTTCGCGATGACGATCAACTCGAAGTGCGCGAAGGTGTAGTCGGGCGGTTCGCCGTGGTCGCTGCTCGTGGCGTTGGTCTCGTCGTCGTGATGGCCGTCGCCCGCCGTCTCGTTCCCCTCGTGGTCGTGGTCGGCCTCCTCCGGATCGAGTTTCTCGACCGGGAGTCCGAACTGCTCGTCGGCGAGGGACTGGGCGGCGTCGAACGTCTCGGGCCGGAGGAAGTGCCAGTTGCCGGCGTCGAGGTCGACCCCCTGTTCGTCGGCGTAGTCGGTCAGCACGCCGCCGGTGTCCCACTCGGGGTCGAACGTCACCGGGAGGAAGGCGACGTCGTCGGCGAACCCCTCGTTGGTGGCGACGGTCTGGGACTGACGGAGCCGCTGAATCAGGGCGGGACAGACCCCGTCGGGGCAGCGCGTGTAGAAGAAGGTCGTCATGACGGCACGCGAGCCCTCGAACTGCTCGGTGGAGATTCGCTGGTCGGCGATCGGGTCCGGCGCGTCGACGACCGGGAGTTCGTCGCCGTGGGTCGGCCAGCCGACCTTCTCGGGATCGTACTCCAGGCCCTCCGGCGCGTCGAGGACAGTGTTCCCGGAGTCCCCGCCGGACGACGAGCCGAGACAGCCCGCCGTCGCGGCGACAGCGCCCGCGCCGAGCCCCTGGAGGTACGTGCGTCGGTCCATGTACGGACACTCGGGAGGTGGCAGAAAAAGGCGTGTCGGTCGCGTCTGAGCGTGCGCGCTGCGAGCACAACCGTCGAGAGGCGATCCGCATCGGCGAGCAGTCAGTGATCGCAGCGATGGGTTCGTCACCGTCGATCCCGGCACGTTCCAGTCGGCTTCCGGAACGGCATCGGGGCCGTTTGGGCTGGGTTGTGACAGAAAGCACAACATATAACATCAGAATGGCGAATGGAATCGTATGGCCGGCAACGGCATCGGAGCGCTCGTGCGGGGCGGATTCAACGCGCTGTTTCGTCCGCACCGGTTCGTCGAGTTCCAGACGAGCACGTACGCGTCGACGCGGGTAGAGGCGCTCCGCCAACTGGGGTCGCTGCTGGGCGTCTACGTCGTGAATCTCGCCGCCTACGCGATTCCGCTGACGTTGGCCGGAATCGGCGTCCAGAGCAGTCAGCAGCCGCCGCCAGGGTACCGGAGCGCGGTCGGACAGTACGGCCTGGAGCCGGCGGCCAGCTGGCAGTTGCTGTCGGCGTTCGTCCAGAACTCGCTGTACATCACAGCTGTGACTGCGATCACGCTGGTCACGTTTCACGCCGGCGTCCTGCTGGTCCGGGACTCACGAGGTGTCGTCCAGAGTATGCACACCGTCGTGTACACCACCAGTGCATACCTGGCCGCGGTGTTTACCGGAGTTTGGTACTTGACCAACCAGGAGGGAGTTGCCGGTGCCCGGAAACTCGTCCGGAACCTCCAGGCCGAGTTCGTCTACGCGATCATCGATGTCTTCGGTGCTGATCTCGAACTCCCGGGCGGACGTCCAGGGGAGCTGATACCGGGATCAGTCTCACCCGCCGGACAGTGGGTGCTAGCGCTCCTCGTCGTCGCTGTCCTGTACTATCTCTTCTCGCTGTATCTCGGCGCTCGCATCAACCATCACGCGAGCCGGAGCAACGCGCTGCTGGCTATCGTCGCAGTTGCCCTCTCGCCCGTCGTCTACGTGGGCGGTTCAGTCGTCGCGTACCTCATCGGAGTTGCATAACATGACAGCAAAACAGGTAGACACGGCGGAGGTAGCGAACGGAAACGAATCGGACGAGGAAGTAACGGAACTGGTTCGAACACATCCGACGGTCAAGCCGACGCTCATTCGGCTGGGCGTCGTCCTCGTGGTCGGTCTGGCGGTGTTCGGGCTGTTACAGGCCAGCCCCGGGTTGCTCGGGTCGCCCGACATCACGAGCACGGCGGCGCTGGTCGTGGTGCTACTCACGCTGGTCCTGACGGTTCGGTTCGTCGTTCGGACGATCATCCTCCGACGGACGACGTATCTCGTCACGACCGACCGGGTCGAACAACGGTACGAGCTGCTGTTCCGGGTCCACTCGAAGGGCGTCCGGTTCGATAAACTCCGGAGTCACGAACTGACGCAGAACCGCGTCCAGTCGCTGCTCGGCTTCGGGACGATATCGCTCAATCGTGGCCTCGGACCGATACGGCTGGAGAACGTCGACGACCCTGAGTCCGTCTATCGAACGATTCAGCAGTGTAGCAGAGGAGCCGAATAGAACCGCTATGCGAACCGAACAGCCCCGGAGCGCGGGTCGCAGGCGGTATCTGGCTGCGCTGGCGGGCGTCGTCGGTTTCAGCGGCTGTCTGCAGTTCTCGGAGGGAGGCGATACCGCGTCACCGACCCGGAACGGAACCCGGACGCCGACCCCGCAGACGACAGCACAATCGACGGCCGAAGCCGACACCGAGTCGCTCCCACCGGGGACTCGGTGGACCGTCGACGCGGAGGCACCGTTCGTCGCCGGCCCCGTCCACGTCGACGGAACCGTCGTCGCGACCAGCGTCGACAGACACGTCTACGGCGTCGACGCGGCGACCGGCGACCAGCAGTGGGCCGCCGGGACCGAGACCAGCCTCGAAAACGGCCTAACGGTGGTCGACGGCGTCACGGTCGCGGCCGGGACCGAAGAACAGGTCGGAGTCGGTGTCAGCGACGGCTCGAAACGCTACCAGCACGTCGATTTCGAGTACGGGAGTCGAGCGCAGACGGCGGGCGACGAACTGGTGTTCCAGTCCGGGTTCCTCAACGGCGGCGTCCGCGCAGTTCGCCCGGCGACCGGTGAGATCGCGTGGTCGAGCGAGATCGACGAAAGCGAAAGTGAGAGTTCAACGTCGAGACCAGGGATCGACCACGACGGGGAGACGGTCTGTGTCGGTATCAACCCCGAGGGCCGCCACGGGGGGCCACCGTGGGGCTTCGCCGGCTACGACGCCGCGAGCGGCGAGGAACTGTGGTATCACGAGCGCGATTCGGACGTAGACCACGCGAACCCGTCCGTCGTCGTCTCCGAGGGGGTCTGTTTCGGGTACAGCGGCTGGGACCACTACATGAGCATCGACGCTCGGTCGGGCGAGGTCCGCACGGAGGTAGCCGACTCGGGTGTCGGAACGATCTACGGGGCCGCCGACGGCACGGTCGTCCTGACCAACCGCGCCGAACTCCAGGGCGTCGACGTCGCGACCGGCGAGACGCGCTGGCGGTCCGACAGAACACCGGCCCACGACACGCTGTCGTTCGACGGATCGACGCTGTGGTTCGTGGACGACAGCGACACGCTCTACAGGGCCGACGTTCCGTCGGGCGATGTGCGAGAGGTACAGGCACTCGAACTGGGGGACACGTCGCTGACCGGCGACCTGGCCGTGACCGACGAGACAGTGTTCGTCACGACCGAAGACGCCACGCTCAGAGCACTCGACCGAACATGACAGAACACGACCGAGCGGACGAGCCAGT
Organism: Halorientalis salina; assembly: GCF_005049285.1. GTDB lineage: Archaea > Halobacteriota > Halobacteria > Halobacteriales > Haloarculaceae > Halorientalis > Halorientalis salina. The sequence goes on along the minus strand of NZ_SOSC01000004.1, from coordinate 276,716 downwards.
CGAATCTCGACGACGGCTGTCGCGGCGCGGACTGCTCGGGGCGGGGCTGACTGCCGCGGCCGCCGGCTGTCTGCGAGCAGGAAGCGACATACAGGGGACGGCGACGGGGGACGGGCAGTCGAACGCAACCGGACAGTCGCGGGGGACCGCGACGCCCCGTCCGGGATTGCAGTCGCCCCCGACAGGGTTGACCGAGGCGTGGACGCTCGAGACCAAATACGCCGTGTTGCGCGCCTCGCCGGACCGGAGCGCGGTCTTCGCCGGCTCCAGGGCGGACGTCAGCGCGGTCGAACCGGCCGACGGGACCGTCCGCTGGTCCCTGGAGACCGAGCGGGTGCGAACCAGGCCGACGGTGACCGACGAGACGGTCTACGTCGCGGGGAGCGAGGGCACGCTCTACGCGCTGGCACGGGACGACGGCAGCGTCCGGTGGACGTTCGAGGGAGACACCGGGCTGACGACTATCCCGATAGCTGCGCCCGACCGAGACCGAATCGTCGTCGGGGCGGGCAAAAGCGACGGCGTCCAGGTCGGCTCGGTCGGGGACTCGGAGTTCGACCCGACCTACGTGTACGGGCTCGATACCGACGGGAACCGCGTCTGGACCGTCGAGACGGAAGACGGGAACCCGGTCACGGGAACCGCGGTCCACGACGACGTGGTGTGGGTCCGAACCACGAACCGCATCGACACGTACGACGTAGACGACGGGACAGAACGGGACGCGAGCGTGGGCGTCCACGACGTACAGTGGGACTCCCTCAACCCCATGCAAAGCACGTACTACTCGAACCGGGTCGCCGCCGACGACGAGGGCGTCCACCTGCTCACGCAGGATTACGTCGCGTCCGTGTCACACGACGGCAGCCACCGGTGGACCTTCGAGCCGTTCGACCAGTCACTGCGGTTCCAGCACCGACCCGGCACGGTGTACTGCAGTGCGGCGGACAACGCGGTCTACGCGGTCGATACCGCCGACGGCACCCAGCAGTGGCGCGTTCAACTGGACGGATGGTCGACGGCCGTGTTGCTCGCCGATGGATATCTCTGGAGCAGCGACCAGACAGGCACTGTCACGGCTATCGACGCGGCCTCGGGCGAGGTGGCGTTCAGCGAGACGGTCGGCGAGTCGATATCCGACGGGGTCACTGCCGACGTGGCCGTCGCCGGTCGGTGGCTCGTGTACTCGTCGCCGAACGGCATCACGGGCTTCGAGATACGGACCGCGTAGGAGTGTACGCGCTGGCGAACCGGGAGCCATTTCAGCGGCGAGCCACTGAGCTAGCTCGATGACACGGCCACGCATCGCCCTGCTGAACGCAGCCCACGAACCGGACGACACCCGGCGGAACTTCCGTCGCGAACTCGACGCGGACCTCGTCGAGTACCACTGTCCATCCGGCGAGGTCCCTCGATCCTACGCGTTCGACGGCTGTCTCGTCACCGGCTCTCGTGCCTCCGTCTACTGGGATCGCGAGTGGATCGACGGGGTCAGAGAGTGGGTCGGCGAGGCCGTCGACGCGGGGCTGCCGTGCCTGGGCGTGTGTTGGGGCCACCAGCTGCTCGCCGACGCCCTCGGCGGCGAGGTCGAGGACATGGGCGAGTACGAGATCGGGTACCGCACCGTCGAACACGACGGCCAGTCCCCGCTGCTTTCCGGCGTCGACCCCGAGTTCACCGCCTTCACGACCCATTCGGACCGGGTCGCCGAGGCCCCGCCGGGCGCGACGGTGTTCGCCGAGAACGACTACGGCATCCACGGCTTCCGGAAAGACCACGCCTTCGCCGTCCAGTTCCACCCCGAGTACGACATGGACACCGCCGAGTCCGTGACCAGAGGCAAGGACGAACTCTCCGAGGAGCGCATCCAGTCGGTCGTCGACGGCATCACGCCCGAGAACTACACGGCCGCCTGCGAGACCAAACAGCTGTTCGAGAACTACACGCAATACGTCCGCCAGGTCAGTCTGGACGACGCGACGGGCGCGACGAACGCGGCCGACGACTGATACGGACAGTCAGAGCGGCTCACGTCTGCGCGATGAACACGGAGTTCTCCGCGGTCAGTTCCAGGTCGAACTCGTCGTCAATGACGTTGAGGACGCTCGACGACTGTGGCCGCGGGTTGATGTAGAACTGGGCGAGCGCGTTGACTTCCTTCAGGCGTGCCGAAAGCATCGACAGGAACCGATAGGACCGTTTCACGTCGAAGGATTCGATGATCTCCGGCAGGATGTCGAACCCAAAGGCGATGCGCTTTCCCGACGTGTGCTGTTCCTCGATGACGCGGGAGATCGTCTCGCCCAGACCGGTCGGGCCGAGCGTCGGGTCGAGTTTGACGACTTCGACCGGCACGTCGGAGAAATCGATGTCCGGCGGGTCCTCCAGTGGTCGACGCTTCGTCGTTATCACGACTGTCCGCTCGGGCCACTGGTTCAGGTTCTCGTCGAGCAACCGGAGCCGTGATTCCGGATGGTTCGTGACGATGACGACGATATCACCCACGGACAGGAAGTGAGTGCGCGCGTTGTCAGCACCGGTACTCTCGATGGGGGCTTTCACCAGCACGTTCCCGCTGCCACCGATGTCGTCGGCGATGTGGATGCCAGACTGGATTCGCTCCTCGACGTGACCGTAGAGGTGGTCCTTGAACTCCTGGACACCGGTCTCTTTGTCGTGGGTCTGGCCCTCCATCTCACAGTGTGGGCACTCCCAGGCCAGCCGGAAGTTCTTCTTCGAGACGCTGTCGGTGTAGTGGCCCAGAAGGTGTGATTTCAACTGGCTGGCCAGTTTCGCGTGACTGCGAGACCAGATGGTAAATCGACAGCGCCGGCAGTGCCATTTGTAGACCATGATTACTCCGAGACGTCGTCGGTAGTTCGTTTCGCCGTGTAGTCCGACGGTTCACTGACGTACGTGTACTCGATGTCCATCGCTTCGATTCGTGTCGCGGTATCGTTCTCGATCTTTTCGAGTATGGACGCCGCTCGCTCCTTTCCGTCGAGCGACGTGTCGTCGCTCTGGACCAGCCGACGCAGGCGTTTTTCGAGTGCTTCGCCTTCGAGTTGACGGAGGTAGGCCGCCGCGATGTCGGCGACGACCGGATCGCCGTCGTCGAGTCGCTCGACGAGGGCGTTTCGAACGTCGCCGCCAGCGACCGCCCCGACGAACTCGCCGAGCAGCCACACTGCGTGGCATCGGACATCGTTTCTATCCGCTCGGGCCAGCACGTCGCGGAGAACGTCTACGATGTCGGTCGGCTCGGGCGTGCCGGTGTCCTCGATGAGTGCGTCCCGAACTGCCGCGGCACGGACCGAGTCACCGGTCGCGACGAGACGGAGCAGGGATTCGAGTGCTTCGCTTCGGACCGTTCGAGAGCGGTCCGAAAGGGCCTGCAACAGCACTTTCGCTGCTCGTTCGGTGTCCAATTGGTAGAGGTGTTCGACGGCGATTCGCCGGAGCTGTTCGTCGCTGGCCCTGGCGGCAGGCACAAGCCCCTCGACGGCGTCTTCGGTCCCGATACGTCCCAGCGCGGTCGCAGCCGCACGGCGAACGCGCGGGGCGCTGTCGCGGAGCATCGATTGGATCGGCTCGACCCTGACCGAACCGTCGACGAGACTGTACGAACGGACGGCCCGTGCCCGAACCCTCGCGTCCGTATCGTCGAACACGTTCCTGAGTGACGGGACGACGCGCTCGTCGCCGAACCGCCGCAGCGCAGAGGCCGCGACCATCCTGAACTCCGGATACTCGGCGTCGAGCCACCCGAGAAAGAACTGCGTCACGTCATCGGTCCGCTCGCCGTCTCGAACCGACTTCGCGACTTCGTTTATTAGCTCTGTGATGTACTCGTCGCCGTGGAAGTACAGCGCGTTGATCGCTCGGGCCCGAACGGCGACGTCGTCGTCGGTCAGGACGGCGTTCGTCAGGTTCTGGACGAGTGTCGCCTCCTCGTATTCGAGGTCCGTGTCGGCCAAGTTTCCCAGCAGTTCCGCCGTCCGTCGTCTGGTTTCGACGGTCTCGCTGTACTCCAGTCGTTTGTACAGTTCGTCCGTATCGACGTCGCCCGACAACTGGTGAATCGCAGACGAGTCCCATCGCTTTCGGTTATCGGACATCGTTGCACCTCAGTGCGAGTGCCGGAAGCGTCGCGCCACTGCCAGCCACACCGTGATCGGCGACCCGGTCACGTTGTGAGACGGAGAAAACAGCAACGCCAACTCGTGTAACCACTGTACGACGAGGTTGTATTTTAGACGACATATACTTTTCGAGCGTTTCCCGAACCGAGTCACGCGGAGCGACTGTGGTAACTGGATTCGAGGATGGACGTGTCGCAGACGCTCACTCGAACCGGCCGGTTTCGGCACCGCACTCGACACACAGCGTCAGAATGGCGTCGCGGTCGTCGGTGAGTTCCAGTTCCTGTTCGGTCCGACCGCCACAGTCGGTACACTCACGGAGCATCTCGGTGTCGCCCATCTCCTCGGGCGCGCCCATCGCGAGCGCGACCACGCGTTCCTCTCCCTCGTTAGTTCCGAGCTGCCACTCGCCGGGTTCGAAGCGAACACACTCCCCCTCGGTCGCGGTCACGTCGCCCTCCTCGGTCTCGAAGGTGACGGTGCCCTGTGCGATGTAGAACACTTCCTCCTGGTCGGAATGGCGGTGATAGCCGAAGCCGAGGCTCTCCCCCGGTGCGAGTTCGTAGTAGTTCAACACCATGTCGGTCGTCCCCAGCGCGTCCGAGACCGGGCGCTTGACGTCGGCCGGTCCCATCCGGTCGTCGACGTCGTCGACGTTCGTCTGGTCCATGGCCGCTTGTTATCGACCCCCGAACAAAAGCGTCGGGGAACGCGGTCGGGTCACGCGAACGTCGTCCCGGAACCTGAACCGACGGCTGCAGCCGGTAAAACGAACTGAAAACACGTCTCTCGTCGTCCCGGTCGATCGCCGGGTCGGAGCCCCTACTCGGGGCCGTCGATATCGAGTTCCTCCTCGAGGTTCGCGAGGGCGTCGCTGTCCGCGAGTTGTTCCATCTGTTCGCGGAAGTGCCGCTGGCAGACACCGACCTTGACGCCGTCTTTCTCGACCGCGACTTCAGCGTTGCGGTCGCAGTAGTGACACCGCATACCCGTCCCTAGAACCTCAGTTACTTTGAACCCTGCGGCGGCGTCTGACGAGCGGCGAACGGGTGGCGGACGGGTCGGTACCGGCCCGCGTCGACTCGAAACAGGCCCCGAACCGCCGACGGACGCCCGGGACCGGTGGACAGTCCCCGATAGCTAAAACCGCTCTTTGACTCTCCGTCGGCTACTTTCAAGTACGGTCCCAAGTCGGTAGTGCCCCGCACGCTTCGGCCCTCCGCCACGGGACCCGCTGTCGGCTCTCCACGATCATCCCGCGCTCGCGAACTGTTTGCTACGATTCGATCTCGAACTCCTCGAAGACGGTGCCGTCCGGCTGGACCAGTCGGCCGCGAATCCGATTCCCCTCGCGCTCCAGTTCGGCGTGTGCCGGCCGGTAGCGCCGCGGCTGGGCGTGGCTCCCGGGATTGAGCAGCGTCACCTCGCCGGCGTCGTGGACGCCCGGCCGGTGGGAGTGACCGAAGACGACGAGATCCGCGGCCTCTTGCCGACCGAGCATGGACAGCGCAGTCTCGGAGTGTTCGTGACCGTGAACGACGACCAGGCGGATCCCCTCGCTCTCGACGACGCGTTTCGTGGGGAGCCGGTCCTGGACGGCGGGTGTGTCGTTGTTGCCGACGACGCCGGCGAACGTCCCGGCCTCGTCGACGAACGCGTCGAGGACCGTTTCGGTCATGAAATCGCCCGCGTGGACGACGAACGCGGCGTCGTGGACGGCGTCGAGGGTTCGGCCCGTCAGGCGATGGCCGTCCTTGGCGTGGGTGTCGGAGACGACGGTGAGCATGAGTCCCGGTAGGTGACGGGGACCAAAAGCGACGCCGACTCGGCCCCGGAAAACCGGGCGGAAACCCGCGGGAGCAGAACACCTTTCCCGCTGCCGGGGGACCGGCTACGTAATGGCCGGCAACAGCAAAGGGGTGGTTATCGCGGCGCTCATCGCCAACGGGGCGATAGCGATACTGAAGTTCGTCGGCTTCCTGCTGACCGGGAGCGCGGCGATGCTCTCGGAGACCTATCACTCGATCTCCGACACCGGGAACCAGGTGTTCCTGCTGATCGGCATCAGATACGGGGCACAGGAGGCCGACCGAGACCACCCGTTCGGTTACGGGAAGGCGCAGTTCTTCTATAGCTTCCTCGTCTCGGTGATGCTCTTCGGCATCGCGGGCTGGGAGTCGGCGAAGCACGGTTACAACGCCTTGACGCAGGGCGGGGTCCACCGGGCCAGCGAGGCCACGCTCCCGGTGCTCGACATCACCTTCAACGCCGTCTACGTCAACTACGTAGTCCTGCTCGGCGCGATCGTCTTCGAGCTCTACGCGTTCCACAAGGCCAACACAGAAATAAAGCGACAGATGAGAATCCACGACTGGGACGGCTACCGCGAGGCGTTCACGAAGACCTCGGACGTGACGACGCTGACCGCGCTCACCGAGGACTTCATCGCCCTGAGCGGTGCCGGCATCGCGCTGTTCGGCATCTTCCTCACGAACTACACCGGGAACCCGATCTACGACGCCGGGTCGGCACTGCTCATCGGCCTCATGCTGATGGGGTTTGCCGTCGCGCTCGCCTGGGAGAACAAACGGCTCCTGATCGGGGAGAGCCTCTCGGCCGACCGCGAGGGGCAACTCCGGGACATCGTCACGGGCAGTGAGGGCGTCAGCGACATCGTCGACTTCCGGACGGTGTATTTCGGTCCGGGGAAGCTCTTCGTCACCGCCGACGTGGCCTTCGAGAACGGCATCGGCACCGAGGAGATGGACGAGCGCATCACTGCCATCGAGGACGCGCTCAAAGCCGAGGACTCACACGTGTTCAAGGTGTACATCGAACCCGAAGATTAGCCGCCCCGCCAGGCCTCGTAGTACGTCGGCACGTGCATCGCGACGACGACCGGCCGCCCCAACGGATGGGCGATGGTCGGCCGAACCGTCTCCTCCGGCCCGCCGCCTGACGAGTAGGTGACCTCGTGTGCCCGGGTCGCCGTCGCGGTGTCGGCCCCGGTATCGACCGTCGTGTGCATCTGAACGTACGTCCCGACCGACTCGTTGTAGACGAACAGCGAGACGTTTCGCTCGCTCGCGCCGTCGGGCAGGCGGGACTCGTCGTACCCCACGGTGACGGTGGCGTTCGCCGACCGGTCGCGGACGACGGGGTTGACGACGGGAGAGACACCCGCCTCCGCGACGATCCCCTCCGCGAGCCAGTCGTCCCAGTTCTCCCGTAAGCCGACGTCACGCAGGTTGCGAACCGCGCCGACCACCTGCAACCGGGCGTCCAACTCGGGCCGTTCGACGACGACGGTCCCGGTGTCGGTGGCCCCGTCGACCGGCGCCTCCCGGAGCCGCGTGAGCCAGTCGGGCCGCTCGAACGTCGTCTCGCCCACGTTCGAGACGGTGAACGACTCCGTGACCGCCAGGCCGTGGTCCGGCCGGGACACCCCGTGCGTGTAGTTCCTGACCAGGCCGGAGTCGGTCGCGACCAGCCGATAGTACGGTCGCGGGTCCGAGGCGTTGGCCCGGGCTGCGGCCCGGCGCATGATGGCCCGGCGCTCGTCGTCGACCGTGGTCGTCTCGACGACCTCGAAGCGTATCGAGAAATCCCCGAGGACGCCCGCACCGGTCGAAACGTTCGCCCGCGTCGGCCGGGCGAGATACCGCCGTTCGACCAGCGTGCTTCGGTTGCGGTAGGTGACGCCCGCGGCTCGATAGACGAAGCTGCGGTGCGGTGGTGCGATACGCGCCAGTCCCGTCCCGTCGACACGGGTCACCGTGGAGCCACCCCCGAAGTCGCTGACCAGCGTGTAGCTCTCGTTTCTGAGCGTCGCCGCGTGCGCTCGCGCCAGTTGGTCGCCGGTCACGGTCACGCCCACCGAGAGATTCAGGTCCGAGCCTGGCTCGGCGTCGGTCGCCTCGGCGGTGGGTGTGGCAGTCGGTGACGCCGTCGACGCGGCCGTCTCGGTCGTCGGCCCGCCGCCGGAACAGCCGGCGAGGACCACCAGCACTGCACAACAGACGAACGCGAACGACCGGCGCATACGCCGCGTATCTGACAGTCAGATTGTAAGTGTTCCGGCAACCGGAGGGTCGTTCGGAAACGGGTTCCACGCCGAGACTTTTTGTTCCAGAGGGAACAACGGGAGATGTGGCGACTGAGGGCGCGGACTACACGCGGTTTTTCCCCTACGAGGAGCCGTACGACCACCAGCGCGAGGCGATGGCGAAGATCCACGACGCGCTGGGCGACGGCGACGACGTGCTGTTCGAGGGGGCCACGGGGACCGGCAAGACGCTGGCCTCGCTCGTCCCGGCGCTGGAGTACGCCCGCGAACACTCGAAGACGGTGGTCATCACGACGAACGTCCACCAGCAGATGCGCCAGTTCGTCGAGGACGCCCGCGCCATCACCGACCAGGAACCGATCCGTGCCGTCGTCTTCCGCGGGAAAGGCTCGATGTGTCACATCGACGTGGGCTACGAGGAGTGTCAGGCGCTGCGGGACACCACGCGTGACCTCGTCGACACGGAACAGGACAAGGCCGACCTCGAAGAACGCGAACAGGCGCTCTTAGAGGAGAGTCAGGCGGGCACCGAGGGGGCGGCCGAGGCCCGCCAGTCCGTGATGGAGGAACTCGAAGGCGTAGAGGCGGACCTCGCCGACCTCCAGGACGGCGAGAACACCTGCGAGTACTACTACAACAACCTGACCGCCGACACCGACGCGTTCTACGAGTGGCTCTTCGCGGACGTGCGCGAGCCCGACGACATCTACGAGTACGCCGAGATGGAGGGGTTCTGTGGCTACGAACTGCTCAAGGAAGGCATGGAGGGCGTCGACCTGGTGGTGTGTAACTACCACCACCTGCTGGACCCGATGACTCGCGAGCACTTCTTCCGGTGGCTCGGCCGCGATCCGGAGGACGTGATCGCCGTCTTCGACGAGGCCCACAACGTCGAGGGGGCCGCCCGCGACCACGCGACCCGTACCCTCACCGAGAACACGCTCGACAGCGCACTGGACGAACTCGCCGAGCGCGACGACGGGCGCGCCGAGGCCGCGGCGAACGTCATTCGGGCGTTCCGTATCGCGCTGGCCGATACCTACGAGGACGCCTTCGACTTCGGCGAACGCGAGAAAGTCGGCGAGAACTGGTACGACCTCACGGTCGCGAACGAGACGGGCCGGGACGACCTGACGCTTGCCTTCCTCAAGCAGTACACCGGGCCGGGCATCGACCAGGATTTGGAGAAGGCACTCACCTACGGCCGCATCCTGGACGAGGAGTACGAGGACGCCTACAAGAACGGCGACGCCAGCACGCGCCAGGAGTGCCAGACCAAACAGGCCGCCCAGTTCATCGCGACCTGGATGGACGAGAGCGCCCAGCAGGGGCAGTACCCGGTCGTCAGCGTTCGGCGAGAGGACGATACCGGCGACATCTACGGCCGGGCGGAACTGTACCGGTGTATCCCCCAGCAGGTCACCAGTTCGCTGTTCGAGGAACTCCACGCCAGCGTCCTGATGAGCGCGACCCTGCGCCCCTTCGAGGTGGCCGAGGACGTGCTCGGACTCGACGACCCGGCGACGCTGGCCTACGGCGAGCAGTTCCCCGAGGACCGCCGGCGCACCTACACCGTCGAAGCGCCGGCGCTGTTCGCCAGCAAGCGCGACGATCCGACGGTCCAGCGGACCATCACGGGCATCCTGGAGGACGCCGTCGACTTCACGCCCGGCAACACGCTCGTCTTCTTCCCGAGTTACGGCGAGGCCGAGCGATATCACGGGCAGGTCCGCACCGACTCGGAGCTGCTGCTCGATAAACCCGCGACCCGAGCCGAGTCCCTTCGGGAGCGGTTCACGAACAGCGACGACGCGGCGCTGTTCACGTCGCTGTGGGGCACCCTCGCCGAGGGCGTCAGTTTCGACGACGACGACGCCCGCACCGTCGTGGTCGTCGGCGTCCCCTATCCGCATCTGGACGACCGGATGGAGGCCGTCCAGGCGGCCTACGACGCGGCGTTCGGCGACGGGGGCAACGAGTGGATGGGCACCGAGGACGCCGGCTGGGCCTACGCCGTCGAGATTCCCACCGTACGGAAGACCCGCCAGGCGCTCGGCCGCGTGGTTCGCTCCCCTGAGGACTTCGGGGCCCGGGTGCTCGTCGACAAGCGCTACACCCTCAAGGGCGAACGCGAGATGAGCGACTACACGGTCAGGGAGACGTTCCCGGCCGAACAGCGCAACGAGATGATCGACATCGACCCCGAGAAACTCAAGTTCGCGATGCTGAACTTCTACGCCGACATGGACGCCTGGGACGGCGACCCGCCGACGCCGTCCTGATGGATGCGCCGGCGAAAGCCGAACTGCCGTCAGCTGCAGGGAGCGCCTCGACCCCGGCCGGAACTGTGCGCGGAGTGCACTATCTTATATACGTGGGGTGTGAACTTCCGGGAATCACGATGTCCGAGGATGTCGGGTACTATCGGACACTGTTCGAGCACGCGCCCGACGGGATGGCCGTCGTCGACCTCGAAACGGGCGCGCATCTCGACGTCAATCAGCGGTACTGCGAGTTACACGGCTACTCGGAGGGGGAACTGCTCGACCGCGATATCGGAACGCTCACGGCCGACGATCGGGCGTCGGAGGAGTCGGTCGTCGACGCGCTCGGGCGGGCAGCGGAGGCAGGAGAGCCGTTCGAGTGGCGCAACCAGCGCCGAGACGGGTCGGCGTTTCCGGTCGAGATCGGCGTCTCGGACGTCGAGGTCGACGACGGCCCGGCGGTGATCGTTCGCGTTACCGACGCCACCGAGGCGAGCGCGCGGGAGTCGGAGCTCCAGTGGAAAACGCGGGCCATGGAGGAGGCACCGGTCGGCATCACGATCACCGACCCACAGCAGGCGGACAATCCGGTCGTCTACGCGAACGCGGAGTTCGAGCGCCTGACCGGCTACTCCGAGGCCGAGGTGCAGGGACGGAACTGCCGGTTCATGCAGGGCGAAGGGACCGACGAGGAGCCGGTCGGGCGGTTGCGCGAGGGTATCGACGCCGAGGAGCCGGTGACCGCCGAACTCCGCAACTACCGAAAAGACGGTACCGAGTTCTGGAACCGCGTGACCATCGCGCCGATCCGGGACGAGAGCGGCACCGTCGAGAACTACGTCGGCTTCCAGGAGGACGTCACCGAACGCGTCGAGCGGGAACGGGAAGTGGCGCGGTTCGAGCGACTCGTCGACCACCTGCCAGTCGGGGTGTTCCGTAGCACGCCGGGTCCCGACGGCGAGTTCCTCGAAGCGAACCCGGCGCTCGTGTCGATGTTCGGTGCGGACTCGAAAGCGGACTTCCTCGCGCGCGACGTGAGCGAGCTGTACTGCGACCGGGCGGACCGCCAGACGTTCAGCGAGCAACTGCGGGCGGCGGGCGAACTCGCCCAGCAGGAGTTTCGCTTCCGGCGGGTCGACGGCGAGCAGTTCTGGGGGCAAACCACGGCAGTGGTCGTCGAAGACGACGGCGAGGTCTACTTCGAGGGGGTCGTTCAGGACATTTCGACGCGGAAAGCGTACGAACAGCGACTCGAAGCACAGCGCGACAAACTCGAACTGCTCAACGAGGTCGTCCGCCACGACATCCGCAACGACCTGCAACTGGTCGTCGCCTACACCGAACTCCTCGAAGACCACGTCGATGCGGCGGGCAAACCACATCTCTCGACGATCGCCGAGAGCGCCAGTAACGCCATCGAACTCACGAAGACGGCGCGCGATCTCGCCGAGACGGTGCTCCAGACCGACGCCGAGCGCGAACCCGTGTCGCTCAACGAGTCGCTGGCGGCACAGATCGAGGAGGTTCGCTCGACGTACGAGGACGCAGTCGTCGCCGTCGAGGGACCGATACCGGCGGTGACGGTCCTGGCCAACGAGATGCTGGGGTCGGTGTTCCGGAACGTGCTGAAAAACGCCATTCAGCACAACGACGCCGACGTTCCGGAGGTGACGGTCGCCGTGACCGACCACGGCGACCGCGTGGTCGTCCGGATCGCGGACAACGGCCCCGGCGTCCCCGACGACCGCAAAACGGAGATCTTCGGGAAAGGCGAGAAGGGACTCGAAAGCAACGGGACCGGGATCGGGCTGTATCTCGTCAACACGCTGGTCGATCAGTACGGCGGTGACGTGTGGGTCGAGGACAGAACGGACCGGCGGTCCGGTGACACCCAGCCCCCGGCCGACGACGCCGACCCATACGGGACCGTTTTCGGTATCGAACTGGAGCGCCAGCAGATTGGATAGCGACGTTACACGATCGGGCAATAGCAAGGTCAGAAGACGAGATATATATATATGTACAGCCCCGGAGAAACCAGCTAGCAGAATGCCACCTGACGGGGACCGAAGCGATGTCCACGTGCTTGCAGTCACTGCTGATACCGAGTACGCCGAGCGGATCGGTGCACGGCTTTCGTCCGACGGTGACGTTTCGCTCGAGACCGTCCGCACCGTCGAGGAGGCACTCGAGTACCTCGCGACCGACACACCGGTCGATTGCATCGTCAGCGATCACGACCTGCCCGACACCGACGGCGTCGCCTTTCTGGAGGCGGTCCGTGCCCAGTCACCCAACCTGCCGTTCATCCTGTTTACCAGCGAGGGGAACGAACGGATCGCCAGCCGCGCGATTTCCGCCGACGTGACCGACTATCTCGTCAAAGAGCGCCACCGGGACCAGTGGGACCGACTCGCTGACCTGATCGACGCGTCGGTCACCTACACCCGAGCACAGGGCAATCTCGTCGAGTCCGAGACGCGGGCGAAAGACGTTCTCAACGCGGCACACGACACGATCGCCATCGTTCGCGACGGCCACTACGAGTTCGTCAACGACGCCGGCGTCGAACTGCTCAACGCGGCGTCGAGCGCGGCCGTCGTCGGGATGCCCGTCGCGGACACCATCCCGGAGGACAGCCTGCTCTCGACGGACCAACTCGAGGACATCCAGACCGGGGATCGGAGCCTCGACCGCAGCGAGACTCGGCTCGTCGGCCTGGACGGGAACTACGCGTCGGTCGAGGTCACGGCCACACGGATCGAGTGGTCGGACGAGCCGGCGATCATCCTGGTCGTCCGAGACATCACCCGGCAGAAAGCCCGCAAACGGGAACTCGCGCTGAAAGAGCGGGTGATGGACGACGCCCCGGTCGGCATCACGATCGCCGACGCTACCCAGGAGGACCACCCGCTGGTGTACGCCAACGACCGGTTTCAGGAACTGACCGGCTATCGCGAGGACGAACTCGTCGGGCGGAACCCGCGCATGCTCCAGGGAGCACTGACGGACGGGGACCGAGTCGCCGAGTTGCGGGAGGCCATCGAGACCGAAGCCTCCGTCACAGTCGAGCTCTCGAACTACCGGAAGGACGGCACCGAGTTCTGGAATCGCGTGACGGTCGCGCCGATCGTGGACGACAGCGGCCAGGTGACCCAATACGTCGGCTTCCAGGAGGACGTCACCGAACACAGGGAGCACGAACGGTCGCTGCGCCGGTTCCGCCGCGCCGTCGAATCCGCCGGGAACGTCATCATCATCACCGACACGGACGGCACGATCGAGTACGTCAACCCCGCGTTCGAGTCCGTCACGGGGTACAGCAGCGAGGAAGCCATCGGTCGGACGCCACGGCTCTTCGGCTCCGGGGAGATGTCCGACGAATACTACGAGAACCTCTGGGAGACCGTCCTCGCCGGCGAGGTCTGGAACGGCGAGATCGTCAACCAGCGCAAATCCGGGGAGCTGTACCACGCCCGCGAGACGATCGCGCCGCTGACCGACGACGAGGGCGAGGTGACGGCCTTCGTCGCCATCCAGACCGACATCACCAAACAGAAAGAACGGGAAGGGCAACTCCAGCAGTACGAGCGGGCGATCGAAGGCGCGAACGACCTCATCTGTGCGACGGACACGGACCACAACTACCTGTTCGCCAATCGGGGCTATCGGGAGTACCACGACATCGAGCAGGCGGACGTCACTGACCTGACGCCCGAGGACGTCCTTGGACCGGACGTGTGGGAGACCGTCCAGCCGCATCTCGACCGGGCGCTCGACGGGGACTCCGTTCACTATCGGATGGAACGCTCGCGACCGGACCGGTCCGACCGGACCTTCGACGTCCGGTACTATCCGCTCGAAGACGGGGACACCGGCGAGGTCCAGGGTGTCGTCGCCACGCTCCGGGACGTCACGCCCCAGAAAGACCGGGAACGCCAGCTCGACGTCCTCGACCGCGTGTTGCGACACAACCTCCGGAACGCGATGAGCGTCATCATCGGCAACGCAGAACTGATCGCCGCCGAAGCGGGCGAAGAGGCTGGCGACCTCGCGGAGAGCATCATCGAGACCGGCGAGCAGTTGCTCGGCGTGACCGAACGCGAGCGGAAGATCGTCGAGGTGCTCTCGCAGGTGCGGCTCGTCCGCCCGCTGGAGATCTCCGACTTCATCGAGCGACCGGTGAGGGAACTGCGCCAGCGAGCGCCCGAGGCGACCATCGACCTGACGATGCCCGACGAGGTCCACGCCGCGACGATCCCGCAGATCGAGCAGGCCATCAGGGAACTGCTCGAGAACGCCATCGACCACAGCGACCGCGCGGAACCGACGATCACGGTCACCGTCGAGTCCCGTCCCGAGACCGTCGTAATCGACATCGCGGACGACGGGCCGGGGATTCCCGCCCAGGAACAGACCGTCCTGGCCGGACAAGACGAGATCGACCCGTTGTACCACGGCAGCGGCCTGGGGCTGTGGCTTGTCAACTGGATCGTCACGCACTCCGACGGCACGCTCACGTTCGAGGAAAACGACCCGCGTGGTAGTCTCGTCCGGCTGACCCTCCCGAAGACCCACACGGACCAGCAACTGTCGGGAGTCGAACCGCCGACGGTCCCACCCGACGCCACCGACGATCAGGCCGGCAGCGACACGTGAGTTGCGGGCTGGTCGCGCCTGGCGTCCCAGAAGACGAGGTCGTCGACGACCCACTCCACCGGCTCGACGTCCCGTTCGGCCAGCGACCGTGCGGCCTCGATTGATCCCCCGCGAGCGACCGTGACGTGGGGGACGTAGTTCTCCCCCTCGATGTCGTCGACCGGGTCGAACCGATCGCAGAGTCGGTCGTGGAGCGCCACGAGCCCGGGGCTCTCGACGCGGAGGTAGACGACGGGCGCGGTTCCGGAGGGAACGGACTCGAAGACCTCGGCACCGGCGACGCGGGCCTCACAGGCGGGCGTTCCCCTGAGCGCGTCACGGGCGCGGGCCTCCAGGTGGGCGTAGTCCGCGTCGTCGCCGGCGAGTCGCTTGACGACGAGCGTGTGACCGCCGCGGGTCCGGGCCTGTGCACCGACGAGGTCGCTCGCCAGATCGGTCGCGAGGGCGGCGACGGACGAGGGGACGGGCGCGTTCAGGCTGTACACGACAGGCGGTGCTCACGACGGGACCGCGAATAAGCGTGCTGATCGTCCCGTCAGAACTTCGCGATGAAGAACAACCCGACGGAGACGAACCCGAGCAGGATGAACTGCAGCGGGTACAGCGGCACCGTGATGCTGTAGTAGTTGGCCAGTCCCTCCAGTATCACCATGATCTGGAGCAGTCCCAGCCCCAGGAAGATAAAGAGGTTTCTGACCTTCTGCTTCGTGACTTCCCCCATGCTACCGGTAATTTCCACTGGTTTCAGTATAAAACCACGGGTTTCGACAGAATTACCGTCCGAACCTCGCATTCTCGGCAGGTAGCATATAAAGGGAGTGTCGGGTCCGATCTCAGATCCGGTCGAGCAGGTAGAGGACGATGAGGACGACGATGACGAGTCCGATGACGGGCCGGAACGGCCCGAGAACGGCGCTGATGAACTCGGCGACGATCTCGACGACGATCCAGACGACGACGAGCAGGAGGATGATCTTGAGGAGGTCTTCGACGTCGAGTGCCGCGCGGGAAGTCATAGGCAGAGATGCCCGGGGCTGACACATAGGGGTTGTGGCCCGGCGGTGGCAACAAAGGCTTTCAACGCGCCGCGTAAACGGCGCATCGATGGCACGCGCGGGCACGGTCGCACTACTGGCACTGGTCCTTCTCGGAACGGCGAGTCTCGTCGCCGTCGGCGGTGCGACCGCCGAGACGCCGACGCACCGCTCCGGCGCACTCCCGGACGACATCACGGGCACGCAGACTGCGGTCGACCCCGACAGGGTGCTGCTGCGAGCCGACGTGCGGGCCGACGGGACGGCCGACTGGACCATCGAGTACCGGGTCCTGCTGGACGACCGGAACACGACCGACGCCTTCGAGTCGGTCGCCGCCGACATCCGCAACGATTCGGCACCGTTCACCGCGCGGTTCACCGACCGAATGGGCGGGACCGTCGGCACCGCGGCAAACGCCACCGGCCGGGAGATGGCGCTCCGGAACGTCAGCGTCGAGACCGAGCGCCAGAACCTCGGCCAGTCCTACGGGATCGTCCGGTACCGGTTCACCTGGGAGGGGTTCGCCACCGCGAACGAGACCCACGTCGAAGCCGGCGACGCGCTGGCCGGGTTCTACCTCGACGGGGAGTCCCAGCTACGCATCGACTGGCCCGAGGAGTATCGGGCCGTGAGCGTCTCGCCGAACGCGAGCGAGCGACTCGACCGCGGCGTCGTCTGGGAGGGCCGCCGCGACTTCGGGTCC
The DNA here is from genome assembly GCF_005049285.1 of Halorientalis salina. Lineage (GTDB taxonomy): Archaea > Halobacteriota > Halobacteria > Halobacteriales > Haloarculaceae > Halorientalis > Halorientalis salina. The sequence goes on along the minus strand of NZ_SOSC01000004.1, from coordinate 259,845 downwards.
GAGGGACCCCGCGTCGTGGCCACGAGCGAATCCGCGACCGACACGGGCAGCACCATCGCCGGAACGACGCTCGCCGGTGTCGCCGTCGTCGCGCTGGTACTGGGCGTCGGCGGCTATCTCCTGGCGCGTCGGAAGGGGCTGGTCGGCCAGTCGGGCACCGACGGGACGGAGACCGCAGCCGGTGACGCCGGCGCAGCGGCCGGGGCGAGCGACGACGTCGCCGACCGGGACGAGGGCGACGACGGACCGCCCGAGGAACTCCTGAGCAACGAGGAACAGGTCCTCAGACTCCTCGAATCGGAAGGGGGCCGCGTCAAACAGCAGCAGGTCGCCGCGCAGCTGGACTGGACCGACGCCAAGACCAGCCAGGTCGTCTCGAAGCTCAGGGAGGAAGAGGAGATCGAGGTGTTCCGCATCGGCCGCGAGAACGTCCTCTCCCACCCCGACGACGATAGTATTTAAACCCACCGACGGTTCAGCGACCCGCTCCGGGACTGTTTTCCAGAAACCGCAGGACTGCGGCGGTCCGAAATCCGGCTTAATCCGGTTTAATCGTCGTTGAACCTGGTCAGCTATCGTCCATTTATATGGAGGTATGGGGCCAAGGAGGAGGTACAATGCGACGAACACTGACCGTGATTATGGCTGCACTGGTCGTCGTCGGCACGCTGGGTGCCGGCACGGCGCTCGGTGCGGTTCCCTCGACGGCGACCGCGGACGCGAACAACGCACAGACAAACGCGACGAACGAATCGAACGAGAGTATCGCGCCGGGTGAGCGCCTCTCCGGCGTGGTCGGCGTGCAGGAAGCCGAACTCGACGGCGAGGTCGAATCGCGAAGCTTCGGCCTGGCGGTCGCTCGCGCGGCGAGCAACGAGTCGAAGGCCGCACTCATCGCGGCGAAAGTCAACGAGACCGAGCGGGAACTCGGGAACCTCAGCGAACAGCGCGAACAGCTTCGGGAAGCGCGACAGAACGGGTCGATGAGTCAGGGCCAGTTCGCAGCGCGCATGGCCGAACTCTCCGCGCGGTCACAGAACGTCAAGCGGACGGCGAACGACTCCGCCAACGCCTCGCAGGGCCTGCCCGCGGACCTGCTGGAATCGAAGGGCATCAACGCGACGGCCATCCAGACGCTCCGCACGCAGGCGAACAACATGACCGGCCAGGAAGTCTCCGAGATCGCCCGGAGCATCGCCGGGAACGCGGGTAACCAGGCCCGCGGCGGTGACCGCGGCGGCGACCAGCGACCGAGCGACGGCAACCAGACCGACACTCGCGAACGCGGCCAAAACCGCGGCGGACAGAGCGACGCCGAGACGACTGACGAAACTGAGACGAACGAGGAGACGACCACAACCGCAACCGAGGATACTGAAACGACCGACACCGAGTCCACCGATAGCACAACTGATTCGGGAGGCTCCGCCGGCAGTAGCGGCTCCGGTAACGCGTCCGACCGGTAATCGACGATAGCTGGCCAGAGCATTTTTATCACTACCACGACACTCTCTTCAAAAATGAAGGTCAAAGCAGGAGTAGCGGCTTCGTTGGTTGCACTCCTAGTACTCAGTACAGTGACACCAGTGGCGAGCGCGACGGCACAGGACACGACTGAACGGTCGTTCGTCGTCGACCTGCAGGAGGATGGGTCGGCGACGGTGACGGTGACCACGACGTTCGACCTGACGGACCAGAACGAGACCGACGCCTTCGAGCAGCTCACGAACGACCAGCAGGCACGTGACCGGTTCGAGACGAACTTCCGCAACCGAATGGCTGGCGTCGCGTCGGATGCCTCGAACGAGACGGGCCGTGAGATGTCGATCAGCGATTCGACGATCGACCTGCGAACGGACGGGGACACCGGCATCGTCGAGTTGTCGGTAACCTGGGACGGGCTGGCAGCAGTCGATGGTAATCAGCTCACCGTCTCGGAGCCGTTCGCGAGCAGCTTCACGCCGGACCGTGCGTTCTCCCTCCACGTTCCAGACGGATACGAGGCGACGACCGTCTCGCCCAGCGCGGACAGTCGCGCCGACGGGACGCTCACCTGGAACGCGGGAACCTCGCTCGATGGGTTCGCCGTGACGGCCGAGCAGACTGACGGCGGCAGCGAGAGTGGTGCATCGGAACCCACCAGCGCATCGACGACCGACGACAGTAGCGGCGACGGCCCCGGATTCGGTATCGGGCTGACGATCACCGCGCTGTTGGGAGTCGGATTCCTCGCCCGACGACGGCGCTAGACGGGGATTTCCATCTCGGAACTTTTTAATACGCGTCTCCGAATAGAACCGAGTACATGACACGGACACGCCGGAATGGCTCGCGGGCCGTCGCGAGTGGCGGGTCCGTCCGACTTCTCCGACTCCGACGACGACCGGGCCGTTAGGCCCACCTACATCCCACTTCATTCACGGTTGTTTCGCCACGAACCGCACACCGGCTGGTTCCGGAGCGGTTTTGTCCCGACTTCGACACTCACCACACACATGCCAAACCCAAACGACACGAACGGAACGGTCGCGCTCGCCTTCTCCGGCGGGCTCGACACCACAGTCTGCGTCCCGCTACTGAAAGAAGAGTACGGTTACGACGACGTCATCGGCGTCACCGTCGACGTCGGCCAGCCCGAACCCGAGTTCGACGAAGCCGAAGAGACCGCCGAGGCGCTCGGCCTCGACCACTTCGTCGTCGACGCGAAAGACGAGTTCGCCGACCTCTGTCTCGACGCCGTCAAGGCCAACGCGACCTACCAGGGCTACCCCCTGGGGACCGCGCTCGCACGCCCGGTCATCGCCGAGGCCATCCTGAACGTGGCAGAAGAGCAGGGGTGTACCGCACTCGCTCACGGCTGTACCGGGAAGGGCAACGACCAGTTGCGCTTCGAGACGGTCTGGCGCGACTCGGACCTGAACGTCCACGCGCCCGTGCGTGAACTCGGCCTGACCCGCGAGTGGGAACAGGAGTACGCCGAGGAACGCGATCTTCCCGTGGAAGGCGGCGACGGCGGCCGCTGGAGCATCGACACGAACATCTGGAGCCGCTCGGTCGAGGGCTCGGAACTCGAAGACCCCTCCTACATCCCCGGCGACGAGATCTACGACTGGACGGAGAGTCCGAGCGGGAAGGAGGCCGAACTGGTCGAGATCGAGTTCGAGCAGGGCGAGGCCGTCGCCGTCGACGGCGAGGAACTCGACCCCGTCGACCTCATCGCGACGCTCAACGAGCAGGCCGGTGCCCACGGCGTGGGTCGCACGGACACGATGGAAGACCGCATGCTCGGGCTCAAGGTTCGCGAGAACTACGAACACCCCGCGGCGACGGTCCTGCTGACGGCCCACGAGGCCCTGGAAGGGCTCGTCCTCACCAAGGAGGAGCGCAGTTTCAAGAAAGGCATCGACCAGGAGTGGGCCGAGAAGGGGTATCAGGGCCTCGTCAAGGCACCGCTGTTCCGCGCGCTGGAAGGGTTCATCGACGAGACCCAGCAGCGCGTCACTGGCACCGTCACGGTGAAACTCGAAGGCGGCCACGCCCGCCCGGTCAGCCGCGAGAGCCCCTACGCCTGCTACGCCGAGGGCCACGCCTCGTTCAACACCGAGGCGGTCACCGACGACATCGAACAGGACGACGCGACGGGCGTCGCGAAGTACCACGGCTTCCAGGAGCGCCTGGCGAACAAGGTCAGCGAGGCCGCCGACGCCGAGGCCGCGAACAAGGCAGTTTCAGACGACGATTAGATCATGACAGAGGAACCCACAAACGAGGCGAATGCGGACGCCGAAGGCGACAGCCAGGGTGACGTCGTCCGCCGGGACCGCTTCAGCGGCGGCCCCGCGCGTGGGTTCCTCTCGTCGCTCGCGGCGGACGAACGCATCTTCGAGGCTGATCTCGCCGTGGACCGCGCCCACGTCGTGATGCTGGCCGAACAGGGCATCGTCGACGACGAGAACGCGGGGGCGATCCTCGACGCACTCGACGACATCGAGGACGCCGGCCACGGCGACCTGCCCGACGGCGAGGACATCCACGCCGCCATCGAGACGGCAGTGATCGAACGGGTCGGCCCGGAGGGTGGGCGGATGCACACCGCCCGCTCCCGGAACGACGAGGTCGCGACCTGCATCCGCTACCGGCTTCGGGAAGACCTGCTCGACGCGATCGAGACGGTGATCGGCGCGCGCGAGCAACTGCTGGAGACGGCCCGCGAGCACGCCGAGACGCTGATGCCCGGCTTCACTCATCTCCAGTACGCCCAGCCGACGACCGTGGGACATTACCTGCTCTCCTACGAGCGGGCGCTGGCCCGCGACACCGAACGGCTGTTCGGGGCCTACGAGCGGACGAACCGCTCGCCGCTGGGGAGCGCGGCCTTCGCGGGGACGCCCTTCGACATCGACCGCGAGCGCACCGCCGAGCTGCTCGGGTTCGATTCGGTCCTCTCGAACTCCATGGACGCGTCCTCTGCCCGCGACAACCTGCTGGAGGCGACGACGGCCCTTTCCAACCTGGCGACGACGCTGTCCGGACTCAGCGAGGACTTCGTGATCTTCGCCAACGACGGCTACGTCGACCTCTCGGACGACTACTCCTCGACCTCGTCGATCATGCCCCAGAAGAAGAACCCGGACACGCTGGAACTCGTCCGGTCGCGGGCGGGCGACGCTCACGCCGCGGTCTCGGGGCTGCTGACGACGCTGAAGGGACTGCCCCGGGCGTACAACCGCGACCTCCAGCGGGCGACCGGCCACGGCTGGGACGCCGTCGATTCGGTGATCGAGGCCACGGAAGTCGCCGCCGGCGCGGTGGCGACCGCCGAGTGGAACGCCGACCTGCTCGCTCGGGAGGCCGGCGAGGGGTTCTCGACGGCGACGGGCGTCGCGGACCTGCTGGCGATGTCGGGCGTCCCGTTCCGGACGGCCCACGAGATGGTCGCGCTGGCAGCCGAGAAGAGCGACGACCCCGATTACGAGACCTTGGAAAGTGCAGCCCAGGAGGTCCTGGGCGAGTCGCTGTCGGCTCACGTCGACCGCGAGGCCGAGCGAAGCGAGGCCTCGGAAGACGCGAGCGGCGAAGCCGCGAGCCGCGAGGCCGTCGAGGCGGCGCTGGACCCCGCACAGAGCGTGGCGAGTCGCGACTCGGCCGGCGGCCCCGCGCCCGAGGCAGTCGCGACGCAACTCGCTGCTGCCGACGACGACCTATCAGCCGACAGGGAGTCGCTGGCGGCCGAACGCGACGCGCTGTCGGCAGCCGAAACGGAGCTTCGGACGGAGGGAGCCGGCTATGTGTAGGCAGTTGACCCGGCTGCGACGACCGCGACGCCCGACGTTCCCATCCCCGCGAGGGGAAAATATACCAAATTCATGATACTGGAATCGTGAAACGCCGTATTGTTCGGATTCGCACCGTTAGACGGTAGTTTGTGACGTTCATTTTGTCCGACAAGTCCGAAGCGTTTAAGTACATCCGAAAGGGAGATAGAGGTACAATGACGGACTGCATCGAGTGCGGGGCGGAAGTGTCCCTGCACGACGACCTGGAAGTCGGAGAGATCGTTGACTGTGCGACCTGCGGTGCGGAACTCGAGGTCGTAAGCGCCGACCCCGTCGAACTGGACTCGGCGCCCGAGCTCGAAGAGGACTGGGGTGAATAAGCGGTGAGGGCGGTCGGAGCGGCTCCCGCGACGAAAACGAACGGTGTCACCGCGAGGCTCTCGGGAGCGCTCCGTGCCGCCTGGACGACCACGCGGGGACAATAATGAATATCGGAATCCTCTACTCGCGCATCCGCAAAGACGAGAAGCTCCTGCTCTCGGAGTTGCGCGAGCGCGACCACGACGTGACGAAGATCGACGTGCGCAAACAGCAGTTCAGCCTCGACGAGGCACCGCCGGACTTCGAGGGCGTCGACGTCGTCGTCGACCGGTGTCTGGCGACCAGCCGAAGCGTCTACGCAACGCGCTTCATCGAGTCGTACGACATCCCGGTCGTCAACCACCCCGACACCGCCGAGGTCTGTGCCGACAAGGCGAAAAACAGCCTCGCGCTCGTCGAGGGTGCGGTGCCGACGCCGGAGACGACGGTCGCGTTCACCAAGGACGCGGCCCTGGAAGCCATCGAGGACTTCGGCTACCCCTGCGTCATCAAGCCCGTCGTGGGTTCGTGGGGCCGGCTGATGGCCAAGATCGACAACCGCAACGCCGCCGAGGCGATCCTCGAACACAAGGAGACCCTGGGTCACTACGAACACAAGGTGTTCTACGTCCAGGAGTACGTCGAGAAAGGCGGCGAGGACATCCGCGTGCTCGCGACCGACGGCGAACCCGTCGCCGCGATGGTCCGCTCCTCGGACCACTGGATCACCAACGCCGCCAAGGGTGCCGAGACCGACGCGTTCGGACTCGACGACGAGGCGCTGGACCTCGTCGAGCGCGCCTCCGACGCCGTCGGCGGCGGCCTGCTCGGCATCGACCTCATGGGGACCGAGGACGGGTACACCGTCCACGAGGTCAACCACAACGTCGAGTTCAAGGCCCTGAACGACGCGACCGACGTGGACGTGCCCGCGACGGTCGTCGACTGGCTGGAGACGAAAGTCGAGCAGGAGGTGACTGCCTGATGTCCGCGAACGGCGAACCGTCGCTGACGGCCTCCGTCGTCGGCGGGTCCGGCTTCACCGGCGGCGAACTCCTGCGCCTGCTCTATCAGCACCCAGAGTTCGAGGTGACCCAGGCGACGAGTCGCTCGTACGCGAACAAGACCGTCGGCCACCAGCATCCCAACCTCCGCGGGATGGACCTGCGCTTTTCCAGCCCCGAGGACCTCGATTCGGTGGACGTACTGTTCGCCGCGACGCCTCATGGGGTTTCGATGGAGCACATCGACGAGTTCCAGGACGCGGCCGGAACCGTCGTCGACCTCTCGGCGGACTTCCGCCTCGACACCGAGGAACAGTACGACGAGTGGTACGACGGCCACGACCGGCCCGAACTGCTCGAACAGAGCGAGTACGCCCTGCCCGAACTGAACCGGGAGAACCTGGAGGGTGCGGACCTCATCGCGTCGGGTGGCTGTAACGCCACGGCGACGATCATGGGCCTGTTGCCCCTGTTCGAGGAGGGCATCCTGAGCGGTGACGAGCAGATCGTCGTCGACGTGAAGGTCGGTTCCTCGGAGGGCGGCGCTGGCGGCGGCGAGGCCTCCAGCCATCCCGAGCGCTCGGGCGTCGTCCGCCCGTACGCGCCCACGGGCCACCGTCACGAGGCCGAGATCCAGCAGTTCCTCGGTGCCGACGTGTCCTTCACCGTTCACGCGGTGGAGATGATCCGCGGTGCCTCGGCCACCTGCCACGTCTTCCCCGACGGCCCCGTCTCGAAGGGCGACCTCTGGGGCGCGTACCGCGAGCAGTACGAGGACGAACCGTTCGTCGAACTCGTCGCGGGCGGCGGCGGGGTGTATCGCTACCCCGAGCCCAAGGCCGTCGCCGGGACGAACAAGGCCGAAGTCGGCTTCGAACTCGACCCCGCGAACAAGCGGCTGGTCGTGTTCTCGGCCATCGACAACATGATGAAAGGCTCGGCCGGACAGGCCGTCCACGCGGCCAACGTCGCGCTCGGTCTCGACGAGACCGCCGGCCTGGACTTCGCCGGCCTGCATCCCGTCGGCTCCCCATAGCTTCGGAGTGATTTTTATATGACAATCGTAATCAAAGTCGGTGGTGCCCGTGCCGTTGACCCGGCGGGTGCCCTTTCGGACGTCGCAACGCTAGTGGAGGGACGCAGTCCCTCCGAACAGTCGAGCGGGGAGCAGAGCGACCCGCGAGACGACGAGGACGGCGAGTCGGTTGCCGTGGTTCACGGCGGCTCGACCGCCGTCGACGACACGCTGGAACACCTCGGCATGGAACCGGAGTACGTCGAGACGCCGTCGGGCGTCGTCGGTCGCTTCACCGACGAGCGGACGATGGAAGTGTTCGAGATGGTCTTCGGCCACCTCAACACACAGCTCGTCGCCGGCCTCCAGAGCTTGGACGTCGATGCCGTCGGACTCAACGGCGTCGACGGGAAGCTGCTGCACGGCCCGCGCAAGTCGGCCGTGCGCGTCAAGGAGGACGGCAAGAAGAAGATCAAGCGGGGCGACCACTCCGGGACGATCAAGGAGGTCAACGAGGACCTACTGGAGTCGCTGCTCTCGGACGGCTACGTCCCGGTCGCCAGCCCGCCGATGGCTGGCGCCGACGACGGCGAGATCATTCCCGTCAACACCGACGCCGACCGGTCGGCGGCCGCCATCGCCGGCGCGCTCGACGGGACGCTCGTCCTGCTGACGGACGTCGAAGGCGTCTACGCCGACCCCGACGACCCCTCGACGCTCATCGAGTCCGTCGAGACCGGCGAGGAGTGGGACGCCCTGGAGGACGCCGCCGAGGGCTTCATGAGCCGCAAGATCATGGCCGCCGAGGAGGCGCTCTCGGAGGGAGCCGAAGAAGTCGTCATCGCCGACGCCAACGCCGACGACCCCATCCTGTCGGCACTCGACGGCGGCGGGACGCACCTGTATCAGGAAGCTTTGGAGGATTCAGCATGAGCGGATTCGTATTTAATGAGAAGCCGATCCAGATCGAGTCCGGCGACGGACCCTATCTGTACGACGACAGCGGGACCGAGTACCTGGACATGGGCGCGAGCTACGCCTGCGTCCCGCTCGGGCACGGTCACGAGGCCGTCGACGGGGCCGTCCGCGACCAGCTCGACGATCTGACCTACGTGCAGGCCTCGTACCCCAACGCGGCCCGGACCGAGTTGTACGAGAAACTGGCCGCCACGGCGCCGGACCCCATCGACAAGACGTGGCTCTGTAACTCCGGGACCGAGGCCAACGAGGCCGCCCTGAAGTTCGCCCGGAGCGCGACGGGGAACTCGAAGATCATCGCGACGATGCAGGGGTTCCACGGCCGGACGATGGGTGCGCTCGCCACCACGTGGAAGCAGAAGTACAAGAAGATGTACGAGCCGCTCATCGGCGACGTGGAGTTCGTCCCCTACGACGACTCCGAGGAACTCGCCGACGCTGTCGACGACGAGACCGCCGCGGTCATCGTCGAACCCGTCCAGGGCGAGGGCGGCATCAACCCCGCCTCCGCCGAGTTCCTCGAAACCGCTCGCGAGGCGACCGCCGAGGCGGGCGCGGCGCTCATCTTCGACGAAGTCCAGACCGGCATGGGCCGGACCGGGCGGCTCTGGGCCTGCGAGCAGGCCGGCGTCGTCCCGGACATGATAACGAGTGCCAAGGGGCTGGGTAACGGGTTCCCCATCGGCGCGACGCTCTGTCGGGAGTGGATCGCCGAGAACTACGGCTCGCACGCCTCGACGTTCTCGGGCGGTCCCGTGGTGTCCGCGGCAGCGAACGCCACCGTCTCGACCATCGTCGAGGACGACGTGCCCGGTCACGCCGCCGAAATGGGCGACTACATCCTGACGGAACTGGAGAGCGCCATCGGTGACGAGGTCCGTGAGGTTCGCGGCGAGGGCCTGATGATCGGCGTCGAGGTCGGTCGCGGTGCCAACAAGGCGCTGAAGGAACTGGCCCTGAACCACGGCGTGCTGGCGCTACCTGCCGGGCGGACGGTGGTGCGCCTGCTCCCGCCGCTGACCATCGAGGAGGAGGAAGCCGATGCGGTGGTCGCGGCGCTGACGGACGTGATCGCGGAGGACGACACATGAGCGAGACACAGTTCACGAGCACGAGTACGATCGACGTGGAAGGCGAGGCGCGGCAACTGCTGGTCGACCTCGTCGACACGCCGTCGGTCACCCGCGAGGAGCGGGCGTGTGCCGAGGTCCTGCGCTCGTTTTTCGAGAGCCACGACCGCGAGGTCTGGATCGACGAGGTGGGCAACGTCCGCGCGCCCGCCGACGACGGCTGTCTGCTGACCTCCCACATCGACACCGTGCCCGGGGACATCCCGGTCCGGATCCGCGAGGCCGAGGAGAGCGACGAAGACGCGCTGTGGGGTCGCGGCAGCGTCGACGCGAAGGGGCCGCTGGCGGCGATGGCCGTCGCGGCGGTCAGGACCGGCGCGTCGTTCGTCGGCGTCGTCGGCGAGGAGGTCGACTCCAAGGGCGGCCGCTACCTCGTCGAGGACCGCGACACCGCGCCCGACGCCGTCGTCAACGGCGAACCCTCCGGCTGGGAGGGCATCACACTGGGCTACCGCGGACTGGTCGCCGGGACGTACGTCGCGACGAGCGAGTCCGGCCACAGTTCGCGCCCGGAGAACAACGCCATCCAGGACGCCATCGCCTGGTGGTCCGCCGTCGAGGAGGAGTTCACCAACGACGAGTGGGAGGCCGTCTTCGAGCGCGTCACGCCCAAGCCCACGAAGATCGAGGGCGGACTCACGGGCGACGGGCTCTCCGTCGAGGCGACGATGGAGATCCAGTTGCGCGTCCCCCCGAGCATGAACACCGAGGAGGTCATCGAGATCACGGAGGGGCATCTGGACGTGGCCGACCGCGTCCACTGGAAAGACAGGGTCGAACCCGTCATGGAGAGCCCCCGGACTGACGTGGCCCGGGCGTTCCGGGTCGCCATCCGGCAGGCGGGCGGTGACCCCCGACTGCTCCGGAAGACCGGCACAAGTGATATGAACGTCTACGCCCAGGAGTGGGACTGTCCCATGGTGACCTACGGCCCCGGCGACTCGGACCTCGACCACGCGCCCAACGAACACCTCGTGCTCTCGGAGTACGACCGCTCGGTCGAGGTGCTCGAAACCGTCGCCGAGCGGCTTCTGGAGGACTGAGATGGTCCGGTCACTGCTCGACGTCGACGATCTGACGGCGACGGAACTCGACACCGTCCTCGACCGCGCGGCGGAGTTGAAGGCCCACGGCGACGGCCAGCCCCTCGAAGACCAGACCCTGGGGATGATCTTCGAGAAACCCTCGACGCGGACCCGCATCTCCTTCGAGACGGGGATGACCCAACTGGGCGGCCACGCCATCTTCCTCGGCCCCGACGACATCCACCTGGGCCACGGCGAACCCATCAAGGACACCGCGCGGGCCGTGTCCCGGTACGTCGATTTCATCATGGCCCGTGTGTTCGACCACGCCGACGTGGTGGAACTGGCCGAGTACGCGACGGTTCCCGTGATCAACGGACTCACGGACGACGCCCACCCCTGCCAGACCCTGGCAGACCTGCTGACGATCCGCGAGCGGTTCGGCGGGTTCGACGACGTGTCGGTCGCGTGGGTCGGCGACGGCAACAACGTCTGCCAGTCGTTCGTCGTCGGTGCGGCCATGGCCGACCTCGACCTGACCGTCGCCACGCCGGAGGGCTACGGCATCGCCGACAACGTCCGCAAACGCGCGGCCGCCCTCGGCACTGAACCCGAGACGACACACGACCCCGAAGCCGCCGTCGCCGACGCGGACGTTATCTACACCGACGTGTGGGTCAGCATGGGCCAGGAAGACCAGCGCGAGCAGAAACTCGCCGACTTCGAGGGGTTCCAGGTCGACGATTCCCTCGTGGGCGACAAGACAGTGATGCACTGTCTACCCGCCCACCGCGGCGAGGAGATCACCGACGACGTGTTGGAGAGCGACAACGCCATCGTCTGGGACCAGGCCGAGAACCGGATGCACGCCCAGAACGGGCTGTTGACGTGGCTAGCTGAGCAGGAGTGAAGCACGACCACGAACGAAGTGAGTGGTCGTCTTTTTGGTCCAGATTTTTTCGCGAGTGGTCCAGAGCGAAGCGATGGACCCGAGCGGAAAAAGGTGGCTGCCGGACCAGGCTGAGAACCGAATGCACGCCCAGAACGGGCTGTTGACGTGGTTGGCTGAGCAGGAATAGAACGGCGAGCAAAAGCGAGTCGCAATCTTGCGGAGCGTACTATTCTCGATCGGACGGATCACGGAAGAGAATACCGAGGATACAGAGCAGCAGCCCGACTATTCCGACCGCGAATAGAACCGGCGTGAAGAGAACGCCACTGAGTCCGGGAGTGTTCTTGTGCGTGAGGATGGTGTAGTTCTGTCCGTGCCGCTGGACGACGTACCAACCGGAACCGAGGTGGGAACTGTCCGTCGTGTACGTGAACCGCGACACTGTCGCATCTTCGGTTTCGACGGTGTACTTCCCACGCGTGATGGTTCGGTCGATAACCTGTTGATCGTGGTCTGAGAGGTTTTCGTAGGAAACGTGCCCCATACGGGATGCATTGAACGTGACGTCCTCGTCGTCCCTCAGAGAGTGTGTGTAGTCCACGTCCCACACCTGGTAACCGCCCCACGCGGACCCGAGCAGCAATACGGTTCCGAGCACCAGGAAGAGACGACTCCTGTCGAGGTCCATACGAACCAGTTCTCCGGGCTGTCGGGAAATGTCTTCTGCTCATCACGAAATGATAGTAGCAGCAAGCGGTGCTGAGATTGGGCAAGCATCCGCGCGAACGCAGTGAGCGCGGTTCACTCGGCGCGAGACCGGCGGTCGAGCGCCGAGCAGTTTTTGTACTAAATTTTTGCGAGGGGGGTTCGCCGAAGGCGAATCCCCCCGAAGTAAAAATTTAGTCGGACAGATGCGTCGTGATGTCGGTCGAGGAGACCATACCGATGTAGTCGTCCTCGACGACCGGCAAGTGGCTGATGCCGAAGGTCGTCATCATCTGGGCGGCTTCGTTGATGGGGAGGCTCGGCGGGACGGTCTCGACGGACTCGGTCATCACGTCGGTCACGTCGAGGGCCGAGGTGTCTTTCCCCTGGGCGACGGTGTCGAGGATGTCGGTGCTGGTCACGATCGAGGGCGGCGCGGTCGTCACGAGGAGGGCGCTCATCTCCTTTTCGCGCATCGCGGCCGCGGCCTCGACGAGGGTCACGTCTTCCGAAATCGTCTCGATCGGCGTCGTCATGATGTCGGCGACACGGAGCTGATCGTCGGAACTCATACTCCAATCAGCGACGGCCGGTGTTAATGTTCTTTCCAAATCCGCGTCACACCGAACCGTGGGTTGGCGGCGCAACCGGTCGACGGCGGTTCGGGGAGTCAGCGCGGGTGTCAAGTATCGGGATAGCGGATCGTCACGGCGGTCCCCGCGTCGGTGTTCTCGACGACGGAGACGTCGCCGCCGACGCGGTCGACGGCCAAGCGGACCAGCCAGAGGCCGAGGCCGGTGCCGTGGAGTAGCGGGGTGGTTTCGTCGCTCCCGAGCGCGAGGAGTTCGCTCTCGGGGATGGCGGGGCCGTCGTTGGCGACGGTGAGTTTGATCCAGGGCTCGTCGGGCGGGGTGCCGACGGTGACGACGACCTCGGGTGCGGTTTCGGCGGCGTGGTGGATGGCGTTCTCGCAGAGTTCCACGAGCGCGAGTTCGATTTCGGGGCGGATGGAGGCGATACCCTCGGACGGGCGGAGGACGCGGATGCGGGCGTCGGGGTAGTGCTCGTTGAGTTGCGCCTCGACGCGGTCGAGCGTTCGGGCGAGGTCGGCCCGTTGCCAGTCGGTCTCGGCGGAGACCACCTGGCGGATGGATTGGACCTTCCCGACGAGACGGTCCCAGCGCTGGGCCGTCTCGCGGATGTGCTCGATGGGGTCGCGCTGGGCGTCGTCGAGGCGGTCGGCGAGCATCGAGGCGTGGTTGAGCACGACAGTCATGTCGTTCCGGAGGTTGTGCCTGAGCAGGCGGTTGAGCACGGCGACCTGCTGGCGGCGCTGCTCGCGGGCGGTCACGTCGACGAACAGCGCGCGGGTCCCGATAACGGTCCCGTCGCCGTCGGTCCGTGGGACGGCACGCATCCGCGTCAGGACGACGGTCCCGTCGGCACACAGGAGCTCGCGGTCCGCGGTCCCGAACGCACCGGCGAGCGCCCGCTCGTAGCCGCCGTCCTGCAGTACTGCGGCCGACGCCGGCGTGTACAACTCCGCCAGCGGTCGGCCGACGACTTGCGATCGGTCGTACCCCAACCGGTCGGCGAACTGTCGATTGCACCCGTCGACGACCGGCTCGCCCGCCTCCGTCCGTGTCAGGACGGACAACACCGGCAGCTCCGCCAACAGGTGGTGTAACTCCCCACCCTCCCCCGCACCTTGCGACATCATCGCACGTTAATTACACCCACGTCCATATGAAACCATCGCGCATCCCGCCTTTTTCTCTGGATTTTCGTCCGGCAGGCAGGTGACAGATCACGGTTCGCCGATACCGCCGCGCTGAAACCCGCGGTTCCCGTTAGTGCAGGTACATGAGTCCCTCCCCGCCTCCGGATCAGACGGGTCGCCAGCGACCGCTCCCGGGCCGACTCTGGGCGGACTACTGGCGGTACGTCGTGCTGTCGGGCGCAGTGTTCGCCCTCGGTATCGTGGCCGGTGCCCTCTTGGTCGACGTCATCGGCCTCCGTGCGCTGTTCGGCGGTCGGGACCTCGGCGGCGCGTTCCCGGAGCCGACGGTCGGCCTCCTGGTCGTCAACAACGGTATCGTCATCCTCGTTCTGGTGCTCAGCAGCCTGACGCTCGGCCTCCTGACGGTCGGAATCCTCGTGTACAACGGGGTCATCGTCGGCTACGTCGCGACGGCGGTGGCCCGGGAGGCCGGCCTCGGCGTCGTGATACTGGGGCTGGCCCCCCACGGGATCATCGAGATCCCGGCCTTCCTCTTCGCCAGCGCGGTCGCGTTCCGCTTCACCCACCAGGTCATCGGGGCGGCGCTGGGCCGGCGTGAGGACGTGATGACGGGACGTGAACTTCGAGAGGCCGTCGTGATGATCGCCCTGGCGCTGGTACTCATCCCCATCGCGGCGTACATCGAGGCCGAGATCACGACGACGCTGCTCGAAGGTCGATTGAACGGATGAGCCGCCGACGAGACGGGTGCTTTTCAGCGGTGCGGGTGTAGGGGGACCATGCTCGAACTCGACGGGTCGGACGCGGGCGGCCAGTTCCTTCGCCGGGCGCTGGCGCTGTCGATCCTGACCGAGACCCCGGTGACCGTCGACGGCGTTCGCGGCTCCCGTCCCGATCCGGGACTGAAACCACAGCACCTCGCAGCCGTCGAGGCTGCGGCCGAGGCCTGCGACGGCAGCGTCGACGGCGCACGAGTCGGGTCCGAGACCGTCGGCTTCGAACCGGGGTCGCTGTCGGGCGGGACGGTTACCGTCGACATCGAGACGGCGGGGAGCGTCACGTTGGTGTTCGATACGCTCCTCCCGCTGGCGCTCCGGATCGAGGAGCCGCTGACCGTGCGGGCGACGGGTGGGACCGACGTGACGTGGTCGCCGCCGATGCTCTGGTACCGGCGCGTGAAACTCCCGCTACTGCGCGAGTCGGGCGTCCAGATCGCCGTCGACGTCGACCGAACTGGCTTCTATCCGGTCGGTGGCGGCGCGGCGACGCTCCGCGTCGGCCCCGCTACCCCGTCACCGCTGGCGCTGGCCGACCGGGGCGACCCCGAGGGCGTCCGCGTCTACTCGAAAGCCTCGACCGACCTCGCCGACGCCGACGTGGCCGAGCGCCAGGCCGACGCCGCCGTCGACGAACTGGACGACCGGGACGTCCTCGAACGGACCGTCAGCTACGTCGACAGCGACTCGCCGGGAACGGTCTGTTGTGTCCGCGCCGACTACGAGTCGGGACTGGCAGGCTTCGATGCCCTCGGCGAAAAGGGGAAACCGGCCGAGCAGGTCGGTCGAGCGGCCGCCGAGCAGTTAGATTCCTTCGAGGGAACAAGAGCAGTCGTGGACGCACACATGGCCGATCAGTTGCTCGAACTACTGGCAGTCGCGGGTGGGACGGTAGCGGTGCCGGCGATGACCGACCACGTCGAGACGAGCCTGTCACTGCTCGACGCGTTCGGATACGAGATCACTGTCGAGGAGGGCGAAACGGCAGTCGTCCTCCGGAGTTCGGACACGCACGCGGTGAGTCCGAGGTAACGACTCCCTTTATTCCGGTGGCAGCACAATCCGCTGGTATGACCGTGGTCGACCCACAGCCCGACCGGTTCCGGGACCTCATGGTGGACGGGGAGCCGGGATTCGAGGAGGTGCTGACCTGCGTGTTCGGCGTCCAGCGTCACGAAGCGCGGACCTACAAAGTCCTCCTGGACGAGCCGGGCAGTACCGTCGAAGAACTGGCCAACAGTCTCGACCGTGACCGGAGCAACGTCAACCGGTCGCTGTCGACGCTCCGCGAGAAGGGGCTGGCCACCCGCGAGCGACGACTCCTCGACGGCGGCGGCCACGTCTACCAGTACACCGCCACGCCCCTCGAAGACGCCCGCGAGTTGATGCACGAGACCCTCGACGAGTGGACCGCCTACGTCCACGAACGCATCGACGATTTCGGGTTCGGCGCGAACTGATTCGCGACCGTTCTCTCTGCGTGTCGGCCGGTCGACGGTATCGTTTTTCAGCCTCACCGTGGTAGATTTTGCCATGACCACGACCATCGGCCTGACCGGCGACGTCATGCTCGGGCGAAAGGTCGACGAGTCCCAGCGACAGCGGCCGGTCGACGCCGTGTGGGGAGACCTGCGCTCGCACCTGCAGTCGCTCGACGGGCTGTGCATCAATCTGGAGTGTTGTCTCTCGACGCGCGGCAGCCCCTGGCAGCGCACCCGTCGGCCCTTCCACTTCCGGGCCGACCCCGACTGGGCGATTCCGGCACTCCTCGAAGCCGGCGTCGACTACGCCAGTCTGGCAAACAATCACCTCCTGGATTTCGAGGAGGAGGCGCTGCTGGACACGGTCGACGCGCTGACCGAGGCCGACATCGCACACGCCGGGGCCGGTCGGACCGTCGCGGCCGCACGGGAGCCGGCGCTGTTCTCGATCGACGGCCTGGACGTGGCGGTGGTCTCGCTCACCGACAACACGCCGGAGTTCGCGGCCGATCGGACCAGTCCGGGGGTGGCCCACCTCCCGATGGAACTGGACGAGTCCGAACGGAAGACAGTCCGGGCGATACTCGACCGCGCTCGCCGGGCGGATCCGGACCTGCTCGTCGCCTCGCTCCACTGGGGACCGAACATGGTCACGGAGCCCGCCGAGAACTTCCGGGCGTTCGGTCGCTTCCTCGTCGAAGAGGGTGTCGATCTGATCCACGGCCACAGCGCCCACGTCTTCCAGGGCATCGAGGTGTCCGACGGCGTTCCCATCTGCTACGACTGCGGGGACTTCGTCGACGATTACCGGGTCGACGGGGACCTGCGCAACGACCGGAGTTTCCTCTTCGAGGTCACGGTCGAGGACGGAGCGGTGACTCGGCTCCGACTCCGGCCTGTCGAGATCGCCGACTGTGCGGTTCACTGGGCCGACGACGACGCAGCGCGGTGGTGCCGCGACCGGATGCGCGAGCGCTCCCGACCCTTCGGGACCGACGACGACTTCGAGCGGGCCGGGAACGGGTTGGCGCTGCCGGTGGCCTGACGGCGTCGGCCTGCGCCCGCCGAAAACGATGGAAAAGCAGTTCCGGACGCGCGACGAGGAACCGACATGCGCATCGCCGTACCCAACAAGGGGCGCCTCCACGAGCCGACCGTCGACCTGCTCGATAGGGCTGGCCTCCACGTCGTCGACGGGGCCGACCGGAAACTGTACGCCGACACCGTCGATCCCGACGTGACGATCCTCTACGCCCGCGCCGCCGACATCCCCGAGTACGTCAGCGACGGGGCTGCCGACGTAGGCATTACCGGCCTAGACCAGGTCAGAGAGGCCGAAACCGGCGACCTCGTCGACCAGCTCGACCTGGAGTTCGGGGCGTGTAAACTCGTCCTCGCCGCACCCGAAGACGGGGCGATCGAGTCCGTCGCCGACCTCGCCGGCGGGACCGTCGCCACCGAGTTCCCGAACGTCACCCGGAACTACTTCGCCGAGCAGGGCATCGACGTGGAGATCGCCGAGGTCTCGGGCGCGACGGAACTGACCCCCCACGTCGACATCGCCGACGCAATCGTCGACATCACGAGCACCGGGACGACGCTCCGGATGAACCGCCTGGCCGTCATCGACGACGTCCTCGAGAGTTCGGTCCGACTGTTCGCCCGCGAAGACGTGGTCGACGACGAGAAGGTCCAGCAGGTGACGACGGCGCTTCGCTCGGTGAAATCCGCCGAGGGCAAACGCTACCTGATGATGAACGTCCCCGAGGAGAAACTGGAGGCAGTCGAGGACGTCATCCCCGGCCTGGGCGGGCCGACCGTCATGGACATCGCCGGCGAGGAGATGGTCGCGGTCCACGCCGTCGTCGACGAACGCCGCGTCTTCGAGACCATCACCGACCTCAAGGCCGAGGGCGCGACCGGCATCCTCGTCACCGAGATCGAGCGGATGGTCCAGTAGTAGTACCTTTTTTCGACGGGGGTTTCCTCGCGCGCTTCGCGCGCTGCGGGAACCCCGTCCAAGAAATCTACGCTAAAAAAGCCGGACGCTCGCCGATGGCTCGCGTCCGGTGCCTTCGCGAGTGACCACAGGGAACGAGCGAATGGCTCGGAAGCCGCGAAGCGGCTTCAGGTGCCTTCGTGAGTAACGTGGCGAAGCCGCCACGAACGAACGGGCCGGTGGCCCGTAAGTGACCACAGGGAACGAGCGAGTCGGAGCAAAAGCCACGGCACGTCGTTCACTGCTGGGCGATGTTGACCTCTCGAAACTCGAACCGGGCCCCGCCGTCAGCACTGTCCCGGATCTGCAGTGTCCATCCGTGAGCGTCTGCAATACGCTTGACGATGGCGAGGCCGAATCCCGTCCCGTCAGCTGTCGACGACTGGCCCGGCTCGAGGACCTCCTCGCGTGATTCCTCGGGGATTCCCGGTCCGTCGTCCTCGACGTATATGCCGTGCTCGTTGAGTTGGCCGACGCGAACAGTCACGGCGGTTCCGCCGTGCTCGACTGCGTCATCGGACGAAGTCCGATTGCTTGTGGAACCGTGTTCCACAGCGTTCCGGAACAGGTTCTCGAAGAGATGCCGTAACCGGCTCCGGTCGCCGCGGATCGTCAGGTGATCGGCGAGGTCGAGCGTCGCGTCGTCCGTGGCAACCGTCTGCCAGCAACTGCCGATCAGTTCAGCGAACTCGATTTCCTCGATCTCCGAGACGACCTGTCCCTGTTTGGCGAGCGTGAGTGTGTCCTGGATGATTTCACCCATTCGATCGAGGGCTCGTTCCGTCGGGCCGATGTGTTCGCTTTCGACGTCTTCGCTCAGGAATTCGATCCGAGCCATCGCGACGTTGAGTGGATTTCGCAAATCGTGGGAGACGACGCTGGCGAACTCCTGCAACTGGTCGTTCTGGTTCTGGAGTTGCCGTTCTCTCCTGACTCGCTCCGTTACGTTCCGTGTGATGCCAACGATCCGGGTTATTTCACCATCGGTAATGACCGGGGCGAGGTTCGTATCCCAGAAGCGTGCATCCTCAGCCACGGGTAACTCCTCTTCGTACGAGATCGGTTCTCGGGCGCGTACACACCGGTGATAGTTCGCCTCGAGTTCGGCACCGCGGTCCGCCCCGAACACCTCGCATGGGGTTTTTCCCCGCACCTCCTGATTTGTGAATCCAGTCTGCGTCTCGTATGACGGGCTCAGCCGCTCGAACTCGAAGGTCGTGTCCGTCTCCGTGGACCGAACGTTGAGGAGAAAGATCGCGTCTTCTACGTTGTTGAGGAACGTTTCGTACTCGTCGGCGAGTTGGCGGTACGCTTGCTCCTGGCTCTTCCGGTCGGAGATATCCCGACTCGTGGCGAGAATACCACCGATCACTGGGTCGTCCCGGCGGTCGCGTAGCGTCGCCTCGATCCAGCACCAGGACCCATCAGCCCGCCGGAACCGAACCTCGACGACCGCCGATCCGTCGGGTCGGTTCTGGGCACGCTCGACTGCGCGGGCATTTACCTCGCGGTCGTCCGGATGAACGTACTCATAGCCGCGGTCGCCGACCAAATCCGCTGGTTCGTAGCCAAGGATGCGGCGAACGGACGGACTCACGTACGTGATAGTCCCGTCGGGATCGATGATAGTCGCGATATCCGCAGACTGCTCGACGAGTTTCTGGTGGAGGCCAGAGAGCGTGTCATCACCCCGATTCGGGTCGGACATCGAACATAATTGGCAGCGTGTGTTTAAATCTCCATGGACCGAGTTAGTAAACTGATACACTGTGTAGACCAGCAGCCGCGCACGTCGCGCCGGCGACGCAGTGAGCGTCCGGCAGTTTTCGTCCGGGTTTTGCAGAGTGGGGTTGGAACTAAGTCCGCCGAGCGACATCTGCCGCCATGGAGACCCTGTTGTTGAACCCCGCGGCCGTCGAGGAAGCCACGCAGTTGCCGGCCGTCGTGTCCGCCGTCGAGGACGCCTTCGCCGCCTACGCGGGCGGCGACGCCCAGATGCCCGCGAAATCCTACATCGACCTGCCCCAGTACGACGGGGACTTCCGGTCGATGCCCGCCTACATCCAGAGCGACGACTGGGATGGCGCGGGCATCAAGTGGGTCAACTCCCACCCGGGCAACCCCGAGGACCACGGACTGCCGACCGTCATGGGGACGATGATCTACTCCGACCCGGAGACGGCGGTGCCGCTGGCCATCCTCGACGGGACCACTCTCACCAGGAAACGGACGGGCGCGGCCGCCGCCGTCGCGACGAAACACCTCGCGATCGAAGACGCCACCTCGCTCGGGCTGGTCGGTGCGGGCGTCCAGGCGCACGCCCAGCTGGAGGCCATCGCCGCGGTCAGGGACATCGAGACCGTCGTCGTCGCCGACCAAGACCCCGACGCCATCGCCGACTTCGAGGGCGAGTACGGCGACGCGTTCGACGTTCGCGAGGGATCCATCGCCGAGGCCGTCGGCTGTGACGTGGTGTCGACGACGACGCCCGTCGAGGACCCGATCGTGCCCCGCGACGCCGTCGGCGAACACACTCACATCAACGCGATGGGGGCCGACGCCGAGGGCAAACACGAACTCGACGACGCGATTCTACTGGACGCGAAACTCGTCATCGACGACCACGCCCAGTGCACCCATTCGGGGGAGATCAACGTCCCCTACGCCGCGGGCACGTTGACCGACGCCGACATCCACGCGGAACTGGGCGACGTCGTGGTCGGCGACGCCGAGGGCCGGACCGACGCAGACGGGATCAGCGTCTTCGACAGCACGGGGCTGGCCATCCAGGACGTGGCCAGCGCACACGTCGTCTACGAGTACGCCCAGGACCACGACGTGGGCACGGCCATGGAACTGGTCGGGACCGACGCCTAGCCGGTCTGGCGGCGGAGGAACTCGAACGTCTTCGAGATCAGCCAGAACAGGACGAAGAAGGGCAACAACGGCAGGATGACGACGAGCAATAGCAGGAAGATGACCCAGCCGACGACGTCCATCGCCATGTTTGGTTGGCCGAGATACGACCGCGTCACCGTCTGAAGCTCCTGGTGAGGTGGCTCGTCGCCGGTGCCCTCGCTCTCGCTCATGCTGGGTTGTCCACGCACGGACGAATAAGCGACTGGTCCGATTGCTCGAGTTTCTCTACGGGTTCGTTACGAACTGGATACCGCTGTCTCGCCAGGTGGCCTCAGCGTCGTAACTCGCCGAGGGCGTCGTGGATTTCGGCGATGGTTTCGGTCTGTTCCTCGTTGGCCGCGGCGACGTCGGAGATCTCCGCGGACACGTCCTCGGCTTTCTCGACGGCCTGTTCGGCCATGCTGGAGATCTCTTCGGTGCTTGTCGCCTGCTCGTCGGTCGCGTCGGCGACTTGCTGGATGCCTTTGGCCGCCTCCTCGACCGTCGTGACGATCTCGTCGAGCTTTCCCATTGTCTCGTCGACCTGCTCGATACCGGTCGCCACCTGCTCGGTCATCCGCTGGAGGCTCTCGACGGTCTCCTCGGTGTCCGTCTGAATCTCCTGGACCATCGACTCGATTTCGCTGGCGTTGTCCTGTGACTCGGTCGCGAGCGATTTCACCTCGTCGGCGACGACGGCGAAGCCCTCGCCGGCTTCGCCCGCGCGGGCGGCCTCGATGGAGGCGTTCAGTGCGAGGATGTTCGTCTGCTCGGCGATGTCGTTGATCACCTCGACGATGGCGTCGATCTCCTCGATGCGGTTCTCGAGGTCGTCGACTTCGGCGGTGACCGCGTCCGCGGACTGGTTCACGTCGTCCATGATGTCGATGGCTCGCTCGCCGGTCTCCCGTCCCTCCTCGGCGAGGTCCGCCGCGTGGGAACTGGTCTCGGCGACCTCGTCGGAGGTGGACGCGATCTCCTCGATGGTCGCGCTCAGGTCCGCGATCTCCGCCGAAACCGCCTCGATGTCCTCCGTCTGTGAATCCGCGAGCGTGCTGATCTGCTGTGCGCTCTCGGCGACGTTTTCGGCCGACGATTCGAGGTTCCCGCTCTTGCGTTCGATGTTCCCGACCGCGCTCTCGAGTTGCTCGCCCATCTCGTTTATCTCGTCGACGACCAGCAGGATCTCCTCGCTGAGATACGAGTCGTCCTCGACGGTCGCCCGCGCGCTCAGGTTGCCCGCCGCCATCTCCTCCATCGTCGTGGTGAGTTCGACCACGAGGTCCTGAAGCTGCTCGCGTTTTTCGACTTCCTCGGTCTGGTCCTGGACCATCTCGATGGCACCGACCAGGTCCCCGTCCTCGTACAGCGGTGCGGCGGTGAACCGGATATGGCGCTCGACGCCGTTGGCCCCGAGCATCGTACTCGTGTCCCCGTACAACGTGTACTCCACGTCGTCGATCCGGGGGACGCCGTACTCGTCGTCGGCGCTCTCGGGGGCGTCGACGACCTTGTCCGCGAGCGTCTTCCCGCGCCGGCCGTCGTGATAGAACGCCTGACTCGACATCTCCATGGCTTTGGCCTCGGCCGCCGAGTGGCCGGTCAACTGTTCGAGTGCCCGGTTCCAGGCGACGATGTCGTGGTTCGTATCGAGGACGAATATCGATACGTCGAGATGGTCGAACAGTGGCCGAAAGGATAACGGGAACTCCGTCTGTAACTCGTTCGGTTCTCCGGTCGATCCGTCGGTTTGTGCTGTCATGTGTTCTCCTCACTGGGTCTGCCGTCCGCGTGCCACATCGTGCCCGAATCTATCGTACGGCCCCGTTGGGCCGGAGACGACACGTCCCTCGCGTCTGGACTGTTCGAAGAACGGAGACGTATCTTATATAAACTGTTGTTTTATTCATTTATGTTTCTTCGAGGTAAGATAGTCTCACCGGACAGCCCTGCCGGTCAGCGAGCGACGAACTCGGTCGAAAACGGGGGACAGTTACGCCAGGTGGATGGCCGGACGGAAGGGGACGGCGCTGTCGGCCTTGTCGTCGGGATCGGTGATGTCGGCGTCGTCCTCGGCGTACACCTCGACGTCGGCGTCGAACTCGCGTTCGAGGAACGCCTCGGCCTCGGCGTAGACGGCCAGTTCGTCGATGTCGGACAGGGCTTGCAGTTCCGCCTCGTCGCGCTCGCGGACGACCTCCACGAGGTCCTGGACGAGGTCGTTGACGGCGTCGCCCTTCTCGCGGAGGTCCGGGTCCTCCATGACGTTGCCCATGACCGCCCCGATGTCCGTGCCGGTCTCCCGGACGGTGTCGAAGACGTCGCGTTTCCAGTCGGCCGCGGCGTACACCCGAATGGTGTCGGGGTCGGTCCCCGTCACGTCGACGATGTCGTGGACGTCGTCGGTTAGCCGCTCGATCAGTTGCTCCTCGCGTTCTGTCGCCTCGTCCTCGAACTCGGGAGTTACCTCGGGCCAGGCGGCGTCCTCGGCCGGTTCGCCGGTCAACTGCTCGTGGAGTTCGTTAGTCATGAACGGCACGAACGGCGAGAGCAGGCGCAGCCGGGTCCGCAGGACCTCTCGCAGCGTCCACTTCGCACCCTCCCGAGAGAGGTCCGCCCGGCGACGGTACCACTTGAGGTGTTCCTCGAACCCATAGAAGACCGTCTGGCTCGCGGTACGGGTCTCGAAGCCCTCCATGGCCTCGGTCGCTTCCCGAACTGTGCCCTGAAGCTTCGAGAGCAGCCAGCGGTCGATGTGTTCGAGGTCCGGACGGGCGTCCTCGTCGACCGCCACGTCGGTCTTGGTTTCCGAGGCACTCCGTGCCTCGCTCTCCTCGCCCTCGACCTCCAGCGTGATCTCGACCATCTCTTCGATGTCGTAGTCGATGACCTCCTGGGCGCGCGACCAGAACCGCTCCAGTTGGTCCCGAGTACTGGAGACGGCGTCGGCCCGCCAGTCGTAGTCCTGCCACGGCTCCGCGGAGTTCAACAGGAAAAAGCGAACCGTGTCGGCCCCGAACTCCTCGATTGCCTTCGAGGGCAGGACCACGTGACCCTTCGAGGAGGACATCTTCTGGCCCTCGAGCAGGCCCATGCCCATGATGGTGATGCCCTCTGGCCAGTTGTCCGGGTCGAACAGTTCGGCGTGGTGGAACAGGAAGAAGGTGAGGTGGTTCTGGATGAGGTCGTTGGCCGAACAGCGGAAGTCGACCGGGTACCAGTGCTCGAACTCCTCGCGCAGTTCCAGCGCGCGCTCGTCGGGCTCGTCGACCGCGTCTTCGCCATAGAACAGCGCGTCGAAAAAGTCGGGCGTAAGCTCCTCGACCGGGATCTCGTCGAGCCGGTGGGCGATGGTGTAGTACGCCATGTAGATGGTCGAGTCCGACAGCGGCTCGATGACGAAGTCCTCGTCCCACGGCAGTCGCGTGCCCAGCCCGTAGTTGCGGATGGCCGGCCACTCGTTGAGCCAGTCGATGGTGTGGTCGTACTGCTCGCGGGTGTTCTCGGGAATGGCCTCCAGGTTCGCGACGGCGTCGTGGGCCTTTGCCTTCCAGTCCTCGTCGTTGTACCGCAGGAACCAGGTGTCCTGTTTGGCCACCTCCACGTCGCCGCCACAGCGGCAGACGACCTCCTCGGTGAACTCGTGCATCTCGTCGAACTCGCCCGAGCCCTGGTAGTGGGCGCGGAACTCCTCGCGAACCGACTCGACGGTCATGCCGGCGAACTCGCCGTAGTCGTCGTGCATGACGCCGTCGTGGAACTCCGCCTGGTAGAGGTCGGCCGTCACGTCTTCAAGATCCGGGTCCTCGGAGGACTCGATGCCGGCCTCCTCGACGGCCGATTTCGCGGGGATCTCCCCGTAGCCCTCGATGTCGAGGATCGGGATCGGCTCGATGGCCGCCACGTCGGCCGGGTCGATGCCGTACTGCTCCATGCGCCCGTCGTCGGCTTTCGCTTCCTGCAGGGCGAGGTAGTCGTCCGGCGAGTGGGCGGGCACGGACATGACGACGCCCGTGGCGTTGTCGGTGTCGACGAAGGTTGCGGGCAGAACGATGACCTCGTCGCCCGTGATGGGATTGGTGACCGTCTCCCCGACGAGTTTCTCGCCGGTGAACTCCGCCGTGACCTCGACCTCGCGGTCCTGCAGCCGGAGTTTCTCGACGGCTTCGGTGGAGACGACCCACTCGTCGCCGTCGACGGTTGCGCGCACGTACTCACCGTCGGGGTTGACGTAGGCGTTCGTGACGCCCCGAACGGTTTCGGGGCGGAGCGTCGCCATCGGGGCGGTGACGGCGTCGCCGTCGAGTTCGGTTTCGAACTTCACCAGGGTGTACTCCTGGAACTCGGCCTCCTCGCCCTCCAGGATGTCGTGGGTGGTGACCGGGTTTTCCTCGTCGGTGCAGTACTTGACCGGGTGGAGGCCCCGCTCCATGAGCCCCCGGTCTCTGAGCGTCTCGTACTGCCAGGTGATGAACTTCGAGTAGCGCTCGTCGTTGGTGGTGAACTCACGCCGCCAGTCGATGGAGAGGCCGAGCTGGGACATGCCGCTCTTGTAGTGGTTCTCGATGAAGTAGCGGGCGTACCCCATCGGCGTCTCCAGGTCCTGGAGGGTGCCCTCGGGGACGTTGTAGGTGTCCTGCAGGACCGACAACTGGTCTTCTTCGCCTTTCTTCAGGCGCTCGACGGCCCCGATGATGGGCGTCCCGGTGACGTGCCAGGCGATGGGAAAGAGCACGTTGTCGCCCTGCAGTCGCCGGTACCTGGCGTACACGTCCGGGACGGTGTAGGTCCGGCAGTGGCCGATGTGCATCCCACCGCTGGGATACGGGTACGGCACTGTGATGAAGGTCGCGTCGTCGTCGGACGGGTCGGCCTCGTAGCGCCCCTCCTCGGCCCACCGCTGTCGCCACGATTCCTCCAGATCCCCTGGCTCGTAATCCATAGTAGTCGGTTCTGGACGGCTGCCTAAAATAACTACCATCCCGCCTGCGCGAGGACTGACCCGTGCACCGCTCGTCAGCCAGCCGCCCCCAACGGCTGGCCCGTCGACCCCGGATACATTCCGTAGCGTCGTGGTCTCACCCCCGAAGGCGCGCTCAGTCGTCGCCCGTCGCGTTCGTCGGCATCCAGGACAGTTCAGTCGAGAGCGACTGGCCGAGATCGGTCGCTCTGACCATCTCCCGTTCGTTCGGGTCCTGCCAGCTGACCAGCCCGCTGTCGATCAGCTTCGGCAGGTGGACGTGGTACAGCGAGGTCGCGACCTGTTTGCGATCGGACGGCGACACGCGCTCCCCCCCGGTGCGCTCGGCCGCTGCGACGTGTTTCGCGAGTTCCTCGACCGACACGACGCCCTCCTCGGCCCGCAGGTACGCCAGGCTCCGCCGTCGTCGAGCGTCCGCGAGTGATTCGAACAGATCGTCGCGTGACGGCCCCTCCAGCCGTAGCTGCGCTGTTCCGCCGGTCGATTCGCCGCAACTCCGTAGCCCCCCATTTTCAGTCATTGCAGCTATATATTGAGCGCCTACTCCCATGAGCTAGATGGCTAAAGAATTAATCCCGACGCTCCGGACGACCGTCGTCGAGGATAGCGCCGACGAGTTTCCGCTCGGCGAGTCGGAGGTGTTTGTGGAACGTCGGCGCGGAGACGTCCAGCGCGTTCGCCAGTTCCTCGCCGGTGCTGCCCCGCGGCCAGTCGAAGTAATCGGCGTAGTAGGCGATCTCTAACGCCGCCTGTTGCCGGTCGGTGAATCGTTCGGTCAGCGTCTCCCGGAACTGGTGGCGCGTCTGTACCGACTGTTCGGTCTCGCGCTGGGACCGCAGTTCCACCTCGTCGAACCGGCCTTCGAGAGAGTCCAGTAGTTCGTGTACGTCGCTCGCACCCGGGAGTTCGATGGTTACCGTGACCGTCCCGTCGCTGGCCGTCGCGTCCGTGATGGCCCCGCCGTGGTCGGTCACCGTTTCGAGCGTCGACGGGATCGGCGGCTGCATCTCGATGACGCAGACGTCGTCGTACTCGCTGACGACCCGCAGGTGATCGACGTACTCGAAGTCGGCGGCCACCTCGCGGATCCGGTCGGCGTCGACACCGTCGACGGTGATGTAGTACAGCAGGCCGCCGTCTGACTGGAACACCCCGCCCTCGAACGAGAGGGTACAGTCTGCTCGCGCGGAGAGCGCGAAGACGAACCGATCCGGATCGCGGATCTCGACGGTGAGTTCCGTGACGCGTTCGGTCACCAGCGCCCGCTTCGCCTGCAGCCCGCTGATCGCGTGCCCGATGGTCTCGCCGAGTTCCGCGAGGACGGCCTGTTCGATCTCGCCGAAGCTGAACGGCTCGGCGGCGTACACCGAGAGGACGCCGTACAGCGTGTCCTCGTAGACGATGGGGATCGACGCGACCGACCGGAAGTCGTAGGCATCGATCAGGTCGCGTTCGAAGGCCGGGGCGTCGGTCACGTTCTGACAGACCTGTATCTCGCGCGTCCGATGGGCGCGCCCGACTGGCCCCTGTCGGGGGACCGAGCCGTCGGTCCGGTCGGTGACCGCGTCCAGATAGCCGTCGGCCTGGCCGGCCGTCGCCTTCGGCGCGATGGTCCCGTCGGTCTGCTGTTCGCGTCCGATCCAGGCGAACCGGTAGGTGTCGGCCGCAGCCAGTCGTTCACAGACTGTCCGTTCGATCTCGTCTCTCGTCGACGCGCTCACCAGCGCCTGGTCGATGTCGCGGATGACCGCGTTGATTCGGTTGAGTCGCTCCAGCCGCTCGTTTTGCTCCCTGAGTCGGCGCTCGCGTGCCTTCCGGTCGGAGATGTCCCGCCCGACGCCGGCGAACCCGAACAGTTCGCCCCCCTCGTCGACGATCGGCGCGGCGCTGAACTCGTAGGGAATCTCCCGGCCGCCCTTGGTCACCAGTCGCGTCTCACGTCGTTCGACCGAGTCGTCGTAGACTTCCTCGATCGCGTCCCAGATCAGCTCCTGGTCCGCGTCGGGGACGAAATCGAGGACGTGCTTGCCCGCGAGTTCGTCCTCGTCGTAGCCGCTGACCTCGAGACCGTGGTCGTTCCAGCGGATGAACCGGCCACTGGTGTCGAAGGCGTACACCATGTCCGGCACCGAATCGAGGATGGCTTCGGTGAAGGCCCGCTCCGTTTCGAGTTCGCGCTCGCGTTCGCGGTGTTCAGTGATGTCGACGAAGACACCGACGACCCGTTCGATCGATCCGTCAGCGCCCCGCACCGGTGCTGCGTTGACCGAGAGCCACCGCTTTTCCCCGTCGGGCCGGACCACGGCACACTCGTCGTCGTACACCGGCTCACCGGTGTCGAGGACGCGTCTGCACGACAGGTCTCTCGGCAGGATCTCCGTCCCGTCCGCCTCGACGAACGTGCAGTCGAGGTCCGCACTCCCCACACCCAGCAGGTCCTCGGTGTCCAGTCCGAGCACCGTCTCGGCGCGTTCGTTCGCCCGGACGATCTCCCCGTCGGCAGAGTGGACCGTGATGCCGACCGGGGCAGTCTGAACCAACTGTTCGAACAGGTCCCGCTCGTACTCGAGTTCGGTCTGCTGTCTGGCCTTCGTCGTGATATCCCGGACCATCCCGACGAGCAGTTCGACCTCGCCGCCCCGGCTGACCGAATACAGGCGAATGTCGACGATCCGGTCCTCGTCGGTCGGTGTCGCCAGCGCGGCTTCGACCCGTCCCTCCGAGCGCTCCCCGGCGAGCAGGTCGTCGACGAGTGCCAGATACGTCTCCAGGTCCCGCTCGTCCGCGAACACCCTGCGAGTCGCCACCTCGACCGGCTCCCCGCGGAACCCCTCCGGGGTGATATCCATCATGTCCTCGATGTGAGAACTGACGTAGGAGACCCGGCCGTCGGCGTCGATGGTGAACGCGAAATCCCGGACGTTCTCGACGATCGACTCGTACTCTAGGAGCGTCTTCTCGCGGCGTTTCCGCTCGGTGATGTCGCAGTAGAGTTCGATGCGGCCCCCGGCGAACGGACCGTCCGTGACGGGCTGACTGTGGAGTTCGACCCACCGCTCCGATCGGTCGGGTCCCACTTCGATCCGACACTCGGAGCTGACGGCCCTCTCGTCGTGGTCGTACGTGTCCAGTGCCGTCTCGACGAACGCCTCACGGTCGGCGACCGACTCGCCGAGCCGGTCGCGGACGAGCCGTCGCTTGTCCGCGCCCAGCAGGTGCTCGCGATCGAGGCCGAAAAAGTCCGCAACCGTGTCGTTGGCCCACTGAACCGTCGCGGACTCGTCGACCAGGAACACGCCCACGTCCGCGTCACCCCCCAGCACGTCGCCGAGTGCGCGCACGTACTCGCTGGCCGCCCCATCGCTCCCCGACGGCTGCGGCGTCACCGTTGTGAGAGTCGCCCAGCCGCTCCCGTCGCCGGCCAGTCCCGTGAACTGTAGCGTACACGGCAGTCGGTCGCCCGTCGACCCCCGAAGCGTCACCGCCAGTTCGATCTCGGACAGCGGCCCGGCCTCTCGAAGTCTCCCCACGGCGACCTCGTAGCGCTCGGCCTCCCCGTCGGCGAGCACCGTCGAGACGTGTTCCCCACGCAGCGACTCGCGATCCCACCCCACGAGGGACGCGAACCCGGGACTGACGTCGACGAACCGCCCGTCGCCGTCGAGTTGATACCGGGGCTGGCCGTGTGCTGTCGACTCCTCACCTCCGTTCCCGTCCAGTTCGCCAGTTCCGTCGGCCCCACCCGACGGCCCACCATCCGGCTCCAGCGTCATTTCGTTCGCCTGTTCACTCTCCAACAATAAATAGTTGTCAGTTGATAGTATATTCGTCTCGTCCATCAGTCCCGGGTGGCGGTCCGTCCCGAAGCAGTCCCGAAGCGTCGACAGCACCGTCTCGGCGTGGCTGTCCGGATCGACAGTCTCCGCGTCGAGGACGGCCCGGAGTTCTCGGCCGCCGCGTCGAAACCGATCGTTAGTCGAGCGATACGATTTGGTCGTCGAGGAGGTCCAGCAACACGTCGCGGGCGTGTCCGTCCGGGCTCACGCCGGTGTAGACGCGGTGGACGGTGCCCGATTCGAGGACGAACGTGGTCCGGGGCGCCGAATCAGCGGGGGCGGTTCGGTCGACGCCGAACGCGTCGGCGACCTCGCCGTCGGGGTCGGCCAGCAGGTCGAACCCGATGTCCTCGGCCTCGGCGAAGGCCCGGTGGGACTCGACTGAGTCCGTCGAGACGCCGTAGACCGTCACGCCGGCGTCGGCGTAGGCGTCCCGTTCGCGCTCGAACTGCTGGGCCTCCGTCGTACAGCCGGGCGTCCCGTCCTCGGGGTAGAAGTACAGGACCGTCGGCTCCGCGAAGGCGGGAGCGACGGGGTCGCCGTGCTGGTTCCGTGCCGTTACGTCGGGTGCGGGGTCGCCGTGCTGGTTCCGTGCCGTTACGTCGGGTGCGGGGTCGCCTGCCGCGAGCATGGCCGGGTGTTCGCGGGCGGCCCGGAACACGGTTCGGGTTCGCCGTCAGCTCAGGGGGATGTTCGTGCTGTCGCCACCGGTCATCTTGGGCAGGTGGATCGTCAGGACGCCGTTGTCGAAGTCGGCCGACGCCTCGGCCTCGTCGACGTCCTCGGGGAGCGGAATCGACCGACTGATCGACTGCTCGCGGCGCTCCTGGCGGATGTATCGCATCTCGTCGTCCCCCTCTTCGGTCTCGGTTTCGGACGTGCGGCTGGCGTCGATCCGGACCGTCCGCGCGTCGGGGAGTGTGACCTGGATATCGTCGCTCTCGAAGCTCGGCATGTCGGCGGTTACCTCGAAGGCGTCGCCGGTGTCCGCCACGTCGATGGCGATGGTGCCCCCAGTCTCGCCCTGGGGTTCGAACTCGCCGATCTGGCGGCTGAGCTGGTCGAACATCCGTTCGATCTCACTGAAAGGGTTCTGTCGGTTCATGACGGTTCACGGGAGACTGTCCCACCCGTGGCTACCACGGGGACGGTAAAATGCTGTACGTAGGTGGCGTTCCCGACAGGTCACCGCCCGGTCAGATCAGTTGACGACGTGTTCGGTGTCGTAGGAGCCGAGTCGGCGGACCCATCCCTTCTCGGCGATGGCTTCGATGTCGGCCAGTGCCGCCTGGGTCCGTTCCTCGTAGAGGCCGGCGGCGATGTCGATGTGGAAGACGTAGTCGCCCAGGCGCTCGCCGCTGGGTCGGGACTCGACGCGGGTCATGTTGATGTCCCGGTCGGCGAAGGGTTCGAGCAGTTCCAGCAGCAGGCCGGGGTAGTCGACGTTCGGGTAGACGATGAGGGAGGTCTTCCCGCCGGCCTCGGAGCGTTCGGCGGCGGGCGCGACGACGACGAACCGCGTCGCGTTCGAGGCCTGATCCTGGATGTCCTCGGCGACGACGTTCAGGGTGTCACCGGCCGTGTCCGGGTGGCCGATGCCCGCGACCGACGGGTCTTCGCGTGCGCGCTCGACACCTCGTGCGGTCGAGGCGACCGCCTCGATGGCCACCTCGGGGTAGTTCTCGTCGAGATAGCCCCGGCACTGGGCCAGCGCCTGCGCGTGACTGACGACCAGGTCGAACTCCTCGTCCTGGGCGAGCAAGGCGTGGCGGATGGGCGTGATGAGTTCCCGGACGACGGCGATGTCGTGCTCCGTGAAGGCATCGAGCGACTCCGTGACGCTGCCCTCGATGCTGTTCTCGACGGGGACGACCCCGCGGTCGTACTCCCCGTCGGCGACCGACTCGACGATCGAGGTCACCGATTCGGTGAAGGCCACGTCGTCGGAGACGGCCGTGGCCGCCCGATGGGAGTAGGTCCCAGCCGGACCGAGCGTGAGTGTCTCCATGCCTTCGGGTAACTCCCCAGGCCGTGAAAAGCGCCGCGGTGTCGCTGCTACGCCGTCAGTGCGACCAGCCGCCGTCGGAGGTACCGACCCGCGCCGAGGAGACCGAGACAGCCCAGAAAGGACACCACCGCGAGTTCGGCGACCGAGAGTCCGAGTCCGGAGTCGACGAACGGGTTGATGCCGTCCATCGTCGTCACGTAACTCGCGATGGCGTCCCCGCCTGCCAGCCCGAGGGCGAAATACAGGAGCGTGATGGCGATGGCCATCCCGCCCGTTCCAAAGCCCACGTAGGACGCGAAGTCCTCGACGTTGAGGACCGTTCGCGCCTGGGGCTCCGACAGCGGATGGTGACGGAGGCGAAACAGCGTCACTCCCACGAGCAGCGTCGCCGCGAACAGTTCGATGCCGGCCCCGACCAGTCCGAGCACGATGACCTTCGGCGAGGCCAGGACGGGATCGGTCGTCGGGAGGTACTCCGCGACGGTCGCCGGGAAGAGCAGATACAGCGGCAACAGCAGGGCCAACCCTCCCAGCAGGACGCTCTGCCAGGTCAGCTTTTTCGGCACCGACTGCGTGAAGTACGTCGGCCGCTGCAGTCGAAGCCGCTCGTAGGCCGACCCCGAAAGGACGGCATCGGCGATTCGGTCGTCAGTGTGCTCCTCTTCCATTGTCATGCTCGACCAAGTTACCCCGCTCTTTCCAAATTAGGTGTATATTTCTTCTGGTCGTCGCGCCACACCAAACCACCCGACAGCGAAACGTTCGCTTACCCGCACGGAGGTGGATTCGAGAGGTAAATACCCGGATGAATACCGCAACGATCTGGCCACGACCGGCACGGAGTCGCGAACGGATTAGCCCTCCGAATGGGCGTCGGGTCCGCGTCGGTCCCGTCGGCGTCCGCGTCGGGACAGTCCGTGCGGTACGATATCGACGGCCAAGAACGCTCAGTTACCCTTGGAAGCGAGGTTCGCCCCCACTGGCTGGAAGACCGTGTCCACTCTCGTGTGACGTACTCACCGGTTCAGCGTGTGGATGGCCTGCCCGCGGGCGTTCGCGGCGGCCTCCATGACGGCCTCCGCGAGGGTGGGATGGGTGTGGACCGTCCCGATAACGTCCTCCAGGGTCGCGCCCATCTCGATGGCCAGGCCGACTTCGGCGATCAACTCGGAGGCCTCGGGGGCGACGATCTGGGCCCCGAGGATGAACTCGCTGTCGGCGTCGGCGACGATTCGGACGAACCCCTCGGTCTCGTCCATCGTGAGCGCGCGTCCGCTGGCCCGCAGCGGGAACTCGCCGACCACCGGCTCGAACCCCTCCGCTTCGGCCTCGCTCTCGGTCAGTCCGACGGTCCCGATTTCCGGGTCGGTAAAGACCGCCGCCGGGATCGCCTGGTGGTCCAGCGCCGCGGGTTCGCCGGCGATGACCTCGGCGGCGACGTGGCCCTCGGCCATCGCTTTGTGCGCGAGCATCGGCTCGCCGGCCACGTCGCCGATGGCGAAGACGTGCGCCTGGTCGGTGCGGGCGCGGTCGTCCGTCCGTATGAACCCCCGCTCGTCGGTCTCGATGCCTGCGTCCTCGATCGCGAGCGTGTCCGTCACTGGTCGGCGACCGACCGCCACGAGCGCGGCGTCGGCGTCGAACTCGGCGTCGGTCCCGTCCTCGCTCTCGGTGACGACGGTGAGGCCGTCGTCGGTTTCGGTCCACTCGGCGGCTTTCTGACCGAACTGGAAGTCGATGCCTAACTCCTCGGCGCGCTTGCGGACGACGCGTGTCACGTCGGCCTCGTAGCCCGGCAGCGCCCCGTCGAGCGCCTCCACGACGGTCACGTCGCTGCCGGCCTTGGCGTACACCGTCGCCAGTTCCATCCCGATGTACCCCGCGCCGACGACGAGGAACCGGTCGGGGACCCGGTCCATCGCCAGCGCCTCCCGCGAGGAGAGGATCCGCTCGCCGTCGAACTCGAAGCCAGGGAGTTCGATCGGACGGCTCCCGGTGGCGATGATAGCGTGTTCGAACTCGACGGATTCCGCGCCCTGGCCCTCCCCGCTGTGGGCGATGCGGGCCGTGTGCTCGTCGGCGAACTCGGCGGTGCCCTCGATGAGGTTGACGCCGTTGCCCTTGCAGAGTTTTTCGACGCCGCTGGTGAGTTGGTCGACCACCTCGTCCTTCCAGGCGACCATCCCCGCCATGTCGATGGCGGGGTCGGCGTGGACCCCCATGTGCTCGCCCTCGCGGGCCTGCTGGGCGCGGTCCGTCGCCGAGATGAGTGCCTTCGAGGGAATGCAGCCGTGATTGAGGCAGGCCCCGCCGTAGGCGTCCTTTTCGACGAGCGTCACGTCCAGATCGAGCTGTGCGGCGCGGATGGCGGCGGTGTACCCGCCCGGCCCCGCGCCGACGACGAGTACGTCCGTCCCGGTTGCGATGTCGCCGACGACCATACACGAGCCAATCGAGTGCCGGGGCTTTGAGTGTGCGGGTTGGTCACTCCGCCACCGGCTGACTCGTCGACTCGGACTGCCCGCGAAGCCGGATGGTACCGACCGCAACGGCGTAGAAGACGACAGTCAGGACGCCGGTAGCAGCGAGTGCGAACGAGAGTGCATCGAAGATCTCCCGAAACCACGGGACCTGTAACAACGATGCGAGGAGTCCCGAGAAGACGCCGCTGATGATCGCCGCCAGGAACCAGCCGCCGGCAGCCAGCGCGACCGGGACGTTCTCTCGCAGGACGGGGCCGGGGTCGACCGGTTGCCCGTCGTCGGAGAGTGAGTCGGCGATCGCGACGGCGCGGACGACGACGTACGAAAGCGCCATGACGACGCCGGCGAGTCTGAGTCCGAGGGCGATCCAGTCCCGAGGGACTGCAGCCAGCAGACTCCAGAACACCAGGGCGACCCCAGCAGGGACGCTCTCCTCGACGAGTCGGCGCGCGTCCAGTGGAGAGGGCATGCCAAATTCATTCGTGACAATACGCTAAACAGTACCGATCCGTTCCGTCTGCGAAACGGGCAGTGACGACGACCTGGAACGCTGTCTGGCCCGAGTGTTGGCAACGAGTCGCAATCTCGCGCTCTCAGAAGCTGCGAATGGCAGACAGCTTTACGTTTCATGCACACTATCGTGTACACGAGGCACAATCATGGACAAGAACGTTGGGGGATACGACCGAATCGCACGACTCGTCGCCGGACCGATCTTGCTGGTCCTGGGTATCGCAGCGCTGGCCGGCATGTTGACGCTCGCCGAAGGGACCGTCGGTACGGCACTGGCCGTGATCGCACTGCTGATCGGCGTCGTGTTCCTCGGAACGGCGCTGACGCAGAAATGCCCGCTCAACTCGCTGCTGGGCATCGACACCTGCCCGGTCAGCTGAGTCGGTCGCGCCGGGTCAGTCGTCGGCTTTCTGGAGCCCCTCGAACAGGCCCGTCGACATGAGTCGGCGGATGATGACCACGAGTCCGTTCCCGAAGCCGCGGCCGAAGACGACGTGTTCCTCGGCGTTCTCGGGGTCGATCGAGCTGACGAGGATGGCCTGGCGGTCGACCAGCAGGAGTCGACCGATGGCGGTGTCGTCTGCGCCGTGGCTGCTGGGTCCGCCGCCGCGTAACCACTCCAACCCGGAGACGAACACGGTCGCGTCGGGCACTTCGCGTTCGACGTGTGCCTGAAGCTCCGACGTCAGCGTCCCGACGAAGACGGAGAGGTTTCGGTCGACGGCCTCGCGGAGGGAGTCGAACAGTGGGTCGGAGAGTACCTCTTCGGACCCGACGACCAGCACCACCTCGCCGGTCCCGTCGTCGATGAGTTGCTGGGTCCGGTTCTGGATGGCCTGCTGGCCCGTGAGCGACCACACTTCGTTGCCCAGCGACTCGCCCTCCATCTCGGCCGGTTCGATGTCTTCGAGGGTCTGCTGGAGCGTCTCCATCCGGGATTCGAACCCGTCTCGGAGCGTCGCCATGGCCTCCTCGATAGGGACGGCCCGGAACTGCTGTGGGTTGGTGTGTTGCACCTCCACCAGGCCCTTGGCTTCGAGGATACGGTTCGCGTCGTACACCCGCGTCCGGGGTACGTCGGCAACAGTGCTGATTTCTTTCGCCGTCGCTTTCGGTACGCGCGACAGTGCGACGAAGCACTTCGCTTCGTACTCCTTCAGCCCGAGTTGCTGAAGCATCTCGACGGCTTCTTCCTGTGTCTCGTCCGTGTGCATGTGTCCCAACCATCTGTCGGGCAGAACCCGACAGTTCCTGAGAAATACGAACCCTATCCAAAAGACAGTGACGTTTCCACGACCCCCACTTCGCTGTAACTCAGTTAATCACACAAGCACTATACTGTGGGAGGGTAAACGCGCTCATGGCGCGCAATCGTTGAGTGTCCCAACCACCCACTGTTGCGCGCCGGTCCACCCTCACGGTGGATTTACTGGGTCGTTCTTGAGGATTTACCAACATGTGTCGTGACAAATCTGTCTCCTCACCGTTTACAACTCAGTTCGCTCGTCGCTACCGACTCCCGCTTCACCGTTCGGTTTCCGGACCTCGCTCTGAGAGTGACGTGCGAACAGGATTCGGCCGAGAACCGACCTCGCTCACCGCGTAGATTCGGACACGGACTCCAAAATACAGATTTTGCCGTGCCCCCACACCGTCACCTCACACCCGGCCAGAGTCAGCGAGACGCTGACCTCGGAGCGCTGAGCGTCGTTGTCGGTCGCGATCAGTGAATCGACCGCGTCCGGATCGATCGTCGTGAACAGCGGCCTCATCTCACTCGCTTCGTCTCCCTTGACAGCAGCGACGGTCTCTACGATGGCGGTGCTCGGTTCCGTCGCCTCCCAGTCGTATTGTACAGTCCTCGGCTGTTCGGTAGTCATTAGCTACACCGAGGTTACCACATCTGATAAACCGTTAGTATATTCACGTCCTTTCGAATTTTTATTATGTGAGTAACAACCGTTATAGCCGCTCTGTGGCCTGTTTTATTCCCGTTACGACAGGAGTCATTCGAGCAATAGCAACGTCGGATTCGCCAGATATTCTTTAAGCGTGTTGGTAAAGCGGGCGGCCTCCGCGCCGTCGATGACACGGTGGTCGATGGACAGCGAGAGCGTCATGACGTGGCGGGCTTCGACTTCCCCATCGACTACCCACGGACGCTCTTTGATGGCTCCGAGGCCCAGGATCGCAGTCTCGGGGTAGTTGATGATCGGCGTGGCGTACTCGCCGCCGATGGCCCCGAAGTTGGTGATCGTGAAGGTGCCGCCCTGCATCTCCTCGCGGGCGATCGAGCGGTCCCGCGCCTTCTGTGCGAGTTCGTTCGCCTCCGAGGCGACCTGCAGGAGCGATTTCCGGTCGGCGTCGTCGATAACGGGCACCATCAGTCCCGCGTCGGTCGCGGTGGCGATGCCGACGTTGTAGTACCCCTTCGTGACGATCTGTTCGTTTTCCTCGTCGAGCTGGGAGTTGAGGATCGGGAACTCCTCGAGCGCGGCGACGACCGCCTTGACGACGAAGGGGAGATACGAAAGGGAGATGCCGCGCTCCTCGGCC
Source organism: Halorientalis salina (assembly GCF_005049285.1). GTDB lineage: Archaea > Halobacteriota > Halobacteria > Halobacteriales > Haloarculaceae > Halorientalis > Halorientalis salina. The sequence continues at coordinate 222,188 of NZ_SOSC01000004.1, read as the reverse complement.
CGTTCTTTCAGCTCCGCGCGGGCTTCGACGAGTTCGGTCACGTCGACCGAGTCGTGATGGGTGACGTGCGGGGCGGTGTAGGCCGACCGTTCCATCTGGTCGCCGATGGCCCGTCGCACCCCTCGGTAGGGAAGCCGCTCTTCCTCGCCGGCCGCGACACCGCTCTCTTCCCGCCCGGCCGCCGCGATCCGTTCGGCGTCGGCGGCCTGGGCGGCCTGCTGAGCCTCGGCGTACTCCCTGACCGCTTCCGGAGTAACGAACGCCTCGCCGTCGCGCCGTTCGGTCGCCGGCACGTCGTCGATGTCGACGCCGGCCTCCGTCGCTGCCTTCCGCGTCGCCGGCGTCGCGAGCGTCCGGTCACGGCCGGCCGGCTCGGTCCCTCCGGCACCCCTTCGTCCACCCCCGGGGTCCGTTTCCACTGCATCGCCTGCACCCGTAGTTTCCACTGCACTGGACGCCCCCTCGGCTTCGGATGCGTCACTAGCGCCCCCGGTTTCACCTCCGGCGGCCGGTTCCGCGGGCTCGTCGGGCGTCTCATCGGGCGACTCGGCGGCAGTTCGGACGTCCTGCTCGGTGACGCGACCGCCCGGTCCGGACCCCTCGACGGTCCCGATGTCGATGCCGAGTTCACGAGCCAGCCGTCTGGCGCTCGGGGCGGCGAAGACGCGGCCGCCCGCATCGCTCGCTTCGTCGTCAGCCTCGGGTTCGGCCTCGTCGTCGGTCGCTTCTGGTCCCACGTCCACGTCCGACGGTTCCTCGCCGTCCGTCTCGAAGACGATGATGACCTCGCCAACGGGAACGACCTCGCCGGCTTCGGCGCGCAGTTCTTTGACCGTCCCGTTGACGGGTGAGGGAACTTCCACGACGGCCTTGTCGGTCTCGACTTCGGCGACCGGCTGGTCCTCGCTGACGGTGTCGCCGGGTTCGACGAGCCACTGGACGATCTCCCCCTCGGCGACGCCCTCGCCCACGTCGGGGAGTTTGAACTCCACCGGCATACTAGAACTCCACGGCCTCGCGGATGCCGTCCGTGATGCGCGCGGCTTCGGGCAGGTAGTAGTCCTCCAGAGCGTACAGCGGGTACGGCGTGTCGAAGCCCGTGACCCGGGTGATGGGAGCCTCCTGGTAGAGCAGGGCCTCCTCCTGGATGGTGGCGATGATCTCGCCAGCGAGGCCACCCGTCTTGGGGGCCTCGTGGACGACGACGGCACGACCGGTCTTTTTGAACGACTCGACGATGGCGTCCTCGTCGAGCGGCGAGAGGGTCCGGAGGTCGACGACCTCGGCGTCGATGCCCTCCTCGGCCAGTTGGTCGGCGGCCTCCATCGTCGGCCGAGTCATCGCGCCCCAGGTGAACACCGACACGTCCGACCCCTCGCGGCGGACGGCGGCCTCACCGAGCGGGACGGTGTAGGACTCGTCGGGGACCTCCTCGCGGAAGGCCCGGTAGATGAGCTTCGGTTCGAGGAAGATCACCGGATCGGGGTCTCGGATGGCCGACGCCAGGAGGCCCTTCGTGTCGTAGGGCGTCGACGGGATGACGACCTTCAATCCTGCTTCGTGGACGAAGAAGGCCTCTTTCGACTCGGAGTGGTGTTCCGGCGCGCGGATGCCGCCGCCGTAGGGGGCGCGGACGACCATCGGGCAGGTAAAGCGCCCCCGGCTTCGGGTGCGCAGGCGGGCGGCGTGGCTGACGATCTGGTCGAACGCGGGGTAGATGAACCCCATGAACTGGATTTCGGGCACCGGCCGGAGGCCGTAGGCGGCCATGCCGACGGCGGTGCCGACGATGCCGGACTCCGCCAGCGGCGTGTCGATGACCCGGTCGTCGCCGAACTCCTCGTAGAGGCCCTGTGTCGCACGGAAGACGCCGCCGTTCCGGCCCACGTCCTCGCCCATCACGAGCACGTCCTCGTCCCGTTCCATCTCGCCGTACAGCCCGTCCCGAACCGCCTGGACGAGCGTCAAATCCTGCGTATCGGTGTCTGTTGTCTGACTCATAATATCATCCCCGTGTCACTCCAGTAATGCGTCGTCGCCATGCGTGTCCCTGATGCGCTCGAAGTACTCCAGCTGTTGCTGTAAGCGTTTGGGCATGTCAGCGTAGACGTGTGCGAACATCTCCTCGGGATCGGGCCGGGCGACGGATTCGGCCTCGTCGATGGCCTCGGCCACTCGGTCCGAGTTCTCCTGTTCGATGGCGCTGATCCGCTCGTCGTCGAGGATGCCCCGATCCTGCAGGAACGTCTCCAGTCGTGGGATCGGGTCCTTGCGCTTCCACTCCTCGACTTCCTCGTCGTCCCGGTAGACCGAGGGGTCGTCGGCGGTCGTGTGCGCGCCGAAGCGGTACTGGACGGCCTCGACGAGCGTCGGTCGACGCTCGCCCTCTGAGGGGTCCTTGGCCTTCTCGACGGCCTCGCGAGTGACCTTGTAGACGGCCAGCGGGTCCATCCCGTCGACCTGGACGCCCTCGAACCCGTAGGCGTGGGCCTTCCCCGCCAGCGTCTCGCTCGCCGTCTGGCGCTCGCGGGGGACCGAGATGGCCCACTGGTTGTTGTTACAGAAGAACACGGTCGGGGTGTCGAATACGCCAGCGAAGTTCAGGCCCTCGTGGAAGTCGCCCTCGCTGGTCGCGCCGTCCCCGAAGTAACAGAGGAAGGCCTTCTCCTCCCCCTTGAGTTTCGAGGCCCAGGCCGCCCCCGTGGCGTGGGGGATCTGGGTGGCGATGGGCACCGCCATCGTGAACATGTTGACGTCCTCGGGAACCAGGTTCCCGATCTCGTGGCCCATCCAGTACAGGAGGATGCGTTTGAGACTCATGCCGCGGACGTGCGCCGCACCGGCCTCCCGGTAACTCGGGAACAGCCAGTCGGCCTCGTCCAGCGCGTGGGCACTGGCGATCTGTGAGGCCTCCTGACCCGACAGCGGCGGGTACGTTCCCATCCGACCCTGACGCTGCAGCGAGACCGCCCGTCGGTCGAAGTGTCGTGCCAGTCGGATCTCCCGGTACATCTCGACGAGTTCGGTCTCGGAGAGGTCCGGCACGTCCGCACCGTCCCGGACCTGTCCCTCCTCGTCCAAGATCTCGACCCGTTCGCCCGGGTCCCGTTGTAACGTACTCACACGAAAAACCTCCGAGGCATACTAGAACGTCTCTTGGCTCGGTAATATTATTTTCCCAAATACCTTTCGCTAGCTGCCAATCTTGCCCGGCCGGTCGTGCGAGTCCGGGACAAATCCTCGAAGAACACACAGAAACGTCGCAGAGAGCAGCAAATATCTGGACGAACGTTTTCGATGTGGTATGTTCACAACAATCGCGATTCGACGGGCAGTCGCTCGGGCGCGCCGGCCGTTCCTGACAACCACACAAGACTTATTCCGTCAGTCGGATTGCCTGATTCCATATGGCAACCGAACGGCAGCGTCGTCCACCACTCGCCGATTCGGTACTCCTCGTCATGCAGTTCCTGACCGCCCTCACGTGCATCCTGGGCCTGGTCGCGTTCGGGCCGCCCCTGGGACGACTGGAACCGCTGGTGTTCTTTGCCGGGGTGAGCAAGATTCTGCTCGGTTTCCAGACGGTGCTGTACTTCGCGGTACTGGCAATCGTGGGCGTATTCAGTGCCGGGAGAGGGATCGACGACACCGTCCCTGGAGGTTCGCCCGGCGAGTCCATCTGGGACCACATCACGCTGTCTGCCACGTTCGGTGCTGGAGCGGGTGGGGCAGTCGGCGCTGCGCTCGTCCTCGGCGTCCCCGACTGGCTGTCCACGACACTCCCACTCGTCGCACTGGCGACCGTGGCTGTGGCGTTCGTGCTCGCGGGTAACGCGCTCCCGTACCGCGGACTCGATACGGCTCTCTCCGCCGCTGGTGCGACCGTCTTCGCGTTCGTGCTCCCGGCAGCCCTCATCCGGCCGCTCGGTGGGCTCGCCGTGTTCGTCGCTGCTGGCGTCGGGATGCCGGCCCTCCTCGCGGTGCGGTGGCGATTGCGAACTGCCGACCCCATCGACCGTCGGTTTTCAGTCCCGGTCGTGGTGGTCCTGCTGCTGGTCGGTGGCGGTGCGATAGCCCACGACCTCGCTGGCCCACGACCGACCGTCTCACTCGACACCGAGTCGACGGTGAACCTCTCGACGCCCGACGAGCGGTGGTACGCAGTGAGCGACCACGCTGAAAAAGAGGAGCTGGTCCGCTTGGGGACGGTCACGGCCCGGAACGAGTTCGACTTCGCCCGCACGGCGCGACTGCCGAACTACGACGCCTGTCTGTACGCCGGGTCGTCGGGATCGGGTCCCGCCGGGCGAGCGTCGGCCGTCGTGGTCGCCGGCAGGTCGACAGCCAGCCCGGTCGACGACCCGCGCCTCGCGGGCGGCGAGACCCGGGCGTACCCGATCGTGCTCCTGTTGGAATCGGTGGACGGGGTCTCGACCGACGAGGTTCGCAGTCTCGGGAGCGTTCCCGTCCGTCGCGCCGACGCGTGTCCGGCGTCGACCGACGGACCGGCCGTAGTCATCGTCTCGACGGACAACGGGCCGTAACCACTCGTTTCAGGCCTGCTTTGCCATTTCTCAGGCCTCGTCGACCGACTCGCCGTCTCGAAGCACCGCCTCGACGAACAGCTCCCCGGCGCGGTACGACGAGCGGACCATCGGCCCGGCGGCACAGTAGAGGAAGTCCAGTTCCTCCTCGGCGACCCGCTCCCAGGTGTCGAACCGGTCGGGGTGGACGTACTCGCTGACTTCCAGGTGCGACCGGGAGGGCTGGAGGTACTGGCCCAGCGTCACGACGTCGACGCCCACAGTTCGAAGGTCTCGCAGGGTCTGGTAGATCTCGTGGTCGTACTCGCCGACGCCCAGCATCAGGCTGGTCTTGGTGTGGATGTCGGATTCGCGGTCGACCTGCCGGAGAACCGAGAGGGACTGCTCGTAGCCTGCTCGTCGATCTCGGACCGGCCACTGGAGGCGGTCGACGGTCTCGACGTTGTGGGCGATCACGTCCGGGTCGGCGTCGATGATCTTCCGGACCAGGCGTTCCTCGCCCCGGAAATCCGGGATCAGAACCTCGACGAGCGCGTCCGGCTGGCGTTCCTTGATCGCCCGGATGGTCTCGGCGAAGTGGCCGGCACCCTGATCGGCCAGGTCGTCGCGGTCGACCGACGTGAGCACGACGTAATCGAGGCCGATCTCGGCGACGGCGTCGGCGACGTTCTCGGGTTCCTCGGGGTCCAGCGGCTCCATCCCGCCGGTCTGGACGTCACAGAAGTTACAGCCCCGAGAGCAGCGGTCGCCCATGAGCATGAAGGTCGCGGTGCCGGGACCGTCCCGACCGCTCCAGCATTCCCCGAGATTCGGACAGTTCGCCTCCTCACAGACGGTGTGGAGGTCGTGATCCCGAAGGGTTTCTTTGATGTCGGTAAAGCGCTCGCCCGACGGCGGGGCCATCTTCAGCCAGTCGGGTTTGCGGGCGCGACTCATTGCCGAGTAGTGGGGGCCGCTGGTGAATAAACGTGGGGCTTCGAGGTGCTCCCGGTGGTCGCACCTCGCTCGCTTCGAGACTCTCACTCCGTTCGAGTCTCGCTCGCTACAGAAACGCCTATACTATCAGCCCTCTCCCCTTTCCACGTGCCAGGTCGTACGGAGTACGAACCCGAAGTCGCGGTGAGCGACCTCCTCCCCGACTACGCGGACGCCTTCCCCTTCGAGTCGTTCAACCGCATGCAGTCGGAGGCCCTGCCGGCAATCCTCGAACGCGAGGACAACGTCGTCGTCAGCGCACCGACCGCCAGCGGGAAGACCGCGCTCGCGGAAGCCGCCATCTGTCGCGCCCTCGACGCCGACGGGACCGCGCTCTTCCTCGCACCGCTGCGCGCGCTCACCAACGAGAAGGAAAGCGAGTGGGAGCGCTTCGAGGACCTGGGCTACTCGGTGTACGTCGTCACGGGCGAGCGCGACCTCAACCCCCGACGCGCCGAGCGCGCCGACATCCTCGTGATGACGCCCGAGAAAGCCGACTCCGCGACCAGAAAACACGATTCGCCCCGCTACGGTTTTATCACCGACGTCGACACCTGCATCATCGACGAGGTGCACCTGCTTGACTCGGACACCCGTGGCTCGGTCCTCGAAGTGACGATCTCGCGACTCCGGCGGCTCTGTGACCCGCGCGTCGTCGCTCTCTCGGCGACGATGCCCAACATCGACGACGTGGCCGACTGGCTCGACGCCCCGCCGGAGACGACCTTCGCCTTCGGCGAGGAGTACCGACCAGTCCCGCTGGAAGCCGGCGTCAAAACCTACACGCACGGCGAGAACGCCTTCGCCGACAAGTACCGCCGGCTCTACCGCGCGATGGACTTAGTCGAGCCACACCTCCGCGAGGAGGGGCAGGCCCTCGTCTTCGTCTCCTCCCGCCAGGACACCGTCCAGGCGGCCAAGAAGGCCCGCGACGAGATCGCCGAGCGGGACGTACCGATGGGAGCCCGCGGCGACTACGACTTCCACCAGGACGCCCAGGAGATCGACAACGAGACGCTCCGCCAGTCGGTCCTGGACGGCGTCGGCTTCCACCACGCCGGCCTCTCGAAAGGCGACAAGGAACTGGTCGAACAGTGGTTCCGCGAAGGGACCCTCGGCCTCCTCTTTTCGACCTCGACGCTGGCGTGGGGCGTGAACCTCCCCGCCCGCTGTGTCGTCATTCGGGACACCAAGCTTCACGACCCGCTGGAGGGGGAAGTGGACATGAGTCCACTGGACGTCCTCCAGATGCTCGGGCGGGCCGGCCGGCCGGGCTACGACGACCAGGGGTACGCCTGGGTCGTCTGCGACCGCGCCGACGCCGATATGTACCGGGAACTGCTCCGGGACGGCAAGGAGATCGAGTCCCGACTGGCCGAGGACTTAGACGCCCACCTCAACGCCGAGATCGTCCTCGGGACCGTCCGGGATCTAGACGACGTCCTGGACTGGATCGAGACGACCTTCTATGCGGTGCGTGCCCGCTCGGCTCCCGACGAGTACGAGTCCGAGGGCCAACTCCGCGAACGAGTCAGCGACACATTGGAGAGTCTCGTCAGTCGTGGGTTCGTCGACATGGACGAGGACCTCCGGCTCTCGCCGACGCGGCTCGGGCGACTCGCCTCGAAGTTCTATCTCCGCCTGGACACCGCCCGGGAGTTCGCGACGCTTGCAGAGCGAGCGACCAGTGAGGACGGTACGACGACGACGCTCGATAGCGACGACATTCTGAAAGCCGTCGCGACGGCCGGCGAGTTCGACAGCGCCAGCGCCCGCCGTGACGAGCGCGACGCGGTCCGGGCGGTGCTGGGCCAGTTCGGGAGTGAGCTGGACCCGGGGCCCCGCAAGGTCCTCGCGATTCTCCAGTCGAGCATGAACGCGACGACGCCGGCGGAACTCCGGAGCGACGCCTGGATCATCCGCCAGAACGCGCTGCGACTGCTGGCGGCCCTTCGATCCTTCCTCGACCACCTGGCCGGCGCGACCGCGGCGAACCTGGCCAGCCGCGTCGAGGCCCGCATCGAACACGGCGTCAGCGAGGACGCCGTCGAGTTGACCGCGCTGGACGGGGTCGGTTCCGGCCGCGCCAGTCGGCTGGCCAAGGAAGGACTGAGTTCCGTCGCGGACGTTCGCGTGGCCGGCGTCGACGGCCTCGTCGCGGCGGGACTGGCCGAGGGCGTCGCGAAACAGGTCGCCGGGAGCGCCCGCTCGCTGCCCGCCCTCGAGTTCGACTGGGGCGAGTTCCCCGACAGTATCGCCAGCGGCGCGAACGAAATGTGTGAGGTGACGGTCTCGAACGCCGGCGACGGCGCTCGCGCGGGCGTCCACGTGACGGTCAACGGCCACGAGATGACCGAGACCGACACCTACCTCGGCACCGCGACGCTTCCCGTGGGCGTCTTCGGCGGCGATGCCGAGGAACTGACCTACACCGCCGAAGTGCACTTCCCGGAACTGCCGCTGTTGCCCGTGTCGGACTCCCGGACCGTCCGCGTGGAGTGACTGAACGCGGTACCGCGCGCCGTGGCCTCGACGCCGCTGGCCCGCCTCGGACGGCGCTTGGGACACCGGCACTCCGATTTCGAACGAGGGGGTCCGCCTCGAAGAATCAACCGCGCTAAAAACAGATTAGAAGAGACGATAAAACGTCTAGACGGTTTTGAGGGAGTTATGAAAAGTCAGTTGGCACGTAAAACTAGAGTAGAATACTGCTAAAACGTTCGAAGCTGGCAGCAAATTCGACGAAACGAAGCGAACTCGTCCGAAGCTTCGACCCCTTATATGGGGTTGTCTGTCCAAGCGACGAGTGCAGAGAGGCCCACCATGTCCACCCAATCCACTCACCAGGACCGGCCCGCCGCTCGCGACGGGGGTATCGTCTCCGAACGGACGCTCGGATCGCTTGCTGTGCCCGTCCAGTTCGTCGGGTTCTGGAGCGCCGTGGTGCTCCCCCTGGCGCTGTTCCCGATGCTGCTCTCGGGCGTCGCCAGCGAACACCTCGTCCCGTTCACCGCGCTGGTCGCGGCCAATCTCCTCGCCCTCGTGGTCGGCCGCGACTACAACAGCGACTGACCCCCACTGGACTGGTGGTCCTCTCCCAGCCCTGTGGTCCCCGGGTTCACGCGTCCCTCCCCAAACCATCCCACACTCCCCACCCGATCCCACACCGTCCCACCCGCTCGACCCCAACACCGCGCCCCATTCTACTGCCCCAACACGTCCGCCCAGCGTCGACCCGAGGTTTATGTACCAGAACCCGACCAGCCAGGGCTATGCACGATGGCACCCGCGTCCTGGCCGGCGAGTGTACGACCACGTTCGAGGGCTCACGGGACCAGGAACACCACGGCGAGGTCCTGATCGTCTGCAAACCCGACAACACCGTCCTGGTTCACGATTCCGACGGCTACCAGCCCGTCGCCTGGCTCACCCGAGCCGACTCGGTATCGCTCCGCGACGGGACCCTGACCGCGACCGACGGCGACCAGCGGCTCCGCGTCGAGACCCACGAGGAGTACGGGAGCGCCAGCTACCCGACCTCGCCCGCAGGAGTTCCGGTCGGCGACTGCCCAGGCTGTGATGGTCGACTGGTCCGAGCCGACGGTGCCGTGCGATGTCTGGGCTGTGACACCCGTCACGGGATTCCCCGCGACGCGACCGTGCTGGACGAGTCATGCGAGTGTGGGCACCCGCGGATGCGCGTGGCTCGGGGGCGGGCGTTCGAGGTCTGCATCGACCGCGACTGCGAGTCGCTGGACGAGGCAGTAAAAGCGGCCTACGACCGCGAGTGGAGCTGTCCGCACTGTGACGGCGACCTCAGAATCCTGCGGCGTGGGGGGCTACTCGCCGGCTGTGAGCACTATCCGGACTGTGACACCGGCTGGGGGATACCTGCTGGGACCGTCGTCGGCGAGTGTGACTGCGGGTTGCCGCGGTTCGAGACCGGGACCGGCGAGCGCTGTCTGGATTCGGGGTGTCAAACGGCGTGAACGGGGCTACCCGTCAGTGTCGGTCAGCCGATCGACGGACGCGCTGATCTCCGCGACTTTCGCCCGCTGTTGTTCGTTCGCCGCGGCGACCTCCGAGATGCCGTCGGCCACCTCGTGAACCCGTTCGACCGTCTCGTCGACCATGCTGGCGACCTCTTCGGTGCTGGCCGCCTGGTCGTCGGTCGCGTCGGCGACCTCGTCGACGCCGCGTGAGACGTCCTTGACGGCCTCGACGATGTCGACGAGTCGCTCCATGGCGGTCTCGACCTGCTCGATCCCGTCGTCGACCTGGGCCGTCGTCTCCTCTAGACTCTCGACCGTCTCGTCGGTGTCCGACTGGATGTTCGCGATCATGTCGTCGATCTGGTTCGCGTGTTCCTGGGACTCCTCGGCCAGGGCTTTCACCTCGTCGGCGACGACGGCGAAGCCCTCGCCCGCCTCGCCCGCCCGGGCGGCCTCGATCGAGGCGTTCAGCGCGAGGATGTTCGTCTGCTCGGCGATGTCGTTGATCACCTCGACGATCCCGTCGATCTCGTCGACGCGCTCCTGGAGGCGGTCGACGTCCTCGGCGACCGCGCCGGCGGAGTCGCTGACCGTTTCCATGGCGTCGATGGCCCCCTCGGCGGCGTCCTGGCCGTCCGCGGCCAGGTCCGCGGCCTCGTCGCTCGTCGCGTTGACCCGGTCGGCCGTCGAGGCGACCTCCTCGATGGTCGCGGAGAGGTTCGAGACCTCGTTGGCGATCTGCTCCATGTTGTCGGTCTGGGCGGTCGCGACCTCACTCATCTCCTCGCTCCGGTCGGCGACCGTGCTCGCGCTGTCCTGACACTCCTGGACGGCGGCCTCGACCTCCTCGCTCACGTCGTCGCGCCGCTCGATTTCGTCTTCCATCCGCTGGCTGTAGGAGTGGATGTAGGTGTCCATCGCCACCTGCTGGTCGAGCGTGAGCAACTTGAGCGTCGAGAGCGTCCGCTCGGCGACGGCGTCGACCGCCTCCTCCGGCGTCAGCCCGGACTGTCCGGCGCTCCCGCTGGCTGCCGTCGTCCCGCCGTCGGGAGCCAGCAGTTCGCTCTTGACGTCCTCGGCGATGGCCTCGACGAGCCCCTCGTAGTAGACGCTGTAGGCCCCGAGATAGATTTTCGGACCCAGGTCCAGCATGTCGTGGATCTTCCCGATCCGGGCGCGTCGCTCGAAGTACTGCGCGTCGTACTCGCCCGTCGGCAGATCGGTGAGGTAGTCCCGCTGGCTCTTTTTTAGCATCTCGACGGGCTTCGTGGACGCGTCGAGGAAACTGGTCGCTTCGGGATGGGACTGGATGTGACTGTAGAACTCCTCGACCAGGTCGTCGGCGACGGACTCGAACGTCGCGTCGAGTTCGCTCAGCCGCTGCCTGTCGTCCTCACTGAATCTGGTGAAGGACTTCCGCCACGCGATTTCGTCGGCGTCGATGCCGATCTCGTCACACAGCGTCGAGCCATTGACCTGCCGCCTGTCCTCGTCCGTGATCTTGAGATTCTCGTCTGCACTTGCCATAGTTTCACACTATCTGTGGTTTCCCGCGGATACGCGCTGGCTTCCGCCCGTCACGAGTGAACCCAGCCGGTGCCAGCGTCACACTGAACGCGGTGTGGTATCAGTCCGCGAACTTGTTCGGTCTGTGAATCAACGGTCGGTAAAGTATAGTGGCGTAGATGTACGAGGCGTTCTCCGGGGATGCGGATATTTCCGACCTGCGGGACTCGTGGGCCTGCCAACGAGCGCACCACCGCGGAACTCAGTCCGTCGCGTCCTCGAACAGTGCCTCGAACACCTCTCGCTGGGCGCGATTGAGGTGGTCGTGGAACGTCGACGAGGCGATGCCGAGACTCTCGGCGAGCTCCTCGCCCGTTTGGCCCTTCGGTGAGTCGAAGTACCCGCCCCGATAGGCCCGTTCGAGCGTCTCACGCTGGCGGTCGGTCAGGCGGTCGAACAGCTGCCCCACCCGCTGGTCGTCGACCGCGTCGCGGCCCGGTGTCGACCGCTTCGCGATCATGGTCGCCCCCGGGTATCGGTCGGTCACGATCGCGACCGCTCGCTGGCTCTCGATGACCGCGGGAACGCCGACCGTCACGCTGGCTGCTCGCTCGGTGGCCTGCATCCCTCTGAGCGAGAGCCCGTGGGCTGCGAGGACGGACCCGATGAACGGTTCGGTCAGCTGGAGTGAGAACGTCGCTCCCCGTGCGCCCTCGGAGAGTTGCTCCAGGTCGGTGACGGCCGACGAGTTGGCCACCCGCTCACGGAACCGCTCGGCAGCGCCTGGCGCATCTTCGACCGTGACCCGCACGCGGTTCTCGCCGGCTGGGTCCGGGACGACGCCGTCGAACCGCAGCGTGCAGTCGGCGTCCCTGGCGAACCGATAGAGGAAACAGTCCAGGTCCGACAGCTCGAAGTCGAGTTCCGTGTCGTGACCCGCCAGCAGCGCCTCCTGTCGCCGGTGAGCGTTGAGGCAGGCAGCGACGATCCCGCCGCTCTCTGTCAACCGGTCCCGCTCGAACTCGCCCGCCACTGACTGGTCGGAACTGTACAGCCCGAGGACGCCGTACCCGACGCCGCGATATTCCAGCGGAACGCCGACCACGGACCGGAACCCTCGCTGTGTCGCGCTGCGCTGCCAGGGCTCTGACCGCGCCGACTGCACCACGTCCGGGACCGACTGGACGGTCCGGGTCTGGGCGGCCAGGAGCGTCGGTTCGGTCGGGTCGTCGTCCGTCGATAGCGAGACGTCGCTCAGATACCCACGCGCGTCACCGGCCACGGCCCGCGGTTCGGGGCCACCTCGCTGGTGGTCCCATCCCCCGATCCACGCGAACTCGAAGGGGCCGTGTTCCACGAACGTCTCACAGACTGCCCGTTCGAGCGCCGGTGCGCTCGGCTCGGTGTACGTGGCGTTCACGACGCGACGGAACAGGTCCGCCCAGCGTTTGACCTGCTCGTACCGGTCGGCCATCGCGGAGAGCTCCGCCTCGCGGCTTCGCAACTCGCTTTCGCGCTCTGCCCGGTCGAGCGCCGCCGCCGTGGTCGCGGCCAGCGTCTCGACCAGTTCGCACCGATCGTGCGCTCGCTCGTCAGTCGGGACCTGGGCGACCAGCACGCCGTGTTCGCCCAGCGGAACGACGAGCGTGTCTCCCCTGCCATCGGCGTCGGCCAGCCCCTCTCGCTCACTGGCGGCGTCGATTCGCTCCGGGGTACCGTCGACGAAGGTCGTCCACACCGGATCGTCGCCAGGTTCGACGGTCGCCCGCTCGCGCTCTGCTTCGTCGCTACAGTCCACGGCAACCGGCTCCAGCACACCCTCGTCCTCGTCCAGCAGGTAGACGCAGAGTTCGGACACGTCGAGGATGTTCCGACCGATCTCGACGGCGAGGCTGGCGATCTTGTCGCTGGTCTCGGCACGCGGGAACGCCTGCGTGATCTCGTGGAGACCGTCCAGTGCGTTCTCGTAGCGCTCGCGCTCGGTAACGTCCCTGACGACCGCCAGGTCCGCGGGCCGCCCCTCGTACTCGATTCGAGTGCCGGAGGTCTCGACCACGCGTCCCTCGTCGGTGGTGAACCGGTACTGCTTCGGCGGGTCCTCACCGGCGAGTCGACGCTCGTACCGGTCGGCGACGGTGGCTCGCTCGGCCTCGTCGACGAGGGAGAGGTACGGCTGCCCGCGGAGTTCGGCCGCCGTCGTCTCGAACAGTTCGGCGAACCGCTCGTTACAGTAGACGAACTCCTCGTCCTGGATGATCGCGATCCCCTCGTGGGCGTTCTCGACGAGTTTCCGATAGGGGACCGTCGTCCCGTCCCCGCTCTGAGACGTCCCCGCCCCCTCCTCGTCGTCGCCGACGCCGGACTTTTCCACGAATCGAACTGTTCACCTCGCTCGTATACTTTCTTCGCCTGTTCCAGAGACCTGAGAAACCGTCGGTCGCGTCGTCGGGGTCGACCAGAGAGGCTTTGCGGCAGGCTCCCCGAGTCGGCGGCATGAACGCGACGCTCTCGGACGGCATCGTCCGCGCGGGTCGACAGGCTCGCGAGCAGTTCTACGACGCTCGCGGCTACGGCCGACCGGACGGCGAGGAGATCCGTCTCGCTCCGATCGAGGCCGCCCACCTCCTCTTCCGGGGCGACCTGACGGCAGTCGACGGCATGGGGTTCCGCGAGTTCCTGGCCTCGGCGACCTGTCCGGACCTGCACTTCCTGGTGTACAAGGACCTCCGTGACCGCGGGTTCTACCTCTCGCCGGCCCGGGCAGACTGGGTCGACGACCCGGACGGGGCGGACCTCGTGGTGTACCCTCGGGGCAAGGGCCCGTGGGACGACGAGGTGGCCTACCGGGTTCGAGTCGTCAGTGAGCGCGCGACGGTGCCAGCCGCGGACCTCGGCGACGTGGTGCTTGCGGTCGTCGACGAGGAGAGCGAGATCACGTACCTCGAAACCGATCGGCCCGAAGTCACGGGGTCGACGGACTACCAGCCGCCCCAGGGCGTACCGGGGGACCTGCTGGACGACCGCGTGCTGGTCTGGGACCCGCCCGCGGCCCTGTTCCAGCACGGGTTCTACGGCCAGCCGCTGTCGGGCGACGGCGAAGAGGGCTCGATCGAGACGCTCCAGCTCTCGCTGGTCGAGGCCGCCTATCTCGTCCGTCGAGGGGTACTCGACGTCGAGGGCGGCGAGGACGCGGTCCGTTCCTGCGGTCGGGAAGTCGAGGGCGACCGGTTCGACCGCCGGCTCCGGGTGTACGCGGCGCTCCGGGAGCGCGGCGTCGTGCCCAAGACCGGCTACAAGTTCGGGGCGGACTTCCGCACCTACGCCGACGTGGAGTCGGTCGCGAACCTGAGCCACTCGGAGTTGCTGGTGCGGGTCCTGCCCGCGGATCACGCGTTCGCGCCGCGGGACCTGGCGCTGGACGTGCGCCTGGCGGGTGGCGTCCGGAAACGGATGGTGTTCGCGCTGGTCGGCGACGAGGGCATCCACTGGCTCGACGCGGGACGGCTGACCCCGTAGCTTCGAGTGGAAACGATTAAAGACCTGCTGGCGGTTACTCTCACCCAAGATGTCCGCTTCCGCGACGTGGCCGTGGCGCTGGCACTGGACGCCGGAAGCGGACAGTCTCGCGACCCGGGCCGCGCGGTGACCGCGGGCGCGGTGCGCGTTGCTCTCCGCTTTTTCGACCGACGCCTCGCACGACGGACACAGCGACTCACCATACTACAGATGACACGCGAACACGACACCGATTCGGAGCCCGAATCGACTGCCGACGAGCAGGCACCGCCCGCGGACGACGCGGCAACCGAAACACCGCTGCCCGACGGCGGGGCGGCAGGTGCCGACGACGTCGCCCTGGACCCGTGGGGGTCCTCGACGGTTTCGGATTACCGCAAGCTGTTCGAGCAGTTCGGCATCGAGCAGTTCGATCAGGTCATAGACGAGGTCCCGAATCCCCACTACCTGATGCGCCGCGGGGTCATCTTCGGCCACCGGGACTACCGACCAATCGCCGACGCGATGCGCAACGACGAGCCGTGGGCGGTCCTCTCGGGGTTCATGCCCACCGGCGACCCCCACATCGGCCACAAGATGGTCTTCGACGAGATCATCTGGCACCAGCAACAGGGCGGGGACGCCTACGGCCTCATCGCCGACCTCGAAGCCCACAGCGCCCGCGGCCTCACGTGGGACGAGATCGACGAACACGCCCGCGACTACGTCCTTTCCCTGCTGGCCCTGGGATTCGACCCCGAGGAGGGCGACCTCTACCGCCAGTCGACGAATCGGGAGGTCCAGGACCTGGCCTTCGAGCTGGGCATCGAGGCGAACTTCTCGGAGTTCCAGGCCATCTACGGCTTCGACGGCGAGACCGACATCTCGCACATGCAGAGCGTCACGACCCAGATGGCGGACATCCTCTACCCCCAACTGGACGAACCGAAACCCACCGTCATCCCGGTCGGCCCCGACCAGGACCCCCACATGCGCTTCGCCCGGGACCTTGCCGAGCGGATGCGTTTCTTCAAGGTCACCGAAGCGTTCGCGAGTTTCGAATCAGACCCTGACGTCTACGATGTTGTGGGTAGTGCATACGAGACCCTTCGTGAGGAAGCCGATAACAGGGACATCGAGACGATTCGGTGTGGCTGGGCAGCCCAATATCTCGAAGGCGGCATTGATGCTGTCTCTTGGGAAATCGACGAGATGCCCGAGAAAAAAGTAGAAGAGTCGACATCCGGAACCACTCCAGAGCAGGAAGCTAAGAATCAATTGCGCGAAGCTGGCAAGGAGCCACTCCGTCCCCGGACGCGCTTCTTCGCCCGGCAGGCGACCGACGAGGCGTTCGACGCGCTCGTCGAGGCCGTCGACGGCGAGAAACGCCGCTACGAGAGCCACGTCGACGCTTTCGAGATGGACCGAGTGGAGGCCGAAGAACTCGCCCGCGAGATCGAGGCCGACCACGGCGGCTACGGCTTTATCCCGCCGTCGTCGATCTACCACCGCTTCATGACCGGGCTGACCGGCGGGAAGATGTCCTCGTCGATCCCGGCGAGTCACATCAGCCTGCTCGACGACCCCGAGGAAGGGTACGACAAGGTCAGGTCCGCGACGACGGGCGGGCGCGAAACGGCCGAGGAACAGCGCGAGAAGGGCGGCAAGGCCGACGAGTGTCCCGTCTACGAGCTGTACGCCTACCTCCTGTCGGGCGACGACGACGAGTTCGCCAAGGAAGTGTACGACGAGTGCGTCGGCGGCGAGCGGCTCTGTGGCGGCTGCAAGGAACAGGCTGCCGAACTCATGGAGTCGTTCCTGGAAGACCACCAGGAGAAACGCGAGGAGTGGGCCGAGAAAATGGAGGACCTGGACTTCGAGTTCGACGTCGCCGACGGGCGGGCCGGCGGCGACTGAGTTCGGTGCGGGCGAGGGTTACACGAACCCGAAGATGCCGTTGAGGGCAATTCCCATCACGACGGCGAACGTGAAGTGGAGGATCGTCAGCGGAAGAGCCGACGACCAGCGGAGCCGGTAGACGTAGCTGATCGCGATGGCGTCGGCGACGAAGGTCGCAAGGATCGTGATGGCGACGCCGATGCCGGGCGAGACGACGCCGCTCTCGACCCCATAGCGCTGGAGCAACAGCGAGACGACGGTCGGTGCCGGCGAGACGTACGCCGCGCGCTGACTGGGGACCTCGCCGATGAAGAACATCGCCGCGAGGTGAAGCGTGAACGCGTAAAAGGCGGCGACGACGAAGAAGGTCACGACGACGGCCACCAACCCGCCGCCAGTCACGTCGGCCTGCAACGGGAACGGGAGCATACCGGCGGTTCGACCCGGGACGGTATGTAGCCTGTGCTATGAGTACGAGACTCCGCGCGGCGCCAGACAGCACGCTCGCGGGCCCTCTGGTCCGGAAAAACGCGTTCGCCGTTACCCGTCGAGCAGACCCAGCTCTTCGAGGCGCGAGACGATCTTGTCGACGGCCTCCTTCGCGTCCTCGGGCTGTTTGCCGCCCGTGATGACGAGCTTGCCGGAGCCGAAGAGCAGCGCGACGACGTCCGGCTCGTCCAGCCGGTAGACCAGTCCGGGGAACTGCTCGGGCTCGTATTCGATGTTCTCCAGTCCGAGGCCGATGGCGATGGCGTTGAGGTTGAGGTTCCGACCGAGGTCCGCCGACGTGACGATGTTCTGGACGACGATCTCGGGGTCCTCGTCGACCTGGATGTTCAGGTCGCGAAGCTTGTCGAAGACGATCCGCAGACTCTCGTGGACGTCGTCCGTACTCTTGGCGCCGGTACAGACGATCTTACCCGACCGGAAGATGAGTGCCGCAGACTTGGGTTCCTGGGTCCGATAGACCAGCCCCGGGAACTGCTCGGGATCGTAGTCCGCCCCCTCGAGGTCCATGGCCACGCTCTGGAGATCGAGTTCCTGACCGATACCCGTCGAGGCGACGACGTTCTCAATATTGATTGTTTCCTTGGGGTCAACCATGTCTCGACTTAAAACACGTATTTAAGGCTTATAAAGGTTGATACCTCTCGATGATATGTTTGATTACGTATGTTGGTTTCGGCGGCGTCGCTCCGCTTTATGATGGGGGTCGTTCGGGCGGTCGACCGGGAGGGTTATGTCGGTCAAGCGGCCAACTGCGGGCGTGTACCTGCTGGAACTCGGCGGCGAGGACGACGCCTTCGCGGCGCGGGAGGCGGCGAGCGCCGCGACCGACGTGTCCGTCGTCGCCCCCGGCCTGGCGACCGCACGCGGCGTGACCGAGCGCGTCCGCGGACTGGCCTACACCCACCGGGCCAGCGAGCTCCTGGGCCGCACGGACCCGGACGTGGCCAGCGCCCGGGCGTTGCTCGACGCGGCGACCATCGAGCGGTCGGGGTCGGTGGCCGTGCGCGCACGCGACGTTCGCGGATCGACCGATATCGACACCCAGACCGCCGAGCGCGAACTCGGCCAGGTGCTCGTCGACCGCGGGTTCACCGTCGACCTGGAGGCCCCCGACCACGTGTTGCAGGCGGCCTTTGCCAGCGATCTGTGCGCGCTCGGCTGGCTCGCCGTCGAGAGCGTCCGGGACTTCGGCACCCGCCAGCCCACCGACCGGCCCTTCTTCCAGCCCGGAAGCATGGACCCGCTGCTGGCGCGCGCGCTCGCGAACGTGGCCGGCGCACGGCCCGGCCGACTGATCGTCGACCCGATGTGTGGCACCGGCGGCGTCCTCGCCGAGGCCGGCCTGGTCGGGGCCGACGTACTGGGCCTCGACGCCCAGACCAAGATGGCCCGCGGTGCCGCCCGGAACCTCTCGCATCTCCTCGACGGCTCGACGCCCGACGGGCTCCCCGAGCCGGGCCGGTACCACACCGCACAGGGGGACGCGACGGCACTCCCCCTGCCGGCCGACGGGGCCGATGCGGTCGTCTTCGACGCCCCGTACGGTCGGCAGTCGAAGATCGCCAACCGCGACCTGGACTCGCTCGTCGCCGGCGCGCTCGCCGAGGCCCGCCGCGTGGCACCGCGGGCAGTCGTCGTCGCCGACCGATCCTGGGCCGACGCGGCCAGCGACGCCGGGTGGACGGTGACCGACCGGTTCGAGCGCCGCGTCCACCGCTCGCTGACCAGATACGTCCTCGTTCTGGAACGAACCGGGTGATCCGCGGCCGTTTCCGTCCCGAATGCGCGCAGTTTCCCGACGCAAGTAGACGTTCGTCCCGCTTCCCGCCACCGAATATCACGGCCTGAAATCGCGGGGGAAGATACATACTCTCCGACCCTCTCCGTTTAAGTAAGATGGCTGATCGTTCTCTGGACCGCGTGTCGTCGGGTGTTGACGGTCTCGACGAGATCATTCGCGGTGGGTTCATCGAGGGCCGGAACGATCCGGTTCACGGCCCGCCGGGGACTGGTAAAACGGTTCTGGGGTTTCACTTTCTGACGGACGGCAGCGACGAACGCCGATGAACGGCCCAGACGACGGAGCGCTGCCGGGAGACACCTCACCCGCCACACGGGTACGACTGCTCGTCGACGACGACCGCAACCGGGAGCTGTTGGCCGACTGGCTGTCCGAGAGCTACGAGGTCGGGGTCGGCACCGGTGACGACCCGTTCGACATGTGTATCGTCGACCCGGCGTCGTTCGTCCGCCACCGCGAGTGGCTGGTCGACCACAAAGAGCGGACCCATCCGGTGTTCGTCCCGGTCGTCCTCGTCAGCCGCGAGCCGCCGAGCGAGCGACTCGATCCGGCGGACTGGACGGACATCGACGGCCTGTACGTCATCGACGAGATCGTGTCGGTCCCGGTCGAGAAATCCGTCCTCTACCGGCGACTGGAGAACCTGCTCGAACGGCGACGTCTCTCCCAGCGACTCGCCGGTCGGCTCGAACAGTCACAGGAGCGGTTCCGGACGCTGTTCGACGCGACGCCCGACCCCGTGCTCGTCCTCTCGGCGGCCCACGAGATCCAGTACGTCAACGACGCGTTCTGCGAGCGGTTCGAGACCGATCGGGACCCGGTCCTCGAGACGAGACTGGAATCGCTCACGTCGTTTTCCTCGTCGACGGCCGAGACGATCGGCGATCAGGTCGACCGACAGCTGGACGGCCAGGCAGTCGAGACGACGGAGATATCCTACGAGACGCCGGACGGGAGCCGTCGCTACGCCGAGATCAAGATCAGCACCCTCGAAGCGCCGGCCAGCGACGACGCCGTCGTCATCATGCGCGACGTCACCGACCGGCGCTGGTTCGAGAACACCCTCCAGTCGCTCCACGCGGCGTCCCGGGCGCTTTTCGACGCCACGGGCGAAACCGAGGTGAGCCAGCGGATCGTCGAGACGGCCACGGACCGCTTGGGCCTCTCCGGCGTCGCCGTCTACCTCCAGTCCGAGCCCGACGGCCCCCTCGAACCGGTCGCACAGTCCCTCGACGAGACTGCCGTGGGAACGCCGTTGCCGACGGTTCCCGCCGACGACAGCAACAGCATCGGTCAGGCGTTCGAGAGCGGCGGCGCCGTCCACTTCGACGACATCCGGACGTCGCCGGGATTCGAGGAGACCGAACTGCGAGCGGGCGTCTCCGTCCCGGTCGGTGACCACGGCGTGATCGTCGTCGGCTCGACTGCAGTCGGTCCCTTCGACGACCGGACCGGGACGCTCGTCACACTGCTGGCCGACAGCGCCCGGACGGCACTCGACCGCATCGAGCGCGAACGCGAGCTTTCAGAGAGCGAACAGCGGTTCCGGCAGATCGCCGACAGCGTCCACGAGATCATCTGGATGGCGGACGCGACGGGCGAGGAACTCCTGTATCTCAGTCCGGGGTTCGAGGAGGTGACCGGTCGGACCAAAGCGGAGTTCGGCGACGAGCTGTGGGCGTACGTCGACACCGCCCACCCCGATGACCGCACCGAACTGCGTGCCTGGCTATCGACTGTCTTCGACCACGAGGACTGCGACGACAGCTACCACATCGAGTACCGCATCCGGCGACCCGACGGCGAGGTTCGCTGGGTCGAGGCCGACGCCTACCCGGTCCGTGAACCCGACGGCACGGTCCAGAAAGTCGTCGGTCTCATCGACGACATCACGGACCTCAAGCGCCGCGAGCAGGAACTCGAAGCGAAGAACGAACGGCTCGACCAGTTCGCGAGCCTCGTCTCCCACGACCTGCGCAATCCCCTCCAGGTCGCCCTCTCCCGGATCGAAGCCGCCCGCGAGACCGGCGATCTCGACGAACACCTCGGGGCGGCCGAGGGAAGTCTCCACCGTATGAACCGCCTCATCGAGGACGTGCTCGCGTTCGCAAAGCAGGGTCAGACCACCCCAAACCTCGAACTGATCTCGCTCGATGCGGTCGCGCGGCGAGCCTGGGACAGCGTCGACCACGAGACGGCGACCCTCCGGGTCGACGCAGACGAGATCATCAAGGCAGATCACGACCGCCTTCTGCAGATCTTCGAGAACCTCTACCGCAACAGCGTCGAACACGGCGGCCCCGAGGTCACCGTCCGCGTCGGCCTCCTCGACGGCGGTGGCGGCTTCTACGTCGAAGACGACGGGCCCGGGATTCCGGAGAGCGAACGCGACCACGTCTTCGAGATGGGCTACTCGAACGAAAGCGACGGCACCGGCTTCGGGCTCGCGATGGTCGAAGAAATCGCCACCGCACACGGCTGGGCCGTGACCGTCACCGAGGCCGGCGGCGTCCCCGCGAGCGACGCGAGCGGGGAGTCGGCGGACGAGCGGCGCGAGTCCGGCGGCGCGCGCTTCGAGTTCACCGAGGTCTACTCCTGACTCGCGGGGATTTCGCCGCCAGCGAGGTTCGACAACAGGTGGCTCACGTGGATCCGGTCGCTCGTCCCCTCCTTGATGTCCATGTCGATCTCGCCGGCGAGTCGGTGGAGCCGAGCCATCCGGTCGGCGTCGTACCGCGACCCGGCGATCCGGAGCACGTCCGCCAGCACCTCCTCGCCGCTGAACCCCTCCTCGACGAGCAGGTCGTCGAGCGTCTTCCGCGCGTCCGTGAACTCGCCGGCCTCGGCGTCGTCTAACATCTCCTCGATGCGGTCGTCGACGCCGACCTCGCCAAGCGCCTCGTAAGCCGCCTCCATCGTGACCGCACCCTCCTGCTCGAAGGTGGTCTGGGCACCGAGCAGCGCCTTCCGGAGGTCGCCGTCGGCGTAGCCGGCGACGTACTCCAGTCCGTCGTCGTCGTGGTCGGCGTCCTCGGCCTCGACGACGTCGCGGAGCACCGCGACGGTCTCCTCGTGTGTCGGCGCGCGCATCGGGACCGGGAAACACCGCGAGCGGATCGGCGGGATGAGCGCGGAGGGTTGACGCGTCGCGATGACGAACTGCGTCGTCTCGTAATACTGCTCCATCACGCGACGGAGCGCCTGCTGGAAGTCCTCGCGAATGCCCTCCGCGTTGTCCAGCAGCACCGTCTTGTACTCCCCCGACACCGGCGCGTAACTGGCCGACTCCTTCAGGACGTGGTTGATGAGATCGGCTTTCGAGGACTCACGCTTGCGTTTCGGCGTGATGAAGGACTCGAAGCGAGGGTCCTCGCTCAGTTCCTTCTTCGTCATCCCAAAGAAGTCGGAGACGTTGATCTCGACGAAGTCGTTGTCCGGGTCCGCGTGGGTCTCCCGGGCGAGCGCCCGGACGGCGGCGGTCTTCCCGCTGCCTTTCGGCCCGTGGACGACCAGGTTCATCGGCTCCTCGACGGCCCCCCACAGCGACTCGCGAACCTCCGACTGCGGGAGGTCGTCGATGTCCGGCGCGTGTTCGGTCGTCCAGAGGGGGCTCTCCATCACCCGCCGCTATGCCGTGGGAGCCTAAGAATCGGTCGGTCGCAGCTCCCCGAACGAAACGTCCGTCCCGCGACGCCTCCCGACAGAGCTGGTTGGTACCGTTCCACATAATTATGTGTACCAACAGCGAACGTATCGTATGGCTCCTTGGCTCAACCCGAGCGACAGTCACCGACAGAAGTGGGCCGGAACCGAGCCGGACGCCACACGGCCAGCGCCCGAGATGCAACACACAGTCTACGAGCGGGCCGTGGACACGTCGGTGCCCTACAGTCGTCGTGAGTCGATCATGCTCAAAGGCGAGGGCGTCACCGAACAGTTCGATTCGACGGAGTTCGTCCGCGCCAAGGTTCGCTACGACATCGCCGTCGACTCCGAGCGCCGGACGAAGATCGTCTCCAGTGGCCACCTCTGGGGCGAGAAACCGACCCACCAGCGCTACCGGGCGCAGTACCGACGCGAAGGGCCACCGACCGAGACCGTTCCGTTCGCGTCCTACGACTCCTGGATGCGGTACCAGACCGGAACGGTCGAGCGCAAAGCCGACGGCGATCTCGGTTTCGACGCCGACACGAAACCCCAAGAGCGGACCCGAACGCTCGACTGGGACGAGATGTACCCCTCCGACCGTCTCCGGATCATCGAAGCGGAACTCGTCCGCAACCCGGGACTGGCACGGTATCGCCTCCGAGAACAGGACATCTGGGCGGAAGCCCGCGAAATCCTTCGGTACAACCCCGACGCGTTCGACATCGGCCCGTGACTACCGGTCGCTTACTCCGTTCGCTCCTGGAACCACGCCCAGACGGTCCTGCTCACTTCGTTGCGCGGGCTGCGACTGGTCTGGTACCAACCGCTCACTGCGTTCGCGCTTGGTACCACTCCCCGAACTTCGCCAACGCCCGTCCCCGATGGGACACCGCGTTCTTCTCCTCGGCGTCCATTTCGGCGAAGGTCGTCCCGTCGTGTTCGAAAATCGGGTCGTAGCCGAACCCGCCCTCGCCCCGCGGCGCGACGATCTCGCCGGGGACGTACCCCTCGAAGAGTTTGACGGGGATATCGCCCGCCGCGACCTGATCGTCCGTGGTCGCAGTCGCGCGCTCGTCGGCGCCCTGGTCCGGCCCGCGCCGTTCGGTATCGACCGGTTCGGGTGACGCGGCGAAGCCCTCGCCGTCGCAGTAGGCGATGACGCTCCGGAACGACGCCGACCGGTCGTCCTCCATCTCCGCGAGGTGCCAGACGCGCTCGATACCGAGCGTGTCCTCGACGTACGCCGAGTACGGCCCCGGGAACCCCGCCAGCGCGTCGACGAAGAGTCCAGAATCCTCGACGATGACCGGTTCGTCGACGTGTTCGTAGGCCTCGCGGGCGCTGTGGGCGGCGACGGTCGCGATGTCGTCGGCCTGGATCTCGGTGGTGTCGAAATCGAGCTGTCGGACCTCGGCCTCGGCGCCGAGGTACTCGCGGGCCTCACGGAGTTTCCCCTCGTTCGTGGTGACGAACCTGAGCATACCCGCCGTCGGTGTGGCGGGACAAAAGAGGCGTCGCTTCAGTCGACGATGACTTCGACGGGGTCGTCCTCGTCGGTCTCGATGCCACCCTCGTCGTCGCCGCCGCGCTGCTGCCAGAAGAGCGCGCCCGCGACGCCCAGGACGATCCAGGACCGCCAGTTGGCGAGGTTCAGCGTGTAGCCGATGCCGAAGGGCTTCTCGACGAGCATCCCCTCGCCCGGCCGCCAGTACGAGGAGAGCAGGCGCTTGATCGACGGTCGCTCGAAGTTGTACGGCACACCGAAGATCTCTCCGGATTGCGGTTTGTCAGCCATGCTCGCTGATACGTCGGCGCGCACTAAAGTCGTTTGCCCATCCGCTCACTGGTACCGGCCGCGACCCTCGATCTCGCGCAGGTGGTCGACGACCGCCTCGTCGCCGACCGACGCGTAGGCGTCCTCGGCCGCCGACAACAGCCGCTCGGGATCGTCGGCCGTGCCCGCCAGCGACTGAGCGAGCACGTGCACGTCCATCGCGTAGTCCTCCACGTCATCGGTGTAGTAGCCCAGTCCGAAGTCGATGAGGTACGTGCGGGTGTCGCCCGTGTCTTCCTCGACGCCGGCGACGCGGACGTTCCGCGTCGTCGGGTCCCCGTGGACGAAGCCGGCCTCGTGGATCGTCGCGAGGTGCCGACCCACGTCCCGGACCCGCGACTCGGTCAGGGCCGCTCGCAGGTCGACCTCGCCGACCCGTTCGAAGACGAGCGTCGCCTCGGCGGGGTCGACGTCGTAGATCACTGGCGTCGGCACGCCGTGGCGGCGCGCGTCGCTCGTCAGCCGTGCCTCCTCGCGCGTGCGTTCGAGACGAAGCCGCTCGTCGAGTTGGGGATGCCTGTAGGAACGGGGCACGCGTCGCTTGACGACCCGATCCGTTTCGATCGTGACCGTCGCTTCGGCCCCCGTGACCTCGGTCTCGTCGGTGGTCGGTCGTGAGACCGGCTCCCGTCCGCGCCAGCTCACTGGCACCTCGTCGGGCCGGAAGTTCGAGTCGATGCGCGACTCCTCGATGGCCAGCGTGTCGCCGGCCTCGTACATCGTCGCGCCCAGCACGGCGATCATACCCGCGTTGTCCCGCAAAAAGCGGTTCTCCGGGGCGAAGAAGTCCGCGCCGCGCTGGGCACACATCTCCCCGAGCATCTCGCGTAACCGTTCGTTCTGGCCGACGCCGCCGCCCAGGACGAGTTCGTCGCTGCCGGTCAGCGACAGGGCGCGCTCGGCGACCTCCGTCAGCATGGCGAAGACGTTCTCCTGGAGGCCGAAACAGACGTCTTCGACGGCTTCGCCACCGTCGAACGTCCCGTCCGACGAGCCCCCACTCGCTTCGCTCGCGGGAGCCCCGTCCACGGCCTGCTTCGCGGCACTCATGATGCCGGAAAACGAGAAGTCCATCCCCTTGACGACGTAGGGTAGGTCGACGTACTCGCCGTCCTGTGCTGCCTGCTCGACCTTCGGCCCGCCGGGGTGGGACCAGCCCAGATGGCGCGTGAACTTGTCGATGGCGTTGCCGACGCCGGTATCCATCGTCTCGCCCAGGACCCGATAGCGCCCGTTGCGATACCCCAGGACGTGGGCGTTGGCACCGCTTGCGTTCAGACAGACCGGCGACTCGAAGCCCGACTGGTGGCGGCCGATTTCGAGGTGGGCCACCATGTGGTTGACGCCCACGAGGGGCACGTCCAGTCGCTGGGCCACCGCGCGCGCGGCGGTCCCGACGATGCGCAGACACGGTCCGAGGCCGGGGCCGCGGGAGAACGCCACCGCGTCGACCGGCGGGTCGCCGGCTTCGTGGGTCGGGTCCTCGGCCGCGAGGTCCCGGGCGTGGGCCAGCGCCGTCTCGACGACCTCGGGGACGTGTTCGCCCATGTGTTCGGCGGCCTCGCGCGGGTGGATGCCGCCGCTCTCGGGCTGGTAGGCGTTCGTCTCGATGAACACGTCGTCGGTGGCGGCGTCGTAGACGGCCGCGCTGGCCGCCCAGGCGGTCCCCTCGATGCCGAGCACGCGGGTGTCGCGACTCACGGATCGCTCGCGGGGTGCACACGATGAGCGGGTTCCGGTCCGCTCACCGGTCGGTCGGCCGGGAGACGGCGTCGCGCCGCTCGCCCCATCGCCCTATTTCCACTCGGTGTAGCTGCATCGACCGCAGTGGAGACGGTCACCGTGGTCGGCGAGGAACGAGTCGCCACAGCGCGGGCACTGCTCTTTCTCGGTGGTGCCGTCGTCGTCGTAGAGTTCGTGTCGGGGCATCTATGCTTCCTCTGCTTCTTCCTCGGCCTCGTCGGCCGCGATCTTGTTGCGTTCGAGCATGTGGTCCTGCTCGACGTCCTGAGCGTACTCGGGCGAGTCGTAGACCTTCGCGTAGCCGACCGTTTTGCGCATCCCGTATTTCGTGTCGAGTTCGTGGACGACGACTTCGGCGGAGTCCTTGTTCAGTTTCGCCGCGAGGCTGTCACGAACGGAGAGTCGGGACGGCGTCGCGTCCTCGTGGACCATCTCGAATCGAACGTCGGTCCGGTGCAACATCGGGTTCTCGTCTTCCTCGATGATATCGATATCCATGGTTCGTTGGTCCTACGTCTCCGCGAAGCGAGTAAAAGGATTTCGAAGGGACCGCTCGACGACGACACTCGCGAGGGAATCGACTCCGACCGACGCCACCGTCTCGCACCCACGCCACCACCAGACAGCAGTTCCGATGGGATAACAGATACATAGCATGCGTGAGAACGTAGGCTATCGATGGGCACGAGCACGCACGGCTGGGTCGAATATCGCCACGTCGACACGTCCGGCGAGGGGTCCGAGGGCGACGGCTGGCGCGCGCTCGTCAATCTCCAGGAGTTGCTGGGCGGTCGCGCCCCTTTCGACGGCTGTCTGTTCGGCGACGACGAGACCGGGGCGTTCGAGCCGATCGCCCCCGACCGCGGCGTTCCCTCCCCGATGAGCCGCGTCGCCCGACTCGACTACGAGGACGCGCCCGGCGACGGCTCGTGGATCTCGCTGGCCGAACTCGAACGGATCGACTGGGACGCGACCGCCGATCTGACGGCGATCGCGTCACAGGCGGACTGGGACAGGGCCGTACGACGAACCGAGAAGTTCGACCGGCAGGGCCGACTCCTCGACAGGGACGTCGACACCTGGTCGGTGCTCCCCCGCGACACGGTGTTTACGCTCGCGACCGAGGGGACCGTCGAGCACGACGGCCACGTCTACCGGGCCGTGCCCAAGCGACTGCGCGAACTGGCCGCCTACGACTGGGCGACGCTGTGGTCGTGGCTCACGAAACTACGCGACCGGTGGGCACTCGACCCCGAAAACGTCCGCCTCGTCGCCTGGACCGTCGACGGCTAACCCGCGACGTCGAGGATCGCCCACAGCCGCTCGGTGTCGCCGTCCATCCGACCGAGCAGGTCCCGCATCCGGTCGACGGCCTCGCCCTCGCAGGTGACCAGCACCATCCCCTCGTCGGGTTGGCCGTAGACGACGCTCGCGCCCGTCGGCGCGGCGACGACGGCCGGTAGCGCCGCCAGGTCCTCCTCGCCGTCGACGACGATTACCGTCGAACGACCCTCGGCCGCGTCGGTTATCGCGTCCCGAAGCGCGGTCAGCAGGTCGGCCGACAGCGTTCCGGGCGGGTTCGAGACGCGACGCTCCCGGTCGAAGGCGCCGCCGTCGATCTCGGCCCGGATGTGGTCCTCGACGGCCGACCGCTTGGTCTTCCCGTCGACCAGCGCCACGTCCGGCATCCGCTCGGCCGTCATCAGGTGATAGGTGACGATGTCGCCGACGGCGATCAGCGGCCGTTCCGCCTCGGCCAGCATGGCGTCGGTATCGGTATAAATCGGCCCGACCGGCTCCTTGAGCTCCGAACGGAGTTCCGCCTGGAGTTCGACGACGACCGCCGCGTCGTCGAGGGTGTCGTCGGTCACGGCCTCAGCGGACTTTCAGGGCGTACTTGCCCGGTTCGTCGACCTGCATCTCCGCGGCGATCTCGCTCTGGTCCGGGTGGCTGATGATGACGTAGCCGGCCCAGTCCTCGGTGAGCGAGGTCGAGCCACACGAGACACACGACTCCTGTTCGCCCGACTGCTGGACGCGGTGACACTCCCGGCAGACGAGTCTATCGGCCATGGTTACTCACCCGCGGTCGCCTCCCGCTCTTTGCGCTCCTCGTCGAGCCAGCCGTGCTTGCCCAGCCCGACCTGTTTGGCCGTCAGGCCGATCTTGCTGTCCCGAGGGTTGCGCTCGTCGATGCTCTTGGTGACGATCCGCGCCCGCACCGCGTCGCCGACGCCGAGCGTCCGGTTCGAGTCCCGGGAAGCGAGTTGCTGGTTCTCCTCGTCGTACGCGAGGTACTCGTCGGAGATCTGGCTGACGTGCAGCAGGCCGTCGACCGGCCCGATACCCACGAAGGCACCGAAGTTGACGACCTCGACGATCTCCCCGTCGACGACCTCCTGCATCTGCGGATCGAAGGTCAGGGCGTCGAATTCCGCCTCGTAGTAGACGCCCGGCTGGTTCGGCAGTACCGCACCCTCTCCGATGTCGTGGACCTCGATGACCGAGACGACGCTCCCCACGTCCTCGTCCATGCGTCCCTCCAGTTTGTCCTGGAGCAGGCGCTTGACGAGGCCCGGCGTTACGTCCGCGAGGTGCTTGGGCGGCACCTCGACCGTGTCGCGAAGTCGAACCCGTTTGTACATGTTATGGTTGAGTGATGGCGAGTTTGTGCTGGCCCCTTAAACCAATTACTGGAACGTCTCGTTCGAGGAGACGGTCCCGCAAAGGGTGGTCTCTGGTGACGACGTAGTCGCACTCGCCCTCGCAGGCGAGTTCGACCAGGGCGTCGTCGGCGTACGATTCCTCGTGGTCGACGATCGCACAGCGCTCGGTCGCCAGGTCGTGTCCGACGCTGGCGGCGGTCCCCTCCTTGCCGTTGCCGTCGGCGAGTTTCGCCAGCTCGTCGACGACGGCCCGGGGGACTGTCAGTTCCTGCGTATCGACCAGGCGATCGAGTTCCTCGAACACCCGCACGCCGCATTCGACCGGCATCATCAGCGCGCTGGTGTCGAGACAGACCCTCATTCCCGGAGCGTACCGACGCCGATGAGCCGCCAGCGCGCGCCGACCCGGCGGTTGATGGCGATCTTGGCCCCGTCCTCGGCGCAGACCGGCCGCTTCAGCGCGACCTCGCACTCGCCGGAGCGCGCGCTCGTGACCGACCCGACCGTCGTGGCCGTGCCGACCGTCAGCATCAGCGGTTCGCCGGTGGAGATCTCCTCGACCTCCTCCTCGACGTCACCGACGATGCGTTCGAGCAGTTCCACGTCCATCGTGAACTCCTCGTGAACCGCCGGCAGGGACCCGGGCGGGCCGGCGACCTGCCCCGCGAGCGCGTCGCCCTTCGTCAGCGACGGATCCAGTCCCGTCCCGACGCCGAGCAATCCACCGGGCGAGGCCTCCTCGACGTTCTCGCCGCCGGCCTGGATCGACCGGACGGTCGTCTCGACGGAGCGCCACTCGGTCTGGCCGCCCTCCTCGACCTCGCGGCCGGGGCGGAGTTCGATGTCGTCGTCCTCGTGGAGCCGTCCCCGGGTGAGACTGCCACCGAGGACGCCGCCCATCAGCGAGTCCCACGTGGTGCCGGGGCGGTTGATGTCGAAGCTCCGGGCGACGTGCATCCGAGCGTCCTGCTCGGGGTCCCGGTCGGGCGTCGGGATCTCCTCTTCGATGGCGTTGATGAGCACGTCCATGTTGACGCCCTGCTGGGCGGACACGGGGACGATGGGTGCGCCTTCGGCCACAGTACCGGACACGAACTCCTGGATCTGCTCGTAGTTGTCGGCGGCCTGGTCGCGGTCGACCAGGTCGATCTTGTTCTGGGCGATGACGATGTTGTCGATGCCGATGATGTCGAGCGCCATCAGGTGCTCTTCGGTCTGTGCCTGCGGGACGGGTTCGCTGGCACTGACGACCAGTACCGCGCCGTCCATCAGCGAGGCACCCGAAAGCATCGTCGCCATCAGCGTCTCGTGGCCGGGTGCGTCGACGAACGACACAGTCCGGAGCGGTTCGCTCGGGGAGCCGTCCGGACACTCCTCCTCGACGGTGTACCGGGCTGGCTCCTCCATATCGGGGCACTCTCGGAACGTCGCGTCGGCGTAGCCGAGGCGGATCGAGATCCCGCGTTTCATCTCCTCGGAGTGCTGGTCGGTCCACTCCCCTGAGAGGGCCTGCACCAGCGTCGTCTTGCCGTGGTCGACGTGGCCCACGAGTCCGATGTTCACCTCCGGTTGTCGGTGTTCGTCAGTCATTTCGGAAGTAATCTTATCGTCCTTTCGCCGCCTGCGGGTGATAAAGTTGCTGTTTGCACCTGGTGACGCCGCGCCCCCGACCGCCACTGCCGCCAGCCGAACACGTCGACGCACGCCAACCACAGCGTGTCGCTCGCCGGTGCCGTCGTCGACGGGGGCAAATTCCGGTAGATATACGTAGGATACTCGCCGAGTTCATACCCAGATTGTCAGGCTGGTTACTATATTTCAACGATGACATACCTTGAGGAAATCCGGTCGGCACTCGACCGTCGGTGGCGAGGCAGGGACCGGATACGGCCGACGGAGTCCGAGGAGCGTAGCGATCACGACACAGTCGTTCGTGGACCGCCGACCCCGGACGGCGGTCGCGTGACACCACCAGCAGGCGGGGACGAGTCACTGGACGAGGTCGGCCTCCGGGCGGAAATCGACGAGGAGCAACTGCTGTCGTCGCTGGGTCTCGACCCGGCCGAGATCGACTGGCGAAAGGAGTTCGTCGGCTTCGACGACGCGGACGTCGACCGGCTGGCGGACATGACGCCGTTGCTCGAGGACATTGCGGACGACGTCGCCACGTACTTCTACGACCACCTCGGTCAGTACGACCAGACCCAGTCAGTGCTCGACCGGTCGGATCGGTCGGTCGAGGAACTCGAATGGACGCAGCGTCGATACATGCTGAGCCTGGGCGACCACCCGTACGCGCCCAACGGTGATCCCGGCTACGGACACGAGTACTTCCGCCAGCGCGCAGTCATCGGGAAGTTACACGAGCGCCTGGACATGCCGCCCAAGCAGTACATCGGCATGTACAACCACTATCACGGGCTGATCGTCGACGAACTGTTCGACCGGCTCGCGGACGAGGTGGCCGAGGCCGACGACGCCACCGCGGCCGTCGAGGAAACCCGTGGGCAACTCCAGTCGTTCCTCCGGATCACGAACCTCGATCTGCAGGTCGCGATGGACGCGTACCTCCAGTCGGGCGAGCAGATCTGGGTCGACGCCCTGGAGGAGCTGCTCCAGCCAGTCATCGTCCTCGACCGTGAGGGGGAGATCCTCCTGTACAACGAGGCGATGGAGGAGTTGACGGGACTCACCGAGGCGGAAGCCCGCGAGCTGTCGCTGTGGGAGGTGTACCGGACTGACGAGACCCACGACACGAAGACGACGATGCTGGAACTCGTCCTGGAAAGCGAGGAGCCGATCCGCGAACGGGAACTCGAACTCCTGACCCACGACGACGAACGGCGCGACGTCGTCCTCTCGAGCGTCCCGCTGTACGACGACCACGGTGCGCTCGTAGGCGGGACGACGATCATCCAGGACATCACAGACATCCGCCGACAGGAAGCGGAACTCGAACGCAGGCGGGAGACCGCAGCACAGATCGAAACGGCCATCGCAGAACTTCGCCAGGCGACCCAGGCCGTCGCCGAGGGGAGCGAGGAGATCTCCGACCTCGCCGAGACGCAACGCGACGACGTCCAGCAGGTGGCCGACGAGGTGTCGAACATGAGCGCCTCCATCGAGGAGGTCGCTGCCAGTGCCGACGAGGTTCGCACGACCAGCCGTGATGCCGCCTCGCTGGCCGACGACGGCCGTGCGGCCGCCGGGGAGGCCCGCGACCTGATGGAGCAACTCGACGACGACCGCCAGGGGATGCTCACCAAGGTCGAGGACCTCCAGGATGCCGTCGCGGAGATCGGCGACATCGTGGACATCATCGACGACATCGCCGAGCAGACGAACATCCTCGCGCTGAACGCCTCCATCGAGGCCGCCCGCGCGGGCGAGGCCGGCGAGGGGTTCGCCGTCGTCGCCGAGGAGGTCAAGCAACTCGCCGAGGAGTCCCAGACCCAGGCCGCCGAAATCGAAGCCCTCGTCGAAAGCGTCCAGGCCGACACCGCGGACACGGCCGAGAGTCTGGCGGACACCGGCCAGCGCATCGGCGAGGGCGTCGACCGCGTCGAAGCCATCCTGGAGAAACTCGACGACGTCGTCGCCGCTGCCCAGAAGACGGCCGAGGGCATCGAGGAGGTCGCCGACGCCACGGACGACCAGGCGTCCAGCACCGAGGAGGTCGCCGCCATGATCGACCAGACGGCCACCCAGGCACGCAACGTCGCCGACGAAATCGAGGCCATCACCGACGCCGCCCAGTCGCAGTTCGACCAGGCCAAGACCATCGAAGAGGGGATGCAGGACCTCACCGACGCCCGCGACGAGTAACGCCGGACACCAGACCCGAGCGCGAGGCTTTTGCGCCGGCCGCCCCTGCCCCTACGCGTGCAGGAGTTCGCTTTCGAACTCGCGCTGGCGGCCCGCCTCGAACGGTCCCGTGAGGCCGTCCTGAGCCGCCAGCTCGGCACGTCGGTCCGCGGCCGGCGCATCATGGACCTCCTCGTCGTCGAACCCGGCCCGACCTTCGCCGACCGCGCCGCCGTCACGCCCGAGCGGATTCCCGCGCCCGCCATCGAGAGCGACGTGGGCACCGGCCGCGCGTGCTACTGGAAGGACGCCTTCGACATCCACCCCGACCGCGCCGAGTCCGTCGTCGAGCGGGCGGTCGAACTCGGTTTTTTCGAGCGCGAGCGCCGCGGCGGCCGGACCTACGTCCGCCAGACGGCGCGATACCCCGACGACTGGTTCGGGCGACTCGTCGGCATCGAGAACAAGCCGGACCTGTCTCGCCCGGGGGACCTGCAGACCCAGCTCAGAAAGGACGTGAGCCTCGGCCTGCTCGACGCGGTCGTCCTCGCGACGGCGTCGTACGTCACTGGCGCGCACCTGAACCGCATCCCCGAGGAGATCGGCGTCTGGCGGTTCGACCCCGAGAGCGGCGAGCGGGAGGTGATCCGCGAGCCGGAGCCGCTGACCCCCGACGACCCCGGCGTCGACATCGTCGAGCGCGGAACCGCGCGGACGGACGTCGAAGTCATCACCGCCGCCGAGAAGGCACGCTACAGACGGCGGGTGGCCGAGCGCGCCTACGGGAAGGGCTGGCGCACTTACGAGATGCCCGCGTGCGCCGAAGCCGAGGCCGGCGAGCGGTTTGGGACGGACGGGCTCCCGTTCTGCGCCTGGAAGGGTCGGCTGGTCGACCCCGCGAGCGAGTGCGGGGAAGCGTGTGCGGGCTTCGACCCGGCGGACCCGCCCGAGGTCGACCTGCCGGCCGAGCGAGCGCGGCGACAACCGTGGGAAGCCGACCCCGAGGGGCGACAGCGCCGACAGTCGGGACTGGATCGGTTTCTCGACTAGCGGGACGATCGATATGAGACTGGTACCGGAACGCCACGATGGGTCACAGTACCGCAGTGATGGCACGGATACGGTCGGCGACGGTTTCCATCGTCGCCTCGCCGACCTGCGCAACACGTTTGGTGATCTCCTGATCCGGGAAGACGTGTAACGACCAGGGACTCACGTAGCTCGGATACGTCTTGAGTTCGCCCTCGGCCAGTGACTCGCGCGTGAGCGACACCGCCTCGTCGCGTTCCGTGGACGTGATGACCGCAACCGTGTATCGATCGCCGAAGAACGGTCGATTCGCGTTGGAAACCACCAGATACGGCCGAATCCCGCTTTTGAACGTCGTCGGTGCAAGGACGACACTTCCCTGAGCATACGCCACCGTTACGCGTTTTCGCCGAGATCAGGGGCGTCTTCGACCCACCCGTCGTCTTCGCCGTACGCGTCGTCCCCGTATTCGGCTTCGACGTGTCGCAGGCTCACCGCGTTCCCGAGCCGCGACGCCGCGACGTCGTCGGCGATCGCCCAGTAGGAATCGAGGTTCCGAACCAACCCTTTCTCCTCGAGTCGTGCGAGCGTCTTGTGGACGCTCGAATGGCGCACGTCAGTGAGGTCCGCCAGCTCTTTCGGCGTGAACCCCATGTCCGGATGATCGAGCAGGACCGACAGCAGTTCGTGGGCGTTCGTCCCGGGCGTGACCGGCGGCGTCTCATCGCCGTCGGGGGAGTCGAGTCTGATCGGCATTGTCTGTCCGTGTTTGTCAGCGTACGTCAGGAAATGTCATAAGCGTTCGCGTCGCTATCGCGGGTCCAGTTCGGGCACGTACCGGTCGAGCGCGATCAGTCCCCAGTAAAGGACGGTGAACACACCGGCGAACGCGGCGGTCGGGACCGGTTCGACCGGTCGCCCGAACAGCGCCGTCGGCACGGCGTACCCGACGACACCCACCACGGCGAGGAGTGCCGTCGCGAGCACTGGGTGTTCCGCCGGCAGGTCGTCGGCGTCGGTCATCGCCACTACTGGGGACGCGAGCGACAAATCCGCTGTGGTCGTTCGGGAAGCATCGGCTGGCGACTCAGAGCTCGTAGCGCTCCCCGTCGACGGCCAGCGGTTCCTCGAAGGCCTCGTCGACGGGCACGTAATGTGAGACGTGGACCACCCGCGTTTCGGCGGCATCCAGTTCCATACCGAGCGACTGGGCACCCTCGATAGTCATGTGTTTCGTCCCGAAAGTCCGGGGAACGCCCGCGTCATCCTCGTGTTTTCCGCCGAGCGGGTGGTGTTCGGAGAGGTGGGCGGGGACGATGCCGTCGGCCAGCAACAGGTCGGCGTCCCGGAGTCGGTCCCTGGCGGCGTCGGAGATACCGTAGTTCGTATCGCCGGTCAGCGAGAGCTTCGCGCCTGTCTCGGGGTCCTCGATGACCACCCCGTAACAGACCAGGGGCGGGTGCTCGACGGGCAGCAGCGTCACCTCGAACCCGCAGGTCTCGAACGGTTCGAGTGGGGTCTGTGCGTGAACCGTGACGGCGTCGAGGTAGTCGAAGCGGCGCTCGACCGTCTCGGCGACGCTCTCGCCCGTCTCGGGGTCGGTCTCGTCGGCGGCAAACACCGGCAGCGAGCCGAGCAGGCGGTAGGTGTTGCCCAGGCCGTCGAGGTGGTCGAAGTGGATGTGGGTGATGATCGCAGCGTCGGGGAGGTCGACGTCGCGTTCGAGGAACTGATAGCGGAAGTCGGGGCTGGCGTCGACGAGCAGGGACTCGCCGGTGCGCTCGTTGCGGACGTGCACGGAGTAGCGGGTCCGTTCGACGTCGTGCTCGCGGGCGTACTCGCAGGTGTCACAGGTACAGCCCGGCGTCGGCGTCCCGGTCGTGTCGCCGGTCCCCAGCAGCGTGACCTCCATCAGGTATCGGATACGACCGAGCGGAGAAAAAGCCCGACCCTTCGGCCGCGTTAGTCGTCCGCCTCGCCGTCGTGACTGTGATCGTGGTCGTGGCCGTCGTGGGCGTGGTCCGCGTCGTCGCTCCCGCCGGAGATGTCGCCGCCGGCGACGAGGGCGTCGGCGTCGCCGTCGATCATGTCGAGGTTCTTGAGGTTGTCCCGTTCCTCGAAGTCGGCGACGGCGTCTTCTAAGTCCTGCTGGGTGAGGGTGGTCCGCTCTTCGGTCAGCGCCGAGAGGACGGCCTCCCGGAGCACCAGACGGAGGTCGCTCCCGGTGAGGCCCTCGGTGATCTTGGCGAGTTCGTCCGGTTCGAAGTCGATGATGTCCATCTCCCGCGTGACGACTCGCAGGATGTCCGAGCGCATTCCCCGGTCGGGCTTGGGGAAGTTGACGATCTCGTCGAAGCGCCGCCAGGCCGCCGCGTCGAGCTGGTCGGGGTGGTTCGTCGCCCCGATCAGGAGTACCTCGTCGTCGATGAGGCTGATGTCGTCGATGCTCTTCAGGAGGGTGTTGACCGCGCGCTTGATCGCGGCGTGTTCGTCCGACGAGCGCGTCTTCGCGACGAAGTCGAACTCGTCCATGAAGAAGATACACGGGGCGAGCCGGCGGGCGACCTCGAAGGACTTCTCGACGTTTTTGGCCGTCTCGCCGAGGTACTGGCTGGTGATCATCGACAGCTTCACTTCGACGAACGGGAGCTGGAGGTCGTGGGCCAGCGCGCGGGCGACCGAGGTCTTCCCGGTCCCCGGCGGCCCGACGAAGAGGAGTTTCCCGATCTCGCGGAGGCCGATCTGGGCGAGGTAATCCCGGTGTTCGATGGCCTTGACGATCTTGTGGATCTCGCCTTCCTGGTCCCCGGTCAACACGAGGTCGTCCATCGTCATCTCGACTTCCTCGGGCGCGCGGATGTCGACGAGGTCTAACATCTCCTCTTCTTCCTCGTCGTCGAAGTACTCGTCGAGCAGGCTGTCGATCCAGACGCGGTCGGCGCGGGCCGGCCGGTTGGCCTCGCGGGCCTCGGCGTGGGTCACGTCGAACTCCGCGCCGTACTCGGCCGCGAGCGTGGGATTCCCGCGGATGCGCTCCTCGTCGGCGCGGTCGAGGAACCACTCCTCGGCCAGCTCCTGGTCGGTGAACTCGATGTCGCCGGAGAAGTCGTCCCGGTCGGTGAACATCAGGTCGCCGACGGCGTCCCAGGGCCGCTCGACGCCGGTGGCGTCGGTGGTCGTTCCCCCGGTCGCCGACAGCGGTCGTTCGATGCGGCCGTCGCTCCAGAACACCTGCCGGTAGGCCGGCGGCAGGTCGTCCTCGTCTAGATCGCGATCCCCATTGTACACGGCCGTCGTAAGCAGGAACTCGACGACGTCCAGCTCCGGGTTACTCATTCCCACCACCGTTACCGCGCGACGGATATAAGCTCCCCGGACTCGACCGCAGGATGGGAGAGAGCCCCTACCAGACGCCACGGATCGTTTCGTCGGTTGTTAGGTTCTACTTATCTCAGATTAACACCGGTAAAGCGGCTCGTATCCGGGACACCACCGGGTCTGGCGTGCGAGACAACTGTTAGTGCAGGTGTTACCAGTTCGACGGCATTTAACATGATGGACCGTGATTGGGTGGGTATGGCAGAGAACACACCTGTCGTTGTGCAGGCTTACCGAACCCCCCAGGGCAAAGAAGACGGCGTCTACGCGGACGTTCGCAGCGAGGACCTGTCGATCCCGCTGATCAACGAGATGCTCGCCGAGACCGGCCTCTCGGGCGACGACGTCGACGACCTCCTCTGGGGCTGTGCCCAGCAGCGCGGGGAGCAGGGCAACAACCTGGCGCGCGTCATCGCGCTCCTCTCGGACCTGGGCGAGTCCGTCCCCGCGACGACGATCAACCGCTGGTGTGCCTCCTCGGCACAGTCGATCATCTCCGCGAGCGACGCGATTCGAGCCGGCCAGCGCGACGTACTCATCGCGGGCGGCGTCGAGAGCATGTCCCGCGTGAAGATGGGCCAGAACACCGCGAACGTCCACCCGCGGATGAACGACGACTACAACGTCGCCGAACTCGACATGGGGATGACCGCCGAGAAGGTCGCCGAGGAGTACGACGTGTCCCGTGAGACCCAGGACGAGTACGCCGCTCGGTCCCAGCAGCGCGCCGTCGAGGCCACCGAGGAAGGCCGCTTCGACGACGAGATCATCCCGATCCAGGGCCACGACGAGGATGGCAACGAGATCACCGTCGAGAAAGACGAGGGCCTGCGCCCGGGGACCACCGCCGAGAAGCTGGGCGAACTGCCGACCGTGTTCAAGGCGGACGGGACGGTCACGCCCGGCAACGCCAGTCAGGTCTCCGACGGGGCCGCCGCGACGATGATCACGAGCAAGGACTTCGCCGAGGATCACGGCCTGGACATCCTCGCGGAGATCGGCGGCAACAACGTCGCCGGCGTCGACCCCACAGTGATGGGGATCGGCCCGGTCCCCGCGACGCGCGGGCTCTGTGAGCGCACCGGTCGCGACCCCGAGGACTACGATCTGGTCGAACTCAACGAGGCCTTCGCCTCCCAGTGTGTCTACTCGCAGAACGAACTCGGCTTCGACGACGACATCTACAACGTCAACGGCGGCGCAATCGCCATCGGCCACCCGCTCGGTGCCTCCGGTGCCCGCCTGCCCGTCACGCTCATCCACGAGATGAACAAGCGCGACGCCGAACTCGGCCTCGCGACCGAATGTGTCGGCTTCGGTCAGGGCGCGGCCATCGAGTTCCAGTTGCCCTGAACGAGTCAGTTGGACGGCCACGAGCGGAGTGAGTGGCCGCTTTTTGATCCAGATTTTTGCGCGAGTGGTCACGAGCGCAGTGAGTGACCCGAGCGGAAAAAGGTGGCAGCGGCGCGGCCATCGAGTTCCAGCTGCCCTAGACTGTCGGTCACACACCACTCGCCTTTCTTTCACGGTAGACGCTCGATACGGGTGTAGAGCCGCATATAGCACTCATAGCAACCGACTACCCCGGCGGACCGATACTCGTGTCTGATGTCTGATACGCAGACCGTCGCGTTCCGGGAGCAGTTCCGAGACCTGAGCAGCCGGTATCTGAACACCGTCCTGACGTGTACGGCGGGCGTGCCGGTCGTCATCGAATGCTACGGAACGGACGAGGACGCCTTCCAGCGGGAATGTCAACGAGTGTCGGGACTGGAGTCGGACTGTGACGCGCTTCTCGGGGAGATCCGGACGACGGTGGGCGATTCGATGCCGCCGAACTTCACGGGCGTGTACTTCCAGCCCGAGAGCGTCCTCGAACTGTTCGCACACATCGACGAGATCGCCAACTACGCCGAGCGGTTCTGTGCGGAGCTGGCGGCGATGCAACCGGCGCTTACCGACACCGAACGCGCCGACTTCGTGCGGATGGCCGACCTCGTCGTCGAGGGGACGGAAACGCTCGTGGACGCGACGGGCGACGTTCGGGCGGCGCTCTGTGGCTCCGGGATCGAGACGGCGATCGGGTCGCAGGTGTCGACCGTCGCACGGCTCGAATCCGCCTGTGACACGGCGCGGGACAAGTTGCTCTCGGCGGCCTTCGCGGACGAGGCGACGCCGGCGGCGCTCGTCGTCCGGGAACTCATCGTCACGCTCGAGGAGGCGATGGACGCCGTCGAGGACGCCGCCAACCACCTCGCCTACGTCGACAGCGCGATAGTCGAAACTGGCGATACACACGAAGGAATCGATTGGTAGACCAGATGGAACACGACCAGGGTCCTAGGAGCGACTTACGAGGGAATCCGTCGTGGTCGCGAGCGCCAACCACTCCATAACTACGGTGCTACTGGCGCTCTACTCGACGTGGAGGTGGAAACGCCACCAGTGGTTGATCACCGGTCCCGACGGCTCGATCACCCATCGAACTAGGAGTATCGACGTGTCACCCGAGCGCCGGTCACAGCGTCACGCCACGCTGACCGGACAGTCCCCTCTCGTCGCCCGTGACCCGATTCGGCGCTCGGGACCCCGGAAACCCCTCTCCCCATCCACCCTTTCGATACGAACGATCGTCCCGTCAGTTCACCGTACTCGCGATGATGCGAGCTTCGATACGGTTGAGGTGTTCGCCGACGGTGCCGACGGTACAATCACAGGCCTCGGCGATCTCCTCGTAGGTGGCCTGCCTGGGCACCTCGTAGTAGCCGAGTTCGACGGCGGCTTCGAGCACCTCGCGCTGGCGCTCGGTGAGGCCGGCGACCGCGCGGCTGTCGTCGGGCTGGAAGGTCCCCATCTCCGTGGCCTCGGCCTTGATCGAGTCGGGGACGTTGGCCAGTGCCTCCTGGATGTTGTCGTCGCTACCGATGACGGTGACCCGGAGCCACCCCTCGCTGGTGAACTGGAGGGGGAGGTCCAGCACGAGTCGGTAGTCGTCGAGCAACTGGAGGAGGCCGACCGCGGGGTCGCTGTCGTCGAAGTGGACGTAGGCGTAAAAGCCCGAATCGCCGGGGATCAGTTCCCAGTCGAGCGCGCTCGGGTGGGCCTCGAAGACGGCTTCGGCCGCGGCTTCGTCCCCCCGGAGGCCAACGAGGACGACCCCCGTCTTGTCCTCCCGGAGGCTGATGTATTTCATCTGCTCCGGCGTGATGTCCGGGTCCTCCTTGAGCGCGGCAATCGTGGGATGGAAATCGCTGTCCTCCAGCGGGATGAGCGTGAAGGTGAAATACCGCATCGTCATCCGTTGCCCCCCGGCCGCGACGGTCGGATCGCTGACTGCTCGGCAGGTGCCCGTACTGGCTGTCGATCGTGGAACGCGTGCGATGGTGTCATACTCTCCCCGGCCCGTGGCGAAACGGCGGTCGGCCCCGTCTCCGTGGCCCCCGATAGCACACCCCGCCACTCGTCTGGTAAAATCCGGTTCGTGTTCTGAACCCTTATTTCCCAGTGATTGAATGTGTCCGTATGGACGTCACCGAGCTGTTCTCGTATATGCCGTTTACGAACCTGCTGGGCATCGAACTGACCGAAGCCGGCGACGGCTACGCCGAGGGCCGCGTCGAGATGCGCGAGGAACTGTCGTCGGTGCCCGGCGGGTCGGTCGCACACGGCGGCGTCACCTACTCGCTGGCGGATACGGTCGGCGGCGCGGCGGTCATCTCGCTCAACGAGGACGTCTCGCCGACCATCGACATGCGAATGGACTACCTCGCGCCGGCCACCGACGACCTCGTCGCCGAGGCAGAAGTCCTCCGGATGGGCGGGAACGTCGCCGTCGCCAGCATCGAGGTCCACGACGTCGAGGACCACCACGTCGCGACCGCGCGCGGCGTCTACAAGACCGGCGGCGACAGCGAGGACACGCCGTGGCTCGACGGCGACCGGGACGAGAACGCGGCGGACGGCCGCGACGGGTCGGCGACGTACGGTCGAGCCGAGAACGGGGAGGAACCCACCGACTAGAGCTCCCAGAACCGCCGGAACCCGTCGAAATCGATGGAGAAGTCGAAGACGAAGTGGAGCGACCCCGCGGTTTCGGGCACGGCGTAGGGGATCTCACCAGTTCGAGAATTGCCCGCCGCGATCTGTTTCGAGCGGGGGAACCCGTCCGAGAGCGCGTCTCTCGCGTCGTCCTGTATCCCGTAGGCTCGGCCCCTGCCGTCTTTCACGCTCGTGTGATAGATCGTCCGTACGGTCTGTGGTTCGTCCGTCCCGTTCTCGACGGTGATCTTCGGGACCACGAACACCCGCCCCTCGCCGGCACCCGACCCGCCGATGCTCTCGGCGACGCGGGCGCCATCGACCGTCACGGACAGCCCGCCGTCAGTGACCGTCTCGCCGACGTCGTACGTAACGACGTCGAGTGACTGTTCGAGCGTCACGCCCTCGTCGTTCGTCTCCGAGAGGTCGACGGTCACGCGGTCGAAGGAGATCGCCGGGGAATCGAACGTGAACACGGCGCTGAGACCGGTCGCGTCGGCCGGCGCCTGGAACAGGATCCGGCCCCAGACGAGTTCGCCCGGAGCGAGTTGCTCGGCGCGGACCTCCGCGCCCGCGTCGGTGCCGAACACCCGTCGCGGGTACCGGTCCCCCTCGTCGTCGCGGAGGTGCATCCGCATGTTGTCGAACGTGAGGTACT
Source organism: Halorientalis salina (assembly GCF_005049285.1). GTDB lineage: Archaea > Halobacteriota > Halobacteria > Halobacteriales > Haloarculaceae > Halorientalis > Halorientalis salina. The sequence goes on along the minus strand of NZ_SOSC01000004.1, from coordinate 180,668 downwards.
CACCCGACGTGCGGTTCTTGATCCGGAGTTCGATCGAGGGGAACGCCTCGTCGCCCACCGTCTGCTTGTCGGTGCTTTCGACGACCAGCGCGAGTTTCTCGTCGGCGACGACCTCGCCCATGCGCGCCGTCGGTTCGGGCCCGTCGGCAGTCGTGTACCCAACTTCGGTCTCGGTGGCCGTCGGCGTGTTCGTCCGTTGTCCCCGGGTCCCGATCGGCGGGTTCGTCGGGGTCGACGACCCGCCGCCGGAACACCCGGCCAGCGCGAGCGCTCCGAGCGCAGCGCCCGACTGCAGCAATCGTCGACGTGAGAACGGCGTCTCGGCGGTCATGTACCGGGCGTAGGCGAACCCCCGGCATAAGCTTCCTGCAACGGACCGAGGAGTCAGTCGCCGGCCGCCGACGTCCCACCGACCGTCTCGTCGGGCACGGTACCGTCGTCGTTCCAGCCCCGCAGATCGTAGTAGTTCGACAGTTCCGCCGACAGTCCTTCCAGATCGTAGGGGAGTGCCTCGTCGTCGGCGCGGTCCTTCCCGCGCTTGTTGTGGAAGTGGCGCTCCATCTCGACGATGCGGCTCCCCACGTCCATCAACTGGTCGTAATCGGCCTGGAACAGCGCCTCGTAGCGCTCCTCGCTCATGTTCGAGAAGGAGAACTTACAGAGGACGCCGCTGTCTTTCAGCGCGTTCAGGTTCTCCAGTTCGATGATCTTCTCGGATTTGCCCGCGACGCCCTCCTTCTCCATGGCCTCGTTGGGTGCGACGAGCGGGTACTCGTAGTTGTACACCTCGGCGTACATGTGGTCGGCCCCGCGGTTCGAGGTGGCGAAGGACAGTCCCTGGCCGTTGAGCGTGCGGCCGTCGTGGGCGGCGAACTCCATGCCTTTCATCGTCCAGTTCTCCACGCCGAGTTCCTCGTGGGCGCGGTCGATCCCCTCCGCGAGCAGGTCGCCCTCCTCCTCGCGGTAGGCGATCTTGTCGACGAGTTCGTGGATCAGGTCGACGTTGCCGAACTCGTCGTTGGCGGCGAGGTAGGCCGACACCGTATCGCCACAGGAGATGGTGTCCAGTCCGAGTTCGTCACAGCGCTGGTTGGCCTTCATGATCTCGACGAAGTCGTCGACGAGCGCGTTGGACCCGAAGGCCATCACTGTCTCCCACTCAGGGCCTTCGGTGGTGAGGCCGCTCTCCTCGTCTTTGGTCGGGAGTTTGCAGGCGAACGCACACGACGAGCAGGTCCCCTTCTTGTACTTGTGGTCGATGACGGCCGAAGAGCCGATCGACTCCATCCCGTCGTAGGACAGTTCCTCGAAGTACTTCGTCGGGACGGCCTGGACGGCGTTCGCGTAAGAGGACACCGAGACGGTTCCGGCGTCTTTCATCGGACTGTCCGAAGTGGCCGCCTCCTGGTGGACGGCGTCCACGACGTCGTCCTCGAGTTCGATCTCGGGACGGGAGTCGCCGTCGAAGGTGAGGAACTTGATGTTCTTCGACCCCAGCACCGCGCCGAGGCCCCCGCGGCCGAACGCGCGGGACTCGGACGTGATGATGGATGCGAAGCGCACCTCGTTTTCCCCGGCCGGGCCGATGATGGCCGTGTGTTCCATCCCCAGGTCGTGTTCGTCCTCGATGTAGTCGATGACCTCGTCGGTCTCGGCTTCCTCTAGGTCCGGCACCGACTCGAAGGTGACGCCGTCGTCGCGGACGTGCAGGCCGACGAGTTCGTCGCTGGCACCCGTAATCTCGACCGCCCCGTAGCCCGTGTCGGCGAAGGGCCGAGACATGAACCCGCCCGCGTTCGAGGAGAGCAGGCCGTCGGTCAGCGGCGAGAGCCCCGTACAGTTCATCCGTCCAGTGAAACTCATCTGTGAGGTCTGGAGCGGCCCTGTCGCAAACACCAGCCGGTTTGCCGGCCCGAGCGGGTCGGCGTCGAACGGAATCCGGTCGTGGGCGAGTTTCGTCCCCACACCCCGGCCCCCGATGAACGACTGGAGCACGTCGTCGATGTCTTCCTCCGTCGTCGTTCGGTCCCCCACGTCGATACTGAGCAGCGGTCCGTTCCCGTGAATCATTGACATCCACGGCAATGGGTCCCGAACTAATAAATCGACGGCAAGTAGTTGCGGGGTAGTTATGAAGGGCTCTGGAACGGCGGCGGTCACGAGAGTGTGGATTGCACAGACGAAACGGAGGCGTGGACATCGAACGCAGGCCGAACTTTTCAGCGGTCGAGTTGCGTGAAAACCTAGGCCGGAATATCAACGACCGATCCCTACTCGCTCGGGGCAGTTGCCCGCTCGCTTGCAGTCGGGATCGGTTTGTCAGTGGACTCTACCTCGATCTCCTGCTCGGAGTAGGGGACGAACCCCCGATTCGGTTTCACCGTCCCTGACTTCAGGGCGAGTTGACCGTCGCCCGTCCGTCGCGAGTCCTGTAGCCCGCGACGGACAGACCGCCAGCCGATGTTCTTTGCTGCGTTGTAATCCGCGTTCGCAGTGGCCCCACATTGTGTACACGTGAAGTGGTCGCGTGTGATTCGATTCCGCTCACTCGTGTGGCCACACTCACAACAACGCCGACTCGTGTTTGCCGGCGGGACAAACTCGACAGCGATGCCGAGAGCCTCGGCCTTGTACTGGACGAGTTGAACGAGTTGCCTGTGAGCCCACTGGTGGAACTTCCGTTTCTTCGGTAGCGAGTCGCGGATATGCTTCAAGTTCTCGAACGCGATGTGAGTACACTCGAAATACACCGCTTCCGCGAGAATACGGGTCGAGACGTTGTGCAGGTAGTCTCGGTTGTACCGTTTTTCACGGCTTCCACGACGGTCGAGAGTCCGGTGGGCTGACTGTGTCCCAGTCGCTTGCAAACCACTACGGACCTGCTCGAACTGGCGATGCTCGTGAAGTAGTTCCCGACCGGACTCGAAGTGTGCGGTACTGGTGACTGCGAGGTTCTCGATCCCGAGGTCGACCCCGAGAACTGTCCTGTCCTCGGCGGCATCCGTTTCGGAATCTCCGGGTTTCGGCCTCCGAAAGCCGAGATGGAGGAAGTACTCATCATCGCGTGCTGATAGCGTCGACTCCGTCAGTTCCCATCGTTCGTCGTTCAAGAACCAGTGTTGGTAGCCCGACTCGTCGAGCGTGTCATAGAACTCTTCACATGCTACAGTCAAGTTTATTACTATTATAGCAGACTAATTGCTTAGAAATCCGTGCACTAGGTGCACAACGTTTAGAGCCGGTTAGAGAGTGCCTTTTCGTTTCCGAATTATGATTTCTCGCACCCGTTTAACGTGATTTGACTCGGATTGAACGAATGCTGTGAGGATCGCTTCCACGATCTCGGAGCGGCTGACTCCGAGATCGTCACACTCATCAACCAGTTCATCCACTTCTTGCAAGATTTCCTCGTCAACAGCGACCCCGAACTTCTCTTTGGCCATAGCTACAACAATCTAAGAACAGCGTGCACCAAGTGTACGGCGCTTTCAATCCGCTAGAGCTGATTCAGCAAATCGTGAAAACTCTTCTATGACACGCTCCGACTCGTCGGCAGGCAAACAGAGATCACACCGAATCCGGTTTTCGGTGGTCGAGAGCGAGACGGTGTCATCGTCGAAGAGGGTCATCGTATTAGCGTCGTACGTTACTGTCGGCGCAGTGAACTCGGGTTTCGATCGGCCTCGGCTGGATTCGTCCTGGTCTAGAATACCTTTGAGCGCTTCTGCCGCCTGAAAACACGCGAGAATAGCGTGTTGGCTTCCGAGGTCGGTCTCGTCGCGGATTTTATCGTAGGCAAGCGACTGTAGTTTCCGTTTTCGGGTTTCGGATCGGTTCCACCCGACCGAAGCGGCAATGTTCGCACCGCGACGCCACGAATCGATAGTCTCCTCCAGGAGAGAAGCCTGCTCATCCGACACTGAAAGACGCGTTACTGCGGTACGTCGCAGATACTCGTCGGCTACCACACATTTACATACACCAGCCAGATACTTAAATTAAATCGAGAGTTGTGCTTAGTTGCGAACTTCTAAGCGAGTCGAGAAAAAGCCTAGGGCGGGAATTGAACCCGCGGTCTCGTCCTTACCAAGGACGCGCTTTACCGCTAAGCTACCCAGGCACACCGTCGCGTCGTGTGCGACTGAGGATTGCAGGAGATTGTCTTTATGGGTTTCGGTTTAGTGGTCGGCGGAGGTCCGGGCCTCGCCGGCCGGCGGGGAATCGGTGCTCACCAGTCCGGCTAGTCGGTCGAGGACTGCCTCGGTGAACACGGCGTCGGCCGGCGGCAGGGCGCTCCCCGAGTCGGCCAGATCGGTGACGAACTCGCGGAGGTGGACGGGTGCACTGCCGCCGGCACCGGTCGTGCCGGCGACGACGGCGAGTTCGAGCACGTCGGCTTCGAGGTTGCTGTCGAGGGTCGGGTCGTCGGTTTCGCGGCGGACGGTCTGGTCGCGGCCGAAGGAGCGGACGACAGAGACGGCGGCCTCGGCGGCTTCCGTGCGGGCGAGCAGGTAGAACCCGCGGGCGACCAGGATGTCGGCGACGAGCACGTCGATGTCGGCCGCGGCGGCGGCCCGCGAGCGGCCGTCGGACTCCGGTCGGTCGGCGGCGACCGGGACGGGTTGCCAGGCGTCGGTGGATTCGCCGGCGTCCCAGGGGCTCTCGTGGGCCAGCGCTCGCGTCAGGCGCAAGCCCTCGTAGATGAGCTGGACGCCGGCAGCACGCTCGTCGATGCCGTCGTGGCCGACCGCGTCGTCGACGGCCCCTGCGCTACAGAGCGTGAGGACGCCGGGAGCCATCGACCCGGTCTCGACGCGTTGCTCGATGCGCTCGAAGAGCCGGGCGGGATCGACGTCGTCGACTGCCTCCAGCGCCGCTTGCCGGACCGCAGCGGCTTCCTCCATTACCCCGGCCTAGCGGGGGGAAAGGCAAAGACCTTTGGAAACGACCGACCACGACCGTCCAATGCTTTCGATCACCGACGAGGGTTCGCTGCGAGTCCTCACGCTGGACCGGCCCGACCGCCGGAACGCGCTGATGCCGGCGGGTCTGGACGCGCTCGAACGGGCGGTCGTCGAGACCGACGCGCCCGTGATCTACCTCCGGGGTGCCGGCGACGCCTTCTGTGCCGGGGCCGACCTCGACGTGGTCGCGGATCTAGAGGGCGAGGACGCCGGGGCCTTCGCCGAGCGCGGCCAGGCCGTCGCCCGGACCATCGAGACGAACGACAGCGTCGTCGTCGCCGGTATCGACGGGGCGGCACGGGGCGGCGGCGTCGAACTGGCGCTCGCCTGTGACCTGCGGATCGCCACGGAGCGGGCGACGTTCGCGGAAACGGGCGTCACGCTCGGGCTGTTCGGTGCCTGGGGTGGGACCGTCCGTCTCCCGCGGGTCGTCGGCGAGGGGGAAGCGATGGACATCGCCCTGTCCGGCCGGGTCGTCGACGCCGAGGCGGCACTGCGGATGGGGCTGGTCTCCCGGGTCGTCGACGACCCGAAGGCCGTCGCGGAGTCGCTGACGGACAACGACCACGGCGCGCTCGCGACCCTGAAGGAGCGGATGCGGGACACGGCACCGCCGGAGACGCAGGAACAGCGCGAGGCCGAGGCGTTCGCGCAGCTCGTCGAGCGGGCGCCGCTCGACCGGAACGCGGGGGCCGGGGAGTGAGAAACTCTCGGGAACCGAAAAGGTTGAATCCGGGAATCGCCAAGCGTTTCGGACGACAAGGGAGAGCACATGCCGGATTGTAACTACTGTGAGGAGTCGTTCGCCGACGAGGAGGCCTATCTCGAACACCTCCACGCGGCGCACGACGAGGGGGAACTCAGTCGAATCGATCGACGGCGCGTCGAACAGGAAGTGGGGTACGAGGAGGATGGGGGGCTCCCGACCGGTCCGCTAATCATTGGCGGACTGCTCCTGTTCACCATGGGCGTGCTGGTGTACGTGACGTTTTTCGTCTGGGGTGGCAGCGGTACCGCGTCCGGCCCGATGGCTGACGTGGCACAGACGCCGACGAACGTCGGCGACGCACACGAACACGGGAAGATCAACGTCACCATCGACGGGCAGACGCTGGATTTCAGTCAGGCACGGTTCCAGAACCCACAGGAATCACCGGCGTTTCATTTCGAGGGCGGTGACGGGTCAGCCTGGCACGTCCACGCCGAGGGCGTGACCCTCGAATACGGGATGGCGACGCTGGGCATCGACGTCAACCGGACCGCCGTGACCTACCAGGACACGACCTACCGCGACAGCGACCCGAACACGAACGTCATCGTCCAGGTGAACAACGAGTCGGTCAACCCGGCGACGTACGAACTCAGTGGCGTCGACTCAGCCACCGGACAGGGTGGGGACTTCGTCCGCATCATCGTCGAGACGAACGTCTCCGAGAGCAACTAGGACAGCGGCTCCGGCCCCGGCGGCATCCGCCGTTTGTGCGCACTCTTCTCGTAGAGCTCTCGGACGTGCGTGACGAGGTCGGTATCGACCGCTATAGCCCGGGCCGTCGCGGATTTCGACAGCGGTCCGTCGACGTGGAGTGCGAGAATCGAATCGAGCGTGTCGTAGTCGAGCCCGAGTTCTTCCTCGTCGGTCTGGCCCGACCACATCTCCGCGCTGGCGGTCTTCTCCGCGAGGTCGTCCTCGACACCGAGGTGTTTGGCCAACTGGCGGACCTGTCCTTTGTAGAGGTTCGCGATGGGATGACAGTCGACGGCCCCGTCGCCGTATTTGGTGTAGTACCCCACCAGCGCCTCGCTTCGGTTGCCCGTCCCCAGTACCAGCGCGTTTCGGCGGTTCGCCGCGAAGTAGTTGAGCACTCCCCGCGTCCGGACGCGAAGGTTCCCCACGGCGGTCTTGAGCGGGTCAGTCGTCGCGTCCACGTCGGGGTCGACGTCCGGGACGGCGTCGAGCATCGCGTCGACGATGGGTTCGATCTCGACGACGTCGTAGGAGATGTCGAGCGTCTCGGCGACGCGTTCGGCGTCGCTCATGTTTTGCTCGCGGTTGACCTCGCTGGGCATCACCAGCCCGTGGACGTGGTCGGGGCCGAGCGCGTCGACGGCGAGATACGCGGTCGTCGTGCTGTCGATGCCGCCCGAGAGGCCGATGACGGCGTCATTTACCCCGGCGGCGTCGAGTTGGTCTCGGACGAACGCGACGATGTGCTCCCGGTGGCGTTCCAGTTCGGCGTCCGACAGCGAGAGGTCGAGCGGCTGCTGCGCGCGCTCGACGGTGTTCGCTTCTGACATGGGTACCGGTTAGGCCGGTGGGAACTATACGCTTTCCACTCCGGGGGTTTCGGTTGCGATCGTTGGTATCGAGCGCGGAGAATCGAAAAAACGTTCAGTTCGATCGGCGGTCCCCGACGAACCGCTGAGTCGCGTTCAGCCGTTCCGACGACGTGGCTACGGTGCCGGCGAACCAGGTCCGCCGGTCTGGTTGCCGGGTTGTTCGGGCGGGGTCATTCCGCCGTTACCGGGTTGTTCGGCCGTCTCGTCTTCGAGGAGCAACACTCGGAACTCCTCGTCACCGGGGGCCTCTTCGGGGTCGAGGTAGCCGGCGGCGATGGCCGTGTACGCCTGACCGCCCTCGGTGGTGACGTTCACTTCCTGGACGACCTCACCGTCGCCCTCGGGCGTGGCCGCACGGACTTCGAGGGTGTAGTCGCCCGGCGGCACGGTTTCGTAGTCGGTCGCGTTGGCGAAGCTCACGTTGTCGAACAGCACGTCACCGCTTTCGGCGACTGTCACGTCGACAGTGGGCGCGTCGGGCGAGAGGTGCGCAAGGCGGACCATGGACTCGTCGTCGCCGGGTTGGGCGTCGTCGACGAGCAGGACCGGCGCGAACTCGCGTTCGGCGTCGGGGCTGATCTCACCGGACGCGGCGATGGTGAACTGGCCCGGCCGGACCGGGATGTCCTGCTGGAACACCACGTTGCTCGCGTTGCCGGCCTCGGTGATCGTGACGTTGTGCATCCCGGGCTGGAGCGACACGTAGTCGGTCTCGTTCCCGAACATCAGGTCCTCGACGGCCGGTTCACCGTCGACGTAGATGTCGACGCCCGGCGCGTCAGGCGACGCGTGGACGAGTCGGACCTGTGCCTCCGCTTGGCCCTGTCCCTGACCCCCGTCCTGGGGTTGCGTTTCGTTCTGTGGTGTCTCCTGTGGCACTGCGGCCGCGCCACCGACGACTGCCACGCCGGCGATCGCGACGGCGACCAGCGTGAGAGCGACCAGTTGTACCCGAGTCAATCCTCTGTTTGTGCTGCCAGACATGCACAGCAACCATTGGCCGACACCATCTTCGTTATGAGTGACGTATCCAGAATCGCCGGACAGCGCCCAATGACAGGTCACCTGAAAGACCTTCTTTCCGAAAAATCGTCCGAGAGGTGCCCGCATCCGCCAGGAGGCAGACGAGACAACCCCGACAGCGACCCGTCCGTAACCGGAACCGGATCACACTGATTCCCGACTATCCGGCTGAGACCCGGAAACAGTGGGTAGCTTACCGAAATCGCTCGGCCGTTTCGTCGGGCTTTCGAGGCAGTCAACGGGCGGGGAGCGCGGTGTCCGGAAACGCTACGTTCAAGTGCCGCGGTGCGATACGAACTCAACGTGCGCGCCGGTGTCCTGCGGAACGGAGTGACGCAGGGCTGGGCGCGAGTGAGCAAAGCGAACGAGCGCCGGTGGTCTAGTGGTAGGACATGAGCTTCCCAAGCTCATAGCCCGGGTTCAATTCCCGGCCGGCGCAGTGAGCGAGCCTGCGAGCGAACGAGCAGGGCAGGAATTGAACCCTGCCAGTCGCGCGGAACGGAGTGAGCACGTCTGGCTCCGGTTCAATTCCCGGCCGGCGCATCCTACACCCGTTCCTTCTGTCTGTTTTGGCCGGTCTGACAACAGACCGATGAAAACCACTACGCTAACGGTAGCCGGTCAGTCACCGCTACTACTGGATCGAAAGCACAGCTTCGACAGTACCCGTTCACTCTCTCTTGTCGTTCGGGAAACTGGTTCACGAAGCAGCCGACGGAAAGGGCTAACTGTGAGTTATGATGTCAGGCAATCAATTGGTCAATGAGTAGGTGCTACTGTGGACCATGACCCGTCAGATTCAGACCGACGATACGGACGTACCGGACGCCCCGCCCGAGAAGATGGGAGGAATTCAGTTGGTTCCCAAGCCGAGCAGATGTGACACAAGCAGGTTGAGACGACTGTGCGGTACATCCTACCGGACGAGGAGAAGAGCCGGGAGCCACTGAACCAAGGCGGATAGCTGTATTCGTTTCGACGAGGCCTCTCTCAAGGATTATGCTGTAGGTTCACCTGATGAGACTTGTTTTTGTCGTCGGTAGTAGTACTTGACTCCCGGAGCCAGTGCGATAACGACTAAGCCGACCTCTGTGAGGAGGAGCCCGATCTGCTGTTCATTCATCGGAAGGTTCGAAGACAGGATGAAGGCAAGCCCCACTAGGGCCAGACCAGCCCCCGCCAGCATGTTTCGCAACGACCAGTCTTCATCATCAAGAACCAACGGAGAGAGAACAACAGCACCGACGATTATCGGGAAGTAGCCTACTGCACCGATGTCGATTCCGGAGTGTGTGACCAACGCAGATGGTGAGTACCACGGTAGGAAGGACCCGACAATTGCCAGCAGACCACCGAGGATCATCATGTATTCACTTCGGTGAAACTGCCTCCCCAACACTGACACGTACTCGCTACTCTCCGCTGAATTCGGTTCTGCTTGAACCTCCGTTCTTGTCCGACTGTCAATCTGATGACCACAGTCGGGGCAGTAGTTTGCTCCCGAGATGTCAGACCCGCATTGAGGGCAGAAATCACCCCGTTGTTCTGACTGACTCATACGAGCATGATGTTTGGCTTTGATGATAAATTTCGGGACAGTCTTCTTGGGCTCGATTGGAGTACCCGATGAACCCACTTCGTTTCGGATGAGTCGTCGGACCCGAGACGCATGAATGCATACCTGTGTTCGGTCGAGGGGTGGCCCTTTGTTGAAGTTCAGGAAATAAGACATCATCCGAAATGCCCGCTTGGAGTGTCGGAGAACCACCTCGAAAAGTCGGGACCGAATCGGCTACGACCCCTCACGTCGGACACGACACAGGTGCCACGGTCGAAACACATCAGGAGTACCATTCTCCCCGATGATGGAAAGAGAACCTCCTCCTGCCCCTATATACCTCCGGAGAGTGGGTGAGTGGCTTCTCGAGATCATAGACCGGATTCAATTCCCGGCCGGCGCACTTCTGCGACGGACTGACGTGCGGAGTAACGCAGTCATCGGGAACCGACGGTCACGAGTCGCATCGGTCGAGTAGCTGGAGGTCACTACACGGTGTGGAGTGGAAACAAAGGGAAGGGCAGGGGAAGGGTCGGGGACCGGTGACGACGGGCGTGTCGTCGGGAGTCGGTGGCAACCGACCGCTGGTGGGCCGATGCCGTGGCAGGGTGGGCATCGCGGTGCGGGCAGGCACCCACCAGCGAAGCAGGTGCGTGCGGAGGCCTCGTCGGGCGGCGAGTGGGCGCACCGGGACGGGGCGGTACGTCCCGGGGCGGCCCCCGCACATGGGTTGATGAGTGGAGCGATAGTAATGGGACACCCACGGTTTCTGGGCCAGAAAACGTGGTCGTTTTTTTAAGTATCCAGTCGGAGAACCCTCCGGATGCTCGTGGACGAGGATGACGACGAACTCTTCGCGTTGCTCGACGACGAGTACGCGCGCTCGATCCTCGTCGCGACCAGCGTCGAACCGATGGCCGCCGACGCGCTCGCCGAGCGCTGTGGGGCCTCCGAACCGACGATTTACCGGCGCATCGACCGCCTGGAGTCGTTCGGCCTGCTCGCGAGCGACCAGCAACTCGACCCGGACGGCCACCACTACAAGACCTACACCGCCCGTCTGGAACGCGTCACGATCGAACTGGAGGACGGCGACCTCACCGTCGAGGTCGACCGGGCCGAGGACGCCGCCGATCGCTTCACCCGCCTCTACAAGGAGTTGAGATGAGATGACGGGCATGCTCGAAACCACGGGCGGGTCGACTGCGATCGTCATCGCGGCGATCGTCGGGCGGTTCCTGATGGGCGTGCTCGCGCTGGCGATCGCCTATCGCGCCTACACCGGCTACCGGAGCGCCCGCAGCAGGCCCCTGCTGTACCTGGCGGCCGGCCTGGTCTTCCTGGCCGTCGTCCCGACGATCGTCAGTTTCGTGTTGCCGACCGCGACCGACGTTTCGGCGCTCGACCGGACCGTCGTCACGACCGCCAGCGAACTGCTCGGCCTCCTCGTCATCCTGTACGCCATCTATGGTACGAACTGAGAGCCGATCCGCCGACGGTGTGTGCCCGCTCGGGAGCCACGCGACCAGACGGGAGGGGGCAGCGTGACGCCGATCGGTCGGTCGCTGCAGGCCGTCGGATCGCTCGATGCCGAGGCCGCGATCGTCGCACTGGGCTTCGTGACCGCGAGCGTCGGCGCGTTCGTCGCCTACCAGGCGTTTCGCGGCTACCGCCGCAACGACAGCCGACCGATGCTGCTGTTAGCCGTCGGCATCGGCCTGCTGACGGTCGTTCCCTTCGTCGTCGCTCGCGGCCTCCAGGTGGTCGCCCCGCTCTCGGACGCGCAGTACATCCTCCTCATCACCGGCTTCGACATCGCCGGGTTGAGCGCGATCCTCTACTCGCTGACGCGGGCATGATACGGTTTACTGGAGCTGTGTCCCGCGACGATCGCCCGCAATTGGGTGATCGATGTGGAAACGATCTACAGCAAACCGTATGAGTCGAGGGGATACCGCTATCACTCCCCCTCAGAGGGCTGCCACTCGGAGCCGACGCGATCGTACCCCATCATGTCCTGGCCGTCGTGTTCCGTGAACACGACCTTCATATTGGGCGTCGGGACGTCGAACTCCTCGGCTGCGAGGTCCATGACGGCGAGGGCGAACTCGCGTTTCGACTCGAACGGACGGCCCGCCCGAACGTCCGCGTCGAGAACGAGGCGGTCCTCGTCGGGGACCGCCCGGCCGATAGAGAGTTCGCCCGGCGAGCGATGGCGGACGACGACGGCCGCGTGGCTCGTTCCGGTCTCCATGCTTTCGCTGTAGCAGTTCCGCACCGAGTCGGCGAACGCCCGCGTCTCCTCGGGCGACATCGTGACGGTCGTCTCGAACTGAAGGAGCGGCATATCCGGATACTGCGGCGGCGGCCCGAAAAAGGAGTTGCACCGTCGTTCGGGTCGCTGGAACCCGTTCCCGCACCGACCGCCCGAACGCCGGCGGTCGTCGCGGTAGACAGTCACACCAGCCCGTCTCAGCCCAGTTCCGACCGGTCGAAGGCGAGATAGCCGACCGCGAGCGAGACGGCGGTCCACCCGACCATGACCAGCAGCGCGAACCACGACTGGTCGTAGGGTTCGTCGCCCTCGAACTGGCCGAACACGTCGTACTGGTCGAGCACACCCCCGTAGACGAGTTCCGTCGACTGGAGGTAGGCCGGGCCCGGCGAGAGCATCGTCAGGTAGCCCCGGGCCGTCTCGGAGAGTTCCGTCCCGAGCAGGCTGCCGACGGCGTCGAGGACCGTCCGCAGGTTGACCAGCGGGAAGAAGCCGAACCAGAACACGACGAGCACGAAGTACGCGCCCAGCGCGCCGAACATCGCCCGGGCACGGCTGGTCGTGGCCGCCGAGATGGCCAGGAAGACGCTGACGAACGTGAGCGTATACATCAAGGTCACCCCAGCGAACGTGAGGAACCGGAGCGGGTCCGGCGTGGTCGCGTACGTCGCCAGCGCGATGACGAACCCGACGAGGACGCCCAGCAGGACGGCCGCGGCGGCGGTCCCAAGCCGCGACCAGAGCTTCCCGGTGACGTAGTCCAGCCGGCTGTTGGGCAGGCCCATGCTGAATTTGATGCGGCCGCTGATGCGGTCGCCGGCGATGGAGAGATACACCAGCGGGGCGAGCACCAGCGGGAAGACGAAGGCGACCAGCGCCGACACGTCCCAGAGCACCCGGTACGGGTCGTCGTAGATGTTCATCTCCGCGGCGAATATCAGCCCGACGAGCGCGGTGAACACGCCGATGACGCCCAGAACGATATACGAGCGTCGGGCGTTGGTGAAGTCGTCGCGGGCGACGGTGTAGGCCCCCATCAGTCGTCACCTCCCGCCGCGGCGACCGCCGGTTCGGCCTCGGGCGCGTCGCCGGTCCGGCTGGTGTACTCCTCGAACAGCGCTTCGAGCGAGGCGTCCTCGATGGCGATGTCGCGGACCGCCGCCGCGTCGTCGAGCCGACGGAGCGCCGCCATCTTCGCGGTGGGTTCGTCGCAGGTGACCCGGACGCTCCCGTCGGTCGCGGATACCTCGCGGACGCCGTCGAGGCGCTCGACCGGCGAGAGGTCCGGCACCTGGTCGACGGTCGCCTCGACGACCGCCCCCGTCCCCAGTTGCTCGCGGAGGTCGTCGATGGTGTCGACCGCGACCATCTCGCCGTCGGCCATGATGCCGACGCGGTCACACACCTTCTGGACCTGGTCGAGCGCGTGGCTGGAGAAAAACACCGTCGCGCCGCGCTCGGCCTCCTCGCGGACGATGGTCCGCAACAGCTTGATCCCCTTCGGGTCCAGTCCGCTGGAGGGCTCGTCCAATATCAGGAGATCGGGGTCGCCGACCAGCGCGATCCCCAGCGCCAACCGCTGGGTCATCCCCTTCGAGTAGCCGCCCGCGGCGCGGCGAGCGTCGTCGGGGTCGAGGCCGACGCGGTCGGTGATCTCGTCGGGGTCGTCGTCGGCCCCCTTCGTCTCGATGGCCGAGCGGAGGTGTTCCCGGGCCGAGAGGTTCTCGTACACGTCGAACCCCTCGGGGAGGAGGCCGAGGCGGGACCGGAGCGCGCGCGAGTCACTGGTCGGGTCGTGACCCAGCACGTCCATGCTCCCGCTCGTCGGGTCGATGAACCCGAGCAGGAGGTTGATAGTCGTCGACTTTCCGGCCCCGTTCGGGCCGAGGAAGCCGAAGACCTCCCCGGTCTCGACCGTGAGGTCGAGGTCGTTCACGGCGAGAACGTCGCCGGACTCCGTCCGGTCGCCGAAGGGGCCGAATCCCCCGCTATCACGGAATCTGCGAGTCAAACCGGTCGTCTGGAGGGCAGGCATGCAATCGAACCGTCCACGGCAACCGACTTACTATCACCGCACGCTTTCTCGGAACGAAGCCCGGGGCCAAGATTTATATCGAGGTCGCCTAGCTACGTCTCGCCCGGTCGCTCAGAACTCCTCGGCCGGTTCGGGGACGACGCCGTCCTCGTCGTCGCCCTGCAGGTCGTACTCCTGGCGCACCTCGCGGATGCGGTCGCGGATGTCCGCGGCCAACTCGAACTCCAGGTTGTCGGCGGCGTCCTCCATGCGCTCGCGGAGGTCCGCGATCAGTCGCTCGGCCTCGGCCTCGTCTTCGGGGTCCATCCCGGAGACGCCGCCGGTGTCGGTCTTGCTCCCCGGGAGGTTCGTCTCGCCGATCTCCTTTTCGATGGTCGTCGGCTCGAAGCCGTGTTCCTCGTTGTACTCCTGCTGGATTTCCCGGCGGCGCTGGGTCTCGTCGATGGCCGACGCCATCGCGTCGCTCACCTCGTCGGCGTAGAGGACGACCTCGCCGTTGACGTTCCGGGCCGCCCGGCCCATCGTCTGGACGAGCGTGGTCTCGCTCCGAAGGAAGCCCTCCTGGTCGGCGTCCAAGATGGCCACGAGGCTCACCTCGGGGATGTCCAGCCCCTCCCGGAGCAGGTTGATGCCGACCAGCACGTCGATGTCGCCCAGGCGGAGCGAGCGTATCAGTTCGTGGCGTTCGAGGGTGTCCGTCTCGTCGTGCATGTAGGCCACGTCGATACCCGCTTCCTCCAGATACTCCGTGAGGTCCTCGGCCATGCGCTTGGTGAGCGTCGTCACCAGCGTCCGCTCGTCGCGCTCGATGCGCCCGTCGATCCGGTCCATCAGGTCGTCGATCTGGCCGGTCGCGTCGGCGACTTCGACTTTCGGGTCGACGAGGTGGGTGGGCCGAACGATCTGTTCGGCGATCTGGTCGCTCGTCTCGCGCTCGTAGTCGCCGGGCGTCGCCGAGACGTACAGCGTCCGATCGGTTTTGTCCTCGAACTCCTCGAAGGTCAGCGGACGGTTGTCGAAGGCCGTCGGCAGTCGAAACCCGTTCTCGACCAAACTCTCTTTCCGGCTCTTGTCGCCGGCGAACTGCCCGCGGATCTGTGGCAGCGTCTGGTGGGACTCGTCGACGACCGTGAGGAAGTCGTCGGGGAAGTAATCCAGCAGCGTGTACGGTGCCTCGCCCGAGTCCCGGTCCGAGAGGTGAATCGAGTAGTTCTCGATGCCCGAACAGTAGCCCGTCTCTTTCATCATCTCCAGGTCGAAGGTGGTCCGTTCCTCGATGCGCTGGGCGGCGACCATGTCGCCCTGGCGCTCGAAGTAGCGGACCCGCTCTTCAAGGAGGTCCTCGATCTCCCCGATGGCCCGCTGGAGCCGTTCCTCGGGGATCGAGTAGTGCTCCGCGGGGTGTATCAGTACTGCAGGATCCTGACTCTTGACCTCGCCCTCCAGGGGGTCCATCTTCACCAGTCGATCGATTTCGTCGCCCCAGAACTCCACGCGGACGGCGTAGCGGCCGTACATCGGGTAGATTTCGAGGGTGTCGCCCCGCACCCTGAAGGTGCCCTGGGTGAAGTCCACGTCGTTGCGCTCGTAGTTCAGGTCGACCAGCCGACCCAGGAGTTCGTCGCGGTCGATCTCCTGGCCCTGCTCGATCTTGAGGGACATGTCGACGTAGTTGCGCGGGTCACCGAGGCCGTAGATCGCCGAGACCGACGCGACGACGATGACGTCGTCACGGGTCAGCAGCGAGCGGGTCGCCGAGTGTCTCAACCTGTCGATCTCGTCGTTGATCGAGGCGTCCTTGTCGATGAAGGTGTCCGTCTGCTCGACGTAGGCCTCGGGCTGGTAGTAGTCGTAGTAGGAGACGAAATACTCGACGGCGTTGTCGGGGAACAGCTCGCGGAACTCCTCGTAGAGCTGGGCGGCCAGCGTCTTGTTGTGGGCGATGACCAGCGTGGGTTTCTGGATCTCCTCGACGACCCACGAGACGGTGTTTGTCTTGCCCGACCCCGTGACGCCCAGCAGGGTCTGGGTGTCCATCCCCTGGTGGTAGCCGTCGGCCAACTGCTCGATGGCCTCGGGCTGGTCGCCCGCGGGATCGAAGGGCGCGTCGACGCGGAAATCCCGGTCCACGTCGGGACGGTCCGGACTGAGGGGGCTGCCGGAGGTGTCGCTCATTGCGATGAGTCACGGGCTGGAGCCCCTTCAGGCGCGCGGTTGGCGACTGTGCCGTCGAACCCACCAGGCCGAACGCTAACTGTCTCGCCGTCGTATTCGACGACGAATTATGCAGGTTATCTGTACCGACGGAACCGTGTTCACGTGTCGCAGCTACGAGTTGACCGAGTATGGCGTCAAACTGTACGGGGAGGGGTCCGACGACGACGACGACCGCTACAGCGACGAACCGGAGCAGATCGGGTTCGTCCCCCACGACAGACTCGGCTACGTCCTCCCGGACGGGGTCAGGCCGGCGTCACAGTCCGTCGTCCAGACCCAGCCGGTGAGAAGGAGCCACCGCCCGACGAAACCGACCGGGGCACCCGGTGGCGGCAGACACGCAACCGACCGGCGGAGCTAAGCGGCCCAAGCCCGCCGGGTCGTCGGCGAGCGGGGCGTCGAGAGCAGGTCCTATTATTGACAGCAAATCGAAAAATATCAGGGCCGCGCTTCGAGGCGGTGGAGCCACAACCCGCCCAGCGCCGCGACGAGACAGGCCACCGCCACCAGCGCGAACGCCACACGGTAGCCGAACACCGAGTAGACGCGCGCGCCGCTGAGCGTCTCGCCGGTCCAGTAGGCGTCGAGGACGAGTCCCATCAGCGTCGGGAGGAGCGCCGCGCCCGAGAAGGCGACCGTGTTCACGGTCCCGGTTGCGACGCCGCTGGCACCGCTCACGTGGCGCTCCTTGACGACGGTATAGCCCAGCGCGTAGGCACCGGCGAGGAAGCCGGAGGCGAAAAACACCAGGCCGACCACGGGGAGGGGCGGGCGACCGACCGCCGCCAGTCCCGCGTAGCCGACCGCGATGATCCCCTGCCCGACGGCGATCAGCACCGTCCGACGGCCCGTCCGGTCCGAGAACCAGCCCACGAGGGGCGGCCCGAACAACAGCCCGAGACTCCCGAGCAGCGTGTACGTCGAGGCCTCGGTGACCGACAGCCCGTAGGTCTGGACGACGTAGGGGACGCCCCACAGCCCGAAGACGGTGATGTTCACGCCCGTCCCGGCGAAGAGGATGAGGCCGACGAGCCACGTCTCGAGTTCGCCCAGCACGTCCCGGGCGTTCCCGGCGACCGCACGGAGCGAGGGGGTCCGAGCCATCGGGACGCCGTCGATCTCGGGCAGGCCGGCCTCGGCCGGCGAGTCACGCGAAAGCAGGGACGCCACCGCGGCGAGGCCGAAGCCCAGCAACCCGAGGCCGAGCATCGTCGACCGCCAGTCCGTCGCGGCGACGACCAGCGCCAGGGGCGTCGTCGCGAGAATCCCGCCGAATCCCGCTGCAGCGATCGTCAGCCCACTCATCCGTGCGAACTCGCCGGGCCGGAACCAGTTGGCACAGAACCGGAGGATGGCGATAAAGAGGAGGCTCCCGCCGAAGCCGACCAGCGCCCGCGCCAGGAAGGCCACGGCGTAGCTGTGGGCGCTGCCGAAGACGAGCGCGCCGACGCTCATCACCACGGTACCGGCGACGACGGCCAGCCTGCTCCCCACGCGGTCGGCGACGACGCCCGCCGGCAACTGCATCGCGGCGTAGATGTAGAAAAACGAGGCGTGGAGGGTCCCCAGCGCCGCCCCCGTTGTGCCGAAGGCGGCCGTCAACTGCTCGGCGAGGACGGCCGTCGAGAGGCGGTGTACGCTCACCAGCGCGTAGGCTGCCGCAAGCGCCGTCCAGGCGATCCAGCGTCGCTTCGTCGGGTCCCTCCAGATGCGCACGGTCCCCCGTGCTCGCTTGACGACGGTAAGTGTTGATACTCGCGACGGCGGTAGTGTTCGCTGACTACAGTGGAATCGTGAACAATGTTATCAGCTGCCGAAATCAGAAATGGCGACTCAGCAGACCGGTTTGGGGTTGACGCCCAGCGCTTCGAGGGTGTCGAAGTACTCGTCGTAGGCGGCTTCGATCGTCTCGACGGCGGCCCCCTGGGCCAGGTCCCAGTCGTCGTCGCCGTCGCAGACCTCGGTGAGCGTCTCCGCACCCGCGTCGATGGCGTCCTCGACGGCGCCCCGAACCTCGCGGAAGGTGCTCGCCGTTTGCGGCGAGGCCTGCCCGACGAAGAAGCCGACGGCCTGGCCGATCTTGTGCTCCGTGACCAGCGCCCAGCCGACAACCCCGGCGAGGCGCTCGGTGGTCGTCTCGAGCCCGGCCAGGTACTCGACCATCGCCGGGGCCTCGCCGGGTTCGTGATCGCCGTGTTCGTCGGCGACAGTCCCGTACTGCTCGCCCACAGTGTCGGCGAGGTCGGCGAAGCAGTCGCCGGCAGCCCCGTCGGCTTCGTCGGCCCACGTCCCAAACGTCTCGGCGGCGTGGTGCAGGTGGTCGGCGACGGCCGCGAGCACCGGCCCCTCGTCCATCTCGCCCTCGGTGTCGGCGTACAGCGATTTCGAGGAGCCCAGCCGCGACAGTTCGGTCTTGGTCTCGTCCCGTACCGCGTCGAGGAAGGCGTCGGTATCCATGTCCGTCCGTTCACGCGGCGACCGCTTGTAAGCATCGACACCGGGACTAGCAGACCGCCGCGACCACGTAGTACCGCTCGCCCTCGTAGTGCACGAGGACCGGACTCGACCAGGCGTCGGGAAGCGTCGGCATCTCGACCGAGCCGTTTTCGAGCGCCCGGTCGAACTCCTGCTGGCGCTCGGTCGAGAGGTTCGCGTAGTCGAGCGTCCGGTCAGTATCGGACAGTTGCCTGTCGGTCGCCGGGTCGACGGTCACGACGTACGGACAGTCGGTGCCGTAGGCGGTCGTTACGTCGGGTGTGTCGGTCGGCGTCGAGGTCGGCGACTCCGAGGGCGTCAGCTCCGTCGCCGACGCCGTGGGGCTCCCACCGGTCCCGCCGTCGAGACAGCCCGCGACGGAGACGACCAGGACGAGCAGTAGCGTCCGCCTGAACATACTGAGGCCTCGTCGACCGCGCATAAGTGTCTTCTAGCGGGACAAACCGCACTCGGTGGATCGGGTCAAAAAACGAGTCGCCCGCGCCGTTCCGACTCGAGGCCTCGTATTCACTCGGCCTCGCCGCTCAGTTGCCTTTTTCAATAGGCGCGCCGACCAGGTTCCCCCACTCGGTCCAGGACCCGTCGTAGTTGATGGTGTCCTCGTAGCCGAGCAGTTCGTGGAGCGCGAACCACGCAACGGACGAGCGCTCGCCGATGCGGCAGTACGCGACCGTGGTGCTGTCGCCCTCGATGCCTTCCTCGGCGTAGAGCTCCTCGATCTCGTCGGCGTCTTTGAAGGTGCCGTCGTCGTTCGTGACGGCCGCCCACGAGATGTTGCTGGCACCGGGGATGTGGCCGCCGCGCTGGGCGGTCTCCTGGAGGCCCGGGGGCGCGAGGATCTCGCCGGAGAACTCCTCGGGCGAGCGAACGTCGACGAGCGGCACGCCGCGCTCGATGGCGTTCTCGACGTCCTCGCGGTAGGCCCGAATGGACTCGCGCGGGCCGGAGGCGGTGTAGTCGACCGCGGAGAAGTCCGGGACCTCGTCGGTGGTCGGGTAGTCTTTGGCGTCCCAGTACTCGCGGCCGCCGTCCATCAGACGGACGTCGTCGTGGCCGTAGTACTTGAACTGCCAGTAGGTGTAGGCGGCGAACCAGTTGGAGTTGTCACCGTACAGGACGACGGTGGAGTCCTCGCTGATGCCGTGGGAACCCAGCAGGTCCTCGAAGTCTTCCTTGTCGAGGATGTCGCGGGTCGTCTGGTCCTGCAGTTGGGTCTCCCAGTTGAAGCCGATGGCACCCGGGGCGTGACCCTCGTCGTACAGTTCGGTGTCGACGTCGACCTCGACCAGTCGCAGGTCGGGGTCGTCGCTCTCGAAGTCGTCGAGACGCTCTTCGACCCAGTCCGCTGAGACGAGAACGTCTTTGGCGTAGTCGCTCATATCCGTCTATCCCTTTCAACAGTAGCCATATAATCCTCCGCGACCCGGCACGTTCCGCCACTCATCCCCCGTACAGGCAGATGTTGCCGATAGTTTCGCGTCGGTCGGGACGCGAGCGGGAACGAGACCCGGGAACGGACGGCTCTGCAGTGCCCGCTCGGGGCGGCCGCTCTGCGGCGGCAACCTGTCCCGACAGTAGCGGAGATAGTTGCCACCATCTCCGAGAACGGGGAACTGAAACCTTGAAACGGCGGGCACCGTAGGGACGGATATGAGCGAGGTAGTGGTTCCGGCGGGCTGGGTGGCGGAGCGATCAGACGAGGTGGCCATCGTCGACGTCCGGGACGCCTGGGAGTTCGACGGCATCGGACACGTGCCGGGTGCGGTCAACGTCCCCTTCGACGCGTTCCGGGCCAGCCAGCATGCGGACGAGGGCGAGGACGGGCGAGACGGCGAGGCGGGGATGCTCCCCGGGAGCGAGCGGTTCGCGTCCTTGCTCTCGGAGGCGGGTATCGCGAACGGCGACGAAATCGTCGCCTACGACGACACCCACGGCGTCTTCGCCGCCCGCTTTCTCGTCACCGCCGAACTGTACGGCCACGACCCGGCGAAACTCCACCTGCTCGACGGGGACTTCTCGTCGTGGCAACTCGAACACGAGACGACGAGCGAGGCCACCGACGTCGAACCGACGAGTTACGAGGCGGCGCTGCTCCCGGCCGAGGAGACGCCGCTGGTCGACGCCGAGGCGGTCGCCGACGCCGTCGAGTCCGACACCGTAATCGTGGACACCCGCGAGGACTGGGAGTTCGAGGAGGGCCACATCCCCGGGGCCGTCCGGCTCGACTGGCAGGAACTGGTCGACGAGGAGAGCCGGGGGCTCAAACCACGTGAGGAGATCAAGACGATTCTCGACGAGCGAGGAGTCACCCGCGACAGCCGGATCGTCCTCTACTGCAACACGGCCCGGCGCATCAGCCACACCTACACCGTCCTCCGGCATCTGGGCTACGAGAACGTCGCCTTCTACGAGGGGAGCCTCACCGAGTGGGAGGCCGAGGGCCGCCCGCTGGAAACGGGGACGTAGGTCGCCCAGCCTCTCCGATTCGGTCGTTCGCTTGCTCAGTCGCCGGCAGGAGTGAGCAGCAGCCTCTCGTTAGATTCTGAGTGTATTGAGAACGGTCTAATAAATCGCTTCGAGCGATAGCAAGGCCGTCCCGCCGCCGGATTTATGTCGCTTGGGACACAGGCACTCGGTATGGTTCTTGACTCAGGGGTCAAGACCCACGAGTCGCTGCACACCAGTCTCACAACAGCAATCGAACGGGCATTCACACTGGAGACCTGGGTTTCCAGTTCTCGCAAGCGGGTCGCCTCAGAGTCGTTCATCCGTCGCCGTACACAGTTTGGCTCGGTAGACGAGTTCTGTGTAGCCAGCCCGTGTGACGACGACACTCTCGGGGGCATTCAACAGCTCTCGGCGGACGAACGCGACGCGTTCGTGGCGCGGACGACCGATTTTGAGACGTGGACAGCGATGAAGCAAAGCGCAGCGGTCGAAGATCTCGTCACCCTCCAGAACGTGTGACTACCCCAGACCGGGTAGTGCAGCGAGCACGTGGTAGAGCGCGAAGCTGATCGCGCCACCGCCAACCATCGAGGCGACCCACGCCCCGACCGTGTATCCCGTCTTCGTGGTGGACACCCCGTCAGAGCTCGACGAGCCGCCAACCAGTCCAGCCCCGACGATACTGGAAATCATCACCTTGTTGAACGAGATGGGATAGCCGAGGATGATTGCGGCCTGAGCGATGAGAAATGCGGGAATGAACGCGGCGATCGACCGCTTCGGGCCGAGTGACGCGTACTCACGGGCGACGGCCTGAATGAGGCGCGGCGACCGGAACCAGCCACCAAACAGAATGCCGAGTCCCCCGAGCCCGAGCAGGTATACAGCAGGGAGACCGAGCGAAGATTCAAAGACGGATTCCAGCGGCCCCGTGGCGAGTCCGACCTGTGACCCGCCGCTGGTGAAAACGACGACGAGAGCAAGCGCGACCAGCATCCGGTTGATTCCAGTCGTTACGTCACGCCGGAGCTGCCAGTAGACCACTGCGACCGTGAGAAGACCGATCACACCCCCAACGAGTACGATTCCGACCTCGCCAACCCCTGTCGATGCGACGTTGAACTGGCGGGTAATGACGCCCGCGATCGACCCCTGCTCCCTCTGTGGAGCCGGGAGAAACGACAACTGGATATTGGCGAGTGCGTAGCCGACACCGCCGGCGAGCAGCGGAATACTCAGCGTATCCGAGACCGTCTCGTCCAGCAACAGCCACGCGAGACCGTACGCGAGGACGCCTTCGACGACCGGAATCGCGAACCAGAACCCCAGAATCTTGGCGTACGTCACGACCGCAAAGCCGCCGCCCAGTGCGACACCCGCACCGATTGCCGCTCCAGTCACCGTGAATGCAGAGGGAATGGGGTAGCCGCGAGAGTTCCCGATGGTGATGAGTGTGGCTGCCGTGAGCAGCGTCGCAGTAGCGGCCAGTGGGGTGATCGTCACACCAGTTACCAGTCCGTGGCCGATGGTCTCCGAGATACTGCCACCCTGCGCGACAGCCCCGAGGGCGGCGACAATTCCGACCAGCAGCGCCCCTCGCAGGGTGGACAGTGCGTTCGCCCCGACGGCCGGCGCGATCGGGGCAGAGTTGCTATTTGCCCCAACGGTAAATGACATAAAAAGCGATGCAACGAGCGCGACAGCGACGATCCCGAACAGTGAGGACATAGATGTCTGGACGTAGATAGTGTCGGTACTCGTGGGTACAGGGCCCGTTACGTCATGTACCTGGACGGATAATTATGACTCTGTTGGTAGTATTCGTTTGTATCACGGAGAAATCAAGGAACAAGTCAAATGACTCTCCCCGTTGTCTGGCCCGAGTCTCACGACCCACTCGCTTCGTTCGGCGGAGTTCGGCTTTGGTACCTGGCCTGGTAAACGGCTGGTTCGTACTGCCGGGCGGAAAGTTTCGCAACCGGATCCGTAGACGAGCGACGTACAGCGGCTCTCCAGCCAATCTACGCAGTCGGTGATCCACGTACGTCTGTCCGGCAGTATCACTCTGCTCGCTCGCAGCAGTTGTAGTCCAGTTTACGGGCGGTGCGAGCGGTTTCACCGCCTCGAGTTTCCGGCACTGCGTCCCGCGCAGCGCCAGCGAGCGCACCCGACGAAGTGAGAAGTCGGTGACCTACCCCTCCTCGGCCGGTTCGACGCCCATCTCCGCCGAGAGGAGTTGCCCCGCTTCGAGCAACAGCGCGACCACGAGCGGGCCGGCGATGAACCCGACGATACCGATGGTGAGGATGCCGCCGACGAAGCCGACGAAGTAGAGACTCCCGGGCATGCCAGCGGTGAAGGCCGCCAGGCGCGTCCGGATGATGGCGTCGGGGAGGAAGCCGACGAGGATGAGGCCGAACGCCGTCACGAGGATGGCCGCACCGGTGTTCCCGAGGACGAGTTGATAACCCGCCAGCCCGAGGACGACGACGCTGGGGCCGAGGACGGGAATGAACTGAAGCAGCCCCGAGAGGACCGACAGCGTCAGCGCCGAGTCGTAGCCGAGCATCGCGAAGACGACGTAGGCGATGAGGAAGGTCCCGAACGCCGTCGCGGCCTGGAGGACGTAGATGGCGTACAGCGTCGCGCGCACCCGCTCGTGGAAGGAGATGACCACGTCGTGATAGCCCACGGGGAAGAAGGCGAACGCCGCCGCGCGGATGTCGTGCGGTCGCAAGAGGAGTGCATAGACCAGGAGGACGAACAGCGCCCCCTGCAGGGCGACCACCGGGGCGGCGCTGGCGAACCCGACGGCGATCGTGGTCAGGCCGTCCTGGATGAGTCCGAGAACGTAGCTCACGTCGATGGTGTACTCGAACCCGTAGGCCGACACCGGCACTTCCGGCGGGAGTTCGCGGATGAAGGAGATGAACTCCCGGCGGCGACCGTAGAGGGCCCCCACGATCGGAACGACGGCCAGCAGGACGGCCAGAAAGCCGACCAGCGTCGCGACCGCCGCGCTGACCCGTCGACCGCGACCGCGGTTGAGCACCCACTGCCGGACGGGATAGAGGACGTACGCGACCGTGATGGCGAAAAACACCGTGGCGAGGACACGGGCGAGGACGAACATCGCGACGAGTGCCACCGCGAGCAGTACCCCTAGCAACACGCGGCGACGACGACGGCGATCCGAAGGCACGACGGTCCCTTCTCACCCCCAATGCAAAACCTTTGATAAGGGATACGTCAACCCGACGGACCCGTTCGCGTCGTGTGGTTCGACAACCCGGAGAGCGTGATCTGCAGGCGAAACGAGGGGGTCGGGAGGCCAGATCAGGGGACGACCCCGACGGACAGTAGCGTCCCGTAGACACGGTATCGCTCGACCATCGCATCGCGCGTCTCCCAGTCTTCGGTTGGAAACTCCTCGGCCGGTGGGATCTCGGTTTCGCGGTCGGGAACGTTGTCCTGGGCGGCGACGTGAAAGCCGGCGGACCTGAAGGCGTCGCGGTACTCGGCGGCCGACCACCGAACCATGTCGACCCCGACCAGGTCGGGCCAGTGATGGGAGTGGACGTTCTCCTCGAAGAAGTTCACCGCACAGTAGAAGGTTCCCCCGGGACGGATGACGCGATGGAGTTCCGCCAGCGCCGCGTGGGGGTCGGCGGCGTAGTAGAACGCCTCCATCGAGAAGCAGTGGTCGATGCTGTCGTCGGCAAAGGGGAGGTGCTCGAAGTCGCCGTTGACGTACCCCACCTGCGGGTCGTCGGTGTAGGATCGGGCGTTGCGGGCCATCTCCGGGGCGGCGTCGATGCCGTAGACGCGGCCGGCGTCCTTGGTGTCCCGGAGCGCGCGGCCGGCGTAGCCGCTGCCACACCCCAGGTCGAGGACGGTGTCGCCGGGTTCTACGGGGATTCGAGCGAGGGCGTGTTTCGCGGTGTGCCAGTGGCGTTCCTCCATGCCCCTGTCCCGGCCCTCGCTGGCCCACCGGTCGAACTCCTCGCTGACGCTCATGTCCGCTGTAAGCGGCGGCGGCCGCATAACCGGTTCGGTGTCGGGCGACGCCGACCCGGGACCGTTTTATCGCTGGGGGAGCGTGTCACGGGCATGGCACGCGCGCCGCGGTACAAGGTCGCGGACACGGCCCAGCAGGTCGTCGGCGGGTTCCTGCTGGCCGGCCCGTTCGTCGTCACCGAGGAGGTGTGGGTGCTGGCGCGCAACATGACCGTCCTGCACGCGCTGGTCACCGTCGCCATCGTCGCCGCCATCGGCTACGGCGCGCTCTACAAGGCCGATGACAACCGGGACCCCGACCGCGAGGCCGAGGTCGCCGGCATCCCGGTCCGATTCGTCTCGCTGATGGGCGTCGCCTACGGATCGGTTGCCGTCCTCGCCGTCGCCTTCACCGCCCCCGAGACGTTCCTCGGCGACCTGGAGGGACTCGCACAGATGGCCGTCACCGCCCGCGCCATCAGCGTCGGCGCGATCTTCAGCGTCGTCGGGGCCGCGACGGCAGACAGCGTGTTCTGATCGCGCCAAAGTCGTCTGAACCAGCAAATTTAACGCCCGGTCCCGCATTCGTAGGCCACATGGACTATCAGCTCGGGATCGAGAACGCGCCGGACACTATCGAGGGGGGTATCGGAGTGCTCCTGCTCCATCCGAGTACGGGCGAAACCGACCGCATCGACACCGACTTTCTCGCGACCGACACCGACCACATGCTGATCGTCTCGACTCGCACCACCGCCCGCGAGGTCGAGCAGAAGCTCGAATACTACGAGGTCGACGAGGACAGCGCCACGATCCTCGATACGCTCTCCATCGAGCGTGGGTACACCCGCCGGCGGAGCGACAACGTCCGCTACGTCTCCTCGCCCGACGACTTCGACAGCATCGTCGACGCGACCCGCGAGTTCCTCGAAAGCCACGACGGGAAGCTCCGGGTGACGATCGACTCGGTGACGGAGATGGCCTACTACGCCGACGAGGAGCGGACCCGCGAGGCCGTCGAGGAACTGCTGGCGCTGCTCGACGAACACGACGCGGTCGGCCTGTTCCATCTGGCCGAGGAGGTCCACGACGAGGACGTCGTCGCCGGCTACCGCGACCGCTTCGACGGCGTCATCGAACTCTCCGAGGACGGAACCGTCGAAAGCGAGTTCTAGTCGTTTCCGCCGGCGTCGGCCCGGCGAGGCTGATCGCGCCGCTCCTCGTCGGGCGTCCGGTCGGTCTCGGAGACGGCAGTGGAGAGACCGTCGAGCAGGGCGAGAACGGCGTCCCGGTGTTCGGCTTTCCGCCGGTGGACGGCGGTGGGACCGAGGTGGGAGTCGTCGTAGCGGGCGACGGTCTCGGGCGGAATCGCCGCTCGGTCCTCCAGTCGCTCGCGCAGGAGAAGGCACAGTGCGTGCAGGTGGATGAGTTCCTGTTTCCGCATGATCGAACCTCTGGTTCGCTCGTTCAGGACCGGGAAGTCCCAGTGAACGGTAACGGCGTCGAGACGGTTGAGGTTTGGGCTTGGTGGACCACGGCCCGAGGCTCAGACTGTCGGACAGCAGTCTGTTAAGCGTGGCCTGCGTAGACTGGGAGAGAGTCGCGTTCCGTCGCCCGTCCGAGAATTCGGCCGTGAGAATTTCTGTCCGGCAGTATCAGTCGGGGAGTTTCTCGAAGGTCTTGCGCGCCCACTCGACGGCGTAGGTCGGCCCGTGATCGAGATACGCGCTCGTGTCCAGCGCCGCGAACGGCGGCGGCACTTCGACGCCGTCCTCGGGAGCACCGGCGACGGAGTGTTTGATGGCGCTACAGGCCAGTTCCGCGGCCGCCGGGAACGCCGTCTCTCCCCGCGCGACTTCCCCCGAAAGCCCGCTCAGGCGCGGTTCCAGGCGCTCGCCGGCGTCGACCCACGCGTCGTAGAGGACTGAGAACTCGTCGTCCCACTCGGCGAAGACCTCGCGGGTCTGGAGCCCGACGTAGGCGGTGTAGAGCGCGGCGGCGAGCTGGTAGGTGTCGGCGGCCGAGAGCGGGACGGCCGCCGCCAGTTCGGCGTACTGGTCCTCGAAAAAGCCCAGGAACTGCTCGGGGACGCCCAGCCCGATCTCGACGAACGCCTCGGCCAGCAGGAACGCGACGAAGGTGTCGGGCGACCCCTCCAGCCGCGGCTTGACGAACACGGTCGGGGGATCAGTCTGGCGCGTCCATGCGACGCCGCCGTCGCCGGGCATCCCGACGGTGAACTCGTCGCCGGCGTAGCGGTGGAGCAACTCGGGCGCGTTCTCGGGCACCCACTCGGCCGGGTACGTGTGGGGCTCCAGCGCGTCGGTGAGCAGCGCCAGTTCCTCCGCGACAGCGGGATCGAGCGTCTCGAAGTCCCGTTCGCACTCGACGACGAGCGCGCCGGGCGCGTGGGCCGCACGGACCGCCGGGAGTTCCGCGGCGGCCGGGCCGGCATCGACGGCGTACTCGCCGAACATCACGCGAGCGCGGCGTTGGCGATCATCGCAACGGCCAGCAGTCCGAAGACGGCGAGCGACGCGAGCACGATCTTGGTTGCCTGACTCATACTCGTCCGTTCCGCCAGCACCGATTTAAAAGCTTCATTTCTCCGCCGTAGCGGCCGCTAATCGTCACCGGCCGTCCCGACGCCGGCCGCGCGGGCGACGCCGCGCCACTTCCCGCTCCAGAACCGCGCGGTGTTGACCGCGGCTTTCACGTAGAAATCGCCCACCAGCGCGAGGAAGATCGCCGGGAGACCGAGGCCGAGCCCCGGCGAGACGGTGACGCCGGCGACCGTGACGGCGAAGCCCGCCGGCAACGCCAGCACGGCGATGGGGAGGCGAACGAGATAGGAGCCGACGAACGTGCCGTAGAGCGGCCAGCGCGTGTCGCCCGCCCCCCGGAGACTCCCGCGCATAGTCCGGGAGATCGAGAATCCGGCGACGGCGACGCCGAAGACGCGGATGAACTGGACGGCCAGGTCCGGGTAGGCGGTGCCGAAGGCCATCGCGATGGGACGGGCGGCCAGGACGATGACCGCGCCGACGAGCAACTGGGTCGCCAGCGCGATGCGCATCGTCTGCCAGCCGTAGGCCGTCGCCTCGGTCTCCTCGCCCGAGCCGACGGACTGCCCAACGAGGGTACTCGCGGCCGTCGAGTACCCCCAGGCCGGCATCAGCGCCAGCAGCATCACCCGCCGCCCGATGGCGTAGGCCGCCAGTACCGGCGTCCCCAGCACCCCGAGGACGAACAGGAACGGGAACCGCCCGAACGACTGGAGCAGGCGCATCCCGCCCAGCGGCGCGCCCACGCGGACGATCTCCCGGCAGAGCCCCAGATCGACCTGGGGACCCGAAAGCGGGAACCGCACGACGTACCGGCCGGAGACGAGCAGGCCGAAGAAGACGACGGCCGCGAGCGCGTTCGCGACGGCAGTCCCCCAGGCGGCCCCCGCAACCCCGAGTTCGGGGAACGGCCCCAGGCCGAAGATGAGCACGGCGTTGAGGACGACGTTCGTCGGCAGCGTCAGCAGGCGGACGTACATCGGCGTCCGGGTGTCGGCGCTGCCCGCCAGCGCGCGAGCGGCGATCATGCTCCAGAACCGGAACGCGAGCGACAGCATGACGATCTGGAGGTAGATCGCCCCGAGTTCGACCGTCCGCGGGTCGTCGGTCAGCACGCCGATGAGCGGTTCGGCGTAGACCCAGGAGACGGCGGTGAGCGGGAGCGACAGGACAAAGGAGAGCCACAGCGACTGCTTGACCGCCAGGTCCGCCCGGTCGGCGTCGTCCGCGCCCTGCAGCCGGGAGACGACGCTGATCGTACCAGAGGACAGCGCCAGCGAGAGGCCGAAGCCGATGAAGTAGTACTGAAAGCCCAGTTCGAGCGCGGCGATGGCCGTGTCGCCGATGGCGATGCCGACCATCAGGAAGTCGGCGATGCGCAACAGGATGCGCAGGCCGCCGGTGACCATCACCGGCAGCGCCAGGTCGAACGCCTCCGTCCCCTTCTCCCGGTCGACGAGTCCGAGGCGAGCGAGGACTGCGGGGAAGGACTTGAGCGCGTCGCGGACGGCGGCACGAATCCCCATCTACCGGGGGCTAGGGTGGGAGTCCCCTGTCAGTTTCGGAGCGGCGCGCAGTCCGGTCAGGGAATCAACTGCTCGCCGTCGTCGTCGTAAATGGCGATGGCGTCGACGGGACAGGCCCGAGCGGCGAACTTCGCGTCGAGTTCGGCGTCGTCGGGGACCTCGCGGACGAACAGGTCCCCGTCGGTCTCCTCGCTGTCGGCGAGCACCGCTTTGCCGGCGTCCTCGTCGCGCTCGAAGGCGTCCCACTCGGCGACGCACTGGAACATCCCGATACAGGTGTCCTTGTCGTACTCGACTCGCATGGTCGGTCTTCGCGGGACGTGGCCATAGGCCTGGCGACGAACGGGCGGCGGCGATCAGGACAAATCGGAGAAATCGGCCGGTGCCTGGGCTTCGTCGGTGATCTCGTCGATGTCGATGTCGTGGATCAGATCGACGAGCGGTTCCAGTTCGGGGAAGGTGTAGCAGGTCAGGTCGAGGTCGACGTTCGGGGCCGTGATGTGGGAATCGATGACGAACACGATGTCGCTGCCGGGCCAGTCCGAGATCTCCTCGAGGATGGCCGCGCTCTGGCCGAAGGCGAAATGTGGCGGGGAGTGTTTGATGGAGGTCCCGAGGACGTTCGCCCACCCGTCGATGAAGCCCGAGGTCATGATGTTGGCGACCTCCTGGATGGCTGATTTCTGCATGTCGGTGAAGCCACCACCGCTGTCGGCGTCCATCTCCTGGCCGAGCATCGCGTTGGCGAGGTTCTTCGCCTGCGTCATCGGGACCATAAAGAGGAGATAGCCGTGTGGTTCGTCCTCCAGTTCGACGTAGATGCCGACCTGGGGTTCGGTACCGGCCTTCGTCTGCAGATGGGTCTGTACGTCCTCGAAGTCCAGGAAGTTCAGCTTCGAGACGGCGGCGTCGGTCTCGATCCCACTCATCTGTTGGAGATGCGCCGCCACGGTGGTCGCCCCCTCTTTGGCGAGCCCGTTGAAGAGATGGAGTTTCCGCACGTCGACCTTCAGCGAGTCCATACTGCGAATTAAACCGCGAGCAACATGAATCCACTCATAACCCTGTCGGAACCCGACGTTCGTTCGCAATCGGGTATCGACCGAGTACCGGCGACCATGGAGCGGAGATTTAAATCCGGTGACGCGGTAAGGGGTCCATAATGGACGTCGCGGAGATCCCTGGGGTGCCCGAGTGGTTGTCCGGACACCTACAGGACGCGGGCATCGAGGCGCTCTATCCCCCACAGGCCGAGGCCGTCGAGGCGGGCGTCACGACCGGCGACAACCTCGTCGCCAGCGTGCCGACCGCCAGCGGGAAGACGCTCGTCGCCGAACTCGCCATGCTCTCGCAGGTCGCCGGCGACGGCGCAGCCAGCGGCGAGCGTGAGGGCTCGTCGACGGGAGCCGGGTCCAGCGGGAAAGCCCTCTACATCGTCCCCCTCCGGGCACTGGCCTCCGAGAAGAGAGAGGAGTTCGAGCAGTTCGAGGCGTACGGCGTGGACGTGGGCGTCTCGACGGGCAACTACGAGTCCGACGGGGAGTGGCTCGCCGATTCGGACGTCATCGTCGCCACGAGCGAGAAGGTCGACTCCCTCGTCAGGAACGACGCCCCCTGGATCGACGACCTCTCCTGTGTGGTCACCGACGAGGTCCACCTCGTCGACGACGGCCAGCGCGGCCCCACCCTGGAGGTCACGCTGGCGAAGCTCCGCCAGTTGAACCCCGACCTGCAGACCGTCGCGCTGTCGGCGACCATCGGCAACGCCGACGAACTCGCCGACTGGCTCGACGCCGAACTCGTCGACTCGGACTGGCGACCCATCGAGCTCCAGAAGGGCGTTCACTTCGGCCAGGCGCTCCACCTCGAAGACGGGAGCCAGCAGCGCCTGGAGGTGCGGAACAACGAGGACGAGACGGCCGCCATCGTCCGGGACACGCTTGCCGACGACGGCTCGACGCTCGTGTTCGTCAACTCCCGCCGGAACGCCGAGGCCGCCGCCCGCCGGCTGACGGGGACCACCTCGGAGTTCCTCGACGACGGGGAACGCGCCCGGCTCCAGGAGGTGGCCGACGAGATTCGTGAGGTCAGCGATACGGAGACGAGCGACGATCTGGCGGACGCCGTCGAGGGGGGCGCGGCATTCCACCACGCCGGCTGTTCGAGTCGCCACAGATCGCTCGTCGAGGAAGCGTTCCGGGACCGCCTGCTGAAGGTCGTCTGTGCGACGCCGACGCTCGCCGCCGGGGTCAACACCCCCTCGCGCAGGGTCGTCGTCCGGGACTGGCGGCGCTACGACGGCACCGCCGGCGGCATGCAACCCCTCTCGGTGCTCGAAGTCCACCAGATGATGGGGCGGGCCGGCCGGCCGGGGCTGGACCCCTACGGCGAAGCCGTCCTCATCGCCAACAGCCACGACGAACTGGACGAACTGTTCGAGCGATACGTCTGGGCCGACCCCGAACCCGTCCGTTCGAAGCTGGCAGCCGAACCGGCGTTACGGACGCACCTGCTCGCCACCGTCGCGTCGGGCTTCGCCAGTTCCCGCGAGGGCGTCCTGGAGTTCCTCGAACGGACGCTCCACGCCACACAGAACGCCGACCGCGGGGAGCTAGAGCGGGTGACCGACCGGATGCTGGACTACCTGGAAGTCAACGACTTCCTCGAACGGGACGGGGATCAGTTACAGGCGACCGGGCTCGGCCACACGGTCTCGCGACTGTACCTCGACCCGATGAGCGCCGCCGAGATCATCGACGGTCTGCGGGACTGGGAACGGGGCGGGTCGCGAACGGCGACCAGCCGCGACGAAGCCGAGTCCGCCGGGTTCACGAAGGCCAGCGAACTCGTCGAGGACGACGAGGGGACGGCCGACCGGGGACCGCCGAGCGCGCTGGGGCTGTACCACCTCGTCGCGCGGACGCCGGACATGTACGAACTGTACCTGCGAAGCGGCGACGAGGACGAGTACACGGAACTGGCCTACGAGCGGGAGGCGGAGTTGCTCGGCTCGACGCCCCACGAACGAGAGGAGCGGTTCGACGACTGGCTGTCGGCGCTCAAGACGGCCCGCCTGCTCGAAGACTGGGCCAGCGAGATCGACGAGAGCGAGATCACCGACCGCTACAGCATCGGCCCGGGCGACATCCGCGGGAAGGTCGACACGGCCGAGTGGCTGCTCGGCGCGGCCGAGTCCCTCGCCAGTGAACTCGGGCTCGACTGTGCGCCGGCCGTCCGCGAGGCCCGGACCAGGGTCGAACACGGCGTGCGGGCCGAACTCGTCGACCTCGCGGGCGTTCGGGGCGTCGGGCGCAAGCGAGCGCGGCGGCTCCACGACGCGGGCATCCGCACTCGTGCGGACCTCCGGGAGGCCGAGAAGTCGGTCGTCCTCGGGGCACTGCGCGGCCGCGAGAAGACCGCCGAGAACGTCCTCGAAAACGCCGGCCGACAGGACCCCTCGATGGACGGCGTTGAACCGGCGGAGATCGAGGGGGTCGAGGAGGCGTCGGCGAACGATCGTACCGGATCCGGCGACGAGAGCGCGGACGACCAGTCGAGCCTGGGTGATTTCTGAATGGAGGTGATCGAGGGACGGACAACGGTCGAGGACGTCGACGCGTTCGTCGCGCGCCTGGGCGAGATCGGTACCGAGTTCGACTGCGCCGTCCAGGCGTTCGACGCGCGGTACGTCGTCGACCGGGCGCACCTCGAACGTGCCGTCGAACTGGCCGACCGCGCCCGAACGCGTGGCGAGGCCATCGCGAACGACCACGCGGTCGAGATCCTGCTCTACGCGGCCGGCCGCCGCCAGATCAACCGAGCGCTGGAGATCGGCGTCTCGGCCGGCGACTGTCCGGTCGTGGCCCTCGTCCACGGCGACGGAGACGAGGCCGGGGCCGCCGACGCCGTCCGCGAACTGCTCACACCGGCCGAAACCCTGGGGGCCTACGACGAGGGGCGCGTCCGTACGTTCTTCGACGTCGGCGAGCTGGAGACGGAGGCGACCGACGCCGGATTGCCGGCGCTCGTTCGCGAGCGCGTGGCGCTGCTGGCCGTCGAGCGGTGAGGGAGCCCGGCTGTCGCGAAACGGAACCCGGCCGTCGATAGGTCTTACTCCGTGGCCAGTCCACATTGAGCCATGGTAACACTCGACGACCCCGTGGCCGTCGGTGGCGTCGAGTTGCGAAACCGGCTCTACCGCACACCGCTGCTCGAGTGTGCGGGCAACGGGCCCGACGCCGTCAGCCGGCTCGTCGACGAACTCGCGCCGGCGGCCGAAAGCGGCGTCGGCTGCATCCACCAGGGGGCGACGCTGGTCCGCGACGAGGGCGGCTGTGCCGCCCCGAACATGACCCGCGTCCACGACCCGGAGTTCGTCGACGACCTCGGCGCGCTACCCGACGCCATCCACGACCACGGCGGGCGCGTCTTCGTGCAACTGGCGGAAGGCGGCCTGCGGAGCATGGAGACCTGGCACGCGGAGTATCGCGACCGACACCCCGACGCAGAACAGCAGGTCGTCTCGCGCCCGCCCTGGCAGCTCCGCCTGCTCGATCGGGTCGGCTTCGTCGACCTGACCCCGCACGTTCTGTCGACCGGGGAAGTAGAGGGCCTGGCGCAGGATTTCGGCCGTGCCGCCGAGCGCACGGTCGAAGCGGGATACGACGGCGTCCACCTCGCCGGGGCGAACATGGGCATCATCCAGCAGTTCCTCTCGCCGTTTTACAACCACCGGGACGACGAGTTCGCCGACGGCGTCACGTTTCTCGAACGGGTCCACGACGAGATACGCGACCGGGTTGGAGACGTTCCGCTCATCACGAAGGTCCCGGCGGAAACGGCCGCCCCGCCGACGGTCCGCCGGCACCTCTCGCTCGCCGACGGCGTCGACATCGCCGCTCGGCTCGCCAAGGCCGGCTTCGACGGCGTGGTCCCTGTCGAGTGTTCAGTCGTCTGGGACATGAGCCTCGTCCGCGGGGAGTTCCCCGACCGCGCCTGGACCGCCGAGGACCTCCAGGCAGACTACGACGCGGCGTTCGGGAGTCGGCTCCGCGTCCGTGTCGTCCGGCTGTTGAACTGGCTACAGGCGAGGCGTTTCGAGCGGGAGCCGGGCTGGAACGAAACGTTCTGCCGACGCGTTCGGGAGCGACTTCACGCCGAGGGCCACGACGACGTGGTCGTCTGCTGTGAGGGCGGCGTGCGGACGCGCACCCAGTGCGACCGACTGCTCGGCGACGGCCCGGACCGACCGGCGGCCGACCTCGTGGGCATGGGCCGGCCCTTCTACGCGGAGCCGCGACTGGGGGCGCGGCTGCTAGCCGGCGAGGACGCGATCTGTCGGAGCTGTAACAACTGCACCGTCCCGCAGGCGACCGGTGCCGAGGGACGGTGTCGCACGCCGAGCGTCGTCCGCGAGCGCGGACGGTTAGCGAAAGACGGTGCCTACGAGGGCAACAGCTTCGGCGCGCCGGAGTGATGGAAGAAACAGAGGCGTCGCGCGGGTCGCGACGAGAGTCGAAAAGGGTCCGGAGGCTCCGGAAGCACGGGCAGGCAGAAACGACTGTCCGCGGCGAGCGCGCTGTGTGGACCGGTTATTCGGGTGGTTCGTCGATGAGGACGACCGCCTCGCCGTCGATGACGGTCTCCTCGCCGTCCATCACCTGGGTCGTCAGGCGGAACTGCTTGTTCCCGAGGTCCTCGACGATCTCGCAGTCGGCGGTGACGCGGTCGCCGATGCGGACCGGGTTGTGGAACTCCAGATCCTGGGAGAGGTAGACGACCAGACCCGGGAGTCGGGCCAGCGCGGCGCTGATGAGGCCGCCGACGAGGGTCCCGTGGGCGATGCGCCCGCGGAACCGCGTCGTCTCGGCGTACTCGTCGTCCAGGTGGAGCGGGTTCGTGTCGCCGCTCGCGGCCGCGAAGGACTTGACGTCCTCGTCGGTGATGGTCTTGGAGAACTCGACGCGGTCACCGACGCCCAGTTCGGTCCGGTCCTCCTCGGAGAGGGTGACGGACCACTCGGCGAGGTCCTCGTCGGGTTCGATCCGGTCGCGTGCGGAGATGGCCGGTCCGTCCTCCTCCTCGTCTTTGCCGACGCCGAAGGCCGCGAAGGCAGCGCGGTTGGCCTCCAGCATGCTATTGAAAAAGTGCGAGGACGTCTCGGTCCACGTATCCAGCAGCGCGCTCCGGTGGGGATTGGAGCTCATTGACACCCTCGTTTGGAGATGGCTATATTAAAGCGTGGTGGTTCGATCGGTTCAGCGGCCGTCTGAGGCCGTCTCCGGCCCACAGAATGGACAATTGAAGTGACGTTTGCCCGCGCGTGGACCGGGGTGACGGCCCCGGAGTGGTGGTTATCTACCATCTGCTTCCATTGAATGGTAACGAGTGGTGAGAATGATAACCTTTATGGTGTCAACTGGTGTAGAGAGGTGCGAAGAGATGACCGACGAGAACGACAGTCCGGACGGACTGATGTGGCCGCCGTCGATGATGAAGGGCATTCAGCAGGCGAGCGAGCAGGCAGTCGAGCAACAGCAGGAGTTCATCCAGCAGTTGCTCGGGGCCAGCACCTCCGGTGTGGGGGTCCCCCAGCTGGGCGCGATGAGCCAGATGGCGACGTTCAAGACCCGCGTCCAGAGCGGTGGCCGCATCAGCATTCCCGATGCCGAGCGAGAGGCGCTCGACATCGCGGAAGGCGACATCGTCCAGACCGTCGTGATCCCGGTCAAGCGTAACCGCGATTCCGAGTGAAACCATGGTAGAATACACCTCACCCGTCACCACGACCTTCGAGATGCAGCGCGCAGCGATCAAGCAGAGCCAGCAGGCCTTCGAGCAGACCGTCGAGTTCCAGCAGAACGTCGGCGAGGCCGTCCGCGACAGCTTCGAGAGCCAGGAGTCGGCCCAGCGCCGCGGCGTCGAGCTGACCCAGTCGGCCATCCACGGCTACCTCGACACCGTCGAGGGTATGGTCCCCGGCGTCGAGGACTCCGTCGAGGAGATCCGCAACGCCGTCGACGAGCAGTTCGACTTCCTGCTGGAGAACCACGCCGAAGCCTTCGAGACCTTCAGCGAGGAGTACGACGAGGGCGTCGACGCCTACGACGAGCTCACCGAGGAGTACGTCGAGGCGATGAACGAGCAGATCGAGATGGTGCTGGAAGCCCACGAGGACATGGAAGCCCAGTCCCTCGAAGCCGTCGAGCAGGTCGAAACGCAGGTCGAGCAGGTCCAGGAGCAGGTCCAGGAAGTCCAGGAACAGGTCCAGGACGTCCAGGACCAGGCCGCAGAGCAGATCGAAGCGTAGCCGCCGGCTTCAAATAACTCGACTTTTTATATACGAAGACTAGGAGAAACCCACTCATGAGCGATACAACCAACGACGCGATGGAGGACTGGAGCGAGATGGTCGAGCAGATGAACGAGGCGGTCGCGGACTCGGTCGAGGAGAACATGAAGGCCCAGGCGGCCTTCATGGAGTCCTGGGCCGACGCCGTCGAGGGGTCGCTGCCGGAAGAAGACGAGATGGCCGAGGGCTTCGAGGGCTACAACCGGGCCTACGAGGTCTGGATGGACGCCGCCGACAAGATGTTCGAGCGGACCACCGACGCCGCCCAGGGGGAGGACGTCGAACCGAGCGAGATCCGCGACATCTGGCTGCAGTCGGCCAACGAGGCCTTCAAGGAAGTCATGGGTACCTCCGCTTTCGCCGCGGCCAACGGCCAGCTCGTCGAGGCCATGATGGACATGCAGGACGAGGCCGACGACATCACCCAGGACACCATCCAGCAGATGGGGATGCCGTCCCGCGACGACGTGATGGAGGTCGGGGAACGGCTGGTCGAACTGGAACGCCGCCAGCACGCGGTCGAACAGAAACTCGACGAGATACTCGACGAGCTATGATGAACCCGCTCCAAGCCGCGCTCGACGTCCAGCGAAAGGGCATCGAAGCGATGACCGAAGGCGTCGAGAAGGCGTCGGTCGCCCCAGAGCGGGCCGGCCCGCTCGCCGACATCGACGTGGGACAGACCCCCAGCGAGGTCGTCTACACGGAGAACAAGCTGGAACTGATCCACTACAAGCCCGAGGAAGCCGGCATCGAGGTTCCCGAGGAGGACCGAAGCGAGATCCCGATCCTCGTCGTCTACGCGCTGATCAACCGGCCGTACATCCTCGATCTCCAGCCCGAGCGCTCGGTCGTGCGCCGACTGCTCGAAGCGGGCCACGACGTCTACCTCATCAAGTGGAACGAGCCCTCGCGGATGGACCAGTTCCTCACGCTCGACGACTACGTCAACCGGTACATCCACAACTGCGTCGAGGAGGTCGCCGAGCGGGCCGGCCGCGAGGACATCAACATCCTCGGCTACTGCATGGGCGGGACCATGAGCGCGATGTACGCCGCGCTCCACCCCGAGAAGGTCAACGCGCTCGCGCTGATGGCAGCGGGCCTCTACTTCGAGGACACCGGCGGCGTCCTGGAGGAGTGGGGGAGCGACGAGTACTACGACCCCGAGGACGTGACCCGGGCGTTCGGCAACATGCCCGCGGAGATGCTCGACGTGGGCTTCGCGCTGATGGACCCCGTCAACAACTTCGTCTCGAAGTACATCCGCCTCTACGACAACTTAGAGGACGAGGACTTCGTGGAGAACTTCGCCCGCATGGAGCGGTGGTTAGACGAGGGGATCGACGTCGCCGGGGCGGCCTACGAGGAGTTCCTCCGGGACATCTACCAGTCGAACGCCCTCTACAGGAACGAACTGGAACTCGACGGGGAACGGGTCGACGTCGGGAACATCGACATGCCGATCCTCCAGATCATGGGCGAGTACGACCACCTCATCCCCGCGGCGGCCTCCAAGCCGTTCAACGACGTGGTCGGCAGCGACGACGTCGAGACCATCGAGTACCCGACCGGCCACATCGGCCTGTCGGTCTCGGGGTCGTCCCACGAGAACGTCTGGCCCCAGGTCAGCGAGTGGTTCCACGAACGCAACGAGGGTGCCGACGAGGAGGCCATCGACGAGGCCGAAGCCGCCGAGATCGAGATCGACGAGTCGAACGACGAGGCCGTCGAAACGGACGGAGAGTCGGACGCCGAGGAGACGACTGGCGACGAGGGCGACACCGACGAGCAGGCGACGCTGGCCGACGAGGACGCGGCCGACGTCGAGGGGGTCAACGGCATCGGCCCGACCTACGCCGATCGCCTGCGCGAGGCCGGGATCGAAACCGTCGCCGACCTCGCCGACGCCGACGCTGCGACCGTCGCCGACGCCGCACAGGTCTCGGCGGACCGCGCACGGGACTGGATCGACCAGGCCGCCTGAGCGAGTCCGGCAGGCCGACTTCGCTTTCCGACCGTATTTTTCCTACGAAGGATACAGCGGACGAGTCCGGGTTCACGTCGCAGATATTCTTTTCCCGCCAGCCGTCGAACAGGTGGGTATGCTTTCCGACCAGACCTGCGTGGTCACGGGTAGCTCGCGTGGCATCGGCCGCGGTATCGCCGAAGAACTGGGGCGTCACGGGGCGAACGTGGCCGTCAACTACCGGTCGTCGGAGGCGGCGGCCGGGGAGGTCGTCGACGAAATCGAGCGCGAGGGCGGGTCGGCGATCGCGGTTCAGGGGAACGTCGCGGACTACGACGAAGTCGAGGCGATGTGCGGGGAGATCCACGACGCGTTCGGCTCGGTCGACGTGCTGGTGAACAACGCCGGGATCACCATCGACCGAACCTTCGAGAACATGACCCGGGAGGACTGGGATCGAGTCATCGACGTGAACCTCGGCGGCGTGTTCAACTGCACGCACTGCCTGTTCGACGACATCAAGGCGGCCGAGGAGGGCCGGCTCATCAACATTTCCTCGGTCGTCGGCCAGCAGGGCAACTACGGCCAGGCCAACTACGCGACGACGAAGTCGGGGCTGTTCGGCTTCACCCGAACCCTGGCGCTGGAACTGGCCAGTACGGGGTCGACGGCCAACTGCGTCGCGCCGGGTTTCGTCGAGACGGACATGTTAGAAGAGGTGTCCGACCGCGTCCAGCAGAAGATCCTCGACCGCATCCCGCTCAACCGGTTCGCGACGGTCGAGGACATCGCGGGCATCGTACGGTTCGTCGCCAGCGAGGACTCCAGTTACATGACCGGCCAGATCGTCCCGGTCAACGGCGGCATGGAGTGGTAACCCGCTGACCCGGGACGGGTCGTCACGCCCGGCGCGTGTCGGTGCGGTTTAGGGACCTGGAGAGGAGACTCGCGAGTATGCGCGTGAGCGTCATCGGCGGCAGCCGCGTGGACGAGGAGACCTACGAGACAGCCGTCGCCGTCGGCCGGGAACTCGGCGAGCGGGGCCATACCGTCGTCTGTGGTGGCCTCGGTGGCGTGATGGCAGCCTCCTGTGAGGGTGCCTGCGAGGCGGGCGGCCACACCGTCGGCATCCTGCCGGGGCCGGACCGCGAGGCGGCCAACGACCACGTCCAGACAGCCATCGCGACTGACATGGGCAACGCCCGGAACGTCCAGGTGGTCCTGAACGGCGACGCCGTCGTCGCCATCGACGGGTCGACGGGGACGCTCTCGGAGATCGGCCACGCCCTGGATTTCGGCCGCCCAGTCGCGGGGATCGGTACCCACGACGTCCCGGGCGTCGAACCGGTCGAGACGCCCGTCGAGGCCGTCGACTACGTCGAGCGAGCGGTCGACTAACTCGCCGACCCATCGTCCACAGCACGTGCCAGCCTGCGAAGGACGAGTGCGGCGAGGACAAACGCGACGCCGAGGAGTCGCACGCGCGCAGTCGCGTTCTCGCGGGGTTCGAAGTCGACCGCCAGCACGCGATCGTAGCCCATGCTGGCCAGATCCAGCAACAGCGTGGGAACCAGCAGGTGTGCGATGCCGGCGAGCGCGGACCCGAGGGCACACAGTCGGAGATAGAGCGGATTCATAGCCAGTCCGCAAAGGAGCCCTCGACGAGTGTCTCGTCCTGCCGCTGGACGTACTCGGCCTGCATGCCCCAGATGGCCTCCGTCAGGGGCGTGCCCGCTTCGACGGCCTCGCTGACGTGATCGTGTTTCCAGCGGGCGGGCGTGGTCCGGCGGTCGGCGCGCTCGCGGAGCGGGCGGATGTACTCGTGGGCCTCCTCGGTCGAGAGGCCGGCCAGTTCCAGGCCGTCGCGGGCGTACTCGAACAGTTCGCCGTACATCTCGTCGACCGACTGGGTCCGCTGGGAATCGGCGTTGATCCAGGTGAACTCGGCGTCGAGCCCGTCACAGACGGCGGCGTAGAAGTTGGCCTTCGCGGTCTGCCAGTCCAGGCGCTTGACCGGGTGCTCGCGGCGGGGCAGACTCTCCATCAGGCCGGCGAAGACGGCCTGGAACGCGACGGCGTCGCGGACCGTCGGCTGGGCCGAGAGCGGGCGGAACTCGATGCGGGCGTTGGCCGACGAGCGACTGGGGCCGTCGAACACCGGTCGGACCCACCGCCAGTAGCTGCCGTGTTTGTGCCGGAAGTGCCGGAAGCGGTCGTCGAAGCGCTGGCCCTCCGGGATGTCCATCGGGACGATGGTCCGGTCGGCCGCGATGTCGTCGATGGCGTCCTCGACGGTCTCGAAGTCCGGCGGGAAACACACCTTCGGGTCGCCGTCCCCGGTCTGTGGATTGAGCACGTCCTCGAAGACGGTGATGCGGTGTTCCATCCAGGCGTCGGCGAGGATCTGGCCCGCCGGTACGTCGTCGTACATCTGGGGCGGGAAAAACGGGGAGTTGGCACCGAGCGCCGCCAGCGGCCCCGCCACCCGCAGCGCGTAGGTGAAGTGTTCGGGCAGGTCCGGCGCGTGGGGGACCTGGTAGTGGGGCTGGATCGAGGTGATGAGGCTCTCGGGCATCACCGTCTCGGCTTCGAGCGTGACGTGTGGGGCGTCGACGCGCAGCCCCGAGGGGTAATCGGTGTTGGCCATCGCGTGGTAGCGGACGCTGTCACTCATGTTGGTCGCAACACGAACACCGAAAGACTCGCTTCGCTCGTCTTTCGAGCCCCCGCTCGCCTCACTCGCGGGGATCCCGTCGGCCTCGATGTTGCCACAGAGGTAGTCCGTCGCCGTCTCGCCCAGCGGCGGGACCGTCCAGAGCCCGTCGCTGACCAGCTGGATACCCTCGCGCTGGACCGCCTGTTCGGCGGCGTCGATGTGGGCGCGCAGTTCCGCCTCCTGTGCTTTCAGGCCGTACGCCGACAGGGGGACCGGTGAGGTCTGGATCTCGGCGTTGTGCAGGCCGAGTTCCTTCTCGAACCCGATGCGGTCGAGCAGCCGGCGCGGCACGCGCATCAGCGCGTCCGTCCGGTCGTCGACGGCGTACAGCTCCTGTTCCAGTCCGATGATCGACTGGGCGTTGTCGAACGTGCCGTCGACGACCTCGGCTTTGAGTTCCTCGGCCTCGCGCTCGGCTTCGGCCTGGAACGCCTCGGCGT
Organism: Halorientalis salina; assembly: GCF_005049285.1. Taxonomy (GTDB): domain Archaea; phylum Halobacteriota; class Halobacteria; order Halobacteriales; family Haloarculaceae; genus Halorientalis; species Halorientalis salina. The sequence goes on along the minus strand of NZ_SOSC01000004.1, from coordinate 138,753 downwards.
CGACGTCCAGGACCGACGTCACCCGCGCTGCCAGCTCTGACCCCGACATACCCCCCACTCCATCGTCCTCCGTGTTAAGCGTACGGCACTCGAAACCCCTCAGTCGAGGTCCGGCAGCGGCACCACGACCACCGGGACGTCCAGACTCACGAGCAGGTCCGCGGCGGTCCCACCAAGCCCCGGCGCGGCGTCGGGGTCGCCCCGACGTGGCCCGATGAGGACCACGTCGACGCCGCGCTCGGCGACGAGGTCCTGGACCACGTCGCTCGGTCGGCCCTCTGCGGTGATGGTCTCGACTGTTGGTTCGACCAGCCGCGTGCGCGCGACGTTCGTCGCGTCGCCCGCATCACGCGCTTCCATCCCATCCTCGCTGACGCTGACGACGAACACGGTGTCGTCGGGCGTGACCCGCTCGCCCAGGTAGTCACAGGCCGCCGCCGTGGTGTGGACCGACGCCGTTGCGACGAGATACGTGGTCATACCCGGAACTGGGGCCGGCAGGGCCAAACCAGTTGTCCCGACCGCCGCTGCGGTCGCGCCACCCCGAACCGGAACAACCTTTTGTCTGTCGACCCAAGTTTATCACGTCACGGACGGTATCGGTACCGCGACCACTCGGATGCGTCAGTCACCCCATTTGGCGGTGGTCCGTGACTGGCAGCGGATTCACCCACCCCCCACCCCCCGAATCCGGCTGCCATCTCACTCTCGGTTTTTGCCCGCGGCAACGATACGCTTTAGAGGAGCGGCCGCCCGAGTCCCACTGTGCGCATCGAGAACAGTTTCATCCCGGTTCGGGGCGTGGGAGAAAAGACCGAGCGGACGCTCTGGGAGTCGGGCGTGACCCACTGGGACGAGTTCGAGGGCCGGGCAGTCGGAACCAAGACGGCCGACCGCATCGAGTCGTTCATCGACACCGCGCGGGACCGTCTCGCCGCCGACGACGCTCGCTACTTCGACGAGGCGTTCCCCTCGGGCGAGCGCTGGCGGCTCTACGAGAACTTCCGCGAGAGCGCCTGCTTTTTCGACATCGAGACCACGGGGCTGGACGAACACCGCGATACGGTGACGACCGTCAGCGCCCACCAGGCCGGCGAGACCACGACGCTCGTCCGCGGCGACGACCTCTCGGCGGCGAACCTCCGGGCGATGTTCGCCGACGCCGACCTCCTCGTGACCTTCAACGGCGCGCGCTTCGACGTGCCCTTCCTGGAGACTTCCTTCGACCTCTCGCTCGATCACCCGCATCTCGATCTGATGTACCCCTGCAAGCAACTGGGCCTCTCCGGGGGCCTCAAACAGATCGAACAGGACATCGGCATCGAGCGCGACCGTCCGGACATCTCCGGCCGGGACGCGGTGCGGCTCTGGCGCGAACACGAGCGCGGGCAAGACGGCTCCCTGGAGACGCTCGTCTCCTACAACCGCGAGGACGCGGTCAACCTCAAGGACCTCTCGGAGACCGTCGTCGACCGCCTGCACGCCGACGTCTTCGAACCGGTCGCGGGGACCGAACCATGACGCCGACGGTCGACGACCTCCGCAACGAGATACGTGAGGCCGTGGGGCGATACGAGCGCGTCGAATCGACCGCCTTCACGAAGGAGGCCCTCGCCGCCATCTGTGACGCCGTCGAGTACGACATCGATCACCAGACCCTGCCCCCGAAACCGCAGATGCGGGCGGGAATCCTCTGGAAGATCGACGAACGGGAGCACGACGACCCGGCCGACGCCCAACGACCGTTCCGCAAGGCAGAACTCGAAGCGATCGCCGCAGTGCTTCGAGACGAGTAGGGAGTCCAAGCGTCTCACGGCGACCGCCGACCCGCCGGTCAGTTCCCGAACCACTCGTCGGGGTCGCTGACGGCTTTGGCGGTGAACCACCCCTCGCCCTCGTCGGCGGCCTCCGTATCGAACGATTCACCGTCCTCGCCGGCGTCGGTGTCGACCCACGCCGCCGGTTCGGCGGGGAGGTCCGCGAAGTCGGCGTCGAACCACTCGTCGGGGTCGGTCTCGTCGAGTCGTTTGCGCATCCGGACGAATTCGAGGTCGACGTCGTCGATGGTCGTCACCTCGGCGTCGAGTCGCCAGTAGCCGACGGACCTGTAGAACGGGACGGCGTTTCGCGCCGCCATGATGTCGAGTTCGAGGACACCCTGGAACTCGGCGGACAGTTCCAGGTGTTTGACCAGCACCGTCGCGATGCCGTTGCCGTGGTGGTCCGGGTGGACGTACACCGCGTCGATGCGCTCGCTGGGGACGTTCAACGCCCCGTAGCCGACGATGGTCCCGGCGGCCTCGGCGACGTGGACGACGAACTGCTCGTCGTCGATGGCCTGCTCGAACGTGTCGCGATAACTCTCCTTGGGTGCCCACGCCTGAATCTGCTCGGGGCTGTACTGCCAGTGTTCCAACTCCTCGATGGCCGTCCGCTTGATCCCCAGGATCTCCCCCGCGTCGGCCGGCGTCGCACGACGAAAGCTGATATCCGACATCGATTCAGTGTCACCCCAGGCCAGCGCCTACGGATACCTGGGGACCGCTCGGTAAAAAGGGTCGCCCGATACGCCCGCCCGAAACAGGGTGTCAGCTAAGGTGAAAGTCGGAGAAGGGTCGGCGTTTCGAGCGGAAACGAAGGGGTCGAGGACGTGTCGATTACTGTTCGACCGCTTCCCCGGGTGCGACGGCACCGCCGGTCCCGTCGGACTCGGCCGCTTCGACATCGACGCCGACCGCGCGACCAGCGCGACGGCGGCGGAGTCGACGTGCCGCGACGCCCCCGACGACGGCCAGGCCGAGGACGGCCACGTACCGTCGCTTCCGACTCGCGCCCGGTTTCCCCTCGGCGACCTCGGTCGCGTCGTCGACGCCAGTCCCGTCCGTTTCGGCCAGCACCGCGTCGCCCTCGACGTCCTCGCCACCACCGAAGAACGCATCCAGTTCAGTCCCGTCGACGTGTACCTCGAACAGCGTCACGTTCTCGAATACCATACACCTCGTAGGTCGCGAACCGTCTTATAGCCGTAGTGATACATGATAGCAGCGGGACTGGCGGGGCTCGCGGTCAGCGCACGCCGCGGGCGAGCGCACCGAGGAGACTCCCGGCCAGCGTGATCGCAGTGCTGACCGCGAACACCTGCCCCATGCCGAGATACAGGTCGAGCGACCCCGCCGAGGCGAGCCAGCCGGCGAAGGCGAGCCACGCGAGGACGCCGAAGCCGACGCCGGCGACGAGTCCCCGCCGGACCGTCGGCTGGACGAACGCGACGAGCGCCCCGCCGACGACGAGGCCGGCCCAGTGCAGCCAGACCGTCGCGAGCCCGACGACAACGGCCCCTGCGGTCGCGAGCCGTCGCCTGAACCGGTCCGCCCGGAGGCCCTCCAGACGTGCGCCAACCCCGGGTCCGTCGCTCATTCGTCGCCCTCCGTGAAGCGGACGATCACGTCGCCCCCGGCGTCGAGCGGGAGCGGTTTGTACTCCCCGTCGGCCCACGCCCGCAGCTGGTCGGCATAGTGATCGGAGAACACCGAGCCGTCGTTGCCGCCGGGGAACGCGCCCGTGGAGCGGGTCGAGTCGTCCATCGGACAGACCATCCGCCAGCTGCTGCCGAACCCGGACGCCTTGCGGAAGTTGTTCAGCGTCGCGGCGGAGCCGTCGGTCGGATACCGAGGGTAGTTCAGCCACGAGCGGTCGAAGGGGTGGTCGATAGTCGTCGTGTTGTAGTCGCCGTACGTCTCCCAGCCCTCCTCGTCGAGTTCCGTCGCCGTCGTCGCGAGGGCCGCCGCGATGGCGGCGTCCCGGCCGTCGGGGAACCACGCCGAGTCCTCGGGGAGCGTGAGCAGCACCCAGTCGTTCCCGTAGTACTCCGTGAGGTCACGGCGGTCGCCCAGGGACTCCTGCAGTCGCGGCTCGAAGACCTCGTCGGCGTAGTGAGACATGAAGCGCGCAAAGACCAGCGCCGCCCGGGAATCGCGGTCCATCCGGTAGTCCCACCCCTCCAGGTCGTCGAGCAGCGACCGGGCAGCGTCGTCGTCGACCGCCTCGCGAGCCTCCCGCAGCACCGGGACGAACCGCGCGGCACGCTCGTCGTAGGTGTCGCGCTGGACGGCCCGCATGAACTCGGGGTCGACCGGGTCCGAACTGGCCGTTCGCGAGTCGAGTCGGTCCCACAGCCGGATGCCGCGAAACGGGGCGGAGTAGGGCCACTCGAAGTAATAGGGGTAGTCGGCGCCGTCGAGGATGCGCTGGTTCGCAGTGCCGAGGGAGTCGGGCTGGTCGGCGCGCGGCATCTCCTCGAAGGGAATGAACCCCTCGCCGTCCCACTCGGTCTCGTCGTATGGCGTGTAGCCGGCCCACTCGCCCTCGCGGGCTGAGCCGTCGAACACGCGGTCGGCGGGCACCTGTTCGGTCCCGGTTCGACGGATGGGTACCTTCCCGACAACGCGGTAGTGGGTGTTGCCCTCGCCGTCGGCGTAGACGAAGTTCTGGGTCGGTAGATCGAACTTCCGGACCGCATCGAGTGCGTCCGCGAGCCCCTCGCTTCGGTTGAGTCCCCTGATGGCTTCGATGGTTCGCGTGGCGGCCAGGCCAGTCCAGGCGACGCCCAGTTCCGTCCGTAACTCGTCTCCGTCGGCCTCGATGCCGAGCATCGGCCCGTGGACCGTCTTCCGGACCGTCACGGTGCGGTCCTCGCCGCCGGCGACCGCGATGGTCCGCTCCTCGGTATCGAACGCCCGCCACTCGTCGCCGTAGCGGTACGCCCCGTCGCGCGTCTCGTACTCGTAGAAATCGATGACGTCCGTCCCGGTGTTCGTAAAGCCCCAGGCACCGGCGTCGTTCTCCCCGATGACGACGAACGGGACGCCCGGGAACGTGACCCCCCGAACGTTCGTGTCCGGTCCCGAGAGGCCCATCTCGTACCAGACCGGCGGTGCCATCAGCGAGAGGTGCGGGTCGTTGGCGACGATGGGCGACCCCGAGGCCGTGTGTTCGCCCGACACCACCCAGGAGTTCGAGCCGACACCGGCGGGCGACTCGAACGACGAGAGCCAGTCGGTCAGTTCGGGATGAGTCTGCGTCGACCCGTCGCCCACCGCCGACCGCGTCCCGTCACCGCTGGCCGCCTGGGAGCCTCCATCCCGAAGGATCGCGGCGTCGTGGTCCATGCGCTCGGGAAACAGGGTTTCGGCGGCGTCGGCCCCGAGCGCCGCGGCCACCGTCTCCCGACGGAGCGACCGGAACCGACCGGTCAACGTCCACCCGATCTGTTTCTCCGCCAGGAAGACGTCGGCGGGCGTCCACGGCTCGGGCTCGTAGTCGAGCAGGTCGAACTCCATCGGCAGCGGCCGGGAGCCGCCGACGTGACGGTTGACCCCGTCGACGTACGCCGAGACGAGGGCCGCGGTCTCGGACCCCTCGGTGCGTCGCCAGGTCGCCTCGGCGGCCCCGGCGAAGTCCATCGCGACGTGGAACCGGTCGGAGGGCAGCGTCGCTTCGCCGACCACGGCCGAGAGTTCGCCGCGCAGTTGCCGGCGCTGGAGGTCCATCTGGAACAGGCGGTCGGCACCCTGCACGTAACCGGCCGCGAAGTACAGCGCTCGTTCGCTATCGCCCTCGACGTGCGGGACGCCCCGGTCGTCGTATCGCACCGTCGCCGACCCGTAGGGACTCTCCACGTCGCTGGGGAGGGGATCGCCGACCGTGTCCCAGACGTCCCCGCTAAACGGGGCGAAGCGGTCGAGATACCCGCGGGCGGGACTGCCGACGGCACCGGCGATCCCGCCGGTCAGGAGGGCGGCGAGCACACCGCGACGCGTCCGTTCACGGTCCATGACATGTCGGACGCGCCGGACGAAATAAAACCCCTGCTAGAACCCGCCCCAGCGCAGATAGACCATCACGGCGATGATAGCCAACTGGAACAGGCCCTGAATACCGCTGAGTTTCGCGTTTCGCATCCCGATCTTGCTGATGAGTTCGTGATCCGGGTCGGGAGAGCGCATCTCCAGATACATCCGGATCTCTCCCGGCATCAGGACGCCGAACCCGACCACCGAGAGCACGGTGATGATCGCGAGCGTGGCGACGAAGACCGGTCGCGTCATGGCGAAGTCCGGCAGCGTCGCCGCGAGGTACGCCCCACTTCCCACGAGGGCAACACCGAAGAGGGCGAGCCACCGCCAGTCGCGGAAGGCGTCGAACTGCCGGCCGATGAGGAGGAGGGCGGGCAGGAGCGTCGCGGCCGTGAGCAGCGCCAGCCAGACGTGGGCGTGCGGGAACGCCCAGGGGCCACGCAAGGCGAGCGTGATGCCGCCGGCGATAGTAACGAGCGCCAGCGTCGGCAGGAGAAACGTCATCTTCGGCGTGAACCGCTGGAAGACCTTCGACCGCTCCTCGACGGCGAGGCCGCCCAGCACCGGCCCCAGCACCATCGCCATGAACAGGTCGATCCCCGTCCACAGCGCGCCGGCCATGACGTGCACGTAGGTGTGCTGCTGGAGCGTCCCGGCCGTCAGCGCGTATGCGAGGGCCGCGACCGGAATCGCAACGGCTCCGACGGCGAACGCCGGATTCGCCCGTGTACCCATGCCCCGAACCGTGCCGCGAACCGAGACTGCCATGTCACACGGGCACTCGTCCAGTCGACAAAAATAGTTATCGATTATGATAGGTGCCGATCAGCTGATGTGGATCGCGGGCTTGTTCGGCTTGGCCTTCGCGGCCAGGTCGTCGCCGTCGGTCGCCGTCCGTACCGTAACGGCAGCGCCGAACTCGTCCTCGAAGAGCCAGGCGGCCTGCTCCAAGATCTCGAGTTCGCGCTCTGCGTCCATCGTCGGTTCGAGTTCCGCCTGGCGCTCCTGGAGGTCGGCCGCGAAGTCGGCGGCCGCCTCGCCGTGCTCGCCCACCACGTCGTCGTCCATGATCTCGCCGACGACGGCCGTCTCGGCGTCGGCCTCCCGGGCGATGTCGTAAGCCCGATACTTCCAGTTCTGGGCGACGACGATCTCGATGGCCTCGGGGTCCTCGATGTCGACGACGTCGGTGATGTCGCGCACGTCGTCGAGGGTCCGCCGGATGAGGCCGCGCTCGACGCGGTAGTCGTCGACGTCGTGCAGCGGCGTCGGCCAGTCGGCCTCGGCGGCCAGTCCGTCCTCTCCGAGGTGATTCCACAGTTCCTCACCCAGGTAGGGCGCGATGGGCGCGACCATCGCCGACAGCGCCCGCAGCCCGCGGCTGTAGGCGTACCGGTAGGGAGCGTCGTACTCCCGGTAGCGGCGCAACAGGCGGGCAAAGCGCTGGAGTTCGTTGACGACCTGGTGGAAGCGGAACCGCTCGTACTCCTCGGTGACCGCCGCGACGGTCCGGTCGATCTCCCGTTCGAGGTAGGCGTCGTGACTCGTACTCTCCGTCCGGGTCTCGTGTTCGTTTTCGGCGAAGGCCATCACCATCCGGTAGAGTTCCTGCTGGAACTCGTAGGACTGTTTCACGTCCTTGACCGTCCACTCGAAGTCCTGCTGTGGATGGGCCGCCGAGAGGACGAAGAGTCGAGTGGTCTCGGCCCCGTACTCGTGGGGCGCGATGGCGTTGCCCTTCGATTTCGACATCTTCTGGCCGCCGTGGAGGACCGTCCCCTGGTTGACGAGCCGCTCGACCGGTTCGCGAACGTCCAGCAGGTCCAGGTCCGCCAGCGCCCGCGTGAAAAAGCGGATGTAGAGCAGGTGCAGGATGGCGTGTTCCTCGCCGCCGACGTACACGTCGACCGGGAGCCACTCGTCGGCCGTCTCGCTGTCGAAGGGGGCCTCCTCGAAGTCCGGCGAGAGGTACCGCAGGAAGTACCACGAGGAGTCGACGAAGGTGTCCATCGTGTCGGTCTCGCGCTCGGCGGGACCGCCACACTCCGGACAGGTCGTCTCGACGAACGCCTCGCTGGCTTCGAGCGGGTTGCCCGTCGTCTGGACGAACTCCGGCAGTTCGACGGGCAGGTCCTCGTCGGGAACCGGGACGTGCCCGCAGTCGTCGCAGTGGACCATCGGGATGGGCGTCCCCCAGTAGCGCTGGCGGGAGATAAGCCAGTCCCGGAGTCGGTAGGTCACGTCCGATTCGATGGCGTCGCTGGCGTCGACGAGTTGCTCGCGGGCGGCCGAACTCGCCAGGCCGTCGTACTCGCCGCTGTTCGTGAGCATCCCGTCGCCGGTGAAGGGGGCGGCGGCCGTCTCGTCTGTCTCGCCGATGGGCTCGACGACTTCCCGGACGGGGAGGTCCTGCTCGGCGGCAAAGCGGTGGTCGCGCTCGTTGTGAGCGGGCACGCCCATCACCGCGCCCGTCCCCACGTCGTCCAGGACGTAGGCCGCGACGTACACCGGCAGTTCCTCGCCGGTCAGCGGATGGGTCGCGGTCAGGCCGGTGTCGACGCCAGACATCCCGGCGTCGCCGGGGTCGCTCTCGCGAACGTCCGCGACGTACTCTGCGACCGTCTCGTCGTCCTCGGCGATGGTCGCCGCGAGGTCGTGGCCCGGCGAAAGCGCGACGTAAGTCGCGCCGAAGACGGTGTCGAGTCGGGTCGTGAAGGCGTCCACGTTGCCACGACCTTCAACTGCAAACGTGACTGCTGCCCCCTCCTGGCGGCCGATCCAGTTGCGCTGGATGTCCCGGACGCCCTCGGGCCACTCCTCCAGGTCGTCCAGGCCGGCGTGCAGTTCCGCGGCGTAGTCGGTGATGGTGAAGAACCACTGGTCGAGTTCGCGCCGACCCACGGGCGTCTCGCAACGCCAGCAGACATCGGCGTCGTCGCCTTCGTGGGAAACGACCTGGGCGTCGGCCAGCACGGTCTCACAGTCGGGACACCAGTTGACCGTGGCGGCTTCGTAGTCGACCAGTCCGGCGTCGTAGAGGCGGGTGAACAGCCACTGATTCCAGCGGTAGTACTCGGGGTCACAGGTGGTGATCTCCCGGGACCAGTCGTAGCCAAAGCCCATCGTCTCCAGTTCGTCGCGCATCCGGTCGATACAGGTGCGCGTCCAGGACTCGGGGTCCGTGTCGCGCTCGAAGGCGGCGTTCTCCGCGGGGAGGCCAAAGGCGTCCCAGCCCATCGGATGGAGGACGTCGTCGCCACACATCCGCCGGTAGCGCGCGTACGCGTCGGTGATGGCGTAGTTCCGGACGTGGCCCATGTGGAGCGCGCCCGACGTGTAGGGGAACATCCCGAGGACGTACGTCGGATCGTCCGCGTCGTCCGGGCAGTCGTAGACGCCCTCCCGATCCCAGACGTGTTGCCAGTACTCCTGCACCCGCGAGTGATCATATCTCCGCGACATCGAATTCGCCGTTACCCACTCTGGTACCGCCGCCTACATCAGGGTTCCCACTTTTTACTCCCTCGGGTTTCCTCACTCGTGCCTTCGGCACTCGTTGCGGGAACCACTCGGTCGCAAAACCTGGACTAAAACTGCCGGACGACTCGCTCACTCCGTTCGCTCGCGTCCGGAGAACCGCCTCACTCGCTCCGCTCGTTCGGCGGACGCTTGCTCACTACACTCCTTGGACGGCGCGCCCCGGGCACGCGGGAGCTATCATGCTGGGTGTAGTGCTGTCTCCAACCGAGTCGGTTCGTGCTCATACACGTTTGAGACTTAGTGGCGGATCTAATCATCTGCCTAACTTCTGTCAGGAGCATGCTGCAGAATAGAGAGCATGAAGTCAGCAGTTGACCATCGTTGGTTTCACACCGATTTCGAGAAATCGGCCAGTCAGCAGAACTGCAGATAAATTATCTACTCGAAACAGATATTTCTAATTTGATCCCAAAGCGAGACATATGAAAATGAATCGGCCACCAATTAAGATTCCTGACGACAGTCCAAAACGAGTACTCCTTCACAAAGACTGGTATGATATTTTAGAACCGCTTTACCAGTACTTCTCTGACACTTCCACCGATCCTGTTTTCGATGTTGTAACAGATGAGCTTGGACAAGGAGCTGAGGAGATAATAGAGTATATCGGATACGGTGAAGGTGTAGCGCTAGCCGTTGTTGTCTGGGTCATTAATCTTGTAGTCACACTGGCACGGGCAGGGTTCATCCTCGGTAAGTTCGAGTACATTGGTCAGTTTGGGACCACGCAGTTCGGGTCGTCGCAATTCGGTAGTTTAGAAATTAAAGAGTTGACGTAGATGCAACAGATCAAGCGATACGCTTGTTACCTGTACAGACCGAATCAGACGACCCCCATCCTCGTGTACAAAATTTTACATTTGAGCCATGTATTCATCACGTGAGGTCGTAACACAAGCCAGAAACCACTGTTTCACTGCGTTCAGCAAGAATCGATCCCCAAACTGGGTCCGAACGTCCTGAAAGCCCTACCGCGGGATCGCCTGCTCGACCGCCTCCTCGGACCGCCCGGTCTGTCGGATCTCGAACACCGTCATCAGGTCGGTCCGCGAGATCAGTCCCACCAGCTCGCCGTGGTCGTCGGTCACGAGCAGTCGACCGACGCCGCGTCGCTGCATCCGGGTGGCGGCGTCCTCGGCGTCGGTAGTCCGCGATACCGTCTCCAGGTCCGTCGACATCACGTCTCCGACCGTGGCCGCGTCGCGCTGGTCGGGGTCGACCGTCTGGAGGTCTTCGAGCGTGACGAGTCCGCGAATCTCACCGTGTCGCGTATCGCGGCCCGAGACGACCGGATACCCCGTGTGGCGCTCCGTCACCATCCGTTCGAGCAGTTCCGAGAGGGTGGTCTCAGGGGTCACGGTATCGAGGTCGGCGACGGGCGTCATGATGTCCTCGACGTCGATACCCTCGAAGGCATCCTGCATGATGAGCTGGCGGGTCTCGCTGGTCGCTCCGAGATAGATGAAGAAGGCGATGGCGATCCAGAAGACGTTGAAACTGAGGATGCCTGCAAATGCAAGCAGGACGGCAAAGGCCTTGCCGACTCCTGCGGCGATGCGGGTCGCGTCCAGGCGCGAGCGGTTGCGCGAGAGCAGCGCCCGGAGGACGCGCCCGCCGTCCATCGGAAAGCCGGGTAGCAGGTTGAAGCCGGCGAGGACGACGTTCAACACCGCGAGATAGCCCAGGACGAACCGGGTGGCCGGGAACTCGGCCGGCAACAGGGCGAACCCGCCGTAGCAGGCCACGCCAACGACCAGGCTGACGATCGGCCCGGCGATGGCGATGGCCAGTTCCTGGGTCCAGCGGTCGGGGAACTCCTCGAACTGCGCGAGGCCGCCCAGAAACCAGAGGGTGATGGCCTCGATGTGGACGCCGTATCCGCGGGCGACGACCGAGTGGCCGAGTTCGTGCAGCAAAACGCCCGCGAACAACCCGAGGGCGGCAGCGAGCCCCAGCAGCCAGGGCAGGAATCCGACCGTCAGCGGCGTGGGGTCGATGGTGCCCCCCAGGAGGCCGTTGAGCAGCGTCGTCGTCATCTCGATCTGGGTCCCGATGAGATAGGCGAGCAGCGGCACGACGAGCAGGAAGGACAGTCCGAGTTTGATCGGGATACCGAGTACCGAGCCGATCCGCACACTTGCCATGGGGGCGTTTGATCGGACCGGATGATACGTCGACTGCTGGCACGTGCCAGGCCCGTCGGCAGAAATGAAAGTGAGTGGTAACATCCGGAGGGCAATGACGGTGGAGGTGGTATCAGTACCATGCACCTCCCAAGCCTCACCGATCCCTCCGGCCTGTTCGACTACCTCATGGCGCTGTTGCTGTTGGCCGCCCTGTTTTTCGGCGTCGTCCTCTACTTCGGTCTGGGGCCGTTCTGATACTGCCGGACAGAAGTTATCACAGCCGAATCCGCAGACGGGCTACGTACAGCGGCTCGTCACCCAGTCTATGCAGTCGACGCTTCAGGGACTGCTGTCCGGCAGTACGAGTTACTGCTGTTCGGTCGGCCGGATCAGGAGTTCGTTCACGCTGACGCGGGGCGGTTGCGTGACCGCGTAGGTGATCGCCGACGCGATGTCGTCCGGCTGTAGCACCGTCATCTCCCCGACCATCTCGGACAACCGTTCGCGGACCTGCTCGTCGGGGATGTGCTCGCCGAGTTCGGTCTCGACTGCCCCGGGTTCGACGACGGTCACGCGAACGCCGCTGTCCGTGACCTCCTTGCGAAGGGATTCGGAGAAGGCGTTGACGCCGAACTTCGTCGCCGAGTAGCCCGCCGAGGCCTCGTTCGCCGTCCGACCGGCCACCGAGGAGATGTTGACGATATGACCCTCGTCCTGGTCGAGCAGTCCGGGCAGGGCCTCCCTGGTCGCCGTCATCAGACCCTTGAGGTTCACGTCGAGCATCTGCTGGAGGTCCGCGACGTCAGCCCTGATGACGGGTGCCAGCAGCATCACGCCCGCGTTGTTGACGAGGATGTCCAGCCCGCCGAGTTCCTCGCGCGTGGTCTCGACCATCTCGCGGACCTCGTCGGTCTCGGTGATGTCCGTCGGAACGGCGAGTGCCGTCCCGCCCGCGTCCTCGATGTCGTCGACGAGTTCGGCGAGTCGCTCCTCGCGTCGGGCGGCGACGGCGACTGCCGCCCCCTCGGCGGCCAGCGCCTGGGCAGTTGCTCGTCCGATTCCGGAAGACGCCCCCGTCACGAGGGCCACGTCACCGTCGAGTCTCGCAGTGTCACTCACACCGACAGTTTCGGGAGCACGGTTGTAACGCTTGGGTTCGAACCCGTTCCCTTCGGGTCGAGAACCGCTAGACGAGAGGCCACTGACGGCAGCAGCGAACGCTCACGAAACGACCCCCTATAGTCTCCGGAGCGGTACTGTATCGTTCCCTGTCAATCTTATTACCAGTCGTCGCCCAGTGCGTCGCGTGCGCGCCGGTACCCCTCGTGAGTCCGCCAGGTGCGGCCCGAGTCGACGTGGCGGACCTCGTAGGCGCTGCCGCACTCGCCACACCGGTACCCATCGTCGGGGAACTTCACCGGTTTGGAGGCGCGGTGGCGGTCCGGTCGCCACGTACAGTCCGCGGCGGTGCAGACGAGTTCGAGTCGCCCGTCGGTGAACGTCCGGCAGTGCCGCGGCGCGTCGAGTCGGTCCGCCTGCCGGCGAAAGCGCTCGCCGTGGCCCGACTCGCCGAAGCGGTGGAACTCCCAGGCGTGGACGAGTTCGTGCCGGATCGTCCCGGTGAACTCCGCCCAGCCGAACGCCTGGTAGGCATCCCAGGTCAGGACGACGGTGATGTCGCCCGTCTCGGGATCGTACCGACAGCCCCCGGCCCGGCGCTTGGCTCGTTCCGAAATCGTCCATTCGAGGTCCTCGACGGGCACGTCGACGTCGACCGTCTCGGCGTAGGCGGCCGCTCGGTCCAGCAGTTCGGGGCGGGTCCGGGGAGCGTCCTTCGACACGGTAGGTGGGGGCTGGACCGCGGCCGAGAAATGCGTTGTGCCACCAGCCCCTAACATCGTGAGAGTGGGGCAGCCATATTCTAACATTGTGAGAGTTTGCCCCGATTCTTATTACCGTCGGGACTGAACAGTTGGCAGACATGCTATCCTTTAGCGACTCGGCGGCGGCGGAAGAACTGGCAGGCCGGGCCCACGACCTGATGGAAGAGGTGGTCATCCCGGCCGAGCGCGAACTCGACCCCGGCATGACCGTTTCGGACGGTACCATCCGCGAGCTCCGGGAGGCGGCCCGCGAGTACGGCGTCTACGCGCCACAGATCGACGAGGAATACGGCGGCATGGGCTACGACTTCCGCGACACCCTCCCGACCTTCGAGGAAGCCGGTCGGTCGCTGCTGGGCGCGATGGCGATGCGCGTCGACGCCCCCGACGAGGGGAACATGCACCTGCTGGAACTCCACGGCTCGGAGTTACAGAAAGAGCAGTACCTCGAACCCCTCGTCAAAGGCGAGATCGCGTCGGGCTTCTCGATGACCGAGCCGATGCAGGGCGGCGGCTCGGACCCCAAGATGCTCCAGACCACCGCCGAAAAGGACGGCGACGACTGGGTCATCAACGGCCACAAGTGGTGGACGAGCAAGGGCATTCAGGCCGACGTGTTGCTCGTGTTCGCCCGCACCGACCAGGAGGCTCACCCCTACGAGGGGTGTTCGGTGTTCCTCGTGCCCAAGGAAGCCGACGGCGTCGAGATCGTCCGGAACATCCCCCACGTCGGCAGCGACGTCCACGGCGTCGGCCACGCCGAGATCAAGTACAACGACGTCCGAGTCCCCGAGGAACACCTGCTCGGCGAGGAGGGCAAGGGCTTCGCTCACGTCCAGGAGCGGCTGGGTCCGGCCCGGCTGACCCACTGCATGCGCTTTTCGGGGATGGCCGAGCGCGCACTCGACATCACGAAGGCGTACATGCACGAACGCGACGGGTTCGGCTCGTCGATGGCCGACAAGCAGGCCCCGCGCTTCGAGATCGCCGAACAGGAGACGCGACTGGCGGCCGCCCGGTCGCTGGTCCGGCAGGCCGCCGATCAGATCTCGGCGGGGAAGGAGGCCCGCGAAGCGGTGTCGATGAGCAAGGTCTTCACCGCGAACGTCACCCAGGAGGCCGTCGACACGGCCCTGCAGTTCCTCGGCGGCAACGGCATCGCCAAGGACCTTCCCGTGGCGGACTTCTACGAGGACATCCGCCAGTTCCGCATCGTCGACGGGGCCGACGAGGTCCACAAGCGCACCATCGCCCGCGAGGCCTTTGCCGACGTCGACGAGTCCGAACTCCAGCAGGTCACCCGCTTCGGGGAGTGAGGCGTCGGCATCGCGGCGACGTGCCCGTCGCGCGTGGGGCTAGTCGCGCAGGGACGCCCGCCGCACCTTCCCGGTCGCGGTCTTTGGGAGGGCGTCGACGAACTCGATCTCGCGTGGGTACTCGTACTTGGCGAGTCGGTCGCGGACGTGGGCTCTGATCGACTCCCGGAGGTCGTCGTCGGGGTCCCGATCGCCCGACGCCACGACGAACGCCTTGGGGACCTGGCCGCGCTCGTCGTCGGGCACGCCGATGACGGCGGCGTCGGCGACCGCCTCGTGGCCCGCGACGGAGTCCTCGACTTCCTCGGGGCCGATCCGGTAGCCGGCCGAGATGATCACGTCGTCTTTGCGCGATTTGAAGGCGACGTAGCCGTCCTCGTCCATCACGCCGAGGTCTTCGGTGAGGAGCCAGCCGTTCCGGACCTTCCCGGCGGTCTTCTCGGGCTTGTTCCAGTACTCTTTGAAACAGACCGGATCGCCCTCGTACCGGACGGCGATCTCGCCGACCTCGCCGCGGTCGACCGTCGGTTCGGCGGTCTCGGGGTCGACGATGGCGATCTCGTGGCCCGGTGCGGGACGGCCCATGTAGCCCTCTTTGAACTCAGTGAGGGCGGTACAGCCGCCGACGAGGACGTTCGCTTCGGTCTGGCCGTAGCCCTCGTGAACGGTCGCGCCGCCGAAGACGTCCTCGGCCCAGTCGACGATGGACTGGCCGAGCGACTCCCCGCCGCTGGCGATGGTCCGGAGCGTGCCCACGTCGTACCCGTCCGTGTCCTCGACCTGCATCATCATCCGCAGCGCCGTCGGCGGGGCGAAGAAGTTCGACACCCCGTATCGCTCGATGACCTCGAAAGCGACGCCGGGATCGAACTGGCCGCCGTTGTACGCGACGACCGGCTTCCCGTAGTACAGCGCCGGGACGACCACGTCGAACAGCGAGGCGATCCAGGCCCACTCGGCGGGCGTCCAGTAGACGTCCCCGTCCCGCAGTTCCATGTTCCCGAACGTGGTGACGAAAAGCGGCAGGTGCCCCAGCAACATCCGGTGGACGTGTCGCACCCCCTTCGGGTCACCCGTCGTCCCCGACGTGTAGATGAGGATGGCGTCGTCCTCGGCGTCGGTCGCGACCGTCTCGAACTCCCGGGAGTACCCCTCGATAGCGCTCCAGAGGTCGGCCTCGTCGTCACGCGTGTCGACGTCCCCGACGGTCAGGACGGTCTCCAGTTCCGGGAGGTCCGCGCGCGCCTCGCGGAGGTTGTCGACGTTCGTCTCGTCGACGATCGCGGCCACCGCATCGCAGTCGTCGAGGCGATACTGCAGGGCGTCGGGGCCGAACAGCGTCGACAGCGGCACCGACATCGCTCCGAGTTTCCAGCAGGCCACGTGGGCGAACATCGTCTCCGGGCGCTGTGGGGCGTTCACGCCGACGCGGTCGCCCCGCTCGACGCCCCGCTCGCGGAGGTAGTTGGCCAGCCGATTCGTGACGTTGCGGAACTGCCAGTACGTGTACGTCTCCGTCTCGCCGGCGGCGTTCTCGCCGAACAGTGCAACCCGGCCCTTCTCCGATGCCCAGCGGTCACAGACGTACGTGGCCATGTTGAACTGCTCGGGGACCTCCCACTCGAAGGCCTCCAGCAGCTGGTCGTAGCTCTCCCACTCGCGTTCGTCGAACCGGTATGCGTCGAGGCGGTCAGGTGTCATAGATTGGTAATCTCGTCCGATCGTATCGGTAACGATACACACGTTCAGCCGCCGCTTATAAAAAGCTGGTCGGCAGATCGGAGCAAAGCTTAACAGACCGTCACCAGACGTACAGGCCATGGTAGACGCGACGGTGACGCTCGTCGACAGAGGGACGATCCGAGCGGACGCGAACTTCATGCTCGAAAACGCCGTCGTGGGGACCGCCGACGAGCCGAACCCCGATCTGCTGCGGGGCGAAGGCCCGGTGTACAACCTGGTCATCGACCACCCCGAAGCGACGATCCTCTGGGACACCGGCTCCCATCCCGACGCCGGCGACGGCTACTGGCCCGCCGAGCTGTACGCGGCCTTCGAGCACTTCGACGCCGACGACCACGCGCTGCCGGACGCACTGGACGACGCGGGGTACGGTGTCGACGACATCGACGCCGTCGTCCAGACCCACCTGCACCTGGACCACGCGGGCGGCCTGCACAACTTCGCCGGGACCGACGTGCCCGTCTACGTCCACGAGGCCGAACTGAAATACGCCTACTACAGCGCCAGCACCGACCACGGCTCTGACGCGTACGTCCGCGCGGACTTCGACCACGACATAAACTGGCAGGTGATCCACCGCGACCGCGAAACCCACTTCGAGGACGTCGAGTTCCTGCACCTGCCCGGCCACACGCCGGGACTCCTGGGAACGAAACTCGACCTCGACGGCCACGGCACGGTCGTCCTCGCCGGCGACCAGGCGTACGTCCGGGAGAACTACGACGACGGCCACCCGATGGGCGGCGATCTGCTCTGGAGCAAACGCGACTGGCAGGAGAGCCTGCGCTGGCTTCGCGACATCGAGCGCCGACACGACGCCGACGTGTACTGCGGCCACGATTCCGACGACGCCGAGCGACTCGCGGAGGGACTCCCATGAACGAGGACCACTACCGGAAACTCGAATCGATGTACCACGCGACGAACGTCAACGAGCACGTCCCCGCGGACCTGAGCGTCCGGGAGGGGGGCGCGACCCTGGAACTGCCGATCTCCGAGGACTACTACCACGCGCTCGGCGGCGTCCACGGGTCGTACTACTTCAAGGCGCTGGACGACGCGGCCTTCTTCGCGGCGAACTCGCTGGTGGAGGACGTGTTCGTCCTGACGACCGACTTCAACCTCTACCTCGAACGACCCGTCTCGGAGGGTACGATCCGCGCCGAGGGCGAGGTGCTCAACGACAACCCCAGTCAACTCGTCGCGGGCGCGGTCGCCTACGACGACGAGGGCAACGAACTCGCCCGCGGGACCGGGACCTTCCGGAAGAGCGACGTGGAACTCACCGCGGACATCGGGTACAAACTGTAGGTCACCCGAACACCCGTTTCAGGGCGAAATCGGGCATGAGGTCGACGGCGAGCGCGACCAGTCGCCAGCGACGGGTGATGTAGGCGTGGCGCTTCCCGTCCTCGATGGCGTCGACGATCTGTCTGGCCGCCGTCTCCGTCGAGGCCTTCCAGAAGTCCCCGCCGGCCAGTTTCGTGTCGACGAAGCCGGGTTCGATCGTCGTGACCGTGAGGTCCGCATCGCGGGAGTGAGCCCGGTAGCGAAGGCCGTCGAGGTAGTTCGAGACGAACGCCTTCGAGGCGTTGTAGGCCGGAATCGTGCCGTCGCCGGCGTGGGCGGCGACCGAGGAGATGCCGACGAGGTGGCCGTGGCCCTGGTCCTCGAAGTGGGTCATGGCGGCGGTCGCCAGCGCGGTGAACCCGCGGACGTTCGTGTCGATGGTGTCCCGTTCCGGTTCCCAGTCGAGGTCGCGGTTCTGGCGGCCGATCCCGGCGTTGACGACGACGAGGTCGGCCCCATTCATCGCCTCGACCAGGTCGACGAAGGCCTCGCGAGCGGCCTCGGGTTCGGTTACGTCCATCCGCGCGACGTAGGCCTTCGTGGGGAGTTCGTCGCCGAGTTCCTCCAGTTTCTCCTGCCGGCGGGCGGTCAGTCCGAGTTCGTATCCTTCCGCGGCGAGTTCACGGGCGACTGCCTCGCCGATCCCCGACGACGCGCCGATGACGACCGCGCTCCTGTCAGTCGCTGCCATAGCTCGGGTTAACACGACTGTCGGATCCCACAAGAGCATCGGGGGTTTCCGGGCAGTCCGGGTCTCACACCGAGACGACGATGGGAATCGGCGTGAAACAGAGCAGGCCGAGCAGGAGCGTCAGCGCGCCGATCGCCTGCCGGCCGGGACCGACCGACGACTGGTCGATCGGTTCCGCGCCGGGGACGCGGGCCAACAGCAGGGCGAAAAAGCCCCAGACGACCCAGATGAACGCGGCCTGTCCGTCGGCGAACACCAGCAACCCGCCGGCCAGCGAGAACAGCGCCGCGGGCACGAGTTTCCCGACGACGTCCATCCGGTCGCCGACCAGCGCGCGAGTGACGTGTGCGCCGTCGAGTTGCCCGACCGGCAGCAGGTTCAGGAAGGTGACGAACGCGCCGACCCAGCCGCCGATGACGACGGGATTGACCATCAGCGACGGGTCGCTGTACGCGAGCGGCTGGCCGAGCGCCGCCGCGATCCCCTGGATGAGGAGCGGATAGCCCAGTTCCGTCTGCTGGACGAGTTCCGAGCCGGCCACCTCGACGGGCGGCAGCGAGACGCCGATCGCGGTGACGACGACGGTCGCTGCCAGTCCGGCGAGCGGTCCGGCGACGCCGATGTCGAACAGCGCCTCCCGATCGGGGATGTGGTCGTTCATGCGGATGAGTGCCCCGAGCGTCCCCAGGAGGTTCGGGACCGGGATGAAATAGGGCAGCGAGGCCTCGACCTCGTGGTGGCGGCTCAGGGCGTAGTGGCCGAACTCGTGGATCGCCAGCACCGACAGGACGGCGAGGGCGAAGGGCCACGCTTCGAGGACGCGCAGCGGCGCGTCGGAGACCGGCAGGCCGTACCAGCGCGCGCCGGCCAGCAGCGTAGTCGCGACGGTGGCGAGGAACAGCACGACGTTCGTCCACGGAACGGTGTCGACGGCCAGCGAGCGCTCGGTCGCGACCAGCACGTGCTCGCCGGTCTCGTAACGCAGGTCGATCCGGTACCCCCGGTCGCGAAAGCGGGGAGC
Organism: Halorientalis salina; assembly: GCF_005049285.1. GTDB lineage: Archaea > Halobacteriota > Halobacteria > Halobacteriales > Haloarculaceae > Halorientalis > Halorientalis salina. The sequence continues at coordinate 119,228 of NZ_SOSC01000004.1, read as the reverse complement.
CAGCCGCTGGACGACCGTGTCCTCGCCGTCCAGTGGCTCCCCGTAGTAGCGGACGTTTCCGTCGTCGACCTCCACCTCGTAGACGTGAAACGCGTCAGTCAACGCAGCCGGATCCGGGAGGTTACTCGGGACGGAGGCTGTCGGCCTCGACATCACTTCGGCTAGGGACGGGAGCGGTAAATACCTGTTCGCGGGCCGCCCGTCCGGCGTTCGGCCCCGCAGTCGCGATTGCTCGCCGGGACGCGTCAGAACGCGCGGTGGTACTGGGGCGGCACCTCGACCTCGTCTTCGCGACCCAACTGCTGGGCGGCGTGGAGCGTGAAGTAGGGGTCACGGAGGTGTTCGCGGCCGACGATTGCCAGGTCCGCACGGTCGTTGCGAACGAGCGAGTCGGCCTGTTCGGGCGTCGTGATGCCGCCGACAGCACCCACGGCCACGTCCGACTCGACGCCCTCCCGGATCTGTCGCCCGTAGCGGATCTGGTAGCCCGGTCCCGCCGACGGGACCTGTTGCTCGGGGTGGATGCCCCCGCAACTGACGTCGACGAGGTTCGCCCCGGCGTCGGCGGCGCGGTCGGCGAAGCGGATCGACTGCTCGACGGTCCAGGACTCGCGATCGGGCAGCCAGTCGGTCGCGGAGATGCGGACGAACACCGGCAGGTCCGACGGCCAGACCTCTCGGACGGCTTCGACGACTTCCAGCGGGAACCGGACGCGGTTCTCGAAGCTCCCGCCGTACTCGTCGTCGCGAGTGTTGGTCACCGGCGAGAGGAACTCGTGGAGGAGATAGCCGTGTGCGGCGTGGACCTCCGCGATCTGGAAGCCGGCATCGCGTGCCCGACGGGCCGCGTCCGCGAACGACTCCCGGACGTCCGCGATGTCCTCGGTCGTCATCGCCTGCGTCGTCGGCACGTCGCCCTCGTAGGGGTAGGGCTCGTCGGTCGGTCCGACCACGTCCCAGCCGCCGTCGGCCGGTTGGAGCGGGTCGTGCCCCTCCCAGGGTCGGCTCGTCGACGCTTTCCGCCCGGCGTGGGCCAGCTGAATCGCGGGAACGGAGCCCTGGTCGCGAATGAACGCCGTCGTGTCGGCCAGCGCGTCGGCGTGCTCGTCGCTCCAGATGCCCAGGTCCTCCGGGGAGATGCGCCCGCGGGGCTCGACGGCGGTCGCCTCCGTCATCACGACGCCGGCCCCGCCGACGGCGCGACTCGTGAGATGCTGGAAATGCCAGTCCGTCGCGAGGCCGTTCCGGTCATCGCAGGAGTATTGACACATCGGCGACACCATCACGCGGTTCGGAATCTCGGTTTCGGCGAGGGAAAGCGGTGTGAAAAGGTCGTCAGTCATCAGGGAATCGAGGGGTCGTCCGGACAAGGGTTCGGTGGTCGCGGCGAGACGGGCCGGTACCCGGGATCAGCGCATCAGGTCGAACGCCACGGCGACGGCCGGGTCCCAGTAGACGAAGCGATACCGGCCGGCGGGCAGGTCCGGACAGACCGTGAGTCGGTCCTCGTGGGTGTGTCCGGCCATGACGCCGTCCTCGGTGAGTTCGAGCGTCCACTCGAAGCCCTCCTCTGGCTGGTGCTCGATGCCCAGATCATTATACTCAAACCCGCGGTCACTCGTTTTTCCCCGCACGTCCTGCCAGCCAGCTTCAGTCTTGACTTCGATACTGTACTTGTGGCGATTCCCGGTCGTTTGCACCTCGTCGCTGACGTTGGTGAATTCGATCGTCGCTGTCTCGCCGTAGTCGTATTCCAGTCGCTCGACCCGAAGCGCAAACTGGGGCGTTTCATCTTCCGTGCTAGTGTCGCCCCAGGAAAGCGACTGCTCGCTGAAATACGACTGTTGAAGCCGCTCGAATCCCTCGTCCTCACAGGTCAGCGCTGGCGGCACTGCCGGAGGGTCACCGTCCGGCCTGACGTGCCCGGACAGGGCTCCAGGCGTCGATCCCCCGCTTTCGTCGCCGTCGAGACACCCGGAAATCGCTGTTCCGAGCCCAGCACCGACGAGCGCAAGGGTACGGCGACGACAGAAATGTTGCATAGGCAACCGGATGTGGCGTCCCGGTAAAGACTTTGTGTTGGCTGTCCTCTCAGTCCTCGACTTTCACGAGCTGCTTGCCGATGTTGACACCCTCGAAGAGGCCGAGGAACGCCTCGGGCATGTTCTCGAAGCCCTCCGTTACTGTCTCCTCGTACTGGAGGTCGCCCTGGGCGACCCACTGGGCGAGTCGCTCGGTCGCCTCGCGGAAGTGCACAGCGAAGTCGCTGACGATGAACCCCTGGACGCGGGCCTTCTTCTCGATGAGCGTGGCGAGTTTCCGCGGTCCCACGGGTTGTTCGGTGGCGTTGTACAGGGAGATCTGACCACAGACCGCGACGCGAGCGAACTCGTTGAGGTTCGCGAAGGCGGCGTCGGTGATCTCGCCGCCCACGTTGTCGTAGTAGACGTCGACGCCCTCGGGACAGGCCTCGCCGACGGCGCTGTAGAGGTTATCGGCGGTCTCGTAGTTGATCGCGGCGTCGAAGCCCAGGTCGTCGGTCAGCCAGTCGGTCTTTTCCTCGGCCCCGGCGACGCCGACCACGCGACAGCCGTTCTGTTTCGCGATCTGGCCGACGGCAGATCCGACGGCCCCGGCCGCACCCGAGACCAGCACCGTGTCGCCGGGTTTGGGCTCGGCCACCTCGAGCAGGCCGAAGTAGGCCGTCCGACCCGGCATTCCGAGGACGCCGAGCGCAGTCGAAACGGGGGCCAGGTCCGGGTCCACGGGCTGGAGAGCGTCACCGTCGGCGGTGGCGTACTCGGCCCAGCGGAGTTCGCCCGTCACCACGTCGCCGGACTCAAAGTCGGGGTGGTTCGATTCGACCACGTCGCCGACGACGGCGGCTTTCATTACGTCGCCCACGTCCCACGGTTCGGCGTAGGACTCGGCGTCGCGCATCCGCCCACGCATGTACGGGTCGACCGAGAGATAGCGGGATTCGACCAGCACCTCGCCGGGGCCGGGGTCGGGAACATCGTTCTCGACGAGTTCGAAGTTCTCCATCGTCGGTTCACCGGTGGGGCGACTGTCAAGAATCCACTGTCTGTTGGTATCGGCTGTCACAGACCGAAGGAGGGGCGAGCGCCCGATTAGTGTTCGGGTGCCGGAACCCGTCACGCCTCGGGCGGAACCACGAGCACGGGCACGCCGACCGACTGCAGGAGCCGCGTCGTGACGGTCCCCAGCAACCCCGTACTGACGCCGGAGTGGCCGTGCGACCCCATCACGACCAGGTCGATGTCGTTGTCCGCGACGTACGCGCTCAGTTCCTCGTGGGGCCGACCGCGAGTCACGGCGGTCTCGACGCCGACGTCGGGGTCGGTGTCGCGGAGCCGATCGGCGACGCCCTCGACGGCGTCGGCCGCGTTCCCTTCCAGCTTCTGGACGAACTCCTCGGAGACGCCGCCGGCGTCGAAGGGGCCGGCCTCGACGAGCAGGTCGATGACGGACACCACGTCGACCGTCGCGTCGAACCGCCCAGCGAACGTCGCGGCGGTCGGTGCCGCGACGGCCGCCGCCTCGCTCCCGTCGGTCGGGACGAGCACCCGCTCGATGGCCACGGCCTCGGGGTCGGTCTCGTCGTCGTACGACGTGGTCAGGACCGGGACGGACCCCTTTCGGAGGACCTTGTCCGCGACGCTCCCGAGCAGTCGCTCCCGCACGCCGTGTGGACCGTGTCGACCCACGACGACGAGGTCGCTGTCCCGGTCGGCCGCGAACTCGAGAATCGCCGTGCTGGGCGTCCCGTCGGTGAGATGGGTTTCGACTGACACGCCGGCGTCGGCCGCCTGCGATTCGGCTTTGGCGAGGATCTCGCGCCCCCGCTCGCGTAGCGTCCCCTCGTCGGTCATCGAGACCAGCGCGGTCAGTCCGCGGTCGATCACGTGAACGACGTCGACTGTCGCGCCCGTGGCGGTCGCCACCGCCAGTGCGTGAGCCATCGCGACGGGTTGGCCATCGCTGCCGTCGACGGCGACCAGAATGTGTTCGGTCATGGACGGGTAGTCACCGCGCCCGCTGTTAAATGTGGGTTTGGCCGCTCGACAGCCCCCGCACTCAAATCCCCGGCGGTCGTTTGTACAGGTATGTTCGACAGGATTCTCGTGCCGACGGACGGGAGCGCTATCGCACGGAACGCCGCCGAGAGCGCCATCAGACTCGCCAGCCGCTTCGACGCGACCGTCCAGGCCCTGTACGTCCTGGGACTCGACGAGTTGCCGCCCGGAGCCGACGTCGACGGCACGGACGCGTTGGCCTCCGTTGGCGAGCGCGCCGTCGACGAGATCACCGACATGGCCAGCGAGGCCGGCGTCGACGTCGACGCGGAGATCGTGGAATCGAGCGGACCCGTCCACGAGGCCATCATCGACCACGCCACCGACCACGACAGCGACCTCGTCGTCATGGGGACCCACAGCCGCACGGGCCTGGACCGACTGGTCCTGGGGAGCGTCACCGAACGGACCCTCCGGGAATCCGACGTGCCGGTACTGACTGTCCACGAGGGCGACGGCCTCCCGGAGAACCTGGCTCTCGACGACGTGCTCGTCCCGACCGACGGGAGCCGGAGTGCCGATGCCGCCGTCGCCCGCGGGATCGACCTCGCGGCCGAGACCGGTGCGACGCTCCACCTCATCACGCTCGTCGACACCAGCAAACCCTGGACCGCGGTCGTCGACGAGGCGGCACTCGACGACGCCGGGAAGGAAATCCTCGACAACGCCATCCTCCGCGCCGAGGCCGCCGACGTCGACGCCATCGAGGGCAGCGTCGGCCGCGGCGACCCCGAGACGGCGATCCGCGACTACGTCACCGACCACGACGTCGATCTCGTGGTGATGGGCACACACGGCCGCACCGGGCTGAACCGGTACCTCCTGGGAAGCGTCACCGAACACGTAGTTCGGACTGCCGAAGCCCCCGTTCTCTCGGTCCGCGCGGGAAGCGACGAGTGACGCCGGCGGCCAGGGGCGTCACTCCGTCATCGCGTCCGTCGTCGCGGCGCAGTTGTTCGGCCCCCGTTCGAGTTGCAGGGCGCGCTGGCGGGACAGCGAACGCTGCCCGAGGTTACTCGCGATGAGTTGCGTGTGGTTCGCGGGTCGCGGTGGCATGTCCGCGAGCACCGACTCGACGAACTCGTCGACCGGCATCGACAGGGCGTCCATCGCGTCCGCCACCTCACCGAGCGTCGCCGTGTAGCTGCCGTCGGCCGCCTGCTCGGCGGCGTCGCTGTAGTGGCCGGGGGCGACGACCGTGGAGTCCGGGAGCGACAGCACGCGGTCCTGCAGCGAGTGGTACAGCTGGGTGGCCGCCTCCGGCGCGCCCTCCGACCCGGCCTCCAGGTCCGGGCGTGCCACGCTCTCGACGAACAGGCCGTCACCGGTGAACAAGACCGCCTCGTCGACGTAGTACGCGGTCATCCCCGACGTGTGGCCGGGGGTGTGGATCGCCTCGATGGTGCTCTCGCCGACCGCCAGGGCCTCGCCGTCCCCGATCGTCTCGTAGGGAGCGTCGTACTCGACGCCGCGGTCCGTCGCCGCCACGGGGACGACCGCCGTCGCGTCGGTGTGTTCGGCGAGCGCCCGGACCCCGCTGACGTGGTCAGCGTGGACGTGCGTATCGACGGCGTACGTGAGGTCGGCCCCGTACTCGGCCGCGGCGTCGACGTACTCGTCGGCGAACGCCAGTAGCGGGTCGATCACGGCCGCCTCCCCCGCCGAGACGACGAGGTACGAGAGACACCCGCTCGAGGGCCGGCGGAACTGCACGATCGTCGCGGCCGCGTCCGTCGTCAGCTCCGTGGCCGCCGAGAGGTCGGCCCACGCCTCCATCCCGCCGGCGAGGTTCCTGACGTCGACGTCGGCCCGCTGGAGGTGTCGCGCCGAGCCCCGGCTGATCTTGCCCGTGCCACACACCGTCACGACCGTCTCCGTCGGGACGTCCGCCAGCACGTCCGCCGGGTCCGTCCGCGTCAGCTTCCGGTCCGGCACGTTGATCGTCTCGACGCTCGGCCCCTCGATGCGCCACTTCTCGAACTCGTGGGGCTGGCGCACGTCGACGACCGTCACCGACTCGCCCGCCTCCATCTTCGCGTACAGTTCCTCGGGCGTTATCTCCGTGACACTCGACATGTTCTTGCCAGAGTAGGCGGGCCGAGCAGCAATAAACGTTGGGTCGATATTGTTGTTTTATCGAAATCTCGTTCCAGACTCAAACAATGATAGCGATATATTAGGCCTTATACAGACGTATCGATGTTATACTGTGTCGTAGTATTTTTCTTTTACCACAATACTACTCCAGGTTGGGACCTGGTCGCTGTTCCGCTGGACGTGCCCTCAGCACGGGGATAACCACGGTCACGTGACGCAACTAGATTCCCCACTCCCGTAGATGAAAGTGGCCATCATTTATTATATCTAACTGTTTCTTCAGTTGGAGAATATGTCAGCTCCACGTATTATCCTCGTTCCGACATGTATCGTCGTGTGCTGAATCAGCACCACCCCCGTTCTCGCCCTATTCCCCCTCGAAAGCCCATAATAATGGCGTTTGACGCAGATATGTTAGATTCCGTACCGAACACCGGCAGTGCGAACCGATCGGAAGAGATGTCCGGTTCGATTCCCACGTATATTTCACTCTAGAGGCTCCTTAGCCTCGAAAGACGCTACGAGACGACTGCGAATCGCGTGCCAAACCAATCATTAATCGCATACGAAATGGAGGTGTCTAAAGTAGGCCTAATATTTTTCTTTTGATAATTACGGCCGTGCGACTTTGAATGAGTGAAACCCCGGACGAGGACGGGGCCGTATCACTTTTTATCCCAGGCGCTACGATGTATCGTAGCGACATGGGTAAGCGAAGGCTGTGGGCAGCGGCGCTGTTCCTGTTCGTCGTCGGCGACGGGATGACGACGCAGGTTCGCGGCGCCTTGCTGCCGAGTATCAAGGAGTCGTTCACGGTGTCGGACAGTCTGCTGGGGCTGGTCGCGCCGGCCGGAACGCTCGGCTATCTCTTCGCGGCAGTGGCCGTCGGGTTCGCGGCGAGTCGGCTCGATACCCGTCGGTTCCTGCTGCTGGGCGCGGGCGGGACGGTGCTGTTTTTGGCGCTGTTGAGCCAGGTCCCCACGTACGCGCTGTTGCTCGTCTTCCTGCTCGGGCAGGGCGCGACGATCGGGATATTCCGCGGCCTGGACAGGCCGCTGTTGAGTTCCCTCTACCCGGAGAATCGCGGACGACTGTTCAATCTCTACGCCCTGACGTGGGCCGTTGGTGCCACGGCAGGCCCGCTGTTCGTCAACCAGGTCCTCACGACCAGCGACTGGCGCGTGACCTTCCTGATACTGGCGGCCGTCTTCCTCCCGGCCTTTGGCCTCATCACCCGACTCGAACTCCCGTCGACCAGAGAGAAGGGAGACCCGTTCTCGCTGAGCGAACTCAGGGGGCTGTTCCGGAGACCCGGAATCGCCGGCATGGCGCTGGCACTCTTTTTCAGCGGGGGTATCGAGGGCGGCTTTTTCACCTGGTTGCCCTACTACGCGAGCCAGTACGTCCCGCAGACGACCGCCAACGTCGTGCTCTCCGGGTTTCTGGTCGCGTACATCCCCGGACGGTTCGTCTACAGTCGGCTCGCGGGACGGATCGAGCCACTCACACTGGTTCTCTCGCTCGCGCTGGCCGCGATGCCGGCCCTCGCGTTCGTCTTCTTCGCCAGCGACGGCTACGGCCTGCTCCCAGGCGTCTTCGTGATCGGATTCCTCGTCTCCGGGTTCTTTCCGACGCTTTCGGCCTTCGGCATCGATACGGTGCCGAACCACGGCGGCCCCGTCAACGCCATCGCCATCAGTGCGAACTTCCTCGGCCTGTCGGTCGTTCCGGTGATCATGGGCGTCGTCAGCGACCAGTACGCGATCACGACCGCGATGCGACTGCTGATTCTCGCCATGGCCGCGCTGGCGCTGGTCGTCGCCGCGTCGAAACGCCGCGTCGACCGAGGGGCACCGACGGCAGGCGCCGCCGACTGACGGCAGCAGTCGCCCCGAAACTGTTAATCCGGGGAGCGCCGAATTCGGCGGCATGCAGCGTTCACTGGCAGCCACGACCCCCGAAACGGATTCGACAGCCTTCGTCTCCGAGATGGCCTACCTCGTCGGTGACGTGACCGTCGGCCCGAACGCGAGCCTCTGGCCGTTCGTCTGTCTGCGCGGCGACAGCGGCCCGACGACCGTCGGCGCGGAGACCAACGTCCAGGAGTTCTCGATGCTCCACGGCGCGACAGTCGGCGACGAGGTGACCATCGGCCACAACGTCGTCGTCGACTACGCGACCGTCGAGGACCACTCGCTCGTCGGCATGTCGAGCACCGTCCAGAAGGGCGCGACCGTCGAGTCGGACTGTCTCGTCGCCGCGGGCAGCCTGGTCACCGAAGGCCAGACGATTCCCGAGGGCCACCTCGCCTACGGCGCGCCGGCCGAGACGAAGCCGCTCACCGACGCTCAGCGAGCCGAAATCGGCCGCGTCCACGAACTGTACGTCGAACACGGCCAGCAGTACAAAGAGGAGGGCCACTTCGAGTGACGGCTCAGTTGCCGACGCGGCCGAGCGTCGCGACCAGTTGCTGTTGACCGTCAGGTTAACTATTCGGGCGCGCACACGTGTACGCGAGCATGACCGAGCAAGCGGAGTCACCGACAGAGACGGGTATCGTCCACGAACCGACGCAGGCGTTCGTCGAGTCGACGAACGTCTGGCAGTTCATGCAGGCGTACGGCATCGACGACTACGACGAACTCATCGAGCGCACGACGACCGAGATCGAGGGCGTTCCCCAGTCGGGTGTCGACTGGTTCTGGGACGAACTCGTCGACTATCTCGACGTCGAATTCTACGAGGACTACGACGACGTTCGAGACGACAGTGAGGGGCCACAGTTCACCGACTGGTACCCCGGCGGCGAGATCAACATCGCGCACAACGTCCTCGACAGGCACGCCGCCCCCGACAACGAACGCCGGAACAAGGTCGCCTGCATCTGGGAGGGCGAAGACGGTGAGATTCGGGAGGTCACCTACCACGAACTCGCCCGGCGGGCCAACCAGGTCGCCAACGCTCTGGAAGCACGGGGTATCGGGACCGGCGACACCGTCGACCTGTACATGCCGATGGTCCCCGAGGTCATCGCCATCCTCTACGGCTGTTTCAAAGTCGGTGCCATCGCGGTGCCGATCTTCTCGGGCTTCGGCGTCGACGCCGCCGCGACGCGGATCGAGGACGCCGAGTGTTCCGTGCTGTTCACCGGCGACGGCTTCCAGCGCCGCGGCGGCGAGATCACGCTCAAAGAGACCGCCGACGCGGCCATCGAAGAAGCCGGCCACGTCGAACACACCATCGTCTACGATCGGCTGGGCCTAGCAGGAGACGGCGAGATTCCCTGGGACGACGACCGCGACGAACACTGGGACGAGGCCGTCGAAACCCAGGACGACGAGTACGAGACAAAATCGCTCCCCAGCGATCAGGAGTCGATGCTGCTGTATTCATCAGGCACCACAGGCAAACCGAAGGGGATCGTCCACACCCATTCGGGCGCGCTGATGCAGGCCGCCAAGGAACTCCACTTCGGGTTCGACCTGAAACCCTCGGACCGGTTTTTCTGGGTCTCGGACATCGGCTGGATGATGGGGCCGTGGACGCTCATCGGGACCCACGCCTTCGGCGGCACGATGTTCATGTACGAGGGCGCGCCGGATCACCCCCAGCCCGACCGCTTCTGGCGGATGATCGACCGCCACGACCTCACCCAGTTCGGCATCTCCCCGACCGCCATCCGAGCGCTCCGGAAGAAAGGCGACGACTGGGTCGAGGGCCACGACCTCTCCTCGCTCCGCATGCTCGGCTCGACCGGCGAGCCCTGGGACCCCGAGTCCTGGCAGTGGTTCTACGAGCACGTCGGCGGCGGCGAGGCACCGATCGTCAACATCTCGGGCGGGACCGAGATCATGGGCTGCTTTCTCATGCCCATGCCGACCCAGCCGCTCAAACCCGGGACGCTCGGCGGCCCCGGCCTCGGGATGAACATAGACATCGTCGACGAGGCTGGCACGAGCATCAGAGACGACCACGAGCGCGGCTATCTGGTCGCGCGCGACTCCTGCCCGTCGATGACGAAATCGCTCTGGAGCGGCGACGAACGCTACCTCGAGGAGTACTGGTCGACGTTCGAGGACCCGCCGCTGTGGGACCACGGCGACTGGGCCCAGAAAGACGAGGACGGCCTCTGGTTCCTCCACGGACGGTCCGACGATGCGCTCAACGTCGCCGGCCGCAAGGTCGGCCCCGCAGAGGTCGAGGGCGCAGCGATGGAACACGACGGCGTCAATCAGGCCGCCGCCGTCGGGGTACCCGACGATACTACCGGGACCGCCGTCGTGCTCTACGTCATCGTCGAGGACGGTGGGGACGACCGGAGCGAGTCCCCAGACAGTCGAGCGGCGCAGCCGCGAGACGGCGTCGCGGAGACCGACGAGTTGCGCGACGACATCCGCGCGGTCATCGGGCAGGAACACGGCAAACCCTTCCGGCCCCGGGAGGTGCTGTTCGTCGACGAGTTCCCCAAGACCCAGTCGGGCAAGATCATCCGCCGGGCCGTCCAGGCGACCTACACGGACGAGGATCTGGGCGATATGAGCAGTATCGAGAATCCCGAGGCGCTCGACGACGTCGAGAACGCCAGATAACGGTCGCGAAACGGATTCGGGTTTGCCGGAAAAAGCTGCGGCAGTGGCCAGACGTGGAGACGACAGGTCGGTCGTCGATTTCTCCGATTAGCTATCCTTCGGGACGGTGACGACCGGGCAGTCCGTCGACAGCAGCACGTCCTGTGCGGTGGACCCGAAGAGGGCTTTGCCGGTCGGACTCCGCTTGCGGAACCCCATCACGAGCACATCGATATCGTGGTCGTCGACGTAGTCGAGTATCTCGGTGGATGGACTGCCGTCTTCGATGGCAGTGCCGACCTCGACATCGTGGTCGGCCGCGAGGTCACTGGCGTCGTCGAGCAGTTCCTCGGCGGCCTCCCGTTCGGCGGCGTACCAGCCTTCGTCACGGCCGCGGCCACCGCGTTTGAGACTGGTTTTCTTCTCCGTGTACTCGATGACGGAGAGGAGCGTGATGTCGGCGTCCGCGTAGTGTGTGACTGCGTGTTCGACGGCAGCCATCGCCTGCGGTGAGTCGTCGACTGCGACCAGGATCTGGTGTGTCATGGCTCAGTCGGACTGTTCGGCATAGGGTGTGATATCCGCGGCTTCGATGCGGGCCTCGAACCGCTCGCGGCGCTCGTTGCGCTGCTCGTCGGACATGCGTTCGGCCGTCCAGACCTTCCCGCTGGTCACCTGATGAACATCAGCCGATTCGATTTCGGGAACCGACTCGACCCGGTCCCGAATCTCGTCGGTGATGTCGATGACGTACATACAGCGCTGGGACGTCAACAGGATGTCGATTCGGGCCTCCCCCGTCTCCTCGTCGACCGCAATGTCGTCGACGAGGCCGAGGTCGACGATGTCGATGGGATGGTCGCTCATGCAACTGCAGGGGTCGAGTACCTCTCGCAGTTGCGCTTTGACGTCCATCGCGAGGTCGCTCTCGAACTCGGTATCGGGCGTGACGTGGCCGAGGTCCGCCTCGGGATCTGTGTCTGTATCGTAGATACTCATTGTTTAGGCGGGAGTTTCGTAGGTCGACCACGGTTCGGCGGGGAAGTCGCCGTCTTCCTTGCGTTCCTGGCGCAGTTTGTCCCACTTGTCGCCCTCGATGTCCTTTTTGACCTGTTCGGGGTCCTTGTCCAGGAGTCGGAGTGCGTTCTTCCCGAGGATCTTCTCCTTGATCTCGTCGGTGACTTCGGGGTAGTCGTTGCCGGCGCGCATGTCCTCTGGAATCTGGAAGTCCCAGAAGGACTCGATGGCCGCCTGCGGGTGCAGCGCGGTCGACCCACCGGAGAAGACGATGCGGTCCGGACCGGCCCAGTAGAGCATCTCGCCCAGCGAGCGGGCGAACTTCCGCGGCCGTGAGCAGGCCATGTGGATGGTGTTTTCGAGGTTCGCGTAGACGTTCTCGTGGCTCGCCATCGCGAAGACGGTCTCTTCGAGGAACGAGAAGCCGGCGTGGATGACCTCGAAGTTGAGGTCGGGGAATGCGTTGGCGGCGTCCTCGACGTCGCCCATCCTGAAGTAGCGGACAGGCGCAGTGGCGAACGGGATGAACTTGTGGATGCCCACGGAGGTCACGTCGAGTTCGGCGGCTTTCTCCAGAACCGGGCGGACGCAGTCCTCGTTCAACTGCAGCGAGAGGTCCTGGCCGTTCTGGTAGCGTGATGGGTAGAGCTTGATCCCCTCGACGTTGCGCTCTTTCACGAAGTACTCGACCTGCTCGACGGCGTCATCGTCGAGCGGGTTGATGTCGGCGTACATCGAGACACGGTTGGGGTTGCGGTCGCGGAGTTCGAACCCCTTTTCGCGGGAGACCAGCCCATCGTGGAAGTAGTCGTCGAGTGGGAGCGAGTGGTAGTTCGTGTAATCGACCTCGCTCTCGAGGAACAGCAGCCGTTCGAGTTCCTCGACCGAGTGGTCGCGATAGAAGACTTCCTTCGGGTGAACGTACTCGTCGGGCTGTAGTTGCTCGCCGAGCTCGAAGGTCTCGTCGTTCCAGCGCTGGGCGTGATCGTGTTTCAGGTTCTCCTCTGTATGGTTGAAACAGTGAGACACTGAATCAACGACTAGGGCGCCACTCTCTAACATAGCATAGAGAGCTTTCTCTGAATACGTAATAAAACTTAGGATGGGTCGCGTGCAGTTGTTACGGTCTGTTCAAACAGCACCGGGAGATCAGATAACGCACAATCTATTTGCATGGGCAGAAATTCGATACAGTTGTCAATGCCGAACGAAGCGCTCGCGACGATCAGCGACCAGTACGACCTGTGGATCGACGGGACGGAGCGACCGGCCGGAACCGGCGACCGGCTGGCAGTCGTCGACCCTGCGACCGAAGACCCGCTCACCGAGGTAGCGATGGGGGCGGCCGACGACGTCGACGACGCCGTCGAGACCGCTCGCGACGCCTTCGAGCCGTGGCACCGCCGCCCGCCGAAGGAACGGACCCGAGTTCTCACTGCCATCGCAGCCGCCATCCGCGACGAGTCGGATCGGCTCGCCCGGATCGAGACCCTCGAAAACGGCAAGCCACTCGCCGAAGCCGCCGAGCAGGTCGAACGTGCTGCCCGCCACTTCGAGTACTACGCCGGCGTCGCCGACAAGATTCAGGGCGAGTCCATCCCGCTCGGCGAGGAGTACGTCGACTATACCATCAGGGAGCCACTGGGCGTCACCGCACACATCGTCCCGTGGAACGTACCGATCTATCTCTTCGCACGAAGCGTCGCACCGGCACTCGCAGCCGGCAACGCTGCCGTCGTCAAACCCGCCGAGGAGACGCCACTGGGCGCACTCGAACTCGCCAGGCTCGCGACCGAGGCCGGGCTGCCCGAGGGGCTGCTCAACGTCGTCCCCGGCTACGGCCACGAGGCAGGTGCCGCGATCACCGACCATCCGGAGGTTGACGGCCTCACGTTCACCGGGTCAGGCCCGACCGGGACGGCAGTCGCGAAAAGTGCCATCGAGAACGTCACCGAGACACACCTCGAACTCGGCGGGAAGAGCCCGAACGTCGTGTTCCCGGACACCGACTGGGAAGCTGCCCTCGACGGCACGATGACCGCGATCTTCACCAACGCCGGGCAGGTCTGTTCGGCCGGGTCACGGCTGCTCGTCCACGAGGAGATCCACGAGGAGTTCGTCGCCGACCTCCTCGAGCGTGTGGCGGCCCTCGACGTCGGCCCAGGCATCGACGACGCGGACATGGGCCCACTCGTCTCCGAGTCCCATCTGGAGAAAGTCCAGAAGTACATCGAGATCGGGCGAGCGGAGGTCGGCGAGCCAGCGACCGGCGGCAGCGTCCTGGAGCGGGACGGCTACTTCGTCGAACCGACGGTCTTCGACGAGGTGCCCATGGACACCCGCATCGCCCAGGAGGAGATCTTCGGCCCGGTGCTGACGGTCACCCCGTTCGCAGACGAGGACGAGGCCATCGAGCTGGCCAACGCGACCGACTACGGCCTCGTCGCTGGCGTCTACACGGAGAACGTCGGGCGCGCCCACCGCTTCGCCCGCGAGGTCGACGCCGGCCAGATCTACGTCAACGAGTTCTTCGCTGGCGGGAACGAGACGCCGTTCGGCGGCTACAAGGCGAGTGGCATCGGCCGGGAGAACGGCGTCCAGGCCATCGACAACTACACGCAGGTCAAGAACGTCTGTGCGAACATCGGGCGGCGCTGAGACCGCATCTGGGGGCCACTAGGGCGAAAGCGGGAACACTTATGTGCGGAAAGTTACCACAGGGTAGCATGGCAGGCAAGTTGAGCGGCAAGGCTGCGCTAGTGACAGGAGCGTCTTCGGGCAACGGTCGCGCGATCGCGCGCCGGTTCGCGGAGGAAGGTGCCAGTATCACCGTCGCGGACATCCGCGACGACCCCCGGATGGGCGGCGAGCCGACACACTACCGCATCACTGACGCCGGCGGCGAGGCACAGTTCGTCGAGTGTGACGTCAGTTCCATCGAGGACCTGCAGGCCGCAGTGGCGGCGACCGTCGACGCCTACGGCTCGCTCGACGTCATGGTCAACAACGCCGGGGTCGAACGCCAACTTCCCATCGAGGAGGCCGACGAGGAGGATTACGACTGGCTGATGGACATCAACCTCAAGGGCGTCTACTTCGGCAGTCAGGCCGCCATCCAGCAGATGGTCGACCAGGACGGCGAGTCGGTGATCATCAACATGTCCTCCATCGGCGGCATCCGTGGCCTGGACGACTCCTCGCTGTACTGCACCTCGAAGGGCGGCGTGACGAACCTCACCCGTGAGTTGGCCGTCGAACACGGCGAGAACGACATCCGCGTCAACGCGCTCAACCCCGGGTTCATCGAGACGGCGATGACCATGGAGGACGGCGACACCGCGGGCGGCATCCTCGATCAGACGCCGCTCGGGCGGGCCGGCCAGCCCGAAGAAGTCGCCGACGCCGCGCTGTTTCTGGCCAGCGACCAGTCCTCGTTCGTCACGGGCCACAACCTCGTGATGGACGGCGGCTTCACGGCGTAGACGGCGAACTACCGGCTCTTTTCGGCCCCATCCGGCCAGTGGGAATGTTTAATTGGACAGCGCGTGATTCTCAGTCACATGCTACACGTAGAGGGTCCACTGCTGACCGTAGACGTGGGTGACCGCGACACGGAGACCACGACCGTCGACGACGTCCTGGAATCGTTCATCGGCGGCCGCGGCGTCGCGACCCGGCTCGCCCACGACCGGATTCCGTTCGACGCCGACCCGCTGAGCGAGGAGAACAGCCTGTTTTTCACCACCGGGCCGATGCAGACCTCGAACATGAGTTTCACCGGTCGCACCAACTGCACCGGCGTCTCGCCGCTGACGGGCGGCCTCCTGTCGTCGAACGCCGGCGGGTTCATCTCGCGGAACCTGGCCGACACCGGCTACGGTGCCGTCGAGATCACCGGCGAGAGCGACGAGTTGCTCGCCATTCACGTCACGGACGAGGGTGTCGAGTTCGAGGCGGTACCCGACCTCGACGGGGCCACAGTGCCGGAGGTCACGGAGTACATGGCCGACGAACACGACCTGAGCAAGGAACACACGGCCTGTATCGGCCCGGCCGGCGAGAACCTCGTTCGCTTTGCCTCGATCATGACCACCGAGAGCCGTGCGTTCGGCCGCGGCGGCCTCGGTGCAGTGCTGGGTTCCAAGAACGTCAAGGCGATTACCTTCGAAGGAGACTCCCGCAGGGACGTAGACATCGACCCGATAGGGATGGACATCCACCGTGAGGCGGCCACCAGCGACAGTCTGATGAAAGAGCAGGGGACGACCAACGTCACCGACCTCGCCAACGAGGTCGGGGCCCTCCCGACGCGATACTTCTCGGAACTGTCCTTCGAGGGCGTCGAGGGCATCAACGGCGAGGCCGTCGGCGACAAGAAGTACAAGAAAGGGACCTGCTCGTCGTGTGCCTTCGCCTGCAAACTGCCGACGAAAGACGAGGAACGCGGGGTCGAGACCGAAGGCCCGGAGTACGAGACGGTGATGGCCTTCGGCTCGAACTGCGACGTCGACGACGTGGTCGACGTGATGCAGTCGAACGAGCTCTGTGACCGCTACGGGATGGACACCATCTCCTGTGGCAACGTCGTCGCGGCGTACCTCCAGAGCGAGGGGGAGTTCGGTAACACCGAACTGGTCCACGAGACGGTCGAGAAGATCGCCAACCGCGAGGACGAGGGCGACCTGCTCGCGGAGGGGATCGCCCGCTTCCACGAGGACCTCGACGTCGAAAACTGGACGGTCAAGGGCCTGTCCTTCGCGGCCCACGACGGTCGCACGCTCAACGGGCAGGGGCTCTCGTATGCTGTAGCTACCCGTGGCGCAGACCACATGTTCACCACCATGTACCACTTCGAGTACCCGCTGGTTTCCGACGACGAGGCGCTCCCCAAGGGCACCTTGGAGGGCAAGCCCGAGATGGTCGTGGAACAGGAGAACGCCCGTGCGATGGAGGACTGTGGTATCGTCTGCCGGTTCGCCTTTTCCTTCATGACGCCCGAGCGCTTCGAGACCATCTTCGGCGAGGACTACGACGACCTCCTGGACATCGGTGCGCGCGTCGTCGAACTCGAACGGCACTTCAACAACCAGCGCGGCGTCGACCGCGACGACGACGAGTTGCCCTACGACCTGCCGGAGTTCGAGTCCGCACTCGACGAGTACTACGAACTGCGCGACTGGAACGCGGATGGAACGGTGCCGGACAACCCTGCCGGCGAGAGCCCGGTCTCGGCTGACTGACTCGAGTTCACGGTGGCACTGTTTTCTGCGATGGAGAGCGACTCAAAAGAGACCGCTGGTCGAGACTGAAGGGTCGCTTCCGCGTGAGACAGCGCAAAAATTCGCCGACAGCGTGGAATACCGTTACTTTACCACGTCGATCTTCTCGCGGTCGATCGACATCGCGACGGCGCTGACGACCACGACGCCGAGGATGATCTCCTGGACGAACGGGTTGATCGACAGCAGGTTCATGCCGTTCTGGAGGACGGCGATGACCAGCACGCCGAGGATGGTCCGGTGTGGACCGCCCACGCCGCCGGTCAGTGCCGTCCCGCCCATGACGATGGCCGCAATACTGGGCAACAACAGCCCGCCGGCGATGTTCGGCGACGCCGAGGAGATGCGCAGCGTCAGCAGGACGCCCGCGGTCCCACAGAGCAGCCCCGAGAGGACGAACGGGTAGATCTTGTAGCGGTCGACCTTCGCACCCGCGAGTTCGACGACGCGTTCGTTCTCGCCGAGGGCGAAACAGTAGCGGCCGAACTTCGTCCGCCAGGCCAGGAACACCGTCCCACCGTAGATGAGCAGGCCCCACATCACCAGGTTCGGGACGCCGGGAATCCACGTCCCGGTGGCGATGCCGCGGATGGCCTGATTGCGGAAGGTGATCGTCGACCCGCCGGTGACGATGAGCGCGAATCCCATCAGTATCGAGAGCGTCCCGAGCGTCACGAGGAAGGACGGCACCTTCAGCTTCGTGAAGACGATGCCGTTGACGAGTCCAGCGAGCATCCCGAAGCCGATGGCGATCGGGATGGCGAGCAGCCCCATCTGGTACTCGCCGATCAGGACCACCGTCAGCACGCCGGTCAGCGTGACGATGGACTCGACCGAGAGGTCGATGCTCTGCTGGAGGATCGGGAAGGTGCCAGCCAGCGCGACCAACAGCAGGAACGCGCTGTTTTTCGCGACGTTGTTGATCAGATTGTTGTACGTCAGAAACTCACGTGTACCCACGGCGAACAGCAACGACAGGAAAAACAGCATGGCGAACGGACCGACGTCCGTTATCCAGTCGTGCATCGTGCGTTGCTCGCGCTGTTTGGAGAGCCACTCCTGAATCGCGTTGGGGTTCGTCGAACTCATTTAAATCATCTCCTGAATCAGATCCTCTTCGGTTGGTTTGTTTCCGGCTGCGGCGTCGAACGGCTCCCCGGCGAACTCACCCTCGGCCATCACGGCGATGCGGTTCGACATGCCGATGACTTCCGGGAGTTCGTCGCCGATGAACACGATCGAGACGCCCCGATCGGTCAGTTCGCGACAGAGTCGGTACACTTCTTCTTTGGCCCCGACGTCGATACCGCGTGTCACGTTGTCCATCACGAGAATCGGCGTGTCCTGTGCGAGCCAGCGGGCGATGACGACCTTCTGCTGGTTCCCGCCGCTCAGCCCGTGGACCAGCGCGTCCGGTCCGGGCGTCTTGATGTTGAGTTCCTCGATGGCGTCGGCGGTCGCCTGTTCCTCTCTGTCGAGGTCGAGCAACGGGAGCCTGCCGTTCATCGTCCGGACCATCGCCAGTGAGGTGTTCACCAGCACCGACTGGTAGAGGAGGAGTCCCTCCGATTTCCGGTCTTTGGGGATGTACCCGACACCCGCATCGACCATCTTCGCGACCGAGGTATCGCCGACCGCGTCGCCATTGACAGTGACGGTACCGCCAGTCTTCGGGACGTCGCCGGCCAGAACACGACCGAGCCGTTCTTTCCCCGAGCCCTCGACGCCGACGATGCCGAATATCTCGCCCTCACGGAGCGAAAACGAGAGTGGCCCGAGGTCGTCGGTCTCCAGGTCGGAAACGCCGAACGTCTCCGGTCCGAGGTCCGCCGCCGCCCGTTGCTGTGGAACGCGGTAGTACTCGTCCGCGGCTTCACGACCGACCATGCTCTGCTGGAGGCTGTCGGTCGTCGCCGCCGCTGCCGTGGTCTCGTCGACCAGTTCGCCGTCCTTGAGCACGTAGATGCGGTCCGACACCTGCAGTACCTCGTCGAGTTCGTGTGAGACGAACACGAAGGTCGCCCGGTCACGGAGGTCGTCGATCAGGTCGAACAGGAGTTCCCGGCCCGCTTCCTCGAGTGCGGCCGTCGGTTCGTCCAGCAGGATGACCGGATTATCCGATTTCTGCGAGACGTGGAACGACTTGGCGATCTCGAGCATCTGGCGCTCGTTGAACGAGTACTCCGAGACGAACGCGTCGACGTCCAGGTCGATCCCGAGGTCGTCGACGAACGCCTGGGCGTCCTCGCGCATCTCGTCGCGGCTGAGGACGCCCAGGCGTTGCTCTTCGCGACCGAGATAGAGGTTCTCGTAGCCGCGGAAGTTCGTGATGACGTCCTGTTCCTGCCGGACGAGCGAGACACCGTAGTCGGCTGCTTCCCGTGGACTGTCGAACTCGACGGGTTCGCCGTCGACGGATAACTGCCCCTCGTCCGCGTCGAGAACGCCGGTGAGGATGTTCAACAGCGTGCTCTTGCCGGCCCCGTTCTCACCGACCAGTCCGACGACCTCACCTCGGTTGATATCGAGCGATACGTTCGAGAGCGCCTGGACGTGACGGAACGATTTCGAGATGCCGTCGACGCGGAGACTCGTCTCTCCCGCCGCTGCCGAGGCGGTACCCTCCTTCATTTCTTCATCCGCGTCGACGGCCGAGTTATCTGTCTTGGACATTCGTGCATCTGTTCCTTATTGCTTCAGCGGGTTGTTGTTGAAGCGGTCCGTATACAGCTGGGAGATCTCCTGCTGGGCAGCGTCGTCCGTGTAGGCGTCTGCCATCGAGTAGCCGTCGGGTCTGTCCGCTTCCTTCCAGTCGAGGACCTCTTTGAGGTCGTCCAGACTCATCGGCTGGAGGTCGATCTGTGGGTCCCAGGCGTCCTCGCCGGATTCGGCGACGGACATCTTCTCCCAGTCGTAGGGCGTCTCGTCCTCGAAGATCAGTTCGTTGTACTCGGCGGCGTCGACGACCGGGAGCGTGTCGATGACGTCGGTCCACTCCTCGGGGTCTTTCACACAGACCGGTGCGTTGAACGCCATCATCCGTTCCGCGGGCTGCAGTTCGTGCCCGTTGAGGAAGTCGTGACACTTCACGAGCGACCAGCCGGCCTGCCACGGCCCCATCCCGGAGACGGAGGCGGTGAGCGTCCCTTCCTCGATCCGCGCGAGGCCGGGTTCGCCCGCGTCGATCCCGACGATCGGCACGTCGATGCCGTTCTCCTCGAGCACGGTCTGCCCGCCGATGGCGACGGCGTCGTTCTGGCCGAAATACCCCTCGATGTCGTCACCGTACTGCGAGACCTTGTCCGCCATCGCGTCGCGGGAGTCCGAGCGGATGTAGTTGCCCTGGATGCGGTCCCCGAGCATCTCGATGTCCGGGTACTCCTCCATCGCCAGGTCGACACCCTTGTTCCGCCCGATGTTGGGTGCGGTCCCCCGGTTCCCCTCGATGTGGACGAAGCCGCCCTCGCCGCCCATCGACTCGAAGAGGATCTTCGCCGCCGTGTAGGCGTGATTGACGAAGTGGGGGGCGAAAAACTGCACGTACTCGTCACCCGCGTCCTGTGGCGTGTACCAGTCCGCGAGGGTCACCGCCAGAATCGTCGGGACGCCAGCGGACACACAGGTTTCGGCCAGCGAAATCGACGCCGCGTTGGTGTACGTCTGGCCGACGATCGTGTCCGTATTGTTCGCGATTGCAGTGTCGAACTGTTCCTGTTGGGTCGTGACGTTCCCGTCGTTCGTCTGGACGCTCGTGTCGTACCCCAGTGCCTCTGCGGCCTCCAAATAGCCTTTCTCCCAGGAGAGCCAGTAGGAGTTCTGGAGGTTCGCGATCGACCCCATCGACGTGCTGTTCCCACTTGCCTCACCCTGGAGACAGCCTGCGACGCCGGCCAGGCCCGCGAGCGTGCCTGCACCGGCCGTCTGCTTCATAAACCGCCGTCTCGACTGGTTACTGGTATTCCTTGCCATGCGAATGCACTTCTACCGTTCTGTGGAAACCGTATATATAGTTTGTGATGAACTACACAGTCACACGTTCTCAGATGCGAATCCTGCTGGTCTGGCGGCGGGAAAAGCGCGGTTCGCCCGCCGCGGGTCGTTGGCTCTGGCCGACGAGGAGAGACTCAGTACATGACTTTGCCGGCCGAGACGTTGATGTCCTGGCCGGTGATCCGGTCCGCGCGGTCCGAACAGAGGAACGCGACCAGATCCGCGACGTCCTCCCGGGCGACGAGTTCGTTCCGCGGGCTCTCGGCCTCGACGTCGCCCCGGACCGCGTCGTACGTTCGGCCCGTCGCCTCCGCCTGTTTCTCGAAGACGCGCTTGATCCGCGGGCCGTCGACCGATCCCGGACAGACCGCGTTGACGTTGACGTCGTCGGCACCGACCTCGGCGGCGAGCGTCCGGGTGAAGCCGATCAGCCCCATCTTCGTCGTCGCGTAGGGCGTCCGGTTGACGAGCGGGCGCTTGCCGGTGACCGACGCGATGTTGACGATTCGCCCGTAGCCGGCCGTTTTCATGTGGGGGAGCACGGCCCGGCACATCGTGAACGGGCCGGTCAGGTTGACCGCCACGGTCTGTGCCCACTCGTCGGATTCGACCTCCTCGCAGGGAGCAGTCGGACCGGCGATGCCCGCGTTGTTCACCAGGGCTTCGATCGACCCGAACTCCGAGACGGCCTCCTCGACGGTCGACTCGACGCTGTCCTCGTCGCCGAGGTCCGTGTACACCGGATAGGCCCGCTGCCCTTCGGCTTCGATCAGGTCGGCCGTCTCGTCCATCGCGTCCTCGTCGATATCGGCGACGATCACGTCGAAGCCCTCGGCAGCCAGTTCGACACAGATCGCCTGCCCGATACCGCGACCACCACCGGTAACGATCGCAGTGCTATCGTGAGTCACGTATGCAGGACTCATGTTCAACACCTTAAATCTAGTGAGTGGGCCCGCCGGCCGGACGCGGTGGTCGCTCGGGAGAGCCACACGAACGTTTAAATACCAGTCCGCGTATTCTGCAGGCGTATGGCATACAGTGGCTACGAGGACTACTTCTCGAAGAAGGTGATCATCAGTGTCGCAACCACCGGCGGACACCAGGGGAAGGAAGCGAACCCGAACCTCCCGACACAGCCCGAGGAGGTCGCCGAGGACATCCGGGCGTGTGAGGAGGCCGGCGCGTCGATCGTCCATCTCCACGCGAGAGACGACGACGGTGAGAACACCAAATCCGTCGCCCGCTATCAGGAACTGCGTGACGAGATCGACCGGCAGTGTGAGGACATCGTCGTCAACTTCACGACCGGCGGCGGGGGCATCTTCTCGCGCGAGGAGCGCATCGCGCCGATTCTCGAGACGGATCCGCGCCCGGAGATGGCGACCGTCGATCTCGGCCCCATCAACTTCGGCCAGACGCGCACCGCAGTGAACACCCGCGAACAGAACGAGGAGTACGCCGAACGGATGCGAGCGGCCGGCGTGAAACCCGAACTCGAACTGTTCAACCCGGGACACATCCCCGAGGCCGAACACCTCATCGAGGAAGGCCTGCTCGAAATACCATACTGGGCGACCGTGATCTTCGGGATGCAAAACGGCATGCCGGCCAGTCCGGGGAACCTCCTCACGTTCGTCGAGAACCTCCCCGATCCGGTCGAGTGGCAGTGTCTCGCCGTCGGCAAACACCAGCTCCCGATGACGACGATGGCGATGGCCATGGGCGGCCACGTCCGCGTCGGGATGGAAGACAACGTCTACTACCGCAAGGGCGAGCTCGCCGAGAGCAACGCACAACTGGTCCGCCGAGCCGCGCGCATCGCCGACGAACTCGACCGTCCGGTCGCCTCCCCCGCCGAGACGCGTGAGATGCTCGGTCTCTGATCGACGCGACCGACGCCACACCACGAGGGACGCACCGATTCCGTGCGTTTGGGCCGTTACTGGCTATATCACGTTCTTTCACACATACCGAATCGGCGTTTCGACAGCAGTGGGACCGACGACTGTCCCCCAGACGCCCTACCGGCAGGATTCGGCCACTCCGCCACGAAAATCCAGCGTTCGGCCGAGGGTTAGAAACGTGGGCTCTGTTTTCTGCCGTTTATTCCATTCGGCATGTCCGAACGGGAGCGGCCAAGTTGTTTACTACGGTCCGAGTTGTCCCCGAACAGACCCCCGAATTCGGCCGTCTCGGGAGCAGGCCATCGTGAGCAACGCCAGAGCGCCACAGGACCCGGCCGGATTCTCGTCGAGAACCCGGCCCAAACCGACTGATATTCGCCAGAGACGAATCTTATATACTTGCTGGAGGGACAACCCAGACCCCATCTTAATCGGAGTGTGACTGACCAGCACACGAACCGGCGTGGATTCGGACATCGCGAATTATTTATATGGGTGGTACGCAAAGTCATGCCATGACAAAGAAGGAAGCGCCGCGCACGCTCTCGACGACCCAGACCACCTTCGAGATCATCGAGTTGCTCAAAGAGCGCGGCGGGGCGAGGGTGACGGAGCTCGCAAACGAACTGGACGTCGCTGCGAGCACGGTCCACAGCCACCTGGCGACGCTCATGGCGGCGGGATATCTGACCAAAGAGGGCGACATCTATCATCTGGGCCTCTCGTTTCTCGAACTGGGCGAACACGTCCGCACCCGGAAGGAACCCTATCCTATCGCGGAGTCCTATACGGAGCAACTGGCGGCCGAGACCGACTCTCGCGCCGTCTTCACGGTGGAAGAACACGGCCGGGGCGTGTACATGTACACGTTCTCAGGCGAACACGCCGTCTGGACGTACTCGACGGTCGGCAAGCGCTTCCCGCTCTACGCCACCGCCGCCGGGAAATCGATCCTCTCACAGCTCCCAGAGGCCCGCGTCGAGGCGATCGTCGACGAGTTCGGACTCACGGCCGAAACCGACAACACGATCACCGACCGGGAGGCCCTGCGCGAGGAACTGGCCGCCGTCGACGAGCGAGGGTACGCGTACAACCACGAGGAACAACTCGACGGCGTGAAGGCCGTCGGCGTCCCCGTCAGCGGCCCCGACGGGCGGGTCCTCGGCGCGTTCAGCGTGGCCAGCCCCGCGAACCGGATGACCGGAGAGTGGTTCGAGACGGAACTCCCCGAGACCATCCTCGCCACCGCCAACGAGTTCGAACTGGAGATCTCGCTCACGTGACGAGCAGGATAACAGCGTTATTTCTGTTATTCCACTGGCGTTCCAGAGGGTCGAGCACTGGTGATGGCCGAGTACGCATCGAGCGCGTCCGGCCGGTCGGCCGGTCGCATCGGCCACCCCGGGCACCAGGTGCACTATCGAATATTACCAGTATTCTGTCTATCCTATTTATCATATGTATTATATCCTATAGTCTTGCTTTTAATCTTTAGTATTTAAGTTTATTCAGCATATATATGCAATATATTCAATTGAATTCCAGATATAGACAGGTATTCCACTATAGTAGGAATATTTACCTTATTCTCCCAGGGTCGGAGATGCAAAAGACAGGAGTTCGAGTAGATCGATTGGACCAACGTTATATTTGCCTTTCCGGCCTGATTTCGACGTATTTCTGTATCAAACGGTCGGCCAGCTGAAATCGGATGCGACAAGTCAAGATTTATTAGGAAAAGTATGATTCTGTAGAACAACCAGATATATTACTTTTATTCCGCCTCTGATCGATGTCGTGTTTCGCGGTTGGATATCCGTCTGGACAGCAGTCGGAGCGGCGCTCGATCGCAGGCGGGGCGCCACCTCGCAGCGACGCCACCGGAACACAGCCGTTATGCCGCGCGACGGCCTCCCGTCGGTGATGACAGACTGGCCCGACCTCGAAGACCCCGACGCGGTCGCCGACCGCCGCGACGAGGTGCTGGCGGCAGTCCAGGACCACGCCGGACGCATCGCCTACGCGCTGGCGAAACTGCAGGGCGGCGACTACGGCCAGCGGAGTTTCGACACCGACCGCGGGTCCTGGACGGTCAAATACGAGGCCGGGGACCTGGAGTATCTGCGTTTCGCCCCGAAATCCGGGAGCGACATCTACGTCGTCTCGACGAAACAGCCGCCCGAACCCGAGGCGCTGGCGACCGCGCTGCGGGACTACGAGGCGTTCGTCGCCGCGTACAACGACCACGTCGACTCGCTTTCCGGCGTCTTCGACGACGTGGGAACCGAGTTCCCGCGACTCGAACCGATCGACGGCGTCGTCGCCGAGCGCGACCGCATCGTCGGCCGGGTCCGGGAGGTCTGTAACTCGATCGCCCGCGCCCTCCATCGGTTCGAGGGCGGGGACTACGGCACCTTCACCGCCCGCGTCGACGGGACCCGCTGGGAACTGAAGTGGAACGACGAGGGCGCGTCCTACCTCCGGGTCGGCGGCGAGGGCGGCATCTACCTCCTCTCGCAGTACGAACCGCCCGCCGCGCCCGACATCCGCGAACACGTCCCGGCATTCCGGGGGTTCGTCGAGGCGTACAACGACCACGTCGCCGACCTGGAAGCCGACCTGGAGACCGTCGACCTGTAGGCCGAACCTGCAAGACACATCCGTCTCCAGTGCCTGCCACCGCCATGGCCGAGACGATGCGCGGCGAGGTCATCCACGTCGTGCCGCCCGACGACAGAGAGGCGTTCGAACTCACCGAGGACCTCCGGACGCTGGCCGAATCCCGGTACGTCCTCGTCTGTCGGGAAGGCGGCTCGCCCTCGTGGTTCGAGCGCCTGCGGTCGTTTCTGGCGCGCCGACCGATCGAAGCGGTGACGATCGTCTCCGAGACCCCTGCCTCGGAAGGGCAGGAGGTAACAGCGACTGTCCAGGAGACGGGAATCACCGGGGTCTACGAGGCGACCGAGTTGCGAGACGCGTCGGGTTAGTCGCCGTCATCAGCGGAGGCCGCGGCGGCCTCGGCGACCGTCTGGCGGTCCGGGAAGTAGTCCGGAGCGTCGCGGTCGACCTCGAAGCGGACGACCCGTTCGAGCGCGTCCTCGCCGTCGTCGGCGTCCGACAGGAGTTCCTCGGCCAGATCCGCGTAGTCGGCGGCCAGTTCCTGGAAGGCGGCCAGTCTGGCCCCCTTTGCCTCGGCGAGGGCCTGCTTTTCTTCGAGTCGGCCCTCCATGTCTTCCAGCGACGCCACGTCGACGGTCTCGCCGTCCGGCCCCGTCGTCGACGGCGGCCCGACCGTCTCGGCGGCGTTGTCCGGATGTTCGTCGAGTCGCGCCCGGATCTCTGCCGTCTCCGCGTCGAGTTCGTCCAGCAGGTCGTCGAGTTCGTCGGTGAGCGTCTCGACGGTCCCCGACAGCAACCCGGCCTGGACCCGGCAGTACTCGACGAACTCGTCGACGGTGAGCGTCGCGTCTTCAGGCATCGTGCTCACCAGCGCCCAGTGGTCGAACGCGGGACGCACTGATCGGTGTCAAGCGTCGAGTTTCGCTTCGAGGTCGCCGCGCTCGTCGAGCTGTTCGAGGATGTCGCTGCCGCCGACGAACTCGCCGTCGACGAACGTCTGGGGGATGGTCTCCCGGCCGCTGTGGTCCTCGAGGGCGGTCCGGTACTCGTCGAGCGATTCGAGGACGTCGACCGTCTCGAACTCATCGCGATAGCGGTCGATCAGTCCCATCGCCTTCTCCGAGAAGCCACACTGGGGCATCATGGGTGTCCCCTTCATGAACAGGACGACCTCGTTGTCCGCGATGGCGTCGTCGACGGCGGCTGTAACCTCCTCCTGCGGGCGGCTCTCGTTGGGATCGAAAGTCATGCCCGATACGAGGACCGCCGCGTGGAAATGCCTTCCGCCGTCTCAGCAGTGGTCACGCGGCGTCGTCGCGTTCGGCCGGCGTGTACGTCTCTATCTCCAGGGCGTGGATGTCGGTCGTCATGTGCGCTTCGAGCGCGTCGTGGACCCGCTGGTGGCGGTCGACCAGCGACTCCCCCTCGAAGGCGGGCGAAACCACCGTCGCCGCGAGGTGGTCCTCGTCCTCGGGACTGCGCGCGTGTGTGACCTCGGCCGCTGCGTCCGGAATCGCGGCCTCGATGCGGGCCGCGACGTCGTCGGTGTCCATATCCCACCGGAGGCGGCCGAGCCAAAAAACGGTTGTCACCGCCGTCGACGCCCGAGCAGCCGATGACGGGGGTTCGAGTATCAGACGTGAAAATCAGAGAGTTGCTTTTATTATCGATCACCGTCACGATTCAGGTACTGGCACACGGCGTGCCACCCCCCACAACCGCTTTCGAGCGGTTTCCCCCCCCCACCCCCATTTCTCACTCTCGTGGGTTCCCACCCACACCCCCCAACACCGTTTTAGTGACGACTGGACCGTCGGATGCCATCGAGCAGCGGCAGACCTGCACCGGTAATTGATCATCCGGGCGGTGGTACGGTGCCATATGACGACATGGGATGACCGCTTCGCAAACGGGGAGTACCCGCAGGACCCCGATCCGTCGTCGGTGCTCGAACGGTACGTCGAGACGTTCCCGGACGGTCGCGCACTCGATATCGCGACCGGGACGGGACGCAACGCCGTCTTCCTCGCGAGCGAGGGGTATCGGGTCGACGCGATCGATCAGTCGCGCGCCGGCCTGGAGATAGCACGGGAGAACGCCCGCGAGCGCGGGGTCGGCGACCGCATCGAGTGGATCCAGGCCGACGTGCCGTCCTTCGGGTTTCCGAGCGAGACGTACGACGTCATCACCATCAGTTTCTACCGGGCCGTCGACCGCCTGCCCGACATCAAAGAAGCGCTCCGGCCCGGCGGCGTCCTCTTCGTGGAGCACCACCTGCGAACGACCGACCCCATCGAGAGCGGCCCCAGCACCGACCGCTATCGGTTCGCCGCGAACGAACTGCTCCACGCCTCGCTCGACATGACGGTGCTGTACTACGACGAGCGAACCGAGGAGCGAGGGGACGGCAGGCGGTCCGCGACCGCGCGGGTCGTCGCCCGGAACACGACGGGCCCACGGCAGTCGTACCCGGCAGTCCCCGGTCCGTGACGGCCGGTCCCCGACGGGCGGGAACACTGATGTCGGCACGGCGAGAATACCGTGGGTATGCGCGTCAAGGACATCATGTCGACCGACATCGTGACCTGCGACGTCGGGGCGACGCTGCAGACCGCGGTCGAGCGGATGCTCACGAACGACGTCGGGAGCGTCATCGTCACGCGGGACGGCGACCCGTTCGGGATCCTCACCCAGACCGACGCGCTCCACGCCGGCGCGGTCACCGAGCGACCCTTCCCCGAGATCCCGGTCGAGCGAGTGGCGAGCCATCCGCTCGTCACGGCCACGAAAAGCGAGACGGTCCGGAGCGCGATCGACCGGATGCAGACCAAGCGAGTCAAGCGACTGCCCGTCGTCGAGGGCCTCGAGGTCGTCGGCATCCTCACACAGAGCGACATCAACGCCCACTTTCACTCCTTCATCCGCGAAGCGCACGCGCTCGAACAGCGGCAGGAGTCGTGGTCCAGCGAGGACCGGTTCGAGGAGTGATCGGCCACTCGACGCATCGATTCACTCGGTCCGTACGAACCCTTTTGCACACGTGAAGAGACGCTAGGGACATGGACGCAGTGGTCATCGAGCGCGGGGAGACGGCACCCACGATTCGGGACGTGGCGCGGCCCGAACCCGAGCCGGACGAAGCGCTGGTAAGGACCGTCCGGGTGGGCATCGACGGGACCGACGAGGAGGTCATCGACGGGACACACGGCGGCTACCCCGACGGCGACGACTACATGATCCTCGGCCACGAGGTCGTCGGCGTCGTCGAGACGGCCCCCGACGGGAGCGACCTCGACCCGGGCGACGCCGTCGTCGCCACGGTCCGACGGCCGATCCCGGGCACGGAAAGCGAATACTTCGAGCGTGGCGAGCCGGACATGGCCCCGCCCGAGGAGTGCCTCGAACGCGGCATCGCGGGCGCACACGGCTTCATGAGCGAGTACTTCACCAGTCCCGTCGAGACGCTGGTCGAACTCCCCCGCGAGTTGCTCCCCTGGGGCTTCCTCGTCGAGCCGATCAGCGTCTCCGAGAAGGCGCTCGAACTCGCGGCCGCCTCGCGGTCGGCGTTCGACTGGCGGCCCGAGAGCGCGTTCGTGCTCGGGAACGGATCGCTCGGTCTGCTCACGCTCGCGATGCTCGACGAACGCGGCTACGAGCGGCTCTACTGCATGGGTCGGCGCAGCCGCCCCGACCCGAGCATCGACGTCATCGAGTCGCTGGGCGCGACCTACGTCGACTCCCGGGAGACGCCGCTGGCGGAGTTTTCGGCGGTTCACGAACCGGTCGACCTGGTCTACGAAGCGACGGGCTACGCGAGACACGGGATCGAGTCGACGCAGGCGCTGGCCCCGAACGGCGTCGCGGCCCTTCTGGGGCTCCCCTCGTCCCACGAGTTCGAGGTCGACGGCGGGGCGATCCACAAGGACCTCGTCATGCACAACAAGGCGCTGGTCGGCAGCGTCAACGCCAACCGCCGCCACTTCGAGGCCGCCGTCGAGACGCTCGCGGCGCTCCCCGAGTGGCTCCTGTCGGACCTGGTCACGAGCGTGACCGACCTCGAGAGCTATCGCGACGCGTTCGCGGCACGGTCCGACGACGACGGCGTGATAAAGACCGCCATCGAGTTCAGCGACCCGGACGCGGGCCGGGAGTGAGTCTACGCTTCGTCGAACAGCGCCAATCGGGGATTGGCTAGCCCGACGCGGCTACGCCGCGTCGAACAGCGTGAATCGAAGATTCACTGGCTCGACGCGACTACGTCGCGTCGAAGAGTGTCTCGCCGTCGACCATGTGTTCGGCGACGGCGTCCATGTCGAGCGTGACGCCCAGTCCGGGTTCTTCGGGGATCTCGATGGCGCCGTCCTCGATGACCGTCTCCTCGACGAGCTCGTCCCACCAGCCCAGTTCGTAGGAGTGGTACTCGACGGCGAGCGCGTTCGGGATGGCGGTACCCACGTGGGCACTGGCCATCGTCGCCACGGGAGAGGAGACGTTGTGCATCGCCACCGGGACGTAGTAGGTGTCGGCCATGTCCGCGATCTTCCGGGTCTCGCGCATTCCGCCGACCTTCGGCATGTCCGGTGCGATGATGTCGACGGCCCCTTCTTCGAGGAGGCGGCGGTGGCCGTGTTTGCGGTAGACGTTCTCGCCGGCGGTGATCGGCGTCAGCGTGCCGTTCGTCACCTGGCGCTGCACGTCGTGGTTCTCCGGCGGGACGGGGTCTTCGAGCCACCAGACGTCGTACTCCTCGATGGCGGCGGCCAGCCGGTCGGCGCTGTTCCGGGAGAACGTCCAGTGGCAGTCGAAGGCCACGTCCGCGCGGTCTTTGACCCGCTCGGTGACGGCCTCGACGATCTCGACCTTGTGACGGATCTCGCCCGGCCGCAGGTGGCGGTTGGCCCGGTCTTTCTCGTGACCCGAGGGCACGTCCAGGTCGAACTTGAGTGCGTCGTAGCCCAACTCCTCGACGACGCGCTCGGCTTCGTCGGCACAGGCCTGCGGATCGGCCTCGTCTTCGGTGTGACAGTCACAGTACACGCGGACCTCGTCGCGGTACTTCCCGCCGAGCAACTGGTAGGCAGGCACCTCAAGGATCTTCCCGGCGAGGTCGTGCAGCGCGACCTCGATGCCGGAGATCGCGGTCACGGTGACGCCCTCGATGGAGCCCTCGCCGGACATCTTCTGGACGAGGTGCTCGAAGAGCCGGTCGATGTCCAGCGGGTTCTCCCCGACGAGAAACGGGGTCATCCGCTCGATCAGTTCGGGGACGCCCGCGCCCCAGTAGGCTTCGCCGGTGCCGACGACGCCCGCGTCCGTGTAGACGCGGACGAGCGTCCAGGGGAAGTTCCCGTCGACCATCGTCGTCTGGACGTCCGTGATCTCCACGTCGCGCCCGCCGCCGCGTTCGGCCTCGACGCCCATCGTCCCCGCCGAGAGGTCCCGCATCGTGTACTCGGCGTTCGGGTCGTGGAGCCCGGCGTAGTCGCGTGTCATACTCCCCCCTGACGCGCGGCGTCGCAATAAATGAACGGCGTCTTTACTCGTGCCTAGAACAATATTTATGCCAGTCGAACGGATTTCCGGGCTCGTCGCATCGGCTGGTTCCGGTCCGTCAAGCCGGGCCGTCCGCGTAGGACGGCCGTTCCTCGTACTCGATGGGGTCCTCGACGCCGAGTCGCTGGAACGCCCCCAACCGGAACGCACAGGCGTCGCAGGTCCCGCAGGCCGGCGACTGGGAGCGGTAGCAACTCCAGGTGTGCTCGTAGGGCACGCCGAGTTCGCGGCCGCGTTCGGCGATCTCGGTCTTGGACCACTCGACGAACGGGGCGACCAGGTCGATCTCCGTGTCCGGTTTCGTCCCCACGTCGATGACCTGCTGGAACGCCTCGAAGAAGTCGGGGCGGCAGTCCGGATACCCCGAGAAGTCCTCGCTGTGGGCCCCGATGAACACCGCCGAGCAGTCGTTGGCCTCGGCGTAGGAGACGGCCATCGAGAGGAGGTTGGCGTTGCGGAACGGGACGTAGGAACTGGGAATCTCGTCGCTGTCGACGTCGGCGTCCGCGACGGCCATGTCGTCGTCGGTGAGACTCGACGCGCCGATCGCCGCGAGGTGTCGGGTGTCGACGGCCAGCAGGTCCGCCGCGTCGACGTCCATCGCGAGGCGACCGGCGCAGGACCGCTCTTTGTCCTCGGTCTCCTGTCCGTAGGAGACGTGTAAGAAGTACGGTTCGTAGCCGCGGTCGATCGCCTCGTAGACCGCGGTCGCGCTGTCCATGCCACCGGAGACGAGGATCACCGCTCGCCGGTCTGTGTCAGTCATGCTTACGTTCCAGGTGCGTCGTTCCAGAGGTCCACGTGCAGTCGCGGCGTGTACCGGTAGCCGTACTCCATCGCCAACTCGGCCACGGCGTTTCGGGATTCGTCCAGGTCCTCGCGGGTCGTCCCCTCGGCCATCAGCAACACGTCGGCGTCGGCGACGGTCGTAGTCGTGCCGTCCCGAACCCGCTCGACGAGGCGCTCGATCTCGGGCATATCGTCCGCCCCGGTGACGACGAATTTGAGTTGGCTGTCGTACTCGTCCACGAGGGCGGTCAGCGCGTCCATGTCGATGCGGCGCTCGTCGTGGCGCTCGGCCCACTCACCCTCGCCCGTCGGATCTTTTTCGGGCGTGGGCGTGCTGCTCTGCAGTTTCGGGCTGATGCTCGCGAGGTCGATGTGCGCATCGCGGTAGACGGTCCCGTTGGTCTCGACGGTGGTGTGATAGCCCGCTTCGCCCAGCCGGTTCAGCAACGCGACCGACTCCTCGTGTATCATCGGCTCGCCGCCGGTGAGCACGACGTGGGTGGCCTGCTCGTAGGCCTCGACCTCGGCGACGATCTCGTCGACGGTCAGCCAGTCGTGAGTCGGTTCCCAGGATGTGTGGTATGAGTCACAGAACCAGCAGCGCAGGTTACAGCCGCTGGTGCGGACGAACACGGTCGGAACGCCCGCGAGCCGCCCCTCGCCCTGGACCGAGTAGAACAGTTCGTTGATCGGCAGGGCCTCGTCCGTGTCCGCGGGTTCGCGCTCGGTGGCGTCAGCAGAGACCGGCATCAGAACCCCGCGCAGAGTTCGCTCGTCTCGCGGACCGCGACGGCCACGTCCGAGACGGTGTCCGGGAGCCGGTCGAGCAATCGGCGTTCGAGGACGACGCTCATCACCTCCGCCGTCGGCGGGTGGTCGAGCACGACCGTCGCGTCCCCGTCACCGCTCTCCTCGAACGCTTCGACGAGCGGGTCCCCCACTTCGAGGAGGAACCTGTGATCCCACTCGGAGATGACTGCAGTAATATCTCCCTTGTCGACGACCCACCCCTCGGCGGTCAGTTCGCCCGTGACTTCGACCGAGATCTCGTAGTTGTGGCCGTGTGGGCGGGAGCACTTCCCGTCGTGGTGCAGGAGACGGTGTCCTGTACTGATGCGGATCGGCCGGTCGTGACCGACTTGCAGGGTTCGCTCGCCGGCGTCGGCCAGTCCCGTCCCGCCCGGTTGCTCTCGAACGCCCCGTTGAGACATACTCCAGGATCATCTGGAGAATACTTATAGGCCAGGGTTCGGGTTCGCCCGGATCGCTGCGGGTTCAGTTCGCTGCCGAAAACGAGGACTGCACCGACGCTCGCGCGTATCGACTGGCCGGCTTCGGCGATCCGACCGCCGACCCCGAGCAGGCCCCTAGCGGAGCGAGTATTAATCCTGATTTTTGGGCCGGTACGGTTTAGCTGTCGGTGGACGATCCGCCGACATGGATATCGAGGACCCCGAGGAGCAACTTCGGATCTCGGCGACGATCCGGGACATCAACAGGGGACTCGTAGAAGCGGACACCTTGCGGGAGCTCGAGACGGCCGTCTGTGAGACGTTCGCCGAGTCGGAGCCGTACGTATTCGCCTGGATCGGCGAACACGACGCGGAAAACGGGGCAGTCGTGCCGAGAACGGCCGCCGGGGTCGGCGAGGATTACTGTGACGACCTCGTAATCGCGGTCGACGAACCACCGGGGAGCCGCGGGCCGACCGCGAAAGCGGTCCGGACGTGCGAGGTGCGGGTCGTCCAGGACATCCGAAACAACCCGGACTACGAGCCCTGGCGCGAGAACGCGCTCGAACGGGGGTACGAGGCCAGCGCGGCGGTCCCGCTCGATTGGGGGGAGGGGGCGTGTTACGTCCTGAACGTCTACACCGACCGGCCGGACGGCTTCGACGACGCGGAGCGGACGCTCCTCGCGGAACTCGGTGAGACGATCGCGAACGCCATCGACGGCATCCAGGCCCGGACCGACCTCCAGGCGCAAAAAGAGCGCTACGAGCGACTGACGGAGCGCGTCGACGACGGGTTCTACGCGGTCGACACCGACTGGACGATCACCTACTGGAACGACGGGGTCGCCGAGCGGACGGGCGTCCCCGAATCCGAGGTCCTCGGCGAGTCGCTCTGGGACGCGTTTCCGGAACTCCTGGGAACGGAGATGGCCGAGCAGTACCGGACGGCGATGGCGACCGAAGCGCCGGTCTCCTTCGAGGAGTACATCGGCGAGCCGTTCGGGTACTGGGTCGAGGTCGACGTCTATCCCGACGCCGACGGGCTGTCCGTCTTCTCCCGGGAGATCACCGAACGCAAGGTGTACGAACGACGGCTCGAAGCGATCATCGAGAACACGCGAAACGCCATCTTCATCAAGGACCGGGATGGGGAGTACCAGCTGGCCAACGACGCGGCCGCGAGGCTGTTCGGCTCCGGGTCCGAGGACCTGCTCGGGAAGACCGACGCCGAGTTGTTCGACGAGTCGAGTGCGGCCGAGCTCCGCGAGGTCGACCGCGAGGTCATCGAGACGGGCGAGCCGGTGACTCGCGAATCGGTCACGCACATCGACGGCCGCGAGCACGTGTTCCTCACCGACAAGTTCCCCTACCGGGACGGAGCCGGCAACGTCGTCGGCGTCATGGGCATCAGCCACGACATCACCGGCCGGAAGGCGCGCGATCGTGACCTCAGGGAGACGAAACGCCGCCTCGACCTCGCGCTCGACGGGACGAACACCGGCGTCTGGGAGCGCAACCTCGAGACCGACCGGACGAGCTGGAACGAGAGCATGGAGGAGCTGTTCGGCCTCGACACAGAGACCTTCGAAGGTACCTACGACGATTTCATGGAACTCGTCCACCCCGACGACATCCCGGAGATCGCGCGCGCCCACCAGCAGGCGATCAAACACAACGACCTGTACGAGGCCGAGTACCGGATTCAGCCGGACGACAGCACGGCCCACTGGGTCGAAGCCCGGGGACAGGTCGTCGAGAACGACGACGGGCAACAGCGGATGATCGGGGTCGTCACCGACATCACCGAACGCAAGACCCGCGAACGGCGACTCGAAGCCCAAAACGAGAAGTTGGAGGTGCTCAACAGGATCGTCCGGCACGACATCCGAAACGACATGCAGATCGTCGTGAGCCTGGCCGAGGTGCTCGCGCTGGAGACCGACGGCGACCTGGCCGACCACGCGACGCGCGTGCTGGATCACGCCGACCGCGTCGTCGAACTGACCCGGACCGCCCGCGACCTGATGGAGACCGTCCTGCAGGACGACAACAGACCGGAGCCGACGCCGCTTTTCGGCACGCTCGAAACGCAACTGGCAGACGTCCGCTCGACCTACGAATCAGCGCTCGTTCGGACCACCTCGCCGATCCCCAGGCGACAGGTGTACGCCGATGAGATGCTCGGCTCGGTCTTCCGCAACATCCTGAAAAACGCAGTCGAGCACAACGACAGCGACACACCCGAGGTCGAGGTGTCCGTCACGGAGTCCGAATCGGCCGTGACGGTGCAGATTGCCGACAACGGCCCGGGCATCCCGGACGACCGGAAAGACGAAGTCTTCGGCAAGGGCACCAAGGGACTCGACAGCGACGGCACTGGCATCGGCCTGTACCTCGTCAATACCCTCGTCGGCAACTACGGTGGAGAGGTGTGGATCGAGGACAGAGGCGACCGAAACGTCGACGGCGAACCCACTGGCGCAGTGTTCACCGTTCGCCTGAACGCCGTCGAGTGAGGCCGAACCGTGGCGCTCCCCGTTCCCGTCCCCCCACACACAGTTGTACTGGCCTGAAAATCGGCCTCCCCGTTACCCAGAGGGAGTGTGGAGCCACCGATGAGGGAGCGTGAACCCGAGCGACGGCAGCGTAGAACGGAGCGACTACTCGGACGTTGCCAGCGAGTCGTCGCCGAGGAAGTGCTCGATGGTGTGAGCGAACTCTTCGAGTTCGAGCAGTTGCTGGCGGAGCATCTCGACGGGCGCGTGGTCTCTTCTCGACGCTGCCGGCCTCGCGAAGCACTTCCGCCGTCTGTGTGTTCATTACAGTCTGGACGTCGACCGCTGGCCGCGTAATACCCATCACTATGTGAATGAATTTTGCTGGGCCTAAACCCGCTCGTCGGCCGGTTTCCCGTCCGTGTCGACGGCGAAGGGTTCCCCGGCGAGCGCCGCCGTCTGGGATCGATCGGGTCGAGTGTTCTCGTGACGGCGTCACGTTCGTGCCGGACGCGACCCCGCGGGTCGTGGATCGAAGTCCGTATTCCCAACTCCGCTGAGTCAGTGCCGGCGGTGCCGTCGCCGCTCTTTCACCGGCGGTCTCTCCGTCGCGTTACTCGTCGTCCAGGCTCGGATGGGTCTCCTGGGGAGCGGGATGTGGCTCGCTGAACCGCTCGCTCATCACGTCGAGCGACTGTCGTTCGCGGTCCCGTTGCTCTGCGCCGTCGATCTCCTCACAGCCCGGCGGGAGGTCACGCCCGCGGTCAGTGAAGTAGCCCTCGGGAGCGACCCAATCGTGGTAGAACGGCCGGTCGTCGTCTTCGAGGATGGTGACGCCCACCTCGGCGCCGTGTCCCGCACAGACCGCCGCCTGGTGGGGTTTCTCGGCGAGTCGGCCCGCGGCGTACAGCCCATCGACCCCGGTGCGGCCGCGCTCGTCGGTGTCGACGAACACCGTGCCGCGGTCGATGGTCCCCACGCCGTCGATGTCTTCGAGGTAGCCGACCGCGTTCTTCGTCGCGGCGACGACGTACTCCGTGCGGAGGCGGTCGTCGCCGTCGGTCTCGACGGCGAATCCCTCGTCGGTCGGTTCGACGCGAGTGACGGTCGCCTCGCGGCGCTCGCAGCCGGCAGTTTCGGCTTGCTCCTCGAGCAGGTCGAGCAGCTGCCGGCTGTTGACGCCGGCCGGGAAGCCGGGGAAGTTTTCGAGGTGCGCGTTGCGCCGGAGGATCGATTCGCCCGAATCGAGGACGAGCGTGTCCAGCCCGTGACGGGCGGTGAACGTCGCAGCCGAGAGGCCAGCGACGCCGCCGCCGACGACGATAACGTTGGACGGAGTGGTTTTCTGCATCGCTCAGACGCCCCCCTCGATGCTGTCCGCGAGTCGCCGGCGGTCGAACAGCCGCTCGCGCTCGCCGTGTGTCCCGATGCCGGGCCACTCGCCGGACTGCTCGTAGTACCCACCGTGGAACGACGCCTGATGCCCGAGCGACAGGGCCGCGTCACCCTGCCCGAGACCCACGAGACCGTCCGCCCGGGCCGCGTCGAAGGCGACTGCACCGTCCGGGACGCCCTCGAACTGGGCGGCTCCCATCGGCGAGAGTTCGGCTGAACAGCCACCATCCAGACCACCGAGTACCACACTCGCTCCTGGCACGAACCGTCCGGGATTCACGTCGTGTCGTCGTACCTGTCCCATGGTTTTAGGCAAACCTAAATAATATAAACCACTTTCGGACAGTTGGCCGGTCGGGTCGCCGTTCGACGGTTCGGTCCAGTTCTCGGACGGGATAGCTGCGTGGGACAGGGTCGAATCGAGTCGGTACGTCGGCGACGAGTGAGAGGCGTCACCGGCCTCCCTGTCCGGGAAGCGCCACCGCTTCGCGGGTGCGAGGTGTCGGCCGACCTGGCGGCGCTTGTCCCACAGCACTGGCCCCGATGAATATCAGTGATGATAACAGACGAGATACATTTATTACCGATCAGCGCCTCGTTTCAGGTACTGGCACACGGCGTGCCACCCCCCACAACCGCGTTCGAGCGGTTTCCCCCACCCACCCCCATTTCTCACTCTCGTGGGTTCCCACCCACACCCCCCTAGGTTTTCAGGCCGGGAGTCGCGTTGCCGTCGATCACCAGTGCACGCACGGGTCCGACCACGCGACCGCGGACAACACCTATGTCGTTGGCACCGCGAACGGAGTGTATGGCAGACGACATACCAGCGATGACACGGTTCCCCGTCCCGGACGTCGAGGAACTTCCCGAACCGCTGCAAGAGCGAATCGAAGAGGAGACGGAGCGCGCCGGGTTCACGCCGAACGTCTTCCGCGCGCTGGGGTACCGGCCCGAGCAGGCACAGGCGTTCATCCAGTACCACGACGCGCTGCTCGAGGAGACGGCACTGGAGCGCGAGGAGATCGAGATGATAATCGTCACGGTCAGCGGCGTGAACGATTGCCTGTACTGCATCGTCGCCCACGGAGCGCTCTGTCGCATCTACGCCGACGACCCCACGCTCGCCGAGCAACTCGCCTCGAACCACCGGACCGCCGACATCAACGACGCCCACCGTGCGATGCTGGATTTCGCCGTCAAAGTCACGGAGGAACCCGAGCGAATCGAGGAAGCGGACATCGAACGCCTGACCGACCACGGCTTCAGCAGGAAGGCAGTCTGGGACGTGAGCAACGTGACCGCATTCTATAATCTTTCGAACAGGATGGCGCACGTAGCAGATATGCGACCGAACTCGGAGTTCTACACGCTCGGACGCGAATAATCGGAATCGGATGTGAGAGCGACTCAACCGCCGTTTCGACCGTCGACTTTATACACATCGCCCGAGCATTTCCTGACCCGTGACAGTTTGCGAGATATGTGGGAAAGAGCATCATACGAAGGTGCCGCCCACGTATTGCATCGAGTGCGGCGGGCGGCTGAACGGCTGAGACCGTCGCCGGTGCTGGCAGTTGGCTGCTAACCGAGCGAGCCGTCGACTCTGACACTACCCTCCGAGAGTGGCGTCTGTGGGACCGGTCAGTGACTCCCTCAGACGTGTGGTTCGGGCATCAGGTCCGCGTAGTCCTGGGCGGTGAGCCACTCACAGAGCTGGACGAGCTGGTCGCTGGCGGCCTCGAACAGTTCCGCGCCGATCTCGGGCGTGGCGTCGGTCTGGTCGCCGAGAACGCCGTTGTCGGTGTTGTCGGCCGCGTCGTAGAAGGTCCGTGCGCCGTGTGTCAGTTCGTTCGACCACTCGACGAGCCCGCCGTCCCGCGCATCGGTGAGTCGGTCCTCGTGAACGAGGTCCCGGGCGATGTGCATGAGCATGGCCGTCTCCTTGGGCCCGCCGTGTGGGCCGTTGTGCTCGAAGACCGACTCGACCAGGTCCGGAATGGATTCGTCCCACATCCACTCGACGGCGTAGGCGACCTCGTCCTCGTGGAGCCGTCGGCCGACCTCCCGGAGGTGTTCGACGTTGCCGCCGTGAGCGTTGACGTAGACGATGCGGTCGATGCCGTGGGAGGTGAGGTTCCGCGAGAAGCTCTCGACGTAGTCCCGGAAGACGGGGGCGTCGACCCACATCGTCCCGTGAAACTGGCGGTGATGGGAACTGACGCCGACGTTGATGGTCGGAGTGCAGAGATAGCCGGTCCGCTCGGCGGCGTCGCGGGCCAGTGCCTCGGCGATCATATGGTCGGTACCCTCGGGCAAGTGTGGACCGTGCTGTTCGGTCGAGCCCAGCGGGACGATCGCCAGCGACTCTTCCTCGAAGTACGTCCCCAGGTCGGGCCAGGCCTCGTCTGCGAGATACATGTCTGTCGGGCTACGGGAGCGGTCCTCAAGAGCCTGCTGTTCACCCGCCGCTAGGGGTTCGACGTCCGCACCTGCGCGATGTACGCCGCGAGGTCGGTCGTCGTGATCATCCCGATGAGGCCCTCGTCGTCGTCGACGACCGGCATGTGGTGAAAGCCCTCAGCGAGCATCGTGTCCGCCACGTCCTGCACCGAGTCCTGTGCCGACGCCGTGACCACGTCCGTCGTCATGTACCGCGACACCGACGTCTCGGCTTTCGGATGGCTCTCCGAGACGATGGTGACGAAGTCGGTCCGCGTCAGGATGCCGGCGAGTCGGTTGTCGTCGTCGACGACCACGACGGAGCCGACGTCGTTGTCCAGCATGACCTGCGCGGCGTCCTCGACGAGCGTGTCCGGCCGCACGGTATGCAGCGAGTCCGACATGACTCTCCCGACGAAAATGTCGTCCATGTGATGTGGTCACGCGGATTATTAGTAAAGTTAATGTTAAATATCAGTCACGAGCGGCGAGCAAGGAGCAGTCGATCCAAGCCGTCGCGACGACGGCGGCCGGGGCGCGCCGTCGTGTCGGCGAGCGCGAGGTGCAGCCACAGAACGTCTCCCCGCCGGTCCGACTCGCCCGGCGCTACCCCTACAGACTCCCAGGGCGGCCACAGACGCCGGCAGCCGCGCCGGCGCGTTCGACTCCCGAGGAGAGCGTTGCCAGTTCCCACTGCGGGTCGTGGCCCGTCTCCACACGGTGGTCCTCGATGCACGTACGGGCCTCCTGGAGCTTCTCGAACGTCTCCTCGAGTTCGCAAGACGGACAGGTGACGGTCGCCCGGTGGTTCGACATCGTCGTACACGAGGCGGGCAGGGAGCATAAAACGTCCCTCTCTCGGCCGGGACAGAGCGAGGAGGTCATACGGTTTGCGGTAGCTGTGTACCGCGACGACCGCCTGTAATCGGGCGGTCGATGCGAAAATGATCGACAGCAGTCCGTCTCAGGCCGCCACCAGGTGGCCTGGAAACGCCCCCTGACCGGAGTGTTGCGCCGTTCACGACAGTTTTTGTTGCTGGGGCCAAAGTGGAAACAATGACACGGACACCGGAAGGGCGGGCGGGGGTAACGGATGTCGATCTCTCGGGGACGACGGCGCTCGTCACCGGGTCGACGAGCGGCATCGGCCGGCAGGCGGCGCTGTCGCTCGGTCGACTCGGCGCGGACGTGTTCGTCCACGGTCGGGACGCCGAGGCGGGCCGGGCGGTCGTCGACGACCTGCAGAGCGTGGGCTCGGACGCGCAGTTCGTCCGGGCCGATTTCGCCGACGTCGCGGCCGTCGAGGAGTTGGCCGCCACAGTTCGGGACGAGTCCGACGGGCTGGACGTGCTCGTCAACAACGCGGGCGGGCTGTTCCGCGGGGGTCGGCTGACCGACGTCGGCGTCGAGTACACCTTCCAAGTCAACCACCTCGCGCCGTACCTGCTGACCACGGAACTGCTCGATCACGTCGACGAGGGCGGGCGAATCGTCACCACCTCCTCGGTGGCACATCGGGGCGTCAGACTCGACCTGGACGACGTCACGTCGGTCGAAAACTACGCGCCGTTCCACGCCTACCAGCGCTCGAAACTCGCCAACGCCCAGTTCGCACTCGGGCTGGCGCGACGGCTCGACGCCGCCGGTCGCGACGTGACCTCGAACGCCCTGCATCCGGGTGCCATCCCCGGATCGGAGTTCTCCCGGTTCCTGCCCGGCCCGCTCTCGACGGGGATGGGACTGCTGGAGAAAGCCCCGCTGGTCACCTCGGTCGAGGACGGTGCCGCCGCGCTCGTCCACCTGGCCGCCTCAGAGCGCGTGGCTGGTGTCACCGGCCGATACTTCTCGAAGCAGCGCCAGCGGAAACCCGCCGGCCACGCGCGGAACCGCGAGGAACAGGATCGGCTCTGGGAACGGAGCGCCGAGTTGCTCGGCGTCGCGGAACCGCTCTCGGACGCCGCGCTCGCGAAGTGAATGCGACGACGCCATGGGTAGCGCCCTGCGGGACGGACTGGTCGCAGTCGCCGCGCTGGTCGTCCTCGTCGCGACCGCGCTAGTGACGACGGGCACCGCCGTGTTCGTGCGGCCCGCGGCGGTCGCGGTCGGGGTCACCGGCGCGGTCGCCATCGAAGCGGTCTTTCTGCGGTATCCCGACCGCCTGCTTCCGGTCTGGGAGCGACCACTCCCCTTCCTGGCCGGTGTGGCTGCCCTCGGCTGTCTCGCCGTCGTCGCCGTCCGGGCCGTCCCGTGGGTGCTCGGCGCGGTGTCCTGGGGACTGGTCACGTATCTCGCCTTGCTCGGGTGTGTGCTGACAGGCATCGGCAACCCCGTGGCAGTACTGGTCTCGTCGGCACCCGACCGGGACTGACCGCCGGTGTGCAGGCGGCTTGGCGGGAACCTTTCGACAGCCCGCGAAAACACTTTTGCGTGTGTTCGTGGGTAGCCACAGACGCGCCGCCGCCGGTCCGCTAGCCCCACGGTGGTGCCGATACTCAGCCATGTCAGTGATTGCCCGATTCGAGGTGATCCCGGTGGGCGAACGGCGCATGTCGACCGCCATCGCCAGCGCCCTCCGGGCCCTCGACCAGTTCCCCGTCTCGTATCAGACGACAGCCACGGACACGATCATCGAGGCCGACACCAGCGAACAGGTGTTCGCCGCCGTTCAGGCCGCCCACCAGGCCATCCCCGACGACCGCGTCATCACGTCCGTCGAGATCGACGAGGACCGGCGCCGCCCACAACGGATGGGCGAACGCGTCGCCGCCGTCCAGCGCGAACTCGGCCATCCACCGCAACGGCTCCAGCCACCGATCCAACAGGGAGCGCCGACGGAACCACGACCGACCGAGCAGACACGACGAGGGCCCCCGTCGCGGACCCGGTAGCGAACGGTCTCGACGGGCGGCTCGTCGAACGGCATCGGGCGGTTCCCGTCTCCCGAAGCGTGCAAGAATCGTACCACGGACTCCGCCGGCCGTCACTCCTCGCGGGCCCGCTCTGGGACCGGGTCCGTCCTCTCGGTCCCACTGCTCCCGGACGTGTCGTCGGCCCGGTCGCCGGTCGTGGTCGCGACAGCCGGGTCCACGTCCTTGCGCGCGGCGTCCAGCGTCGAGAGGACGTACACGAGGCCGACGAGCGCCAGCGCGCCGAGCGGCAACCACACCAGCGTCGTGACGCCGGTGACGCCCCACGCAAGCAGGACAGCGATGGCGACTGCCGCCACCGTGACGGCGTAGTAGAGTTGCGTCCGGACGTGATCGATCAGATCGGCACCCGTAAACGTCGCCGACAGGACCGTCGTGTCGGAAATAGGCGAGGTGTGGTCCCCGAAGATGGCGCCCGAGAACACCGCACCGACGACGGCTGCGACCATCGTGTGGTCGCCGGTGAGGTTCCAGGCGACCGGCACGACGATGGGCGTCAGGATGGCCATCGCGCCCCACGACGTCCCGGTCGAGAACGCGACGAACGCCCCGGTGAGCAAAACGATAACCGGGAGGACGGCCGGGTCGATGACGGACTCGGCGTAGCCGGCGACGTACCGTCCGGTGCCCAGCGCCTCGACGGCCTCGCCCAGCCCCCAGGCGAGGACGAGAATCGACACCGCCGTGAGCATCACGCCGAAGCCGTCGACCACCGTGTCGGTCAGTTCGCCCAGCGTCATGATAGTCAGGACTCGCCCGAGGACGAACCCGGAGCCGACCATCGCGAACGAGCCGTAGACCAGGGCTGCGGCGTAGTCGGCCCCGGTCACCACGTCGTACGCCGACGCACCCGGCTCGTAGCCGGTCCACAGCGCGGCCCCGACGGTCACCGCGATCAGGACCGCGACCGGCCCGAAGAAGGCGAGCAGGCGCGGTCGGGTCGCCCGCGGCTCCCCGAGCGTTCCCTCGACGTCCTGCATCGGCGTCGCCCCCTCGCGGACGACCTCGCCCGTCCGCCGGGCACGGGCCTCGGCGTCGAGCATCTCGCCGTAGTCCCGGCCGGACGCGACGACGATCGCGACCATCGCGATGGCGAGGATGGCGTAGGCGTTGA
Organism: Halorientalis salina; assembly: GCF_005049285.1. GTDB lineage: Archaea > Halobacteriota > Halobacteria > Halobacteriales > Haloarculaceae > Halorientalis > Halorientalis salina. The sequence goes on along the minus strand of NZ_SOSC01000004.1, from coordinate 75,705 downwards.
ACGGGATCGAGCGCAGGAACACCTCGAACGCCGGCGGGGCCGAGTCGACGCCGAGTTCCGCGTAGGCGTCGGCGATCAGCCCCAACTGGAAGGCGACCCACGAGGAGATGCCCAGCGTCGCGACCGGTGCGGCCGTCGAGTCGACGATGTAGGAGAGCTTCTCCCGGGACACCGATAGCCTGTCAGAAACATCTTTCATCGTACTGCCGACGATGGCCGTGTTGGCGTAGTCGTCGAAAAACAACAGCAAGCCGAGCAGCCAGGCGACCAGGCCGGCCTTCCGGGGCGTGTCCAGGCGCTCGATGGCCCAGTTGCGCAGCGCCTGCGACCCGCCGAGTCGCCAGACCATCCCCACGCCCGAGCCGAGCAACAGGGTAAAGAGCAGTATCCGGGCGTGCAACTCGTCGGCCATCGCGGCCACGATCCAGTCGAAGGTCCGTACGAGGCCCAGTCCGCCACTGACCAGCGCGCCACCGGCCCAGATGCCCAGGAACAGCGACAACACCGCCTTCCGGGTGACGATGGCCAGCCCGATGGCCAGCAGCGGCGGCACCAGTGACACCAGTCCGTAGTCGGCCATACACCAGGGGTTGTCCGATACCAGATATGCGTGTCGGACTCACTGCGCTCCGACAACACCCGTTCCCGACCGGACGCCGATTCGCCCATCCGAGTGCGGCGAGCGTCGACACGGCCGCTCACCGCGAGGCCGGGTGCCGTCAGTCGCAGGCAGTGGCAAACTGCCGTTCTGGAAGCGGCGTGGTACAGCGATGACAGTACCGGAACTCCGAGTCGTTCGTCCCGCCACACCGCCGGCACGTGACCGTGTCCGCGTCGACGACCGCCATGTGGGTGCCGTCGCGAGACGCCGTTCGAGCGGTCCAGTACGCCCCAGTACCCGCGTCGTTCGAGTCCGCGTCCTGCCAGCCCCGAGAGAGGAAGTACACGTTCGTCGCTACCGCCAGGACGACGGCCCACACGATCGAGTCCATGGCACTCCGAGTGTAGTCCGAGTCGCCGATTAAACTGCGTCGATCGCGCTCGATTACGTGACGGACAGTCACTCGTCCGGGTCGCGCCGCTCGCGACCCGGCCCGAATATTCAAGCCGACGCCCCGAGAGTCCCTCCCAATGCGAACGGATTACGACACCCTCGTCGACGACATCGCGACCCGAGCCGAGATCGACAACCTCGCCAAGGCCGAGCGCGCGGCCATCGAGACCCTGCTCACTCTCGGAGAGTACGTGCCACGGAGCGAGGCCGACGCACTCGGCGTCTTCCTGCCCGGCGCACTCGGCGACGCGGTCACCGAGCGAGACGAATCGGCGGACGAACCCAGCGCCGAGGAGTTCGTCGAGTTAGTCGCCGAGCGCCAGGGGTTCGGCGTGGAACCGGCCGACGCCCTCCGACACGTCCGGGCCGTCCTCGCGACCATCGTCAGCCACGGCGGCCGCGACGAGATCCAGCGGGCACGCGACGGGTTGCCCGACGATTTCGATCCCCTCTTCGAGACCGCCGAACTCACCAACTGACCGATAGGACTAACATCTCGGCGGATATGTCGGGTAACGAGCCGTATCCATGCCACCCTCGCCACCGGACCCTCCCGACGGGCTTCCCGCGGCCGTCGTGGACTCGCTCGACGGGCTGTCCCCGGCAGCGCTGCGCCGACTCGCCGCGTACGCCGAGACACTCGCGGCCCACCGCGAGCAGGAATCAGAGTCGACCGAACAGGCGGACGCGACGACGGAAGCCGATCAGTCCACCGAGGACTTGCCCGACGGCGTCCCCGCGAAGGCGACGCTCACGGTCAAGGAGATCAACGACAACCGCTATCACTACTGGCAGTGGCGCGATGGCGACCGGATCAAATCCAAGTACAAGGGCCCAGTCACCGACGGCGAGTAGGCGAACTCGACAGCCGCTGGCTCCACCGCGACGACAGCCCCACGAGCGTTGCTCTCACCGAAAGGTTCATGGTATGGTGTGCCTTACCATAGAGTGGACGGTGATGAACTAGTCTATCGATCACGACCATCCTCAAACCCGAGTCGTATCGTCAAGTGCCAGTTCGGCGATTCGCTCGACGGCAATCCTGCAGGCGTGGCCCTGTTTCGTTCGCGGTCTGATTCTCTTCGTTCGACGAACTCGCGAGCGACCGCACCGTCGCTCACGGGCAGTCAGGACTAGTTCGCGCGCAACTTCGACAGTCGGCGGAAAACGGTGAAAACGGAACGCAGTTTCGGCTTCAGGAGAGGTCCGGGACCATCGGGGCGTCGCCTACACGTGCCGCTTCCGAACGTTTGAGCTGGCCGCCGTCGGCCCGGATGGCCGGCTGGCTGGTGGTGGACTCGCTCGAAACTTCGGGCACGGTCGGTGCAGACGCTTCGTCTCGCATCGTATCTACACCGTCGCCGGCCACCCACATAAACCTTCATGATCGATCATCGTAAATCCGGCAAGAATTGTCGGAGGGCGCTGATCGAGTCGGTCACAGGGGCGTCCGGGACGCCAGGGTGTCGCGCAGTTCCGTGACGCCGGCCACGGTGAGACAAGAGACGAACGCGATCGTCCCGAGTTTCCCGCCGGCCCCGACGAAGGCGGGCGACACGAGAACGAACACCAGCCCGCACAGCCCCCCCGCGAGGCCGACGTGGCCGGTCGTCAGTCGGTCGGGCGAGGACATCCCGACGAACGAGGCACAGAAGGCGACCGCCGCCAGCGTCCCGCCAGCCGCCGGCGACAGGGCGGGAAACGCGACGCCGGCGACCAGCCCGACCAGCGCCGAGCCGACGACGGCCCCGAGATCGAACCGGACGCTCAGCACGACCGTCGCCACGGCGGCGACGGCGGCCACCGGGACGAACAGGGAGGCGCGGCCCCACTGAATCGGGGCTCCGGTGCCGAACGTGACGCCGGGCAGCGCGACCGCGGCCAGACAGCCGAACAGCGCTAGCGTGCCGAGTTTGCCACCGAAGCCGCCGAACGACTCCGTCGCGGCGACGAACGCGAGGCCGGCGACGACGGCCGCGACCGCGAGGTGCTCGACCGTCGGCAGTACCGACGGCGAAACCATCCCGACGAACGAACCACAGTAGACGGGGACGTCGATATCGGGGAGCGCGACGCCAGCGACCAGACCGATGGCAGCCGAGGCCAGGACCGGACCGAGTCCGGCGTGGACGCTCATCGCGTAGGTCCCGACGGCCCCGGCCACGACTGCGGCCACGTCGAGGCCGTCACGGTGGGTGAACTCGGACGCCGCCAGCTGGCCGCCGATGTACTCGCGTTCGACGACGGCGGTGAGACCGGCCGCGAGAAAGAGCCCGCCCTCGACCGAGAGTCTCCCGGCCGAAACACCGGTCGGGTCGCCGAGGGCGGCCACCAGCAAGGCGAGGGGCGTCACCAGCAGGGCGACGTATCCGGCGCGCTGTATCGTCCCGTACACAGCCACCAGTTACTGCTCGCACAGTAGAACGTTCTGATTCGCGACACGGCGTGTCCCTCGAACGATTGAAACCAGCAACCTACGGCGAAAACAGGCTTCGCGTCTCGGAACCAGGCTTCAGGAGAGGTCCGGGACCATCGGAGCGTCGCCTACGCGTGCCGCTTCCGAACGTTTGAGCTGGCCGCCGTCGGCCCGGATGGCCGGCTGGCTGGTGGTAGACTCGCTCGAAACTTCGGGCACGGTCGGTGCGAACGCTTCGTCACGCATCGTATCTACACCGTCGCCGGCCACCCACATAAACCTTCATGATCGATCATCGCAAATCCGGCAAGAATTGTTGCGAGCGCCCAATCGCTAGTCGGCAGTCTCCTCGATCCAGGAGACGAGGTCGTCGGCCCCGACGAACCCCTCCGCGCGGCGGTCGACCGGCTCGCCGTCGACGAACAGGACGAGCAGCGGGACGCTCTGGACCCGAAACCGGTCGATCAGCGGCGGGTCGTCGCGCGGGTTGATCAGGCCGATCGCCGCCTCTGTCGATCGGGCGACGTTGCTCAACACTGGCTCCATACTCTGGCAGATGGTACAGCCGTCCGTGTAGAACTCCACGAGTGCGAGGTCGGACTCGTCGACGAACGCGTCGAGGTCGGATTCGTCGTCCAGGTCCGTCGGGCGAGCGTCCGTCAGCGCGGGATCGTCGCTCATACGCTACATACGAGCTTGCATCGTGTAAGTTCGTCGCGACACCGGGTCACACGCTTCCGATGACCGCCGACCCGACCAGCGCGAGACCCAGCGCCATCCCGGGCACGTCCCACCAGCCAAGCGAGAGCCGGGGCAGCGTCGGGTTCCACGCGAAACACCGGGCCCGAAGCGCCAGCGAGAGCGCGTCCGCCCGGGCGAAGACCCGCCGGAGCCCCGCCGTCGCCACGATCCGTATCCGCTCGGCCAGGGGTCGCTCGGTCCCGAGTCGGGCGTGCATCGCCTCCCGCGCCCGCACCAGATCGTCGACGATCACCGGCAGGAACCGGAAGACCACGGCGACGCCCATCCCGAGGAACTGGCCGGGCTTGCCCGGGATAAGCCACTGGACGGCTGCCCGGGACTCCCGCGTCGGCGTCGTGTGAACGTACGCCGCGCTCACGAACAGGATCAGCAGGACGCGATAGCTGGCCAGCGCCGGGAAGCGCGCCTGAGCGAGCGAGAACCACGGCCAGCCGAACGTCAACCCCTCCAACAGCGGTGCAGCGATCAGGATCGGCAACACGAACCGCAACTCGACGAGGGTCCCGAGCGGCGAGAGCCGGGCCGCCCCCACGAACCCCAGCGCGATCGCGGTCAACACCGCGAGTCCCCGCGGCGTCGTGTGTGCGAACGCCGCGACCGCGAATCCCGCCTGCACGGCCAGTTTCGTCCGCGGGTCCAGCGCGTGGACGACCGTCGACCCCGGCTCGTATTTCAGCATGGTCGCACGTCGAACGCCGACAGTTCGTCCCGGATTTCCCCTGGATTACCGTCGAGGGCAACATCTCCATCGGCGAGAACGACGACCCGATCGGCGAGGTCAGCGAGGTCCCGGAGGTCGTGGGTGACGACGACGATTCCCTTCCCGCCGTCGTGGAGCGCGGCGAGGCGGTCGAGCACGGCCTCGCGGGCCGGCTGGTCGAGACTCGCGAGCGGTTCGTCCAGCACGAGGTGGTCTGGGTCCATCGCGAGCGCGCCGGCGATGGCGACTCGAGCCTGCTCGCCGCCCGAGAGCCGATCGATGCGGTCGTCGCCCCGGTCGCCCATTCGAACGGTGTCGAGCGCCTCGGCCACTCGGCGGTCAATCTCCTCGCGGGCGAGCCCCAGGTTCTCCGGCCCGAACGCCACGTCGCCGCGGACTGTCGCCGCGACGAACTGGTCCCGGGGGTCCTGGAACACCATTCCAACGGTCGTGCGTGCGGCCACGAGGTCCTCGCTCACCGGTCGGCCGTCGACGAGCACGTCGCCCGAGTCCGGTTCGACGAGGCCGTTGAAGTGGCGCACGAGCGTCGTCTTCCCTGCCCCGTTCGGGCCGACCAGCAGGACGAACTCCCTGTCTCCGATAGAGAGATCGACGCCGTCGAGGACGGCCGTCTCCCCGTAGCGAGCCACGAGGTCACGGGTCTCGATCATTCCGCGATGAAGGCGTCGCTGCGAACGATGCCGACCGCGGCCGCGATCTTGAACGCCTCGGCCGGGATGAACGCCGCCGCGCCCGCCGTAAAGGCCGCGACCGGGCCCATTCCGAGGACGATCATCAGCCCCGCGATGCCGAAGGCGTAGATGAGCGCCGTCGCGAGGACCATCGCGCCGACGAGCCGAACCGACCCGACCGCACGCGGGTCACCGACCGTGAGGCCGCCGTGGACGATGGCCCCCACGACGAACGCGGCGACGGGCCAGGAGATGAGGTAACCGGCGTTCGAGCCGACGAGGTGGCCCAGACCGGCCGCGCCGCCGCTGAACACCGGTGCCCCGACCGCGCCGGCGACCAGGTACACCACCAGCGACGCCCCGCCCCAGACGGGACCGAGGAAGATGCCCGCGAGGAACACGCCCAGCACCTGCAGCGTCACCGGTGCCGGCGAGAACGGGTTCGGGAAGCTGACGTACGCGAACGCCCCCATCAGCGCCGCGAACAGCGCCGCCCGCGCGACGTTCTCGACGACTTCCTCGCCGACGAGGTCGACATCGTGCGTGTCGGCGCTCATCGCGACCACTCCGATTTTCGTGTGTGACGTGTCATCGTACCCACTCTCCTTCGTCGACCGGATTGAACACTTCGGTTGACCGCCCCGACGGCCCACTCGATCCCACAACACAAGGGGTGGCCGTCCCTGGCCCCGAATATGCAGGATCTGGACGCGTTCGTCGCCGAGTATCTGGACGCCTACGGGGACACTCAGGGCGTTCTCCCCGAGCGACTCGACGAGTTCGGCGAACAGTACCGCCAGCAGGGCCATCTGACTCGCCAGCAACTGTACGACATCGCCTACGAGTCCTCGACGCGGAGCGCCTACCACGTCGAATCCAACCCCGAGTCCCGGTGCCGGGAGGTCACGGAGAACGTTATTGCCGTCGAAGGCGACTTCTCGAAGATCCAGCTCGTCACGGGACTCAGCGGGTTCAAAGCCCCGACGGCCTCCTGCGTCCTGGCCGCGCTCGACCCCGAACGGCACGCAGTCGTCGACACGCGGGTCTGGGCGGCGCTGGACCGACTGGACTATCTCGACGGTCGCAAGGAAAGCTTCGACGCAGCGGACTACGTCACGATGATCGACCCGATCCGGACCATCGCCGACGACACCGGGTACACGCCGGCCGAGGTGGGCTACGCCCTGTTCGCCTACGACGACGACGTTCGCGAGGGGACGCTGCACTGACGAGGGTCGTCACCGACCGCGCCGTCACTCTTCGGCGGACTCCTCGTCGTCGCCGTCGCCGCCGTCGTCACCACCGTCCTCGTCGTCGTCCGGGTGTTCCAGATCGCCCGCCCAGTCGTCGTCGAGGTCTTCGAGGTCGTCGAACCCGGATTTCCCTGCTCCGGGCCAGTCCTCGCCGGCGTCCGCCGAGTCGTCGTCGGTCTCGTCCCAGGAGGACCCGATACCGTCCATCCCCGAGTCGTCGACCTCGTCCGTCCAGTTCGGACCGTCGTCCGACTCCCCAGTGTCGATGTCGACGTCTTCCATCCAGGGGTCCTCCGGCTCTGCTCCCCCGTCGTCCGACTCGACCGTCCAGCCGCCCTCGTCGTCCGACTCGTCAGTCGCCTCGGCAGTCCACTCGTCCCCGTCCTCGTCTCCCGTTTCTGGCTCGCCGGTCTCGGCGTCAGCCACGTCGTCCGCGTCCCCACCGTCCGACTCGTCAGTCGCTTCCGTAGCCCACTCGTCCCCGTCCTCGTCTCCCGGATCGGACTCGCCGGTCTCGGCGTCAGCCACGTCGTCCGCCTCGTCCGTCGCGTCGGCATCGTCGGCCTCGGCGGGACCCGAGAGCTGTGAGCTGTCGATATCGCCCGCTTGCGAGCTATCGATGCCGCCCGTCCCCGTGTCGGTCTCACCGACCGACTCGGCGGTCTCGTCCGTCCAGGCGGTTTCGAACCCGTCAGTTCCGGCAGCCTCGGGTTCGGCCGTCCGTTCGTCGGCCGCGACTGCCGGGTCCTCCGCCGAGTCGTCCTCGGCAGCCGTCGGCTCACCGACGCTCTCGGGTTCCGCCGGGTCCGACCCCTCGTCGACCGGCTCCGGTTCGGTGACCTCGACGTCCGGCGTCCATCCGTCCTCGTCCGTCTCCGTCTCTGCCCCTTCGTCGCCCGCAAACACGGAGCTCTCGTCGTCGCTTCCCGCTGCACCGGACTCCTCGGCCGCCAGCGGGTCCGCGTCCACCGCCTCGTCCAGCGCAGCGTCCTCGGACTCGGCTAGTTGCGCGTCGTCGCCCTCGGCCGGTCCGGCGGCGTCCCCGTCTCCCGGCGACTCCGCGACTGGCTCCGGTTCGGCGACCTCGACGTCCGGCGTCCACCCGTCCCCGTCCTCGGCGGCCAGGTCGCCGTTCAGGTCGTCGCTCGCCTCCGACGAGCCCCCCTCGTCGGGTTCGCCAGCGGTCTCGACCGACGACGCGTCGGCGTCGGCCTCGCTCGCCACCGATTCCGCGTCCCCGCTCCGTTCGTCCGCTCCGACGCCGGCCAGCGCGTCGTCGTCGGTCGGGGACTCGTGATCGTCGGCCTCGGCCAGCGGCGAGTCGGCGAGGTCCTCGGTGAGCGAGATGTCGATGGCGTCCTCGCTGACGGTCGCCGTAACGTTCGCGCCGCCGCGGTCGTTGTTCACGAACACCTGCGAGGCCAGCAGGTCGTCCTCGACGTTGATGAGAATCTCGAACGGTGCGTCGGTCGGCGTGGCGTGGGCTCGACGCGTCGCCCCGGGTTCGACCTCGACCCAGTAGTCGAAGACGACCTCGTCGGTCGTGTGACACCGGAACCGGCAGATCAGCGCGCGCGACCCGCCGTTCCGGAGCGTGAAGGTCCCCGGCACCGGTGCCCGCGTCGCCGGGACCGACGATTCCTCGTCGCCGCTCCCGGCGACCACGAGGTCGGTCGACGCCGCGACCGATTCCGCGATCGACTCCCCGCCGGGGTACTCCCAGTCCCCGTCCCCAGCATCCGACTCGGGGCCAGCAGCGCCGGCGTCCGCTCCCGATTCCTGTGCCGTCCCTCCTTGTCCGGCGCTCGACGACGCGCCCGCCGCGCCGGCGGCAGTCGAGGCACCCCCGCCCACGTCGATCGGTTCGTCGGTGGGGTCCGTCGACCCTTCGCCGGCACCACCGAACCCAGCGCCGGCGTCCGCGGTCGAGCCACCCGCCGCTCCGAATCCAGCGGTGCCGTCAGCGCTCCCCGCCGTTGCCGACCCACCTGCGCCACCGAACCCGTCCGGCCCGCTGCCGGCCTCACCCCGACCGTCGACGTTCCGGCCGGCCCCGGCCGCGTCCGGCCCTGCCTTGGAGTTCTCACCGACGCCGAAGCGGTTGAACACCACCGTCAGATCGACCAGCGGCGTCCGCCGGTCGATCGTCCGCAGCGGGTTGTCCGCGAGATCCCACAGCAGGAACAGGAACCCCGCGAAGAAGATCGACACCACGCCGACGACGAGCAGTATCGACACCAGCGACATCTCGTCGCCACCGTCGTCGCCTGACGCCGGGGGCGCAGCTGCGTCCGGCGTTCCGGTCGCCGTCCCCGGCATCGGTCCACCTGCGGGCGTCTCGCCGTCCGGAGTCGTCGAACCGTCCCCTGGCGTTCCCGGTGGTTCGAGCGGCGTCGCCAGCTCGGGACCACCGATTCGCAACAGCCACGCGGTCCCGGGCCAGCCTCTGTCGGTGCCGCTCTCGCCGGCGACGACGAAGCCGCCACCGGGCGCGGCATCGATCCCGGCGAACGACTCGTAGCTCGACCCGCCGTAGGTCCGGGACCACGACGGGTCCCCGCCTGCCCCGACGCGCACCAGCGCCCCGTCACCGAATCCGGACGCCGGGTTGGTCTCGCCGGCGAGCAGGAAGCCCCCGTCAGCGGCCGGAACCACGTCCGAGAGCGGCCCCGTCTCGTAGACCCGACTCCAGCGCTCGCTCCCGTTCGCGTCCAGCCGGACCGCCCATCCCTGTCGTTTCTCCGCCCCGAACGAGCGGGTCGCGCCGGTCAGGACCATCCCACCGTCGGGCGTCGCCCGCGCTGCCAGGAACCGATCGCTCGCCGATCCGCCGACGAGGTGCCGGCGTCGCTGCGTCCCGTCGGCGTCGACCGTCAGCACCAGCCCTTTGGGTCGAGGGTTGGCGACCGAGGCCGTCTCCCCGGCGAGGACGTACCCGCCCGTCGGCCGGCGCTCGATGGTCGAGATCGAATCGCCCACTCGCACGTCGTACCGCTTCGTCCAGGCGAGGGTCCCGTCGGTTTCGACCTTGGCCAGCCAGCCGTCGGTGTTTTCCCCGTCCGCGTAGGTCCCGGCGGCGAGGTAGCCGTCCCGCGTCCGCTCGACGGCCGCGAACCCGTCGTCCCCGGGGCCACCGGTCGCGATCCGCCACTCGACGTCCCCTCGACGGTCTATCTTCAGGACCCAGCCGTCCTCCCCGCCCGGCCCCCGGGAGACGCTCGTCCCGACGAGCAGCGCGCCGCCGTCGTCGGTCGGCACGGCGTCGTTGATGACGTCGTCCTCGCTCCCGCCGTAGGTTCGGTTCCACCGTTCGGTCCCGTTGGTCGTCGCGTTCACCACCCAGCCATCGAGTTCGGTCCCGCCGCTCGCGAGGATCGATCCCGCGGCGAGAACGGTTCCGTTGGGCGTGCTCTCGACGTCGTTGAACCGTCCGGCCGTCGCTCCGTACGTACGGTTCCACCGCTCCGGTGGTGGGTCCGCTCCCGCCTGTGTCGCACTGGTGGCGACCGCCGTCGTCGGCGCTGTCGGCGCGGCCGACCCACCGCCGAGGGCGAGCGCTACGGCGAGGACCGCCACGACCGCAACGAACACAGGGACCCGCCAGCGAAACCCCATTGTGCTGTCTCTCGGGTACCAGACACTAAGTGTTCGGGGGCGTATCAGCGAGCGAGCGACGCCACCCGAGACTCACGGCGGGGTCGGCCGCCGTCAGTCGTTCCGGGAAAATTCCGTACTCGATCCCTGATCCGGCGGCGACGCGGGGACCCAGTTGGCCTCGTCCAACACGAGCGTCGAGACGGTCGCGGCGACCTCGCGTGCGGACTCCTCGCTGACGAAAAAGGAGAGCTGGCCGAGCGACGCACCGACGCTCCGGCTCACCTCCGTCGTCGGCCGGCTCTCGTCGCCGACGATGGCCTCGACCTCGCGGGTGACCCGCTCGTCGAGTTCCGAAACCACGGGCTCGGCCAGTTCCGAGCCCGCCGGGAGCAAGTCGTACGTGACGGCGAACCCCTCTTCGTACTGCTCGACGGCGAAGAAGGGCGTTTCGTCGGATTCGGCCGCCTGATACTGGGCTTCGACGGTCTCGCGGTTCTCGTACAGTGGGACCTCCGAGGGAGCGTATCCTGCGGGCACACCCGTCACTAGCAGCCAGTGCGGTATGTACCTATCCCCGACCTCTATTGTCAACGGTCGGCCATACCGTTAGACTGAAACGATCTCGACACGAAACGAAGGGTAGGCACAGGTGGCGCATCCGAACCGGTTCGGACGCCACCGTCGACTGTGCCAGTGCGGTGACAGCGACTGCCCGAGCGCAGAACACGACAACATGGGGATATCACACGAGCGGTCCGTCGTCACCGCACTTTTCCGATTCTGATGGCCACGCAGTCGCAGGCTCGTCACCGCGAGAACGACGCCGGTGACAGGTTGTGAACACAGACAGCACTGGTCCAATCGAACGACTGACCGACGGTTAGTAGCCCAGCTGGTCGCGGACCAACACGACAGTCGTCCGGCCTTCTTCGAGTTCCTGTCGGAAGACGAGTTGTTTGGCGATGGCGCTCTCGACGCCGTAGGCCTCCTTCGCACGCTCGTTCTCAAGCGGATAGGCCACGGATTCGAGGCGGTCGAACGCCGCGTCCAGATCCGAGACGATCTTGTTCACGCCGCTGACGATAACGACGTTGCCCGCCGCGAAGGGGTAGGCCCCGATGCGGCTCCCCGAGCGGTCGGCGGCGACGAGTTCGCCCGTTTCCGCGATGGCGTTGACGCTCCCGAGGAAGTAGTCGGCGGTCTGGGACTCGCGTCGGGCGACCGCACGCTCCTCGTCGTCGTCGATGCTCCAGATCTCCGCGGCGAGGTTCTCCCAGTCGTGGTCGCCCTCCAGGAAGTCCGTGAACCCGATCTCTTCGAGGGTCGTCGAGTGACCGTTCATCACGGAGGCTCCCGCCGGAATGAGGTCCGTAACCGTGTCGAGCGCCGCCTCGGCGGAGTCGACGACCTCGACTTCGAACCCGTTGGCTTCGAGGTTCGCGACCGTCTCCTCGATGGTCTTCTCGTCGGGGACCTGGTCGAGCGATTCGTCGATGTCGGCGTCGTCCGCGTAGTCTGCTTTCTGTGACATTGGTATCAGTATCCTGTTGAAACGGGGATAACTTCGATACTCACTACAGCCCGAAACCTCATAAATCGGCGCGGACACCGGTGTTATCGGGTTACACCGGTGTTACCACCCCGTGACGAGTAGATGATAGAACGCCGGAACGCGGGGAATCGACACCTACTTTCCGCCGAGGGGGCCAGAGAAGGGTATGTACGTCGGACGCTTCATCGTCGTCGCACCGGACCGGGCAGCCTACAGGGTCTCCTCGCGGTCGTTCCCGAACCGAAAGATCATCGAACGCGACGGTGGGACCCTCACGGTGGTTCCGACCGACGACGCGGAATCGACGGACAACCCCTACATCTCCTACAACTGCCTGCGTCAGACCGACGACGCGGCAGTTATCGGCAACGGCACGCAGGTCGACCCGATCACGGAAAAGCTCGAACTCGGCTACCCGGCCCGAGACGCGCTGGCGGAGTCCCTGCTCGCGCTGGACTACGAGAAAGACGACTACGACACTCCTCGTATCGCGGGCGTCGTCGGCGACGAGGAGAGCTACATCGGCATCGTCCGCCGGGACGCGTTGCTGGTGGAAGCCGTCGACGACCCGACGCTCGTCGCGACCTACGAGAAGGACACCCCGGAAGCCCACGGGCTCGTGACCGAGGACGCCGCCGGCGTCGCCACGGAGGTGTACGACCTGGAGTTCGAACACGCGGTCTGTGCCGCGGGCGTCGCCAAAGCCGGCGACGGCTTCGAGACGGCCATCGAGAACGGCGAGGACTGATTTCCCGGGCGGCGATTTATCACGCTCGCCCGCGAGGCTTCGACCATGCGAGTTGGCGTCATCTCGGACATTCACAGCAACAGGGTTGCCTTCGAGGCGGTACTGGACGACATGCCCGCCGTCGACGCGTACGTGTGCGCGGGCGACGTGGTCGGATACGGCCCCTGGCCCGCGGAGTGTCTGGAGACGGTCCGGGACCTCGATGCACCGACGGTGATGGGCAACCACGACCGCGCGGTCGCGATGGACTCCGCGTTCGCGTTCAACAGCATGGCCCAGGCGGGCGTCGAACACAGCCGTGAGCACCTCTCCGAGGACCAGATCGAGTGGCTGTACGAGCTCCCGACCGAACGCACCGAGTTCGACGACCGCGTGAAGGTCGTCCACGGCCACCCCGACGATCCCGACCGCTACACCTACCCCTCCCTGTTCAAACCCGAGATGCTCGACGACGAAGACGTACTGATTATGGGACACACCCACGTCCAGGCCCACGAGGTGTTCGACGAGGGGATCGTGATGAACCCGGGGAGCGTGGGACAGCCCCGCGACCAGGACTCGCGAGCTGCTTACGCCGTGCTCGACCTGGACGCGATGACGGTCGAGGAACACCGCGTCGAGTACGACATCGAGGCCGTCGAGGACGCCGTCGAAGCGGCCGGACTCCCCGAAAAGATCGGCAAACGACTCCACACCGGGCGGTAGCTATACGTCACTTCGGCAACGGGTTTCGGCCGATGCCGTACTCCGTCCGTCGCATCGCCCTCCTCGCTCTGATCGGTCTCCTCGGCGTGACGAACTCGCTATGGTTGCTCCCCAACGAGGGCGAGCCACAGTACACGTACGAACGGGCCGAGATCAGCGTCGAAAACGGCTCCATTACTTATCGCGGCGACTCGATGTGGGCGTTCGGCCACGCGAACGACCTCGCCGACGTGGACTGCCAGCGTGTGGACGGCGAGTCCCGAGTCTGCGGGTTCGACCGCTATCTCCGCTCGAACGGGCCGGTTGCAGTCGAAACGGACACCGCCAGTGACGAACGGCCGGCCTTCGTCGAACTCGACGGCCGGTACTACGAGCGCATCCGGACGGAAAACGAAACCGTGACCACCTACGACGTCGAGCGAGTCACGCCCGACCAGTTGCTCGCGGAAATCGGTCGAAACCTCACCGGCGTCAGCGCCGACGACGCGGCGAGCCGCGAGTTCCTCGCCCACGAGGTCGTCGTCACCGGCGAGTCGGTAACGACCCTGGATAAACCCGAGGACAGCGGCGGGACGGTCGACACCGGCGTCGTCTACGAGCGAGACGGGAGCTACTACACCGTCGTCGTCACGGAACGCAGCCGGCTCGACAGACCGGTGATTTCGCCGATCACCGAGGGATTCTTCGAGTTCGTCGGGGCCGTTGCGCTGTTGCTCGTCGTCGTCCTGCTGCTGGCCCGGTACGATTACACGCAGCGAGTGTCGGGCAAAACGCGTTGATTCCGGATCGGAGCGGCGCTCAGTTGTCGAAGACGCCCTGGATGAGCTGGAGCGCGTCCTCGCCGTTCTCCCAGTCGACGAACACCGCGACGGAGGTCGCCGACGTGATGACGTCGTGGACGTTGATGTGTTCGTCGGCCAGCGGCGCGATGATGCGAGAGACGATGCCCGGTTCGGCCTGGAGCTCGCCGCCGGTGACGCGGATGACGGCGAAGGGATCGTCGACCGTGATCGACGAGAGCGTCTCGGAGGCGACGACCTCGTCGTGGAGCACCGTTTCGGCCTCCTCGGCGAACTCCTCTTTCAGGTAGAACGTGACCGAGTCCATCCCCGAGGAGACCGCGTCGATGTTGAGGTCCGCGTCGGCCAGCGCCGTCGAGAGTTCAGAGAGGATACCCGGTCGGTTGCGGATGGCGCGACCGGCGATGGTCAGACAGGCGAGTTTGTCCTCCTGAAGGTCGATGAGGTTCTCGAACTCGCCCTCGATGTTGGTCCCACCGGTCATGATGTCGCCGTGCTGGTAGTGGACCACCCGGACGTTCATGCCCGAGCCCTTGTAGGTGAGCGCGCTCGGCGCGACCACCTCCGCCCCGCGGAACGAGAGGTTGCGGAGTTCGTCGACGGTGATCTCGCCGACGTTGCGCGCGCCCTCGACGACGCGCGGGTCGCCGGTCATGACGCCTTCGACGTCGGTGACGATGACGACTTCGTCGGCGTCCATGTACTTCCCGAGCATGACGGCGGTCGTGTCCGAGCCACCGCGGCCCAGCGTGGTGACGTTGCCGGCGTGATCTTGTGCCAGGAAGCCGGTGATGACCGGCACCACGTCATCGTTGTGCATCTGCTCGGCGAGGACTTTCGCGCGTCGAGTCGTTTCCTCGACGTCGACCTCGCCGTGTTCGTTCGTGATGACCGGCCAGTCGTCCCGCCCCGGTTCGAGGAAGACGGCGTTGACCCCGCGCGCGGAGAGTGCGCCCTTCAACATCCGGACGGAGGTGCGTTCCCCCATGCTGACGATCTCGGCGCGGTCGGCCTCGTTGGCCTCGTACTGGATCTCGTCGAGCAGGAAGTCGGTCGTCGACCCCATGGCGCTGGCGACGACGGCGACCTCGTGGCCTTCCTCGACCGCGGCCGAAATCGAGTCCGCTGCGCGATTGACCCGGTCCCCGTCCCCGAGGCTCGTCCCGCCGAACTTCGCGACTACGCGCATCCGCCTGCCTCCGTTGGTGTGTGGTCGTGGCTCATATCCGCTCGCTTGTCTAGCGGCGGGGATAACTGCTTTCATTTGCTGAATGGTGTCGCTATCTCCCGCCTCCCACGGTCACCGGCAGCCGTCACGCCCGACCGTGGACAAACGTTTAGGCCGGTGGGAGGCAACGGGATGGTATGGACGTCCGCGACGCCGTCGAGGCGGACGCCGACCGACTGGCCGAACTCACCGGTGTCCCGACCGACGTGATGACGAACCTCGTTCACGACCGGACGGTCCGGGTCGCCACCGAGGACGACCGCATCGTCGGGTTCGTCAGCTACGACGCTCGCGAACGGACGGTTCACGTCACCCAGCTTGAGGGGTCGCCGTCGGTCTGTGACCGCCTCCTCGAAGAACCCGTCCGCTTCGCCCGCGGCGAGGGGATGGCCGTCGAACTGCTCGTCCCCGAACCCGACGAGGACATCCAGTCGGCCGCCGACGACGCCGGCTTCGACCACGTCGGCTCCGGTCCGCTGTTCGACGGCACGCCAACCGTCAAGTACCGGCTCGACAGCTAACCCCGTACTCCCCGACGACTACGCGAACTTCCGGATCGTCAGGTTCAGCGTGTCAAGATCGACGATCGGCGCCATCGCGCAGTCGGGATCGATGTTGACGCTCTTCTGGAAGTCGGTCTGGGCCTGCCAACAGCCCGAGTTGATCGTCAGGACGTTGTGGTACTTCCCGTAGCCGAACTTGTGGACGTGCCCCGAGTGGAACACGTCGGGGACCTCCTCCATGACGAGGTAGTCCTCTGTTTCGGGTGCAAGGCGGGTGTGGCCCCCGAACTGCGGGGCGACGTGGCGTTTCTTCAGGAGCTGGTACATCGCCTTGTGTGGCTCCTCGTAGCTGGCCTTGTCGTCGGGCAGTTCCGCGATGACCTCGTCGAGCGAGACCCCGTGGTACATGAGCACGGAGACGCCTTCGACTGTGACCGTCGAGGGGTTCGAGTGGATCGAACAGTCGTGGGCCGACATGATCGAGCGGAGTTCCTCGTCGAAGCCGGGCTGGGGTTCGGCCAGCCGGACGGCGTCGTGGTTGCCCGGGATCATCCGGATCTCCATGTCGCCGGGGACTTCTTTGAGGTACTCGCTGAAGGCCTCGTACTGGTCGTAGATGTCGACGATCGAAAGCTCCTCGTCCTGGTCGGGATAGATGCCGACGCCCTCGACCATGTCGCCGGCCAGGAGGAGGTACTCGACGTGTTCGGCCTCCTCGGTGTGGAGCCAGTCGGTGAACCGGGACCACGCGTCGGCCATGAACTCCTGGCTGCCGACGTGGACGTCGCTGACGAGCGCCGCGCTCACCTCCCGGTCGGCCGTCGACGGCTGGTACGTACGGGGAATTTCCGGGAAGTAGATGTCGTCCACGAAGAGGATGCCGTCGCCGTCGCCGTTGTCGTCCGAGAGGGTCCCGTCGACGGCGATGACCTCGTCGAACAGCAACTCGTCGACCAGGTCGGCGATCTCCCGGTCTTTCATCACGAGACAGGGGTAGGTCCCGTTGGTGTCCTCCAGTTCGATCAGCCAGTGGCCGCTGGCGGTCGACCGGATGTCCGAAACCATCCCGACGATGGCCGCCTCGCTCCCGCCGGCCATGGCTTCGAGTGCGTCGGTGGGACGGTGGTTGACACGCCCGCGCAACTGCCCGGAGAGTTTCTCGTAGCGGTCGCGGAACACCGCGACGAAGTCGCTGTACTCGCCGGTCCCGGTGGACTGCCCGGTCATGTCCCCCGAGACCTCGACTTCGTGGCGTGACGGGTCGATTGAACGACCCCCGTCGTCGGCCCCGGCCGCGTCCCGATACCCCTCCGTTTCGACTGGAGTCGACCCACCGTCGTTACCCGACGATCGGTCGTTCGTTCCAGTCGAAGCAGGGGGGTTGCCCGTGGCCGATTCGGTCGTCGCTTGCGATTCGTTCACGTCCGTCGTTTCGGCGACAGAATCGACAGCAGTCGCGCCGTCGTCGGCTCCGTCGAGGGTCCGCCGAACGTGAGTTGCGGAGAGTTTGAGGGCGTCGTCGTCGATGGTTTCGAGTGCGCGTTCGAGCGCGCGGCCGGGGTCGCCGGCGTTCGCCAGCAGCGTCACGGCTTCGCGGTCGGCGTTGTACCCGCGTTCGGCTAGTTCGGTGACGATGCGAGCCGGCGTCTCCAGTGGCACGGACAGTCAGTGTACTCGACCAAACAAAAAGGATACCGAATCGGCAGTGATCGGTATCGACCGGAACAGATCGGACAGGGAAGATCGGACACTGTGGGACGAGGAGCCACCAGTGCGATGACACACAAAGTTGAAGCACTGGCCGGGACAACCCTGGTTCGATGAGTGAGCGTAGCGAGGACAACGGGGGGCCGCGACCGGAGCCGTCGTCGTCCCCGAACGGGCCACGGGGTGGGTCCTTCCTCGACGACTTCCTCGGCAGCATCTTCGCCGTCCTCGGGATCGGGCTCCTGCTGTTCGCGATCAGCGGCGTGTGGCCACCGATGGTCGCCATCGAGAGTGGCAGCATGGAGCCGAACATCGAGATCGGCGACCTCGTGTTCGTCATGGAGGAACACCGGTTCGCCGGGGACGAACAGATCCGGGACACAGGCGTCGTCCCCGTCTACCAGGCACAGGACGAAGGCTACACGAAGTTCAACTGGCCTGGCGACGTGATCGTCTACGCGCCCAACGGCAACAGGGACGCGACGCCGGTCATCCACCGGGCCGTCTTCTGGGTGAACCAGAGCGAGAACTGGTACCAGACGAAAGCCCAGGCGAAGTTCCTCCCGCAGGACAAGCGGAGTTGTGACGCCCTGGAGTACTGTCCAGCCCCCCACAGCGGGTTCATCACGCTGGGCGATAACAACGAGCGGTACGACCAGCTCGATTCCGGCGGCGTCTCCGCCCCCGTCAAACCCGAGTGGGTCATCGGCACCGCCGAGTTCCGAATGCCCATCATCGGGCAGCTCCGACTCGGCGTCGGCTCGATCTCGCCGGTCCCGAGCGTCGAAGCCGCGGAGCTCGCGGTCAGCTAAGACGGGCGGTTTTCAAGGCCGCAGCAATACGATACGCAGTCGGGTTCAGAGAACAGTCGGGAATCAGTTGTCGAAACGCGCCTGGACGAACGGCTGGACGTCCTCGATGTCGCCCAGCCGGGAGTCCGACAGCAGGACGGCTTCGGTCTCGTCTATGGGGACCGAGAGGCTGATCTCCTTGGTCCGGCCGTAGCGGCCCTTGCTCACGACGACGGCGTTGACGATGCCGAGCATGTCCAGTTCGGAGATGAGGTCGGTGACGCGGCGCTGGGTGAGCGTGTCGGCGTCGATCTCCTCGCAGAGGCGCTTGTAGATGTTGTACACCTCGCCGGTGTTGATGTTGTGGACGCCGTTCTTTTCCAGCAGGATGATCGCGAAGAGGACGAGTTTCGACTGGGTGGGAAGGGTCCGGACGACCTCGACCACGCGGTCGAGTTCGATCTTCTCCTGGGCGCGCCGGACGTGGTCCTCCTCGACGCGCTCGGTCTGGCCGCGTTCGGCGAGTTCGCCGGCCGTCCGGAGCAAGTCGAGGGCCCGCCGGGCGTCGCCGTGTTCCTGTGCGGCGAAGGCGGCACACAGCGGAATCACGTCGTCGGTGAGGGCGTCGTTCTCGAAGGCGACCTCCGAGCGGTGCTGGAGGATGTCCCGGAGCTGGTTTGCGTCGTAGGGCGGGAAGACGATCTCCTCCTCGCCGAGGCTCGACTTGACGCGGGGGTCGAGGAAGTCCGTGAACTTCAGGTCGTTGCTGATGCCCATGATGGACACCCTGGAGTTTTCCAGTTCGGAGTTCATCCGCGAGAGGTTATACAGCGTGTCGTCGCCGCTCTTCTCGACGAGTTTGTCGATCTCGTCGAGCATGATGACGACCACGCGTTCGTGGTAGTCGACCGCCTCGAAGAAGCTGTTGTAGACGCGGTCGGTCGGCCAGCCGGTCATGGGGACCTCCTCGAACTCCTCGCGGTCAGCCTGGAGCCGTTCGATCTCCTCGTCGATGTCGTCGACGGTCTCGACGTCGGCCGACGAGTCCGCAGGAACAGAACCTTCGTGTGCGCGCTCGCGAAGTGTTTCCAGGTCCTCGATGCGGTCGTCGATGACCGTCCGGTTTTTCTCGATGAACTTGTTCGCGAGTTGGGCGAGCACGCGGTACTGCGTGTCCGTCACCTCGCAGTTGATGTACTCGACCTCGCAGGGGACCTCGTACTTCTGGGAGGTCGTCTCCAGTTCCTCGCTGACGAACTTCGCGCTCGCGGTCTTGCCGGTCCCGGTCTTCCCGTAGATGAGGATGTTCGACGGCGTGTCCCCGCGCAGCGCGCTGACGAGGATCGTCGCCATGTTGTTGATCTGTTCCTCGCGGTGCGGGAGCTTGTGCGGCGTGTAGGAGGGGCGTAACACCTCCTTGTTCTCGAAGATCGGCGCGCCGCTGAGGAGGTCGTCGAACAGGCCCCGGGACGCTTCGTCCGTGTCGTCGCTCGGCGTCTCGTCTAACACCACGTCGTCGAGCGATGGGCCGTCGTCCTCGTCACCGAGGGACAGTTCATCGGCCGCCGTTTCGTCTCGGTCGACGTTTGGCGGGGACGCCTCAGCGTCGACCTCGGGTTCGGGGTCGTCGTCACCCGAACCCGACTCGTTCGGCCCGTCCTGCTGGTCGGAACCGCCCGCGTTTACGCCGGAATCGTCGGATTCGTTTCCACCATCTGTCATTATTTTAACCCCTCCATTTCAGGTGGAGAGCGATCTCTCGCGCCCCAGTAACACCGCGAAATCGCCTAGATATAACCTCTTCGGCCCATTCGGGAATTACGGGACGTCCAGTTGAACCACAAGAACCCGTGGTTGACTACTTATTAAATATTTCGATAGTTGAGGAACCCGTCGGCGGAGCAACGGCCCTTTGCAGCCGAACTGGGCGGCGTGTTCGGCGTCTAGACGGCGGAAGGAACCAGCTGAGATGGAACAACCGGCGAAGTTCCCAATACGCGAACCAACGCCTGCACGCAGGGGAAGGTTACCTCCCCGATCAACCGACACGGGAGACGATCCCCGACGAGCTGAACGGGACGACAGACTCGACCGACACGGTGGACGAACAGGACAGTGGTGATCGGAACGACCCTGGCCGAGCAACCGATCACAGTTGTGGAGTGGTACCAATCACCTACTGACGGAACCCCCCCACCCCTTCGTTTCGGGTGGAACGGGCTCCGAAGGAGGGGGTGGGGGGACCCCCCTGCGGCAAGAGCCGTCTAGAAGAGAGAAGAACTAAATACGATACTATATAATCAAACCCGTAGTAGAGAGAAACAACGTATTCACACCCCAAAGCTAGCTAGACGGCTAGGACAGCCCCTAGAAACCGTCTTTTCTAGGCTTTTCGAAGGTCCGGTCACGTCGTCCACCCCTCCCCCCACCCACCCTCTCAGCGGAGTTCCACTCGAAACGAAGGGGTGGGGGGCTAGCACGTCGTGAATCGGTTGCCACTTCCCACTGCCGTTCCCCGGGCTGCCATCGGCTGGTTTGGCGACCTCCGCTGTCTGCCGGTATGTCTCTCGTTCTCGTGACCCCTCCCTTTCCATTCGAACCGGATCGACGAATCCACTCACGATGGAGTGCTGTCGGGTTCCAATCGGTCCCGCCCCAGCCGTGACTCCTGCTCGACGCGAACGGCCCCCACCATCGCTTCCCGTCCATACTGATCCCCCTTACGTCGGGCGATCTCCTGCATTAATATCGGAATATTTATGTATGTCTGACGTACACTTAAGTTAATTCGGTGGGGATGTAGCCTCTAAGGCTCTCTCACGCGGAAAAGAGAGCGGGAGGCTCCAGGATGGGACTGATCACGGACATCCGAGACAGCATTTCACGGTCGATAGCGTCGTTGTTCTCCGCGGAGGACCCGAAACGGATCGGTATTTACGGGCCGCCGAACGCGGGGAAGACGACCCTGGCGAATCGAATCGCGCGCGACTGGACCGGTGACGCCATCGGCCCGGAGAGTCACATTCCACACGAAACACGCCGCGCACGCAGGAAAGAGAACGTCGAGATCGAGCGGGACGGCAAATCCGTCACGATCGACGTCGTCGACACGCCGGGCGTGACGACGAAGGTCGATTACACGGAGTTCCTCGAACACGACATGGAGAAAGACGACGCGGTCCGTCGCTCTCGCGAGGCCACCGAAGGCGTCGCCGAGGCGATGCACTGGCTCCGCGAGGACGTCGACGGCGTCCTCTACGTGCTGGACTCGACGAAGGACCCGTTCACGCAGGTCAACACGATGCTGGTCGGCATCATCGAGAGTCAGGATCTCCCGGTGCTGATCCTCGCGAACAAGACCGACCTGCCGGAGTCGAACATCCGGCGCATCGAGAACGCGTTCCCGCAACACGAGACCATCCCGCTGTCCGCCCTGGAGGGCGACAACATGGACGAGGTCTACGACAAGATCGCGGACTACTTCGGGTGATATCGATGGCAGAAGTCAAACAAGCAGACGACGGCGTCCAGATAGACCTCATCAGCGGCGAGCGCATGGAGGGGATGGCATCGATGGAGAAGATCCGGATGATACTCGACGGGGTCCACGAGGGCAACATCGTCATCCTAGAAGAGGGGCTCTCGCCGGACGAGGAGTCGAAACTCATCGAGGTCACGATGACCGAGATCAGCCCCGACGAGTTCAACGGCATCGAGATCGAGACCTACCCGAAAGGTGACACCGCCGATTCCGGGCTGTTCGACCGACTGATGGGCAAAGACCCCGAGACGAAGAAGCTGACCGTCATCGGGCCGGCCAACCAGATAGAGACGCTCCACAAGGACGAGACGCTCATCAGCGCCTTGGTTTCCCGGAAATAATGCCCCACCAGTGTACGAACTGCGGTCGGGCGTTCGCCGACGGCTCCAAGGAGATGCTGTCGGGCTGTCCCGACTGCGGTGGCAACAAGTTCCAGTTCCACCCCTCGGAGACCGACGCGTCCGACGACCCCGACCCGTCGGCCGAGCCACCGGACCCGCCGGCCCCCGAGAGTTCAGTCGCCCGTACCGTCGGTTCGGCCGCGGCGACCGTTCGCAACCTGGTCGGGAACTCCGGGACCGGCGCGCCCGACCCGGACCCACAGACACCCGAGGAGACCCCCGCCGCACCGACCGGTCCCGAGTCACGGAGCGCCCCGGAGGCCAACCTGCCGTCGACCGAGGATACGGCACAGTCGAACGCCCGCAGCGAGGTCGTCAGCCCCGACGAGATCCCGACGGGCGGCTGGAACCCGACCGACGACACGGACGCCGGATCGCCGGACGCGGCGACGCTTTCGCCGAACGGTTCGTCCACTGAGACCGACACCGGCGAGGAGCGCTCCGCGGAGGACGCCGGCGAGGACCGACCGGACCTCACGGAACTCCGCGAGGAACTCAACGACCAGTTCGAGAGCATCAAAGTGCTCAATCCGGGCCAGTACGAACTCAACCTGATGGAGCTGTACGACCGCGAGGAGTACATCATCGCGCTGCAAGAAGACGGCCGCTACACCATCCAGGTGCCCGAAACCTGGCACGAGTGAGCCACGCTTTCGACTCCTCGACACGGTCCCATCTGTTTGCTCACGGACCTGATTCTCGAACCGGCACAATCGTTATATAAGATGGCATGGATGCTCTCGGCTGTAGACCATGCGACGCCGAGAGCACACGCGACTCTGTGAGTGGGCGGCCCTCGTCGACGCGGACCTCCCCGAGGAGTTCGCCTGCGAGTCCGAGGAGACCGCCACTCCCGAACAGTAACAGCGCAGTCGCTCGACGTTCGGTATCGAAAAAAGTCGCTGTCAGTGACGACGCTTAGGAGATCTTCTCGTACTGCTCGGAGAGCTTCTCGGCGGCTTCGTCGAGCAGTTCCTCCTCGTGGGCGGTCAGGTCCCAGTCGACGACCTCCTCGACGCCGTTCGCGCCGAGTTTGACCGGCACGCCGAAGGCGGTGTCCTCGTAGCCGTACTCGCCGTCGAGCGTGATCGAGGCGGGCAGGACCTCGCCCGTGTCGTTGATGACGGCTTCGACCATGTGGCCGACGCCCGACGCCGGACCCCACTCGGTCGCGCCCTTGCGCTCGATGACGTTCATGGCGCTCTCCTGGAGGTTGTCGAGGATCTCGTCCTGTTCGGCCTCGGAGAACTCGGGGTCGGCACCGTTGACGCGGACCTTCGAGAACACGGGGACCTGCGCGTCGCCGTGTTCGCCGAGGATCGTGGCTTCGACGTTCTGAACGGGCTCGTCGAACCGCTCGGAGAGGACGTACCGGAACCGCGCGGAGTCGAGTCGGCCGCCGAAGCCGATGACCTTGTGGCGGTCGCGATCGCCGACCTCGTACTGGTGGCGGTTGAGCAGGTCGACCGGGTTCGAGGTGGTGATCGAGACGAAATCGTCCGAGTGCTCCTCCAACTGGCCGATGATGTCGTCCATGATGGGCGCGTTGTCGCCCGCGAGGTCGATCCGCGTCTGGCCCGGCTGGCGCGGGATACCGGCCGTGATGACGACGACGTCCGAGCCTGCCGTGTCCTCGTATTCGCCCTGCCGGATCGTGGTGTTCGAGTCGTAGGCGACGCCGTGGTTCGTGTCCGCCGCCTGCCCCACCGTGACGTCCTCCTGGTCGGGGATGTCGACGTACACCAGTTCGTCCGCGATGTCGCGCAACGCGATGTTGTATCCCGCTGCCGCACCGACGGTACCCGCCGCACCGACTATGCTAACTTTCGTCATATCGCCTTAAAATGGCGGTCCGGAGGGATTAACTTCTTTCGGTAGGGCGACGCGTTCGCCCGTCCCCCGGACCTGAACCCGTCGCGACGGGCGTGGGGTGGCCGCGCTCGCAAAGCCTTTTCCACACGAACCGACACGCTACGTGTATGAGCGAGTTCGACAAGGAAGCCGAACGCGAGAAGTTGCGTGCGAAGTACGAGGACGAGGAGCAGGACCGCGAATCCACCGAGCGCATGAGCGACCTCCTCCTGAAAGGGGCGACCATGACCAACGCCCACTGTGGCACCTGTGGCGACCCCATCTTCCGCCACGAGGGCCAGGAGTTCTGTCCGACCTGCCAGGAAGTCCTCACGGACGAGGGAGCGCAGGCGGATGCGGACGCCGCTGACGCCGACGAGGCGGACGGACCCGAAACGGAGGGTGACGGGCAACCCGATCCCGACGTTCCGGCCGAGGCCGCCTCCGATGAGAACACGACGGGGGCGACCGACGCCGACCTCGGGAACCAGTCGAGTCCGGACGCGCCCGGCCAGTCGACGACGCCCGACCAGCCCGGAACGTCGTCCGAGACAGCGCACGTGCGCGGCGAGACGGCGCAGGGCGCACCGACGACGACCGCTCCCTCGGCGAGCGGTTCCGAGGCCGTTTCCGGTGGGCAGTCGTCGAGTCCCGACCCGACGGGCGAATCGCTGGCGAGCGCCCGGGCATCGCTCGAACGGACGGTGACCCGGCTGGCCCAGCAGGCCGAGGCGAGCGACGACCTCGAGCGCGCCCGCGCGTATCTGGCCGCGACCGAGGAAGCCGCCGACGCGCTCGCAGCCGTCAAACGCGCCGACCGTTAACCCCCCTGTTTCCGGTCGAACCCGTTTTTTCAGCGTCCTCGTCTGTCACCCATCGTAGTCGCTACCGACCACGTCACGGATCCGCTCGGCGGTCACCTGGCCGACGCCGTCCACGTCCTGTAAGTCCTCCTCGCTGGCGGTCATGACTGCCTCGACGCCCCCGAACTCCGAGAGCAGCGACCGCGCGGTGACCGGTCCCACGTCCGCGATGGAGGCGACGACGTACTCCTGTTGCTCGGCGAGCGTCTTGGACTGTTTCTCGCCGTGGACGCTCACCTCGCGGTCCGCGGTCTCCTGTTCGCGCGTCGCGATGACCTCCAGCATGTCCGCGGTCTCGTCCTCGTCGGCCGTTCGCAGGACGCTCACGCCGAAGTCGACGACCAGCGCCGACAGCGCTCCCCGAATGGCGTTCGGGTGGACGCTGCGCTCCCCGTAGAGGTCGCCGCCCTCGATGACGACCACCGGGCGCGCGTAGTGCCGGCTGGCGTCGCCCACTTGCTCGAACATCGAGCGGTCGCCCCCCGTCAGCGTGTCGAGGAAGTCACCCACCGTCTTGCGCTCGACCACGACCCGATCCGAGAGGACGTAGTCGCCGACTTCGAGCGTCTCCAGTCGCGTCTCGACGCCCTCGCGGGTCGAGAGGTCACGCGCGATCGTCGAGTCGAGTTCCCGCTGGTCGGCCACGATCTCGACGCCCTCCTCCTGGGGTTCGGCCTCGGCGACGACCCCCTCCGTTTCCTCTCCGTCGTCGGACCTGTCACCCGTTTCGCCCACCGTTTCGTCTCCACTCGCCGATACTTCCTCGCCCGACCCCCCTGTTTCGTCTCCACGCGCCGACTCGTTGTCTCCCTGACTCTCTCCGTCCCCGGCGTCCTCGGCGTCGGTCCCGTCGGCGGCGAACGCCGCCAGCCCGGACTGTCCCGCGTCGACCGACCGCTGCCCCTTCGTTTCCCTTGCAGCGCCGTCGCTGCCCGACGCGCTGACCGCTGTCTCGCCACTGCCGGGTTCGGCCGGGTCCTCCCCGTCGCCGTCCCCGGCGAACTCGTCGATTCCGGGTTGCTCGACGAGTTCGGCCTCGATTTCCCCTGCAACGGATTTCAGGTCGCGCAACTCGCGTTTCATTCGCTTCTCGTCGTTGCGTGACTTCCAGAAGTACGCCTCGTCGCGGGTGTCTTCGGCGAGGAGGACGACGACCTGTCCCTCCGTCTGGCGGCCGGTCCGTCCCTTCCGCTGGATCGACCGGATGGCCGTGGGCACGGGTTCGTAGAACAGGACGAGGTCGACCTCCGGCACGTCCAGGCCCTCCTCGGCGACCGACGTGGACACCAGCACCTCGAACTCCCCGGCCCTGAAATCGTCGAGCGTCTCCTGCTGTTCGGTCTGGGTCATCCCGTCGCTGCCCTCGGTGTCGCTCTGCCCGACGAACTTGTGGGTCTCGAAGTGCTCACCTAGAAACTCCGTCAGCGTCTCGGCCGTGTCGCGGGATTCGGTGAAGACGATGACTCGCTCGCCGTCGTTGAGTCCCAGGGTCTCGGCCAGCAGGATGCGGGTCTGGCGGAACTTCGGGTGCAGGTCGTCGTACTCCTCGGCCCGGCGCATCGACTCCCGGACTTTCGGGTCCGAGACGAACCGCTGGTCGGCTTTGGACGCGCCGGAACTGCGCGCGGCGTTTTTCAGCCGCTCGAAGTACCTGCGGAGCGATTCGACGCTCTGGGTCTCGACGTAGTTGACCGCGGTGTTCAACTTCCGGATCTCGGCGTGGAGGCTCATCCCCTTGTACCCCTCCGACTGGTCGTTGTTCATCAGCTCCCGGAGTTTCCCCTGGATCCTGACTAACTCCTTCTCGGAGAGGTCGGGACTGGTCTTGTTCGTGACGCCGAGGTCCTTCAACTTGGTCAGCCGGTCGGTGATGACCTCGTTGAGCGAGTCCCGGATCTCCACGACCGCCTCCGGCAGCTCGACGCGTTTCCACTCCACGTCGGTGTCGTGGGTGTGCTCGGCCACGTCGGCGTCGTCCTCGGTCATCACCTCGACTTCCTGGAGGCCGAGGTTCTCACACACCTGGAGGATGGCCTCCTCGTCGCCGCCGGGGGAGGCGCTCATCGCGGTGACGAGCGGGTCGTCGGCGTCGGCGTGGTACCGTTCGGCGATGTAGTTGTAGGCGTAGTCGCCGCTGGCGCGGTGGCACTCGTCGAACGTGCAGTGGGTCACCTCACGAAGCGAGATGCGATTCCCGACCAGGTCGTTCTCGACGACCTGCGGGGTGGCGATGATGATGCGCGCGTCCTCCCACAGGTCGGCGCGGTCGTCGGGCTTCACTTCGCCGGTGAAGACGACGATCTCGTCGTCCGGAATCTGCAGGGCTTCCCGGTAGAACTCGGCGTGCTGGGTGACCAGCGGCTTGGTTGGGGCCAGAAAGAGCGCCTTGCCCCCGCGTTCGTGGAGGCGGTCGGCGGTCACCAGCAGGGACACGGAGGTCTTGCCGAGGCCGGTCGGGAGACAGACCAGCGTGTGGTCGCCGGTCGCGGCGTCGGCCAGCTGGCGCTGGTACTGTCGGTCTTCCAGCAACCCCTCGGTCAGGAGCGGGTGTTCGATGTACTCGACCTCGTCGGTCGCTGCCATTGGTTCCGGTATCCGCCGGCTCGGGTTAAGGGTTCGTGTACCGTGGCGGAAGTGAAACGATGGGTAAGCCCGGCTTACCCCGCTCTCATACGGAATGCTGTAGAACATTTTCGCATCGACCACCCGACTGCGGGCGGTCGTAGCGGTAAACAGCTACAGCAAACCGTATCAGGCGAGGTTCCGCCACAGTCCGCTGAGGCCGTAGGAGAATCCGGGCAGGGGGTCGTCGACCGACAGCACGTCGCGCTGTCGGGTCTCGGAAACTGACTGGAGGACCTCCCGGACCGCAGTCAGGCGGTCCGTCCCGGAGAGAGCCTGCATGGCGTCGCCCAGCAGCCAGTGGGCTCGGACGCCGTGGTCGTACTCCAGTGCGGCGTCACACTCCCCGGTCGTCGCGAGCTGATAGAGGAGGACGGGGGCGTTCATTCCGGCGGCGACGGTCAGCCGGAGGCTCCCCCAGAGCCGGGGGTTCACTTCGATCAGCTGTGGGGTGTCCGTTCGCGGGTCGACGCGGTACTCGGCCATCGCGACGCCCTGCCACTCCATCGCCGACAGCAGGCGGTCGGTCGCCTCGATCAGGTCGGGGTCCGCGACGGTCTCCCGGAGCGTGCTCGGCCCGCCGTCGGGATGGGTCGACCGGAGGCGCTGCTGGACCGTCACGCCCCGGAGATCGCTGTCCCAGTTGTAGAGCGTGTACACGCCCCGCTCGCCCCCGTTGGGAACGTACGACTGTACCATGACCGGCCCGTGTTCGCTCCTGGCGCGCGTGACTGCCCGCGTCAGTTCGGTCCTGTCCGCACAGACGTGCACGCCCATTCTCGCTCGCCCGTGCCGGGGCTTTACGATGACCGGGTACTCCAGGCGGGCGTCCACGCCGTCGATGCCGACCTCCTCTGGACACTCCGTCTGCGGATGGGGCACGTCGACCTCGTCGGCCATCTCCATGGTCCGGGCCTTGTCGTAGCCGAGTTCGAACTGCTCGGTCGGGGGGAACGGAAGCTCGGTGTGGGGTTCGAGGCGGTCCCTGGCGGCGACGATCGGCTCGATCGACCCGCCGTCGACCGGCAGCAACAGGTCGTAGTCGCGGCGTTCGAGTTCCCGCTCGACCGTCCGCTGGAACCCCTCGCGGTCAGCCGCCGGGTCCGGGTACCTGAGGAAGTCGTCGGTGTACCGCGAGAACCTGGCCGGCGACAGCCGCGACGGCCCGGCCGCCGTGACGGTGACGCCGGCCCGGGTGAGTTGCCTGATGGCGACCAGGCCGTGCCGCGTCCCGCCGCTCAAGACGAGTGTCCGTCCCATACCCCCGCAGGTCTCTATATAGGTTCGTAGTTATTGTTCGTGTATATAGACAGCACGGCCGTACGACAGGATTATCCCGAACCCCGGGGCTGGGGTCCCGATGTCCCCGATATGTCGGCTCCCGGTGAACGAACGGGCTGAAACGTCCCCGGAGATCGTCAGAAGCTGACCGTCGGCAGGTAGGCGACGCCGGCGTACATCGCGACGGCGGCGTAGATGGGGATCGTGAGGTTGTCGTCAACGACGAACCCCTTGATGATGGGCTTGACGCCGTCGGCGACCATCGCGGCGAGGCCGCCGAGGATGGCTGCCGAGAGCGGAACCCAGAACGAGGCGATGACGGCACAGACGCCGAACATGGTCGCGAGCACGATCGGCCGCTTGACCATTCGGAGTTCGTCGGCACTGAGCTGGCCGCTGATCGGGTCGGCCAGCGTCAACATCAGGATGGCCGGGATTGCGATGCGGGGCTCGAAGACGATGCCAGTCAGCGACCCGGAGAAGACGTACATCGCGTAGCCAGCGACGCTGTCCTGTTCGTACTCGCGGGTCAGCTTGTCGAAGACGACCCAGTCCCACCCGAAGCCCAGGCGGACCACTTCCAGGACGACGGCGACGGCGATGCCGCCGGCCAGGATATACCGGATGTACGGGTCCCATTCGAGATACGGCGAGCCGAGGAACCGCTCGTTTAGCAGGTACAGCGCCGGGATGCCGGCACCGCTTGCGTGAACCAACTTGCGCGCGATCTCGTTGGCCATCAGAGGTCGGACACGGACGTCTCACCCGCGCGGAGCGTCCGGAGCCGCGTCGCCAGTTCGTCCAGTCCCACCCGTGCCTGCGCGGTCGAATCCCGGTCCCGAACAGTGACAGAGTCGTCCTCGAGCGTGTCGTAGTCGACGGTCACGCAAAACGGCGTCCCCACCTCGTCCTGTCTGCGGTAGCGCCGCCCGATCGAACCCGACGCGTCGTAGGCCACCTCGAAGCCGGCAGCGCGCAACTCGTCGGCGACCTCGCGGGCGCGCTCGCCCAGGCCGTCCTTGTCCATCAACGGGAACACGGCGACGGTCTTCGGTGCGACCTCCGGCGGGAGCGAGAGGACCGTCCGCTCTTCGTCCTCGTCGTCGGCCTCGCTCGCGGCTTCGCCGCTCGCGTCTTCCGAGGCCTCCCCGAGATCTTCCTCCCGGTAGCTGTGAGCCAGCACGGTGTAGACGATCCGGTCGACGCCGAAGGACGGCTCGACGACGTGTGGCGTGATGTGCTCGCCGGACTCGGTCGTCTCCTCGACGGCGAACCCCGTCTTTTCGACTGGAACCGTCAGCTCCTCACCGTCCACGTCGACGCTCACTTCGTCGCCCTCGAACGCCGAGCGGTCGCGCTCGGCCAGGGCTTCGAGCGCGTCGGCCACCGCGGCCGCGTCCCCGCCGAACTCCGGCCCGAGATAACTCATGTCCGGGTCGACGGTGGCGCGCTCCACGGTAATGGGATCGTCGTACTGTTTGAAGATCGTGAAGTCCTCGTCGGCGTACTCGCCGTGTTTCGAGAGGTCGTAGTCGCCCCGATAGGCGAAGCCGGTGATCTCCACCCAGTCGGGTTCGGCACCGGGAGCGGTCACGTCAGCTTCGGCGTCCCAGCAGTCGGCCGCGTAGTGGGCCAGTTCCCCCTCGTTGTGCTGGCGGTACCGGAACCGGTCCATGTCGACGCCGATCCGCGCGTACCAGTCCTTGGCGACGCCGAGGTAGTAGGCCACCCAGTCGCTGGTGATGACGTCCTCGGCGACCGCCTCGCCGACGGTCATCGTCTGGGGTGCGCCGCCGTCGGCGTCCTGTTCGGCGGCCGAGTACAGCGTCACTTCCACGTCTTCGACCTCGGCGAGCGGCGGTTCGTCCGTTTCCGGGTCGATGAAGTGCTCCAGCTCCGCTTGCGCGAACTCGCGCAGGCGGATGAGCCCTTTCCGGGGACTGATCTCGTTGCGGTAGGCCGGCCCGACCTGGGCGACGCCGAAGGGGAGTTGCCCGCGTGCGTACTCCTTGAGCCGCGGGAACTCCACGAAGATCCCCTGGGCGGTCTCCGGTCGCAGGTACCCCGGCGAGGAACTGCCCGGCCCGATGTTCGTCCCGAACATCAGGTTGAAATCGTCGACCGGTTCGCCCGCGAGGTCGGTGCCGCAGGTCGGACAGACCAGTTCGGCTTCGGCGATGATCTCCTCGACTTCCGGGATCGGGATGGATTCGGCCTCCTCGATGTCGGTGTTGTCCTCGACGAGGTGGTCCGCGCGGTGGGAGGTCCCACACTCGGGACACTCCAGGATCATGTCGTCGAACCCGTCGAGATGCCCCGAGGCCTCGAAGACCGGTTCGGGCATCACGGTGGGCGATTCGATCTCCATGTGGCCCTCCCGGCGGACGAAGCGGTCGCGCCAGGCGTCCTGGACGTTCTCTTTGAGCGTCGCGCCCTCGGGGCCGTAGACGTAAAAGCCCGCGACGCCGCCGTAGGCCTCGCTGGACTGGAAGAAGAAACCCCGGCGTTTCGCCAGTTCCGTCAGTCGCGCTGTGTTGTCGGTCATCTCACTGCAGGGCGTTCAGTAGGTCGATGTCCTGGACGATCCCGTCGAGGGAGTCGCCGCCGACCAGCGGGATCTGTTCGATGTCCTTGTCGATCATCAACTGGGCGGCGTCCTGTGCGTCCTGGCGCTTCGAGACGGTGATGAGCCCTTCGGTCATGAAATCCCGAACCGGTTCGAGCGGTATCTCGACGTTCCGCGTCGGCATGTAGCTGTTGCCGACGGCCTTGACCGATTCCCACTTCCAGTCGTCGTCGTCGTCGGCGATGGACTCGCCGGTGTCGGCCTCGCCCTCGACGACGCGAGCCACGTCCAGGATGTCGACTTCGGTGATCATCCCCGACATGTCCCCGTCGTCGTCGAGGACGATGGCGTAGGGCACGTCCGCGTGGGACAACTCCCGTTCGGCGACGGGCAGGGGCGTTCCCTCGTAGACGCAGTTGATCTCGCGGGTCGCCACCTCGTCCAGCGGGCTGGTGCCGTCGGCCTCGCCGGAGGCGATGGCGTGGACAACGTCGGTGACGGTGACGATGCCCTCGAGTTTCCCGTCGACGACCGGGACGCGGCGCGCGCCTTCCCGGACCATCAGCGCCGCCACCTCGGTGATGTCGGTGTCGGCGGTCGTGGTCGGGACTTCCTCGACCAACAGCGCCAGCTGGTCCTCGTCGGGTTGTTCGATCAGCGCGTCGCGGGAGACGATGCCGCGGAACTCCTCGCCATCGTCCGTCTGTTTGATCACTGGTACCGACGAGAACGCACGCTCCTGGAGGTACTCTAGCACGTCGTCACGCGTCCCCGGAATCTCCACCGTGACGACCTCGGACCGTGGCGTCATGGCGTCTGCGACCTTCATATTGGACCTATCTCCTGGCCGCTCCTACTAAGTCCTTCACATTGACCCTCCTGAACTGCCAGCCGGAACTGATTTCCGACCCCTGCCGTCCGGCCCGACCCAGCCCGTCCGTCGAATGAGACCTATTGGCACGAATCCGGCACGTTTATATGTGCGTGTGTAACAGTCTCACACATGGCCCCTGACGCAGCCACTACGGAGAAAGTCGCGGAGTGTGAAGCTATGGGCTCGATCGACAGCGGCGACGTCGAGCAGTTCGTCATCGCCTACCCCTGCCAGGACGACGCCTGGGTTTCAGCCGACCTCGCAGACGCTAAAACCCTCTCCGAGTGGTGTTAGGCCTTCTCGGCCGGTTCGTCTCGCGACCGACGCTCGCCGTCCCGTCGCCTCCTTTCGCCGTCCGTCACTTCCCACGCGCAGGTCGTTCCTTCGGATTTGAAGACACTTTTGACCCTCTTTTGTAGATGAATCATCATGAAACGGAGACAGATGTTGGCGGCAACCGGAGCGGCGCTGTTCGCTGGCTGTACCTCGGACACGGACTCCCCGACCGACACCGCCGCGGACGATGGAACGGCGACGACTGCGCCCGCCGCGACGGAGACGGCCACCGCGACGGCATCACCGACGGCCACTGCGACACGGACGCCACAACCGTCGATTCGGACGCTCGAACCCGTCACCAAGCGGCTCGCGTTCGACGAGGAGGAGACGATTTCGGCCCATACCACGTCGGCGTTCGGCCGGGGGGCCGAACCGTTCGTCGCGCTGGATGCGACGATTCCGGTCCACGGCAACGCGGCCGAGTTCAAATACGGCGGATCGGTCAGCCGGAACGGTACCGAGGTCGAGGACTTCGAGACCGACCTGATAACGGAAGCCGTGTCCGACAGCGATCAGTACGTCGATAACTACTGGGTTAACTTCGGCCGGCATGAATGGGAAACAGGGACGTATACGGCCGAAATCGTGGTTACGGATACCCTCTCGTCGGAGACGACGACGGCGACGACGGAGTTCGATATCGTGACACCACTGGCGGATCGTGAGGTGCAACTGATCTCGACGGACCTGCCCACGCACGCCACCGCTGGTGAGTCGCTGTCGTACGCGCTCACGTTCGAGAACCGCGCTGACCGTGCGAGTTCGCTCGTGACGGACCTCAGCCTCCGACAGGGACCGGACACGTGGATGGATCTGGACCAGACGCTTACGCTGAATATGCGGCCGAAAGAGACCAGACGCATCGAAAACTCGTTTACGCCGAGTTCCGCCGGTCGGTTCGAGATTCGCCTCGACCACCTCGACGATACCTTCGGGTTCACCATCGACGAGTAGCCGGTCGGACCGTCCCAGTTCTCGACCGCGCGCGGAAACAGTGAAGACTTTTTGCCAGGCCCTCCCTGGAAGTCTGTATGGATTATCGCGAAGTCGAGGGTGCTCGGGAGTACGTCGCCCGACTCGAACACGGACGGGGCTGGCGCGAACAGATCGAGGACTTCGCCGACGACGAGGGCATCGACGCGGCCTTCTTCATCGGCCTCGGTGCCGTCCAGGACGCGACGCTGCTGTTCTACGACCAGGACGACCAGGAGTACTACGACGTGGAGTTCGACGAACCGTTCGAGGTCGTCCCCGCAGTCGGCAACATCTCCT
Source organism: Halorientalis salina (assembly GCF_005049285.1). Lineage (GTDB taxonomy): Archaea > Halobacteriota > Halobacteria > Halobacteriales > Haloarculaceae > Halorientalis > Halorientalis salina. The sequence continues at coordinate 41,587 of NZ_SOSC01000004.1, read as the reverse complement.
GGCTGTACGAGGACCGGTTCGCGCACACGCACATGACGCTCTCCCGTGAGGACGGCAGCGTCGTCGCCGGCCACCTAGACGAGGCGACGACCTTCGCGGGCGAGTTGTACGTCCGGGAGTTCGACACGGAACTCGACCGCGAGCACGACGAGACCACTGACCTGGATCTCTGGCCCCTGTAGATGCGTCCGGAAGACGAACGGTACTTCGAGCGGCTCGAAGCCGAACTCGACGACGCCTTCGACGTGGCGACGGCGGCCCGCGAGCGCGGCGGCGACCCCACGACAGACGTGGAGATCCCCACCGCACGGGACATGGCCGACCGCGTCGAGAACATTCTGGGCATCGACGGCGTCGCCGAGCGCGTCCGCGAGCTAGAGGGCGAGATGAGCCGCGAGGAAGCAGCACTGGAACTCGTCGAGGACTTCGTCGAGGGGACCGTCGGCGACTACGACACCAAGGGCGGCAAGGTCGAGGGCGCGGTCCGGACGGCGGTCGCCCTGCTCACCGAGGGCGTCGTCGCCGCCCCCATCGAGGGCATCGACCGCGTCGAAGTGTTGGAAAACGACGACGGCACGGAGTTCGTCAACGTCTACTACGCCGGCCCGATTCGCTCGGCGGGCGGGACCGCACAGGCCCTCTCCGTGCTGGTCGCCGACTACGCCCGCGCGCTGCTGGGCATGGACGAGTACAAGGCCCGCGACGAGGAGATCGGCCGCTACGCCGAGGAGATCGAACTCTACGACAAGGACACCGGCCTCCAGTACTCGCCCAAGGAGAAGGAGACGAAGTTCATCGCCGAGCACATGCCGATCATGCTCGACGGCGAGGCCACCGGCGACGAGGAGGTGTCGGGCTATCGGGACCTCGAACGGGTCGATTCGAACTCCGCCCGCGGCGGGATGTGTCTCGTCCTCGCGGAGGGGATCGCGCTCAAGGCCCCGAAGATCCAGCGCTACACCCGCAATCTGGACGAGGTCGAGTGGCCCTGGCTCCAGGACCTGATCGACGGGACCATCGGCGAGGACGAGGGCGACGACGACGCCGACGACAAGGCGGAGGGCGACGCCGAGCACGACGACGGCGACGAGGCGGACGAACCGGACGGCCCGCCACGCGTCGGCCCCTCGAAGAAGTTCCTCCGGGACCTCATCGCCGGCCGCCCGGTCTTCACCCATCCCTGTGAGCCCGGGGGGTTCCGACTCCGCTACGGTCGCGCGCGGAATCACGGCTTCGCGACCGCCGGCGTCCACCCGGCGACGATGCACCTCGTCGACGACTTCCTCGCGACGGGCACCCAGATCAAAACTGAGCGCCCCGGGAAGGCCGCGGGCGTCGTGCCCGTCGACAGCATCGAAGGCCCCACGGTCAGACTCGCCAACGGCGACGTGCGCCGCATCGACGACCCCGAGGTGGCCCTGGAGGTCCGGAACGGCGTCGAGAAGATCCTCGACCTCGGTGAGTACCTGGTGAACTACGGGGAGTTCGTCGAGAACAATCATCCCCTGGCTCCAGCCTCCTACACTGTGGAGTGGTGGGAGCAGGACTTCGAGGCAAGCGGCGCGGACGTACAGGCCATGCGCGACTCGGTCCAGGTCGATCTGGCGGACCCATCCGCCGATGAGGCCATCGAGTGGGCCACCGAGTACGACGCGCCGATCCATCCGAAATACACCTACTGCTGGCACGACGTCTCCGTCGCCGAGTTCGAGGCGCTGGCCGACGCCGTCGAGAACGGTCGTATCGCCGAAACAGACGGAGCCGTGATGTCCGGCGAGTCGGGGCCTGACGGCGCGGGTGACCTCGTCGTCCCCCGTTCCGACGACGGCGAGGAGGTCGCGACAACCCTCGAAAGCCTGCTGGTCGAACACCACCGGGGCGAAGAGCGCCTGACGATCCCCGACTGGAAACCCCTGGTCCGGTCGCTGGGCTTTTCCGACCGACTCGACCGCGAGTGGGACGCGGGGGACCTCTCGACTGCGGCCCGCGAGTACGCCGACGGCGACAACGCCATCAGGGCCGTCAACGAGGTCGCGCCCTTCGAGATCAGGGAACGCGCCCCCACCCGCATCGGGAACCGGATGGGCCGCCCCGAGAAATCCGAGTCCCGCGACCTCTCGCCGGCCGTCCACACGCTCTTTCCCATCGGCGAGGCCGGCGGCAGCCAGCGGGACGTGAGCAAGGCCGCCGCCACCGGCGACGGCATCGACAACCCGCGCGGCGAGGTCGAGGTCCAGGTCGGCCGCCGCCGCTGTACCGACTGCGGCACCGAGACCTACGAGGCCCGCTGTCCGGACTGCAACGGCACGACCGACGCCGTCTACATCTGCCGGGACTGCGACATCGAGGTCGAACCCGACCCCTCTGGCCGGGCGGAGTGTCACCGCTGTGAGAGCATGGCCTCGCCGGTCCAGACCAAGACCGTCAGCGTCCGCGAGCAGTTCCACGAAGCCTTAGAGAACGTCGGCGAGCGCGAGAACGCCTTTGAGATCGTCAAGGGCGTCAAGGGCCTGTCCTCGAAGATGAAGACGCCCGAACCCATCGAGAAGGGGATCATGCGGGCGAAACACGGCGTGTCGGCGTTCAAGGACGGCACCGTCCGCTACGACATGACCGACCTCCCGGTCACGTCGGTCCGCCCCGAGGAACTCGACGTCACCGCCGACCAGTTCCGCGCGCTGGGCTACGAGGAGGACATCCACGGCGACCCGCTCGTCCACGACGACCAGCTCGCCGAACTCAAAGTCCAGGACATCGTCCTCTCGAACGGCGCGGCCGAGCACATGCTCAAGACCGCCGACTTCGTCGACGACCTCCTGGAGAGCTACTACGGGCTCGATGCGTACTACGAGTTCGACGACCGCCAGGACCTCGTCGGCGAGCTCGTGTTCGGGATGGCACCACACACCAGTGCGGCGACCGTGGGCCGAGTTATCGGATTTACGTCAGCTGCCGTCGGGTACGCGCATCCGTATTTCCACGCCGCGAAACGGCGGAATTGCTTCCATCCGGACACCGAAATCACGTACGAAGACGATGACGGGACGCTGAGACGCCAGTCCATCGCACAGTTCGTCGAGCGACGGCTGGACGACCCGCGCATCGACGACTTCGGTGCGTCTGTAGCGGAGCTAGACGGCGAAATCCGCGTCCAGTCCATCGACGACGGTGGGAACTGGGTCCGGAAACCGGTCGAAGCTGTCTCGAAACACCCAGCACCGGAGCATCTGGTAGAGATTACAACCGACGGCGGGCGGACGATTACTGTCACGCCGGACCATTCGATGGTTCGATGTGACGATGGGCTGACGGACGTCGAGGCACGCGAGTTGAACGAGGGGGATGCCGTCCCGTTGTTCGGGAAAAGTGAAGAGCGTCCTACAGGTGCTCAGTTGCCGCAGTCTCTCGCTGACGGTGGGACGGACGTTGAAATAGTCGAACGGGTCGAACTCATCCCGTCTGATGTCGAGTATACGTACAGCCTTACGGTCGCGGATACGAATCGAGTCGTTGCCAACGGGATTGGCGTCGGCCAGTGCGACGGTGACGAGGACTGTGTGATGCTGCTGCTCGATGGCCTGCTGAACTTCAGCAAAAAGTACCTCCCGGACAAGCGCGGCGGAAGCGTCGCGGAGGACTCCCGACTGGTTGCGGTCGACCCCAACGACAACGTTCGGTTTCTCACATTCGGGGAGTTCTGGAACGAACTCGAATCACCGCTGGAGGTCGATGGGAAGTTCCGGAAGCGAACCTGCTACGAGGAGGGCTGGCGGACCTACGCGTTCGACGAGAACCATGAAGCGTCGCTGCAACCTGTCGAGAAAGCCATACGCTACCGCGCTGACGAGGACGAAGAACTCGTCCGCATCGAGACGCAGTTCGGCCGCTCGCTGGAGCTGACCGAACATCACAGTCTGTTCCGCTACGACGACAGTATCGAAGAAGTTGCTGGAGCGGAACTTTCGGCAGGCGATCTCGTCGTTGCACCCCGCCAACTCGACGTCGAGACCGAACGGACTACTATCGACGTCGCCGGGTGCGTCGACGAACCGTACGTCGTCATCGACGATCACGTCGAGGACCTGCTGACGACCGCCTGGGAGACCAGGGAACGAGGGAGCCCGACTCACCAGGCGTTCAAATCTGGACTCTCCTATCGACTCTCGAAAGGGAAGATTCCGTACGACCGGTTCGAACGTATCCTTGATCTCGTTGACTTTCAGGTCCCACGGGACGTGAAGATCGGTCTGGAAGGTTCGTCTGATGGGATCTCACGTACTATCGATATCGATGAGAACTTCGCGTGGTTGCTCGGACTGTTCGTTGCGGAAGGATCCACTTCCAGCGTCTGTCCGACGATCCACAACGCCAACGAGGACCTCATCGACCGCGCTGCCGACATCATCGAGGACACGTTCGGTCACGAACCCGGCCGTCGCTGGTCGAACCGCACCTACGAACTCCGCTTCCCGGCTGTCTTCCGCGAGGTTTTGTACGATCTCGGCTTCGAGGACGCCGACTCGTACAATTCGAGCGAGAAGGTCGTTCCCGAGTGCATCCTGCAGGCTCCTCACGATACAGCACTCGCGTTCCTGCGTGGCTTCATCGAGGGCGACGGGAGCGACTCGGCCGACGGCAACGTAACCACGGTCGGGTTCCACACGACCAGCGAAGACGTCAAAGACGGTGTAGTTTTCTTGCTTCATCGGCTCGGACTGGTCGCGAACGTCTCACACCGGGAGCGCGACGAGAACCGCCAGCCGATTTACACGGTCACGGTATCGGGCGGTGCGTCGGACAACCCACTTCATCGAGTCCTCGACGGCGAGGACCCCTACTACCCCAAGAGTCTGGTCGTCTCGATACCGGATGCACTGATGGAGATTCGCGAGCGGGACATCGAGGGCATCAAGCAACTGATCCCGAAGTACCTGAAGCGTCGGGACAACATCTCGCTGGAGAAACTCCGAGAGATCGTCCGGGAACTCGAATCGCGTAATCTCCCGGACGACGTGACAGAGAAACTTGCAGAACTGCGACCGCTTGTTGATGGCGACCTCTCGTATCTCCGGGTCAAGAACGTCGAACGTGTCGACTACGACGGCCACCTCTACGACCTTCAGGTCGGCGGTGAGCCGATCTTCACCGCGAACTGGCTCTACGCCCACAATTCCATGGACGCACCCTTGGTGATGTCTTCGCGGATCGACCCCTCGGAGATCGACGACGAGGCCCACAACATGGACATCGTCGACCAGTACCCCCGGGAGTTCTACGAGGCGACCCGGGAGATGGCCGACCCCGAGGCCGTCGAGGACCTCGTCACCATCGCCGAGGAGAACCTCGGCACCGACCGCGAGTACACGGGCTTCCGACACACCCACGACACCTCGAACATCGCGCTCGGGCCGGATCTCTCGGCGTATAAGACCCTGGACGACATGATGGCGAAGATGGACGCCCAGCTGGAACTCTCACGAAAGCTCCGGGCTGTCGACCAGACCGACGTGGCCGAACGCGTCATCGAGGGCCACTTCCTGCCCGATATCATCGGCAACCTCCGGGCGTTCTCCCGCCAGGAGACGCGCTGTCTGGACTGCGGGGAGAAGTATCGTCGGGTTCCCCTCACCGGGGACTGCCGGAAGTGCGGCGGCGACATGACGCTCACTGTGCACCACGGCTCGGTCACCAAGTACATCGACACCGCGCTCCAGGTCGCCGAGGAGTACGGTGCCCGCGAGTACACCAAACAGCGCCTCCGTATTCTCGAAAAGTCCATCGAACGGGTCTTCGAGAACGACCACAACAAGCAGAGCGGCATCGGCGATTTCATGTGAGACGACCTTTTTCTGCGTCGGGTCGCCGTCGGCGACCGCTCCTTGAAAAATCTCGACCAAAAAAGCCGCCGTCGCGGGCTTCGCCCGCTCTGGCGGTGAACCGCGCGCCAGCGGCGCGCGGATGCTGACAGGGACCGCACCGCACGGAACGGCTCGCACAGCGGCCTCGGAATCCTGTCAGCCGAAGCCTACCAGATGGCTTTATCCACTTTGCGAACGAATCACACAGTGTATGAGCGACACAATCGATGACCGACAGCTGTCGTTCGGTGAGACGGTGTACGACGACGACGGGAACGAACTCGGACGCGTCCGTGGGTTCGACAAACACGGCTTCTACGTGACCCTCGAAGAGGGCATCGAGGCCCTCTCGGAGGAACACGTCACCTCCGGCCACGAGTTCGGCGAGGCCGAACTGATGTGGCGCTGCTGGGAGTGCGGCGAGATGGGCGAACTCGACGAGGACATTCCCGAAGCCTGTCCCTCCTGTGGCGCACCGAAAGAGGACATCTATTACTGGACTGAAGACTGACGGCCCAGTGTGGACGTCATCGTCTTCGGTGCCGGCAGTCTCGGCTCGCTGATCGGTGGGTTGCTCGCGCGCGTACACGACGTGACGCTCGTGGGCCGTGACCCACACGTCGAAACCGTCGCCGCCGACGGCCTGTCGGTCGACGGCGAGTTCGACCTCCGCGTCGCTCCCGATGCCACGACCGCCCTTCCCGGAGACGCCACGGCGGACCTGGCGATCGTGACCGTCAAGGCCGCCGACACGGACGCGGCCGCAGCGGCGCTGGCCGACTGCGACCTCGGGAGCGCCCTCTCCCTGCAGAACGGCATGGGCAACGAACGGACCCTCGCTGCCCGCCTGGACTGTCCGGTTCTCGCCGGCACCTGCACGTACGGTGCGCTCCTGGCCGAACCCGGGCGTGTGACCTGTACCGGCGTCGGCGAGGTCACGCTCGGCCCGCCCGAGGGCGGCGAGTCGGACCGCGCCGACGACGTGGGGGCCGCGTTCTCGGCGGCCGGTATCGAGACGACCGTCGCCCCCGACATGCCCCGTCGGCTCTGGGAGAAACTGGCGGTCAACGCCGGGATCAACGCCACGACCGCGCTGGCACGCGTCGAGAACGGCGCGCTGGTCGACGGGCCGGGTCACGGGGTTGCCTCGGCCGCCGCTCGTGAGACTGCTCGTGCTGCACAGGCCGCCGGCGTCGATCTCTCGCCCGGGGACGCCGTGGCCGCCGTCGAGCGCGTGGCCGACGCGACCGCGGCCAACACGTCGTCGATGCACCAGGACGTGCTGGCCGAGCGGGCCACCGAGGTCGACGCCATCAACGGCTACGTCGCCGACCGCGCCGACAACGCGCCGGTCAACCGGACGCTCGCCGACCTCCTGCGGACCTGGGAGCGAGCACGCGAACTGCGGTGAGTGGCGAAATCGGTGGCGGAGCAGTTGCAAAGGTTTAGTGGGTTCCCGTGCCCAGACGCTTGTGATGGAAATCTTCGGGTCGAGCGGCGTCCGCGGGGTGGCAAACGAGTATCTCAACCCGGAGTTCGTCTGCCAGATCGCCCAGGCTGCGGGGTCGGTCTGGAACACCGACCGCGCGGCCATCGCCCGCGACACCCGTGCGACCGGCCAGATGCTGGCCAACGCCGCGTCCAGCGGCCTCGCGAGCGTGGGCTGTGACGTCGACCGCCTCGGCGTCGTCCCGACGCCAGGCCTCCAGGCCTACTGCGAGGCCGAGGGCGTCCCTGGCCTCATGGTCACGGCGTCGCACAACCCGCCAGCGTACAACGGCGTGAAACTCGTCGGATCGAGCGGCGTGGAACTCTCCCTGGGCACGCTCGAACGCGTCGAGGAGCGTCTCCTCTCGGAGGACTACGCGACCGTCGCCTGGCACGAGACCGGTGCGGAGACGCGCGTCGAGAACGCCCGCCGCCGCTACCTCGACCAGATCCTGACCGCGGTCGACCGCGACCGCATCGCCGAGGGGGACCTCACCGTCGCGCTCGATCCGGGCCACGGCGCAGGCGTGCTCACCAGCCCCGAGTTCTTCCGCGAACTCGGCTGTGACGTGGTCACCGTCAACGCCCAGCAGGACGGCCACTTCCCGGGTCGGGACCCCGAACCGATCGCCGAGAACCTCGCGGACCTCGGGCGACTGGTCCGGGTGACCGACGCCGACGTGGGGATCGCCCACGACGGGGACGCCGACCGCGCCATGTTCTTCGACGAGCGCGGCGAGTTCGTCGAGGGCGACGCGGCGCTGGCGGCGCTGGCGGCGGCCGAACTCGACGCCGGCGACGTGGCCGTCTCGGCCGTCAACGTTTCTCAGCGCCTCGTCGACGTGGCCGACGAGGCAGGCGCAGAGCTGTCGCTGACGCCCATCGGCAGCACGAACATCATGACCCGTATTCGGGACCTCCAGGCCGAGGGCCGAACCGTCCCCATCGCCGGCGAGGGCAACGGCGGCATCATCTTCCCCGACTACCGGGTGACCCGCGACGGGGCCTTCACCGCCGCGCGCTTCCTGGAACTGCTGGCCGAAACTCCGGCCAGCGAAGTTATCGCACCCTACGACGACTACCATCTGCTCCGGATGGACATCGAGTACGAGGACGACGCCGAGCGCCGGGCGCTGCTGGACGCCGCCGAACGCGTCGCGACAGAAGCCGGCGCGACCCTGGACACGACAGACGGCTACCGGCTCGACTACGGCGATAGCTGGGTGCTGGCCCGACCCAGCGGGACCGAACCCGTCGTCCGCATCTACGCCGAATCGAGCGACCCCGGCCGGGCCGCCGACCTCGCCGACGAGATGCACGAGGCGATGACCGAGGCGAAAGCGACGGCGTAGCCGCTTCGAGAACCTACCGTCCGGCCACTGCGACCAGCCCCTCGCTCCCGTTGACGAAGACGTAACCATCGACCACTGTCAGCGACGACCCGCCCTGACCGCTCGTCTCGGACTGCCACTGTCGATCACCGGTGGCCGCATCCAGCGCGTACACCCGCCCGCCCAAACTTCCGACGTAGACGGTTCCGCCGTCGGACGTGTCCGACGAGCCTCCGGCACCGCCGGAGACGCCCACGACCGCCAGCGACAGGCTCATCGGCGATACCGTCTGGGCGGTCGACAGTTCGGTGTAGATCCCGTCGGACGACGATGCGCTCAGGCCGCCTGTCTGGACGGACCACTGCTGGTCACCAGTGGTCGCGTCCAGCGCAGCGACCGTTCCGTCCGGGCTCCCGGCGTAGACGGTCCCGTTCGCGACCGCTAGGGAAGACGCCACGCTCCCGCGGACCTGGACGGCCGACCGCGTTCCAGCACTGGAACCCGGTTGGTCGTCGGCTGCGCTCGCCTGGGCCGTGATCCCGCCGTTGCCGGTCGCCGCTGCATCGTCCGTCCCGCTCATCCCGGCGGACCACTGTCGGTCACCGGTGACGGCATCCAGCGCGACGACCGTGCCGCGCTGGCGCTGGACGTAGACGGTGCCGTTCGCGACCGCCGGCGACGAGCGTAGCGCTCCACTCACCTGAAGCGCCGGCTGCGCGTCACCGGTGGCTACGGCCACACTCCGATCGCCGCCGGAGACGCCAGTCCCAGCGTCGAGATTTCCGTCGGGCGTGGCAGTCATCTCGTCAGTTCCGACGGCCCACTGGCGGTCGCCGGTGGCCGCGTCCAGCGCGGTGACCGTCCCGTCGATATTCCAGACGTAGACGGTGCCGTCGACGACCGCCGGCGAGGCCGATTCGCCGCCGCCCGTCTGTCGGGTCCACTCCCCCTCGCCCGTGGCGGCATCGACCGCGTACACCTCGGTGCCGTCGCTTCCGACGTAGACCGTGCCGGCCGCCACCGCTGGTGACGACGCGACCGCCTCCCGCGTCTGGAACGCCCACGTCTCCTCGCCCGTGGCGGCGTCGACCGCGTACAGGTGGTTGTCGTCGCTCCCGACGTAGACGGTGCCGTTCACGACAGCCGGCGAGGACCGCACTGACCCACCCGTCTCGAAGGTCCACTGTGCTTCGCCCGTGGCGGCGTCGACCGCGTACAGGCTGTCGTCAGCGCTCCCGACGTAGACGGTGCCGTTCACGACCGCCGGTGACGACTGCACGGACCCGTCCATCCCGACCGTCCACTCGTCTGTCACCGGTCCTGCCGGCCCGGTTTCCCCGGGCGCGTGTCCCGTGTTTGCGAGGTCGTACTGAAACATCGGCGCACCACCGGTGACACTGTCGTCGCGCTCCTCGTCTTCCTCCTCCTCGTCCTCGTCACTGTCCGGTGACGCGTCCTGGTTGCCGGAACAGCCTGCGACACCGATCACGCCCGCCGTACCAACCGCCAGCAAATACTGTCGCCGCGTCCGTCCGTTCATCATACTCAGACCTCTCCCACGCAAATCATAAACGTAATGACTGCAAACGCTGCTCTCGCCGTTTCTCGGGGTCAAGCCCGGTAAAACGCGCCCTCGGACCGGTACCTAGGCCTCGGGCAGTTCAGCCAGCGTCTCCTCCAGCAGCTGTTTCGCTTCGCGCGTGCTCGCCAGTTCTTCGTCGACCGCGCCGCTGGCCACGCGCTCGCGCTGTGCCTCTGTCAGTTGCTCGCGGGCGCGGGCGCTCTGGCGCAGGCGCTCGTACTCGTCGTCGTCGAGTCGGGCGCGCACGTCTCGAAGCGCCGCGACGACATCATCGGGCGCGAACCGACCGGTCACCTGGATCAGTTCCCGAACGCGCCACTGGAGTTCGGCGGCCGGTCGCGGCGGCCACTCGATCCGGAGCGGGTCGGCGTCGAGCCGCCGGAGGTACGTCTGGTTCGCCCCGACCGATCGCTTGAGCGCGTCGGCGTCGTCGACGTAGTGATCGAGTTTGGACTTCGAGTAGTCGGCGTACTCCCGAAGCGTGACGAGCGACTCCGTCCCGGCCTCGGCCGTCTCGACGTACTCTCGGAGGGTCTCGGGCGGTTCCTGATACGGGACCAGCGGGAAGGCCGTCGTCGTCGCGACGAACGAGAGGACGTCGCGCGCGCTCGATTCGCGTTTGAACGCCGTGAACGCCTTCGAGACGGCCTCGTTGTACGACTCGATGGGGTCGCGCAGGCGCTCGACCGGGGCGTCGAGGTCGGCTTCGCCCATCCGCTGGAGCGACTCCAGGTCGCCGATCCGCTCGCCGAGTTCCCGAACCCGCCGCCGGCCTTTCTTCCGGAGGTCCTCGTACCGACTCCGCGTGGCGTCCCGCTCGGTGAGCAGCGCCACGTCGTCGTCGACCGGGGAGAGGGCGTCCCGGGCCGCCGCGAAGTCCGATTCGGTGAGCCGGCGTTGTTGCATCACGTCGTCGACCTCCTCGAAGCGCTCGCGGTGGGGCAGGTCCTCGGGCAACCGCTCGATGAACCCCTCCATCTCCTCCTGGAACTCGATGAAGACCATGAAGTCGCCGTCGCCGGTCGCTTCCTCCTCGTACTGGTCGAACAGCGACTGTAATTCGTCGTAGTACTCGGCGATCCGTCGGAGTTCCGCCTCGCCGCGCTCGTCGACCCGCTCGCTCGCCCGCTCGTAGGCGTCGGCCGCCGCCTCCAGGTCGGCGACCAGGTCCGACACGTCCACGGCCTCCCCGGCCGTGACGCTATTCGTCATCGTACACGTCGTCGGGGTCGAACACCTGTTCGCCGACGACCTCGCCGTCGATGGTCCGGTAGAAACACGACTCGTAGCCGGTGTGGCAGGCCCCGCCGGTCTGCTCGACCAGATACAACAGTGCGTCGCCGTCGCAGTCGACTCGCACCTCCTCGATCTCCTGGGTGTGTCCACTGGATCCCCCCTTCTGCCAGAGTTCGTCCCGGCTTCGCGAGTAGTAGTGCGCCAGGCCGCTGTCCCGGGTCCGTTCGACGGCCTCCTCGGTGACGTAGGCGAGCATCAGTACCGCCCCGGACGTAGCGTCCTGGGCGACCGCCGGCAGCAGCTCCTGCTCGTCGAACGCCAGTTCGACGTCCGTTCGTTCCATACTCGCCACGTCGCCCCTCCAGCCGATATGTCTTGTGTCAGTCCCACCCTCTGCCGGGAGCGGCCCGGGCTAGAACGCGACTCCCCCGAGCGCCGCGTAGAGCACGTCCCCGTAGGTCAGGCTGACGACCAGCCCGACGAACATCGGCACGAGGAAGGGCACACCCGGCGTGAGCCACACCGTCTCCTCGGTGGTCAGTACCTCCAGACCACCGCGCAGTTCCTCCGGACTCGTCCCGTAGGCGGTCCCCGGGATGTCTTCCAGGAACGCTTCGGCCCCCCAGTCGTCGTCGACTGGCTCGACGAACTCCGGGAAGACTGCCCCGTCGTCCCGGGCAACGAACTCCGGGACGACCGCCCGGTCTTTCCAGGCGGCGGTATCGGCGTCCCCGTCCGGCGTCTCCAGGGTCCCGCGGGTGGCCGCTTGGCCCGGGTGACCGCCATCAGTGACGGGGATCGACCCGTCGCCGGCGGGGTTCGGGTCCGCGGGGAGACTCCTGGGGTCGCGGTAGCGGTCGGGATCGGCCCGGATCTCGGAAAGCGTCAGGCCGCGCCACTGCAGGTACATCCGCAGGGCGTCTAAGTCCATGCCGCCCCGCGTGAAGCCGTCGGGGTCCTCCAGCAGGCGACCGTACTCCTCGGTTGCGGCGTCCCAGGTGATGGGACGACCGACGAACATCGCTTTCCCGAAGTGGCCGAGCAGGCCGTTCCGGAGCATGAGCACGAACGGGTACGCGATGCCGATGACGACGGTGTTCGAGAGGACGGTCATCGAGAACACGCCGAGCGTGGGGACGACCTGCGGGAACGCCATCGTCGGGAGCAGGTAGGTCGGGAAGGTCGGGAACAGGAGCGCGAGCGTGATGAGCGCCTTCGCGTCGGCCCCGCCGAAGCCGCCGATCCACCAGAACCCGTAGGCCAGCGGGACGATGAAGCCGAGGCTAAAGGCCACGCGGAACAGGTAGCGGTTCTGGTTCACGTACGTCGGGGTGGTGCCCGAGTAGACCAGCCAGCCCTCCCAGACCAGCGCGACCAGGCCCAACACGAGCAAGGGTTTCCACGTCCGGTTGGGGACGCGGCGCGTCCGGATGTCGAGCCAGGCGGCCCACCCGAACACGGGGACGGCGAGCAGGCGCAACAGGTCGGGCGCCGAGCCCACTGAGAGCAGGCCGGAGAGAGAGCCGACGGGTAGCACGTGCGCCCGGTCCCGCGGCTAGGCAATAGCACTTGCGGCGATGTCCGAAACCGAAAACGGAAAACCGCGTTAGATGACGCGGTTCTGCAGGTAGTCGAGGTGCTTCGCGTTGTAGACGATCTTGATCTCGTCGGCGTCCGGGCTGCCGATGCAGGTCAGACGCACGTTCTTGTCCTCGACCTCCTCGTCGGAGAGGATCTGCTGCATGTCCATGTCGATCTCGCCTTCGACCACGATGGCGGCGCAGTTCGCACACGCGCCGGCGCGACACGAGAAGGGCCAGTCGTAGCCCTGTGCCTCGGCCGCTTCGAGGATGTACTCGCCCTCGTTGACGTCGAGGCTACCGTAGTCCTCGTCGTCGAGGTCGGCGTCTGCCGCCTGCTCGAAGGTGTCCTCGTCGTAAATGTCCCAGCCGTGGTCGTCCAATACTTCGTAATTGAGGTACTCTACCGTGGGCATCACCGAGACTCTTCGACCCCCTGACTGTTAGACTTTGCTGTTCCGGACCCCTCTCCGGCGGCAATACCGATAAAAAACCCGGAAGAAAACCGGCCGAACGGTCAGAAGATGGGGACGAACCGGAAGATGAGATAGGAAGCGACCGTCGCGATTCCCGGCACGATGTTCTGGAGGAAGACGATCCGGGCCGTCGTCGACGGCTCGAACAGATCCGCCGCCTTCGGGATGTCCTCGGATTTCTCCTCGCCGATGGGTTTGTGATCGCCCTCGCTGGGCGTTCCGCCCTCCCCGCCGACCGTCGGCGCGTCCTCGGCGTCGGCCGTCAGCGCCCCGACGGACACGTCCACGTCTTTGCCCTTGCTTTTGACCGTCTCCGAGAGGGTGACCGTCCGGGTCGCGCGCCCCCAGCCCAACCCCACGATGCTCATCGTCGCGATGATGACGAAACTCGCCGGCACGCCGAGAAAGGACAGGAAGCTGACGACCGACGCGCTGACGACTGCCACGACCAGTGCGGCGAGGATCGGCAGGTCGGTCAGGTCGTTCCCGACGGTGTCCATCGTCCGCCGGGCGATGGTAAAGGCACCCAGGCCGATGGAACCGCAGGCGAGCAACACGCCGTTGATGACGCCGACCTGGCCGCTTCCGACCAGCGGTGCGACCGCGTTCGCCGCGTTGGAGGCCCCGGCCGCGAACGCCTGATAACAGCCGATCATGATGACCAGCACCGTCCCGACGAACTCCCGCCGGGTCGTCTCGGGGCCGAGCGTGGGATGGGGGACGAGCCCCGAGCGGTCGAGCACGAGCAGTGACCCTTCGGACTGGGTGATGGCGAACCACTCGACCAGTCGCGGATAGAAGTAGCGGCCGATGACGGCGCTGATCCAGAACGCCACCAGCGGGGAGACCAGCCACCAGGAGACGATCTCACCCATCTCCGCCCAGTTCAGGTTCCCCTGTGCGAGGCCGAGTCCGGCGATGGCTCCGACGGCTGTCATCGACGTCGATGCGGGGACGCCGACCACGTTCGAGAGGAAGAGCGCGAACCCGATGAAAAACAACACGGCGATCGACGCGACGAGCGTAAAGGAACTCTTCGGGACGATCTCGCCGCCCAGCGTCTGGACGACCTCCGTCCCGAAGGTCAGTCCCCCGAGCAACGCGAAAATCGTCATGAGCGCTGCGGCCCCGAACTTCGAGATGGTCTTCGCGCCGACGGCCGGCCCGAACGCGACGCCCGTCGAGGACCCGCCGATGTTGAACCCAACGAAGACCGCGACGAGAAGACCGATAGCCAGCAGTGCCGATACCATATCTCCCCCTGTGACGCCCGGCCGTTAAACGGTGGCGTTCACGTCCGCAGGTCCGGCCGTCCGCCGGTCAGGCCTCGTCGGTCGACTCCCCGTCGTCGCGCCCCGCTGGCTCCTCGACGGCGTCTGGGTCCGGATCGCTCGGCAACCGCTCCCGGTCGGCCGCCAGGTCCTCGCTCACGTCCTCGCTCGTCTCCTTGACGTCCTTGGTCTGGGCTTTCGCCTCCGCGGTCTCGGCTTTGGCGTCGGCGGTCTCGTCGCGCAACTCGGTCGCTTCCTCGCGCAACTTGGCGGCCTGTTCGACGAGTTCGTCCCGGGCTTTGTCCTCGGCGTCGACCGCGTCGGCGGTTTCGGCCAGGGTCTCGGCGGCCGTCTCTAGCTTCTCGGCCCGCGCTTCGAGTTCGTCGGCCGTCGTCTCCAGCCCTTCGGCCGTCGATTCGAGTTCGTCCGCGGTCTCGGTCACCTCGCCCGCCCGCTCTTCGAGCGTCGCGGCCTGGGTCGCGACGTTGGTCGACTCGCGGTCGAGCACCCGTGCCATGACCAGCAACTGGAGGGCCCCGACGACGACGAACGCCGCCACGGCGACCGCGCCGGCCGTCTCCAGCAGCGCGGCGGTTCCGGCGGCCACGGTGACCAGTTCCGCCCAGACGGCGGCGTTGGCGACGACCAGAACGACCGTCGCCGCCATCACTATTCTGACGAACTGGCGATACAACCCGGCATACCCGCCGAACATGATGCGCTCCAGCGCCCGTCCCAGCCCTCGGAGCCCCGGAATCTGCGGTGCCATTGCTCGCTGGTGTCTCCCGCGGGGGAAAAGCCTTGCTGGAAACCGACATCCTTTCCGCCAGTGGCGACCCAGAAACGGACATGTTCTCCGAGTTCGAGGTCGTCCCGGCAGTCGACATGCAGGACGGGCAGGTCGTCCAGCTCGTCGGCGGCGAGCGCGGCACCGAGAAGACCTACGGCGACCCCGTCGAGGCCGCTCGGCGGTGGGTCGACGCCGGCGCGCGGACGCTCCACCTCGTCGACCTCGACGGCGCCTTCGAGGGCGAACGGGCGAACGCCCCCGCCGTCGACGCCGTGCTCGACGCGGTCGACGTGCCCGTCCAGCTCGGTGGCGGTATCCGCACGGTCGACGACGCCACCGACCTCCTCTCCCGGGGCCTGGACCGCGTCATCCTCGGGACTGCGGCCGTCGAGAACCCCGACATCGTCGCCGAGATCAGCGAGACGTTCCCCGGGTCGGTGCTCGTCAGTCTCGACGCCAAGGACGGCGAAGTCGTCGTCTCGGGCTGGACCGAAGGAACCGGGTTAGACCCCGCCGAAGCCGCCGCCCGCTACGAGGAACTGGGGGCCGGCGGCATCCTCTTTACCGACGTGGACGTCGAGGGCCAGCTAGAGGGGGTCCGAACCGACCCGGTCCGCCGAGTGGTCGAAGCCGTCGACATCCCCGTCGTCGCCAGCGGCGGCGTCGCGACCATCGACGACGCCGTCGCGCTCGGGGACGCGGGAGCTAGCGCCGTCGTCGTCGGAACCGCGCTCTACGAGGGCCAGTTCACGCTCGAAGAAGCCATGACTGCGGTCGAGGACTAACGTCTTCTTGCGGCCTCGATTCTCACGCGGCTGCTCCCGGCGCCGTCGCCGGACTCCCGCCCTAGATCCGATCGCGACGGCCGTGTGACTGCTTGACGCTCGGCTGTCGGGCCCCGAGGTGGGGCAAAAGCAACAGGTACGTCCCGGCGGCGACCAGCAGGGCACCGAACGGTGCCGTCACCATCTGGTTGAACAGGAGTGCGCCCGTCAGCAGCACCAGCACCGCGATCGCTACGCGCTTGCCCATGGCCCCGCGTTTGGGACTCTCACTCATATATCTATGTCAGACGGCCGTCATCGCTTCGGCGACAGGATGGTGCGGGATGGCGATTTCGGCCGCTGTCGGCGGTGTATCGGCGTCTGACGGGTGGCTGACGGCGTGACGTGGGACCGAGCGGAATCGGCTTAAACGAGGGGCGTCTGGAGGGTGATATGACCGAGCGGACGGCGGCGGTGACACGCGAGACCGCCGAGACCGACATCGAGGTCACCGTCGACATCGACGGCGACGGCGACGCGACGGTGGACACCGGCATCGGCTTTTTCGACCACATGCTCGAATCGTTCGCCAAGCACGGCCTGTTCGACGTGACCGTCCAGTGCGACGGCGATCTGGAGATCGACGACCACCACACCGTCGAGGACGTGGCCATCACCCTCGGCCAGGCCATCGAGGAGGCCCTGAGCGACAAGCGCGGCATCCGGCGGTTCGCGGACCGGAAAGTCCCCCTGGACGAGGCCGTCGCCGAGGTCGTCGTCGACGTGTCGGGCCGGCCATACTTCGAGTTCGACGGTGCGTTCGCCCAGGAGACGGTCGGCGAGTTCACCAGCCACATGGGCAAGCACTTCCTGCGCTCGCTGGCGACCAACGCCGGGCTGACCCTCCACGCCGGTGTCACCGGTGAAAACGCCCACCACCAGGTCGAGGCGCTGTTCAAGTGCCTGGCGCGGGCGTTAGACGACGCCACCCGCATTGACGAGCGCCGGAGCGACACGCCCAGCACGAAAGGCGAACTGTGACCGGGGACTGACGGCAGGGAATCTCGGGAGTCGGAGACGACGGGGTCTGGCAGCCACCCGGACGTGTGAGTGGAAAAAGCCATACCCAGTATCCACCTAGGCGTCGCATGGCGGAGCGAATCTACAGTGTCGACGCCATGCGGATCGTCGCGATGGTGCCGATCGTTCTCATCCACACGGACCCGTTTCAGGGCTACTCCCTGTATGGAAACATGTTCAACTTCGCCACGAAGACGACGGCTCGGTTCGCGGTTCCGTTTTTCTTTCTGACGGCCGGGTACTTTTTCGCGCTCAAAACGACCAGCCGTGACCCGACCCGGTATTTCGTCGCCCGAGCCAAACGGATCACCTCGCTCTACGTGTTCGGGTTGGCGCTCGCAGCGCCCGTCTTTTTCATCGGGGCGCTCGTTCGCGCCCGCCTTAGCGGTCGCAACGTCGTCGACAGCGCGCTCGGCACGCTGGCGGGGTTCCTCTCGCCGGTGGAGTTGCTGTATTACGGCACCTCCGTCTCGGAGATCCTGTGGTTTCTCCCGGCGCTCCTCTTCTCGTTTGCCTTCGTGTACGCGTTCGTGCGAACGAACCGGACGGCCCTGCTGCTGCCGGCCGCGCTCTGTCTCCACGCCGTTGGACTTCTGGGCGCGAGCTACACCATGTTCGTCGACGTCCCCTTCGAGATCAGGGACGCGCTGTTTTTCGGCGTCTTCTACACGAGTCTCGGGTACACTGTCTACGCGCGGGACTGGCGGCCGACGGCCGAAGCTAGCGGGCGCTATCTCGTGTTGACGGTGTGTTTCGCCCTGGCCCAACTCGGCGAACTATCTCTCCTGGGATACGTGGTTCCGGGTGAACCGTTCGGCCAGTCCGTCTACGCGCCGAGTTACGCCATTACGACCGCATTGCTGTCGCTCTCGCTGTTTCTGTTTCTCCTCTCGCGGCCGGATCTCGGGTCCTCGACCCGACTCCCACGGTGGGGCAAATACGCGGTCGGGATTTACGTCACCCACCCCGCAGTGCTGTACGTGTTACAGGGTGTGCACGACGCGCTGACGGCGGCGGGCTACGCCGTCGGGGAAACGGTCGCGTGGCATCTCGCGCTGACGCCGGCGACCTTCTTCGGAGCGCTGGCCGTCTACCTCACAGCGCACGAACTGGGAATCATCGACATCGACGGGAGCCACGTTCCGCGTGTGCCGCGGCTCCGAAACGCCGGGTCGGAGTAGCGCCGAGCGCCGGCGCGACACGCCCAGCACGAAAGGCGAACTCTAGGGCAGGCAGTATTCGGCCGCGCCGACGAGCGTATCGATCGGCTGGTAGATGAGGTCGTGGATCGGCGGATAGGGGACGGGGACGCCGAGCAGGACCAACCCGTGTGAGAGCGGCAGGTACCCCAGGACGAGGAAGGCGACGCCGAGGCCGCGGTGGACTCGACCCAGCCATCGCCGGGGGGCCGCGTTGACGACGGTCCCGTACACGAACAGCGACGGGAACGTTCCCGCGCCGAGAACGCCGAGCGCGACGGCTCCCTCGACGGGGTCACCCCGCGCCAGCGCGTAGAGGTACGCCGGGAACAACAGCGGACAGGGCAACGCCGCGTGGAGCGCGCCCAGGCCGAGGATGCGCGGGCCTTCGACCCAGGCGTCGACGCGGGCGGTCAGTTTCGCCGCCACGCCGCCAGTCCCCTCGATGCGCGTCAGGGGGCCGCCGGCTCCGCCCCGCAGGTAACTCACCCCCACGAAGATGACCACGGTGCCGACGACGACGCCGACGACCGCGCGCAGTCCGTTGGCGAGTTCGACGATGGCGGCCGCGTCGTAGACGACGGCCCCGATCGCACCCATGAGCGCGCCGACGCCGGCGTAGGCAGCGGTCCGGCCGGTGTTGAAGAGGAGGTGCTGGCGGATCTCGCCGAACGACACCGGGCCGTCCTCGCCCAGCCGCGAGGCGTACGTCGTCACCAGCGGGCCGCACATCCCCAGGCAGTGGGCACCGCCCAGCAGGCCGACCGTGAAGAACACGACCAGTTCCAGTTGCGGGGCGAACCCGTACGCACCGCCGGGCATCTCAGTCTTCCCGGTCGCGCAGCGTCGCCAGGTCCTCTTCGACGGTCTGCCAGCTGACGAAGTCGTCGTCCCCGCTTTCGGCCGTCCCGCTGGCGCCGCTGGACAGTTTGTACGCGCGCTCGACGTACCCCTGCTTGTTCGCCAGCACCACGACCCCAGAGTGGGCGAACATGTACATGTCCATCTCCTCGGGCGTGGTCTTCTCGAACGCCACGCCGTAGGTGTCCTGGACGACCGCTTTGGCGCGTTGCTCGCTCTCCGGCCGGAGGAACTCCCAGGTCCCGGTGTCGAGGGCGACGTCGTGGTCGTCGGCGTACTCGCGGAACCGCTCGGCGTCGTCGCGGGCGGGGTCGAACGTGATCTCGGCGAACGCGACCCGCTCGGCGTAGTCGTTGTCGATCGCGTGGGCCTGGACGCCCGCGAGGATCGCCGTCAGCCGCGGACACATCGTGTTGCAGTGGGTGTAGACGAACGTCATGACCACGTCCTGGCCGGCGTAGTCGGCCGGGACTGCTCGCGTCTCCTCACCCAGCGCGAGCGGTACCTCCGCCGACGGGAGTTCGTCGCCGTGCGTCGGGAACGGGAGCGCGCTCGCGTTGCCGCCCCAGTCTTTCGCGTCGAGGTACGTGTTCCCACCACCGTCCCCGGAGCCACTGCCCAGCAGGTCCGTACAGCCGGCGAGACCGGCGACCGACGCCGATCCGGCCGCGCCCAGCAGCGACCGCCGCGAGACTCGTCTGTCGGTCATATCCGACGGTTCGACTGGCAGGACTTGAACCCCGTAGTACGTTCCTCGAACGCGAGAGCGAGTCACCGGCCGGCGTCCTCGAGCAGGCTGTCGACCAGCCGCATGAACCGGTCGAGAAAGCGGTCGCCCCTCGTCGGGGCGACCTCGGCGAGCAACAGCGCCGTCTCCTGTGGCCGTTCGAGCGCGAGCGTGACGCGGCCGGCGTCGTCGCGGCGCTTCTCGACGACCCCGGTCTCGACCAGCCGGTCGAGGTGGTACTCCAGCGTCGACCGCGCGACGCCGAGGTCCTCGGCGAGCGCGCCCGGCCGCCGCTCGTCCTCGGCCAGCAGTGCGGTGACCAGCGCCCGGGTGGTCTCCCGACGGAGCAACGCCAGCGTCTCCTTCTCCCGCTGTTCGTACCCCGGCGGGTAGTAGTGGGTCTGGCCGTACAGCGACCCACGTTCGAGTTCCGCGTCGCGGACCAGTCGGGAGAGATGGTGCTGGACCTGCCCCGTCGCCTGGTCGAGCGCGTCGACGATGGCGCTGAAGTGACTCCCCGGGTGCTCCCGGACGTACTGGGCTACGGCCGCGCGCGACTCAGTCACGGGACACCTCCCCGTTCTCGCGGTCCGGGCGCTGGGCTCGCCCGACGGCGATGGTGGCCGCCGCCAGCAACACGACGACCGCCGCGTCCGCCAGCAGGCTCACCTGCCGCTCGATCCCCTCCTGGACGACACCGGCCGCGACCAGGCGGCCCGTGAGCACCTGCCCGGCGAACGCCAGCAACGCGAGGGCGACGAACAGGTACGACAACGACCGGCGCTGGACCAGCAGCGTCACGGCGACGCCGAGCAACAGCAGTGAGCCGACGACGGCGATGGGCGTTGCCACGATCGCCGGCAGCGTCGCGGCCCCCATCGCGTCGAGCGGGACTGCGCCAAGCCGCCCGACCGGAAGGCCGAGCGACGCCAGCCCCGCCAGCACCGTCCCGGCCCCGAGCAGCAGGAAGGCCACGCCGACGGCGCGCGCACCGACGCGACCCACCCGGACGGAGTCGACTGCGAGCCCGAAAACCAGAACCGCTGGGACCGTTCCGAGTCCGAGTGCGGCCAGCGCTGCCGCCCCGCCCAGCGGATCGCCCAGTGCGAACGCGTAGAGGTACGCCGGATACAACAGCGGGCAGGGAAACAGTCCGTGGGCGACCCCCAGCACGGCAGTTCGCGGCCCGGCCAGCCAGGCGTCGAGGCGGCGGCGGACCGCACGACTCACCCGGCCGAGCGGTGCCCACAGCTCTCGTGCGTTGCCCGCGAGGAGCGGATTGGGCGTCCCTGCCAGGTGTGCCAGTCCCGACGCCGCCACCACCAGGCCGACGCCGACGCCGACGACGCCCCGGAGCGCCCCGAACGGTGCGGGGAGCGCCTCGGCACCGCTCGCGACGAGGCCGCCGGCGAGCCCGAACAGCCCGCCCAGAACCGTGTAGCTACTCGCCCGACCGAGATTGAACAGCGCGTGCTGCCCGAGTGCCCGGCGTCGTCCGCCCGGCATCCGGTCCGCGTACAGCGAGACGAGCGGACCGCACATCCCCACGCAGTGCCCGCTCCCGAGGAAGCCGACGGCGACGAACAGCCCGAGCGTGACCGACTCGCTCCCGAAGACGGTCCCGACCATGCCTGTACTTAGGGCCCGTCCTCCCCAAGGGTTTCTGTCGTTCTCTCCTTCGAGGAACGTACTAGAGTGTTTATATCGCCCGAGCGGTCGACTGTCGGATATGCGTCGTCTCCCGTTCCGTCGTCTCGCCGCTGTGACGGCAGCCAGCACCTTCCTGTTGATGCTCGTCGGGGCCTACACGAAGGCCATCGGGGCGGGGCTTGCCTGTCCGGACTGGCCGACCTGCTACGGGACCTGGGTCCCGTTCCTGCATCCGGCGGTCATGGCCGAGACGCCGTACTCGACGCTGCAGGTGGCCGCCGAGTGGGTCCACCGGACGCTGGCCGCCGGGACCGGGCTGCTCATCGCTGCGACCGCCGTCGCCGCCTGGCGACGCGAGTCGCTGGACCGCCCGGAGTGGGCCGCGCTCGGTGCCGGGGCGCTGCTCCCGGTCCAGGTCGTCCTCGGTGGGCTCACGGTGACCGAGTCGCTCGCGCCGCTGATCGTCACGGCCCACCTCGGGACGGCGATCCTCATCTTCGCCGGCGTCGTCGCCGCCGCCGTCGGTCGGCGCGTCCCGTCCCAGGCCGCGAGCTGAGACGGCCGACTCGCCCAGGCCCACAACCACTATACCCGCCGCTCCCGTCGCTGCGGGCATGTTCGAGGACATCATGGAGAAGTTCGAGGGCAGCCCCAGCCAGCAGGCTGTCATTCGACTCCTCCTGGAACGGGGCTTTTCGGTCAACGACGAGGGCCGGGTCGTCTCCGGCGGTATCGAGATCCCCAACACCGGCATCGCCCGCGAGATCGGCGTCGACCGCCGCGTCGTCGACTCGACGACCGACGCCATCCTCGACGACCCGGAACTCCGACGCATCTTCCAGAACATCTCCCAGATCCCCAGCCTGATGGATCTGGCCCCGGTGCTCGACCTGAACGTCCTCACCGTCGACGTGCTCGACACCGAACGACCCGGGATCGTCGCCGAGATCACTGGGCTCATCGCCGAGGACGGCATCTCCATGCGCCAGACCGTCAGCGAGGACCCCGAGTTCGCCGTCGATCCCAAGCTCTACATCATCACCGAGACGGAACTCCCGGGACACCTCATCAACGACATCCGGAGCCTGGAGTACGTCCGGAAGATCGAGTTGCAGTGACCGACGCTGTCACCGTGACCGTCCTGCACGACGGCGGCGAGACGCGGCTGGACGCGCCCGATGGAGCACTGCTCCGCGACGTGTTGCTCGACGCCGGCATCTCGCCGTACACGCGCTACACCGAGCGGCTCAACTGCGGCGGGCGCGGGCTCTGTGCGACCTGTGGCGTCCGCGTCTGCGAGGGCGACCACGACCCGGACCACTGGCACGACCGACTGGCCGCCAGGTTCGGCTACCCCCGACTCTCCTGTCAGATGTCGCTGACCGAGGACGTGACGGTTCGGATCCCGGACAAACGGGTGTGGGGCGGGCGGAACCCGGAGGACGACGGGCGTCAGTAACTATCGCAGGTCGACGTACGGCGGGTTCTCCCGGGGTTCGACGACCCGGGTGTGGCCGGGTGTGCCGGCCGGCGATTTGGGGATCGAGAGATACTGCAGTTCGTCGTCGCCGCGCCAGGTACGGACGACCTGGTCGGCGGCCCCCGAGAAGAAACTGGTCAGCTGGTCGCCGGTCACCTCGCGGTCGACGGTCAACACGAGCGTCAGTTCGTACACGTCGTTCATGACGCTCCCGCTGGTCCAGTAGAACAGCTGTCTGGCCTGGTTCTCGTCGACCAGGTGCTGTAAGGCGGTGTGTTCGAGGACCGCTACCGCCTCGTCGACCTGGCCACTGAGTGCCTCGACGAGCGTCCGGATGGCCTCCTGGATGGTGCCCTCGACCTCCTGGATGACGACGTTCTCGGCGGGGAGGTCGGCGAGCGCCGGCGCGTCCGGCCCGTGGCTGATCGGGTCGATGAGGAACAGCAGGTTGCGCTCCATGAGTTCCCGGACGGTCCCGACGCGCTCGGCCAGCAGGCCGTCGATGCGGTTGAGCAGGGTGCCGGGTGCCGCTATCAACACGACGGGTCTGTTCTGCTCGATGGCTCGCACGCACAGCGACGCGGTGATCGGCCAGTGGTCGGCGGTCCCCTCGTGTTCGAAGACGGTCGTCCCGCCGCGGACGAACCCCCCGGTCAGGTCGTCGAACGAGGCGATACCCGTCCGGAACGGGCGCTGGCTCGTCGCCCACTCCCGGTTGGCGACCGAGACGCCGTCGTCGTCGTGTGCCAGTGCGTGCCGGCGCGTGTCGTGGTCCACGCCCCGAAGCTTCCGGACTCTGCAGAACGTCCGGGTGTCCCCCTCGACCTCCTCGCGCCAGCAGTCGAGGACCCCGTGGGCGGCCCGGTCCAGATCGGCAGGGCCGTCCGGCGTCGCAGTCAGCACCGCCGTCGCGTCGTGGGCGTCGAGGCGTTCGAGCAACTGGAACAGCCCCTGGCGGCCTCGCTCGCGGTCGGGCGCGAGGTGGACCAGTCCCGGTGCCCCGTCGACGACGACCCGGTCCCAGCCCGGATCCGTGAGTCGTTCGACGAGTGACCCGTACGGCAGCGTCTCGGACTCGTCGTCGGTCTCGAAGCGAACGCCGCCGCTGTCGCCCTCGCGGTGTGCGGCAGCGATGGTCAGCCTCGACTCGTCGGGGCGGGAAAGCGACGAGCGGGCGACGGCGAGCGGTTCGTCGGTCGTGACGTACAGACAGTCCGCATCGTCGGCCAGGCCGGCCGCGAGGAACCCCAGCGCCAGCCGACTCTTGCCGACGCCTGCCTCCCCGCGGACCAGCAGCGTCCGGCCGTCCGGAACCCCGCCCCCGAGCATCTCGTCGAGCGTTGCATCTCCTGTCGAACGCGGCATGTATCGTTACGTGTTCTCAATGTACATATATATCCGTCCCAGTTCGACGGCGCGGACGGCACGAAACCGGTATGACGGTCCCGCCCGAACCGGCCACCGTGACCGACAGCTACCGGACGCTCGCCGGTCGCGGCGAGGCGGCCTTCGAGATCTCGGGCTCGGAGTTCATCGGCCACGCCGCCCCCGTCACCGACGTCGACGCGGCCGAGGCGTTCGTCGACGAGGTCGCGACCGAGTACGACGACGCCACGCACAACGTCCCGGCCTATCGCGTCCGGGCCGAACCGATACGGGAGTGGGCCAGCGACGCCGACGAGCCGACCGGCTCGGCCGGCAAACCCGCGCTCAACGTCCTCCAGCAGGAGGAACTGGAGAACGTGGCCGTCGTCGTCACGCGCTACTACGGCGGGACGAAACTCGGCGTCGGCGGGCTGGCCCGGGCGTACGCCCGCGGCGTCAAGGACGCCATCGACGACGCCGGCATCGTCGAGGAACGGCCACACGAGCGGTTTACCGTCACCGTCGAGTACGACGACTCAGGGACCGTGCGCGGCATCCTCGAATCGACGCCCGGCGAGTTCGAGGCGACCTACGAGGCCGACGTCCGTTTCACTGTCCGGGCACCCGTCGCGGACGCGTCGGCCGTCCGTGACCGACTCCGAAGTGCGACCAGCGGCCGCGCGACGATCGAGACCGAGGGCGATCAGTCGTAGATGATGATCTGTTCGGCCCCGTCGTGCATGTCGACGGTCTGTGGGATCCCGACCCTGCCGTCGTCCTTGCTTTCTTTCTTCGGAATGTAGGACCCTCGCGTCTTGATGTCGCCGTTCTCCGCGCTCTCGAGGATCCTGTCCGTGACGACGGCGACCGTCCCCTCGTCCGCTCCTTCCCTGGTGACGAGCAGCGACATGATTCCGAGGGTCGGTGTCATCTCGTCGCTGCCCTCGTAGACCCCGGCCGGGAGTTGCGTCTGGACGAACCAGTTCGTGCTCCCGATCACTTTCCGCTGTAGCTTGTCGCTCACGCCGAGTATCTCGATGTCGGGTGCCGCTTCCTGGACCGCCTGGATCGGCCAGTCCCCGATGGCAAACGTCGCGTCCAGTGACCCGTCGCCGAGTTTCGCCATCGCCTCGGATAGCGGGACGTTCGCCGTGTCGAAGTCGGTCTGTGAGTTGTTCACGATCTGGTTCGCGTTGGCCGCGAGGCGGCTGCTGGGCGGCCCGGCGTTGACCGTCGCGCCGGACAGATCACCGAGCGTCTCTCCCTCGATGTCCGGTCGTGCCACGAGCGTCACCGGCATCGGGTACAGCGACATCACCGCCCGCATCGTCTCGTATTTGGTGCTGATCGCGTCGACGCCCGCCCCCTTCATGGCGAACGACGCGATGTCCGATCCGATAACGGCGAACTCGCCGCTCCCGTTGTGCAGCCGCTTGGCCGCATCGGGGGCCGTCCCGCCTTTCCGTAACTCGATCTCCTTCGAGTCCCGCGTGTTGATGATCGAGACCAACTCCTTCGAGAGTTGCTCGTTCGATTCGCCGTAGTACCAGTTCGTACTCCCGCTCCCACCACCGATACCGTTTCCCCCACACCCCGCGAGGGCGACGGCACCTGCGGCCCCACCGGCCGCGAGAAACTGACGTCGCGTCGACTCCCTCGACATATACGTCCCATTTCATTGGTACGTATTTATACTATGTGGCGGAGTCCAAATCCGCGAGCGCGCTAGCCTCGCCGCTCTGCTGTTCGTTTCGACTGCAACGTGATCTTTCCGCAGTGTACTGGTCTCTACGAGAAACGAAGGGGTCGGCCCGTGTCGAGTCGACGGCCTCGTCGGGCGTTCAGGTCGTCCGGAACGCGCGGTCACCTGCATCGCCGAGGCCCGGGACGATAAACCCGTCGTCGTCGAGACGGTCGTCGACGCTGACCGTCAGGACCTCCGCGGACGGGTACGACTCCGCGACCCGCTCGACGCCCGGCGGGGCGCTGACCGCCGAGAGGACGAACAGCGACGCCGGCGTGCCCGCCTCCAGTACCCGGTCGAGGACGGCACACATCGTCGACCCCGTCGCCAGCATCGGGTCGGCGATAATGACTGTGTCCGACTCGGTGATCTCCGGGAGTTTCTCGTAGTCGATGTCGATGGGGAACTCGCCGTCGGCGGTCATCCCCGCGTCCTCGTTGCGTCCGGCGCTGATGACGCCCTGTTTGGCCGTCGGGAACGCCTTCAACAGCCCCTCGACGAACGGCGTCGCCGCCCGCAACACGTTGATGATGACCACGTCGTCGAGGTCGGTGACGCGCTCGCCGGTCGTCTCCGTCAGCGGCGTCTCGACGGGCACTTCTTCGGTTTCCATCTCACCGTCGATGAGTTCGTACCCGCAGATCCGACCCAGTTTCACCAGGCCCTTCCGGAACGCCACCTGCTCGGTGTCGGCGCTCCGCAGGTTCGAGAGCGTGTGTCGCGCTAGCGCGTGCGTGACGACGCGGGCGTCGCCCCGTTGCTCGATGGTCATAGCGGAGGTGTCGACCGCTGGCTGATTATAGTTTTGAACCTGGCGCCGACCGAAGCGGCGTCAGTACTCGACGCCCAGTTCGTCCAACAGGGCGAGCGCCGCCGCGTGGGACGAGGGCGGGCCGCGAGCCGTGAGCAGGTCGCCGTCGACGGTCACCGAGGTGTCCGAATCGAGTTCCGCGTCCCAGTTCCCGCCGGCCGCTTCGACCTCGTCTTCGACCCAGTAGGGCAGCTTACGGCCGTCGGGCATCATATCCAGGTCGTCGACGATCCCCTCCTCCCAGGCGTTCGGGAAGCCGGTAACCTCCCGGCCCGCGACCAGCATTCCGCCCTCGGAGTCCCGCGTAAACGCGAGGATGCCGACGGCGTGACAGACGACCAGCGCCTTCTTCTCGCCGTCTTCGACTGCCGTCCGGAGTGCCGCCCGCGCGTGCTTGTCCTGCGTCACGTCCCACTCGGCCCCGTGGCCGCCCGGGAACACGACCGCGTCGTACTCGCTCGGGTCGGCGGCGGCCAGCGCCGTCGGGTCGTTGAGCCGCTCGTCGCTCTCGTGGACGTCCCGAACGTGCTCGGCGGTCTCCTCGCCGACCTCTTCGGGGTCGACCGACCGCTCGTCCAGGACCGGCGGCTGCCCCGATGGCGTCGCCACCGTGATCTCGACGCCGGCGTCGGTGAGTGTAGTCAGTGGCTCGATACATTCCTCGCCCCAGTAGCCTTCCTCGCTGACGACGAACAGTGCTGAAACCATGGCGACTTCCCTATGGGTGCCAGGTCCAAAAGGCGGGGGGTAACGGTCATTCAGGTGGGGGTCGATAGTCGGCGGGTAGCAGGAAAGCGTATATTGCTCCACCCATAACTGAATGCTCATACCGATGGAAGAGAGCGTTTCGGGGTTCAAAACGCGCGGACGCTGGGTCGACGTGGTCGAACACGGCGAACGCATCAGCCGTGCCGTCAGGGACATCCTGGAAGACCCGGACGTCGACGAGGCCGTCGACACCGACGCACTGGCGGCGTTCGACGAGTGGCGACCGAAGACCGACGAACGCCTGGACGAACACGTAAACGAGAAGACCGCCGAACAGGCCAGCGTCGACGAGGGCGAAGGGGAGAAGGCGGGCAAAGAACCCGACGAGGACCTCCAGAAGGCCGGCGAGAAACTCAGCGAGTCCTACGAGAAACTCGACGAGCCCGACGAGGCCGTCGACAAGTGGGGCGAGTCGCTCGACTACGTCGCCCGCGCGGCCGATTCGGCCGGCCGGAAGGCCCTGCGAGCCGTCGAGGGCGCGGTCTATCGGAACGTGATGACCCAGATGTCGCCCTACTACTTCGACAACGAACTCGTCAGCGCGAACCTCCAGCGGGTCGGCCGCGGCGAGGCCCCCGAGTACGTCTTCGAGGTCAACGTCAACGACGACGACCTGAAGATCCGCGTCTCGAACCGACTCGCCGACTTCGAGTCCGACGTCGACCGCTGGCACATCGATACCCCAAAAGACACGGAAACGATCGAGGCCGTCGAGGGCGTCGAGACGCCCGAACCCAACGGCGACCTCGACCACGAGACCAACGACCCGTCCGAACCCGAAAACGGCGACTCGAGCTGACCCGACGCGCGACGGCCAGACGGCCCGCTTGCCCGTTGCCCGACAGCAAAACCGGATACCGTCCCCCACGACCGCACGCTATCCGGCGACCCCGGCTACCAGTCGGCGCGTTCGATGCGATAGCCGCCACACTCCGGGCACACCTGCCGTCGCATCTCGTACCCGGCCTCACACTCCTGGCATTCGTAGTCGATGCCGCCATTCTCTGTCGTTTTCGTCAGTTGCTTTATTCGATCGAGTACCATTCGTCCCCCACCGTCGTGTTACTCACTGTGACCATCCACTGGCATAATGATTCGGGTGTACCGTGCCTGTAATTAACTCTCATGCTATGGCTGCGTTCGACCGGACGGCGACGACCGTGTCGGCAGGTTATTACCGATGCCGACGATACCGACGCAACGAATGGTAGCCGCAGGGACGATCGCGACGTTTCTGGTCGCCGGCGGGGCGAGTCTGTTCATGGCCTGGGCCATCGGTGCCGGATCCTCGGGGTCGACGCCCTTCGCCCCGGCGGTCGGAGCCAACGCCATCTCGGTGATGCGAGCGGGCTTTATCGTCGGCCTGCTCGGCCTCGCTGGGGCGGTCCTTCAGGGAGCCAACGTCACCGAAGCCGTCGGGCGCGAACTCATCCGCGGCGTCACGCTGTCGGCCACCGCCGCGACGGTCGCGCTCATCACCGCCGCGATCCTCGTTGCCATCGGCGTCTTCGCCGGCTACCCGATCGCAACCGCCTTCACCGTCACGGGCGCCGTCGTCGGCGTCGGCCTGGCGATGGGCGGTGCACCGGCCTGGGCGAAATACCAGGAGATCGTCGCGCTCTGGATCGCGACGCCCTTCATCGGCGGCTCCATCGCGTACGCCACCGCCCGCGCGCTCCGGAACGAGCGGGTCGCCGAGCGGTTCGCCGTGCCCGCCCTCGCCGCGCTCGTCGGTGCCATCCTCGCCAACGTCGAGTTCGTCCTGCTCGGCCCGCCCGGCGAGGCCGCCTCGCTCGCGAGCACTGCAGCCACCGCCGTTCCCTGGTTCTCCCCGACCGTCGCGTCGCTGGGAGTCACGCTCCTGTTCGCGGTGCTCGTCGGCCTGGCACTGTTCGCCGACATCCGCGGGGACCCCGAGGCCGGACAGCGCCACTTCCTGCTGGCGCTCGGCGGCCTCGTGGCCTTCTCGGCCGGCGGGAGTCAGGTCGGGCTGGCGCTTGGCCCCCTCCTCCCGCTGCTGGACCCCTTCGAGATCCCGATCGTCGCGGTGTTGCTCGGCGGCGGTCTCGGCCTCCTGCTCGGCTCCTGGACCGGTGCGCCGCGCATGATCAAGGCCCTCGCGCAGGACTACTCGGCGCTCGGTCCGCGGCGCTCCATCGCCGCGCTCATCCCCTCCTTTGCCATCGCCCAGACCGCCGTCTTCTTCGGCATCCCCGTCTCGTTCAACGAGATCATCGTCAGCGCCATCATCGGCAGCGGCTACGCGGCCGGCGGCAGCGACGTCAGCGGCTCGAAGATGGGCTACACCGTCCTCGCGTGGGTCGCCTCGCTCGTGCTCGCCCTGGGCGTCAGTTACGGTGCCTTCGCCGCCGTCGACCTGGTCCTGTGACCACCCAGTACCCTTTTCCTGTCCACGTCCGAACCTGTCGCTATGCGTCTCATTCCGTTCTGTGACACCCCGCTCCAGTCCCTCCTCGTTGCTACCGGTGGCGGCATCGCCGGTGGGTTCTCCGGGCTCGCGCTCGGCCTCGGGCCGGCTGGGACCGCGCTGCTGGCCGGCGCGCTCGCCGGCCTCGGCGACGTCTCGGCCCACCTCGTCCGCGGCGACGAGCAGTTCCGGGCCGCGCTCGGCCACGTTCGGCAGGTCCTCGGCGGGTCTCCGTCGGAGCCACGTTAGTCGGCTACGACTCCGCCGACTCCCGCTTGACGGCCGCGGCCTGCAGCGTGAGCGTGGCCGTCGTCCCGCGGTCAGTCACTGTGAAGCCGAGCGCACCGTTCGATCGCATCGCAACCCAGTTGACCAGCCACAGGCCCGCGCCGCTACTGTGTTCGAGCGCCGTCTCCGACAGCCGATCCAGCACCGTGACCTCGTAGTCTGGGATCCCCGGTCCGTCGTCGGCCACGGCGACCTCGACCGTCCCGTCGGTCCGTTCGACGGACACAGCCACCTCCGCTGGCCCGTCGTTGTGAACGACGGCGTTCTCGAGGAGGTTCCGCACGGCCACACTCAGGTCCTCGTGTGCGTCGACCCACGCCTCGTCGTCCCCCGTCGTCTCGATGGTCGCGTCGGGATACCGGTCGCGCATCTCGGCCTCGATGTCCTCGACGAGCGCCCGCGCGTCCATCGTCACCAGCGCGCAGTCGTCCTCGATGAGCCGCATGATGTGTCTCGCCTTCTCGCTGGTGGCGGCGAGTTCGTCACACCGGTCGAGGATCGTCTCGGCGAACTCGGCGCGACGGTCGTCGCTTCGCCGGTGGATCTCCTCGGCGCTCCCCCTGATGACGGTGAGTTCGTTCCGGATGTTGTGGCGGACGATCCGGTTGTGGACCTGTCTGTGCAGGTCGAGTTCCTGCTCGCGGCTCTTCAGCGCGGTCACGTCGCGCAGCACGATCAGCGTCCCCGTCGGTGCCCCCCGGTCGGTGATCGGTGTGGTTGTCGCTGCCAGGTGTTTGACGGCCCCGTCGTCGAGCACCTCGATGTCCGTGGTGCCGTCCCCGTCGCTGCGGTACTGGGCGAGCAACCCCGGATAGTCCTCGAACACCGTCGACACCGACTGCTGGACGGGATCGCATTCCAACAGCGACTGGGCGGCCGGGTTCGCGTCGACGATGCGATCGTCGCCGTCGACCGTCAGGACCGCGTCCGGCATCGTCTCGACGGCCGTCCGCCGGGCGATGGGGACCAGATCGAACAGGCCGTAGCGAAACAGTGCCAGTCCCCACACGCCGCTCGCCAGGAGGAATCCGACCGGCGTCACGTCGACGTACGCCGGGAACGGCCACGGCCCGAACTGCCTGAAAACGAAGTCGAACGCCCCGAGCGTGGCGATGGCCCACGCGACCAGCAACAGCACCACCTGCTGGCGGTGGACCCGGCTCGAACCGGGAACCTCCCGGACGAGGAGGCCGGCGGCACCGGCGCTACACGACAGCAGATACAGGGCGTGTACCGGATACCACGGGCCGAACCCGAGCTGGAGCCCTCCCTGTGTTACGTGTGTGCTGGCGGCGTACACCAGGTGATGCCACCGGTTCGTCACCGCGAGCACGACCGTGCAGGCGGGTACCACCAGTACGGCGGCGACTCGCGTCGAGAACAGCCGAATCCGCCGCCCCCGGACGAACTCCACGGCCAGCAGCGCCCACCCCAGGATCGTCACGTTCGCGGCCACCAGCTGTCCGACCGCCGAACCGTAGGCGAGTCCGGGGTCCCGAACGAGGACTCGGAGTCCGCTCGCCAGCGACCAGCAGCCGACCCCGGTTACCGCCACGACGAATCCGCGGACCCCCGGTTTCCCCCTGTGCCTGAGTGCGACGGCGACCAGCACGAGCGCCGGGATCGCGACGCTGGCCAGTCCGACACCCGCCACGTCCGCGGTCCCGACCATTCCTACCGGCAGTTGCTGTATCTATATTGATAAGTACTCCGCCTGAATCGGTCGCGAAAACGGCCGTCACTCGGTTCTGGCTTCCTCGGTTTGGGGTTCGTCCCCGTCCCCGTCCCCGTCCTCTCCCTCGTCCCGCTCCGTCGGTTCGAGTTTGCGAGTGACGCGGGCTTTCATGATGCGGGTGTTCTCGACCTGCTCGACGCGGATGTCGACGCCGTCGAACTCGATCTGCTCGCCCTCCTCGACGAGCCGACCCGCGCGGTTGAAGATGAAGCCGGCGATGGTCTCGAACTCCTCGCCCTCCGGGAGGTCGATCTCCAGGGCCTCGTTGACCTCCTCGATGTTGACCTCGCCTTTGACGACCGCGGTGTCGTCGGTGAGGAACTCGATGGGCTCTTCTTCCTCGCCTTCGAGGATCTCGCCGACGATCTCCTCGGTGAGGTCTTCCATCGTGACCAGTCCCTCGGTCGTCCCGAACTCGTCGATGACGACGACCATGTGCAACCGATTGTCCCGCATCTCCGCCAGCAGGTCGTCGACGTTCTTGGACTCGGGGACGTGCAGCGTCGGCTGGATGAGGTCGTCGAGTTCGATGTTCTCGGCGTCGGTCGACCCGTAGTTCAGGTCTCGCACCAGATCGCGGATGTGCACGACGCCGATGATGTTGTCGAGGCTGCCTTCGTACACCGGAAGGCGCGCGTGGCCGCTCTGGACGCAGGTCTCGATGGCTTCCCCGACGCTCGCGTCGTCGGGCACGGCAGTCATGTCCAGACGCGGCGTCATCACCTCCTTGGCGATGGTGTTGTTGAAGCGGAGGGTGCGCTGGAGCATCTCGCGTTCCTCCTCGTCCAGCACCCCCTCGCGCTCGCCGGTCTCGATGATGTCCCGGATCTCCTGGCGGGTCACGTACGACGTTTCGATGGCCGACTGCCCGCCCGTGATGCGGTTGACCTGCTGGGTGAGGAAGTCGAAAACGACGATCAGCGGGAACAGCACCCGCTCTGCGAACTTCAGCGGCCGGGAGATGCGCAGCGCCCACGACTCGGTGTTCTCGACGGCGTAGGACTTGGGCGCGCTCTCGCCGAACAGCAGGACCAGCGCCGTGATCCCGAACGTCGAGATGGCAACCGCCATGCCCTGGCTGAAGTAGATGGCGAGCAGCCCCGTCGTGATGGAGGTCATCGCGATGTTGACCAGGTTGTTCCCGACGAGGATCGTCACCAGCAGTCGGTGCGGGTCCTCCTTGAGCTGCTGGAGCGTCCGTGCGCCGGGGACGCCGTCGTCGGCGAGTGCCTCCACGCGGTGGGCTGCCAGCGAGAACATGGCGATCTCCGAAGAGGAGAAAAACGCCGACAGCACCAGCAAGAGCAGGACGAACACGACCCCGATACCGGTGACGAGGCTGTCGGTGAGCGCCACGCCGAGCACTTCAGTGACTAACGGTGTCGGGTTCGAGAGCAGTACGGTGGCAGCCGAAGTGACGGCCATTAGCAGTCAGACTTCACCGCCGTCGGGATTAAGACTTGTCATACCCACAAAGGGCACTCCCTGGCCGCTCCGCTGCCGCCCCCGCTCGGCCGTGTGTCCGCCTTGCACGCCCGAAGGGCTTACCGGGCGTTCGCCCCAAGGGACCAGTGATGAGCGATCCAGCGATCACACTCTACCGGTTGCAGGCGTGCCCGTTCTGCGAGCGCGTCGTCCGCAAACTAGACGAGTACGACCTCGAGTACCGCTCGCGGTTCGTCGAGCCGATGCACTCGGACCGGGACGTGGTCAAGCGCATCTCCGGGAAGCGGACCGTCCCCGCCATCGTCGACGAGAACACGGGCGTCACCATGTCCGAAAGCGCCAACATCGTCGCCTATCTCGACGGGACCTACGGCGACGAGGCCGAAGCCGCGGCCGCCGGAGGGGCCGACTGATGGTGATGGGACTGGACTTCGAGGTGGTCGATCTCCCCCCGGCCGACCACCCCGACGTCGGCGAGCAGGCCCCCGACTTCGAGCGCCCCCTCGTCAATCAGGAGTACTGGGAGGACGCGGCTCTCTCCGATCTCACCGCCGAGGGGCCCGTCCTCCTGCTCTTTCACACCATGGACGGGGCCTTTCCGACCACGTATATGTGGAACGAGATTCGGGATCGGAAGTGGGGACACCGTCCCGATGACGAAGACGCCGGCCTGCAGGTCGTCGGCTGTTCAATCTCGTCGGCCTACGAACACAAGACGACCATCGACGAGCGGGAGATGGACTACCGCCTGTTCTCGGACCCGCAAAACGGCGTCGCCGAGCAGTACGGCATCGCCCACGAGCTGGACGGGATGGCCGGCGTCAGCGAACCCCGGCCGGCCGTCTTCCTGCTGGATTCGGAGCGGGTCGTCCAGTACGCCTGGGTCGCCGACACCTGGCCCGCGTTCCCCGACTACGACGAGATCGAGGCCGAACTGGACGCGCTCTGAGGGGCAGGTTTTTCGCTCCGGACCGCCGACTACCAGGCAATGACCGACGCCGACATCGACGCCGCCGCCGACGCACTGCGGGCCGGCGACCTCGTCGTGTATCCCACCGAGACCGTCTACGGCCTCGGCGCGGACGCCACCGACGCCGACGCCGTGTCCCGCGTCTTCGAGGCGAAGGGCCGCGATCGCGACAAACCAGTCTCGCTGGCCGTCCCCGACGCCGAGACCGCACTGGAGTACACCGCTCCGACCGCCCGCGAACGACGGTTCATGCACGAGTTCCTCCCCGGCCCCGTGACGCTCGTCGTCGACCGCAAAGAGATGGTTCCGGACGCGCTCACTGCCGGCAGCGACCGCGTCGGCGTCCGGGTCCCCGACCACGACCTCGCCCTCGAACTGCTCGACGCGTTCCATCCGATTACGTCGACGAGCGCCAACGTCAGCGGCGAGGGGAGCGTCCGCGACCTCGACGAACTGGGCGAGCAGGTCCGCGAAGCCGCGGCCGTGTTGCTCGACGGCGGGCAGACGCCCGGCGGCGGGAGCACGGTCGTCGACGTCGAGGCCGGCGAGATCATCCGACGGGGCGCGATGGCCGACGACATCGAGGACTGGCTCTAGATCTTACTCGACCAGTTGTTCGGGTACAGGATGGAGATACGGTAACAATTCGCCAAGGGCAGCAGTGAGGACATCGCCGTCCAGTTGCCCGATCCAGAACTCGATATCGTCGGGTTGTGGTGAGAGGATACTCCAGGGAATCAGATAGCTTCGGTGTGTCGTGCCGCCATCGAGCCACGCTTCCTCAGTCACCTCGACGAGTTGATCCGCATACCAGGTTCGGGTCGTCAACGAAAGCCCGATATACTGTTCGCCAGCGAACGGATGGTCCGGAGTGTTGGCGATAACAACCGGTCGACCTGGTAGTGATTCTTCGTCAGCGTTGTCTCGCTCTCCGCTTTCTTCCGAATCGAATTTGAACGGGTCGAGACACCAGACGACAGTTCCCCGGTCGAGAGCGGTGGGGTCGAACTCGTCCGTCTCCGTCATTCGTCCCCGTCTTTCGGCCGCCAGTCTGCGGGGTCTTCGGTTCCGAACCGCTCGTCGAGGAACTGTAGCGTGCTGCTCAATCCCTCTGCCTCTCGAATCCGCTCGGGGTCGCCGATCGCCCAGTATGCCCCCTTGTGTCGGACGAGTTCGCGCTCTTCGAGACGCGAGAGCACGGGGCCGATAGACCCCCGTTTGACGCCCGCACCCTCGGCAACCTCCGCCTGCCGGAACGCCGTATCGGCGTTCCGAGCCAGGAACGCGAGGACGCGCTCGGGGTTCGTTCGACCGCCGAGTTCCTCCTCGTCGGCGGCGTTGAACTCCTCGATATCTATGGTCATCGTCACGAACGTAGGCGCTACGATGTATTAAGGTATTCGTGTATTACTGTACTGCCGTCGACTGGTGTCAGTCGTAGATCCGCCCCTCGCCACGGGCGGTCATGACCACGTCGCCGTCTTGATTCGTACAGGTGATGTCCCCGACGATTTCGAGGTAGCCGTCGGCCTCGGCCACCTCGGTACACTCCCACTCGCAGGTGACGGTGTCGCCGGTGTAGACCGGCCGCTGGAAGTGAAAGTCCAGCCGACTCGCCAGCACTTCGAGGTTCCCGCCGATCTTCGTCGGGAGCGTCGCCGTCAGCAGTCCGTGGACCAGCAGCCGCCCGTCCTCGTCGGGTTCGGTGTGGCGCGGTTGGGTGTCTTCCGAGACTTCGGCGAACGCCCGCACGTCCGCTTTGGTGAAGGTGCGTTCGACGGTGAACACGTCGCCCTCCTGGGGTCGCTCGGTCATAGAAAAAACGGTTGTTCGGGATCGCTTGCGACTTACCGCTCGTCGACCGGGACGAACTCCTGCTCGTCCGGACCGATGTAGCGGCCGCGCGGGCGGATCAGGCGGTTGTCCTCGTACTGTTCGAGGATGTGGGCGATCCAGCCGCCGACCCGAGACATGGCGAAGATTGGGGTGTAGATGTCGACCGGGATGCCCATCTGGTAGTACGTCGAGGCCGAGTAGAAGTCGACGTTCGGGGCCAGGCCCTTCTGCTCGCCGATCCACTCCTCGATGTCGGTGGAGTACTCGAACCACTTCAGCGAGCCAGCGGCCTCGCCCAGCGCCTTGGACTTGTCCGACAGGATGCGGGCGCGCGGGTCCTTGACGTTGTAGACGCGGTGGCCGAAGCCGGGGACGCGCTCGCCGGCGTCGAGTTTGTCCTTGACCCACTGGACCGGTTCTTTCCCGCTCTCGTCGAGGTCGAGCAGCGCCTCCATGACGTCCTGGTTCGCGCCGCCGTGGAGCGAGCCCGAGAGCGCGCCGATGCCGGCCGGGATGGCCGAGTGGAGGTCCGCGAGCGTCGAGGAGACGACCATCGAGGAAAAGGTCGAGGCGTTCAGTCCGTGGTCGGCGTGCAGGACGAGCGCCATGTCGAAGGTTTCGGCGAGCACCTCGTCGGGTTCCTCGCCGTTCAACATGTACAGGAAGTTCTCGGCGTGGTCCAAGTCCTCGCGGGGCGCGACGGGGTCCTCGCCGTCGCGCAGTCGGGTGAAGGCCGCGATGATGGTCGGAATCTTCGCCGTGATGCGCCGACCCTTCCGGAGGTTGGCCTCCCGGTCGGTCGGCTCGGCGTCGGCGTCCGGGTCGTAGGCCGACAGGGACGACACCGCGGTCCGCAGCGCGGCCATCGGGTTCTCCTCGGCCTCGGCGAGCTGTCGGACCGTCGTCAGTACGTTCTCGTCGAGCTGGCGCTCCGTCGCCATCTCCTCGGTGAACGTCGCCAGTTCCTCGCTGTCGGGAAGGTGACCGTGCCAGAGGAGGTACAGGACCTCCTCGTAGCTGGCCTCGCGCGCCAGATCGTCGATGGAGTAGCCTCGATAGATGAGCTGGCCCGCGTCACCATCGATGTAGCTGAGCTCCGACTCGGCGACCAGAACACCCTCAAGCCCTTTCTTGAGCTCGTCGGACATACGTCGGGCTTTAGGACCTGCCGCTAAAAACATTATTATCCGTGGCAGATAGCTTACCGCTACAGGGCGCCAGGATTGATCGTATGTCCATTCTTTTACGGAACGGCGTCTAGATATTTGGAACATTTCACGCCTTCGGTGACGTGTCCGTCGCGGCGGCCGGTGGCGGACAACGTTTTTGTCTCGCCACCGTGGAGCTAGGACGATGGCAGCCGACGACGTCGCCTACGAGCCCGTCAGCGTCAAGGAGGTGCTGGCGGAGATGAAAGACACCGCCGAGCTGCTGATCGACCTGTCGTACTCGGCGGTGTTACTCGGTGATGACGAACTCGCGGAGGAGGTCCTCGAACTGGAAACCAGAATGGACCTCCTCCAGATGCGCGCCCGTATGAGCCTGCTGATGGCCGCGCGCAACCCCGAGGACGCCGAAGCGCTCGCGCCCGTCCTCGGCGTCGTCGGCGCTGCGGAGAAAGTCAGCGACGCGGCCGGCGACATCGCCAAGATCGTCCTGGAGGACATCGGCCTGCCCGACGCGATGCGTGCCGCGCTCCCCGAGGCCGTCGAGACGCTGGTGCGGGCCGAGATCGCGCCCGACTCCGCCTTCGCCGACCGCTCGCTGGGCGACATCAATCTCGAAACGGACACCGGGGTGCGTGCCCTCGCGGTCCGGCGGCAGGGCGAGTGGCTGTTCAACCCGGACGCCGAGACGACGCTCCGGCGGGGCGACGTCGTCCTGTTCCGCGGTCCAGAGGACGGCATCGCCACCGTCTACGCCGATGCGGCCGGGGAGTCGTACACGCCGCCGGACCCGCCCGAACCCGGGATCGACGACCTCGAACGGGCGGTCGACTCCATCGTCCACATGAAAAACATGAGCGAACTCGCCGTCGACCTGGCCTACGGCGCGGTGCTGTTCGACAGCGACGAGGTCGCCGAGGAAGTCCTCGAACTCGAAGCCGAGGTCGACGCCCTCCAGTCCCGGTTCGAGGCGTGGGTCCTGCGCGCGGCCAGCCGCATCGACGACCCCGTCTCCCTGCGCGGGCTGGTCCACCTCGCGAACGCGACCGAGGTCATCAGCGACGCCGCCCTCGAAATCAGCGAAGGGGTCCTCCGCGGCCTCGGCACCCATCCGGTCGTCGCCGAAGCGGTCAAAGAATCCGACGAGGTGATCGTCAGACTGACCGTCGCTCCCGACAGCGCCCTCGACGGCGTCACCCTCGGCGGGCAGATGGTCAAAACCGAGACCGGGATGCGCGTCATCGCCGTCCGCCGGGCACGCGGGGGACGCGACCGCCTCGACCGGAACGGGAGCAGCTGGGTCGTTTCGCCCGGTCCCACGACTGAACTGACAGCCGGCGACGTGTTCATCGCCAAGGGCACCCGGTCGGGAGCCGGGCGGCTGGCGGATCTGGCCGGCGACGACGCGGACGTCGAGGACTAGAGTTCTTTCGAGAGGCGATAGGCGGTCCGCATCGTCAGTACTGCGGTCGCGATCCCGCCGATGCCGACCGCGAGGACGAACGCCAGCATGACGTAGTACAGCGGCGAGCGCGTCACACCGGGAATCACCACGAAGAAGACGAACGTGGCGACGGTAAAGGCGAGGCCGAACCCGAAGCCCCGGCGCGCGTTCCGCGGTACTTCCAGTGCCTCGACGAACGCTGCCGTCCCGCTGGCCCCGTCGGCGTCGGTGTCCCCGGACACGGCCGTGCGTACGGACGGTGTCGTAAAAACCGCGTCGGTCCGGGGTGGACGGGACACTCCCGGTTCCGGCAGGAGAGACGGCTATCGAACCGCCTAAGAGCATGGGGGCGCGGGATGGATACAATGACAAGTCTCGGCACGGCGACCGCAGCCCCGGGTGAGGTAGACACGGGGCGGTTGTTCGTCGGTGAGGCCCGCGACGGGACCGAGATCGGCCTGCCGGTCGCGGTCGTCAACGGTGCCGACAGCGGGCAGACGCTCTATCTACAGGCGGCCAGCGACGGCGACGAATTGAACGGCGTCGGCGTCATCCGGCGCGTCCTCCCACAGCTCGATCCCGACGAGATCGCCGGCACGATCCTCGTCGTCGGCATCGTCAACTACCACGCCTTCCAGGTCGCCGAGCACCGCAACCCGGTCGACGACACCAAGATGAACCGGGCGTACCCGGGCGACGAGAACGGCACCTCCAGCGAGCGCATCGCCGCGGCCACCTTCGACGCCGCAACCCGCGCCGACCTGATTCTCGACCTCCACCAGGGGTCGACCTCACGGATGATCGAGGAGTGTCGCGTCCGCTGTGGCACGCGCCACCGCCTCCACGACGACTGCCTCGAACTCGCGAAGGCCTTCGGCTGCGGCCACATTCTCGACCAGAAAGGCCCCGACGGCCAACTCGCCCGCGCCGGCCCCGACGAGGGCATCCCCACCATCGACCCCGAACTGGGCGGGTGTGTCGGCTGGGACGACCACTCCATCGACGTCGGCGTTCGCGGCGTCAGGAACGTCCTCGACTACTACGGCTTCACCGACGGCACCCACGTTCCCGACCCCCAGACCCGCGCGCAGGGCTTCGAGCAGTACGGGTCGCCCACCGGCGGCCTCGTCACCTTCCATGCCGAACTGGGCGAACGCGTCTCCCGTAACGATCTCCTGTTCGAGGTCACCGACGTCTTCGGCGAGCGCAAAGCCGAGATCACCGCCGACTCCTCGGGCGTGTTCTGGCGCACCCGCCGACTCCCGCAGGTCGCCACCGGCGAGTACGTCTGTTCTGTGGGGACCGACCTCGATAGCTATTAGACCACCTTTTTCTTCGTCGGGTCGCGCAGGGCGCGACCCCTCCTCGAAAAAACTGGACCAAAAAAGGCCGGACGCTCGCCTGCTCACGGGCTTCGCCCGTTCGCTTCGAGGCGCTCCCTACAGTCGCGCCTCGCCCGCCTCGCGTCCGGGGAACCGCGCGCCGCTGGCGCGCGGATGCTCGTGCTACCGTATTCCCTTCCCCATACTAATCAATAATAAAACATTTATAATCATCAGAAAAACGGAGGCTCGATGGATACCGACCGGGGGTGGCGGTACGTCGCTATCGGACTCGTTCTCGTGCTCGGCGCGTGGTGGGGGCTCGGACAGGTCCAGGTCAACGACGTGACGTACGTCCACACCGTCACCGAAACGCACGAGCAGTTCGACGCGTCCGAACCCGGTCACCTCCGGTACGAGAACCTCTCAGACCGCGGGAAGCAGGTGTTCGACCGAGCGCTCGACGAGGAGGAGTACGCCGTCGACACCGAAGAGGACACGGCACCGGAGTTCCAGTATGTGACCGACAACTCCGAACCCGGGAGCGGTCGCTACGTCGTCCAATACCAGGGAGACAACTACTCAGTCCGCACGTCTGAACGGACCGATTGGGTCCTCGGATCGATGCTCCGGTTGGGGATCACTGTCGCCGGTCTCCTCGGCGCGCTATTTCTGGTCAGCGGAGTGGTGACACTGTATCGCGCCGACTGACGCCACCGAAACGCTGCGCGATGGTGGCGACGGCGCTTAGTAGTGTTTCAAACCTATAGTAGACACTAGAAGTAATTGCTCACTTCTGGAACGGAAAGCTGACCGAGAGCGGTGTCGATCGCTGTTGTAAGATCGTCGAGCGAGTCAAAGAACCGGTTGCTGAGTGCCGCTTGGAGCTGT
>NZ_SOSC01000003.1 GCF_005049285.1 Halorientalis salina | reverse complement strand
TCGGCGTTAAGGCGGCCACAGCGGTGGGGTTTCCACCCGTACCCATCCCGAACACGGAAGTTAAGCCCACCTGCGTTCCGAGGCCTACTGGAGTGCGCGAGCCTCTGGGAGACTCGGTTCGCCGCCCCCATTCATTTCGACCCTCACACGGATCGGCCGTGTGGGGGTCGTTTCATTTCGAACCCCACCAGCACCCGCTGGCGGGGTTTCTATACTTGCGACGATGAGTTACAACTCCTGAAAAACGGACAAGCCGTTGGAAGTTCGCAGTTTTAAGCTATCGGGGGTCTATGTGGGTGTGTGACTAGTACACGATCCCCCGACCCCGGCTTCGTCGAGACGGAGGAACACCGGTTGATCAGGGAGACGGCACGAGAGGTCGCTGCTGGGTACGACGACGAGTACTGGTTGTCGGTCACGAACGAGAAGCGCGAACCGACCGAGTTCTGGCAGGACTGTGCGGAGGCCGGGTTCCTGGGTGTGACGGTCCCGGAGGAGTACGGCGGGGAGGGGATGGGGGTCGTGGAGTTGACGACGATCGTCGAGGAGTTAGTCGCCAGTGGCTGCATGGGTGCGGAGATGCTGTTCGTGGTCAACGTCGTGTTCGGGGCAGTAACGTTGACGAATCACGGGAGCGAGGAACAGAAGGCGGAACTGCTGGAGCCGCTGGTGGAGGGGGATCTGAACTTCTGCATGGCGCTGACGGAGCCGAACGCCGGGCACAACGCGCCGAACCTGGAAACGTTTGCCGAGGAGCAGGACGACGGGACCTACTTGGTCAACGGGAGCAAGCAGTGGATCAGCGGTGTCGACAGAGCCGACCAGATGCTGCTGGTCGCACGGACGACGGCTAAAGACGAGGTGGCCGAGCGGACTCAGGGGATCACCCTCTTCCTGGTGGATCCACAGGACCCGGCCATCGAACGCCGCGAACTCGACGTCGGCATTCCGACGCCGGAACGGCAGTTCGAGCTCTCGATTGACGACTACGAGGCCAGTGAGTCGGACATCATCGGGACAGAGGGGATGGGCCTGTACCAACTGTTCGATACCGTCAATCCCGAGCGCCTGGTGGGGTCGGCTGGCGCGATCGGCCTCGGCCGGAACGCGCTGGACCGGGCGGTGGACTACGCCAACGATCGCGAGGTGTTCGACCAGCCCATCGGTGCCCATCAGGCGATTCAGCATCCGATCGCGGACTCCTACTCGAAGCTCGAGGCGGCGGAGTTGCTGGTCCAGAAGGCCGCGTGGATGCTGGACAACACGGCGGATCCGAAGAAGACGTCCGAAATATCCAACATGGCGAAGCTCCGGGCGACCGAGGCCGGACACGAGGCGACCGACGTGGCGGTCCAGACCCACGGTGGGAACGGTTTCAGTCGAGATTATATGGTGATCGAGATGTGGAAGGGGAGTCGGCTGGCGACGGTCGCACCGGGATCGTCACAGATGATGCGCAACCACATCGCCGAACACACGCTGGGGATGCCTCGATCGTACTGACGGTCGCACAATTTTTTTGCTCGTCGGCGGCTCGGCTGTGGGTAGAGTCATCGATGTCCATCAGGGAACGGTTGGCGAGTGAGCCGGGCGAGTGGAATCATCCGCGGCGGGTGCGCTGGGGGCCACCGCTGCTCGCCGGTATTGGTGGTGCGGCCGGGGCTTTCCTGGGCCAGTTGACTGGGATCTGGCCGGGTATCACGGCTGGCCTGTTGGCGGGCGCCGGCGCACTCGTCGCATACGTCGGGCTGGCGGCACTCGATTGACGCTGGAGTGGCGGTAGTCGGGGTTCACTTCTCCCAGACCGCTATGCTTAAACACCGCTCTCGATAAGTCTGAACTGCGCCAAGGTGGCAGAGTCTGGCCGAACGCATCCGCCTGCAGAGCGGAACCCCCGCCGGTTCAAATCCGGCCCTTGGCTCTTTTGGGAACGACAACGCGTCGTGAGCAAAAGCTATCGGCCGCGATTTGAACCCTGCCACGAGTGAGCGGTTGCGAGCGACGTGGCTCCGGTTCAAATCCGGCCCTTGGCTTCTGTGTCGCGAACGATTCGTGAGCGACGAGAATCAGTAACGGATCTGAAGCAGGGAGCAGCTTTGCTGCGACAGAAGCCGTGCTCTGGCTGTGTCGCAACCGGTCGAACCCGGACGCTCGTCTCGTCGATCGACTCCATCGCTAGTCACAGCTCACGGACTCGGCGACATCGAGCAATAGCGACTTCGAGACGCCCCGGCCACTGACCGAGTACTCCCAGCCGTCACAAGTCCAGGAGACGGTCTGTTCGGGGCCGAGGTTCCGGAACTCGCCCTGCTGGTCGCCGACGGTGACCGGCTCACTCTCCGTTCGGGGGTCGTACCACGTCAGGTTGCTCTTGGACACGGAGAGTTGGGCGGTTGCGTTGGCGTATTTGAGACCGACGCTCCGGACTCGACCGGGGACGTTCGTCCGGGTGGCGACCGCGAGCTCGTAGCTCCGGGGGACCTCCGGAATCGGGACCGACATCGGTGCCGCCGCCTGGAGCGCGGCGATCGAACCGTACGTCCACTGCGTGTGGTCGTCTTCCTCGTCGACGGTCGCGTTGGCGGGCGGGTCGAACGCGAACAGAGCGTCATCCAGGCCGGGATTGAATACTACGTCCCGGTGGATGGTCGTGATCACTGTCCGCGATCCGTTCTGTCGCCAGCTCGTTTGGCGCTTTACCGGGTAGAAGTACTCGGTGTCGAGCCAGAGTTGCTGGGTGTAGTTCCGGACGACCGCCGACTCGCCGGTCGACCGGGACTGGATGCGGACGTGATACGCCGCGCGCCCGTCGACGGTCGCGTTCCCGACGTAGGTCACGTCGAAGGCGCTACCGCCGCCAGCCCCTTTCGTGATCGCTGACTCACCGC
This sequence comes from Halorientalis salina, assembly GCF_005049285.1. Lineage (GTDB taxonomy): Archaea > Halobacteriota > Halobacteria > Halobacteriales > Haloarculaceae > Halorientalis > Halorientalis salina. The sequence goes on along the minus strand of NZ_SOSC01000003.1, from coordinate 416,325 downwards.
TGGCCCCGTGTGGGACGGCTGGGAGGGGCCTGACGCCGGGAGTGGGTGTCGACGCGGTGTCCGTCGCTCGGTCCCGGGCGAGTCGCTGGACCAGTCGCTCGAGCCGATCGGTTCGGGTGCTGTTCCCGGCCCGTGCCGCCGTGCGTTCGATTTTCTTGGCCTCGTTTTCGTCGCTGTCGTAGAGCCACAGCACCGAGCCGTTCGAGACACGGAGGTCCCACTGCCGCCCGGACTCGTTCCGGTGGGCCGACCTGTACTCACTCGTGGCTGGCCGTAGGCTCACGCGCTCGACCGTGCGGCTCGTCTCGTTGCCATGCTCGATGACCGTCTCGACCGTGGCGTTGACGCCGTCGAGTGTCGTGATCCGCTCGGTCGCGCGGTCGCCGAACAGCGACCGGTTGTCGGCGCTCTCGCCGGCGGGCACGAACGCGATGAAAGCCACCGCCAGGAACCCGACGACGACTGTCGCCGCCAGGATTGCGGTCGGCGTCTCGGTGTCCGGGCGCATTGCCTCAATAGTTCGCAACTATGGCTCGGGAAATATATCTTGCCAACCCACCTTTTTCTTCGTCGGGTTCGAGTCGTGGCTTCGCCACGCTCGAACCACTCTCTGCTCACGGGCCGAGGGCCCGTTCGCACGGTCAGCGGGACCTTCGGTCCCGCTCGACTCGAAAAACGTGGGCGAAAAAGCGGCGACTCGTCCCGCCAGGCCTCGCGGCTACGCCGCTCGGCTTTCGAGGTGCATCACTTCGTTCGCACCTCGCGACCCTCGTCGCCGTACTCTCGCTCGTGTTCCTCCGCACCGCTTTTCTCCGTGACACCCACGGCCACAGCCACCCACCTCCCCAACCGATTCGCTTGCTTCTAGTGGTCAGTTACTATCCTGTGCGTCGACCACGGCGACGGCCGCGAGGTTGACGATGTCTTTGACTTCGTCGCCGCGCTGGAGGACGTGGACCGGTTTGTCCATGCCGACGAGCATCGGCCCGATGGCGTCCGCGCCGCCGAGGCGCTGGAGCAGTTTGTACGCGATGTTGCCGGCTTCCAGGTTGGGGAACACGAGGACGTTGGCCGGCGAATCGAGGTCGGTGAAGTCGTACTCCCCGGTGAGCATCTCGGAGACGACGGCGGTGTCGGCCTGCATCTCCCCGTCGACCGGGAAGTCGACGTCGGGGTCCGCCCGCAGTTGCTGGGCGGCGCGGCGTGGCTTGACCGTGCCCGGGTTGTCGACGGAGCGGAAATCCGAATACGAGAGCAGCGCCGCCCGGGGGTCGACGTTGAACCGGCGGGCCAGGTCGGCCGTGTGGCGGGTGACCTCCGCGAGCACGTCTGCGTCGGGGTCCTGGTTGACGGTGGTGTCGGCACAGAACACGACGCGGTTCTTGAAGGTGAGCATGTAGACGCCGGCGGCGTACTCGGTGTTGCCGGCGGTGCCGACGACCTGTAACGGTGGGCGGAGGGCGTCGGGGTAGTTGTGGGTCAGGCCGGTGAGCATCGCGTCGGCGTCGCCCATCTCGACGAGGACGCTCGCGAGGTAGTTGCCGTCCTGAATGAGGTCGCTCGCCTCGGAGCGCGTGATGCCCTTCCGCTTGCGGAGTTCGTAGAGGCGGTCGGCGTAGGGGTCGAGCTGGTCCGCCTCCGGATCCACGATCTCCGGGTCGAAATCGAGTCCGAGTGCCTCCATGGTGGCCCAGATGCGCTCGCGGTCGCCCACGAGCACCGGTTCGGCGATGCCTTCCTCGGCGAGCTGGTGGGCGGCTCGGACCATCTTCCCGTCGTCGCCCTCCGCGAGGACGACGCGTTTTGGGTCGCTCTGGGCCTGGTTCAGGATCACGCGCATCATCTCGCGGGACTTGCCGAGACGGGCCTCCAGTTGCTCGCGGTAGTCCTCGAGGGCGACCTCGCGGCGGGCGGCACCGCTGTCCATGGCGGCCTCGGCGACGGCCGTCGCGACCTCGAAGAGGACCCGGGAGTCGAGCGGCTTCGGGATGATGTATTCCGGGCCGAACTGCAGCGGCTGGTCGTCGTAGGCTTTCCGCACCGCGTCGGGCACGTCCTTCCGGGCCAGTTCGGCGATGGCCTCGGCGGCGGCGACTTTCATCGCCTCGTTGATCTCGGTCGCGCGCACGTCCAGCGCCCCCCGGAAGATGAAGGGAAAGCCCAGGACGTTGTTGACCTGGTTGGGGAAATCCGAGCGCCCCGTCGCCATGATGACCGTGTCGTCGCGGGCGGCCGTGGCTTCCTCGTAGCCGATCTCGGGTTCGGGGTTGGCCATCGCGAAGACGATGGGGTCGTCGGCCATCGATGCGACCATTTCCTGGCTGACGATGCCTCCGACAGAGAGGCCGACGAAGGCGTCGGCCCCGGCCATCGCATCGGCGAGGTCGCCGCCCGCCTCGGGGGGTTCGGCGAACGGTTCCGTGAACTCGCTCAGGTCCTCGCGATCGGCCGTGAGGATGCCGTGTTCGTCACACATCGTGATCTGCTCGCGGGGCACGCCCAGCGAGGCGTAGAAGCGGGCGGTCGCGGCGGCGGCCGCGCCGGCCCCGGCGAAGGTCACGTCGAGGTCCGCGAGGTCCTTCCCGCTGATGTGGGTGGCGTTGAGCAGTGCCGCCCCGGTGATGATGGCGGTGCCGTGCTGGTCGTCGTGGAAGACGGGGATGTCCATCCGCTCGCGGAGGCGCTGCTCGATCTCGAAACACTCCGGAGCCTTGATGTCCTCCAGGTTGATGCCGCCGAAGGTGGGTCCCATGCCGGCGACGGCCTCGACGAACTGGTCGGGCTCTTCGAAGTCGTACTCCACGTCGAAGACGTCGATGTCGGCGAACCGCTTGAAGAGGACGCCTTTCCCCTCCATAACGGGTTTCGAGGCCTGGGCACCGATGTCGCCCAGGCCCAGGACGGCCGACCCGTTCGAGACGACGCCCACGAGGTTGCCCTTGGCGGTGTAGGTGTAGGCGTCGGTGGGGTCTTCGTCGATAGCGCGACAGGGAGCGGCCACGCCGGGCGAGTACGCCAGGCTCAGGTCTCGCTGTGTGCTGGTGGATTTCGTCGTCGCGATTTCGATCTTCCCCGGGGGGTCGGTACTGTGATACTCCAGTGCGTCCTCGTCGAGTCCCATACCGACTGGTGGAGGGGCGGGGTGAAAAATAGACCCTGAAACACGGGGGCAGTTCCCACTCGCGATGGGGTTCCCGGCTACACGCTCGCGTCGTAGCCGGCGTCCTCGACAGCTGCGACGAGTTGGTCCGGGTCGGCGTCGCCCTCGACCGTCGCGGACTCGCTCTCGCGGTCGGCCGTCGCATCGGTGACGCCGGGGACGCCGTCGAGCGCGTCCTCGACGGACTGTTCGCAGCCTTCACAACTCATTCCCTCGACTTCGATCGTCGTCGTCATGGTCACGGCTACGCCGGTCGTTGCTTTGTTCCTTTCGCCGAACTCCGTACCACCCTCATAACAGACAGATGAACAACATGCTCGGAACACTTTTGCCTCAGCAACACGATAGTCATTACCATGGCAGACGATGACAAACATGTACACCGATCCGAGGAGTTCGACGCGGAGGTCGGGGCCGACGTGGCGGACCCGGACTTCGACACCCTCGCGGGGATCGTCACCGACGGGCTGATCGGGGCCGTCGGCGGTCTGGTCGGGACGGCCGCGATGACGATCGGGTTGTTCGTCGCGTCGACGCTGAACGCCTTCGACATGGCGACGTTCGCGACGCTGTCGGAACTGACGGGACTGAGCGTCATCTTCCCGGGGAACGCCCTGGCCGTGGGGTATCTGATCTTCCTGGCCGGGGGGATGCTCACCTGGCCGCTGTTGTTCGCCGCGACCTCGCCGTACCTCCCCGGGAAGAACTTCGCCCAGAAGGGCCTCCCCTACGGCTTCGTTCTCTGGACTGGCTTCGTGCTGGCCTTCGCCGACGGCATCGGCGGCGGGTTCGCCGTCCTCGCGCTGTACGCCGTGCTTACCCTGCTTTCCCACTTCGCCTACGGCTTCACGCTCGGTGCCGTCTTCGACTACCTCTCGGACCGCCCGGACACGCTGGTCTGAGCGGTACTCGATTCCTTTCCCCCTTCGATCCGGTTCCCGTACCCACTGCTCACGGTATCGAGCGGCCGGAAAACCGTCTCGTCGCTACTGGACGCGGAAGTAATCGGTGAAGACGATGACTTCGCCCGATTCGAGCGGTGCGGGACTGGAGACGCCCCCGTCGATGCCCGCGAGAAAAGCCGAGAGCTCCGCCTCGGAGAGTTCGTCGACGTGTCTGACCGTGTCGGTTTCCCGGATCTCGTCTGCGCGTCGGACCGTGCGTCCCGAATGCTGCGCCTCACTGAGTGCCATGAGTATGGTAACCAATGCCATGGACTATCTTAAACGTTTCCGTGTCGAGAGGCACGCCGGTCTGGCTGCACAAACCCTAATTCGGTGCCGGTCGAAGTGCGGACGAATGGACAGACGGCGATACCTCCGCCGCGGCGTCGGCCTGTCGGTCGCCCTCTTCGCTGGCTGTTCCAGCCCGGATACTGGGTCGGCGACCACTGATTCCGGCGGGACGACGACCACGACGACATCCACTGCCGGGAGCACAGACGACGGGGGCGTCTACGTCCAGACGTTCCTCGAGGAGATGGCGATGGCCGGCCGGACTCGGGCCGGCGAGTACGAGGTGGCGCTGTTGTTCACGGTCCCCCACCGGTTCTGGACGGTGACGGGCGAGGAGCGAAGCGTCGTTCCGATCGACGACGACGATGCCGTCCACCTGATGGCCGTCGTCTGGGACCGCGAGACGCGGACGGTCCTTCCCGGAACCGGCCTGTCGGTCGAAGTGAACCGCGCGGGCCGCCTGATCTCCGAGGAGGTCATCTACCCGATGCTCTCCCAGCGAATGGGGTTTCACTACGGCGGCAACTTCCCGCTGCCCGGGGACGACACCTACACCGTCGACGTGAGCGTCGGCGCGCTCCCCGAAAACGGGGTCCGGACCACCGGCGCGTTCGGCGGCCGGTTCGCCGACCCGGCCACGGGCACGATCGACCTCGAATACTCCCCGGCGACCAGAGCGTCGGTCAGTTCCCGCGATGTCGACCAGGGTGGCTCCCCCGGCGCGCTGGCCCCGATGGAGATGGGCGTGCCCGTCGGTCGCGCGCCCGAGGCGTCGGCACTGCCGGGCGAGTCGGTCGGGACGGCACGGAGCGGTGACGCGCGGTTCGTCGAGACGCTGCTCGACGACCCACCGACGGGTGTCAACGGCACTGGCCCCTACCTCGCCGTCTCGCCCCGGACGCCGTACAACCGGCTCGACATCCCCGGCATGGGGTTGTCCGCCAGTCTCACTCGCGGGGACAGCACGGTGGCTGACGAGGCGCTCACCCGGACGCTGGACCCGAACCTGGGGTATCACCACGGAACGACGCTGCCGGCGACCGAGTCCGGCGACCGTCTCCGGGTGCGGGTGGAGACGCCCCCGCAGGTCGCCCGCCACGAGGGCTACGAGCGCGCCTTTCTCGAAATGCCCGACATGGAACTCCAGCTATGACGCGCCGCCTGCTCGCCGTCGGCTGTCTGCTCGCGCTCGCGGTCGCGACGGTCGCCGGACTCGCCGTCGCCCACGGGAACCACGCGACGGCACACCCGCAGACGTCGGCCAACGGCACCGTCGTCGTCGAACAGGCGTTCCTGACAGAACCGGGCTACCTCGTCGTCCGCGCCGACGACAACGGGACGCCCGGTCGCGTGCTCGGCCACCGAGCGCTCGAGAGGGGGCTTCACACGGGCGCAACCGTCCGGATCGACCAGTCGGAATGGGACGCCATCGACGGGAACGCCACGGTCTGGACGGTGCTACACGCCGACGACGGGGACGGCGAGTTCGACCCCGACGACGACGATCTGCTGCTGTGGTTCGACCAACCGGCCGGCGAACGCGTCGCGCTCGGCAAGCGCTCGGGGACGGCCCACGTGGTCACCGGCAGCGGCGTAACCGAGACGGACGGGGAACTGCTGGTCGAACGCGTCGCGCTCCCGGATCGGGGCCACGTCGTGGTCCACGAGCGGGAGAACGGCTCCTTGGGGCGGCCGCGCGGGTCGCAGGCGCTGGACGCGGGCACGCACACGGGCGTGCGCGTTCCAGTCGATCTCAGTGGGAACCGGTCGTCGTGGCCCGCGCTGTCGGTCGCGGTCCATACCGACGACGGCGACGGCGAGTTCGACGACGACGACCCGGTCGTGCGCGTCGCGGGCGAACCGGTGGCCATTCCCGTCGGCGCGGTCGGTCCCACGTCGGGACCGTCGACCGTCGAAGTGAACACGCCGGCCGGCGGGAACGCGGACGGCACCGGTCCAACGACCGACGCCGGTACGAACGGGACCGGGGAAACACCCGCCGATACCGTCACGGAACCGACGCCGACGACGAGTTCCGACGGGTCCGGGTTCGGCGTCGTGGCGGTCGTGGTCGCGGTGGTCGCACTGTCCCTGGCGGCCGCCCGCTGCACGTAGAAACGCACAAACGTCCGGACCGCCGCGTTCGAACATGTCGATGCTCCCCGCCGCTCCGTCGCTGCACGCGGTGCCTCCCGGGGCGACCGCCGTCGCGCTCCCGGTCGTGCTCGCGCTCGCCGGCCTCGGGTCGAGCGTCCTCATCGGCCTGGCGCTGGCCGCGCTCGCGCGCCGCCGATCGTGGTCGTACCTGCTCGTGACGCTCGCGCTCGCGACGCTACTGGCGCGGACCGCCGTCGCCGTCCTCACGATGAACGCCGTCATCGCCGACGAGACCCACCACCTGCTGGAACACGGACTGGACGTGGCCATGGCGGCGCTGGTGGTCGCAGCGGTCTACACCGCCCGGACCGCTCGCGGCTCCCCGCCGGAGGAAACCTATGAGTGAGACCCGACAGCGTATCGCCGACCGCGTCGAGCGGGACCCCGGCATCCACTTCAGCGCGCTCGTTCGCGACCTCGACCTCGGCCGGGGGCAGGTCCAGTACCACCTCCGCCGACTGCGCACCGCCGACGCCGTGCTCGCCGAGGAACTGTACGGCCGGACCCACTACTACCCCGACGCCTTCGACGACTGGGAACGCGGCGCGCTCGCGCTGCTTCGGCGCGAGACCGCCCGCGAGGTCGTGCTATGGCTGCTCGCCAACGGCCCCGACCGCCCGGCGACCGTCGCCGACGACCTCGGAATCGCCCGGAGCACGCTGGAGTGGCACCTCGACAACCTGGTCGAGCGTGACCTCGTCGAGAAACGCCGCGACGAGGGGGACCGCGTGACGCTCGCGGCGACCCGTCCCGACGCGACCGCGCGACTGCTCGGCGAGGTCGACGCCTCCGTCCCCGATCGCCTCGTCGACCGGTTCGCCCGACTGGTCGATTCCCTCCTCGAGGAGTGAGTGTCTCTGAGGGACGCCAACACACCACAGAACCGCGGGACGGTTCGAGAGTCGTACCAGAACGGGCTTTTCCGTGGGGCGTCTAGTCCGTCTCAATGAAGAGGCGGAACGTCCTTCGAGCCGGTGCTGGACTGGTCGGGACGGCCGGACTGGCTGGCTGTGGCCTGCTCGAAACCGAACAGCGGTCGGTGCGTTCGCCGCCGCTCGTCGAGGACCGGCCGGACGCGGTCTACTACCCGACCCACGTCGAGGGGATGGAGATGGTCGGCTCCGCGTCGGCCGGCGAGTACGAGGTCGCGGCGATGTACAGCTACCCACACCGGTTCTGGACCGTCACCGGGTCCGAGGCGAACATCACGGAGATTCAGAGCGGGGACGCGATGCACCTGATGGCGACGGTCTGGGACCCCGAAACCGGGCTCGTCCTCCCCGAGACCGGGCTGGACGTCGTGTTGCGCAAGGACGGCGAGTTAGTCTCCGAGGAGGTCATCTACCCGATGCTCTCCCAGCCGATGGGGTTTCACTACGGCGCGAACTTCGAGGGCGACGGGGACGGCTCCTACGCCGTCGAGATCAACGTCGGCGCGGTCCCCGGCGACGGCGTCCGGACGACCGGCGACTTCGACGGTCGCTTCGCCGAACCTGGCAGTGCGACCATCGAGTTCGACTACAGCGAGGCGACGAAAAACGAGATCAGCTACGAGGAACTGGACAACGCCGGCGAAACGGGCGCGCTGGAGCCGATGGACATGGAGATGCTCCCGAACTCCACGGCCCCGGCACAAACTGATCTCCCCGGTGAGGTTCGAGGCACCGCCACCACGGGCGACGCAAACCTGGTGGTCTCCGTGCTGGAGTCGCCGCCGGCCGGTATCGAGGCCTCGGGTCAGTACCTCGCCGTCTCGGCCCGCACGCCCCACAACCGGATGATCGTCCCGGCGATGTCGCTCGCGGGAACGCTCACCCGCGGCGACAGCGAGGTGTTCGCCGACACCCTCACCCGGACGCTGGACCCCGATCTGAACTACCACTACGGGGCCGTCGTCGACTCGGTCGAGTCGGGCGACACCCTCTCGCTGCAGGTCGAGACGCCCCCGCAGGTCGCCCGCCACGAGGGCTACGAGACGGCCTTCCTCGATATGCCGGACGCGGAGGTGACGCTCTGATGGACCTCCCCGAAGACCTCCCGCGACGCGAGTTCTGCAAGGCCGCCGTGGCAGCCGGCGGGGCCAGCGCGCTGTCGGCCTGTCTCGGGCGCGCACCCCGGGCGAAGAACCCCGTTCCCTCGGGCGTCGAGGACCCCTCGACGCTCCCCGATCGCCAGTACGCCTGGAACGACCGCGTGCGCACGGACGACCGCGGCAACACCGCACTCCCGCGCCACCAGACCCTGCTGTATCTGACCCTCGACCGGAGCGGGCCGCCCACGACCGGGGACCGAGAGACTGTCGAGACCGCCCTGCGGACGCTCGACCGCGCCTACGAGCGCTCGAACGAGGGGCTCGTCTACTCCATCGCGTACTCGCCGTCGTACTTCGAGCGGTTCGACGCCGACCTCCCCGAGGACATCGATCTGCCACAGCCCCGACGGCTCTCCCCGTTCGAGGAGCCGACGCTCGACACCCAGGACGCCCTGTTGCACCTCGCCAGCGACCGCGCGGACGCCCTGCTGGAGGCGGAGGAAGCGCTCACCGGCGAGCGCAGCGAAGCCAACGGGATCACGGTCGAGACGAAACTCACGGCGGCGATGACCGTCGACGACCGGCGGACGGGATTCGTCGGTGCGGGGATGCCGGCCGAGCGCCAGCACGGCCTCAACGGCGTCCCGGACTCGAACCCCGTCCCAGAAGAGTCGCCGCTGTTCATGGGATTCAAAGCCGGCTTCGCCGGCAACCAGGCGACCGAGGACTACGTCACCATCGACTCGGGGCCCTTCGCGGGCGGGACGACCAAACACGTCGCGAACATCCGCCAGCGCCTGGACGACTGGTACGTCGAACAGGACTACGACGAGCGGGTCATGGAGATGTTCAGCCCCGCCCACGCCGAGAACGGGCTCGTCTCCGGCGTCGGCGCGAACCTCGGTGCCGACAGCGGCATCGACGAGTTCGTCGACGCCATCCGCGAGCACGCCAGCGAGTACGGCCGCGTGGGCCACGCCCAGAAGGCCGCCCGCGCCAACCGCGACGAGGCGGGCAACGTCCGCCTGCTGCGGCGACACTTCGAGTCGACCGACGACGACATCGCGAGCCTCCATTTCCCGTCGCTCCAGCGCGGGATCACTGCCTTCGAGGAGGTCCGGGAGGCGATGAACGGCCAGGACCTCACGGACAATCCCGCGATCCGCCAGCGCGTCAACAACGGCATCCTGGAGTACATCTTCACCGAACACCGCGGTAACTTCCTCGTCGTGCCGCGCCGCCACCGCGCGCTCCCGACCCCTCGCCCGGCATAGGGTTCGACCCCACAGATCGTGTGCTGTGACAGCACTCCTGTCGTGCGGTTTAGGGAGTTCGGGCCCCTAGCTGGGATACCGATGCGGAAAGACGAACTCCTCCATTTGCACCAGTTGCTCACGGCGGTTCGAGTCGAGTACGAGCGCCGTGGCGACGTGCCCGCGGACGCGTTCTCGGCGTACGACGAGCTGTCGGTATCGCCGGTCGCCGCCTACGCGCCGAAAGGCGACCACAAACGCGCGGTCCGGACGCTGGCGTCGACGCTCGCGGCCTGCTCGGGGGGTCGAAGCGACTCGACGGACAGCGAACACCCCCAGTCGGCCGCGTTCTGACCGATTTCCGGCGGTCTCCCGACCGGTCAGACCGCCCCTCGCGGTCGGCGCTGCCGTCTCTCGTAAAAAGTAACGGTTAAAGGCCGGGCTGCCCTCGCTCCGAGTATGCAACGACGAGCCGCGGCGTTATATTTCGCCCTTTTCCTCGTCATCGGGGCGGGGTCGTACGCGTACGTCACCACTGGTGTCGATGCCCAGCGGCCGACGATCTCACTCGAAGACGCTGAGAACTACGCGCTCGGTGAGAACATCACCGTCGACGGACGGACCTACACCGTCTCCGAGATCGAGGCACAGAACGAATCGACCGGGAGCGGCGTGCTGACCTACGTCAACGAGTCGTTCAGGGCAACGACGACCCTGGAGAACGGGTCGACGTACGACGGGACCTGGGCGAACGAGACGTCCGAACCGTACATGGGCGCGTCCTGGGACGTTCAGATCCAGAACGCCTCGAACGTCTCGGAGTTCACGCTCCGCGAACAGCAGAACGCGACCCAGGTCCTCGTCAACAGCACCGAGGTCGAGGACGAACCGATCGACTACCAGGGTGAATCACGCGTCGTCTACACGAACGGCTCGATCGGGCCGACCGTCGACGAGTACGTCGGCGACCCGACGACCTACACCATCAGCGAAGGCGACACCTTCGCCTACAACGGGAGCGTCCAGGACGCCACCGTCGAGTCCGTGACCGGCGACGCCGCCACGCTCGCCTGGACCACGTCGAAGGAAACTCCCGTGCAACTCGAACAGGGCGGTAACGTGACGCTCGCCGACGGCCAACAGCGCGTCGCCTACTTCCCGGACAACGAGACGCTCCAGCTCACGACGGACGTAGCTGGCTACCAGAATCAGCTCGAACGGCAGGACTACTTCAACGAGCGCAAGGCCGGTCTGTGGGGCGTCTCCATCGTCAGCTTCCTCGCCGCCATCATCCTGCTCGGGGCCGCCTACCTCCCGGTCAAGGACTGACGTTCGCCGCGCTTCTCCGTCGCGATTCGCGAATCCGGCTTTTTTCACACAGTCCCGACGCCGCCGCCCGGCCGAAACAGCCCGCGCTACCCGAACCGGTCGCTACTCGTCGTCTCGTCGCTACGTCGTCACACGCTCAGTAGAATATCGTCCGCTCAGGCCGCGCTGCCGGTCGTCCGGGTCAGCCACGCCAGGCCCACGCCGAGCCCCATCGCGACGATCGCGCCGAACACCTGCGTGACGCCGGCCATCGTACTCGCTGCTGTCTGCCAGGGCAGCCCCGACAGCGTTCCCAGCCCCACCAGCACCAGGAACGCACCCACGAGGAGGCCCAGCACCTCCAGTTTGTCCGAAAACGCTAGTTGGTCCATGGTCGATTCTCTGTGTTCATACCTGTAAATCGTCCGGTTCGAAGCGGGCATGACCCGATTGCGGTGCTAGCCGTCCGTCTCGGAATAGTTCTGAAACCTATAATTTGTCTACGGGAATAGGCCTATCACGCATGCTGAGTGGGACAATGAAGCAATTCACCTAAGGCAAAGATGCCCTGATATGGCCACCGTCAGCGACTACGATACCGCCCTCACCGTGGCCTTTGTCAACGAGAATCTGTCAGCGCTAAACCCGATCCGAAATCGTCCGTGGCATGGAGTTCTGGGAGTCGACACTGGCCGAAATCATCACTGAACGACTTCTGAATCCTCCGACCAGTTTGTCAACGTTGTAGCGATCGCTACAAAGCCTTCCGTCAAGACGGCGAACCCGAGGTCTACTATCCTCGCTGACTGACTACGCCCGGACTGGTCGCTTATTATACAAATAGTTCAAAGACTGAATAGCGCCACAGTTCAGAAACTGGCTATTTTGACTCTTTGTTATCACTCCGGAGTGAAGATATCCATGAATTAAGACTATATTCTTCTGCCCGATTAATATTCGGTGATGATTTTTCTGCCTTCTCGATTCGAAGACTCATACTGGTTTTCGGTGCTTTACTGATCGGTATAATAAATGTCCGCTCGACCTCTGGCGTATGAACTGCAAACAAATCTACTTGCCCCTCATATCCCTCTTTCTTAATTTTCCGTGTTAATGTTCCAGAACTCCGAGTTTCAAACCGCACACACCCGTTAGCTACCCTTCCTGTTTTTATTTGCACTCGAAAAAACTTTGAATCATACTCGACGACGATATCATATCGTTCATTATCGCCAAAGGGTTCGAGCACGGTTATCCCCCGACGAACTAATTCATAGATGACAGCAGCTTCGCTTTGTTGACCCCTTCTCTTGGGATGAGCTGGGTTTTCCACACCCTCTACTTTGATAGCCCACCGAATAATTCCCATGTTGCTTATATTGAAAATATCTGTGTTATATGTAATAATGAAGCCTCAAAACTATTTACAATTAGTGATATATGAAATGAAATGGTGTCAATATCGCCTTCACAATCTATCTTCTTGGCCAATTTCTATGTTGGCTTCTTTTAGCCCTGGATAGTGCAAGAATAGTGTTTGGAATACTTTACTTCAACAAGAATCTTCTCCAATTTTGCAATTATACCCCACAATATATCCCATGACAACAATAACGGGCCGGGAGGGAGTTGAACCCCCGACCGTCTGGTCACTCCCGCAACCGCGCGAATCGAACGCGCAGCCACGTTAAAAGCCAGACGCTCTCCCTAACTGAGCTACCGGCCCTCATCAGAGTGTGCGTGAGTGGAAGGGTAAACAGTTACGATTGCTGTCCACCGCTGCCACGACGGACTTCCTCCTCGGGTCCACCGGTCTCTTCGAGGTGCGCTTCTAACTCCGCGGCCAGGTCCGCGTCGATCTCGCTCACCTGCGCGACCAGTTCGTTCGCGACCTCGCCGGGAACCCGGTCCTCGACTTCCGCCTGCACCTGGTCTTCGACCTCGCCCTGCATTCTGTCCGTCACCTCGGATTCGACCTCCTCTTGTACCTGGTCTTCGACTTCCGCTTCGACCTGCGCCTCCGCTTCGGCCGGGACTCGCTGTTGGACCTCTTCGGCGACGGCGTCTTCCGCCTCGGCGGCGACCTCGTCTTGGAGGACGCGCTCGTAGACGGTCATGTTCTCCCAGACCCGGAGGAAGTATCCCAGGACGAGCCCGCCCTCGAAGGCGACGATTCGCGGGTCCATCCCGACGAACAGGAGGTACCCGAACCCGACGGTGAACACCAGTCCGTAGACGACGTCGATATAGAACTGGGTCTGTCGGCCACTGAACTGCATCATCGACTCGGAATTGGTGGCTGAGACACAAAGGCGCTCGGTTGGCGTCCCCGCTCACACTGCCAGCAGGAACTCGAAGGTCAGGAACGAACAGCCGGTCGCCAGGGCCGGCACGACGTTTTGCATGAACACCACCCGGGCGGCCGCGTCCGGGTCGAACAGATCGGTCGCGTCCCGTGCCTCGTCGACGCCCCGCTCGCCGATCGGCTGGTGGGCGTCGCTGCTGTCGTCGATCGTCGGGTCGCCGACGGTCGGGTTCTCCTCCCCGTGTCCCAGCGCGTCGACGGACAGGGTCGGCGTGTCCCGGCCCCGCACGGCGTCGGCGATGGTGACTGCCCTGGTCGCCCGTCCCCAGCCGAGGCCGACGATGCACATCGTGGCGATGATGACGAAGCTCGCGGGAATCCCGGCGGTCGACAGCAGGATGACGATGAGCGAACTGATGACCGCCACGACGATCGCTGCCGTCAGCGGGAGGTCCGTGATGTCGCTGCCCAGCGTGTCCATCGTCCGCCGTGCGATGGTGAACGCACCGACCGCGACGGCCGCGGAGCCGACGAGGATGCCGGTGTTCATCGCGAGTTCCCCGCTGCCGACGAGCGGCGCGACCGCGTTGGCGATGTTGCTCGCTCCCGAACTAAAGGCCATGAGACAGCCGATGCCGACTACAACGACGGTCCCGGCGAGTTCCCGTCGCGTCGTGTTCGGACCGAGCGCCGGCCTGGGGACTGCCCCCGTCCCCTCGAGGGACAGCAACGGTCCGTCCGTCTGGTCGATGGCGATGACGCGGTCGATGTAGGGGTAGGCGTATCGGCCGATCATCACGGCGGTCCAGAAGCCGAGAACGGGGGAGACGAACCACCAGGCGACGATCTCGCCGACGACCGCCCAGGCCAGCTCGCCGCTGGCAACCCCCAGCCCCGCGATGGCGCCGACGGCCGTCATCGACGTCGAGGACGGCGCGCCCGAGAGGTTGCCGACCAGCAGCGCGCCGCCGATGAAAAAGAGGACGACGATGCTCACCGGCAGCGTGAACAGCCCGGGATCGTGGACGAGGTCTCGCCCCAGCGTGTCCACGACACGACGACCGAGCGTCCAGGCACCGAGGGCGAAACACACGCTCATGAGCGCGGCCGCGACCGGCTTCGAGACGGCGTCGGCACCGACCGCGGGGCCGAACGCCGGGCCGGTCGTCGCACCGCCCACGTTGTAGGCGACGAAACAGGCGATGAGGACGCCAGCGACGAGCAGCAGTCCGCTCACGGGCCAATCTGAACGTCTGAGAGAAATAGGTTTGACGGCTCTCTCCCGCGCTGGTCACTCGCGGTCGTCGAGATACTCGTTCAGCGCCTCCGCAACCATCTCGCCGGGGTCTCGGCCGTCCAGTGCGGCCTGTCGCCGGAGTTCGCAGTAGGCGCGCCGGTCGAGTTCGAGCGTCATCTCGCCGAGCGTGATGCCCTCGGCAGCGAGCGCGCGCTCGATGTCGGCACCGTCGTTGACGGCGCTGGCGACCGACCGGACCTGCCGGACGGTCATGTCGTCGTCGATGACGGCCCACGCGAGCAACAGGCGGGCCTCCCCGCCGACGCGGGCGATGTGTTTCGCGGCTGTCGGCGCGATCTCGCCCATTGCGACGTGCCGGCGGATCGACCGGGGCAGGTCGTGGACGCGCGACCACTTCCTGATGAACGCGACGGTGGCGTCGCCGCCGGCGCGCTCGGCGGCGGCCTTGTACGACCCTTCACCGCGGACCAGGGCGGCACAGGCGGCCGCGCCCCGCAGCATGTAGACGTTGTCGTCGGCACCGGCCGTGTTCTCGGAGAACCTTCGGACGGTCTGTGCGGCCTGTTCTAAGCTCTCAGGGTCGTCCGGGTCGAACGCGACGGCGCGCTCGGCGTGTTCGCCCGTCAGCGTCGGATCGCCACGGATGACCGGTCGCCCGACCGGCGACTCTCGGTCCGTCGGTGGCTGCTCCTCCGGCCGATCACTCATTGCAGGCTGGTACGGTGACGATACCTAAAAGATTCCTGTCGGCCCCGGCTCAGTCGTCTCGGTTCTCTGAGAGGTGTTCCCACACCTCGGCACAGCCACACCCGTCGTCCATGTCGTCGAGGTGGGCGGTGTCGACCGCCTCCTCGTCGTCGGGGTGTTCTGTCGTCACTTCCGCGTCGTCGTGGGTGGTATCTGTTACTTGCTCACTCATCGGTATCCCAGTTCCGTGTCTGGTTTCGAGCGGTCCGGCGTCCCGCCCGCCGACCGCTTCCGGCGGATATCGACCGGCACGCCGTCTCTTTCACTCATCACTCCTCTATATCCACCCCACTATCATAAGGCCGCGCTCGGCCACAATCCCTTCCCGTACTCCCGACTACCAGCAAAGCTTGTGGGTTATCTCTGACGCGTGGGGTTCGGGCCGCCGTTCCGATGCCTCCGTCCGTACTGCTCCCCATTCGGGGTCTCCAGTCGGTCCCCGGCGAGTTTTGTGTCCGTCGAACGACTCAGGTGTCTCGGCCGCCAATGGACGACGAATGCCCACTGACGTTCACCAACTCGACGACGGTGCCTGGATCAGCGTCAACGATTCGCGGGAGGTCAACGTCAGTGACCTGTGGCTGCTGGCCCGCCACGAGTTCTGTCCCTGCGAAATGGCTGACTTCCTCGCCGAGGGCGTCGTCGAAGTCGGCGTCGACCACCCCGACGTCGAGGCCCGCTTCGCCGGCCGCTGCATTCAGTGCGGGACCGAGGGCGTCACCGACTGGCTGGCCGTCGGCCGCGTCATCGAACCCGAAACGGGCGAATTCTATCCCGTCGTCCCCGAGAGCGTTCATGTTCCCCGGAAGCGCACCCGGCTGGCCACGCCCGAGTAGCGGCAACATGATCCCCTATCCTGCAGAGGTGGGGAGGATTGACGGGGAGCGCGGGTGTATATGAGTGAGGGACTAGGGGATGGATATGCCGAGTAAAGTCGAGAAGTGGAAAGACGAGGTGTACGGGTCGGAGATCCGTGAGCACCTCCTGGAGTTCGCCGAGGAGGGATGGGAGTCCATCCCCGAAGACGAGCACGACGCGTGGTTCGAGCGGTTCAAGTGGTGGGGCCTGTACCACCAGCGCTCCGGGCAGGAGTCCTATTTCATGATGCGCATCGGGACGCCCAACGGCGTCATCGAGCCCGGACAACTGGAGGTCATCGGCGAGGTCGCAAAGGAGTACGCGACCGGTCCCGCCGACAACCCCGAGTTCGGCGACGCCTACTGTGACTGGACGACCCGCCAGTCCATTCAGCTCCACTGGATCAAGCTCGAAGACATCCCGGAGATCTGGGACAAGCTCGAATCTGTCGGTCTCTCTACCCAGCAGGCCTGTGGCGACTCCTGGCGGAACATCGTCGGCTGTCCCGTCGCCGGCAAGGACAAACACGAACACATCGACGCCTGGCCCATCGCGGAACAGCTCAACGAGCAGTTCAAGGGCAACGACGACTACGCCAACCTCCCCCGGAAGTGGAAGGTCTCGGTCACCGGCTGTGACGAGGGCTGTGGCCAGGGCGACATCAACGACCTGGCCTTCGAGCCCGCCCGCAAGGACGGCGAACTCGGCTTCAACGTCCGGGTCGGCGGCGGCCTCTCGCGGAAGGAGGCCCGCTTCGCCCGTGACATCGACGTCTGGGTGCCCCCGGAGCAGGCCAGCGACGTGGCCGCCGGAATGAGTGCGCTGTTCAACGAGTACGGCGACCGCGAGGACCGCTTCAACGCCCGCATCAAGTTCCTCGTCGACGAGTGGGGTCCCGAAAAGATGCGCGAGGTCCTCCAGGCGGAGTTCGTCGACTTCGAACTCCCCACGGCGGGTGAGGACATGCGCGACCAGTACACCTACAACTCCGGTAGCCAGGTCGGCCACGACGACCACGTCGGCGTCCACGAGCAGGACGACGGCAACTACTACGTCGGCCTGAACGTCCTCGTGGGTCGCCAGGGTGCCGACGACGTGCTGGAACTGGCCGACATCGCCTCCGAGTACGGCTCCGGCGAAGTTCGGCTCACGCAGCGCCAGAACATCATCATCATGGACGTGCCCGAGGAGAACCTCGACGCACTCCTCGACGAGCCGCTGCTCTCCGAGTACTCGCCGAATCCGAGCCCGTTCAAGCGCGGTTCCATCGCGTGTACGGGCACGGAGTTCTGTTCGCTCTCCATCGTCGAGACGAAGAACCGCCAGGTGCGCTACGCCCGCTGGCTCGAAGCGAACGTCGACCTGCCCGAGGACCACGAGGACTTTCACATCCACCTCTCGGGCTGTACAGCCTCGTGTGCCCAGCCCCAGATCGCCGACGTCTCCCTGCGCGGCATGAAGACGCGCAAGGACGGCGACCCGGTCGAAGCGCTCGACATCGGACTGGGCGGCGGCCTCGGCGAGAACCCCCACTTCGCCGACTGGGTCGAGATGCGCGTCCCGGCCGACGAGGTACCCGGCGCCATCGCCAACCTCGTCGAGCGCTTCAAAGAGTTGCGCGAGGAGCGTCCTGTCCCAGAGGGACAGGAAGGGCGAGACGGCGAAGCCGTCGAGCGAGAGACCTTCCGGGAGTTCGTCGAAGCGCGCGACGAGGAGACCCTCGCAGAACTGGTCGAACCCGAGGAGACCGACTACGAGGACCCGTACATGCACAACACGAAGACGACGTGGTATCCCTACGTCGACGACGACGACATGGACGCCTCGCCCGCCCCGACCGACGGCAAGGGTGAGTCGCTCGCACCCTCGGACGACTGAGACGCGCCGTTTTTCGGCTACTCCTTACGTTGCCGCGCGATGTAGACGTCGTAGGACTCGTCCGACGTGATGCCCGGACTGATACTCGTCACCGGCGAGGCGCGCTTGCCCGCGTTCTCGCTGCCGACGAAGACGACGGACGCGTCGTGAGCGTCCGCTTTCCGGCGGATGATCTTGGCGATCTTCGCGGCCGGTGGTCGCGATTCCGTTCGGACGAACTCGAAGGTCGCGTCCTCGGCGATCGCCTCGACCTCCGCTTCGAGCATGGCGATGGCCGTTTCGCCGTCCGCCGACGCGGTGTCCCACCCCTTTATTTCCGCGTAGTGTTTGCCCGACGGCACGACCGAGAGCGCGATGATCTCCTGGTCGGTCGCGAACTCGACGGCCCGTTCGAGCGCTGTGCTCGCCAGAGCCGACCCGTCGAACGGAACGAGAAATACCATGTCTGTAGTTCGGGTGAGAAATCATAAACGATTCGTCTCTTCTCAGTGGGATCTCGCGGAGGCTCGTCACTTAAGTTCGGGTCGGCCCAATCGCCGCCATGGTCGATCGCATCCTGAAAGTCAACGCGTACACCACGTTCGATCTGATCGACGGCCGCGTCGAGGGCCACGGCTTCGAGGAGGAGGCGCTGGCGGTCCTGAACGTCACCGCTCCGCGCAAGGACCCCGACCACGTGAAACTCCAACTGGAGATGGACAACACCCAGCTCTCGGAGGTCGAACCGCACGCCGACCAGGTGACCCTCTCGGCGGCGGAGGCCCGGGAACTCGCAGCCGAACTCGAAGAGTACGCCGGGAAGGTCGAGGACGCCCAGGCCGACTGATACGGAATGCTGTAGAACGTTTCTGCATCGACCGCCCGACTGCAGGCGGTCGTAGCGGTACACAGCTACGGCAAACCGTATGAGCCGATCTGGTGGTGAGGGGCGATGCGGCCATCCCAACCAACTATGTGGGTCGGGAACGAACCCCGTGCTATCCATGGAACCCGCTGGGAACCCGGCCTCGCGAGAACTGGGGTTTTGCCCCTGCTGTGGGTATCAGACGCTGCCCGAGGACCAGCCGGGCTCCTACGAGGTCTGTCCGGTCTGTGACTGGATGGACGACCCCGTCCAGTTCCACAACCTCTCGTACGTCGGCGACACCAACCACGTTTCCCTCTCGGACGCCCGCGAGAACTTCGCGGAACACGGGGCCTGTACGGCCGACGCGGTCCCGGACACGCGCGACCCGGCCGCCGACGAGGACCGCGACCCCAACTGGCCCTATCCCGAGGAGTCGTGAGACTAGGCCGCACTTAGCCGACCCGACCGAGGTGGGTGTCCGAGGTAACACCACCCTGCGATCGACCGTCCCCGAGTATCGTCCGATTGTGCGTCAGTAAGGACGTGTGTCCGAAAAACGGTTTCCGCGATTTATATCCGCGTTCGTGGACAGTGCGTGTGGATGACACGCAATGCAATCCGTGCGCTACTGGTCGTGACGGTCGTGCTGGTTTCGGGTCCGGCACTGGCTGGCGCTGCGACGCCGACTGGGAGCGACGACGGGGCGGCGACGGAGACGGTTATCGTCCGGAACGCGCAGGTCGAGACGGCGCAGGTGAACGGCTCGACGGTCGAGAACGTCACCATCAGGACGCTCCGTATCGACCGCATGACGGTCCAGAACCAAACGGACGGTGAGCCGCTGAACGAGACGCTCGGCGCGCAGGGCGACGGCCCGGTCGTCCTCCGGAACGTCCACTTCCGGAACCTCTCGCTCGAGAACACTGCCGTCGAGGGACTGACCCTCTCTGATCGGGGCAGTGCGCCCGACTCGCCCGGCCAGTCCGCGGGGACTGCCAACGAAACGCAACAGGGCGGGACAGCGCAGGTCGGTAACGTGAGTGGCGCGGTCATCGAGGAGATGACCGTCGACCGCCTCGTCGTCGGGGAAGCGAACGTCTCCGACGGCGACGGTGGCGGTGTCGTCGGCGATATCATCGAGCGGATCGGCGGACTGTTCGGCGGCGACGGCGGGCAGAACGAGACCGAACCCGTCACGCAACCCGCCCTCCGCATCGGGTCCGTCGACGTGAACCGCCTCACCGTCCAGCAACTCGACATCGAGCGAGTCCAGCAGGCCGAGACTACCGGAAACGAGACGACGCCCGGGACCGCCGAGACCGGTGGGACGAACCAGACTGCCCTGGGTCGGGTGACTGCCGAGAACGCCACGATCGGGACCCTGTCGGCGGACGCGATGGTGTATCAGCAGACCGATGGGAACGGGACGGAAACGCCCGCTGGCAACGCGCCCGAGGCGCCTGCAGCGACCGAGTCAGGGCCGACCTGAGGCCAGCGGCCGGTCCCGCGGTGCTCGTTCGACTGCGGTGCTGCGAGCGACCGCGTCGTCGGCGTCCGGTGGGGCGGCCGGTGGCTTTCTGTGGGGCGGGGACCTATCCGACGACATGAGCGACGCGTGGACGCCGGCGGAGATGCCGGATCTGTCCGGGAAGACGGTGATCGTGACCGGCGCGAACAGCGGACTCGGGTTCGAGGGAGCCAAACAGTTCGCCGCCAGTGGGGCGACCGTCGTGTTGGCCTGTCGGAGCCCCGACCGCGGCGAGGAGGCTGCCGAGGAGATCCGCCGCTCGGTCTACGACGCCACGCTCGACGTGCGGAAACTGGACCTGGCGGACCTCTCGTCGGTCGAGTCGTTCGCCACCGCCTTCCTGGCCGACTACGACGAACTCCACGTCCTCTGTAACAACGCCGGCGTGATGGCGATTCCACGGGGAGAGACCGCCGACGGCTTCGAGACGCAGTTCGGCGTCAACCACCTCGGCCACTTCGCGCTGACCGGCCATCTCATCGACGTGATCCGCGACACGCCGACGTTCTCACGGGTGGTCACCCAGAGCAGCGGCCTCCACGAACGTGGCGACATCGATCTCTCCGATCTTCAGAGCGAGGCGGAGTACGACAAGTGGGACGCCTACGCCCAGAGCAAACTCGCGAACCTCCTCTTTGCCTTCGAACTCGACACTCGATTGAACCACGCTGGCGTCGAGAACGCCATCAGCGTCGGCTGTCACCCCGGGTACGCCGACACGAACCTCCAGCGACGCGGGCCGGAAGCGTCCGGCTCGACGCTTCGACTGTGGCTGATGAAAGCCGCCAACGCCGTCCTCGCCCAGGACGCCGCGCGGGGTGCGTTCCCGATGCTGTACGCTGCGACCGCCCCCGACGTCGCCGGTGGCGAGTACATCGGTCCGAGCGGGTTCATGAACATGCGCGGGGCCCCGGCACCGGATACGGCCAGTCGCAAGGCCCGCGACCGGGACCTCGCGATCCAGCTCTGGGACCGCTCGGTCGAACTCACCGGCGTCTCCTTCGGACTCCGTGAGGAAGCGACGCCACTGGATTGAGTGGGGCGGGCGGACTGAACCTTTCCGTCCGGGCGTCGAAGTCCCGGTATGCAGCGCGACCGAACGGAGTACCTCGCGACGGAACTCGAACGGGTGGCGACGGAACTGCGAGACGGTGAGGCACGGCTCCACGGGTACCGTATCGATCGCGACCCGACCGAACGAGAGCGGGGTGCGATCGCCTACAGCGGGGGCTGGTTGGAGTTCGAGTTCGATCACCCGGAGGGGTGGTTCGACCCGGCGTCGGAGTAGTCACGGCCAGGGCATTCGGTCGGTCAGGACGGCGACGCAGACGACGGCGGTGGTCACGTGCATCACTGCCAGGAGCGCGACGCCGGCCGTCGTCGCGTCGGCGAGGTTCGGGGCGTAGGTAACGTCGGGGATCAACGAGAGCACGAGGACGACCGCCGCGACGCCGGTGAACAGCCTGTCGGGGTCCTCGCGAGAGCGTGACAGCAGTCCGTAGACGACGGTGGCACCGACGACGCCGAGCGTGGTGACCACGAGCACTGGCCCGACCGAGAGCGGCTCCAGAAGCGGTGCGATTTCCGCGAACTCGGCCCCGAACACGATGGCGACGTTTACCATCCACGCCAGTACGAGCGCGACGGTGCCGCGACGAGCGAGCGCACCGACGTCGACCGGCGAGGCGAATTCGATCGCCCTGGACTGGATGTCCATATCGGCCGTTGCGTTGCAACTGGTATATAACTAGCCGCGTTCCGCCAGTGTGGACCGGAACTCGTCGGCGTCGACCCGGTATTTGAACGCCGGCCGATCGTCGATCAACACGTACGGGACGCGCTCGCCGTACTCCTCGCGGAGCGACGGGTCCTCGTCCACGTCGACGACGTCGATCTCGACGGGCATCGACACCTCCTCGGCGACGGTTCGGATCGTCTCGATGGCGTCGTCACAGAGGTGGCAGTGCTCGCGCGAGTAGACTGTCACGTCCGGCATACGCGAGTATCGGGCCGCAGGGCGCATGAATCTCTCGCTCCCCGTGTCTGTGGCCCGCTCGAATGGGTCGCCACCGGGTCGTGCTCTCGCCGATTCCATTCGCAAGCTCACAGGTACAATTAAGTCGGACAAACCGGATTGTTCCCTACGATGGTGGGGAATCCGCTCGTTTCGGGGTGCTGGGACAGTGATCGCTGAGAACCAACCGCTGCCAGTGCGGCTAGTCGTCCGTCTGGTCACGGCCGTCGTCGCCGTCGCGGTACTGGAAGTCGTCGGGATCGTGCTGTATCTGGCCGTTTTGAAGCCGAGCGTGCTGGATACCGTCCTCAGCGGCCCGGACATGTTCCAGATAAAACTGCTTCTCGCCGGCAACGGCGACGTCGTCCTGATCGCAGCAGCCCTCGCCACGATCGGCCTCGCGTTCGCGTTCCGGAGCAATTCGACGGGGAAAGCGGGTAGCACGGCCGATACTGCGGAGTCCGTCGGGACCGATAGCGGACCTGCCAGGGCCTCCGACGGTGGTGGCGAGGCCGACGCCACTGGTGGATTCTCGTTCGACGAGGGCGAGTGAACCCGGTCGTCCGGACGCCAACGCGAAACCGACCCTATCTCTGCCAGTGGTATTGCAGATAAGCAACAATACTAATACCGGTCACCACGTACAGTGACGTATGCGCGCCGTCTTCGCCACCGACCTGTCGGACGCGATCGAGGCAGCGATCAGTTCTCGTACGTGCCTCGAGTGTCTCGGCCGGTACGGAATCGACGAGATCGACCTGATAACCGTTACCAGTCCGAACGTCACCACCGGACTCCCGGGCAACGACCTCGGAAAGCAGACGAAACGGGGAATGGCACGGCAGAAAGCGAAATTCGAAGACGAGGGGTTCACGGTCGAGACTCACGTGATGCGGGGCACGCCGCACCGACGGATAAACGGCCTCGCCGATCGGGTCGACGCCGACCTCATCGTCGTCGGCTCTCGCGGGAAGAGCCCACTCAGGGAGCGCTTCATCGGCGGCACCGCCCGGAACGTGGCTCGAACGGCCGTGCGACCCCTGCTGGTCCAGCGCATCGTCGAGGACGACGCCGACCACGAGGTCGCGAACGAACACCTCTTCGAGCGAATATTGTACGCGACGGACTTTTCCGAGAACGCCGAGCACGCGTTCGACCAGTTCCGTCACCTCCAGACGCCGACCCAGGAGGCGATGCTGGTCCACGTGGCCCCGCCCCAGCGCCGGGCGGACGCCGACCGGATCGACGACGCACGGGGGCAACTCGACGAGTTGGCCGCGGAACTCGACGCGATGGGGATCGACGTCCAGACGAGCGTCCGCGAGGGCGAGGCCGTCGACGAGATCCTGGCTGCCGAGGCCGAGTTCGACCCGACCACGATACTGCTTGGCTCCCGCGGGCGGAGTCCGATGCGTCGGCTGTTGCTCGGCAGCGTCTCCGAGGCAGTGACGGCCCGCGCCGACAGCAACGTCCTGCTCGTGCCGCCGACTCGGGTGCGCTGAGGCCTGGTCAGCACTCCACGCGCGCGCCCAGTTCGGGCGCGCTCGCTTCGTAGCCGTCCTCGCGGAGTTCGGCGGCGAACCCCTCGCAGTCGTCGCCGTGGTTGACGAGGATTTCGGCGTCCTCGTAACTCGCGAGGAACGCGCGTAGCCCGTCGTGGTCGGCGTGGGCCGAGAAGTCGTAGCGCTCGACCTGCGCGCTGACGGGCATCACGCGCCCGTCGATCTCGGCGCTGCCGGTCTCTAACAGTTCCCGCCCGGGCGTCCCCTCGACCTGATAGCCGGTAAAGGCGAGTTTGTTGACGGGTAGCGTCCGGATCTCGGGGACGTAGGTCATCGCAGGCCCGCCCGAGAGCATCCCGGAGGTCGTGACGATGACGGTGTTGTCGGCGGCGATACGCTTGCGCTGACCGTCCCGGCCGGTGACGAAGCGGGCGTTGGATTTCGCGCGTTTGAGCGCCTCGGCGTCCCGGAGGAAGTCGGGGTACTGGCGAACCAGCTTGGTGACTTCCTTGCCCATCCCGTCGACGTAGCAGTCGATGTCGTGGGCGGCACAGACCATGAGCAACTCCTGGGTGCGGCCGATGGCGAACGCGGGGACGACGACGGTGCCGCCCTCCCAGACGGTCGTCCTGACACTCTGGACGAACCGCTCCTCGACGGCCGACCGGTCGTCGTGGTCGACGCCGGCGTAGGTCGATTCGCAGATGACGATATCGGCCTCTGGTCGGGCGGTGCTGCCGGCGACTAACCGTTGATCGGTCGTGTGGAAATCCGCCGTGTAGAACAGCCGCGTCCCGCCGTCATCGCCGGACTGCGTCCGGTTGCTGGCGGGACTTCGTCCCCTTTCGTCGACCAGCACGTGGGCGCTGCCCGGGATGTGGCCCGCGTTGTAGAAGGTAATCTCGTAGCCGGCGACCTCGAAGGGCTCCCGGTAGCCGTGGGTGTGTGAGACCTCGGAGAGTCGCATGAGGTCGTTCTCGGTGAAGGGGCACTGGGGCGTGCCGCCGTGCAATTTGAGCGTGTCGCGGGCGAGCACGCGGGCGAGTTCCCTGGTGGGCGGCGTCCAGTGGACCTCGGGTCGTGACTGGCCTGACATGAGCATCGGGAGCGCCCCGGCGTGGTCGAGGTGGCCGTGGGAGACGACGACGGCGTCAGGGTCCACGTCGCCGACCGGGTACTGTGGCGGGTTCTCGGGGGCCATCCCGTAGTCCAGCAGGAGGGAGTCGTCGACGAGGATGGCACTCCGGCCGACCTCGCGGGCACCGCCGAGAAATTCGACGTCCATCGGCAGAAGCTACCGACCCGGGCCGTTTGACGGCGTCGGTTCGCTGTCACACTCCCAGACTGGGTCGACACGGTTCCGGTCGGCTCCCCTGGCGGGAAAGTCAGTTAATTTATCACGAGCTACATCTAAACCGTCTCACATGAACGAGCAGGGGGTCGACAGGGGGACTGAATCGTGATCGGGGAAACCCACCGCCAACGGGCGACGCTCGTCCTGGCAGTGTGTCTGATCGCCGGCCTGACCGCTGTGCCAGTGGTGTCGGCTGCGGTGGACGGTGGCGACCCGGCAGGGTCGACCGTTTCCGACCGACTCGCCGCGGCCGAGACGAACGCGACCGGCCTCGCGGACGCCGACCTGGCGACCGCCGACCCGCAGGCCACGGTGGACACGAACGCCGACGTGGACGACGACGGGGACGCCGACGAAGTAGCGGTACAGCAAGCCGCCGACCAGGAGATTTCGGGGACGGCGACCGCCGAGAGCGGCACCGAACTCGACGTCCGGGTGACGGGGACGGACTCGGGGTCGCCGTTCGTCAAGCCGCTAACGACCGTCGTGCAGTCCGACGGCACCTGGTCGGTGACGGGCGACTTCAGCGACAACGCGAAAGGCGCGAACTTTACGGTCGACGTGCGCCTGAACGGGTCCTCGCTGCTCGAAGAGCCGGTCGATGGCCGCATCGCCGCGGGTCCGACCGCGAGCGTCACGTTCAACGATCAGGAATCGGACGGGAATGCCGTCACTGTCGATTCGGTCACGATGTCCGACGGTGGGTTCGTGGCCATCCATGAGGAGAGTGCCAGTGGCACCGTCATCGGCAACAGCGGGTACCTCGCGGCAGGCACACACTCCGACGTCGAGGTCGAACTGGACCAAACGCTCGACGAGAACACGACGCTGGTCGCAATGGCACACCAGGACACGGACGGCGACGAGACCTACGAGTTCCAGTTCGGTTCCTCGGTGGATGCTCCCTATTCGGAAGACGGCTCCGCCGTGACCGATTCCGCCGATATCACAGTGACCGGTCAGTCGGAGACGCCGACAGCGACGGTGGACACGGACGCGGACTTCGACGAAGACGGGGTCGAAGAGATAGAGGTGCAGAAAGCCGCCGAGCAGGAGATTTTGGGGACGACCACCGCAGAGAACGGCACCGAACTCGTCGTCCGGGTGACGGGGACAGACTCGGGGTCGCCGTTCGTCAAGGAACTCTCGGCGGTCGTCCAGTCCGACGGCACCTGGTCGGTGGACGCCGACTTCAGCGACAACGCACAGGGCGCGAACTTCACGGTCGACGTTCGCCTGAACGATACCTCGCTGCTGGAGGAGCCGGTGGACGGTCGCATTGCCGCAGCACCGAGTGCGGAGGTCTATTTCGCCGACCAGGAATCGGACGGGAGCGTCGTCACCGTCGAGTCGGTTACGATGTCCGACGGCGGGTTCGTCGTCATCCACGAAGATAGCGCCAGCGGTGACGTCATCGGTCACAGTTCGTATCTGGAGGCTGGCTCGCACTCCGACGTCGAGGTCGAGCTAGACGACACGCTCGACGAAGATACGACCCTGTACGCGATGCCACACCAGGACACGGACGGTGACCAGACCTACGAGTTCGAGTTCGGCTCCTCGGTGGACGCTCCGTATTCGGAAGACGGCTCTGCCGTGAGTGATCCTGCTACCGTCACCGTGACCGGTCAGTCGGAGACACCGACGCCGACTGCCACGCCCACGCCGACAGCGACCCCAACGCCGACAGCGACGCCCAGGCCGACTGCGACGCCAGCGCCGACACCGACCCCAACGCCGACGGCGACTGCCACACCGACACCGACGCCAGCGACGTCGACGGATACCGAGACGGTGACGCGGCGGACGGTGATGTCGCCGCCGGAATCGACGGCGTCGACGCCCCGGAACGACACGACCACGGATCCCTCGGCGCCGTCGCCCACGCAGGCGACGAATCGGTCCAACACGACGGCCAACGAGTCTGCTACGACCGACGAGCGTTCGACGACGGCCCAGGGTCCCGGTATGACTGCGCTCGGAGCACTCGTCGCCGTGGCGCTCGCGGCGCTGGGCCTGGCCCGGCGACGCTGACAGGTTGGCAGGAGTCCACAAACGCGACGGAGTGTTGCACCCTCCCCGGGGATTATGGTGTCGGCGGTCGAACAGCCGTGTGACCCGACTGGTCCCCCGCCAAATATATGCAGCTCGCTGATGTCTTCGCCGCCCCGCTCGGGCTCGCAGCACTGGCCGGTGTGATACCACTTATCGTGCTGTATCTCATCCAGCCGGACCCGCGGGAGCTGTCGCTGCCGACGGTGCAGTTCCTGCGGGAAGACCCCGACGAGGGCGGCTCGAACCCGGTCCTCGAACGGCTGCGGCGGAACCTCCTCCTGCTCTTGCAGATCCTGGCGGTCTGTCTGCTCGCCGTCGCGCTGGCCTCGCCGTACGTGATGGACACGCGGGCCGCCACCGAGGAGCCGACGGTGCTCGTCGTCGACGCATCCGCGAGTATGGGCACCGACACCGGCGACGGGACGCGCTTTGCCGAGGCCGTCGCGGCGGCCAAGCGCTCGGTCGGGACGCCGACCACCGTCGTCGTCGCCGGCGCGTCGACGCGGGTGCCCGCCGAGGGAGTCGATCCGACCGACGCCGAAACGACGCTCGACGGCCTCGCCGTCACCGACGCTCCGGGCGACCTCCGCGGTGCCGTCAGCCGCGCCACGGAGCTCGCGGGGTCGGAGAGCCGCGTCGTCGTGTTCAGTGACTTCGCCGGCGACGGCGGGGACTGGCAGGGTGCCGTCCAGACCGCACGCGCCCAGGGACTCGACGTCTCCCTGCGCCAGTTCGGCGACGGTGGCACGGACAACATCGGTATCGTCGACCGCAGTTTCGGGTCCCAGCGGGTCACGCTCTCGGTGAAAAACACCGGAACGAGCACCGCCGAGCGCACACTGACGATGGCCGGCCGCTCCCGGTCGCTGACGCTCGAACCCGGGGACGTGCAGTCGGTGACCGTCCCGTTGCCCGCCGAGAGCACCACCGCGCGGCTCTCGCCCGGTGATTCGTTCCCGACCGACGACGTGGCACACGTGACCGTCCCGGAGGACCGGGCCGTCGACACCTTGCTCGTGACCAACGGGAACAACCGCAATCTCCGGACCGCCCTCGACGTGATTCCGACGGTGAACCTGACGGTGGCGAACCCGCCGGCCTCCACGGGCGGGCGCTACGACGTGGTGGTGTTTGCCGACGTCGATTCCGACCGTGTGCTCGGCTCGACCATGGAACTGACCCGGGAGACCGTCGCCGACGGCGGCGGGGTCGTCATCCAGGCCCAGGGCGACGTGGACACGGTCGGCTACGGCCCCCTGCTTCCGGTGGAACCGGGCTCGGTACAGAACACGAGCGACGTGGGCGACGTGGCCGAACACGAACTGACCCGCGGGTTCGACTTCCCCGCGCCGGAGCGACACCTGACGGCCAGAACCACCCGTGGGACCGCGCTCGTAACGGCCGCCGACGGGTCGCCGCTGCTCTCGACCGCCCGGCAGGACGGGGGTCGCGTGCTGTACTACGGCTACCTCCCGAACCAGACCGCGTTCCGCTACGGCTACCGGTACCCGGTGTTCTGGCAGCGAGCCGCCCACTGGGCCGCCGACCGACCCGCGCCAGGGGACCTGAACTACCGGACCGGCGAGACGTTCCAGCTATCGAATCAGACGACCGTCGAGACGCCCACCGGCCAGCAAACGACGGCGAGCGTTGCGCTCGACGCCGTCGGGACCTACCGGACGAGCGAGCAGCGCGCCAGCGCCAGCCTGCTGTCGACGAGCGAGTCGAACCTGACCGCACGGAGCATCGACGTGGCCGGCGGGAACGCCACCGGCGGGGGCGACGGGGGCGAGCGCGTCCCGCGGGACCTGACGCCGCTGGCGCTGCTCGGCGTCCTCGCCCTCGTGGTCGGCGAACTCGGCTTCCTGCGCTACCGGGGTGATCTCTGATGGCGGTCGAAACTTCCCTCGCGGGCGTGACCGCCGGCCTCCAGCGGCCGCTCGTCCTGCTCGCGTTCCCCGTGATCGCGCTCCTGTTCGGCGTCCTCTATCGGCGTCGTCGCGAGGGGACGACCTTCTCGCGGCGCGGCCGGGCACTGGTTTTCGTGTCCAGATTGCTCGTCGTCGCGCTGCTGGTGGTCGGTGCCGCCGGTCCCTACACCCTGGCGACGGCCGAGGTGAGTGGCGACCCGCAGGTGAGGATGCTCGTCGACCGCTCGGCGAGCATGGCGGCGACCGACGCCGCACCCGGCGACCTCGCCTCGGCGATCGAGTCGGAAGGCGTCGCGGTCCGGACTCGAAGCGTCGGCTCGGACCGGGGCTCGCCGGTCGGCGACGCCGTCGCGGGGTCGCTGTCGACGAACGGGAGCGTGCTGGTGGTCTCGGACGGCCGGGTCACCGACGGCCGCTCGCTCGACGCGGCGGCCGGCATCGCCCAGGACGTCAACGCCTCCATCCACGCCGTCAACGTCTCGACGACGGCGACCGAGCGGGTCGTCACCGTCGCCGGGCCGGCCAAGACCAGCACCGGCGTCGAGAACTCGTTCCGCGTCGGCGTCACCGGCGTCGAACTGGACGATTCCGTCGATCTGACTGTCACCGTCGACGGCGAGGAAGTCGTCAGCGAGCGGGTCGAGGGGCAGGGCGGCGTCGAGTTCGCCTACAACTTCTCGGAGACGGGGAGCCACCGCGTGACCGCTCGCATCGACGGCGCGGACGTGCACGACCGCAACGACGTCTTCCGGAAGACAGTCCGAGTCGTCGAACCGCCGAAGATCCTCTACGTCTCCCGGGGTGAGTACCCGCTTGCCGGCTTCCTCGACTCGGTGTACGAGGTCGACCGCACCGACTCGATCCCGGACGACCTCTCGGAGTACTACGCCGTCGTCGTCCAGGACATGGCAGCCGACGACCTCGGCAACGTGACCGCGCTCCAGCGAGCGGTCATCGACGGAACCGGTCTCGTGACGGTCGGCGGTGAGAACGCCTTCGAGTACGGGAACTACCGCCAGTCGCTGCTGACCGAGATGCTTCCGGTCACCATCGGCGAGGGCGGGCGCACCTCCCGGGTCGTCATCGCCGTCGACATCTC
Source organism: Halorientalis salina (assembly GCF_005049285.1). Lineage (GTDB taxonomy): Archaea > Halobacteriota > Halobacteria > Halobacteriales > Haloarculaceae > Halorientalis > Halorientalis salina. The sequence goes on along the minus strand of NZ_SOSC01000003.1, from coordinate 385,804 downwards.
GGGCAGCACCCAGGGCACGCTGTCGGTCCAGCAGGCGCTCGCGCTGGACGTGCTGGACCAACTCGGCGACCGTAACCAGGTCGGCGTCGTCGCGTTCAACCGCAACGTCTACCGGATCGCCGACGTCGCCGTTCTCGGGAACTCGCGGGACTCGCTCTCGCGACAGATCCGCCGGCTCGAAAGTGACGGCGGCACCGACGTCAGCGCCGGTATCGAGGGGGCCACGCAGATGCTGGGCGGTGGCGGCGGCACCGTCATCCTGCTGACCGACGGTCGGGCGCAGGTCGGCGACGCGCCTGGGGCCGCCGCCGAGGCGTCCCGAGACGGCGTCCAGGTCATCCCCGTCGGCGTCGGGAGCGACGTTGCCCACGACCACCTCGAACGGGTCGCCGACGCCGGGGACGGCACCTACCTTCGGGCCGACGAGACCGACCGACTCCGCATCCTCTTCGGCGGCGAGACCCGCGAGTACCGGGGCGGCGGCCTCACCGTCGTCGACGGCTCCCACTTCATCACGAGCGGGGTCCGGTTCGAGGCGACGCCCGGCCGGACCCACGCCGTCGCCGCCGCGGACCGCGCGGACTTCCTCGTCGCTGGGCCCTCGGGCAACCCCGCGATCTCGGCCTGGCGGTACGGCCTCGGTCGAACCGTCGCGATCACTGCCTACGACCAGGGCGGCACCCTGGGTGACCTGCTCTCCTCGCCCGACTCGGTCGGCGTGACCAAATCCGTCAACTGGGCCATCGGCGACCCCGAACGGCTGGAGACCGGCGTCACGGACATCTCGGACGCCCGCGTCGGGTCGCCCGTCACGGTTACCTACGAAGGACCCGCTCGGCCGTCGGCCGGCGGCGTCCGGTTCACACAGGCCGGCGAGGGGCAGTACGAGGCGACCGTCGTCCCCGAACAGGCGGGCTACGAGTCGGTCCTCGGCGCGACGTACGCGGTGAATTACCCGCAGGAGTACGCCGCCTACGGCCAGTCGCCGGCACTCGGCGACGCCGTCGAGACGACGGGCGGGCAGTTCTTCGAACCGGACCAGGCGGCCGCGATCGCCGAGCAGGTGCGTCGGGACGCACGAACCGTCCGCACGGTCACCCGCGAGTGGACGTGGCTTCTCGTCGTCGTCGCACTGCTCACCTACCTCGCGGAGGTCAGCGCTCGCAGATACTACCGCATCAAATCATGACGCTCATCGGAACCAGACTCAACGCGCTGCTCGTCGTCCTCGTCGGCCTGACGGTCGTCGGGACCGCCGGTGCGACCGTCTTCTACGAGTCGTCGGTCGGCGACGTCAGCGAGCGAAACGAGGCGCTCAGTCAGGACAAACGACAGCTCCAGGAGCAACTCTCGACGACCCGCTCGGAGCTAAACGAGACCGAGAACCGACTCCAGCGGATCAACGACAGCCTGACGACCCGCCAGACGGACATCCGGGACCTCACCCTCCGGCTCAACCGGACCGAGACCGAACTGGCGGCGACCGAACGCCGACTCAACTGGACGGCGGAGAACCTCTCGCAGGCCCGTACTCAACTCGATACCCTCGAAGGCGAGAACGAGGACTTCGAACGGACCATCGAGAACCAGGAAGACACCATCGACGACCTGGAGCGTACCATCCAGGATCGGGAGGCGACGATCAGCGACCGCGAGGACACCATCGCGAGCCTTCGGAACACGCTCGACGACAAAAACGGAACTATCGACACTCTGGAGGAGGAGAACCAGCAACTGGAAGGCGAGAACCGGCAACTGGAAGACGAAAACGCCGACCTGCGTGACGACATCGAGTCGCTCTGTCGCGACGAAAACGTGAGCGACTCGCCGGAGTGTGATGGCGTGTGACTGATCAGCCAGACACCATCCGACAGGCGGTCCGGGAGATCGAGCGTGAGGGGTACAAGGCCGCCGGACTCCACGCCGTCGTCGACGCCGTGGCCGTCTTCCTCGTGGTCAACCTCGGGGTCCTCCTCTTCGCGATCCCGCTGCCGCCCGCCGGCCCGTTCGACGGGTCGACGGTCCTGGCCGCCGGCGTCGGTGGCCTCGCCTTCGCCGTCGAGTTCGGCCTTCGCGTCCACTTCTACACGGTCGAGGCGTTCGAGTCGGTCAACCCGGAAGTCCGGGAGGCGCTGCGAACGGCCCGCGACGCGGCCGACGACGATGACGTCTCCCCGATGGCTCGGCGACTCTACGACGACGTCAGTACGAAACTCCAGCGGACCAGCGCGGCGGGGTTCGTCGACACCCGCTGGCTCGGCGGGAGCGTCGTCGTCGTGTTGCTGGTGAGCGTCGTCACCGTCCAGGCGGCGGTCGCCGGCCTCACGATCGCACCGGTCGCCGGACCGGCATCGAACGCCACGGGCGACGGGAACGCAGCGCCCGGGGGCGGCCCGGTCAGCGAGGAGGACAACGGCAACTCCCGGCTCCGGGACGGCGACAGCGTGCTGGGCGACCCCAAGGAGGTCGACCGCGGGTCCGACGACCTGGAGACGAACATCTCGGCGGGCCGGGGCGGTGAGGAAGGCGACGAGGAACACTCCTACGACGACAGCGGGTTCTCGGTCGACGACGACCCCGTCGCGGCCGAGCGGGCCGGCTTCGACGCCGAGCGGAACCTCGGCGACGCCGACCTCGTCCGCGACTACAACCTGCGTCTCAACGCGCGTGATTCAGATGACTGATGACATCGATACCGACGAAGTGGACCGGCTGCAGGACCGACTCGGGAACGCTCGCAACCAGATCCGGCGGCGACTCGTCGGCCAGGAGGCGGTCTTAGATCAGGTGCTCGCCTGTCTGCTGGCCGACGGGAACGTCCTGCTCGAAAGCACCCCCGGACTGGGCAAGACGCTGCTCGTCCGGACCATCGCGGAGGTGACGGACTGTTCCTTCTCCCGGGTCCAGAACACCCCGGACCTGATGCCGTCGGACATCACCGGCACGGAAATCATTCGCGACACCCGCGAGGGCCGGGAGTTCACGTTCCAGCCTGGTCCGATCTTCGCGAACGTCGTCCTGGCCGACGAGATCAACCGCGCGACGCCCAAGACCCAGGCCGCGCTCCTGGAGGCGATGCAGGAGCGACAGGTGACCGCCGGCGGCGAGTCGCGGAAACTTCCCGATCCGTTCTTCGTGCTGGCGACGCAGAATCCAGTCGAACAGGAGGGGAGTCTCCATCCAGACGAGACGCTCTACATGAACGGGCGGCTCTGGACTGCTTCAGATGCCCTCGAATATGCGAAAACGAACGGTACACTCGTCGAAAATGGTGAGACGAAAGTCTACGATGTCGATGCCACGACACAGACGCTAACATCAGACGGTGACATGGTCGAGACGGAGTGTCTGGTCTACGAGACTGCGTACGAAGGCGAGATGTACACGTTCGAGACGAAGACTGGTCGACGAATTCGAGTCAGCGACAATCATCCGTTTCTCGTCAACCGAGACGGGTTCGTTCGATGGGTGAAAGCACGAGAGATCGAGCGAGGGGATGCACTGGTTTCTCCAGCCGAGCTTTCACTCCCGGAGACGCCGTTCCCCAGCCACGAGACCGCGCTTGACCGTCTCGAAGAATGCGGGCACGATGTCGTCAGAGCAGTGCAAATACGCGACCTCAAAAACACGCTCGGGGCGGGTGAGACGCTCACGGCGGCTGACCTCGATGCGCTCAGAATCGCTGCAGACTACTCGAAAAAAGAACTCGCTGCACGGATTGACGCGAGCTACGATCAGGTCTGCAATTTCTTCCAGGGTGCAGAGAACGGTATCGAAGGACAGCTAGAATCAGTGCTTCGCCGTGCGGACGTTCAGCCCGGTGATTACGTAGAGGACTACGCTCGACATCGCATCGACGATGAACTCACCGACGAGGAAGCCGGGTTTTTCCTCGGATTTATCATTGCAGAAGGGAGCGTCACTGATACACACGTCACGGTTACGCAAAAGAACCTCTCGGCGAAACTCGACAGGTGGATCGCTATCGCAGAGCGCATCGGGTTAGATGTCGAAGTGAGGGCTGAACCGACGGGTCGGGAAGTTCAAATTAGCTCCAAACCGTTCGTCACGTATCTCGACGAACGATACTCACTCAAAACGCCGGAGCGTCTGCTATCAGCACCCGAAGACTTTCGGCGGGCTTTCCTCGAAATCTTCCTGCTAACCGAATCTCATTTCGACGCCGACCGTCGACGGATCTCGTTCTCTCAGAAAAGCCGGTCCTTGACGAATCTTGTCGCACATCTCCTCCTCGACATCGGTATTATCCCCTGGCTCTACGAGCGCGACGAGCAGTACGTGCTCCGGATTCAGGGCGAAGACATCGTCACGTATCTCCGTCACTTCGAGTGGCGAGGCGAAGCGCCGACGGTCGAGGGGTTCGATTCTGCACATCGAACGATTCCGCTGCCGGACGAGAAAGTGGAACGCCTCGTAGACATTCTCGGGATGAAACACGAGGGCGGATTCTCCGACCGTGTCTGGTACAACTCGTATTATCAGCTCCAGACCGAACGGAATCGGATGGCAACCCCGTATTTCGAGTCCCTCCTCGACGATGTCGAACAGACGCTAGAAAGACGGAAAGCGACCGAGATAGAGCACGCTATCGACGACGATCTCGGCCAGGCGGCAAAGCTCTGTGGACTCTCGATAACCGACCTCGTCGAGGGAACCTCGCTTACCAAACATCGTCTCTGGCAGGCGTACCAGTCTGAAGACCGTCCAACCGAGGCGATTGAGTACGTTGCCGACGAATACACGAGTCGTGTCGCCGAAGCCGAAGAACTGACCGACTACTTCGGTGATCTCGTCAGTGGTGACGTGTTCTTCGACCGTGTCACGTCGATAGAATCGGAATCGTATTCCGGACCCGTTATCGGTCTCTCGGTCCCACAAACTCACAACTACATCGCGGGCCTCGGTAGTTGTGGGATCAATCATAACACGTACCCCCTGCCAGAAGCCCAGAAAGACCGATTCATGGCGAAGGTGCTGGTCGATTACCCCGACCGCGATGCCGAGCGCGAGATCGTCGACCGCTTCACCGGACAGGTCGACGATTCCATTCCCGTGGAGAAAGCCATCTCCACCGAGGACCTGCTGTTGGCCCAGGAACTGGTCCGTCAGATCCCCATCGCCGAGGACCTCCGGGACCGCGTCGTCGACCTCGTGCGCTCGACCCGGGACTCGGACCTGCTCGACTACGGGGCCAGCCCGCGGGCCAGCATGGGACTGGTCGTGCTGGCGAAGGCCCGCGCGTTCATGATCGGGCGCACGCACGTCGCCAGCGAGGACATCGAGGCGATGGCCAAGCCGGTGCTTCGCCACCGCGTCGTCGTGGACTTCCGGGCCGAGCGCGACGGGGTGACCCCCGACGACGCCATCGAGCAACTGTTATGATCGAACCGGCCTTCCTGGACGAACTCGCGCGGTACGACGCCTCCCTCCAGCGCCGCGTCGAGACCGTCCAGCAGGGGCAACAGCGCTCGACCGAGGTCGGCGAGGGGCTGACCTTCAGCGACCACCGCAACTACACGCCCGGCGACGACACCCGACTCGTCGACTGGCGGGTGTACGCCCGCACCGAGGAGCTGTATATCAAGCAGTTCGAGGCCGAACGGGACCTGACCGTCCACGTGCTGGTCGACGCCAGCGCGTCGATGGACTTCGGGGGCGACCGGGCCGAGTCGAACACGCCCCACAAGTTCGAGTACGCGGCGAAACTCGGCCTGGGCTTCGCGTCGCTGGCCGCCGCCGAACACAACGACTTCCGGGTGTCGCTGCTTTCGGAAACCTTCGACCGCCTGGACCGCGCCCGTTCCTCACAGGGCGAAGTCCTCCGGCTGGTCGACGTGTTCAACGAGACCGATCCCGACGCCGAGACGTACTTCCAGCGCGCCTGCGAGGACTACGCCGCGACCATCGACTCCAAATCCCTGGTCCTGGTCGTCAGCGACTTCCTCGAAGATCCGACGGAGATCGAGGCCGGACTGGGCGCGCTCGCGCGCAACGACCTGATCCTGGCCCACGTCGTCGCGCCCGAGGAGCGGGACCCGCCGGCCCGGGGTGACACCATCTTCCGGGACCCCGAACGCGGGAGCAGGCTTCGAACGTACTTCGGCGCTCGCGTCGAGCGCGAGTACCGCGACCGGTTCGAGGACCACCGCGAGGAGATCGAAGCCGTCGCCGACCGCCTGGCCGCCCGCTACGTCACCGTCGATACCGGAACTGACTTTTTCGATTCCTTCGGCGAGGTCTGGGTGGAGTAACGATGTTCAGAGGCCGAGAAACGTTGCCGTCTCGTTCGCGATTCTGTCGGTTGCTCGTTCGGTGAGGCTCCCCTGTGCATTCACGATATCAGCGTGCTTGATCGTGAAGACGTACCACGGTGAGGCGTAGCTATCACCGGACGGCCCACCGAAGCGCCAGTCCGACGCGTCGAGTTTGATCGCCTCCGGTCTCTCTTTCGACGTGAGTGCTGCGACGGCGTATTCTTCACCGTGAAACGGATGGGTGGAATCGCTGAGAACGACGAAAAAGCGGTGCTTCGGTGACTGCTTGAACGGTGCCGGGTGTTTCACGACGTCGGCTCGCTGGAACGGCTTGCTACTCGTCACGCATCTCACGCGGATCGACAGCGTTCTCGTCCCAACCCTCGAACTCGTCGTCGCCGTACCGGTCGCCAATCGCTTTGAGGCTCAACATCGTCCCGGACAGCGCAGCCAGCCTGTCGTCGTCGCCAAACGACCAGTACGGTTCGGCGTGCTCGACGAGTCCGCGGTCTTTCAGCCGTTTGAGTGTCCCACGGACACTACCGGGTTTGATATCCGTCTCCGCTGCGATTTCGGCGGGTTTGTAGCCCCGGTCGGGATGTTTGCCGAGAAATCCCAGGATGTGGTACGCGTGTGTGTCCGGGTCGAACGGCAGTTCTGTCTCTTCCTGTCGTGTCCGATACTCGTCGAAATTCACTGGCACGCTTGTAACGCTCCGTAACGGATGTAACGCACTCATCCATTTAACTGTTCTCCGTCGCCGGTGGCTGACTGCGCTCGCCGTCACTGACCTCGCCGTAGGCCTGCGCGTAGCCGCCGGTCCCCTCCTCGTCCTCGCGCTGGCGGAGGTTCTGCCGCGTGAACTGCGGTTCGGCCCTGATGCCCGACCGCTCGCGAAGCGACCAGGCCAGCAGGCCGAGACAGAGAAGGGCTGCGCCCCCGGCGACGCCCGCCTCGGGTCGGTCGCCGCCGACGAACAGGACCAGCGCGGCGAACACCGACCCGACGAACCCGAACCCGAGGACAACCTGCCTCGCCAACTGGTCGACCACGTCGTTCTCGTCGTGCAGGTCCGTGCGTACCGTGAGGTCGTCGCGGTTGGCCCTGTCGAGAACGCCGTCGAGTTTCGGGCCGGTCGTCACCAGCGCTCGGGCGAGGGCTTCGAACTCCTCGCGGGCCTGCCCGAGGGCCTGCTCGACCCCCTGCTGGGCGTATCCTTCCTCCTGGACGTACTCGGTGATGAGTTCGATGAGGTCGAACTCGGGGTCCAGCGTCCGGCAGACGCCCTCCAGGACGGTGGTGACGCGGACGATGAGCGCCAGTTCCTGGGGGAGTCGCAGGGGGAACTCGTACAGTTCTTTCTGGAAGTCCGCGACGAGTTGCTGGACGCGGTACTGGTCGACGTCCTGCCCGCGGAAGCTCTCCAGGACGATCTCGAACATCTCGCCCATCAGTTCGCGGTCGACTGTTGGGTCGAGCGCGCCCATGCCGACGAACGCATCGATGATCCCGTCGATGTCGTCGCGGGCGATGGCGATGTAGAACTCGAAGATCTGTTCCTGTAAGCGTGGGCTGACGCTGCCGGTGATCCCGAAGTCGTAGAAGACGATGGTGCCGTCGTCCTGCACCGCGAGGTTGCCGGGGTGCGGGTCGGCGTGGAAGATCCCGTGTTCGAGGACCATCTCGATGTAGGCCTCCTCCAGCCGGACGACCAGCGCCTCGCGGTCGATCCCCTTCGCGTCCAGCGTCTCCACGTCGGTGATCTTCGTCCCCTCGACGTACTCCATCGTGAGGACGCGGTCGCCCGAACGTGAGTCGATGGCCCGGGGAATCCGAATCCCGGGCTCGTCGGCGAAGTTCTCGCGGACGGTCTCTAACATCCGCGCCTCGTGACGGTAGTCCATCTCCTCGCGGATGGTCGCCGCGAACTCCTCGGCCAGGTTCTCCAGCGTAAATGCCTGGCCGGGTTCGGCACCGCGGATCAACAGGGGCGTGAGCGTATCGATCACCCGCAGGTCCGCCTCGACGCGCCGACGGATCCCCGGTCGGAGCACCTTCACCGCCACGCGCTCGCCGTCGAGCCGAGCGGTGTAGACCTGCCCGAGACTCGCGCCGCTGATCGGCTCGGTGTCGAACGCGTCGAAGACCTCCTCGACCGGGCCGAGGTCCGATTCGACGACGGGTCGCACGTCCGCCCAGTCAGCCGGCGGCACGCGGTCCTGAAGCTGTGAGAGGACGGCGATGTAGGGGCCGGGCAGTACGTCGGGCCGCGTCGAGAGGATCTGGCCGACCTTGATGAACGTCGGGCCGAGCGCGACCAGCGTGTCGAGCAACTGCTGGGCGCGCGCGACCTGGGTTTCGGGTGTGACGGTGCGACCGCTCCCGAAGAGGAGATATCTGCGTCTGTCGCGGGCGTACGCGAGGCCGAGCGGGAGGAACCGCCAGACGACGACGAGCAGCCGCCAGGCAACGCGCAGCCGAATCCAGCGTTCGGCCCCGTCGCTCCCGGTGGTCTCGTCGGTCCCAGCCGCGGCCCTGGACGGTTCCGCCATCCGTGATTGGATCGGCTAGGGCGGGCGGACGGAAGGCCGTGGTGGTTCCGGTCAGTCCTGCACGGCGTCGGGACGGACGCGGAACCGGTTGTAGCCGCCGTGGGAGAGTTCCAGCGAGTCGAGCCACCAGTTCCACCGCTCGACCAGGTCGTGGTCCTCCGGGGCGTCGTTCAGGTTCGAGACGATCTGCTCTGGAGTCAACTCGAACCCGAGTTCCGCCTCGATCTTCCCGGCGTCGGCCAGGTCGCGGGCCTGTCTGGCGACGACGCGTCGGGCCGACTCGCTCCCCTCGAAGGCCTCGGCCAGCGCACGATCTAGCTCTTTGCTGTCCACATTCCGACTGTGGGCCGAACGCACTTGACCCTCTCGAAGCGTTCGCGCTCCCGAAAGCGTGCAGACGGCCTACAACGCCGCGTGCGTCGCGGTGCCCGCCACCAGGAACCAGGTGACCAGCAGGGCGTTGACGAACGCGCCCGTCCAGACGCGCCCGGTCCGGCGATAGAAGTACGTCGAGATGACAGCGGCGACGCCCAGCACCGGCACGAACGACAGCGAGACGATGGCGTACAGCGCCAACTGCGGGAGCAAGAGCGCGTTATCGAGCGCGAGCGGCACGTACTGCACGGCCACCAGGAGCAGGAAGCCGCCGGCGACGACGAGCGTGTTCGTGGCCATCGCCCGCCGGAGCGACGCCGTCGTCGCCGGCGTCCGCAGTCGACCGTGCAGGAGGACGCCCAGCGCCACGAAAAAGAGGACGAAGATCGGCAGATACGCCAGGAACGCCGGCACGTGCCAGGTCGACATCGGCGTGAGCGCGACGAACCAGATCCGGAAGTCGACGGTGAACACCGCGTCGACGACCAGGACCAGGAGGTAGACCGCACCGACGAGCGCGGCCGCGACGCCGAACGCCTCGCCGACCGACCGCCAGCCGTCACCCCGGTCCAGCCCGTAGCGCGCCAGCGGGTCTCCCTCGGCGTCCCGGCGGTAGTGCCAGATACCCACGAGGGCAGCGGTGATGAGCGTGTTCACGAGCGCCCAGATGGCCACGCCGTTCGTGAGTTGCTGGGGGAAGACCGGCGTGGCCGGAACCATCGTGTCACCGACGACCATCGCGGGGTAGTACGTCACCACCGGCAGCAGGGCCGCCAGCAGGGCGTTGGCGTACCACCCGAGACCCGACTCGGCCGCGGGTTCGGCGCGGTCACCCGTTGTGTCCTCGAACGCGTCCCGACCCAGCAGGAGACTGCCGGCCGGGAACAGGAAGAGGATTCCACCGACGAGCGCGAGGGCGGTCCCGACCTCCTTCCAGTACCACACCTGGTTCGAGGGCGCCATCGAGGTCCCGCCCGGCACCGTCCGCTGGATCCAGTCGACGGAGTCACCGACGGCGGCCGTCGAGATGTGGTCGCCGGGGTGGGTCGTCGCGGGCGTGTACAGCTTGCGGGCCGAGCCCGCCGAGACGTTCCCGTAGACGCGGTCTTCCTCGACCGTCTCGTTCGTGCCGAACATCGTCTGCATCTTCTCGGTGTCCGAGACGGCATCGGCGGCCGGCGACCCGGGCCACATCAGCCAGTGGAACTCGTCGTACTCGCTGAAGACGACCCCCATGTTCCGGGGGTAGGTGTAACTCCCGTTCGGTGCCGTGCCGTTCGGAACCGCCGGCTGCCCCGGAAGCGGTCCCGGGGCCGACCCCTGGTAAAGCGACGCGGTGTATTTCTCCGGGTGGACTCCCGCGGCGGCCGTGATCGCCCAGCCGCCCATCGAGTGCCCCGTGATGGCGACCGAGTCGTTCCGGACGATCTCCCGGGAGTGGAGATACGCCAGCCCGTCCGGGCCGCCGAACGCGTTGGCGAAGGCCGGCGGTGCCGAGCCGCCGTGACCGGTCTGGTCAATCGCCAGGGTCACGTAGCCCCGCCGAGCGTACTCGGTCGCGAACGGTGTCTGTACCTGTTTCGTGTTGATGTATCCGTGAACCGCTAACACGCCAGGTGCGGGCTCTTCGGCTGAGACGCCCTCCGGGACGTAGAGGTGCCCGGACATCGTCGTCCCGTTGGTTCCCTCGAACTGGACGTCTTTGACCGTGATCTCGCCCCCTGCCGTGTGTCCCCAGTAGCCGAGTGCCCCGCCGGCGAGCACCAACAGCAGCGATACCGCCAGCAGTACGACTCGGCTGTCAGGTCCGCTATCGAACATTATTGCCATCGTATGGGTAATGTGTTATATTACTTTCCAACTTTCAACTCTGGGCCGTATTGTCGTTCGATGGTAGCCAGTCTGCGAGCGTTCGGGGTCGTGGGGCGGTCCCGCGGGACGGTGTGGGGCGCGGGTCCGAGGTGGTTCGAACGCGGACTGGCTTCGACAGGGTTTTTATCGCGGACGGACTGTTTTCGTCCACCAATGGCAGATTTCACCGTCGTCGTCGCGGACCCCGAGACCGGCGACAGTCACCAGCTCGACGCAGAGGGACAGGACGCGAACCGCTTTATCGGCCGCTCGCTCGGCGAGGAAGTCGACGGCGGCGCCGTCGGCCTCGACGGCTACACCCTGGAGCTGACCGGCGGCTCCGACACCGCGGGCCGACCGATGCGCAGCGACGTTCGCGGCCCGACCACCAAGGCCATCCTGATGGACGGCGGCACCGGCTACACCCCGAAGCGTGACGGCGAGCGCAAGCGCGTGACCGTCCGCGGCCGCGAGGTCAGCGAGGACACGCGCCAGATCAACGCCAAGATCGTCGAGCGCGGGTCCCAGTCCGTCGACGACCTGCTCGGCGGCGACGAGGAGTAGTGCCGGAGCGCCTCCCCAGCGACCACGACGCCATCGATACCTACCGGGCGACCGTCGAACGGGTCGGTCGGACCGACCGACGACAGGTCGTCGTTCCCGACGCCGCGGCCGATGCCGTCCCGACCGACGAGATCGTCGAACTCGTCTTCGACGAGGGAACTTACCACAGCCACGTCGATACCGATCTGGATGGCACGCCTGTCTTTAAGGGCGCCTACCGAACGCCGACGCTGGCCCGCTCGCCCGGCGACGGCGAGGACGCCCTCGGCGAGTGGCTCGGGTCGACCGGCGTCGCCGTCGGTGACTCGGTACTACTGGACGTCGTCACGTCGGGGTACACCGTCGGACTGCGCGCACCCGGCGAGCGAGCGATCTACGAGGCGACGGAACCGCCCAGCGAGAGCCTCTCGTCGATCGCCCGCGATCTGGACGGTTGACATCCACCCACGAGTGAACTCGTGGGATTCCTCTCGTGGGAGTCTCAGTCAGTCTGAGACGCGCCGAGAGCGATATTCCTTTCCGTGGTACTCTGGTTTGTGTATTCCTCGTTGGCTGTTGTCTCCACCGGAGAGGGCGGGCTATGATGGTCCCGCCATTCGTGATTGTTCCACTTGAGGTACACAGGCCGTGCCATCGACCCGACTTCATTCGTCTGCCGTCTCAGGAACGATGCCGACGCTACCAGGTCAGCATGCCCTTCAAATCCACATGGACACGTTAACGAATCCTCGTGGCGGATTGTATCTTCTCGCTCGCCACACGCCGGACACTCTTGACTTGTCCATGCCTCGGATTCTTCTGCAACCGTGATGCCGTACTCTTCGCACACGTCTTCGAGGCGGTCGATGAACCGTCTGAACGCCCAGAAATTGTGCGTTTTCGCGTTCACACGCGGTTTCCAGTGTGTATCGAGGACGCCCTTGATGTCGCCCACGTACAACGTTGAAACACCTTCATTGTACAGGCGTTCTACGAGGTCACGAACAAGACTGTCTTGGGCGTGGTTGCGCCAGTTCGTGCGTTTCCGGTATAACCGGTCGATGCGCTTGCTGGACTCGCGCTGGTTGTCGAGGAGTGACTGGTAGTCCGCGATTTGTTCCGTGGTTTCACGGAACTGTTCAAACAGGTCACGCCCTTCGTACAGGTATTGAGTGCCGGTCGAGACTGTGCAGGCGACGAGGTGGTTCGCGCCAACGTCCAGAGCGGCTTCTTCCGAAGCCAGTGGTGAATCCAGTCGAGAATCATCAACGGTGACTGGTTGGAAAGCCCTGAACGTGTCAGCGGTTTCGTCGTACACGAGTTCTAACCGGTTTTGCTCGCCATGCCATTTTGGGTCGCCAGCGATTTCAACACGAAGGCGCTCGTTCCGATTTAACCCAAGTTTGTCTTTCAACTCGGAACCAATCGGGATTTCAAGTCGGGAACGCTCCCCGAACTCGATGGTGTACTGGTCTTTTCGGACGTATGAACGGAGGACACGTCCGTCTTCTTCGTTACCCCAGTAACCGGGTGGGCTGGGTTTGTCTTCGAGTTTTCCAGCATGGTATTTTTCGTTGCTGGAGAAGAACGAGCGCCACGCTTCCGAGTTTTTCCGGATGATTTGCTGGGCGACACTACTGCTGAGAACGTTTTTGTATTTGCCTTCGAGTTTGCCGGTGTCAACGTCCCAGACGCTTTTGTCTTCGAGGAAGGCTTGGCGGCGAGCGTAGTTTGTCTCGTTCCAGAGACTTGCAGAAGCGTCCAACCAGTGTTTGAACACCTCCCGCTCTTTCTTAGAGCAGAGGCGAACGTTGAACTGGTTGGCTCGCTTCATACGTTATATGTATTATTTGAGAATATCTAAGTGTTTGGTTTTACGTGGGAGACTCAGGTTGGCTGGTTCGTGTGGTTTGATTGTCGGAGTGGCGGATTCATCCCACGAGTAAACAGTAGTTGCTGAAGCGGGAGAGAATCGATTGTCGTCGCGGTCATTGTCTCGATATGGTCGAGACAGCCGAAGCAAAACAGGTGAGTCGTGCCGCCTCGTCGATGCTGTTTCCGGATCTTGATTTCGATGTTGCGGACAACGGCACCTATCCGAGCGAGGACTTCCAGCGAGTCCTCGCTCGGATTGCCTTCGACAATGAGTTTGCCAACGCTGGCGCGAAAGCCTACCAACTCGCTCGTGGTAACGACGTAGACGTTGGAGTCGAGTCACGGAATCCGCTGGCGAGAGCACTATTATACCATCTTCGTGGACTTGACGCGGACGCGGTCGACAACCAGTTCGACCGCGTCCGCGATGCTGTCCTCGCCGAAGCAGCCCGCAACCGGCTGTTCACAAAGCCAGTCGACGTCGCAATCGACGTTCACGACTGGCTGTACTACAGTGACAGCGACACACCGCATATTTCCCGGATTGATCCCGACCGAGGAACAGACTCCGCATACAAGTTCGCCACCATCTGTATCGTTGATCCGAGCGTCCGATTCACGCTTGGTTGGGTCGCACTGGATGGAAACGGCACCGACGAGTTGGCGGAGGCGATCCGCCAACTCGTCTCTCAAGCACGGGAATACGTCGAGATAAACCGTGTCTACCTCGATCGTGGCTTCTATCGCGTCCATCTCGCGTTGACGCTGGAGAAGTTGGACGTTGAGTTCGTGATGCGTGCGCCACAGACACGGAAAGTACAGCGATTCATCGCCGACCACGACGAAGACACGTTCGTCGCAGAGTACGAGATGGCGCGATCAAACCCACCGACGGGCCGGACGACAGTCCGGCTCGTCGTCGTCCCACATCGTTCCCGTGAGGACGATCATTTTTGTCTGGTGACTAACCGCGACGTCACAGGTGACGTCGCTCAGCCACTCGCAGAAGCCTATCGCCGCCGTTGGGGCATCGAAACGTCTTACCGGAAAGTCACAGAGTTTCTTCCGAAAACATCGTCACCGACGTTCTCTGTGCGGTTGTTCTACTTTCTGTTTGCTGTGGCGCTGTACAATCTGTGGGTGTTGACGAACCTGCTACTCGCGCCAGATCGGGCGGTCGGGAGAACATCAGTCCTCCCGACCGCCCTGTTCCGGCACTTTCTCGGTCCCATCCCGGACGGGTAGGGTTGCACCCGGCGATTGACTCGGGCCGTCCGCCCGAGTCAGACGCCCCGGGCTACTGGCAAGACTGTCAGAACAGTCCTCGTCGGAGGTTCTTGGCCGGCAGTCAGCTACCGTTCTCCCAGACGGTGACGTCGATCTTGAACAGAGCCGAGAACGCAACTCCTCTTCAGCAATTCTCGCAGTCGAATCAGCAACTACTGTAAACTCGTGGGCTTTCTCCTCGAACTTCTGTAACTGTCTCTCGGGAGTTCGGCCCGCAATATCCGCCGAACGCTTTTAACTGTTGCAGTACTGTCACCTGATACCGACCGGGGCACGTAACGCTCAATACTCGGCCAGACGAACGGTGCGTATCACCCGGTCTCGCACATCATGTCGGAATCAGTGATCGCGGATTTCGTCGGCAAATTCAACACCAGCACCGCTGGGCGGGCCGAACCGGTGCAGGGTCGGGTCCTCCTCAGCAAGAAGCGGCTGGTGCTGGCGACTGACGGCGACAAACTGACGGTCCCGCTCTCGAACGTGTTCGACGTCGCGGTCGGAAAGGTCCCACAGGACTTCGGGGCGTTCTTCGATTCGACGGTCACCATCGCCTTCAACACGAACGGGAACCGTCACATCGCGGCCGTCGAGGCCAGCGACGAGAAGATCGAGAAGTTCTCGACGGTCCTGTTCAAGGCGCTGTTGAACGGGACGACCATGATGGTCAAACACCCGGCCCAGGTCGGTGGCCGCGTCACCGGCGAGAATTTCTACAGCGCGAAACTGACGCTCAAGCGCCACAAAGTCGAGTTCACGGGCACCGACGCCGCCTTTACCGTCGACCTCTCGACGGTGACGAACTTCGAGGAGAAAAAGCGGGAGATCGCCGGCTCGACCCGGCAGGTCCTGTCCGTTCGGCACATGGACGGCGGGCAGGCGGTCACCTCGCTGGCCGCCATCGATTCGGCGCGGAAGATGAGCCTCCTCGGGCGGTACCTCCGACTGGAGTACAGCGACATCATCGAGGACCTCGAAGACGTCGACCTCTCGGAGGAGGAAACCGAACTGCTCGTCGCCGTCTACTCCTCGGACCCCGGCGTCTCGCTGGCGAGCGTTCTCGGCAAGGAGCCCAGTCAGGTGACGATGATGCTCAACGACCTGATCGAGAAGGACCTGATCCGCGACGGCGGGGAGACGACGCAACTCACTGCCAAAGGTCGGATCATCGTCAGCAGCAAACTCGAAGACGTCAACGCCTAGTTACCGCTCGTTGATCGCGTCGCTCGCGATGTTGCGACCGCGCGCTTTGAGCGCGACTTCCTTCCGCGTCCGGACTTCCTCTAGGATCTCCAGTTCGATGAGGCGGTCGTACACCTCCTCGACGCGGTCGACGTCCATGTCGACGAAGTTCGGGATCTCGAAGGGGGAGACGCCGGAGTACAGCGCCATCAACACCTCGTGTTCGCGCTCGCTGAGGTCGGCGTTGACCTCCGCGCGCTGTTCGCCCTCGCGGAGGAGACTGTGGAGAAAGGACATGTGCCGGCGTTTGCCCGAGAGGTGCGTCTGGACGCTCGTGTTCTCTCCTTCCGTGTGTTCGACCTCCAGCACGAGTCGCTCCTGGTCCATGACCGTCCGCTCGCCCTGTTCGACGCCGCCGATGTCGTCCAGGTCGACTTCGATGAACTTGCCGTCCGAGAGCGCGAGGTCGACTTCGCTGTCGTCGACTTTCAACCGCCCCTTCTGCCACTCGCTCTCCTGGATGACGCCGCCCTTGACGGCGGGGTGTTTCGCGAGAATGATGCTCTGGTCCAGCAGCGCCTTGAACAGCTTCGTTTTGAACGACTCGGTGTCGTTCGGGGCGACGAGCGTGACGTCTTTCCCCAACTGGAGCGAGAGGTAGCCCGAGACCTGTGCGATGGTCTGATTGACGTCGACGCGGCCTTTCAGGCCGTCGAGGTTCGAGAGCGGGATGGTCCGCTTGCCCTCGTTGCTCACGAGCACGATGCGTTTGTTCGTGAGCAGGATCCGACCGTTCTTCCAGTCGATGTCGTTGAGTTTGCGCCCGTTTTTCACTACCTGGGCGAATTTTCCCTGCGAATCGGCTAGTTTGTGCTCACCCTCGCTCATGCGTCTGTGCCGGGATTACCGGGATATATGCCCCGAACTGGTATTAACTTTCTTCTTACTCGAACGATCGAACCCCGGCCCCACTCGGTCGGTCCGCTCACTGGATCCCTCTCCCACCGAGTTTCGAGATGGCCGAGAAGGCCTTCTTGCGCATCTGCTCGTTGTCGGTCTTGTCGATGAGCCGGTCGAGTCGCTTCCGACTGCGGTCGCCACCGACCTTCCCGAGCGTGAACACGGCCTGGGCTCGCACGTTGTCGTCGTTCGTCGTGTCGTCGACGATTTCGAGCAGCCTGGTCTCGACCTCGGTCCCGCCGATCTCGGCGAGGCTCGTCGCGGCGAACTGGCTCGTCATCTGGTCCTCGTCGGTGAGCGTCTCGACCAGCGCGTCGACGACGCGCACGTACCCGTCGCTGTTCTCGCCCGCGACCCGCCCGAGCAACCAGGCGGTGTTCCGTCGCTGTCGGCTCTGCGTGCTCTCCTCTAAGATGTCGACCAGCGGGACGATGACGCTCTTGTCGTCGGTCTCGTTCAACTTCTCGACGACCGTCTCGCGGATCTGGTGACTCTGCTCGGTCGGCACGTTCGAGAGCAACTCGATGATGGAGTAGACGGCCGTCCGCCGGACAGAGGGGTTGTCGTCGGAGAGCGCCTCGATGAGGCCGTCGACCGGTTTCGCGTTGCCGAAGTTCCCCATCGCGCCGACGGCGATGCGCCGGATCACCGCCCGGTCGTCGTCGAACATGTTCAACAGGGCGTTCAGCGCCTGCCGGTTGCTGATCGCCCCCAGCGCCTCGGCGGCCTCCTGTCTGACCGCCGCCTTCGGGTCCCCGAGGCGCTCGATGAGCGCGTCACAGGCCCTGGCGTCCTCGATCCGACCGGCCGCCCGGGCGGCTCGGGCACGCACCCGCGGGTCCGGGTCGTCGAGCGTTTCCAGTAACTGCGGGAGCACGTCCTCTTTTCCGAGTTCGCCCAGGGCGTTGGCCGCCGCCATCCGGAGCTCTGGGATATCGGCGTCGAGCGCCTTCGAGAAGGCTTTGGCCTTCGCCCAGTCGGCCTGCTGGTCGTCGCCGAGGTCGATCCCGGCCAACTCGGAGATCAACTCCTCGATCGCGGGCTGGCCGATCTCGTTCAGGGCGTCGATGGAGGCGGCGGTGACCTTCTTGTTCTCGCTCTCCTCGACCATCTTGACCAGTCGCCCGATCACGTCGTGGCCCTCGCGTGTCTCCTCGTCGAAATCGCCCAGGATCCGCGCCGCTCGGGCCTTGACTTCGGCGTTGTCACTGGTCCTGGTGACGCTCAACAGTTTCTCGACGTCGCCTTCCCGCTCGAACTGGAACAGTGACATTATGCTTTCCGGTAGATCCGATGTCGTTTGTCTTCGGCCTCGAAGGTGTCCCGACACTCGTGGGGGAGCGTTTCGGTCATGCCGATGACGAGATAGCCGTCCTCGCGCAGCGACCCCTCGATGGTCTCGAAGATGGGTACCTTGAACTCCGTGTCGATGTAGATCAGCAGGTTCCGACAGAGCACCAGGTCGAAGTTCCGCTTGGACGCCCCGCGGATCAGGTCGTGTTTCTCGAAGGTGACGAGGTCCTTGACCGCCTGGCGCATCTCGAAGCGGTTGCCGTCCTGGTCGACGTACGGTTCGTAGTCGTCGAGCGGTGCCAGCTCTTCTGCGATGTCGGTCGTCTGGGACGTCTCGTAGACGCCGGCGCGGCCGACCGCCAGGGAGTCGTCGCTGATGTCCGTCCCGAGGATCGACACCCGTCGCTCGTCGATCTCCGGGTCGTCCAGCGACAGCATCGCCAGCGAGTACGGCTCGCGCCCGTCCGCACAGGGCGCGCTCCAGATCCGCACGTCGCGACGCTCCTCGGTCAGCGTTCGCAGGACCGACCGGATCCCCTCCCATGCCTCGGGGTTCCGGAAGAAACCGGTCACGTTGATCGACAGCGAGTCGAGCAACTGCTCCGGTTCCTCCTCGACCGTCTGCAACTGATCGAGGTACTCCGCGTAGCTGTCGGCCCCGGTCCGACGCATCCGCGCGGTGATCCGCCGGTCGAGATAGGCGTCGTTGTAAAACCCCGTCTCGAAACCGACGTCCGTCTCGATGTACGTCAGTAACCGCTCGAACGCGTCCGGCGAATCTTGTCTACTATCTGTCATTGGTGGGATGGGTTCGGGGGGTGCCTGGCTGTCGATCGGGGACGCAATTGCGCGGTGATCGACGGGTTCGAGCCGCCATCACAGCGACACCACGTCGAGGATGTGGACGATGTTGCCGTCGCCGAGGACGGCCGTCCCGGAGAGGCCGGGCGTCCCGCTGAGGATGCCTTCGAGCGGCTTGACGACGACCTCTTCCTGTTGGGTGACGGCGTCACACTGGAGTGCGACCTGGCGTTCGGACTCGCGGATGCGTACGAGCATCCCCTCGCCGTTCATCTTCGCGTCGGGCACGTCGAACGCCTCGGCGAGTTTGACGATGGGGTAGATCTCGTCGTTGTGTTCGATGACTTCCTCGCCGTTGACGACCTTGACGTCGTTTTTCTGGCTGATCTCGTCGATGTTCTTGATCGGGATGCCGTACTGCTCGTCGCCGACCTGGACGAAGAGGACTTTGACGATGGCCATCGTCACCGGCAGGCGCAGCGAGACGGTGGTCCCCTCGCCGGGTTCGCTGTCGACGCTGACGGAGCCGTCGAGTTGCGTGACGGTGTCGTGGACGACGTCCATCCCGACGCCGCGCC
This sequence comes from Halorientalis salina, assembly GCF_005049285.1. Classification (GTDB taxonomy): domain Archaea; phylum Halobacteriota; class Halobacteria; order Halobacteriales; family Haloarculaceae; genus Halorientalis; species Halorientalis salina. The sequence goes on along the minus strand of NZ_SOSC01000003.1, from coordinate 366,235 downwards.
CGCTCGTGTCGGTGACCTCCTCTTTCGTCGAGAGGCCGGGGTGGAACGCCAGATCGTAGATGTCCGAGTCGTCCATCTCGTCGAGTTCTTCCTCGGTCTTGAAGTCGTGTTCGATGGCCTGTTCGCGGATGTCCTCGACGGCGAGGCCGGCCCCGTCGTCCTCGACTTCGATGATGACGTGGTCGCGCTCCCGCGTCGCGCGCAACTCGACTCGCCCCTCGCGCGGTTTGCCGAGTTGCTCGCGTTCCTCGGGCGGTTCGATACCGTGGTCGACGGCGTTGCGCAGAATGTGCATCAGCGGGTCCGAGATCTCGGTGAGGATGGTCCGGTCGAGTTCGATGTCCTCGCCCTCGATCTGGAAGTCGACCTCCTTGTCCAGTTCGCGCGCGAGGTCACGGACCAGTCGCGGGAACTTCCCGACGATCTTCTTCAGCGGGATGAGCCGCATGTCCATGACCGTGTCCTGCAGGCTCGCCGAGATCTTGTCGAGTTCGTTGATGTTCTCGCTGGCGCTGTCGACGTCCTCTTCCTCGATGGCCCGCCGGAGCTTGATCCGACTCGTGACGAGTTGCTCGACCTGGCCGTGTAACTCGTCTAACTGGTCGACGTCGACCCTGACGGACTTGATCTCGTCGACCGACGAGTCCGCCGACGAGGCGGACCGACTGCTCGTTCCGTCGCTGCCGCCACTGTCGTCGCTCTCGCTCGCACCGATGTCGTCGATCTCGACCACGCCGTACTCGTCTAGCTTGCTGGTGCTGTCGAGTTCGGACTCGACCGCCGCGGTGTCGTCTGCGTCGACGAGCAGGTCGAACCCCGTCTCGTACTCGCCGTTCTCGATGTCCGCGCGGTCGGGCGACGCCGCGAGCAACTCGAAGGTCTCGGCGACGGCCTCGACGACCAGCATGCCGTCGACGCCTTTCATGTCGCTGTCGCCCATCTCGACGCGAACGTGGTGGGCCGAATCGGCCTCGACGCCCGCCTCGGCGAACACCGACTCGTCGACGTCGACGTCGCTCCCGTCGGCCGCCGACGCCGCGTCGTCGGGACTGCCCGCGTCGGAACTGCCGCCCGCGTCTTCGTCGCCGCCATCGTCGGTGGCTGCCGATTCGCCGTCCGGCGCTCCGTTTTCGAGGACCCCTCGAATCTCCTCGACCATCGCCGAGGTATCGGTCGACGATTCGCCATCGGCTTCGATCTCGCCGACGATGACCTCGATCTGGTCGACGCCGTCGAAGATCATGTCCATGATCTCCGGCGTCACCTCCATGTCCCCCTCGCGCATCTCGTCCAAGAGGTCCTCCACGGCGTGGGCCAGATCGCTGGCGTCGTCGAACCCCATCGCCCCGAAGTTCCCCTTCAGCGTGTGGGCCGTCCGGAAGATGGAGTCCATCGCCTCCTGGTTGTCGGGATCGGATTCTAAATCCAGCAGTGAGTTGTTCAGTTCCGTGATCGCTTCCTCGCTTTCGCGAATGAACGCGTCGAGATATTGTTCGTCAACCATCGTTAGTGTGCCTCCGTGATCGTATCCAAAACCCCGTCGGTGATCTTCGACAGGGGCAGAACCTCGTCGACCATGCCCGTCTCGACGGCCCGCTGGGGCATCCCGTAGACGGCTGAGGTTTCCTCGTCCTGGGCGATCGTCCGCCCGCCCGCCGCCTTGACCGCGCGAATTCCGTCGGCGCCGTCGGCCCCCATCCCGGTGAGGATGACCGCCGTCATCGGCCCGTCGATGATCTCTGCGGCCGACTTCATCGTCACGTCGACGGCCGGGCGCACGCTGTTTACCGGCTCCTCTTCGTTCAGTTTGACTCGCAGCCGACCGCTCGCGTAGTTCGAGACCACCATGTGTTCGCCGCCCCGGGCGACCAGCGCCTCGCCGCCGCCGATCCGGTCGCCGTGGCTCGCCTCCCGCACGTCGTAGGCGCTTCGGTTGTCCAGCCGCTCCGCGAACCGGCCCGTGAACCCGTTGGGCATGTGCTGGACGATGAGGACGCGGAAGTCCGCCTCGAGCGGCAGTTCCGAGAGGACCTGCTCGACGACGGTCGGTCCGCCGGTCGAGGAACCGATGAGTAGCGTCGGGTTCTCGACGTAGGACCGGTCGGTCGTTTCGACGGCCGTCTCACCGCTGGCCGAACTCGTCTCCGTCTCGGTGCCCTGCTCGACGGTTTCGACGGCCTGTGCGTATGCTTCGTCCGGTGACGTCGTGTCGGTGGCCGACCCGACCGACACGTCGACGCTGGCGACCGAGGTGACCATGTCGACGAGTTGATCTTTCAGTCGGGACATCTCCATCGACACCTCGCCGCCGGGTTTCGTGAAGAAGTCCACGGCACCGCTCTCCAGTGCCTGGAAGGTCACGTCGGCGTTCTCGTCGGTGTGGGCCGACAGCATGAGCACCGGCGTCGGGTGCTCGGTCGTGATGCGCTCGACTGCCTCGATCCCGTTCATCTCCGGCATCTCGACGTCCATCGTCACGACGTCGGGGTCGTGTTGCTCGACGGCTTCGACCGCCTCCAGACCGTTTTTCGCCTGCGCCACGACCTCGACGCCGCCGTCTTCGAGGATGTCGGAGATGACGCTTCGCATGAAGTGTGAATCGTCGGTCACGACTGCCCGTGTCACGCCGGCTGACGCGTTCGCCATTACGCCGTCCCCGCGTGCCCGATCCAGTCGTTGTCCACGCCCTCCGAACCGACCGCCGGCCACACGACCGACTGTCGTTCGACGTGGTGACTCTGCCTCTCACGTGCCAGGGCTGACGCCATCCTTTAGTTCTGTTGCTATCGTACCCGCGAGCGACCAATAAAGACACCGCCCCCGTAATCAAATGTGATAGCCCAGGGGTCAGTCTTAAGTTCGGTTCGGCTCTCCGAATCGGTACGGAGAACGACCGCAAGCGGGCGCGGTCGAGGTGAACGGATATGTCACAGGCGACACCCACGAACACGGACGACGTCGATGCGACCGGGCAGGTACTGGAGTTCAAACTCGGCTCGGAGACGTACTGCGTCGATATCGACTACGTCACCGAGATCGTCGACGTCGGTGACCTGACCGACCTCCCGAACGCACCCGACTACGTCGACGGCGTGATGGATCTGCGCGGTCGAACGACGGCCATCGTCGATCCGAAAACCGTCTTCGACATCGACGAGACGTCGGCCGACAGCAAGCGCATCATCGTCTTCGACCCGGACATCATCGCCAACCGGAAGGCGGCCGGTTGGCTCGTCGACGAGGTGTACCAGGTCGTCAAACTCGACGACGAGACCGTCGAAGACGCGCCCGAAAGCGGTCGCGAAGCGGTTCGCGGCGTCATCAAACACGGCGACACCGACGACGACAGCTTCGTCATCTGGGTCGACCCCCAGGCCGTTCACAGCTAGCGCCGCCGCCAACCGTCGGCATCGATGCCCGTCGATTTTTCAGGTCGATGACGGATGCTTTTTTAATTTCCGACTCGTATACCCGTCCAACCAACCAATGGTAGAGCTAACCAAGACGGGTATCGATGGGCTCGACTCGATACTCAACGGTGGGATCGTGACGAACTCGACGACGCTCGTCAGCGGCAACCCGGGGGCGGGGAAGAGCATTCTGGGACTCCAGTACATCTACAACGGCGTCAAACACTTCGACGAGAAAGGGATCTATCTCTCCTTCGAGGAAAACGCCCAGGACATCCGCGAGGCCGCCGAGTCCATCGGCTTCGAGGACTGGGACGACTACGTCGAGAGCGGCGACATCAAGGTCTACGACAAACAGGTGTTGCTCCGGGAGAACGATTTCTCCTCCTCACTCGACATCCTGCTCGACGACATCCAGGGCGAGGACTACCAGCGCCTCGTCCTCGACTCGCTGACGATGTTCCAGCTCTTTTTCGAGAACGAAAAAGAAAAGCGGACCTACCTGCTGAAGTTCACGGACATCCTCCGGAAGAACGAACTGACGACGCTGATGACCAACGAACAGGGCGCGATGTTCCCCGACACCGACATCGGCCTGGAGAACTACCTCACCGACGGGAACATCTACCTGATCCAGACGCCGACCGAGTCCGGCGTCAACCGGTACGTCTGGGTCGCGAAGATGCGCAAACAGAACATCGAGACCGACATCTTCCCCATGGAGATCGAACAGGGCGGCATCACGGTCCACGAGAACGCCAGTGCCTTCTCGATGATGAGCGAAGAGGAATCGCCCATCTAACCCCTTTGACACACCGTTATTACCCTCGATAACGATCGTAACCGACCGATACGTCGTTTTTCGGTTCCGAAAACTCTCCTTACGACCCGGCGTATGGGTCCGTTATTCTGTCCGTCTGACCCGTCAATTTTATACTTTAGAAAATTCATTATCTGATAATAGATGCCACCAGCTGAGATACTCCGGACCCTCGGGAACAAGTACAGTGCAGAGATCCTGGAGGCGACAGACGAGCCCCAGTCGGCCCAGGGACTCAGCGAGGAACTCGACATTCCGATCGCCACGTGTTATCGGCGCATCGACGAACTGACCGAACACGACCTGCTGGAACTCCACGACAACATCCTCTCGGACGACCGTCGACGGATCAAGGTGTACCGCCGGAACGTCGAGGAGATCACCGTCGACTTCGCCAACGAGCTGTCGGTGACGGTCGAGGAGCGGTCGGAAGTGACCAACAAACTCGACGAGGCCTGGCGTACCCTCTCGGAGAGCTGAGGTTTCAACTGTGCCCGCCTGTACTGTTCCCGCGTTCCCTCCGGCGGTTTCTCTCTCGGTGTAACCAGGGATTATCAGCAGAGATATTTTCAAGCGTGGATTTAAGAGACGGCGGTCTCTACGGTGGTCTATTGAACGATGGTTGCACTTATCGAGGTCCTCTACGCCGTGTCGACCCTGGTTTTCGTCGTCGCCGGCCTGACCATGGTCGGGATGGCGATACGCGCGTACGTCCAAACGTCACGTAATGCGATGTTACACCTCTCGGTCGGGTTCTCGCTGGCAGTCGCCGGGGCCGCAGCGACGATGATCAGTGCCTTTCTCACCGAGTTCGACGGGACAAAGCGACTCCTGCTCGTCAACAGCGGACTGACGACCTTCGGGTATCTGTTCGTGATGTACAGTCTGGTCACGTACGAGTGAGCCGACAGCCACTTTCCCGCGTCGGTGAGTGCCAGTTTTCTCCCTGATAGCGGATTCGATTCCTGATACTGTCGAAAAACACCTTCTGGTTATCAGTCGAGCTTATCACGGGATCTGTACTATTCCTCCTCCTGGATGGCTCTCTGACCCATCGTCCGATTCTCATTAATTCTGTTTTCAGTTATGATATTTAGAAAGGTGATTTTATCATCACGCTCTCGAACCGTCAAGTAGAGTCCGGGTTCATAGCGGTTTCCCGCTCACTCGGGCGCATGTGATACCCATGTTCGACATAGACGACGAAACGAAAGAGGAGCTCCGGGGGCAGGTCGGTATCGGGACGCTCATCGTGTTCATCGCGATGGTGCTGGTCGCGGCGATCGCGGCCGGTGTCCTGATCAATACGGCCGGCTTCCTGCAGAGTAAGTCCGAAGAGACAGGTCAACAGAGCGGCGAACAGGTGACGAATCGGTTGCAAGTCCTTCAAACGACTGGTATGAAAACTGGTCAGGATGACTCTACCGTGATCGGTGGGGTTGAGATGGTCGCAACGAAATCACCGGGTGCTGAGGATATTGCGATAGAAGGGATTACGATGCAATGGGTTGATAATACTGGGTCCTACGATCTCGTCCATGAAAACGTCTATACAGGAAACGTTGACGGGGCGTTCGCTCAGTCAGTGGTCAAAGATACTGACGGTTCGATAGGCGAAGACTCTCCTGTGATCAACAGTAACGATGATCGCGTCCGGCTCGTTATCGACGTCGGGGACTCGGACTATGATGAATCTAGTACTGTTGAGCAAACAAAGAGAATTGCTGATGCATACAATGAATTAGATGATTATTCTTACCCTGATGATCTGGATGTGGACAAGGGAGTTGCCAAACGAATAATCCGCGATAGCGAAGACGGACTTGAAGAGGGATCGACAGCCTCGATTCGAATCACAACGCAGTCGGGAACCGCGACTACCCTCCAACTTACAGTTCCCGAATCTCTGAGCGGTAAGACGGCAGCGCGGTTGTAATCGTCTGACTATCTTTGCGGGACACCGGATGGAGTTGCACTCTGGTATTGTTTTTTGCTGATCTATTTGGGATAGACGGTGATCTGTGTCTAAAATCTCTGTTTTCATCGGTGATAATGTCTGGGTCAATTTTATACCCTTTGTCTGGCTCCCTATAGATAGAGTCCGGGTCGACAATGCGGTTGTCCTCCCGGGCGCACGTGATACCCATGTTCGACATAGACGACGAAACGAAAGAGAAGCTCCGTGCCCAGGTCGGAATTGGGACACTCATCGTGTTTATCGCGATGGTGCTGGTCGCCGCAATCGCTGCGGGCGTCCTGATTAATACGGCCGGGTTCCTGCAAAGTAAGTCAGAAGAGACAGGACAACAGAGCGGCGAACAGGTGACGAACCGCCTGCAAGTCCTTCAGGCCAGCGGTGAGAAAACGTCGGCTTCGTTTGACTCCAGTCCAAGACTCGGCGCTGTGAACTTGGTCGTGACGAAGGCCCCGGGTGCTGAAGACATCGCACTGCGAGGTATTACGATGCAGTGGGTTGATGACACTGGGACATACGACCTCGTCCACGAACACGAGTATGAGGGTAACGTCGATGGGGCCTTCGCACAAACGGCTATCAAAGACGAGGACGGATCGATTCGGGACGCGACTGGCGAGGATGGATCGCCGGTTATCAACAGTGGCGACGACCGCGTCAACATCGTTATTGACGTTGGTGCGAAAGACGTTGGTGGGTCGGGATCCGATCTGAGCGCATATGAAACCGATCCTACTACTGAAACTGACGGAACAATCCTCCGTGAGAATTCTGGCGGTCTTGAGGAAGGCGAGACAGCCTCGATCCGCATCACAACTGCGTCCAGCACGGCATCGACTGTCCAGTTGGTCGTGCCCGAATCGCTGAGCGGGAAGACGGCAGTTCGCCTGTAAACGTCTGATACTGCTTTTTTCGCAGATCTGTCATTCGAGAGTGGCTACTGAGGGCAGATTTGTCACTGAAGATTCGCGTAGATTAGTTTTCCCCCGAGTGTTCGATCAAAAAGGTCTGAGAAATCGAAAAAGTGACAACACAAAGGAATTCACTATTCAGATCGCGATAATTTGCGGGTTACACTTATCATCGCTACCCTTTATTAAGACTATAGAGTCCGATTCGGTGGCTCTTCGCCGTTCGGACGGTTGAGACATACTATGTTTGATATAGACGACGAAACGAAAGAGAGGCTCAGAGGCCAGGTCGGGATCGGGACACTGATCGTGTTTATTGCGATGGTACTGGTCGCAGCGATTGCGGCCGGCGTGCTGATCAACACGGCAGGCTTCCTGCAGAGCAAGTCAGAGGAGACTGGACAACAGAGCGGTGATCAGGTGACGAATCGACTGCAGGTTCTCCAAGCTAGTGGGGTAAAGACAACTACTGACGGTGATACTTCGATCGGTGGTGTCATCCTCGTCGCGACGAAGGGGCCTGGTGCTCAAGATATCGATCTGACTGGCCTCACCATGCAGTGGGTCGATGATTCTGGCACGTACGACCTAGTTCACGAAGACAACTTCGATGGAAATGGAAACGTTGACGGGGCGTTCGCCCACAATGCAATAAAGGATGAAGACGACTCGCTCTCTGGTAGTAGCGGTTCACCGGTCATTAACAGTGGTGACGACCGTGTTAACATCGTGATCGATGTTGGTGACTCCGAGGATGGTGTGGATAACGCCATTGGCAACGCATACGGCGAATCAATCACCGACGATAATACTATTCGGGGCAGTGGCCTCAACGAGGGCAGTACGACTTCGCTCCGCATTACGACGTCATCTGGGACCGCATCGACCGTCCAGTTGACTGTGCCCGAATCGTTGAGCGGAAAGACGGCAGTTCGGCTGTAACCGTACGCGACGCTTTCCCTTTTAGTACCAAGATGCTACCTATGTAGCTCCAACCAACGGAATTATATTCGCTCGTCACTGACTACCACACTATGCCCTCGGGCCTGGACGAGGATGCGGACATCGAAGAGGGGCCGGTTCTCTCCCCTGAAGAGCTCGACATCTCGAACGACGAGCGCGTCAAAGAGATCGACGACGGTCGCTACGTCGTTTCCTCGGGCGGCCCTGTCACCGACCAGCAAACCGATCCGGCCGGCGAGCTAGAGGCGGGACAGGCCGACACCCCGGCGAGCGACGAGTACAAGACCGGACCGAACCCGGCGATCGACAACGACGATCCGACGCCCCTCGAATCGGCTCCCAACACGGAGGCCGACCAGCCGTCCGCATCACAGTCACCGTCTCAGTCGCAGCCACAACCACAGTCCCAGTCGCTCGACGCGCGCTCGGTTCACAACTGGCTGTCCGAGGATCTGCAGGCATCGAACTCCGACTACGCGTTCGATGTCACGGCGAATTTCGGGGGGAACGTCTCCCAGCAGCGGATGGTCTCGAACGACGTCGTTACGACCTTCGAGACGCTCGTGATGTGGTACGCCCAGCAGGTCGACCGCAACACGCCGGTGGGCCAAGTCCTGGGCATCCTGCTCATGGAGGCGAACGTGCCGATCCGCTACCCGACCAAGGCGCTTCGAAGTGCGCTCCAGTCGACGAACCTCTCGGCCGACGACACCATCGCGGACCTGCTGGCGGAAGTCAAGGAGAATCAGGGACTAGAGCTCTGATACTGCGTCACTGGGCCATTTTCACGGCAGCATCGAAACAGATTGAAGACTAACGCTGGGGCACGGACCGCTATAATTGTAATTACCTGTTTAAACAGAGCCTAGAGAACACGTCCCATCGACGACCCTTCGGTTCCCGTACTGAGAAGGACAGGGCCACGGAGAAACGGGTTTCTGGAGGGATGTACTTCGGACGAACTCACAACCTATATGGAATATGAGCATTCGTAAGGATGCCAGAAACCCATAGACCGGGCCATGGTTATTCCGTGATTGAACACAAAATATTGTGGATCTGAGTATATGCCGCTGAATCCGAATACTCCCATCTACTGAGCTCACACCCAGAGCCATCTGCTTTCGACCGCGTACAGTATCTCTCCAGATAGGCTTTGGCGCTGCTACTTCACGTATAAACCGATATCTCTCATTCCGTTCTTTCCACATAGCGGTGTGGCTGCGTAAGGTTACCAGCGGTGTCATTCATTCCTCGCTGAGCGATAAAACGGGCCGATTCTCCCCTCGATACTAATAAAAGCCTCTCTGTTTTGGCGTATCGCCTGTACGTGCCGGTCCCAAACCAGTGCCCTAGCTGTACGTTAGATGATTTTCCCATCCATCAACAGTCATTACCATGTCGAATATCAATCCAGTCGGCTGGCCGAGTATTTTAGGTAGTTGGCTTCTCAACCCCAAACGAGATGGATTTCGTGTGGCGCATCCGTGTCCTGACACTCGGGTTCATGCTGTTTGTCCTATTGATTTCGGGGCCGGCCGTGGGACTCGTCGATCTGACGCCCGAACAACGTGATCCCGACAGCCTCGGCGACGGTTCGGCCAACGTCAGCATGGCCTCGGACCCGGCGTCGGACCTCCGGATCGACCGCGGCCGGTTCGGAACTGGCGTGTACTACCTTCGGATGCCTCCGGCGGTCGTCGATGTCGCTGCGATCGACGGTCGTCCCAGGCTCACCTACCGGGTCACCGTTCCCGGACTCGACTACACGGATTCGACGTCAGAAATGCTCAGCCCGGATGATACGGGGCGGATGCGCGTGGCGCTCTCCGACCGTGCGTTCGCACCTGAAACGCTCACAAACGATTCCTACCGCGCCGAAATCGTGGTCCGCGTCCAGAGTTTCGAGACGGATACGGTCGTCTACCGACGCAACGCCACGGTCTCCGTCGGCCGGTGACGTGTCCCCGGGCCGATTTCGACGCTGAAACTCGCACTGTCGGACCGCTTTCGCCGCGTCAGACGTAGTGCTTGCCGTCGAAAACCCTCCGCCAGTGCTATCAATCGCGATAATCCGTGGGAAGCGTTTATTGGGATATTCGGGTAAGGAACTGACGAGCAGATTATGCCAGAGGTACTGATTGCGGACGATTCGGAGTTCATGCGGAACCTCCTGCGGGAGATCTTGGAGGAGGATCACCAAATCGTCGGCGAGGTCGAGAACGGTGTCGAAGCAGTCGAAGTGTACAAAGAAGAGTCGCCCGACTTGGTGATGATGGACATCGTGATGCCCATCCGCGATGGAATCGAGGCGACGGACGAGATCAAAAGCGGTGACCCGGACGCGACGGTCATCATGTGTACCAGCGTCGGGCAGGAAGAGAAGATGAAAGAGGCCGTCAAGGCCGGGGCGGACGGATACATCACGAAACCCTTCCAGAAACCGAGTGTTATCGAGGCAATCGAGGACGCCGTCGGGGCCTAGAGCTCGCGATGCAAGTCGATATCCAGTCGCTGGAGACGTTCAACCAGTTGGCCTACGAAGGTGCCGAACAGGCAACGGCGATGATGGCGCAGATGACCGGCATCGACGCCGCCGTCGACGTCACCAAGATCACCCTCATGGACCGGGCCGACGTCGGTGAGGAACTCGCCGGCCAGCCATTCGTCGGGATCCAGTTCGGCATGGAGGGCGTGCTGAACGGGGATACGACGCTCGTCTTCGAAGAGCGTTGCCGGGACCCGATCGTCGAGGCGCTTCCGGGCGGTTCGTCCGACGGTGACATGGCCGAAAGCAGCGTCAAGGAGATCGGCAACATCATGATGAGCGGGTTCATCGACGGCTGGGCCGACTACCTCGAAACGACGATCGAACACTCGCCGCCGGAGTACATCGAGGCGACGGGCGCGGACGTGTTACCCAGTGCCGATGGTGTGGGCTCCGAACAGGTGTTCGTCTTCAAGAGCCACATCGACTGGCCCGGGGAGGACCTGAACTTCTACATCTACATGTTACCGGAGTACACGGAGATGGCCGAGGTGATGGCCGCCAACGCCGACACCCAATCCGACGCGATCCCGGTCGACAAACTCTCCGTGTTCAACCAGATGACCAGGGAAGGCACGCAGAAGGCCGCCGAGAACGTCACTGCGATGACTGGAATCGAGACGGATGCGGAGGTGACCCAGATCAGCTTCGCACCCATCGAGGACGTGCCCAAACAGGTCGACAGCAAGTCCTACGTGGGGACCGTCGTCGAGTTCGACGGGACGCCGTCGGGATACCTGTCGATCCTGTTCGACGAGACGTCGGCGATGAACGTCGCCGAGGCGCTGATGCCGATGGAACCCGACGGCGAGGGGTTCACCTCGATGCACGAGAGCGCGATCGAGGAGATGGGCAACATCATGACCAGCGGGTTCGTCGACGGGTGGGCGAACGTCCTGCAGACTTCCGTCGAACACACGCCTCCCGAAGTCGTCCACGACATGGGCCAGGCGATCATGGACCCGCTGGCGGCCCAGGTTGGACAGCACCAGACTCACGCCTTCATCATCGAGTCGCGGATGCAGACCGACGACCTGGACTTCAGCTGTGAGATCCACGCTCTGCCCGACGACGCGGAACTGAAACAGGCACTGGACGACCTGGAGATCGAACGAAAGGACGAGACCGAGGCCGACGTCGAGAAGATCTTCTGACAACAATGAAGGTCTACGATGGGTCGAGCGGGACGAGTACGGAATCCCAACAGGAGCGTCTCAAGGTCGGGATCGCCGAGTACGAGGTGACCACCTCGGGGGCCAACCTCACGACGAGCGGTCTCGGCTCCTGTCTGGGGATCGCGATGTACGACGAGGCGGCCGGCGTCGCCGGCCTGGTTCACGTCATGCTGCCCTCGGCAGACGAAGTCGACGACACGAACGAAGCGAAGTTCGCCGACACCGGCATCGAACTGCTGGTCTCCGAGATGGAACGGGCCGGGGCGTCCACTCGACACATCGAGGCGAAGGTCGCCGGCGGCAGCGACATGCTCGACTTCTCGCAGAACGGTTCGGGGATCGGCGTCCGGAACGTCGAACAGGTCGAGGAGACGCTCGACTCCCTGAACATCCCCATCGTCAGCCAGGACGTGGGGGGAGACCACGGCCGCTCGCTCAAACTCGACGGGAACTCGGGGGACCTGACCGTCAAGAGCGCGAACAAGGGCAGCCAGATCATCTGACGGGCGACCGCCGCGTGACAGCCACCCGTCTGACGGAGTCAATAGATGGCTACGGTCTCCGTAATCGCCGACTACAATCAATATGATATCGCCTGCAAATAGCGTTTCTAATGATGATAATAGACACGTTCTCTGCAGCCAATTACGGCGTAAATCTCCACATGAAACGCTCAGACAGTATCATTTGTGAAGCTAGCGGCGTTAAGTTGAAGTTACTCAAGTTAGTATACGTACAGTGATGAGCAGTCTCGCCGCGAGCCACGTCGTCGTGCTCGTCCTTCAGACCGTCAGCGAAACGGCCTCCCCGGTACCGGAGAGTCTGGTACCCGTCCTGGTTGCATTCGCCAGCGGCGCTGTGGGAATGAGTATCAAAAACGTCTTCGACTCGATCATGTCCGACGAGAACGAAGGCGACGGGGACGAACTCGGCGGAGACGACCTCGGTGGCGGCGGCGACGGAGGTGGTCTCATGTCCGAGGAAGGAGACGACGACCTGGACGACCTCGGCGGGCTCGGCGGCGGCGACGACGACTTCGGCGGGTTCGACGACGACGGCGACGACCTCGGTGACATGGGTGGCGGCGGTGGCGGCGGCGCGGCCACCGACGAGCTCGAGAACCGTCTCGACGAACTCGAAAACGAGGTCGGAAGCCTCCAGTCGACCGTCAACACCGTCCGGAACGAGAACGAACAGATCGGCGAACAGGTGACCGACATCGAGGAGAACGTGCGAAAGCTGCTCGACATCTACGAGATGGTCACGCGCGGGGTCAACCCGTTCGCCGACGACATCCAGCCGGGTGCCGGCGGCGGTGGCGGTGCCGGCGGTTCGATGGACGCCGGCGGCTTCGGCCTCTTCGACGACGACGAGGGCGAGGAGGAAGAAGAGCAGATCGACGACGACATCGCCAACGCCGACGCTGAAGGGTTCTTCGACGACGACCTGACCGAACCCGACGACGACGAGGGCGACCTCGACGGCGGCTTCGACGAGGACCTCGACGACGGCGGCGACGACCCGCTCGACGACGACGGTGGCTTCGAGGAGGACATCGACGGCGGGGACGACCCGCTCGACGACGGCGGGCTCGACGGCGATGGACTCGACGACGGCGACGAGAGCGGCGGCGAGGGTGCCAAATCCTTCCAGGAGTTGAAAGAGGAGTACGAGGACGGCGACGCGGAGTGGGCTGACGAGGAAGGCGCTGCCGATCTCGATGCCGACGGGATGGAGGAGATGGACGACGGAATCGACGATCTCGGCGATGACCTCGACGACGACGGAGACGAGATGTTCGAGTCCGGCGACGCCGACGACGTCCTCCCGTCCGCAGACGAGGACGACGACGATGAAGTCGTCACGTCCGGTGACGTCGACGACGTCCTCCCCGGCGACGACGCGGCGGAAGCCGAAGACGTCGTGCCGGCAGACGAGACCCCGGATACCGAGGAGGAACTGTCCGGCGTCGAGGACGTCGGCGAGACGCAAGCGCCGGCGGCGGCCGAGAACGGAACGACCAGCGACGAAACCGAGATGACCGAGACTGAGACGACCGAGACCGAGACGACCGACAGCGGGCCGGGCAAACCGTACCTCGATACGCTGCCGGAGGGATACGCGACCGATCTGGTCATCGTCGAGTGGCTCGATTTCCTCATCCAGGAGTCGAACGTCCGCGAGGCCTCACAGGCAATCAACTACTACGACCGGATCGACTGGATCGACGACGAGGTCGCCGACGACCTCCGCTCGTTCATGGTCGCGTTCGACGAGACGACCGGTACCAGTGACGCTACCCTGACTATCGATCACCACACCAAGAGTCTCCGTTTCATCAGCCAGCTCAACGGTGACGGGGCTGACACGACGGCGATGCAGCTCATGCAGCGTGGTGGTGGTGATGGGCTTCAGCATTAGCGGATCGGCGGCCATCGTCTTCGCCGGGATGTTCATCAGTTTCGGCATTTTTTACGGCGCAACGTCGAATAGCTTCGAGCGTGTCACCGATGCCCAGACCGACCAGACCGACGTGATCGTCGACGAAAAAAACGTCGCCGTCGAGATCGTGGCCTACGAGCGAATCGACTCGACCGACCGACTCACGATCCTGGTCAACAACACCGGTGCCAGGGCGCTCGCCGTCGACGAGACGGATCTGTTCGTCGACAACGAGTACTTCGCCGACGCGGAGACGGCGGTAAACGGCGACCGCGACACGACGCTGTGGGCACCGGGCGAGCAACTCAACGTCACGGTCCGGGTCGAGAACCCGAGTCGCGCCAAGATCGTCGCGGAGCACGGTATCGGCGATACCGCGATCGTAAGCGGTGACTCACTGGTGGTGTTCTGATCGTGCGACCGACCCAGTGCCCGCGCCGTTCCGGAGGTGCTCGCGATGGGATTTAGCGTTAGCACGTCGATGGCCATCGTCGTCTTCGGGACGCTCGTGGCATTCGGTGGCGTCTACACCGCGACCTCGAACACCGTCGAACAGGTCCAGACGGCCACCGGCGAGGAGGACGAGCGGCTGTATTCGACCCAAGAAACAGCCATCAACGTTACATCTACCGAGCTACTGGGTTCCGATGACGGCTGTGGTGTCAATGTCACCGTCACCAACAACGGATCGACGACGCTGTCGTTCGCAGAGACCGACATCCTGGTCGACGGCGTCTACCAGACCGGCTGGGCGGACGCTGCGACGGTCGACGATGACGGCGATACTGATATCTGGCTGCCGGGACAACCGCTGTCCGTCCAGCTGACGGACGGTATCGACACCGTCCCCACCCGGGTCAAAGTCGTAACCGGCTCGGGCGTCGCGGCGACTGCGTTCCCCACAGGTGATGTCTCGTGCTAGGCGACTCGCTCACCGTTCGACACCGCTCGCCCCGGCCGCCGGAGGTGCACCTGTAATGGCGAGTGTCTCCGTCTCACACATGATCCTGTTTATCGCCTCGATCGTCGTCGCGGCGAGCGTCGTCGGCGTGTTCACCGACAGCATCTCGCAGGTGAGCGAGGCCATCGACGACAGAGGCGTCTCGGTGAGCGAGAACGTCCGCACGGACATCGAGATCATCAGCGACAGCGGGTCGACGAACGTCTACGACGAGAACGACAACCGCATCACGATCCACGTCAAGAACACCGGTTCGGAGACGTTGGCGGCGGAGCCTACTCAGATAGACCTGTTTGTCAATGGGAGGTATCAATCGGTAGAAAACATGGACGTGAGTCTGGTCAGCGATTCGTCCACGTGGGGCCCTGGTGAGGTCGCGAGGATAAACATCTCGAACCAGGACCTCGGCGGCGGTGACCACCGCGTGAAGGTAATCATCAATCAGGACGAAGAGGTGTTCGAATTCCACATATGAGTGTCGGCACACAGAACCTGTATTCGCTAGGCATGGAAGATCACGACCGGCTCAACAAGGAACTCGGTGGCGGGATTCCACCGGGCAGCATCGTCCTCATCGAGGGCGACTACGGGGCCGGGAAGAGCGCGATGAGCCAGCGGTTCACCTACGGCCTCTGTGAGGAGGGGTACTCCGTGACGATGCTGTCGACCGAACTGGAGATCGGCGGGTTCTTAGATCAGATGAACTCGCTGTCCTACGACATGGTCGACCACATCCTCCAGGAGCGGTGCCTGTTCCTGCACGCCGACATCGGCGACACGAACACGCTCACCGGCGGCGAGGACGACAGCGACCGGAAGGACCTGCTCAAGCGGCTGATGGAGGCCGAAGTCATGTGGTCGACCGACGTCATCATCGTCGACACGTTCGACTCCATCCTCCGGAACGACCCGAAGTTCGAGGCGCTGGTCCGACAGAACGAGGAACGGCAGGCCGCCCTGGAGATCATCGGCTTCTTCCGCGATCTGATCTCCCAGGGGAAAGTCATCGTTCTCACCGTCGACCCGTCGACGCTGGACGAGTCGGCCATCGGCCCGTTCCGGTCGATCGCCGACGTGTTCCTCGAACTGGAGATGGTCGAGGTCGGGAACGACGTTCGCCGCCAGATCTCCGTGAAACGGTTCGCGGGGATGGGCGAACAGGTCGGTGACACCGTCGGGTACTCCGTCCGGTCGGACACCGGGATCGTCATCGAGAGCCGTAGCGTCGCCTGACAGGAGCCCAGTATGACCGAACAAGGAACCGCCAAACCGTCGGACGAACTCAGGCAGTACGCAGCGAGGCGTCCACACCTGCAGGAGCACCTGCGGAAGATCAAACAGATCACTGGCGAGTTCCCGATGTTCATCGAGGAGGCCGACGACGAGTACGAAACCGATCGGCCGAACGTCCTCTATCCGGTCGGCGGCCCCATCTTCTGTCACATCTACGGCGACGTCGGGCAGGACACCAAGTACTACACCGTCGAGCCGGAACTCGACGAGACCGAACAGGTCGTCTACGAGAAGGTCCGGGACAAACTCCTCCAGAAGTCGGTCACCAAGCCCGCCCCGCAGAACGAGGCCGAGTACGACGACCGGATCGAGGAACTGCTCCAGGAGACGACCCGCATCAAAGACAGCGAGGGGGGGAGCGTCTTCGACCGCATCCCCTCGGTGCTCGACATGGGGAAAGTAGAGGTCTCCCAGGAGACCTACGAGGACATCCGGTACGTCCTCAACCGCGACATCGTCGGGCTCGGTCCACTGGAGCCGATCATGCGCGACCCGGCCAACGAGGACATTCACGTCATCGGCCCCCACGAGTGTTACGTCGACCACGGGGTCTACGGGATGCTCAACACGACCGTCGACTTCGGGACCCCCGAGGAGTTCGACCAGTGGCTCCGGAACATGGGCGAACGCATCGGCGACCCCGTCTCCGACTCGGACCCCATCGTCGACTCGACGCTGCCCGACGGGTCGCGTCTCTCGCTCATCTACTCCGACGACGTCTCGGTCAAGGGCCCCAGTCTCACCATCCGTCAGAAGGAAGGCGTCCCGCTTTCCATCTTCCAGATTACCAAGTGGGGGACGCTGTCCCCGCGGCTGTCCGCGTATCTCTGGCTCTGTCTGGAGAACGAGCAGACGGTGTTCGTCGTCGGCGAGACGGCGTCGGGGAAGACCACGACCCTGAACTCCATCATGGCGTTCATCCCCCGGGACGAGAAGATCTACACTGCCGAGGACACCGCCGAGGTGCTCCCGCCACACGACACCTGGCAGCAACTCCTGACGCGCGAAGGCGAGGACGAGGGGACCAGCGTCGACATGTTCGACCTGGTCGCGGCCGCACTGCGTTCCCGCCCCGACTACATCATCGTGGGCGAGGTTCGTGGTGAAGAGGGTCGGATGGCGTTCCAGGCCGCACAGACCGGTCACCCGGTCATGCTAACCTTCCACGCTTCGGACATCGTCTCGATGATCCAGCGCTTTACTGGTGACCCGATCAACGTTCCGGAGACGTTCATGGACAACGCCGACGTGGCGCTGTTCCAGAACCGGGTCAAGCAGGGCGACCAGGTCCTGCGTCGGGTGACCTCCGTCCAGGAGATCGAAGGCTACTCCAAGGAGATGGACGGGGTCGTCACCCGACAGGCCTTCTACTGGGACCCCGTCGAGGACGAGATCGTCTTCCAGGGCATGAACAACTCCTTCGTCTTAGAAGAGCAGATCGCGACGCTGCTGGGGTACGAGGACACCCGCGACATCTACGACGACCTCGATTTCCGTGCGAAGATCATCGAACGCGCGATCCAGGAAGACATCCTCGGCTACCACGAGGTCGACGATCTGATCGCGAACTTCCAGCGCGACGGTATCGAAGGACTTCCGTTCGACATCCACCGCGATATCTGACTCCGATGGCTTCCCAGGAATCCGACGCCACGTCCGAGCAAATCAGGGAGTCCGTTGGAGACCTCTTCAGCGACCTTCTCGATTCCTACCAGCGGATGAACATGCCGATGCGGCGGTACGTTCTCATGATCCTGCTGCCGTCGATCGGCTTTCTCGTGCTCACCGTCGTTGTCGCCCTCCTCCTCGACGATCTGGCCTTCATGATTCGGGCCCCGATACCGCTGCTCGGACTGCTGGCGCTCGGGACTGCGATCTTCTACCCGAAAGTGCTGCTCTCCCAGGAACGGAAGGCGCTGAACAACCGACTCCACCTGCTGATCACGCACATGACCGTGCTGTCGACTACTCGAATCGACCGCATGGAGGTGTTCCGCGCGCTCTCGAAGGAAGACGAGTACGGAGCGCTCACCATCGAGATGCGCCGCATCGTCCAACTGGTCGACACCTGGAACCAGAGCTTAGACGACGCGCTCCGCCGTCGGGCGAAACAGGTCCCGAGCGAGGCCTTATCGGACGTGTTCGACCGCCTGGCCTACACCCTCGGTGCCGGCCAGTCGCTCAAGGAGTTCCTGATCTCCGAGCAGGAACAGGTGATGCAGAACTACGAGACGGTCTACTCCGGCGCGCTCGACAACATCGACGTGATGAAAGACCTCTACATGTCGATGATCCTCTCGATGACGTTCGCGCTCGTGTTCGCGGTCGTGCTCCCCGTCCTCACTGGGACTGACCCGACCATGACCGTCGCGGCCGTCATCGCGATGTTCGTCTTCGTCCAGACTGGGTTTTACATCGCCATCCGTGCGATGGCCCCGTACGACCCCCTGTGGTACAACCCGGAGGGCATCACGACCGACCTCGACAAGTGGATGATCGCCACCTTCGCGACCGGGGTCGCACTGACGATGTTCCTCTCGGTCATCTCCATCGGCGGCTTCTTCGGTGTCAGTCCGATCTCCCTCGAGATGCTCCTCCCGCTCTCGCCGGTCCCGCTCCCGCTGTACGTCGCGATCCCGATCACGCCGCTCATCATCCCCGGCATCTATATGCGCCGCGCCGAGAACCGGATCAAGGCCAAAGACGAGGAGTTCCCCAGTTTCATCCGCGCGCTCGGTGCCGCGGAGGGGGCCAAGCAGGCGACCTCCTCGATGGTGCTCCAGAGCCTCCGGAAGAAGGACTTCGGGGAACTGACCGGCGACATCGACGACCTCTACAAGCGGCTGAACATGCGCATCGAACCGACCTCCGCCTGGCGGTACTTCACCGCCGACTGCCGGTCCTACCTCATCCAGAAGTTCTCCGAGATGTACCTCATCGGCCGCGAGATGGGTGGGAGCCCCAAGCAACTTGGGGAGATCATCGCTACGAACATGAACGTCGTCATGCAGTTGCGACAGAAGCGCTCCCAGGCGACGACGACCCTCATCGGTCTGCTGTACGGGATCTCGGCCGCCTCGACCTTCGCCTTCTTCATCGGCCTGCAGGTCGTCAACATCCTGGCCAACATGACCCTCGACATCAACTCCACGGGCCAGTTCGACGTCGGCTCGCTCATCAACACCCAGGTCTACAACATCCCGCTCATCGAGTTCCTGCTCATCATCGTCATCGTGTTCAACGCCCTCCTCTCCTCGCTGATGATCCGCGAGACCGATGGGGGCCACAAGATGAACTCCTACATGCACTTCGTGCTCATCACGTGGCTCGGCTCGATCATCTCCATCGTCACGAAGAACATGGTCAGCTCGTTCCTCTCTATCTAAACCACTTTTTTACTTCGCGGGGTCGCGATGCGACCCCGCTTGTAAAAACCTGGACTAAAAACTGCTGCTCCTCGCGCCAGCGGCGCTCGGAGCAGTGAACCGCGCGCCGACGGCGCGCGGATGCTGGACCAAACCACCGTGACTGTACCCCAAACCCATGGCTCGCGTTTGTACCGCTCGCCGTTCCGAGGCACTCCCGATGGTCGTGCCTCGCTCACCCCGTGTCGCGTCCCTTTTGTGCCCGCAACGGCGAATGCGGGCATGAACGAGAAACGCGAGCAGTTCCTCGCCGGCGAACGCCCCGACGACGTGTTGCTCTTCTTCAACGAGGAGGCCGTCGACGGCCTCGACCGCCTGGCCGAGGTCGGCGAGGCCGTCGAGAA
The DNA here is from genome assembly GCF_005049285.1 of Halorientalis salina. Taxonomy (GTDB): domain Archaea; phylum Halobacteriota; class Halobacteria; order Halobacteriales; family Haloarculaceae; genus Halorientalis; species Halorientalis salina. The sequence goes on along the minus strand of NZ_SOSC01000003.1, from coordinate 345,968 downwards.
CGGCGTCGTCATCGTCCTCCCCGGCGAGGAGGGGCGGACGGCGTTCCAGCGAGCCACCGGCGTCGACCCCATGCAACTGGCCGGGTCGGCGATGCACAACGAGTCCGAGATCGCCCGCGACTGCACGGACGGTGAGTGTCCGGACAGCGCGGAACGGAGTTCCGCGAATCGGTCGAGCGGTGAGGGAACCGAACCGCGAGACGCTGACGAAGACGGCGACCACTGGCCACGGTTCGTCTTCGGCTTCGCCGAGGAGGAAAACGAGGAGGTCGGCGGCCGCTACGCCGACGGCGACGTCATCCACGCCTACGCGCTCTGTGACTGTGGCACCGCTTACTCCCAGAAGTGGATCGCCGGCGAACGCGCCTGACCTAGTTCTCTCCCGTCGCGTCGTCGTGTGTCGACCCGACGTAGACTGCGGCGACCAGTGCCATCGCGACGAACACGCCGGCCTGGGCCGCCCCGCTGTCCGGGACGTACTCCGCCAGTACCTGCATGATCAGCCCACCGACTCCGACGACCCCCACGAGCGCGAGGAACGCACGCGGATTGTTCGCGACCGTTCGAGTGAATGATGCACCACTCATCTGCCGACTGTGTCGACTGGATGGTAAAAGCGGTTTCGACACCAAAATCGCAGTACAGTAATCGAATCTTACCCGAACGAAAGCGGGTATGTCCCCGCAAGTATTGGGAACCGAACCTGTCTGTTCCGCCGTCCTACTGCTCCGTCTCCAGTCCTTCCTCGTCCTCGGCTTCGGCTCTGGCTTCTCGTTTCACGTCGTGGAAGGCCTCGATGATCACTTGTTTGGCCACCGCACCCCGAGTCGTCCAGTGGTGGGCGTAGTCGAGCATGTCGTCGTAGATGTCGGGCTTACAGCCTGCGGCCTTCGGGTGGCCGCCGCCGTTGACTTTTCCGGCGACCTCGTGGGCGCGCTCGAACTCGTCGGTCCCCCGGATCGAGGCGCTGCCGGCGGGTTTGACGATGACGGCGGCGTCGGTCCCCTCCTCGCGGAGGGCCTCGGCCACCTCGTTTTGCGAACAGCGGCCGTAGGTGACACCCACAGACCAGTCGCCGATCTCGCGGATCTCCGCGCGGTCGATGGCCTTCTCGATGAGCGCCTCCTTCTCGACGCGCATCTCTGCCAGGAACTCCTCGACGTCCGCGGGGAGGTCTGGGCCGTGTTCGACGACGACGTCGATGTACTCCTCGGGTTCGGCCCAGTAGGAGAAATCGGCCAGGTCGTCGCTGCGGGGGTCCTCGCGGAGCCAGAGGTCGTGGTCGCGAGTGACGACCGCGAGTTCTTCGAGGTGGGCCGGGACCTCGCCGTCGAGCGAGCGGGCGACCACGTCGGCCGTACACTCCTCGTCGGACTCGCCGACGACGCGGTCGGTGACGGACTCGTCGACGAGCGCCCCCAGCTCCTCGTCCCACTGGTGATGATCGTACCAGTAGATATCGCCCGCGCGCTCGGCGAGCGTGTCGAGGAACTCGACGTCGTCCTCGGAGTCGGGACAGAGGTCACAGACGAACACTGGTACGTCGGGGTCGACGTACTCGGAGACGCGCTCGATCGCATCGCCCATGTCGTGGGGACCGGCCGGCACCAGTGCGGCGTCGGCGACGACGGCCCGGACGAGCGCCACGCAGGCCAGTCCGTCGGCGTCGGGGTCGGCGATGACGACCGCCGGCGTGTCCGTCACTGCCTCTTTGGTTTCGCGCTCTTCCTGTACTTCCTCGAATGAGTCGGGGTGGAAAAACCCCTCCCCGGGGAGTACCGATTTCCGGGCGAGTGAGAGTCGCTCGTCGTCGATGAGCCAGTCGTCCATACGGCTCCCAGCGGGCGGGGCTCAATGAAGGGCTCGGTTGTGGGCGACTCGCGACTACACTGCGTCGGGTTTCGACTCCTCGCTGTCGTCGAGTTGACGGACGGTCAGGACCGGAACCGGGCAGCGACGGACGATTCCCTCGGCGACGCTGCCGAGCAGGAAGGAGTGTTCCCCGTGGCGGCCACGGGTGCCCGTGGCGATCACGTCGGCGTCGACCTCGTCGACGTACTGGGTGATTTCGCTGGCCGGCTGGCCCTCGCGAACGGCGGTGACGACCTCGCGGTCGCTTCGCTCGGTGATCCCGGCCAGCGCGTCCTCGCCCGCCTCCGTCAGTGCGGTCTCCATCTCGTCGCGGAGGGATTCGGGCGATCCGTCGATGTCGCCGGTGTCGACGACGTACAGTGCGTGGACCGCCGCGTCGAACCGCTCGGCGAGGTCGAGCGCGACGGTGATGGCCCGCTCGGCGCTCTCGGAGCCGTCCGTCGCGATGACCACCGTGTCGAACATGGCTGGGGCTACCGGTCGCGTCGGTATAAATGTCGCCGTCGATTCGGACGTGGGCCGCTCGGTGGCTTTTTCTCCCTGCCCGCGCGAGGGCGTGTATGCCCGCTGTCGACATCGACCGCGTTCTCGTCCCGCTCGACGGGAGCGACGAGTCCCTCGAGGCCGCCGAGTACGCGGTTGCCATCGCCAGGCGATACGACGCTGCCGTCCACGCGCTGTACGTACTCGACGAAGCCGTCGCGCGGAGCCTCCACGCCGGCGAGATCGAGACCGACACCGTCGCCGCCGAGACCGCCGAGTTCATGCAGATCGTCGAAGGGCTGAGCGCCGACGACGGGGTCCCGATGACCCACTCGGAGGCGCTCGGGTTCATGCCCTCGCAGCTCACACACCATCCCGGGAGCGTCGTCCTCGACACTGCTGAGGAGATCGATGCCGACTTCCTCGTCGTCCCGCGGGAGCCCGTCTCGGGCGACCCCGAGGACGTCCTCGGGAAGGCCGCCGAGTACGTCCTCATGTACGCCAGCCAGCCCGTCCTGTCGGTGTAGTGACAGAGGTGCTTCCGACAGCCCGTCTCGGCCGGTGCCCCCGTTCGGCAATTCGCCTTAATCCGGTTGCATTGGGGTTAATTGGCATTTACACGGCTGTATCTGGCGTTATCGAGTCCCGGGGTTAAGTGCCTGCCAGCTGAGACCCAACTGTGATGCACGCACCGAGAGCGCATTTACGACAGCCGAATGAACTGATCGCATACCAACATGCAGTAATTCGAAACAATGACTGAGTATAACAGACGGACGTATCTGAAAGCGACAGGTATCGCAGCAGCGGGAACGGTCGGACTGGCGGGGTGTTCCAGCGCCGACGCGGCGACCGGAACGCTCGCCACCCAGGTCACCGACCAACCCGGCGACATTTCCGACTTCGAGTCGTGTGTCGTCACGATTCGAGGGATCTGGCTCAAACCAGGCGGTGATGAGGAGACGACGGAGTCGACGACCGAGGGGACGGCCGACACGGACGGGGAAGACGAGGTCGAACAACAGGACGAAGGCGACGTCGACGAGAGCGACGGCCGGGAGTACCACGAGTTCGAGGACCCACAGGAAGCCGACCTCGTGGAACTGCAGGACGGGAACACGAAGCTCGTCGACGAGCGCGAACTCGAAGCCCGGACGTACGAGTTCCTGCAACTCGACGTCACCGGTGTCGAGGGCGTGCTGGCCGACGGTGGCGAGGCCACGGTCGAGACGCCCGGGAACGCACCGCTACAGTTCAAGACTCGCTTCGAGATCCGCGAGGACCAGACGACCACCTTCGTCGGGGACTTCACGCCGGTTCGTCGCGGACGTACCGGGCGGTACCTCCTCCAACCCGTCGCGAAGGGGACTCGCGTCGAGTACGAGGACACGAACGGGGACGATGCCTAGTCCATCGGTACTCGCCCTCGGGGCGCTGATGGCCCCGCCGATGGTTCTCGTGACGCTGGCCGTCGTGGTGCTCGCGCTGGTAGTCGGTCGCGTCGTGCTGGCGCTGGCGTGGCGCATCACCATCGCGGTCGCTGTCGTCGTGCTCGCACTCTGGCTGCTGGGTGCAGTCGGTCTGGGACCGATCTAGGCAGTGATCACAGTCTGATCCCCATCTCCAACTCGAAGCTCTCGGTACTGCTCATCTCGAAGCCGACTTTCTCGTAGAGCGCAATGGCGGGGTCGTTCCACCGCTCGACGGACAACCAGACCCGCTCGACGTCCTCGTCCTGTGCGTACCCGAGCAGTCGTTCGAGCAGTTCCGTCCCGATGCCCGCGCCCTGGTACTCCCCGAGGACGAAGATGGCCAGTTCGTAGCTGTCGTCGACGTCCGGGACGAGCGTCGCGTGGCCGATCGGTTCCCCGTCGTGGCGCGCTACGATATTCAGACAGTCCGGCTCGAACAGGTTGTCGAGCCAGGTCCGGATCTGGTCCTCGCGGACCGGCGGGATCCCCTGAGCGCGGTCGGCCGGGTCGAATTCGAGGTACATCTCGACCAGCGATTCGACCTCCTCGTCGTCGGCCGTACGGATCCGGAGTTCGCGGTCTTCCCTGTCGGTGACGGTCGCCGGCGGGCGGGGGAACTCCCCGGCCGTCTCGTCGGGGTATCGGTCCGTCATCTGACCAGTGTCACCGTGGTTTCGGCGTTGAGCAGGACGAACTCGATGGTCTCGTCCAGCTTGATCTTCCCGAGCGCGCTCCGTTTCCCGCCGGGGATGACGAGTCGATCGAACCCTTCGCTGTCGGCGACCTCGACCAGTCGACTGCCCGGGTGCCCGGCCAGCTGGCGGACCTGAGCGTCGATGTCTGCCTCGGTCAGGTGGTCGCGGACGGTCGCTTCGATCTCGTCGGGACGCAGGTCGATCTCGTCGCGGTCGACGATGGCGATGGTGAGGTCGTCGTCGGTCGCGGTCGACCGGGCGAGCGTGTCGTCGAGCGCCTCGAACGACACGTCGCTCCCGTCGATGCCCAGCAGGACGTTCATATCACAGTCCTGGCGCGCCCGGACCAAAAACCCACGCACCCGCGCGTCCGCCGCGCGTCAGACGCCGCCGATACGCTTTTTCGCCCGCGGGATAGATGCCCTGTATGCCCGATCCCCCGGTGTCGGAGACGGACGACCCTGCGGACGCGCCGGACGACGACGGCGACGGACCCGTCGACAGCGACGCCACCGCCGCCGACGACCCACAGGTCGGCGACGCCGACGTTCCGGAAGAGGTACGCAAGTACGACCGCTTCAAGAAGATCGAGGGCGGCACGTACGACCGCGCCAACGAGTTCCTCCGGGATCGCACCTACATCACCGCCCGCGAGTGGGCCATCGCCCGCCTCTGTGCCGATTTCCGCACCGAGACCGGCGTCGAGATGACCAAGATCGGCGAGAACCTGCCCGAACTCGTCCCCTTCATGACCGATACGTACTCGCCCCAGGCGGTCAACCAGGCCCGGGCCTCCTTCGAGGAGAAAGTCCGGCAGGCCGGGGCGACGTTCCTCTACGGCGCGATGTGCGATTTCTTCACCGCCGAGGAACTCGACGACGTGATGTACGAGGCCACCGAGGTCGCGAAGTTCCTCCTGGAGGTCGAGGGCGTCGAACTCTCCGTCGAGGAGGAACTCGACGCCGAGGACCGCATCTCTGAGGTCATGCGCGAGGTCCGGGAACACAGCGCCGCCCTGCGACACGACGAGTGTCCCCACTGCGGCGGCGAACTCGACGGTGAGGACGACCACGGGAGCAACACGACCGCCGAAGCCGACGACTAGCGCTTTTCTCTTCCCGATCGTCGAGGACCGAAACACCCGAGTCGGTGGCCCGTAGACTCTCGACCGATGACTCCCGAGCGGAAGGTACTGGTGGGCGATACGGTAATCGGTCTCTCACCGGTCGTTGTGGCCGGACTGTCCTTCGATGGGGCGGTCGGCTGGCTAGACGTGCTCCTCGCCCTCGTCAGCGGTCTCGTCGTTGCGTTGCTGCTGTACCTCTCCGAGCGGGACGCCTTCGCGGGCGTCGCGAGCGAACCGGTGATCATCGCCCTGCTCGTCGCCGTCCCCTTTACGCTCGTCTTCGTTCTCGTGCTCGCCGATCCCGGGACCGTGCCGTGGGTTCTGGCCGTCTTCGTCGGTGCCGGCCTCGGTCTGCTGGGGTACCGTTTCGTCTACGGCATCCTGAGACCCATTCCCGAGAAACGACTCCGCCAGGCGCGCGAGCGGGTAGTCTGAGACGTCACCGGACCATGTAGTAGGGGTCGTCTTCGATCCGGGACTCCAGTGCGGTCCGGAGGTCCCTGGCGGAGACGGCGATGACCGTCAGCCCGTTCAGGTCGTAGTGGTCGAGGACGCCGTCGGCCAGCAGGTCGCGCATGATCTTCAGCCGGTTCCAGTAGTAGACGTAGTTGTTCTTGTCGTAACTGGTCTGTGCGACGTACTCGCGGTCGCCGCCGCCGTGGTGGACCGTCCCCTCCACGTCGACGCGGTCGACGTAGGGAACGTCCGTGTGGCGCTCGACGTAGTGGAGTTGCGTGCTGACGAGCCAGCGCGTCCCGACGTTTATGATGCGGACGTCGTCGGCGTCGAGTTCGGCGTAACACCCCTCGGGGCCGAACGTGTCCCGGTGGTTGCAGTCCTCGAAGCGGTAGTCGCCGAGCACCTGGATGGAGTGGAGCGGGTCGGCCGTCCGGTAGTCGGCGTCCTCGAAAGCCAGGCTCGCGAAGGCCCCGAGTTCCGGTTCCGATTCCTGGCGGTGGAAGTACCCGGAGTCACGGAACGACTGGGTGAACGCCGGCGTGAGTATCGAGTCGAACCGCTCGTCCAGGTGATCGAGGACGAACTCGTAGGGATTGCCCTCGAAGGCCGAACTCACGTCGCTCAACCCGACGTGGACGAACGCCTCGTCCTCGTCGTACTCGTCGAGTATCTCCGCGAACGCGTCCTCGTTGGCGGGACCGGTCGGTCGCTCGCGCTGGCGCAGGACGTAGTGTTTGGCGCTACACCAGAGCGTCGCCGGCAAGTGTCGCACCATCAGTCCCAGTCCTCGCGCCGTCCCGTTAGTTATGGAGCGAAGAGGGCGACCTGTAAGGCGTAAGCGAACGTTTCGGTACCGCTCGGTGGCTACTCGTCGGCCTGGTCGGATTCGCCGGTCGCCGCAGACACGCCCGAGGCGGCGTCGTCAGTGTCGGCCTCACCGGGCGTGCGCTCGATGGTTCGGACGTTCGTCCCGACCGGATCGCCGAAGGTCTCGGACTCGGTCTCGCCGGTCTCGCTTTTCAGAATCAGCGTCTCGGGGCCGTATCGCTCGTAGACGACGGTCCCGCGGACCATCGTTAGCTCCGGGAACACCCCCTGTTTCCCCTCGAACGGCGTCCAGTCGCATTTCGAGTGGCTGTCCTCGCCGCGGATCGCCTGGCTGTCCTCGGGGTCGACGAGGACGAGGTCGGCGTCCATTCCCTCCTTGATGACCCCCTTCGTCGGCAGGTCGAAGATGTGGGCGGGGTTCGCGGCCGTCAGGTCCCGGACTCGCTCGTAGGTGATGTTGCCCTGGCGCGCCTCTTCGAGCAGGAGCGGGAGCGCGGTCTCGACGCCGGGCACGCCGGAGGGGGCGTCCCAGATGCTGGCGTCTTTCTCCTCGCGGGTGTGGGGCGCGTGGTCGGTCGCGACGATGTCGACGGTGCCGTCGACGACCCGGTCGTACACCTTCTGGCGGAGTCGCTCGCGGCGCAGCGGCGGGTTCATCCGGCCGTGGGTGCCCAACTCGTCGAGGTCCTTCCGCGAGAGGAACATGTGGTGGGGCGTCACCTCGCAGGTCAGGCCGTGGTCGGCGGCGGTGTCGATGCCCTCCGGTGTGGAGGTGTGGGCGATGTGTACGTCGGCGTCCAGGCGGTCGGCGACCTCGGCGGCCGCGCGGATCGCCGCGGGTTCGGCGCGGGCGGTGCGGAAGGCGCTCCAGGCGTCGGCGTCGTCCCGTTCTTTCGCGCCGGGTTCGAACTCGCTCGCGTCCTCGGCGTGGACGGTGACGACGGCGTCCTGTCGGGCGGCGGTCTTGACCGCGCTGGCGAACAGTTCGACGCTGATCCCCATGTCGCCGGTCGAGTCCGCGAGGAAGACCTCGCCTAGCGCGAACATCGGCCGTTCGAGCAGGGCGCTGGGTACCCACTGCTCGGTGACGCCGCCGTTGATACCGAAGTCGACGAGCGACTGCTCGGCCAGATCGGCCTTCTCGTCGAAGGCCGGCCCGTCGATGGTCGGCGGGTCGGTGTTGGGCTGGTCGACGACGGTCGTCACGCCGCCCGCCGCGGCGGCTTTGCTGCCGGTCTCCCAGGTTTCCTTATGGGAGTAGCCGGGTTCCCGGAAGTGGACGTGGGTGTCGATCATCCCGGGCATGAGGCGCTTCCCGTCGGCGTCGACGAACCGCTCGTCGGCCGAATCGGGCATCTCGATGTCCTCGCCGATTTTCGCGATGGTTTCCCCCTCGATGAGAATATCCCGCTCCCGTCCGTCCGGAAGCGTCGCGTTCCGAATGAGCATACGCCCCCTCCGGGCGGGTGGGTGGTAAATCTCGCGGACGGTGTTACTCGCCGAACAGTGTCACTCTCCAGACCACTCGACGGTCGCCAGATCGTCGACCCACTCCACGGTACCGAGGTGGTCGCCGACGAGGGCGTCTTCGAGGCGCATGATGATGGCGACGGGGTCGACCTTGCCGCCGGCGCGCTCGATACTGCCGACCGTCTCGGGTTCGAACGGCACGTCGAGCGCGTCGTACACCGGGTCCAGCACGTCGGCGATGGCCTCGTGGCCGTCGACGACGACGAGACCGGCCACCAGGACTGCGTCGTCGGTGACGCGCTGGGCGAGCCCCACGAGCTTGCCGTCCGCCGCCTGCAGGGAGTAACTGCCCGGACAGAACGAGTCGTCGGGTTCGCCGCGTTCGGCGTCGACGTCCAGTTCCTGCAGGGCGTCACGAACGTCGACGCGGACAGTGGCGTACCGCTCTTCGATGCCCTGCCGGCCGTCGTCGGTGGGTTCGATGCGGGCGAAGGCGATGGTGTCGCCGGTGTAGGCGACGGCGCGGCCGCCGACATCGCGCTCGTGGGGGACGTAGTCGTGGTCGGTGGCCGCCGCCCGGGCCCGCTCGTAGCCGTCGCTGTGGGCGTCGCGGGGACCGAACGCGACCTGTCGGTGGGGTCGCCAGACGCGGACCGCCGGCTCGCCGGCGGTGCCGGCCCACGCGAGCAGCCGTTTCGTGACTGCCCTGTCGGCCTGGATGTCGTCACCGCGACCCCGAACCACGCGCATACCCTCCTTCGGGGCCCGGAAAGTAAGGGTCTGACGGCTTTCACCCGTTGCCTGCCGTCTTACCAGCCGCGGCCGAGGGGTTCAAGCCGGTCCTCGCCCTCCCTCCGTTCGATGGCAGTCACGCTCGGCGCTGACGTGCTCGGTCGCTATCCCCGGTTCTCGCTCTATAACTCCCCGTACCCGGCCCACGACGCGGGCTGTGCGATCGATCTCTACCCCGACGGTGACGGGACCGCCCCGTCCCCGGTCGCCGGCGAGGTCATCGACACCCGGACCGTCGACGCACCGCCAAAGCCCTACGCCGGGCCCCACGACCACTTAATTCTCGTCGAGACCGATGCGTTCGTCGCGCGACTCCTCCACGTCGACCCGGCGGTCGAGGCCGGCGACAGCGTCGCCGTCGGCGATTCCCTCGGGACGCTCGTCCGCTCGGGCTTTTTTGCGCCCTGGGTCGACAACCACATCCACCTGGGCTTTCGCGAGGCCGAGGCCAACCCGTACCGCGCCTCGGGGTCGCTCCCGCTCGCGGTCGAGGCTGACGTGCGCCCCTGCTCGTGGGATGGCCGCGGAACGGTCGTCGAGACCGCCGAGACGTACGCCGTCCTCGACGCACCCGCCCATCCCGCGCCGGGCGAGTACTTCGTCGGCGTCGACGCCGGCAACGGCGTCCTCGACGGCGGCCTCCCACACTACGAGGGCGGCGGCGCGCTCGGCGGTGCGGACGGGGCCGTCTCGGTCGCCGGCCAGCGCGTCGGCACCGTGGCGGACCGGACGGTGACCTGGGACGACGTGACGGTGTTCGCCGACGATCGCCCCATCACCGGGCTCTCGCTGTTCCTCGCCAGGGAGGGCTTCGGCGTGAAACTCGTCTGCCCGGACCGGGAGTTCGCCGTCGGGGAGACCGTGACGGTCCGGATCGACCCGGCCTGAGCGCTCACTCCGCGCTCGACGCGTCGCTCGCCTCCGCCCGGGCTTCGCGGTCGGCGAGCCAGGCGTCGAGGTGGTCGAGGTACGTTCGCGCCAGGTCGCTCGCCGGGGCCCGGTCGGCGTCTTCGGGAACCAACTCGTCCGGGACGCTCGCATCGTCGGCGAGACAGTACCGCAGGGTGCCCGAAGCGATGGGTTCACGCGTCGTCGTTCCGATCCTGTCCGTTTCCCCGGCCGATTCCTGCCGTGTCGTGGCCACCTCGACCACGTCGTGGCACCGGTCCTGGAAGAACGCGTGCAGGTCCCGGACGTCGTCGTCGTCGGCCCACGACTCGAAGGAGGGGTCGTCCTCGCTCGCCTGCCCGACCTGTCTGTGGAGGTCGCCGACGGCACTACAGAACGCGCTGAAGTAAAAGCGGAACTCGTCTTTGTCGGTGTGGCTGCGCACGTGGCCCAGCCCGTCGTCGGATCGTTCGAGTTTCCGGCAGAAGAACTGTGCCTCCCGGTACTTCTCTCGGGCCGGCGAACGTGTCTCGGACTCCATCGTACCGATTGCTACGGTCGCCGTCGCCTTCGGTATTTCTGTGGTTCGCCGTCAGTTGCCCACGCCGACGTGCCGACTGGTCGCGTTTGCCGGCCCGATCTCTGTCGGATGAACTCGGCTACTCTGGCCGCACGGCCACACCTATCAGATTGGATATGGAAACCAGTGACTAAAAGTTAGATGACATCGTAGCGGTTCGGTACGCCATGGCAAAGGACCTTCCCGAGGGTGCGCCGGTGATGCTGCGGATGTCCGTCGAGCGCGAGAACGGCTACCTCTCGTGGCTCGGGGTGCAGATGCAGAACATCCAGTACGGCAAATCGAAGCTGACGATCCCCTTCGACGAGAAGTTCACCGACCAGGAGGCCGAGCCGCCGACGATCCACAACGGCATCGTCGCGACGCTGATGGAACAGACCGGCGAACTGGCCATCCGGACGACGCTCGACGACCCGGTCAACGACCTCGTGGAACCGCTGAACATCAACACCAACTTCCTCCACGATGGGGCCCACGACCTGACGGGCTACGCCGAGGTCGTCGAGAAACGCGAAACCTCCGCCATCGCCACTATCACGGTCGAGAGTCGCACCCCGCAGGGAAACATGGAGTCCATCGCGACCGGGCAGGGCGTCTTCCGCGTCGACGACTGATCCTGTCTAGACGAACTCGACGTCCGCACGCGGCGCGACCTCGCCGAACAGCCAGTCGGCGTGTTCGAGCGCGTACTCCCGGTGGTCGTCCTCGATCGCCCCGATGGCGTCCTCGATCAGTACCGGCCGGTAGTCGCGGAGACCGGCACTGCCCGCCGTGTGGAGGACACAGACGTTGGCTAGCGTCCCGCAGAAAAGTAGGTCGTTGATGCCGCGTGCGGAGAGCCACCCGTCCAGTTCCGTCTCGTGGAACGCGTCGTAGGTGTGTTTCTCGACGACGTGGTCGTCCTCGTGGACGTCGAGCTCCGCGACGAGTTCGGCCTCCCACGAGCCCTCGACGACGTGTTCGCCCCACTGTTCGAACTCGTCGTAGTAGTGGTTGCCCTCGAACTGCTCGGGCGGGTGGACGTCCCGGGTGTAGACGACCTGCGCGCCCGCCTCTCGTGCCTGTTCGACGACCTCGGCGACGGGGTCGATGGCGTCCTCGCTGTCGGGGGCGTAGAGACTCCCGTCGGGGTGACAGAACCCGTTTTGCATGTCGACCACGACCACCGCTGTCGAATCAGTGTCGAACTCCATGCGTGATGGTACGAACGCCCCAGAAAAAACCGTTACCCGGGATGCGGTCACGAGGGAGACCGGTCGGCGTGCGGACGACTTTTGTCGTCGGCCTCCCTGGCTGGGGTATGCGCAAGGCCGCCTGGGTGGCGCTCGCCGTCCTCGTCGTTCTCGCGGGCTGTAACTTCCTCGGGGGTTCCTCCGCCCCCTCGGATCCCGAGGCCGACGCGATCGGCTGGGAGAACGGCTACTGGCACAACGAGACGCTCGACGTGTCGAACGAGGACGGCCTCAACGAGAGCGAACGGGAGGCCGTCGTCTCGCGGGCGATGGCTCGCGTCGAGTACGTCCGCGACACCGAGTTCGAGGAGTCGGTGCGCGTCGAGATCATCAGCCGCGAGGAGTATCGGAACGAACAGACGGCCAACTACACCGACCGGTTCCGGACCTTCGACAACGCGAAGTTCGAGGCCATGTTCTTCGTCGGGGAGGACCGCGACTCCCTGACCGTCCAGCGCGAGACCATGGGCTCGAACGTGCTGGGCTACTACTCGCCGGCGAACGACTCCATCAAACTCGTCGCCGAGGACGGGAACCCGACGATCGACGGCGAGGGGACGCTGGCCCACGAACTCGTCCACGCCATGCAGGACCAGCGCCACAACCTCTCGTCGATGCGGGCGGGCACACGGGACGCCTACAACGCCCGGAACGGACTGGTCGAGGGCGAGGCGAATCTCATCCAGCAGCGCTACGAACGCCGCTGTGGCGGGACCTGGGAGTGCGTCGAGGGCGAGTCAAGCGGCGGGTCCGGGGGGACTCGTCACTGGGGCATCACGCTCATGGAGTACTTCCCGTACAGCGATGGCCCCGGCTTCGTCGCGACCCTGCTCGATCGGGGCGGCTGGGACGCCGTCGACGCGGCGTTCGACGACGCGCCCACCAGCAGCGAACAGGTCATTTACCCCGACCGCTACACCGACTCCCGGGACGACCCGACCCGTGTGTCCCTGTCGGATTCGACGGCCAACGGCTGGGAGCGCGTCCGACCGGACCCACAGCGTTCCGGGACCAGCAGACCCGAACACGCGACGCTCGGCCAGTCGGTGCTGAGTTCGATGTTCGCCTACACGGCCTTCGACGACGAGGCCGGGGCGCTGATCGACCGCGACGAGTTCGCCACCGGCGACTCGACCGATCCCTTCGACTACGACCTCCCGGTCACCGAGGGGTGGGAGGGCGACCGGCTGCACGTCTATCGCAACCCGGACACCGCGGCCGACGAGACGGCCTACGTCTGGCGTATCGAGTGGGAGTCGGCCGCGGAGGCCGAGGAGTTCGCCCGCGGCTATCGCCGACTGCTCGGGTACTACGGCGGTCAGGGGACGAGTCAGGCCGACACCTGGCGTATCCCCGAAGGTGAGAACGGGTTCGCCGACGCGTTCCGGGTCACCCGTGACGGCTCGACCGTTACGATCGTGAACGCACCGACCGTCGAGGACCTGACCGACGTTCACGACGGCTCCTGATCCGTGACCCGTCGCCTTCTCTTGTTGCTCGGCCTCGCTGCCCTCCTCGTGCTGGCTGGCTGTTCGGCTCCGACCGCCGGCGACGGTCGCCCGGACCCGCTCACTGACCGCGAGGGCTGGGAGGACGGCTACTGGTACGACGATCCGGTCGCGGTGACGACCGACGACGGTCTCAACGAGAGCGAACGGGAGGCCGTCCTCGCGCGGACGATGGCCCGCGTCGAGCGCATCCGCGGCCTGGAGTTCCAGCAGTCGGTGTCGGTCGAGGTGATCTCCCGAACCGAGTACCGCGAGGAGTACGCCGGCCGGGGGAGCGGCGGCGTCGACCACTGGGACGAGCAGGTCTGGGAGGCCCTGCTGCTCGTCGGCGAGGACACGACCGTCGACGAGGCCTACGGGCCGACCTTCGGCGCGAGCGTCAGGGGGTTCTACGCGCCCGGCGAGAACGCCATCGTCCTCGTCAGCGACGCTGAGACGCCGACCGTCGACCGGTGGACGCTGGCCCACGAACTCGTTCACGCCCTGCAGGACCAGCACTTCGGACTCGACGGATATCCCGAGACGCGTGACCGACGCGTCGGCCAGAACGGGGTCGTCGAGGGTGACGCGAACTACGTCGCCGACCGCTACGAGCGTCGGTGTGTGGACGCCTGGAACTGTCTCGACAGGCCGGTGCGCGGTGGCGGCGACACGACTGGATTCAACCAGGGCCTGTTCCTGACGATCTATGCGCCCTACGTCGAGGGGTCGGCATTCGTCGAGGCCGTCCGCGCCCGTTCGGGGTGGGCCGGTGTGAACGCCCTCTACGACGACTATCCGGTCAGCAGCGAACAGGTCATCCACCCCGAGGCGTATCCCGACGAACGGCCCCGGACCGTCGAGATTCCCGACCGGTCGAACGGCCGCTGGGAACGGTTCGACCGCGACCCCGCCGGCGAGACTGTCGGCGAAGCGGGCGTCTACGCGATGTTCTGGGCCAACGGGCAGGTCAACCGCAGCACGCACGCGACCTACGACTACGACCACCCGCTCTCGGCGGGGTGGGCCGGGGACCGCGTCGTCCCCTACCGGAACGGCGAGCGCTACGGCTACGTCTGGGCGAGTGCCTGGGACAGCCGCGCCGACGCCCGCGAGTTCGCGACGGGCTACCGGGACATCCTGGCCGAGCGCGCAGTCCGCCAGCCGTCCGCGGACACCTACGTCCTCCCCGAGTCCGACCCGTTCGGCGACGCCTTCCGGATCACTCGCGAGGGGACTCGCGTTCGAATCGTGAACGCGCCGACCGTCAGCGAACTCGCGGGCGTCCACCACGCGGGCTGATACGGGTTGCTGTCGCTGTTTCCTGCGACGACCACCTGATGTCGGGTGGTCGATGCGGAAACGTTCTACAGCAGTCCGTATGACGGACCCGTCGTATCGGGTACCTTTTTCGTCGCGCCACTGGACCCCTCTAGCATGACCGAGTTCGACATCGTCCCGCCCGAGGCGATCCGCGAGGGGCGGGCGACCGACGCGTACTTCGACCGGACCGTCGAGGCGCTCGACCACGCGGGCGTGAATCCGACGGTCGTCGCCGAGGTCACCGCCGACCAGTTCCCGACCGGCGAGTTCGAGGTGCTCGCGGGCGTCAAAGACGCCGCGCACCTGCTCGCGGGCCACGACATCGACGTGGACGCGCTCCGGGAGGGCCAGCTGTTCGACGGCGGCCCGGTCCTCCGCATCGAGGGGACCTACCGGGACTTCTGTGTCTTCGAGACCTCGCTGCTGGGCTTTCTCTCCCACGCGTCGGGCATCGCGACCAACGCCCTGCGCGCTCGCCGGGCCGCGCCCGACTCGCTCGTGATGAGTTTCGGCGCGCGACACGTCCACCCCTCGATCGCGGCCGTCGTCGAGCGGGGCGCGCTGGTCGCCGGCCTCGACGGCTTCTCCCACGTCGCCGCCGGCGACGTCCTCGGTCGGGAAGCCAGCGGAACGATGCCCCACGCCCTGATGATCTGTTTCGGGAAGGGCAACCAGGAGGCCGCCTGGCAGGCCTTCGACGAGGCGGCCGGGTCGGACGTGCCCCGGGTCGCGCTCTGTGACACCTACAGCGACGAGAAAGACGAGAGCATCCGGGCGGCCGAAGCCGTCGAGGCGCTCGACAGCGTCCGCCTGGACACCACCGGTTCCCGTCGTGGGGACTTCCGACACATCATCAAGGAAGTCCGCTGGGAACTCGACGCTCGTGGGTTCGAGGACGTGGGTATCTTCGTCAGCGGCGGGCTCGTCCCCGAGGAACTCCGGGAACTCTCGGACGTGGTCGAGGGGTTCGGCGTCGGCGGGTACGTCAGCAACGCCGATCCCATCGACTTCGCGCTCGACATCGTCGAGGTCGACGGCGAACCCGCGGCCAAGCGGGGCAAACTCTCCGGGACGAAGCAGGTCTACCGGACGCCCGACGGCGGCCACCACGTGGGGCTGGCCGACCGGTCCGGCCCGGCCGACGGCGAGGCGCTGCTGGAGCCGCTGATCCGCGACGGCGAGATCGTCCGCGAGTTCGATCTGGACGCCGCCAGCGAACGAGCCACCGCCGACGGCGAGCGGGTCGGCTTCGCCACCGATGAGTGACACGCCAGCGCGCGATACCTGCCGAACCCCCTCCGTCTCCGCTCGCCCGCACGACACCCCGGTTCAACCGATTTAATTCGGTTTAATCGAGGACAAATCCGCTTAATTGGCGCTCAAACCGCCGAAATTCGCCTTTGAGGTATTCCCCCTTCAAGATGGTGTAGCGACTGGTCCCGAGTGGAGACAACAATGAAATCTATCAAACTACTCGCGGCCGCTCTGGCCGCACTGCTCGTGTTCGCAGGTACCGCCGCCGCGTTCCCGGGCAACGCCCCCGTGGACACCGGCGCGAACGACTCCGCTGTGGATGCCGACGACCGTGACGTGAACGACGAGGCGGACGCCGGAAACGGTGCCGAGGCTTCGGCCGACGCGGGTGAGCGTGGCGGTGCCGGGAACGGGGCTGCCGCCGGCGACCGCGGCCCGCCGACCGAACTGCCGAGTCAGGTGCCCGATCACGTGACGGAGATTCACGACCTGGTTCGACAGTTCCTCGACGATGACCTCGACGGCTCGCTCGGTGACGCCATCAGCGACGTGACGCCGGACGAGAGCGACGACAGCGACGCCGACTCCGCTGACGAGCAGGCTGCCGGTGACGAGGACGCCGACTCGGATGACGACGAACAGTCGGCCGAGGCCGCGGACGACGGTAGCGCCAACGCGACCGACGCGTAACGCACGACGACCCCCGCTTGGGGATTCGACCGCCCAGCGACCCGCTGACGCCCTCGCCGCCATCCACTCGCTATCGACTCGTTTTTCGCCGGAGATCGTTCGGATAGCGACAGCGCTGTCCGGACCTGGTCAGTTCAACCGGTGGCAGCGGCGCGTTCGGCTGTCCCGTTCGGTGTCGCAGAAATCGAGTTCCACCTCCCGGTCGCGTGTCGGGTTAGACGCGCAGTTCCTGGACGGCGCCGTTGGGGTCGCGCTCGCGGAAGACGCGGCCCTCGAACAGCGTGACCATCGTGTCCTCGTCCTCCCACGCACCCGGGGCCAACCCGGCCTTCCGGCAGGCGCGGTCGAGGTACTCGGCCTCGCTCCAGTCGTTCTCGACGGGGACCGTGGGATAGAGCCAGCCGCGCTTGTCGCCGCGTTCGACGGCGACGCCGTGGCGGCCCAGTTCCAGATCGCTCATCGGGTCGTCGGTCAGGACGACGTTGCCGACGATACAGACCGACACGCGCAGCGTGTCGAGCTCGGCGGCGTCGACGGCCGATCCACAGGAGTTCTCGTTTGCGGCACCGATGGCGGCGTCGACGAGCGCTTCGCCGAGGTGGTCGTTCCAGTCGTAGCTGCCCGCACAGCCCCGCAGCTGGCCGCGACCGCGCGTCTTCTCCAGCCGGACGAACGCACCCGTTCGCGTGTAGAAGGCGTCCCGCATGCTCCCGAGCTGTTCGCGCGCACCGTTCTCGACGAAGGTCTCGACAGCGTTGCGTGCGAGCTCGACGGCTCGTGTTCCGTCCGTCGACGTGAGTTCTCCGGCTGCCTCTGGCATTGTATCTCTTTAGGCGACCAGCGGTTTCAACGTGTTCATTCAGTTTCCCGTCGAAAACGCGACTATTTGCGAGCCGATCGGCTGACCGAACGGCTTAATCCCGGGCAGTGAGTAGGTCCGGCTGGCAGAGGGAGCCCGGCTCCCGTGTACGTGCTCAGGGCGCGCAGAGCTGACGGTTGCACCGCCAGCCCGATTCGTGCTCAGGGAGCACGCGCATGAGGAAAGTCCCCCCACCCGCCGGGCAGGTGACCGGGTGCAAACCCGGAGCGGGAGACCGCTGGCTCTGGAACAGAAACGATACCACTCCGCGCGAGCGATGAGGTGTGCGAACCCGAATCGAGCCTTCCGGCGAAGAAACGGGAAGTTAACCCACCGAGCGCGTCCCGACTCATCGGGACCAGCGGCGTGACGGTGACCCGCCACGCCCGTGCCCTTCGGGCACGCTGACCGCGGAGAACGGATGGAACGGCGAATCCTCACCGGTGCAAGTCCGCGCCGTAGGTAGCCCGGACGCCACTGCCGAGCGACCCTCGGCGGCGGTGCTGGCGCGGATGCTCAGCGGAATGCCGGGCCGAACAGAAGGGGGCTTACTCCCCTCAGCCACGACGCGTCGAGCGACCGCGACCGTTCGAGACGGCCACAACCCACTTGCTCGTCGACGCCGATTCCTCGATAGATGCATCGCTCGGTCGCCCTCGCTGCCCTCGTCGTCCTGGCCGGCTGTTCGCTGCCAGTGCCCCCACTGGGGAGTCCCGACGAGTCGGCGGCCGTCGACCCCTGGTCCGAAACCACGTTCGTCGTCGGCCTCGACGCGGGGACCGACGACTCTCGGAGTAAATACGTCGCGGCGCTTCGGAACGCCACCGACTACTGGGAGGCAAACGCCGACCAGTACCTCGGCCATCCCGTCACCTTCCGGGTCGACCCCGACGCCGAGGACCCGGACCTGGTCGTTCGCCCCGTCGAGCGCATCGACGAGTGCGGCACCGACGACCACGCCGCCGGCTGTGCTCCCTTGTTATCGGACCTCCGGACACAGGACGACCCCGTCGAGGTTCGCATCAAGCGCGGCTTCGACCGCAACTCGACGCGCCTGGTCCTGCGACACGAGTTCGGCCACGTGCTCGGCCTCGGCCACACCGACGACCCGCAGTCCGTGATGCGAGCCGAGACCGTCCTGGCGTCGACGCCACAGCCCAACGCCAGCGAGCGCCCGGTCCCCTGGGACGACCCGACGCTCTCGGTCTACGTCGACGACGACACGCTGTCGGCCGACGAGCGACGGGCCGTCGACGACCAGATCGGCCACGCGATCGACTACTACAACGACGGTGGGGAGAGAACCGTGCCGGACAACGTCACGTTCGCGCGAACGACCGACCGCGACACCGCCGACATCGTCGTGTCGTTTCCCGACTCCTCGCCCTGTGGCGAGTCGCCGTCGTCGTGTGCCGAGATCGTCGGCGTCGACTCCGACCGCGACGGGGCCCACGAGCGCTACACGCGCGCCGATATCTACGTCGTCGGCCTCTCGACCGAGGCCACGGGCTGGCACGTCGGCCGCTGGTTCGGTGGTGCCCTCGGAAGCGACGACCGCGCGGACCTGCCGCCGGCGTTCCGCGACGCGACCTTCGAGGAGCGACGGTCGGACTGGTGGGAGTAATCACGCCGTCCCGACGACCGTCGAGACCCGCGCGTTCTCCTTGAGCCGTAGCCCCGCACCGCCGACGCTCAGGGGGACCTGCCGACAGTCCCTGACGCGCAGTGTGGGATGGAACGCGCCCCGCGCCAGCAGTTCGTCGCGGGTCTGGACGACGAGTCGCACGTCCTCGGGCGGCGCGAGCGTCTCGTTGTACTCGATGAGGTACTGGCCGGCGTCGAGCGTCCACCACTCGTAGTCGTCGTCGGCGTTGCGCTTCGAGGAGGGGTGTGGCTCGGTCTCGGCCGGGTCGAGTTCGCCCCCGCCGAAGTCCACCCGTCCCGGCGCTGTCACCTCGTGAACCTCGGCGACGGTCAGGTCGAGTCCTGCCCCCTCGGTCTGTGTCGGTTCGTGGACGATGTCCTCGACGAACGCCGTGAGATCGATCTGTGTCATGTGTGGGCGTGTGGCTCCCTCGATCCAAAGGCTTGCTGCCGTTCACCGCTCGTTTTTCCGAGACGCTCACTTCGCTCGCGTCTCGCTACTCGCGGGTCGTTCCTCCCCGCTCGCTTTTCGAGGGCTCACGCTGTTCGCCCTCGCTCCCCCCGAACCCGTCCTCCCACCTGAACAATCCGTCCCGCTGCACGACCTCGCCGTCGACCTCCATCCGCGACCCCTCGCCCATGTCCCTGATGAGGTCGGCGTGGACGGCCGACTCGTTCTGCTCGTCCTCGTACCCCTCCGGGAAGTTCGAGCCGTAGGCGCGACCCAGTGCCATGTGGACGGTGCCACCCATCTTCTCGTCGAAGAGGATCGTGTCCGTGGGGTGGTCGATGCCGCGGTTCATCCCGATGCCGAGTTCACCGAGCCGCTTCGCGCCGGCGTCCGTGTCGAGCAGGTCCCCGACGACGTCCTCGCCCTGCTGAGCTGCGTAGTCGACGACCTCGCCGTCCTCGAAGACGAGATGGACGTCCCGCACGCGCCGGTCGTTGATCGTCATCGGCACGTCGAAGGTGACCTCGCCCTCGGTGTCGGCGGGTGCGGTGAACACCTCGCCGCTGGGGAGGTTGTGGGAGTCGTAGGCCACCGAGGCGGCGCTGTTGACCGCGACCCGGTTCGCGATGGACATCGAAATATCGGTTCCCTCGCCGACGATCCGGACCTCCGTTCCGTCGTCGAGGATCTCCTTGAGCCGGCCCATCTCCTCGGCGAGCGACTCCCAGTCCCGGAGGACGGCGTCGTAGACGAAGTCCCGGTACGCCTCGTAGGCCATGCCGGCCTGCTGGGCGAGCGACCGGGTGGGGTGGACCGTCGACACCCAGTCCGTATCGAGACGGGCTTCTCGAATCGCCTCTTTTGCCTTCCCCGCGGCCTGTCGCCGCTCGCCGGGCACGTCGGCCAGTGCGGTCGTGTTCCGCCCGCCGCCCAGCGAGAGGACGCTGTCGGCGTTCTCGTAGAGTGCCAGTTCGTACTCGGGGTCGGCCTCGAACTCGCCGTCGTGTGCCTGAAGGTACGCGCGGCCGACCTCCGCTGAATCGTAGACGGTCACGATGTTCGCGCCGCGATCCCCCAGTTTCTCGGCGACTGCGACCGCCAAGTCGTGAGCGCCCTCCGAGACCCGGAGGACCACGTCGTCGCCGTCCTCGATGCGGGCGCTCCAGTCGACCAGCGTCTCCGCGTGTGCGTGTACGCGTTCGTCCATGTCTGTGCCTGCGTCCCGGACGACAAAACAGCGGTGGGTCGCGGGTCGCCTACTCCTTGTAGACCAGAATCGTCGCGTGCTCGCTCTCGATGACTTCGACTTCCTCGCCCGATTCGGCGCGGTGTTCCTCCCGGACCTCGACGGCCTCACCGGGGACGACCGCGACCTCCTCGCCGAGTTCGACTTCGATCTCGCCGTCAAGCTGTTTCTGTTGTTTGATCTCCGCGGGATCCGCCCCTTCGAGTGCGCCGACGACCTGGCCGGCCTGGTCGCGGAACTCCGGTCCGATGACGCTGTGGTCGGGGTCGACCTCGACGGGGACGAGTTCGATCGCTGGCTCGCCCTTCCGGACGTGGACCGGGCCGTTGATGGCCTCCGAGAGGTCGTACGTGTCGACGGCCCGCTCGGGCGTCTCGTCGGGGTACACCTCGATATCGCCGAGTTCGGCGTTCAGTGCCATGCCTTCGTCGGACTTCCAGCCTCGAACCGTCGAGGCCACGTCGGCGATGAGTTCGCCGGCGAGTTCGGCCTCCTCGTCGCGCATGTCGATGTCGGGCCAGTCGGCGGCGTGGACGCTGCCCTCCGTCGACGGGATGGCGTCGTACGCCTCCTCCGTGAGGAACGGGGCAAAGGGCGAGAGCATCCGGAGCGAAGCGGTGAGCGACGTCTCCAGGGCCTTCCGGGCGGCGTTGCGCTCGCCGGGCCGACCCTCGTAGAGCCGGCCCTTGATGAGTTCGAGGTAGTCGTCGGCCAGGTCGTGCCAGACGAACTCGCGGAGTTCCCGCAGCGCCGCGTCGAAGCGATACTCGTCCATGTGCTCGGCCACGTCGTCGGCGACCTGGGAGGCCCGGGAGAGGATCCACTCGTCGGCGTCACGGTAGGCCGGGTCCTCCGCGGTGGCCCCCTCCTCGTCGAGGTGGCCCGTGGCGAAGCGGGTGATGTTCCAGATCTTCGTCCCGAACTTCGAGGCCGACTTGACCTCCTTCCACTGGAACTGGATGTCGCTGCCGGGCTGTCCGCCCAGGGCCATCGCCTGCCGGAAGGCGTCGGCCGAGTACTCCTCGACGGCCTCCTCGGGCTGGACGAAGTTCCCCTTCGATTTGGACATCTTGTTGCCGTCCTCGCCGAACACCATCCCGTTGATGAGCGCCTCCTCCCACGGGATCTCGTCCTCGATGGCCGAAGTCCGGAGGAGGGTGTAAAATGCCCACGTGCGAATGATGTCGTGGCCCTGCTCGCGGAGCGTGGTCGGCTCGAACTCCTCCTCGGGCCAGCCGCGGACGTACAGCGGCGTGATCGAGGAGTCCATCCACGTGTCCATCACGTCGGTCTCGCCGATCCAGTCGGTCCCACCGCATTCCGGACACGCCTCGACGTCGGGGTCTTCCTCGGTCGGCTTGACGGGCAACTCGTCGGGGCCGGCGATGTGGATGTGATCGCAGTCCTCGTCAGCACAGAACCACGACGGGATGGGCGTCGCGAAGACGCGCTGGCGGGAGATGACCCAGTCCCACTCCATGCCCTCGGTCCAGTCCTCCAGACGGTCGTACATGTGGTCGGGAATCCACTGGACCTGCTGGGCCTTCTCCAGGATCTCGTCCTGGTCGACCTCGACGAACCACTGCTCTTTCGAGAGGATCTCGATGGGCGTGTCACACCGCCAGCACTGCCCGACGGCCTGTTCTGTGGGCTCGGAGTCGTTGAGAACGCCTTCGTCTTCGAGGTCATCGACGATCTCCGCCTTGGCCTCCTCGATGTCGAGTCCGGCGTACTCGCCGGCCTCGTCGTTGAGGCGGCCGTCCTCGGTGAACACCATCCGGAGGTCCAGGTCGTGTTCGGCCCACCAGGTCACGTCCTGTTTGTCCCCGAAGGTACAGATCATCACCGCGCCGGTCCCGAAGTCGGGATCCGATTCCTCGTCGGCGATGAGTTCGACCTCGTGGCCGAAGAGGGGCACCTCGAAGCTGTCGCCGATCCGATCCTCGAAGCGCTCGTCGTCGGGATGGACGGCCATCGAGACACACGCGGCCAGCAACTCGGGACGGGTCGTGGCGATCTCGATGTCCTCGGTGTCCTCGTCGGCTCCCTCGAAGGTGATGTAGTAGAGCGTGCCGTCGATCCCCTCCTCGGCCTCGACCTCGGCGTCGGCGATGGCGGTCTCACAGCGCGGGCACCAGTTGACGGGGTGCTCGTCGCGATACACGAGGTCGTCGTCGGCCATCTCGACGAACGAGCGCTGGGTGGTCCCCCAGTACTCGGGGTCCATGGTCTTGAACTCGTGATTCCAGTCCTGGGAGAATCCGAGCGTCCCCATCGTCTCTTTCATCGCGTCGATCTGCTCCTCGGTGTGCTCGATGCACATCTCGCGGAACTCGTCGCGGGGCACGTCCGTGCGGTGGATGTCGTTGTTCTCCTCGACTTTCACCTCGGTCGGGAGGCCGTGGCAGTCCCACCCCTGCGGGAAGAGCACGTCGTCGCCCTGGAGGCGGTGATAGCGGGCGGCGAAGTCCATGTAACACCAGCCCAGGGCGTTGCCGATGTGGAGGTTGCCGGTCGGGTACGGCGGCGGCGTGTCGACGACGTAGTCGGTGTCGGAATCCCCATCGTACTCGTAGACGTCCATCTCCTGCCAGTTGTCGCGCCACTTCGGCTCGACGCTATCCGGGTCGTAGCTGTCGGGTAACTCACTCATGATTTAGATTGCCCTGATAGATCGGTCGGTCCTGTCGAAAAATACGTGCGACTGGTCGTCGCGCTAACGTACTACCGACGACATCAGGCCCATACCCGTGGCTTTGCTCGGTCGAATGTATAACTTTTCGCTTCTCACCGTCTTTCCGAGGGCGCGTCCGACGCGTCCCTGTCTGCCAGGAACACGCCGGCGGCCACCACGACCGCGACCGCGGTCACGCGCGGGTCCGAGGTCACGTAGAGGCTCGGCGTCGGCGGTCGCCACCAGATCGGATACAGCCAGAAACTCGCCTGCCCGTCGGCGTACATTCGCAGTCCGTCGAGGACGAGCGACAGCGTTCCTCCGGCGACCAGCAGACCGAACACGCGCGGTCGGTCCTCGGTGAAACACAGCGTGATACCGGCCGCGATGACGACGACGCCACCGATGGTACTGATCGGTCCGTAAGAAAACGGAAATCCGAGCAGGGCTTCGACTGTCCGTTCGTCGACGAGTATCCCGACTTTGACGAGGTCGGGAATCGCCGCGCCGGCCATCCCGATCGGAACCCAGCGTGGAGTCAGGCCGTCGATCTGCCAGCTCCCGACCGTCAGCAGGACGTACGCGACCAGGACGTGTGTCAGTAGCTCCGCCATCATTTCACCTCGAAACCGATGTCGTCGCGGTCGACTCGCCAGTGTCTGAAAAACAGGACGACGACCAGGAGCGCACCGATCAGCGACACGGCGTACTTGAACGTCCTCGAACTCCCTGCGGAGTTGACCACGACCACGTTGTCCGCCGTGAGGTGGGTATCGGGCCGGACTGTGCCGTACACCTGCAGTGCGCCGCCGGGCTGAACGTCGCGACTGACGCCGCTGACTGTCAGCGGGAGTTCCCCTTGCTCGGTTTCGACCAGTATCTCGACGGTCTCGTTCCCGCGGTCGACCGCCTGGACGGTCCCACTCACGAACACCTGCTCGCCCACGTGTGTCTCGTAGTCAGATTCGAGGGCGTCCCCGGTTGGATACGGCCAGTGGTTCTCGTAGTTCGCGTCGTAGTGGCTCCCCATGCCGACGAGCAGGAGGCCGAGCAGGACGACGCCGAGGACTCTCACACCGGGACGCATTGGGCTGCGTTGCCGGTGGTACCGACTCTCGGTATAGATACGTTTGGGTTCAGTTTCGGGGAGAACCACAACCCCTACCTTTCCACTCGGCGAGCAGTCAGCCATGCATCTCGGAGTTATCGGACTCGGACGGATGGGCCGGATCGTCGTCGACCGCGTGCTCGACGCGGGTCACGACGTGACTGCCTTCGACATCGACGAGGACGCCGTCGCCGACGCGGCCGACGCGGGCGCGAACCCAGCAGACTCGATCCCGGACCTCGCCGAAAAACTGGGAGAGGACAAACGAATCTGGCTGATGGTCCCCGCGGGCGACCCCGTCGACGCCGCGCTGGAGGAACTCGCGCCCCACGTCGACGGTTCGGACGTCGTCGTCGACGGCGGGAACTCGAAGTTTCAGGACTCGCTTCGGCGCGCCGAGGAGACCGAGGCGGCCTACCTCGACTGCGGGACCTCCGGCGGCCCTGCGGGCGCGGAACTGGGCTTTTCCCTGATGGTCGGCGGCCCCGAGTGGGCCTACGAGGAACTGACGCCGGTGTTCGACGCCGTCGCGACCGGTCCCGACGGCCACGACCGGATGGGGCCCGCCGGCTCGGGCCACTACGTCAAGATGGTCCACAACGGCGTCGAGTACGCGCTGATGCAGGCCTACGGTGAGGGGTTCGAACTGCTCGCGAACGGCCGATTCGACCTCGACCTCGAAGCCGTCGCGCGCACGTGGAACAACGGGGCGGTCATTCGCTCGTGGCTGCTGGACCTCTGTGAGGAGGCGTTCCGCGAGGAGGGCAACGACCTCGGGGACGTGGCCGACCACGTCGCCGGCGGCTCCACCGGGACGTGGACCGTCCAGGAGGCGCTCGAACAGGACGTGCCGGTGCCGCTCATTTACCAGGCGCTCACCGAGCGGTTCAACTCGCGGGCGACTGGCGACGGGGAGGGCCGACTCTCCCGGCGACTGGCCAACCGCCTGCGCTACGGCTTCGGTCGGCACGAGATCGCGCGGCGCGACTAGTCGCTCTCACGGTGGTCGGCTCCGGGTACGGGCTCTGCGCCGAGGGTCTCCGACCCGAGAGCGGAGTAGGAGAAGGCAATTCACTTAAACCCGTATTCCGTACCGCCGCATATGGTCGACGTATTGGGTGTCGCGCTCGGGGCCGTGCTGACGCTCGTGGCGGTCGCCATGCACTACTCGAAAGGGACCGGCTGGGAGGCAAACGACGACATCTCCCAGGAGGTCATCGAGAAGCGAGCGGCGACCGTCCCGGAGACGGAGTTCCCCGAGCCGATGAACCGGTCCATCGGTGGTGGCGGCGCTCCGGCTGGGGCTGTCGCCGGCGGAACCGAGGGCGAACTGGCAGAAGGCGGTGAAGAGGAAGAGGACGCGGGCTTCGACCCCGACGCGATCGACGACGACGAGGTCGAAGTCTACGAGATCGAGTTCGCCAAGGAAGGCGAGACCATCGAGATCGCGAACAACGAGAACATCCTCGACATGGGCGAGGAGGAGGGCTGGGATATGCCCTACGCCTGCCGCGAGGGCTCGTGTCTCTCCTGTGCCGGCCACATCGAGGAGGGCCCCGCTCAGGACTACATCCAACACAGCAACAACGACACGCTCAACGAAGACGAGATGGAGCAGGGGTACTGTCTGACCTGTACGGCCTACCCCACGTCCGATTTCACCCTCGAAACGGGCGAACAGCCCTGACGGCTGGCGGTTCACAACGGTTATACCTGCGACTCCAGTAGTTCGGTTCGAGGGCGGCTAGTTCAGCGGACAGAACGCCTGGATTCGTCGCCCCCTCTGCAACGAAACCCGACAATCCCCACGAAGTGGGCGCTTAGCTCAGTGGACAGAGTACTTGGTTCCGGACCAAGATGTCAGGGGTTCAAATCCCCTAGCGCCCGTTGCTGTCGCGAACAATTCGTGAGCAACGCATCGGGTTCGAGGCCGAGTTCACGGACAAGCCCCATCACCAGAAGTCGCAGACTTCTGGTTAGCAGCCAGAACTCTCCGAGTTCTGGCGACACCCTCAACGAGCGAGGCCGTCAGGCCGAGCTAAGTAGGATGGGGTAGTTGACATCCCTCGCCGCCCTCGTCGATACCGTTCCTGGTGTATCCCTGTTTCCAAGAGATTCGCGGAGTGTGTCTCTCGTATAATCAAAAACCGGACGTGGATGAAAATGTCGCCCCTATTCACGCACGGAGACCATATCTCATATATGTTTCATACGACCCCACTACAGGGTGTCACGTCCGTTCCCGGGATAGTTGGGCTGCTGGCGCTGGGGTTGGCAATCGTGACGGTGTGGCAGATGGTGCGGATCGTCGACGCCTACGACAAAGAGGCACTCACCGTGTTCGGTGAGTACCGCGGCTTGCTCGAACCGGGCATCAACTTCGTTCCGCCGTTCGTCTCGCGCACGCACAGGTTCGACATGCGCACACAGACGATGGACGTGCCACGGCAGGAAGCGATTACGCGGGACAACTCGCCTGTGACGGCGGACGCCGTCGTCTATCTCCGCGTGATGGATGCGAAGAAGGCGTTCCTGGAGGTCGACGACTACAGGACGGCAGTCTCGAACCTCGCCCAGACCACGCTCCGGGCGGTGATCGGCGACATGGAACTGGACGACACGCTCAACAAGCGCCAGGAGATCAACGCGCGCATTCGCACGGAACTGGACGAACCCACCGACGAATGGGGGATTCGCGTCGAGTCGGTCGAGGTCCGAGAGGTCAACCCCAGCCAGGAGGTCCAACAGGCGATGGAACAACAAACCGGCGCAGAGCGCAGACGCCGGGCGACGATCCTCGAAGCACAGGGCGAGCGGCGGAGTGCAGTCGAGAAGGCCGAAGGTGACAAGCAGTCGAACATCATCCGCGCGCAGGGGGAAAAACAGAGCCAGATCCTCGAAGCGCAGGGTGACGCCATCTCGACGGTCCTCCGGGCGAAGTCCGCCGAGTCGATGGGCGAGCGTGCCGTCATCGAGAAGGGCATGGAGACGCTTTCCGAGATCGGCCAGGGCGAGTCGACGACGTTCGTCCTCCCCCAGGAGCTCACCTCGCTGGTGGGGCGCTACGGCAAGCATCTCACGGGGAGCGACGTAGCCGCCAACGGACAGCAGTTGGACAGCCAGCGTTTCGACGCCGATACCCGTGAACTCCTCGGACTCGACGACATCAAGGAGATTCTCGGTGAGATCGACGAAGCCGCACAGATGGACGTTGCAGCGCTGGAACAGCAGGCCAAGGCGGTCAAAGATGGGAACGCGAACATGGAAACTGCCGACACGGTAGAGGGAGCCGTCGACGAAGACGACCGCGAACCGGAACCGAAGGAGTAGCTGTCGGCTGCAAGAACCGAGCGCAAGAGAACGCTTCCCCGGTATTCGGTGTCGTGGCCGACAGGAGCCGATTCCGACCAGCCATGTGTTGCACTCGTTCGCTCGGCGAACGAACGCCCTCGCCGCCCACTACTTTTGCAACGAGCGATCCGTCTTCTCGCCGATTCTATCCGCGAAATGCACTGCTGGAAGTGCCAGAATCCGGGGACGGAACGACGATTCTTCCGCTCCTGACCTGTAATATTCCAATACTTATAAATACGAGATACGGTCACATTGAACCAAGGATGGGGGTCCAACTCACAGTGCGAATCGAACCGCAGCGACAGCCGAGTGGGGGTACCGCGAAGACGCGCCGGAACCGACGTGCTGGAGGCCGAGACGATGGTTGACAGCTTCATCGCGCGAGTGGTGCTTGATTTCTCGATTCTCTCGTTGATCGTCGCGTCCATCGTCGAGGTGTACGCGGACGTCCGCGAGAAGGCGATGCCGGAGTTCCTGCCGTCGCCGCTGTCGAACCTGCCGCCGTGTCATCCGGCGACGGCGCTGGCGACGGCCGGTGTCGTCGGCCTCGTTCTCGGGATCGCGATGACCCTGAATCCGCTTCCCGGCGGACGCCTGTTCGTGGGCGTGATCGCGGTCATCGCGTTCCTGTTCTCCGGGGGATTCATCGTCGGCGACGAGGACCGAGATGGGAGTGGATACCATGGTTAAAGTACTGATGACGGTCGGCATCGTCCTGCTGATACTCGGATCGCTCGTCGAGACGGCTGCGGACGTCAGCGGGCGGGACCTGCCGCGATTCCTGCCGGAACCGCTCGCCGATTTCCCGTCGACGCACCCGGCGACGCTCCTGGGCGTCGCTGGCGTCGCCGCGCTCGTCGTCGGCCTGGTTCTGGAACTGGCCTGGGTCTCCGGGCTGTTGCCCGGCGGTCGCGTCGTCGTCGGTCTGATCGCCGTCCTCGCGTTCCTGCTGTCGGGCGGCTACGTGTTCACCGAGGGTTGACGCCCGCGTTCGCGCGTTGAGTGCGTTTCAGGGTCGATCCACCCGTTCGAGTGCGGTCGAATCGCAGTACGGGCAGGTCTGCTCGTCGAGGTCGGCGCGGTACGCGAACTGTCGCTGACAGTCCAGACACTGGTACCGAACCGCCTGCTCGTGATCTGGCGTGACTGCTTCCTTGAGCGAGTCGAGGAGTCCCATCGAATACCACCCTTCGGGCTTCGCCGTGCATGAGCATAAGCCCCAGCCGAGGTGTCAGACCGCGTTCCCGTGGGAGGACATCGCCGACCGGACGGGTTTTTCAGGGCACGCGCCGTAGCGACCCGTCGATGACCGATATCGAGGACGCCGACGACTTCCGGGCGGCACTGTTGGAGCTGCTGGCCGACGCGGAGCGGGCCGGCGTGTCCGCCGACGCGGTGACTGGTCTGTTGACTGCCCACCTGGCCGCGATGCGGGGCGACGTTCGCCTCCCGCTGTCGATGCCGCCGGACCGTGCACGCGAGTTCGCGGACCGAGCCGGTGACCACCAGGGCGAGACGATGCAGGTCGAACTACAGGTCTCCGAAGCCGTTCTCGACGATCTGGAGCTCCAGTTGCAGGTGTTCGAGGCCGGCGACGGCGCTGACGCGCCCGACGGCTCCGGCGACTGATTGGGAGTCAGGACCGCTCGTCGGTAACGGCTGCCGGGCGAAGCGCTCCCTCGTCGCGCTCGACCCGGACCAGCAGGTCACCGGTCTCGAAGTCCGACAGCGTGGGTGCACAGCCCGTCGCGCCAACGTCCGTCCACCCGCAGGTGTCACAGACCGCCGTCTCCATCTCGAACGCGTAGCCCTCCGCCGTCTCGGAGGCGACGACGTACCCGCGGGTGATGGACGCACCACAGTGTGTACACGTTCCGTCGAGCGGTGCCTCGGGCAGGTCGGCGAGTGAAACCATGCCTGGGATACGCGTGTGCCGTACAAGTATCTACAGCCGCGCCCGTGCGCTCACGCCGTTTCGAGGTCGCCGTCCCACCCCTCGTAGCCGTCTTCGAGGTTGGCGACCAGCGTTCCCTCGTCGATGCCCTCGTACGATTCGAGGATGCGTGCGGCCTGGAGCGAACTCTCGCCGCGCTCACACACCAACACGATCTCCTCACCCCACTCGATGTCCGCGATCCGCTCGGCCAGTTCTGGGTACGGGATGTTCTCGGCACCGGGAACGTGTCCCGCCTCGAACTTCGTCGCGGTTCGGGTGTCGATGAGCTGGACGTCCGACCCGTCTCGAAGCCGCTCCTGAAGCTGGGCTGCCGTCAGCGATTCGACCATCACCTGCCCCAACGCACCGACCGCCCCTAAACCTGTTACTGCCGAGAGCGGGAACTCCCCGACTGACGTTCCCGAGACACCGGCCAATATGTGTCGAACCAATAGAGCTATATGGTGGTGTGTTATACCATAGCATGTATGGCGTCAGCACCGAGTAACGACGAACTGTTCGACGAGTTCCTGTCGGACCGCGGGCACGAAGTAGAAGCCGTCGGCTGGGACGAGAGCTACAACAAGAAACAGTGTCCGGAGTGTAGCGGTCTCCACGATACAGACGCGACCGAGTGCTCGGTGTGTGGCTGGGTACCGAATCAGAACTAGCGGTCCGTCTTTTTTTTTATCGCGTCGACTGAGCCGCCAGTCACGTCCAGCGGTCGCGAGTGCGGTGTCCGGACCGGGGGCTGACCTGTGGCGCCGGAGTTCTTTGAGCGGAAGGACGGTGCCCGAGAAACGATAACGGAGATGCCAGTCGGGAGGTCTGGAGCGGGATGTTCTCGATCGAATTTTATAATTCGTCGAGCGAATCGTGAAGGAACAGACCGAGCGCGAGGTGGTGGTACATCGCGCGCTCGATCCGCTCTTTCGCGGCGTCGCCGTCGTCGACGGAGTACTCCTTGGTTCGGACGAGTTCGTGCATCGAGAGTATCCCGTCGCTCTCGATGTCGTGGAGGCGCGGGTAGACGGTGCCCGGACTCAACTCTGCGTCGAACAGCCGCGACAGGTCGTCGATGAGGGCCTTCCCGTGGGTCCCGTCCCGCAGCGCGATCAGCGCGATGAGGATCTCGTCGAGGTTCTGCTTGACGATCTCGTCGTCGAACGCGAACGACTCCTCGACGGCGAGCGTCTCCATGACCGAAGACAGGACCTGCTCGGGGTCGATCTCGCTGCCGGCGCTCGGCCCGTCCGGCGACGGCGCGTCGATTCCAGCGTCTTTGCCAGCCGATAGCTCCTCTATCAGCGTGTTCACCAGCGGACTCGTGCTCACATTATCTCCGGACATGGTACATCACTTGGACTCCATCTACACACTCCTCTCTGGTAGGCATACATAATGGCTCCCCCGCGATTTCCGCGAATGAAAATGGGTATTTATAGGCGTTTTCACGCGCTGAAAGAACCGCGCAGTTCCACCCACTGGGGTGACAGCTCTCGGTCACTTTCTCAGGAGTGATACCGTGCGCAATATCTTTTTACGGGGGTGTACTGAACTCATCGTAGTGGCCGAGGAACGCAGTATCGAGCAGGTCCTCGATACGATCGGAGACGAGCACGCCCGCGAGATACTGGCTGCCATCAGTATCGAGCCCCGGTCGGCCAAGGAACTGGCCGAGGAGTGCGATCTGTCCCTGCCGACCGTCTATCGCCGAATCGAGGTGCTCGAGGAACACGACCTGATCGAAGACCGGACGCTGGTCGCCGACGACGGCAACCACTACAAGATCTACGAGTCGAACTTCGACAGCACTGTCATCTCCTTAGAAGAGGAAGGCGAGTACAAGGTACGGATCTACCGCGAGGAGAACCTCCCGGACCGCTTTAGCCAGTTGTGGGACGAACTCAACCCCGAGTGAGCGTCCGACGTAACTTTATATTGGGCGAGTGATGAATGGCGTCCATGGTTGACACGGTCGCGCTCGCGCGCGGGTTCCTCATCGTTTTACGGCTCATTACCTTCGGTCTGACGCTCGGGATCACGCTCATCAGTTTTCAGGCCTATCGCAAGAAGCGGTCCGACAAACTCCAGACCGCATTCATCGGGTTCGCCTTCATCAGTATGGGCGTCGCCGTCAGCAACGTCATCACCCAGCTCGGAGCCGGTGCAACGGACTCCTCGCTGACCGCTATCTTCCTCCAGATGACCGAGACGATCCCCTTTATCGTGGGGTTCGCCATGTTGTATCTCTCGCTCTATCGCTGAGCGTTCGCCCGTCGCCGTTCCTACCGCCGATCCTCGACGCGAAAAATACCTGCACGCGGTGCCGACTCCAAGCCACGTTGCTTATGGGTGAGTAGGTCCACTAGTGGTCCAATGACCGACACGACGCCAGAAGTGGTCCGCCTGTTCGGTGGGCCGGGTAGTGGGAAGACGACTGCGCTCCTCGACCGCGTCGAGCAGTTACAGGAAGAGGGTGCCGACGTACGGGACATCCTCGTCGTTTCGTACACGCGAGCGGCCGCCGCCGAGATCCGCGAACGCCTCGCCGAACGCCTCGACACGACGCCGCGAGCCCTCCGGGGCAACGTCTGTACGATGCACGCGAAAGCCTACGAACTCCTGAACCTCTCGCGCGGGGACGTGGTGGGCGAGTCCGACAAGGAGGAGTTCTGTGACGAGTACGGCATCGAGTACGAGGACGAGAACAAGGGCGCTCGCCGCCGGAGCGCCCGCTCGACGACCATCGGCAACAAGGTCATCGCGACCAGCCAGTGGCTCCAGCGCACTCGCCGCGACGTGGCCGACTGGTACGACGTGCCCTTCCAGTGGAACGACGAGGAGGTCCGCCTCCCGCCGGAAATCGACGAGAACGCCCAGACCGGCAACAAGTACACGCCGACCTGGCCCTCCGACG
This sequence comes from Halorientalis salina, assembly GCF_005049285.1. Taxonomy (GTDB): domain Archaea; phylum Halobacteriota; class Halobacteria; order Halobacteriales; family Haloarculaceae; genus Halorientalis; species Halorientalis salina. The sequence continues at coordinate 313,125 of NZ_SOSC01000003.1, read as the reverse complement.
ACGACCGGATCGACGTGCCCGAGGCGATCCGCGCCTGGCGCGGCTACCAGGGCGAGAACGGCCTCGTCGGCTTCGCCGACATGCTCGAACGGGTCACCCAGCGCTCCCTCCTCCCGAACGTCGACTACCTCGTCATCGACGAGTTCCAGGACATCACGACCCTGCAGTACGACGTCTACCAGGAGTGGAAACCCCACATGGAGAAGATCCTCATCGCGGGCGACGACGACCAGGTCGTCTACGCCTGGCAGGGTGCCGACCCCGACCTCCTGTTGGACGAGGACGTGACCGACGACAACATCCTCCCGAACTCCTACCGGCTGCCATCCCGCATCCTGAACGTCGTCAACAAGGAGATCAGTCACATCGACAAACGCCAGGAGAAAGACCTCGAACCCCGAAAGGAAGGCGGGCGCGTCAACGCCGTCCGCGGGCCGTCGATGCTCGACCTGGTGCGCAACGTCAAGGCGACCGTCGACGAGGACCCCGACGGGACGGTCATGCTCCTATTCCGGGCGCGCTACCAGATGTTCCAGTTCATGGACGAGTTCATCGGCGAGGGCATCCCCTTCCAGTGTCTGACCGACCAGCGGATGTGGACCGACCGCCTCTCCCAGTACGTCGACGCCGTCGAGTCGATCGACGAGGACGAACCCGTCACCGCACTCCAGGCCCGCCGCCTGGCCGACATGCTGGCCGATTCGGCCTTCGGCACCGGTGAACGCGACGACTTCTTCGACGCCATCGACGAGCGCCAGGAGGAAGTCGGGATCGACGACCTCGCCGAGATCGTCGTCGACCCCGAGTTCGTCCGCGAGTACGCGCCGTTCATGCCGGACCCGCGGTCGGCCGCGGACATGCTCCGGAAGGTGACGAACTTCCAGGAGCGCTCCGTCGACGCGTACTTCTCGGGCGAGTACCGGGGGATGGACAGCTCCCGCGTGCGCCTGGGCACCATCCACTCCGCGAAGGGTCGCGAGGCCGACCACGTCTTCGTCGCGACCGACCTCACCGAGAAGGTCGTCGAGCAGATGGCCGCGACCGTCGAACAGGAGGGTCGGGACGTCCCCGGCGTCGAGGAGTTCACCAAACACACCGACCCCGTGCCGACGCTGACCGACAACGAACGGCGCGTCTTCTACGTCGGGATGAGCCGCGCCCGGGAACGACTCGTCCTGCTCGAAGGGCTGGTCGACGGCGCGCCGACGCTGCCCGTCGACGTCCTGCTGGAGAACGAACCCAGTGAGAAGACCCTCGAGCAACTGCTCGAGGAAGCCAAAGAGCCGCTCCCGGCCCAGTAATCACTCGCTGCGCTCGGAGTCGGACTCGCGTTCGGGTTCTTTCGCGACCGTCCCGACGACCGACGCCGCGAGATCGCCGGCGACGTCGCCCGGCGTCGTGATGTACTCCTCGACGAGCACCATCAGGACCGCGAAGGCGACGAACCCGCCGCCGAGGAGTCGCTGGCCGCGAAAGAAGAAGTCGAGTCCCATCATCCCGATGGTCGCGGCGATGGCGACGGTCCCCAGTTGCGTGATCATGCCGACGATGCCCGTGTCCATGTCGTCGTGGCCTTCAGGGCCAGCGGACAAAAGCGATGCGACCCCTGATCCAGTCACTGCGCTGTCTTTTTGTTCGCCGGATGCGTCGAGTCGCGTATGGTCTCCCGCGAAACCCGCGTGTACCTCACCGGACTCGCCCTCTCGGTGTGCCTCCTGATCGTCGCCGGCTTCGTCCTCGAGGTCGGACTCCGGACGACCCAGGGAGCGGTCGTCAGCGTCCTGTTTTTCCCGATCCTCCCGTTCCTGCTGCCACAGCTGTATCTGGCGGCGACGGGTGACGAAACCGAGAACGTCCCGCCGGGGACGCGCATCCGCGTGAGCCTGCTCTTTTCCGGGCTGTGGATACTCTGGCTGTACGGGGTCGTCGACGGGATCGACGGCGTCGACGGCCTCGGACGACTCGTCCTGGGTGGGCTCGCCGCCGTTCTCCTCGGGGGTCTGTTCGTCCACGAGATGATCGTCGGCTACCGGTCCTCGTCGCTGTTCGAGGACGCCAACGCCGACTGACCCGCCAGGGAATGAACAACGCCTTTCGCCCCGCCGCCCCTACCGGCGTGTATGTTCACCGGCATCGTCGAGCAGACTGGGACAGTTCTCGACACCGAGGACGACGAGGGCGGCCGCCGCGTGCGCGTCCAGGCCGACCTGGACGACCTGCATCACGGACAATCCATCGCGATCAACGGCGCCTGTCTGACCGTCGAGGAGTTCGGGAGTGATTGGTTCGACCTCTTCCTCTCACAGGAGACCGTCGAGCGCACGTATCTCGGGACCGTCGCCGAGGACGACATCGTGAACGTCGAGCGGGCGCTGCCGGCCGACGGCCGCTTCGACGGCCACTTCGTTCAGGGGCACGTCGACGGCACCGCCGAGGTGACCGCGATTGATGAGATTGGAGATGACTGGGAGTTCCGCTTTTCGGTTCCCGAAGGCCTCGAACGGTACCTCGTCGAGAAGGGGTCGGTCACGGTCGACGGGATCAGTCTCACTGTCGCCGATCTAGACGACGATTTCGGCGTCGCGATCATCCCGGCGACCTACGAGTTGACGACGCTCTCGGCGAAGTCGGTCGGGGACCCGGTCCACATCGAGGTGGACGTGGTCGCCAAGTACGTCGAGTCGATGCTGGGCAGTGAGGCCGGTGACGCACAAACTCCGTACGCCGAAAAGTACGCCGAGGAGTAGCTACTCGAACTCGGTGCGTTCGGAACTGATCGTGCCCTCCCGGTCGGAACTGCTGGCGTCGCGGTAGGCGTTGTTGTACTTCGAGAGCTTTCGGACGAGCAGATAGCCGAAGAGGCCGTCGTAGACGACGACGAACCCGAAGAAGACGGCGAACTGCGAGACGCCCGTGAGCACCTCCGCGACCGCCGGGACCAGCACCGTCGCCGAGGTGTTGTAGGCCCCGTGGATGAGCGCGGCGATGGTGACACCCTTCACGACGAGGGGGCCGGCATGTTCCTGATTGAACTTCGCCAGTCCGAGGTAGTAGCCCGCAAAGCCCGAGTAGATGACGTGGCCCGGGCCGGCGAGTGCTCGAACCGTCGTGATGCCTGCGCCGGCCTCGATGAGGTTCATCGACTGGGCCAGCGACTCGACCGACTGGGTGATGTAGAGGGCGTTCTCGATCGTGGCGAAACCCAGGCCGGCGACCGCGCCGTAGACCGCGCCGTCGATGACCGCGTTGAACGATTCGGCCCGGTAGGCGTGCAAGCGGACTGCGAGCAGTTTGACGACCTCCTCGACCGGGCCGACGACCAGGAAATAGAGGGCAAGCACGCCCAGGACGGGGACTGCACCGAAGCCCGACCCAAGCCCCGACGCGATGCCGCCGAGCCGGCTGTTGAGGATGCCGGCGAAGCTGGCAAACAGGATGCCGAGCAGGAACGTCGCGACCAACGCTTCGAGCGGTTCGGCGGCCGTAACGTCCGCGTACCAGAGGTACGCCGCCAGAACGAACGCGGGGACGACCGACAGCAACACGAATGCCCCGACGCGGGGGTCGGCCAGCAGGCCGAACCCGCCCAGGGCGAACTGGCCGATGAGGATGAGTACTGCAAGCGTGATGACACCCCATCTGACCGCGGAGACAACCATCTCGTAGAGCCAGACGGCGAATCGATCGAAACCCGACCTGACCTCCCAGTCCGAGATCTCGTAGAGGTCCGTCGACCCGTCGGTCCTGGCCTCGACCGGGTCGCGTCTCTCTGCCATGTTCGCACGGTAGCCCGGCGCACACCTAACGCTTTGGCTCCCGGCCACGCCGATGCACGCCGGCTCTCATCAAGAGACGAATAATGATTATATTCTTTTAATCCGATTTAGGACTAGCCTTTTCGGTGGTGAGTTGGTCCGTACGGTAATGACACGCTACAGCGCCAGTCGCGGCATTATGTACACTGCGCCGCCGACTGACGACCAGGAGACCGACGACGAGGCGACCGCGGAAGCCGACGCCGCCGAACCGACGCCCGCCGACGACTGAGCTCGTTCTGTCGTGCGTTTTCACGACCGGGAGCGACCGCTGTCCGGCCGCAAACGGTGGGGTTTTTTCGCTGCCCGACCTACGGCGAGTGATGACTGTCACGGCAGGCGTCGTCGCCGTCCAGGGCGACGTCAGCGAACACGCCGATGCGATTCGGGCGGCCGCCCTCGCTCACGACGAGACCGCCGAAGTCCGCGAGATCCGCCAGTCCGGGATCGTTCCCGACTGCGACCTGCTCCTGTTGCCCGGCGGCGAGTCGACGACCATCTCCCGACTGCTCCATCGCGAGGGGATCGCCCAGGAGATCGAAGCGCACGTCGACGACGGGAAGCCGGTGCTTGCGACCTGTGCCGGGCTCATCGTACTCTCGGCGGACGCCAACGACGAGCGCGTCGACTCGCTGGGCCTGCTGGACGTCAGCGTCGAGCGCAACGCCTTCGGCCGGCAGAAGGACAGCTTCGAGGCACCGCTCGACGTCACGGGCCTCGACGACCCCTTCCACGCGGTGTTCATCCGCGCGCCCCTCATCGAGGACGTGGGCGACGCCGAGGTGCTGGCCGAGTGGGACGGCCGCCCGGTCGCGGTCCGGCAGGGGCCGGTCGTCGGCACCTCCTTCCACCCGGAACTCACCACCGACCACCGGCTCCACGGACTGGCCTTCTTCGAGACGGTACACGGGTAGCACGGGGCTGGCGGCCCGGAGGTGTGCCTTTTTCCCGGCGCGTCACCTGGGACCCGTATGGACGCCGCAATCGAGGGGGTCCGAGTCGCGAGCACGCCGACCGGCCCCGTCCCGGTCGTGCTGCTGGCACCCGACGACGAACCCGACTTCCTCCCCATCTTCATCGGCTTCGACGAGGCCGCCAGCATCGCCCGCGGGCTGGACGCCGAGGACATCGGCCGCCCGCTGACCCACGACCTCACGCTGGACATCGTCGAGGAACTCGGCGGCCGCGTCGAGCGCGTCGTCGTCCGCGATATCGAGGACGGCACCTACCTCGCGGACGTCCACCTCGCGACGCCCCGGGACGGCGTCGTCGTCGACGCCCGCCCCAGCGACTCGCTGGCGCTTGCGGCCCGGACCAACGCCCCCATCGAAGTCGCCGACCACGTCTTCGAGGACGGCCGGCGCGATCCCGACGAGTTCGACGATCTCGAGGACATCCGCGAAGTGATGGAGGTCTAACCACCTTTTTTACCGAGGTCCTCGGGTCGCACCGCGACCCTCAAACCCCGGTAAAAAATCTGGACCAAAAAAGGCGCGCCCTCCGGGCGCGTGAACCGCGCTCGGCTTCGTCGCCGGACTACGTCCGGCTGCAAGAGGGACCTCCGGTCCCTCCCTGCTCGCGCGGATGCTGGTGTAGTCGCCCTATGAACCCCGGCTCACGACGCTCCTGCGAAGAAGTCATGGCCCAGTAGTGTGCAGGGATGGACATGGACGACACCGACGCCGTCCTCGACGACCTGTTCGCCGTCATCGAGGACCGCAAGGAGAACCTGCCCGAGGATTCCTACACTGCTTCGCTGTTCACCCACGAGAAAGGCGAGAACGCGGTGCTGGAGAAACTCGGCGAGGAGTCGACCGAACTCCTGCTCGCTGCCAAGGACGACGACCGCGACGAGATCGCCCACGAGGCCGCCGACATCGTCTACCACATGCTCGTCTTGCTGTCGATGAAGGACATGGACGTCGAAGCCCTCCGCACGGAACTGCGCGACCGCCGCTAACTGCTGCTGTTTTTGCACTCGTCGGTTCGCTCGGGGGCGTTCAACGCGCCCGCCTCCGACTCGACGATCGACAGCCAGACGTCGCCTACCGGGTGTACGTCGAGCCGCCGTCCTGTGTCGTCGGTATCGACCCATCGACCGAACGTTTTTTATAACGGAAGCTGTTCCTCTGGCCGTGTCCCCGACAATCGACTCCGACGACCTTCCGCTCGTAGAGGGTGCCATCGCCGGCGCTGCCGCGTGGATAGCCGGCTACGTACTCACGGCCCTCGTCGTCCTCGTGCGTCTCGAGGACTCCAGACTGGGCGAGATATCCAACAATACCGGTGACGCTGGTAGCGTCATCGACTTCGCCGGATGGGTGTTTTTCAACAGCCACTTCGTCGAAATCGTCGTTTCGGGCGATTTTCTCGGATTCGGTGGGTCGAGTACGGTATCGTACATCGGCGGTGACGGGTTCTCGCCGCTTCTGTACCTCGTCCCGGTGGCGCTACTGGTCGGTTCCGGGTTAGCTATCGGCCGGTCGCAAGGTGTCTCCGAGACGGCAAACGGCGCGGTCGTCGGCGCGCTCGTCGTCCCGCCGTATCTGGTGCTCTCGGCCATCGGCGCGGTGCTGTTCCGCGTCTCGACGGAAGGGTTCGGTGCCAGCTTCAGCGGGGAACCCGAACTCCTGCCGGCGATTCTGCTGGCGGGTGTCGTCTTCCCCGCCGTCTTCGGTGCTATCGGCGGCATCGTCGCCGCGAACACCGGGACTGAATAATCAGTGCCCACGGCGTTGCGGACGACCGCGACGAGATATCCATGCTCGTCGTGCTGTCGATGGAAGACGTAGATCTCGAAGAACTGCGCGAGCGGCGCTTCTAGCGGTGGGCGTTCAACGAGACGGTTTCCCGCTCTGCCACCGACAGCCAGGAGCCGTCTCGGCTGATGTCCGCGATGACGTAGTCACGACCTGCCTCGCTTTCGTCGACTACTGAGACGATGTCCCGGCGCTCCCTCACCCGTCCATCGACCGATCGAGCTTCCTGGCTCATGGTCACTTGTTGCCCTGCATGTGTTATGAATGTTGTGGACTGGTCTATATAGGTTACACAATACACAATACTGGTCGATATTTATGAAAAATCATCGGGCCAGCAACCCGCCGACCGCGCCGCCGATGGCGCTGTCGATCGCCAGGACGAGCGCGATGACGGCACCGACGACGAACACGCTCGCGCCGAGGAAGCCCCCGACCGGGCCGGCGGCGATGCTCCCGACGAATCCCGCGCCGAGGCCGAACAGGGCGGCGAGGACGATGCCGCCGATAGCACCCGCCAGCAGTCCGTGCCAGGTGCCGCTCCCGATGCCGCCGCCGGCGACGTAGCCCGCGGCGAAGCCGCCGATCAGTCCCGCACCGATGTGGCCGATCACGGGAAGGGCGAACGCGAAGAGGCCGGCGACGATGCTGACGAGGAAGCCGATACCGACGGCGCGCCAGTTTGTCATGCCTCCCGGTTGGGCGTCCGGAGAGAAAAGCAACGGTGTCGGCGTCGCTGCTGGATGGTCGTGTGATATGGGCGACTCACGTGCGGGGTCCCGTCACAGACCCGGTTCGAACGGACGCCCTTTTATGGCCGTATCTGTTACGCATAGCAAATGATTCTCGAGGACCTCCCGACGACGCCCACGTCGGAGGAGTTGATCGACAAGGCCTTCTCCCGGGCAGCACGCGCGGGCCGGGCGAAATCCGGCTACGAGGCCCAGCAGTCGATGCTCCAGACGGCGTCGAACATCGTCTCGGACAACCTCGAGAACGTCGTCACCGCCTGGCCGGACATCGACGATCTCGACCCCTTTTATTACGAACTCATCGACGCCATCGTCGGGGTCGACGACCTCCGCCAGCACCTCTCGGAGCTGATGTGGGCCAGTCGCAAGGCCGACTCGATCCGCGACGAGTACCAGACCCGCTTCCGGAACGTCGACGCCGAGGGGGCCAAGAAACTGCGCAAACAGGCGTTCGCCAGGGTCGCCGACATCGTCGAGGAGGTCGAGGACGACCTGCTGGCGGTCAACGAGGCCCGCAACGCGCTGCGGGACCTGCCGGATATCCGCCCCGACGAGCCGACCATCGTCGTCGCGGGCTACCCCAACGTCGGGAAGTCCTCCTTCGTCAATCGCGTGACGAACGCGCGCAACGAGACGGCCTCCTACCCGTTCACCACCACGGAGATCCGCGTGGGCCACATCGAGCGCGACCACATCCGCTATCAGCTGGTGGACACGCCCGGGCTGCTCGACCGCCCGCCGGAGGATCGAAACGAGATCGAGTCCCAGGCCGTCAGCGCGGTCGAACACCTCGCCGACGCGGTGCTGGTCTTCCTCGACGCCAGCGGGGAGTGTGGCTACCCCATCGAGGTCCAGTTGCAGCTCCGGGACGCGCTGGTCGAGCAGTTCGAGGACGCGCCGGTCCTGACCGTCTGTAACAAGAGCGACCGCTCGCGGGACGTCGAGGCCGACTACTACATGAGCGTCACCGAAGGCGAGAACGTCGATACCGTGCTGGATGCGGCCGTCGACGCGGTCGGGTACGAGCCGGAACTGCCCTTCGACGAGAACTAAACTCAGGTCGCGCGCTCGGTCGTGACGTATCGAACCTGCACGTCGATGTCGTACCCGGTCGTGCGCTCGATGCGGTCGTCGATTCTGTTCGCGAGGCCGCTCGCTCGCTCGTCGATATCAGGTGGGACGCCGACAGTGACGATGACGGCCTCGGGCTGTTGCAACACCACGCCCTCCGAGAACTCGACGTCCGTCGACAGCAGCGTCACCGATTCGTACTCCTCGCTTCCGACGACGGTCTCGATGTCGGTTCGGATGTCCTCCTCGGTCACGGCGTTCTGGTAGGTGGTGTAGGTGACGCCGCCGAGGAACACCGAGAGGACGCCGATGGCCACCAGCAGGACGGCGACGCGTTTGAGCATCGCGCTGCGGGCCTCGTCGAAGCGGAACCACCGCTCCGGCCGGTAGCCGTTGTACCAGAGGACGGCGATCGCGGCGACGTTGATGGAGAGGCCGTTGACCAGCGCGAGGATGCCCGAGCCGAGGCTCACCATCGGCAGCCCCCAGGCGATGCCGATGCCGACGGTTGCGGCCGGCGGAATGAGCGCGACGGCGATCATCACCCCGACGATGGCCGAGGAGACGCCCGCCGACAGCGACAGCGCGCCGGCGATGCCGGCCCCGAAGGCGATGGCCAGCGAGAGGAAATCGGGGGCCAGCCGTTCCTGGATCTCCGGGACGGCCGTGACGTCGATCCCCGGCGGGACCAGGTGGGTGTAGCGGATGACAATCGCGAACACGGCTGCGCTCACGACGGCCATGCTCATCCCGAGCACCTGGAGTTTCACTCCCCGGACGAAGAGGTCCTGTTCGTCGATGACGGTCCCCACGCTGGCGGCCATCGCCGGGCCGATGAGCGGTGCGATGACCATCGAGCCGACGACGACGGCCGGCGAGTCCAGCAGCAGGCCAGCCGTCGCGATGATGGCGCTGATGACCGTCATCGCGACGTAGATCCGAATCGAGGGGGCCAGGTCACGGGCCCGCGCCTTCAGCTCCTGGCGAGCGATACGGTCCTCGTCTTCCTCCTCGGCGTAGCGCTCTTCGAGTTCCTCGAACTGACGGGAGACGACCGTGCTGGCCTCCATCACGACCGTGTAGGCCTCGTCGTCGATGCCCACCTCCCGGAGCTGTTCGAGGACGGGCTCGACCGCCTGCGTCGGTAACGGTGCGTAGACGACCGCGGTGTACTCTCGGCCACTGGTCTCGTCGGTGACGACGTAGTCGACGCCCTCGTCGTCGAGCGCACCGAGAATCGCGTCGCGTTTGCCTGTGGGAATAGTGACCTGAACGAGCCGCACAGTCGCCTCTCGTGGGGCGGGGGCAAATAACGTCGGGAAACGCGGAGCCGGCCGGCCCGACGCCCGGAGCCGTCAGTCCGCCGCGTCGAACCGGATCGGTAACCGCTCGACGCCGCAGTAGAACGCGCTCGGCATCGGTTCGAGCGGCTCGTCGACCACCTCGATCCCGTCGAGTCGGGCGAGCAACCGACCCAGTGCGACACGGGCCTGGAGCCGCGTCAGTGATCCGTCCGGGCCACAGTGGCTGTCGTGCCCGAACGCGACGTGTCCGGTCGGTCGACGGTCCGGGCGGAACGCGTCTGGGTCGTCGAACTGCGCCTCGTCGCGGTTGGCCGACCCGAGCCAGGCGACGACCGGGTCGCCGGCCTCGATGGCGTGGCCCCGGAGTTCGGTATCGGTCGTCGCGACGCGGGGCAGCGCCTGGACCGGCGACCGGTAGCGCAGGACCTCCTCGATCGTTGCCGCGAGCGCGTCGCGGTCGCCGGCGACTTCCTCGTAGCGGGTGGGCTGTTCGTCCAACGAGCGGACGGCGTTCCCGACGAGGGCGGTGGTCGTGGCGGTCGCTGTTCCGAGCAAGTCGAGACAGTCGTTCAGTACGTCGCCTTCGCTCGGGCGGTGCCCGTCGGGACCCGTCGTCGCGACGTGCGTGAGGAGGTCGTCTCGGGGGATGGCCCGCCGCTGTTCGAGGCGGTCCGCGACGTACGCCCGGACCTCGCGGATCGTCCCGTGCGGGCGCTCCGCGGTCGCTCCCGTGCCCGCGTCCGTGACCAGGGCCGCAGACCACTGCTCGAACCGGTCGCGGTCGTCGGTCGGGACGCCCAGCAACTCCGCGACGACGACGGCCGAAAGCGGCGCGGCCAGGTCCCCCACCACGTCGAGTCGCCCGCCGTCGGTGGCGTCGTCGAGTAACTCGTCGGCGATCCCGCGAACGTGTGGCGCGAGCGCATCGACGGTGTCGGACTGGAACCGATCACCGTCGAGACTCTGTATCAACGCCGAACGCGGCGGGTCGCTCCCCCGGAGCGACTGCGGTCGCGCCCCGTCGGTGAACCCGATGCCGTCGGTTCGGGACGGGTCCGCGGCGAACGTCTCCGAATCGGCGAGGACCCGCCTGACGTCGTCGTAGCGGAAGACGTCCCAGACCCGTCGGTCGTCGTCGTATCGGACCGGTGTTTCGGCGCGCATCTCCCGGTACCAGTCGAACGGTTCGAGCCGCGCCGCTCGCGTCGAGAGGGCCTCGGGCATCGCCACGGCCTGACGGTGACTCGCGTTCGCCATCCCACGAGGGTGAGACGCGTGGACGGGTAACTATACGCTGGTTACCGCGGCCGTCCGGCCGACCTCGCCGGTAAGGCCGGCTTATCGAAGTGATCGACCCCGCTCGGACGCGGCGCTCGCCACGCTTATCCGGGCCAGTCGCCTACCGCGGGTATGTTCGAGTCGCGGCCGGATCGGAGCGCGGAAGTGGTACTCGTCGGACGGTCCAACGTCGGCAAGTCCACGCTGATGCGCGAACTGACCGGCCACACCTTCGATACGGGGCAACGACCTGGCGTCACCCGCCAGCCCAACCACTACGACTGGACCAGCGAGGACTTCGTCATCACGGACCTGCCGGGCTTTGGCTTCATGTCGGGCGTCCCCGACGACGTCCGCGAGGAGATCAAAACCGAGATCGTCCGCTACCTGGAGACCCACGCCGAGGAGATCCTGACCGCGATCCTCGTCGTCGACGGGAAGGCCGTCATCGACATCATCGATCGCCACTCCGGTCCCGACGAGATCCCCCACGACGTGGAGATGTTCCACTTCCTGCAGGAACTGGAGATTCCCGTCGTCGTCGCGGTCAACAAGATGGACAAGGTCGACGACGAGGACGAGCGACTCGACGCGCTCTGTGACCGCCTTGGCCTCTATCCGCCCTGGAAGCAGTGGCAGGACACCATCGCACCCATCACCGCGAAGCGCGGCAGCATCGACGCGCTCACCGACGCCGTCGGTGACAACCTCCACGACCAGCAGCGCGACGACCTCCTGAAGTTCTTCTGATTGCTCTTCTCTCCGGCAACACGTATCAATATTTGAAATAATCGGTAACGAACTCAGCTCCTTCCCGGCAGGCCTCGCCGTCAGATGGCTCTGTTAGCACTCGAACTGTAGAAAACGGGGGTAGAGGGGGGTGTTGGGGGTGGCACCCGAACGGGTGCGCCTGAGTTTTCACGCGTGATACCAATCAATCTTCCGGTGGGTTCGATGGGGTATGAGCGGTACGTACACGGCCGATGGGGCTTAGTGGGCGGGTGTCGTAGGTGGCACCGTGACAACGCCTGCATCCGAATCGAGTCCGGGGACGCCGACGGTTCGGCAGGCGGTCAAGGCCGACCTGCTGGCGATCTTTCGGATCGAGAAAGCTTCCTTCCCCCAGCCGTGGCCCTTCGCCGCCTTCGAGCGGTACGTCGGCGAGCCGGGCTTTCTGGTCGCGGAGTTCGGCCGCGGCATCGCGGGCTACGTCGTCGCCGATTCGGTCCCGAACCACGGGAAACCGCTCGGCCACATCAAGGACATCGCCGTCCACCCGGACCAGCGGGGCCAGGGCGTCGGCACGCTCCTCCTGGAGCGGGCGCTCGGCGTCCTCGCCGCCCAGGGGGTCGCCTCGGTGAAACTGGAGGTCCGGGAGTCCAACGACACCGCGCGGTCGCTCTACGAGACCTTCGGGTTCGACCACGCCCGGACGATCCCGCGGTACTACGACAACGGCGAGGACGCGCTGGTGATGCTCGCGGACATCGACGGTAACAACTGATTTCCGTCGCCGCTGCCTTCTCCCAGCCATGGGATACGCCTGTCCAGTGTGCGGGGACCCCCAGTCCGACGCCGAACACCTCGCGAACCACCTCGCCTTTACTGCGATGCTCGGGAACGCCGACCACGAGGCGTGGCTCGACGAACACGCCCCGGACTGGCAGGAATCCGACGCCGACGCGCTCGCCGACACCGTCTCCGACCTGGCCGAGGACGCCGAGTTCCCGCAGGTGTTCGAGGACACCGTCGACCGACGGGAGACGGGCGGCGGGGCCCGATCCAGCGACGCGACGGGGGACCACGACCACGATCACGACCACGGCCGAGACCCCGCATCCGAGCGCTCGGGCGCGCTGTTCGACGACGAACCGCAGTTCGCGGCCGATGCCCGGGACCGCGCCGAGCGCGACCGCGAACTCGACGACCAGGCCGAGCGGATCCTCCAGGAGGCCCAGCAGATGACCGAGCGGATGCTCGACGACGACGCCGACGACGGGGACGAAGCCGAAACCGAGTAATTCCGGGAGCCCACAGTCCCCTCTATGCACACCGAGGGATTCTTTTCGCCGACGACCGCCGAGGAGACGCGCGAGCGCTACGAGGCAGTCGGGCCGACCGCCCAGACGACCGTCCGCGAGGTCACGAAGGCGATGGACTTCGACAAATCGGAGTACGACGACCGCGTCACCGGTGCTGTCGTCGAGACCGCCCGTGAGGCCATCTTCGCCTCGCTGCTCGAAGTCAACGTCGGAACGCGCGAGGAGTTCGAGGACTGGTGTTCGGACCACCCCGACTACGCGGTCGAGGAGATCGGCAGCGAGAACGTCGACCGGGTCGTCTGGCACGGCGTCCCCTTCGCCGAGAGGGTCGTCGCCGCAACGTTCCAGGACCGCGAGGCCGCCGCCGTCGGCACGCTCCGCCGGCAGGCCTTCGGCAGCGTCTACCGGGACGTCGTGATCGAGACGGCCTGAGACGGATCGCTGTCACTGTTTATCGGTACGACCGCCCGCTTTCGGGCAGTCGATCCGGAAATGACGTACAGCGGTCCGGATACGTCGAGCGCCGATTCCGCTACGATTTTCCCCGTCTCGTCCCAACGACAGGTATGCGCCGCGTCACGCGGAACCTGATTCTCGGTCTGCTGGTCGTCATCGCCCTCCTGCTCGCGCTCGGTGCCGTCCCGACCTACCTCAAGAGCGGCGACCCCTACTACCTCACCGCAACGCCGATCGAGGAGAACCGGACCGCCATCGACGCCGCCGACCTCCCGGGCGACCGGTATCCGTACACGATGACTGCCCTGGCGAACGCCTCAGCCACCGAGTCGGGTCAGTCCGACCCGTACTGGAAGGGGCCCATCGGCGTCAAGGGCGCGTTCACGCACTCGCCGTTCGACGAACGCGACGCGCTCTCACAGCGCAACGCGAGCGCCGTCGACGGCGACACCATCTACGTCCGACAGAACAATACGGTGTACAGACTTGAGATAACACGATCACCATGACCGACTCCGAGGACTCCGACCCGGTTCCCGGCCGGTTCGATTCCGACCGCGACCCGTCCCGCGCCCCGCCGGACCACGACTGGCCGGTCGTCGACTCGGCGGCCGAGTACGACACCGGCTGGTACACCGGCGGCTACGACCGCGTCCGACAGCCCGACGGCTCCGAGAAGTCCTACTACTGGGCCGATCTGCCCCCGGCCGTCGTCATCGTCGCGGTCGTCGAGGGACCGGCCGTCCAGGGGACCGAGGGCATTCCTCACCTCGTGATGGTCGACCAGTACCGGCCGACCATCAGGGAACAGTGCCTCGAACTCCCGGCCGGCATCGTCGAGGACGGCGAGTCCTACACGACCGCCGGCGCGCGCGAACTCCGCGAGGAGACCGGCTTCGACGCCGCCGGCACGTCCCTCATCGAGGAGTTCTGGTGTTCGACGGGCGTTCTGCGCCACCGCCGCGGGATCGTCTTCGCCGAGGGCCTGGAACCGGTCGAGGACGACCTGGACGACAACGAGTTCCTCGACGTGACGACCGTCCCCGTCGAGGACGCCCTCGACGTCGCCCGCCGCGAGCCGGCCAACGACGCCACGATCGAAGGACTCTTGCTCGCCAAGGAGGACGGTTTGCTCTGATGGTCGAGGAAATCGGACCCGAGACGCTGCAGGACCGACTCGACGAGGACTCGCTCCGCGTGGTCGACATCCGATCGCCCCACGGCTTCCGCCACGGCCACATCCCCGGCAGCGAGAACCTCCCGCTCGGGGAACTCACCGGTGAGGTCGACCGACTGACCGACGCCGACCGCATCGTCACGGTCTGCCCCCACGGTAAATCCAGCATCCAGGCTGCACGCCTCATCAATTCCTACGAAGGAATCGACGACGGGACGGCCGTGAGTCTCGCGGGCGGGTTAGACGAGTGGGACGGACCGGTGGCTCGCGACGGGGAGAGTTCGGGATCCGACGAAGGGCCGTCGGCTCCGTTTTGATACTCCCGGCTATACGTACGTGAACAGATTCGGCACGACGGGGTGCCGAAATCGTTCACGAAGGTATAGCCAACAGTATGAGTTTAGATAGCGATACCCGGGCCGGCGAACCGGCCGAGTGAAAGAGAGGTTAGGCGACGTTGAATCCCTTTTCGCGGAGGAAATCCTCGACGCGCCCGGTGTGGTTGCCCTGGAGCTCGATCTGGTCGTCTTCGACCGTCCCCCCGCAGGCGAACTTCGATTTCAAGTCCGAGGACAGGCTGTCCATGTCCACGTCCTTGGGATCGAATCCTTCGATGACCGTTACCTCTTTCCCGTATCGGCGCTCGTCGATGCGGATGCTGATCTCCTGGGACTCTTTGGCGACGTCCTCGCAGACGCAGAGCTCCTCGGGCAGCCCGCACGTCGAGCAGACTTCCGACATTACAAACCGACCCTACGAAATCAACCTATTAAACACTGTCGGGAACCCGCACACGAGAGCGTCGGTCCGGCCGCTCGCTACCCCCTCAACTCCCGAAGCGGCCGGTCCGATCGCTGACGATCCGGTCTGCGAGCCCGACCGCGTCCTCGGCCACCTGCTCTGAGACCTCGCCGGCGTACCGAACCCGCTCGTATCGGTCGTAGAGCGCTCGGGCGCGCTCGTCGGCGTCGATCGAATCCAGGTATTGGCGCGGCGTCTCGCCGGGGCGTCGCGGCCGGTGTTCCCGTGCCAGGACGTACTCCAGGCGCTCGAACGCCCGCTCGACGTCGCTCGCCGGGTCCCGCCGGGGCTGCCAGCGGAGCCACACGGCGCGATACGCCCGTTCGGCCGCACCTGTCCGTCGGATCCCCGCCGCGAGACCGACGAGCACGACGGCACCGAGCGCCAGTTGTTCGCCCGACGGCAACTCCGGCAGTGGAAGCCCGCCACTCCCCCCACCCGACGCGTTCGCCGTCCGGGACGGGGCAGTCGTTTCCTCGGTGACGGTGTCCGTGGCGGTGATCCCACCGGGGCCGTCCCTGGGGTCGGTCGCGCTCCGGGTCGTCGGCGTGTCGTCGGTCAGCGGGTCCGGCGTGTCGGTCGGCGTCTCGGTTTCCTCCTCGTCGTCGTCGCCGGTGTCGACGTCGGTGTCGGAGACGCCAGCGTCTTCGAGACGGGACTGTTCGGCCTCGCTACGGGGCCCGGCCGGCGTCGGGTCGAACTTCACCCACCCGGTCTCTGGGAAGTACACCTCGACCCAGGCGTGTGAATCCAGCCCGCGGACCACGTACTCGCCGTCGCCGGTCTCCTCACCGGGCGTGTAGCCGGTGACGAACCGCGCCGGGATGTCCTGGGTGCGCAGCATCGTCACCATCGTCGTCGCGTAGTAGGTGCAGTACCCCTGCTCCATCTCGAAGAGGAAGGAGTCGGCGATGTTCCCGTCGGGCCGCTCGACGTCCAGCGAGTAGGCCTTCCCCTCTTCGAGGTGCTGTTCGATCCGCGTCGCCGTCTCGTAGGGGTTGTCAGCGCCGTCGGTGACGCGGTCGGTCCTGTCCTCGACGCGGTCGGGCGTGCTCGCCGGCAACTGCGTGTACCGGTCCTCGATGTCGTCCGGATAGTCCTCGCCTGCCTCTTGCAGTTCCGCCACCGTCGCGTCCGGCTGCCGGCTCGTCACGCGGTAGCTGTCGCCGGCGGTGAACGGTCTCGCCGGCTGGAGGCCGGCCAGTCTCGACACCATCGCGTTGTCGGTGTCGGAGACGCTGACCGGTCGCCAGGCCGCCGGCATCGCGTTGAGCCGTGACTCGACGACGACCCGCTGGTCGATCGTCTCGGTTCGGCCCGGCGGACCCGGCAACTGCCCCGGGTACTCCTGGGCGGACCCGCTTCGGACCCAGCCGTCGCCCGTGTACCGGTTGTAGGCCCCGACCCGCCAGTAGGCCCGCTCGTCGCTCTCGACGGTAAAGCGGACCTCTGGCGACAGTTCGATGCTCCCCTGGACGGTGAGCCGCTGGTCGTTGTTGATCAGGCTCGCCTCCATGGTCCGGTCGCCGCCCGCCCCGAGCAACTGGAACGGCTGGCTCGTCCCGCCCGGGACGACGCTGACCGTCAGCGTGAGCACGACCATCACCGCCAGCACGACCGCGAGCACGTCCGTCGCGGAGTGGTCGCCGCCGAACCGGTCGAGCCGACCGAAGCCGATGGTCCCCGCCGCCCCCAGGACGCCAAGCAGCGCGACGGTCGTCCCCACGTCCCCGGTCAGGACGAAGAAGGTGAGCGTCGCGCCCCCGGCCACGACGGTGGCGACGTACCGGCTTCGCATGGCCAGATACCACGTCAGAAACACCGGCGCGGGCGTCACCGACACCACCCACAGTTCGATCATCTCCAGTCGGAGGACCGACAGCCCGGTCAGCAGCGACATGACGTCGTTGATGATCGAGTCCTGCATCGCGAACACGTCCACGCCCAGCGCGGACGCGTACGACCAGATGCCCCCCACCAGCAGGACGACCCCGATGGTGAACGCGGTTCGCGCCCGGAGCACCCGCGAGAGGGCCGTCGCCAGGAACAGCGATCCCCCGACGACCACGACGAACGTGGTGGGGTCGCCGACCACGTCGATGATCTGATAGAGCGCGGCCACGAACGAGAACACGAGCGTCCCCGCCGAGACCAGTGCCAGCCGGCGCGGCGAGAACCGACTTCCTGCGTCCGTTTCGGTCTCGCTCGCGTGGCTGGCGCCCGACCCAGTCCCGGTACTCATCGGTCCGCACCTCCCGCGGTCGCTCCCGTCGCCGGTGCGTGGGTCCCGGTTCGAGGCCGACCGCCGTCGGTCGCCGTCGCCTGCCCGCCCGTCGACCAGAGGTCCAGCGCGTGCTCCTGGCCGTCGACGGTCAGGACGACGCCGCCGTCGCCGGCGGTGACGGTCACGTCCGCCCGCTTCCGTGCGTCCTCGTCGACGTACCCATCGCCCGTGCGCGCGAGGAGTTCGAGGACGTGCTGTCGGTGGGACTCCCCGCGGCCTGGTTGGACCCGCCCGGCCGGACAGGTGACCGACACCGACAGCCCGGCCTGTAGCGCCAGGAGCGCGACGCTCGCCGCGCCCGAGGCCATCGCGTCGGCGTGGCCCGGTTCCGCGCCCGCGACGAGGTGGAACTCGTCGGTCGCCTCCTCGGCGACGAACTGCTTGACGACGAGCTCGTCGTCACCGCGCTTGGCGCTGGACTTCCAGTGGACGTCCCGCAGCGGGTCGCCCGGGGCGTACTCGCGGATGCTGTCGAACGCCTGGCGGTCGTTCGTCGTCCCGTGCGTGAACAGTCCGGCGAGCGCCTCGTGGTTCGTGAGGTCGTACACCCGCGGGTAGACGAGCACGCTCGTCGTGGCGTCGACCTGCCGCGTCCGGACGAACAGTCCCAGCACGTCGGTCATCGCGACCGTCGGCGGCCCGAGCGTCCACTCCCCGCGTGCCCCGAGTTCCACGTCGTAACTGACGGTCGCCGGCAGCGTCGCCCGCATCTCGCCGTCGAACGCCCGGACCCCCTCCGGGAGCGCATCGACGACGCGGGCGACGTCGCTGCCGCTCACGTCGAGGGTCACCGTCCGGCGCTCGCCGGGGAAGCCGGCTGGCGGCGGCGACCGTTCGATCTCGGGTACATTCGACAGGACGATCTGGATCCCGGCAGCCAGCAGTGCGACGACCGCGGGCGCGGCGATGGCGTTCAGCGCTCGCGGCCCGGCCGCGTAGGCCATGCCGATCGCGCCGCCACCGACGACGGCGACGGTGACGCCGCGGACGGTCGGTCTGAGCGTCATTCTACCGGGACGGTCTCCAGCGCGCCCGAGACGACGTCGACCCCGGTGGTCTCGGCCGTCGCGGTCTGGATCCGGTGGGGCATGACGACCCACGCTTCGGTCTGGATGTCGTCCGGCACGACGTAGGATCGGCCGGAAAGCGCCGCACGCGCCTGGGCGGCCCGCAGGAGCGCGATGGACCCGCGCGGACTCACCCCGAGCTGGGCGTGTTCGCGGGTGTAGCCCGCCAGTCTGGTGACGTACTCCCGGACGGCTTCCTCGACGGTGACGGTCGCGACCGCCTGCCGGGCGTCCCGGAGGTCGTCGAGCGTGGCGACCGCCGAGAGGTCCTCGATGGGGTGGTTCCCGACGACGCGGTCGAGCATCGCGGCCTCGTCGTCCTGCCCGGGGTAGCCCAGGTGAAGTTTCTTCATGAACCGGTCGAGTTCGGCCATCGGGAGTTCGTAGGTCCGGTCGCGCTCGACAGTGTTCTGGGTCGCGATGACCGTGAAGGGCGCGGGCATCTCGTAGGTCTCCCCGTCGACGGTCACCTGCGTTTCCTCCATGGCTTCCAGGAGCGCGCTCTGTGTCTTGGGCGGCGCGCGATTGATCTCGTCGCCCAGCACCACGTTCGCGAACACGGGACCGGGGCGGAAATCGAACTCCTGTGTCTTCTGGTTGAACACGTTGACGCCGGTGATGTCGGAGGGCAGCAGGTCCGGCGTGAACTGGACGCGTTTGAACGACCCGTCGAAGGAGGCCGCGACCGACCGGGCGAGCATCGTCTTCCCCACGCCGGGAACGTCCTCTAAGAGGACGTGTCCGCGCCCGAGCAGGGCGGTAAGGATGTGTTCGATCTGGTCGTGGTGGCCGACGATGACCTCCTCGACGTTCGCTGCGACGCGGCGGGCCAGGGCACCGGCTTCCTCGACGGGATCGTCCGCTCGCCGACCGGCGCTCGATGTGTCTGCGTCAGTCATGACTATCTCGGGGTGTGATGGAGGGCGGTTGTTCCGGTCTGTCGATGCGAGCGACAAGTGCTTTGTCCTCGCATGACACCCGGACGGTCAGTCCGGGAACCCGGTTGTGTACGGCTTGCAACTGCACTCACACCCGTTACATAGGACTGCAGCACCTAATTGTCCCGGTCGCTGCAGTCTCTATACCGATACTTACCACTCCTTACACGCCCGACAGACCAACCCGGCGTCGTCGCGCCACCGCCGCTCGACCGGTTCGCCGCAGGCCGCACACGCGACCGCCTCCCCGCTCCAGGCGTACGTCGAGGTCGCCGGCTTGACGACCCCAGGGTCGACCGCCCCGGCGTCCTCGTCGTCTCGGTCCCCTTCGGAGTCAGCTTCGGACGTCGTCGTGTCGGGTTCGGCTTCGGCTGGCGTCTCGGTGTCGTCGCTCCTCTCGGCCTCCTCGGACGCGTCGCCGTCGTCGAGAAAGTCGTCCAGCGAGGCGTCGTCCATGGTCCGGCCTCTGTCGGCCGAGACCTTAGCGCTGGCGGGTCCCGAACCACGAGACACAAGTACCACCGCTCGCTACCGCCAGTATGGTTGACCTCACCAGTACTATCGTGCCATTGGCCACCGAATCCTCCACCGTCGCGCTGTCTGAGATCATCGGAGCCATCCTCTCGGACCCACTGAGTGTCGTCTCCATCCTGTTCGGGGGGCTGTTCATCGGCGGCGCTATGCTGGCGTTCGGCATCCTCGCGCTCGGTGCGGTCGCGGACTTCGTGACGCCGGACCTCAGCTGAGGACCTCGCCCGCCAGGTCGATCGCCGTTTCCAGGTCCGGCCCCAGCGGCGACCCGACCACGAAGCTGTCGGTGTACTCCCGGACTGCCGCGATCTTTTCCTCGACCTCCTCTGGCGTCCCCGCGATGCAGAACGCCTCGATCATCTCCTCGGTGACCAGCCCGAACGCCTCGCTGAACTCGCCGGCCTCGATCGCCGCACCGACCGCCTCGGCGCGTTCCCGGTCCAGGTCGTGTCTGTCCAGCACCGGCGGCGCGGCCCCGCCGGCGATGAAAGCCACGGGCGGTCGAGCGGCCTCGCGTGCGGCCTCGCCGTCTTCGGCGATGCTGACGCTCGCGTAGGCGGCAAAATCGAACTCGCCTCGCCCGTCGGGCCGCTCGTCGAGCCCTTTTTCGACCTGTTCGGCCGCCCACGCGAAGTCGCGCGGGTGCGAGCCGTTGTAGAGGACGCCGTCGGCGTGTTTGGCGGCCATCCGGATCATGTGTGGGCCCTGTGCGCCGACGTAGACGGGAATCGTGCCGGGGACTTCGTACTCCAGGGTCGCGTCGTTCGCCTGGAAGGTGCCGTCGAGGTCCACGGACTCGCCGGCCCAGAGGTCCTGGGCGGTCTTGAACGTCTCCAGCACTCGGCGGAGCGGTTTGTCGCGCTCGACGCCGAGGGCGGAGAGCGTCGAGCGGTCGCCGGGTCCGACGCCCATGACCGCGCGACCGTCGCTGACCTCCTGGAGCGTCGCGACCCGCGACGCCAGCGTCAGGGGATGGCTGTCGTAGGGGTTGGCCGCCGCCGGGCCGAGTCTCACGTCGTCGGTGGCGTCGGCGATCCGCGACAGCGTCACGAACGGGTCGCGATTGAAGTAGTGGCAGGCCGCGAAGACGGCGTCGAAACCGGTCTCTTCGGCCTGGACTGCCAGGTCGGTGATCTCTTCGACTGGATGTTCCGGGGTGAGTTCGATTGCCTTCATGAGTCGTCTCCGTGCTGCCACGCTTCGAGCGCCTGCCGCACGAGGTCGTCCTCGCGGTCCCGATACAGTTCGTCGCTGCCGGCGTGGTCGCCGAACGCCCAGTCCCGGACGACGGTTACGGGCGTCCCGCCCGCCCCTTCGCCGGCGACGAGGTTGCTCGCGGCGGCCAGTTCGTCGACCACCGCCTGGACGGTCACGCCGAGTTCGCGTCCGTCGCGGTCTGACTCGCCACGCCAGTCGCGACTCGCCGGCATCCCGGCCCAGCCGAGCGCGACGCCGCGCTGGCCGTGGCGGAACGGCCGCCCGGACGTGTCGGTCACGACGACCGGCACGCCCAACGCCTCGTGGAGCGCCTCGGCGCTCGCCGTCGGGTCCTCGGGCAACAAGAGCAGGTCCGCGCCGGGCACGTTCGATCGGTCGATGCCTGCGTTCACCGTAATGTGCCCGAACTGCGTCCGCGTCAACAGGAACGGGGATTCGATGAGCAGGTCCGTACTCTCCTCCAGTACCGCCTGGGCGAACCGGGGGTCCTTCGACTCGCCGGTCGCCCGCTCGAATCGGTCGGCGATGCGCTCGGCGCGGTCGCTCGCGGGGAACTCGTCGAAATTCGCCCCGCGGCCCTCGGCCTTCGAGACGACGGTACTGGCTACGAGGACCACGTCGTCCGGCCGGAGGGTGACCCGCTCGGCGATGAGACTCGCCAGGTCGTCGCCCGCCTGCACTTCCGGGAGTCCCGGAACCGCGAAGACCTCCATACCCCCACTGTGGAGTGACCGCCAAAAAGGACCGCGTTAGGAGCAAGTCCGGCCAAAGGCGGCAAAAAATACTGGTTATTTGCGCGCGGTCGGTTCTGCGGGGTCCCGAGAGCCCCGAACTGGTGCCTATCGGAATAAACGACCGGACATCGACGGCCCGAAGTATCGGAAATCTGAGAATCGTGAATGCGCGGGTGTTTTTATATGTGGTATATAAAATACCGGCTATTGTCCGGATGGATATATCACTTATTGGCAATAGATTAAAGTGGGGGAACAGGGGAACTATCGAGTACACGGTGACCCACGATGGCAACTGCAACTCGTAATCGACTCGACGTTCCCGGCGTCGACCTGTCGGTCCTGGCGGGCATCCTCGCGCTGATCACGGTCGAGGTGTGGTTCCTGACGACCCAGACCCGGTCGGTGATGCTCCCGCTGATCTGGATGGCGCCGATGAACCTGTTCCTGCTGGCGTACGCGGTCGACGAGACGCTGGCGTTCAGCGAGGTCGTGATGATGTTGTTCTTCGGCCGGTTCCTGTTGCTCCCCTTCCTGTTTCTCAGCAGGATGAACGGCTTCCCGCTGTTCTACGGGCTGTTCATGGCACCGATCGACGCAGTCTTCGCCAGCTACGTCCTGCGGTCCGCTGGACACGCGGTCTTCGGCGGGTCGACGGCGTAGCCCGGGTCACCGTTCACTCTCGTACCCCCAACACCACGGGTCCGGTTCCCCACTCCCCCAACGCCGGACCACATCCGAGCCACGGCGTGGTTCCTCCTCGCTGTGGTTTCCGGTTTCTCACTCTCGACGCTCACGTCAGTGACGGCGGGTTACCGCTCGTGTACTTCGACGGTCAGTTCCCCGTCCGTAACTCGGGCCGTCAGCATCGACGTGCTCGTCGCCGGTGCAGCGCCGGTCGCGCTCCCGGGATTGAGCAGTCGTACGCCCTCGACGGTGGTATCCTGTAGTTCGTGCGTATGCCCCGAGACGCCGACCGTCGGCCCCTCGCTCGCGTGATCCCGGACTGTCCTCGCGACGCGCTGTTCGTACCCCGTCTTGCTTCCGGTGCCGTGGGTGACGACGAACTCGACCCCACCCAGGTCGACGGTCGCCACCGACGGCAATCCCAGGCCTCGGTCCATGTTCCCCGAGACGGCCGTCAACCCGGCCGCGAGGTCTTCGATGGTCGCCAGCGGGTCCCTGCTGTCGAAGTCGCCGGCGTGGATCACGTGGTCGGCCGACCGGACGCGTTCCCGAACCCAGGTCGGGATGCGGTTCGCACGCGAGGGGATGTGCGTGTCGCTGATGATGGCGACGTTCATGTCCCTCGGTTTCCCGGCCAGCTACAAAAGTCGTCCCTGTAACCCATCGACCCCGAACTTTTGTCCGTCCCGTCCGACCTCCTCGGCATGGCGGACACGCACGTCGTCACATGTTTCCTTCGAAATCGGGGGGCTGTCCTGCTGTTCCGCCGGAGCGAGGCCGTCGGCTCCTACGCCGGCCAGTGGGGCGCAGTCGCGGGCCACGTCGCCGAACGGGACGGTGCCAGCGACCGTGACCCCGAGCAGGCGGCACGCCAGGAGATCGCCGAAGAGGCCGATCTGGCCGACGCCGTCTCCCTCGTCCGTCGGGGGCAATCGTTTCCGGTCGAGGACGCCGACCGCGGGACGCGCTGGGTCGTCCACCCGTTCCTGTTCGACTGCGAGCATCGGTCGGTGACAACCAACGAGGAGACCGCCGAGTACGAGTGGGTTCCACCCACGGAGATCCTCCGTCGTGAGACGGTCCCAGACCTCTGGACCTCCTACGACCGGGTGCGACCGACCGTCGAGACGGTGGCTGCGGACCGCGATCACGGTGCGGCGTATCTCTCCGTCCGGGCGCTCGAAACCCTCCGGGACGAGGCCGCTCTCGCCGTCGAACACGGGACCGGCGACTGGGACACGCTCGCGGCACTGGCCCGGGAGTTGCTCGCTGCGCGGCCCTCGATGACCGTGGTCGAAAACCGCGTCAACCGCGTGATGGCGGCGGCCGCCGACGACCGAACGCCTGGTGCCGTCGAGGAGGCAGCTCACGACGCCATCGCGGACGCACTGGCTGCCGACGACACCGCGGCCGAGGCTGCCGGGGAGCGACTCGCGGACGCTCGGGT
This sequence comes from Halorientalis salina, assembly GCF_005049285.1. Lineage (GTDB taxonomy): Archaea > Halobacteriota > Halobacteria > Halobacteriales > Haloarculaceae > Halorientalis > Halorientalis salina. The sequence goes on along the minus strand of NZ_SOSC01000003.1, from coordinate 288,764 downwards.
CGCCACGCTCTCGCGGTCGGGCACCGTTTCGACTGCGCTCGCTCGCGGGGACCCCGAGTCAGTCCTCGTGGCCGAGTCCAGGCCGGGCGGCGAGGGCGTCGGCGTCGCTGAGCGACTCGCCGCCGACGGCGTGGACGTGACCCTCGTATCCGACGCTGGGCTGGCGTGGGCCCTCGCCGACGGCGATTACGACGCCGTGCTTTTCGGTGCCGACACGGTTCTCCCCGACGGAAGCGTCGTCAACAAGGTCGGGTCGCGTGCGGCTGCACTCGCGGGCGCACACGAAGACATCCCTGTCTACGCCGTGGCGGCCAGCGACAAGATCAGCCCCGGGACGGAGCCGATGCTCGAATCCGCCGATTCCGAGACCGTCTACGACGGGGACGCCGACCTCGACGTGTCGGTGCCGCTGTTCGACGTGACGCCGGCCGAACTGCTCGACGGCGTCGTTACCGAGCGGGGACTGCTGGACGGTGAGGACGTTCGCGCTATCGCTGACGAACACAGCGCGAGACGGGACTGGGGGCAGTAGGCGCGTGCCGGGTCAGGACTCGTCGAGCACGACCGGAACCCCGGACTCGGCCACGTCGGCGGCGAAGGCCCGAGAGTCGGCTTCGAGGTTCGAGAACGTGTTGTAGTGGATGGGCAAGACGAGGTCGGGGTCCATCACGGCCGCGAGCGCGGCGGCTTCCTGCCGGTTCATCGTGAACCGCTGGCCGATGGGCGGACAGAACAGGGAGACGTCGACGTGTTTGTGTCCCGGGAGTACGTCGGTGTCGCCGGTCCAGAGGACTCTGGTGCCTTCGACGGAAACGATGTAGCCACAGCCGAATCCCTTCGGGTGGTACGGCGTGCCGTCGGGACGGGTGTGGGGACCGTCGCGCTCGTTATATGCCGGAATCGTCCAGATCGGAACGCCGTCGACGGTCAGGCTCTCCTCCATCCCGACCTCCCGGACCTCGTAGGGCAACTCGACGATCGGCGGGAGGTCACGGTCGACGTCCTGGCCGTCGATGCCTTCGTAGGTGACGATCGTGGCGTCCTCGCTGGCGACGCGTTCGATGCCGTCGGGGTCGTAGTGATGGACGTGGGTCACGCAGACGACGTCGCCGTCCTCGGGGCGGTAGTCGCGGGTCGGCGGGTGACCGATCCCCTCGGTGTCCGGTTCCCACTGGCCAGCCAGGACGCCGTAGCGGCCGGGGTCCATGTAGACGACAGTGTCCTCCCCGGCGAGTCGGAGGGTGGCGTAGCCCAGCCACTCGACGGTGAGTCCGTCGTGTCGAACTGTCATTGTCTCTTGTAGGGACCGCACGGCAAATAAGTCGGCTGCTTGTCGCCCCGGACGCATCTCGGTCGTTGGTGATATAGACTGCCCGTACTCCCCTGTTCCGCGCCGACGACCCGATCGCGACGGACGGGACGGCGTCGTGTCGGACGGGGCGCCGCCGTCTGGTTCGCGCCGGCCCGTCGGACTGGACACCGACGGCAGTCAGGTCCGCGACCGCTCGACCGTGTCCGCCTGGAGTTCCTCACGGACCGGAATCCCGCGGGAACGAAGCTCTGACACCAGCTTAGTACTCGAAACACCACTCCGCCTGGCCGCTTCCTCCAGGGTGAGCGTTCCGCTGCGATACAGTGTCAGTGTCGCCGTCAATGACCTGAGTGACATGAGTTGCTCACTTCCACCTTCCTGGTGGACGAACTTAAACCTACTGTGGGACTTAGTACCAGTATTTAGCTAAGAAAGTCTAGAAACTGTGTGTCTGTCCTAATATACGGTATAAAATGAAAATGGACCTCGAAAACCTCGCCGGTTTCCTTTGGTTCGGTCGACATACAAAACGCGCATGCAGCACCGAGATCACGACCGACCACAGCATTATGCCGCTTGCTTCTCTACGAGGCAGGGATGGCAGACACGGAAAATGCGAGCGAGGATCGAGTAGACGACGAGAACCGACGCGAGGACGGTGTCTCGGACTCGGTTCCCGAGTGCCACCGTCGCGGCTGCACCGAGAGGGCGACGTTTGTCGTCCTCGAACGATATCAGGAAGAAACCGGACACGGTGCCGTCGAGGCAGAGGCCGTTCTCTGTCAAGAGCATGCCGACGAAGAGAGTCCGGCGAATCTCGATGGCAGTTACGCGGATTACGTGTTTCGTGTCGAACCGCTCTAAGAGCCGCTGGACAGGGATACAGTGTGAGCAAACGAATATGGGTCACGGTGACGTCGTCGATCACTGAGCAGTTGCGGAGTGGGCCACGGCTCTATTGTGAACCCGCCCCGGTAGTGGTTGGGCGGAACATCTCGAGACCCGAAGACCAGAGCGGAGGTCACGGGTCCGTTGCAGGTATTGGGGTCGCAGTCACCGAGGACAATAGTGCAATCGGTGTGAGTGTCACCTGAGATTATCGAGCGACCGAGTAGACCGTGGCTGGGTAAGACGGGACTCGGCGCTGCGGTGTGTTGGTGCCATATGCCGCCAAACGCAGGTCGTTGTGTGTCCGGCCGCCTGGCTGCCCATGCTGGGAGCGGACGGCTGCCACCGTCAGTGAGTTCCACTCATAACAGGAACGCGAACACCGGGTATGAAGCGACGATCGCCAGCGACGGCGTCAACACCCACATCGTCACGATACGCTTGGCCGCCGCCGGGTCGAAGAGACTTCGCTCGTCGAGATCCGCCGGCCCTTCGGCGCCGACATCTGGGACGTCCGGGATCTCATCTGGCTTCTCGGCCGCTTTCTCTTCTCGGGCAATGTCCCCGATGGTCGGCCCGGCAGGAGCATCCTCGGCGCGTGAGGTGACCAATGCGCCAGTCGAGACTGCTACCTCTGGACGGTCGGGCGATGGCGTCGCTAACTCTACCAGAGTCGCGGTCCGGCTCGCTCGACCCCATCCGAGCCCGATGATCGTCGAGGTCGTACTGACGGCGAGACTCGCTGGAATCCCGAGAAACGAGAGAATGGTGATAACCGTTCCACCGACCAGGGAAACGATCAGTGAAGCGAGAATCGGTAGCTCCGTGATATCGTCTCCAACCGTTTCCAGCGTGCGACGGGCGATAGTGAAACTACCCAACCCGAAGGCTCCCACCGCGAGCAGGACGCCCTGATTGACGGTGAGCGATCCGCCCGAACCGACGAGGGGGGCGACGGCGTTCGCAGCGTTCGACGCCCCAGCCGAGAACGCCATGTAACAGCCGATGATGACGACCGAGAGTGACCCGATGATATCCTGCAGTGATGCGTTCGGATTGATAAACGGTCGTGGAATCGCTCCTGATCGGTCGAATTGGATGAAGTGGAGGTTGAACGTCGTAAACGCGATGTAGCGGTCGAGATAGGGGTAAATATAGCGGCCGACCACGACCCCGATACCCAAACATATCAGTGGGGCGACGATCCAGGCCGAGACGATAACGAACATCAGCGCCTGATTGAGGGTGCCGGACGCGAGGCCCAGTCCGACGATGGCACCCACAGCGGTCATCGACGTCGAGGCCGGGACGCCATAGAGATTCGATATCAACAGCGATGCGCCGGTAAAGAACAGAACGGCGACACTGGCGATGGGCGTGAACTGGGCTGCCGGCACGATACTGCTACTCATCGTCGCGATGACGTTCCGTCCGACGGTCCACGCCCCGAAAAAGCCGAAGCCAACGAACAACGCCCCCGCAGTTGCCTTCCGAACGAGGCGTGAGCCGACTGCAGGGCCGAATGCCACGCCCGTGGATGAGCCGCCAATGTTGAACCCGACGAATACAGCGACGAGGATACCGACGACGGTCAGGAGTGCCACCATCGTAATTGCGTCAACATTGCCAGACTCCGGTTTATATGTTCTGCCACCAGTTCCGGCTGACAATCACGTTCTACGCTGAACAGGGGGTTGCTGACTGCCAAGTGTCAACAATGGCAACGGTGCCTGTACTCACCGCGACCGCACTGGCTGTACTCTTTCTTGCGATTGTATCTGATTCCGTCCGCAAAGTGGTAGTGATGACGACTCACGTCGTTCACGATAGTCTCATCTGTGTGATCTGGAACTGGTGCGGGAACGGATTGCTTTTCAGCCACGAACTGCAACCTGTTTCTGGTGGCCGTGACGAACAGTTACCCCCTCTGAGACCCAGTTTCTATTAATAGATCGGTCGTTTTGGCGGGATCTCGACAATGATTAGCTTTCAGTTGGCTTCATCTGGATGGCCGAGGACTTATGTACGACTCTACCCTGATTTCAGGTATGAGCACAGACGCCGACGGTGGCGGTGATGGTGACCGCACACCGCCGGCAGGTGTCGAGTTCGTCCACGAGGACGACGGCCGCGTGACTGCACGGCACGTCGAATCCGGTGTCGCATCGTTCGGCGATACCGAAGTTGAAGCACTCCGCCAGCTCGCCGATGCCCTCGATAGCCACTTTGGTGAGGGTGAGGAGATCGATGATCCCGAGGCATATCTCGCCGAGCAGGGCATCGATGTCGAGATCGGCAGTGACGGCCCGCCGCCGTGGCTGGAATAACGTGGTCCGGACGACGTTTTCTTCGACGGACGTACTCAAAGCACTCACTAAACACGGGTTCGTCCCCGTCGGTGGCAAGGGAAGCCATACGACACTCCGGTACGAGAACCCAGACACTGGCGAGGTTCGGACTGTGACGGTTCCGAAAGCAGACCCGATTCCGACAGGAACACTGCAGGATATTGCCGACCAGGCCGGTGCTGAAGACTTTCATTCGTTCTGCGAGTGGGTTGATCAGAGCCGATGACACTCCTCACAAAATAAGTACTACTGGTTGGTGGCCGAACGGATTGCTTTTCAGCCACGGACTAGAAACTACCACTGGTGGCAGTGACGAACAGTTACCCCCTCTGAGCCCCTTGTGACGAGGACCTTTCCCGAGCCACCACTCTCGAAACAGCGTGACCCCACTCCACTGACTGTTCTGCCAGTGGCCACACTGACCAGTCCGCCCCGCGGACGATGGTGCTAATATGCATATAAGGCCATCACGCCGACCGACTCACGTCCGGCGGTTCGGGGGTATATAAACGGTCATCGATTTATATGAACGGGTGGTAGTTACGGGTGCGGTCGAACGGCGTCACGAGGTGGTGGCGTGGTATCTCGACCCGAGGTGTCTCCAGATGGTGCTTCAACACGAACCGACCGATGTGACGGTGGTAGACCGGCTGACTGTCGACTACGAGACCGTGTCGATCGACGTCTCGACCTGTCCCGAGTGTGAGAGCAGTGTCGTCGACGGCCAGGGACTGCTGGGGTGTGTGGACTGCGACTGGCACGGGCTCGTGGCCTGATACGGTTTGCTGTAGCTGTTTACCGCTACGACCGCCCGCAGTCGGGCGGTCGATGCGGAAACGTTCTACAGCATTCCGTATGACACACCGCGACGACCGGCCCGACGACTGATTTTATTTGATCTGACTGGCGAACGACGCCGACGTCTCGTAGTCCAGGACGCAGTTCCCGCAGACGAGCATCGCCCCGACTCGCTCGTCCTCGTCGAGCGGTAACTCGAACCCGTCGAGTCCCATTTTCTCGTCGGCACCGCGGTCTCCCATCGGCTCGAAGCTGTGGTGACTCAACACGATACCCCGAACGTTCCTGTTTTCGCGCTGGAACGAGACGGTCCGGGTCATGTCGCTTCGATCGACGGTGTCTCCAGCGTCGAAGATCGTATCGGCCCCGTCGTGCTCGTCCCCGACCGTCAGCTCCGCGAGGCCGAGAAACGACGGCGCACGCGGGGCGGTCGTGTCCTCCCAGCCGATCGGGTTGAAATCCGGCTCTTCGCCACCGTCGTACGTCTGGAGGCTGTCGCCGGTCTGGTAGAGCCGCACCTCGGCGTTGAAGACCGGTCCGCCGGTCGCTCCGGCGATATCCACGTCCACCGACTGGAGCCCGTACTGTCGGTCGCCCTCCTCGAGTTCCGTCGTCTCGACGGTCACGTCCTCGATCGAGGGCTCCAGCGGCGGGACGCTCACGGGGAACCGCTCCGTTCCGGTTACGCCAGTCAGTTCGACCTCCCAACTGTACTCCCACGGGGCCGGCGGATACTCGACCGTGTCGATCAGTAACTGCCCGTCCGAAACCGCGCCGTCGAGTTCCAGGTCGTTCCTGAAGTCGTGGGTGCCGATGGCCTGAACCTCTTCCACGTCGTCGAGAGCCATGTCCGATCGGTTCTCGACCGCGTGGTACCAGCCGTCGTCGGTCGACACCGGCCGCTCGACCGCGGGCGCGTCGTCTTCGAACCGACTGAGGTCGTCTCCGGGGAACCAGGTCCACTGGTCGGGGACTGTGACTGGGTCGTTCGGGTCCGGATAGGGGTAGTCGACCTCGTGGGTCCGAGTCTCGTTGGGCGCCAGGTCGAAGAAGGTGCCCGTGACCACGGCCGACTCCTTGTACTCCATGCGCGCCGCCAGCAGCCGCTCGTCGGTGTTGTTGGTGATCTCGAAGGTCACCGACGGCTCGATGTCCCTGTCCTCCGGCGGGTCCGTCGTGTCGACGACCGTCGCTTCCACCGGTGCCGGCGTTCCCCGGTCGGTGGGCGTCTCCTCCTCCGGTTGCTCTTCCGCCGGTCGGTCGCTGTCCGGCGTCGACTCCTCGTCCGGGTCCGCCGTGGTACCCGTGCTATCGCTCGAACAGCCGGCCAGTCCCGCTGCACCGGCCGCGATGCCGCTGAGAACCACTCGTCGCGGAATCGTCCTGCGCACGGCTCGGATACGTTGCTCCGCCATCATGAACTGTTCGGTACATGTCGCTGTCAGCGATAGCGCGGCAAAAGAAATCGAGAATTAGCGTCCGCCGAGCACGCGGAGCGTGCGAGGTGGTTCTCTGCTCGCGAGCCAACGGGGAGCGAGCAGGTGTTTTTCGCCCACGTTTTTACGAGGTGAGGTTCGCGAAGCGAACCCACCGAAGTAAAAACGTGGTCAGTCGTCAGCAGGCGCGCCGCTGCCGTCCTCGGCCTGCTTTTTCGTGTGGGAGAGCTTCCCACCGTCGGCGAGGATCTGGCGTTCGCGCTCGGAGGCGTCGAGTTCGGCGGTCAGTTCCCAGTCGTCGTTCACGCGAACGGTGAACTCCTCCTGGCCGGACCGAACCGCCTCGGCGACGTCGTCGACGATCTCGATGTTGTCGCCTTCCTCGATCTGCTCGTAGTCCTCGGCGTCGATCTCGAGCGGGATGAGACCGAAGTTGAAGAGGTTCGCCTTGTGGATGCGGGCGAAGCTCTGTGCGAGGACGCCCTCGACACCGAGATACATCGGACAGAGGGCCGCGTGCTCGCGGGAGGACCCCTGACCGTAGTTCTCGCCGGCGACGAGGAAGCCGCCGTCACTGTCGAGTGCGCGCTGTGCGAAGTCCTCGTCGACACGCGAGAGCGTGAACTCGGAGAGCTTCGGGATGTTCGACCGGTACATCAGGATGTCCTGCGTTGCAGGGATGATGTGGTCGGTCGTGATGTTGTCCGGCATCTTGAGGAGCGTCGGCCCTTCGAGATGGGCGTCGAGCTCGTCTTTCAGCGGGACGTCGCCGATGTTCGGCCCCTTGACGAGTTCGTCGTCGACGGGGTCGTCCGGCGTGATGATGTCGTTCTCCGCGCCCTCGTAGGCGTCGGGGAGCTCGAAGCCTGGGTCCTCCAGGTCGCCGAGTTCGTCGGCCAGGTCACGCGGGTCGACGATCTCGCCTTTGATGGCCGCGGCGGTCGCGACCTCGGGCGAACAGAGGTAGACGTTGTCGTCCTCGATCCCGGAGCGACCCTCGAAGTTGCGGTTGAAGGTCCGCAGGGAGACGGAGTCGCTGGAGGGGACGTGGCCGATGCCGATACAGGCACCACACGTCGCCTCGGAGTAGTTGACGCCGGCGGCCATCATCTCGGCCGTCCAGCCTTCACGGGCGAGCATCTCGCTGGCCTTCTTCGAGCCGGGTGCGACGATCATCTCGGTGTCGGGCTCGATGCTGCGGCCTTCGAGCATCTTCGCGCTCGGGAGGATGTCCTCGTAGCCGCCGTTCGTACAGGAACCGATCATGACCTGGTCGACGTCCTGCCCCGCGACTTCGCGGACCGGGACGACCTTGTCGGGCATCGACGGCTCGGCGATGAGCGGCTCCAGATCCGAGAGGTCGATGACGATCTGGTCGTCGTAGTCGGCGTCCTCGTCGGGGCCGATGTCGACGAACTCGTCCTCGCGACCCTGACGGGCGAGGTAGTCCTCGGTCTGCTCGTCGGTCGGGAACACGGAGGACGTGGCACCGAGCTCGGTCCCCATGTTGGTGATGGTCGTCCGCTCGGGCACCGAGAGGCTCTCGACGCCCGGGCCGGTGTACTCGAAGATCTTGCCGACGCCGCCTTTGACCGAGAGGCGACGGAGCATCTCCAAGATGACGTCCTTGGCGGTCGCCCACGCGGGCAGTTCGCCTTCGAGTCGGACGTTGACGACTTCGGGCATCTCGATGTAGTACGGGCCGCCACCCATCGCGACGGCGACGTCCAGGCCACCGGACCCGATGGCGAGCTGACCGAGGCCGCCGGGGGTCGGGGTGTGGGAGTCCGAACCCAGGAGCGTCTTGCCGGGGGCGGCGAAGTTCTCCTTGTGGACGTTGTGACAGATACCGTTGCCGGGCCGGGAGAAGTACGCACCGAAGGTGCCGGCCGCCGAGCGCAGGAAGCGGTGGTCGTCCGTGTTCTTGAAGTCGAACTGGTAGGTCTGGTGGTCGCAGTACTGCGCGGCGAGTTCGGTCTGGACTTCGTCCAGGCCGAGCGCCTCGAACTGCAGCCATACGAGCGTCCCAGTCGTGTCCTGTGTGAGGACCTGATCGATCTCGATACCGATCTCCTCACCGGTCTCGAGTTCTCCCTCGACGAGGTGGTCGTCGAGAATCTTTTCCGTAAGCGTCTGTCCCATAACGTCTGTGCGTGGACGGTCCGTGGACATAAATCATGCGAGTTAATCCAATTAGTGTATTCCGGCGAATCCCCCAGTACTAGTATCCCTTAGACGCCTTTCGTCCCCTTCACGAACAGCTTTTTACCGAGGTATGTGCTACATTCTCCCTTCGAACCCACGAAACGCCCGGCGTCGGCGGCGGGCGGCCCGGACCGGCACGTTTTTGCCCGCGCTCGTTGCTCGACCAGCCATGTTCAGGAGTGGCGCGTTCCTGGCCGACCAGCTCGGCGAGCTTCGGGACTCACAGGTTCAGCCCAACGGCGTCGACCTCACGCTCGGGGCCGTCTTCGAACAGACGAGTCCGGGGCGTCTCGAACGTGACGGCAAAACCATCGGCGACCGACGGGAACTCGACCCCGACGAGGACGGCGTCTACCGGCTCCCGCCCGGCGGCTACATCGTCCGGTACGGGGAGACGATCACCATCCCCGAGGAACACGTCGGCTTCCTCTATCCCCGGTCGTCACTGTTGCGCAACTCCTGCATGCTGGATACGGCCGTCTGGGACGCGGGATACGAGGGGCGCGGTGAGGGACTCCTCGAAGTCCACTACGACATCGAACTCGAACGCGGGGCACGGATCGCTCAACTGGTCCTTGCGGGTGCCGACCACGAGGGGACCTACGACGGTTCCTATCAGGGCGAACACCTCTAGGGCGGGATATCGAGCTGTCGAATCGGGAACACAATTATACACCGACCCGCCATAGATGCGCTCAATGAGCGACGGGGCGGACGACCGGGTCGACCGGGAATCGGTGGTTTCGTCGGGCCCGACGCGGATCCGCGTGCTACACGTCGACGACGAACCGAGCCTCGGCGAGACGGCGGCGCTGTGGCTGGAGAAGACCTCGGAGCACCTCTCGGTCGTCACCGAGACCAGTGCGCCCGAGGCGCTCGACCGACTGGCCGAGGAACCGATCGACTGCATCGTCAGCGACTACGACATGCCCGGGATGAACGGCCTCGAGTTCCTCGAAGCCGTCCGGGAGTCCGACCCCGATCTCCCCTTCATCCTCTTTACCGGGAAAGGCAGCGAGGAGATCGCCAGCGAGGCCATCTCGGCCGGCGTCACGGACTACCTCCAGAAGGAAGTCGGCACCGACCAGTACACCGTCCTCGCGAACCGCATCGAGCGAGCCGTCGGGGAACAGCGCACGGCCGACGCGCTGGAAGAGAGCGAGCGCGTGCTCTCGACGCTGATGAGCAACCTCCCGGGGATGGTCTACCGGTGTCGGAACGAGCCCGACTGGCCCATGGAGTTCGTCAGCGACGGGTCGCTCGACATATCGGGGTATTCGAAGGAAGCACTCACGGCCGGTGCGATCACCTACGCCGAAGACGTCATCCATCCCGACGACCGCCAGGAGGTCTGGGACGCGGTCCAGGCCGCGATCGAGGAGGGCGTTCCGTACAAACTGGAGTACCGCATCGAGACCAAGCAGGGCGATATTCGGTGGGTCTGGGAACAGGGGCGGGCCGTCGACACGGCCGACGACGGGACTGCCGTTCTCGAGGGGGTCGTTACCGACATCACGGAGCAAAAGGAACGCGAGGGACAGCTCCGCCAGGCCAAACAGCGCTATCGCCGCGTCGTCGAACAGGACCTCTTTGGCATCTACATCATCCGGAACGGCGTCATCGAGTACATAAACCCGAAAGCCGCCAGCATCTTCGGGTACACGCCCGAGGAGCTCACCGACGGGATGACTGCCTTCGACATCGTCGCCGAGGCAGACCACGACAGACTGCGCGAGAACATCCGTCGCCGCGAGCAGGGCGACGTGGGCCAGTTGCAGTACGAACTGACCGGCGTCCGGAAGGACGGCAGCCGCTTCGACTTCGAGGTTCACAGTGGCGTCATCGAGTACGAGGGTGAACCAGCGCTGCTCGGTGCGCTGGTCGACATCACGGACCGCAAGGAGCGCGAGCGCGAACTCGAACAGTACGAGACGATGATCGAGACGGTCGGGGACGGCGTCTACGTCGCCGACGAGGACCTCGAGTTCGTCACCGTCAACGACGCGATGACGGACCTGACCGGCTACGACCGCGACCGCCTGGTCGGCTCGTCGGCGACGCTCGTCCTCTCCGACGCGGACGTCGAACACGCCCTGGCGGTCCGTGACGAGTTGCGGACGACCGACCGCGACGTGGGCTCGCTCGACATCAACCTGCAGACGGCCGATGGCGAGTCCCGTCCCTGCGAGGTCCGGTTCCGCATCCTCACTGACGACGACGGCACTTACCGCGGGACCGCCGGCGTCGTTCGCGATATCACCGAACGCCGACAGTACGAACGGGAACTGGAACGCCAGAACGAACGACTCGACGAGTTCGCGAGCGTCGTCTCTCACGACCTCCGCGGGCCGCTCACCGTCGCCCGGGAACGGACCGAACTGCTCCACGAGACCGGTGAAGACCTCCACTACCGGAAGGCCCGGTCGGCCTTCGACCGCATGGACGACCTCATCGAGGACGTGCTCGAACTCGCCCGCCAGGGGCGCGTGGTCGAGGAGACCGAACCCGTGGCGATCGAGTCGGTCGCACGGGAGGTCTGGTCGACGATCCGGACCGGCGAGTCCACGCTCTCGGTGTCGACCGACGCCAGCGTCGTCGCCGACCGGAACCGGCTCTACTCGCTGTTCGAGAACCTCCTTCGCAACGCAGTCGAGCATGGCTCCACGAGCCCTGACTCGCAGGCTCGTCAGGACGCAGTCGAGCACGGTGCTACCGGGAGCGAAAACTCGGAGAGCTCCGGCGACGGCGTGACCGTCACCGTCGGCCTGACGACCGGGAGCCGGCCGTCGACGCCGGACGGTGCGAAAGCCGACCCGGCCGGGTTCTACGTCGCTGACGACGGCCCCGGCATCCCACCGGACGAGCGAGACCGGGTGTTCGAGGCGAGCTACTCCACTACTGAGGAGGGAACCGGGTTCGGTCTCGACATCGTCGAGACGATCGCGGACGCGCACGGCTGGTCCGTCTCCGTGTCCGAAAGCGACGGCGGCGGTGCTCGGTTCACGGTGAGCGGCGTCGACATCGTTGCTCCCGACGAAACCGACGGCTGATCCGTCGGGAATCGGAGAGAGAGGGAGAGACACCTGCGCCGACCGTCCGGCACGCGGTTACAGGAGCCGTGTGGTGATTTGGGTTGCGGGATGTGCCGTGACGGTGGCCTGGCGTCGGTGCGGCTACCGACCCGGAACGTGTGGAGCCTTCGGGTGTTCCCGAATCGGCAGGTACCGCACTCTCAGTGACGACGCGTAATGATAAACCGATTGTACCCAACTCGTTAGGCGCTCACTCGGGGTCGAACAGTTCCTCGAACACCTTTCGCTCGGCGGCCCGGAGGTGCTGGTGGAAGGTGGGCCGGGAGATGTCCATGGACTCGGCGAGTTCGTCCCCGGAGACCGGGCGGGGCCACTCGAAGAAGCCGCTGAGATACGACGACTGGAGCGCGGTCTGCTGGCGGTCGGTCAGCCGGTCTTCGAGCGCGGCGCGGAACTCCTGGCGGGTCTCGACCGGGCGGTTGTGTTCGTGGTAGCCGACGAGGTCGGTATCGTCGTACCGGTCGGCCACGAACTCGAAGAACTCGCGAGCACTGGCTTTCGCCGGCAGTTCGACGGTCACGTGCGCCTGCCCGTTCTCGCTGTCGAGCGTCTGCATCACCGCCCCGCGGTCGGCGATGGTCTCGACGAACGCGTCCCTGACGACGAACTCGAACAGCTGTTGGTCCTCGTCTGCGAGACAGGCCGCCGTCTCCACGCCGGCGTCCTCGGCCGCCGAAAGCACCGCGTCGGCGGCGGCCCCCGTCGTTTCCGCGAACAGTCGCAGGGAGCCGTCGGGCTGGTACACCGAGCCCGCGTAGGACAGTTCACAGTCCACGGCGGTCGCGATGCGGTTGAACAGCAGGGCGTCGTCGCCGACGGTGAACTGCAGCTCGATGACCTGGTCGGTCCCGAGGATGCGCCCGGTCTCGATGGCGTTGTACGCGTTGGCGATCGCCCGCCCGAGCGCCGAGAGCACGGCCTGTTCGTGTGCGTTGAAGGTATCGGGATCGGTCGTGTAGACGCTCATCACGCCGTACTGGGTGTCCTTGTACGCGAGCGGGACCGCGATGGCCGTCCGGAACCCCTGTGCCGGTTCGCCGCCGAACTCCCCGATCGGCTCCCCGGCGGCGAACTCGCGATGCTGGGTAGTGCCCTCCCGAAGCGCTCGCACGCTCGGTCCCGGGTCGTCGGCGTCGAGAGGGAGCGACAGGTCCCCGATGTCGACGTCGGCATCGCCGGCCCACGCGGTCGGCGTGAGCGCGTTCCCGTCGACGTCGACGTCGCCGATCCACGCGAGGTCGTACCCCTCGACCCCCGCGAGGAGGTCGCAGGCGCGCTCGTTGATCTCCTCCCGGGTCGAGGACTCGACGAGCACCTCGATGACGTCCCGGATGAGGCCGTTGATGCGGGCGAGCAACTGGCGGAGCTCCCCCTCGCGCTGGCGGCGTGCGAGTTCGTAGCTGACCCACTGGGTGAGCAACTCGACGAACTGGCGCTCGCTCTCGGTGAAGGGCTCCTCGCGGGGCTGGCGCGCGGCGAAACAGAGCGTTCCGTACAGCTCCCCGTCGACGGTCACGGTCCCGCCGAGGTAACACCCCAGCCCGTACCGCTCGTAGGCGGGGTCGTCCGCCCAGCCCTCCGCTCGGGCGTCACTGACCGCCAGCGGCCCCTGGGCGTCGATGGTCTTCCGACAGTACGTCTCCGACAGCGGCTGGTCGGTCCGCTCGGCGAACTGCTCGTCGTTGCCGTCGTCGACGACGACCCGAAACCCGCCGGTCTCGGGATCGGCCTTCGGGTCGATGACCGCCAGGAACGCCGACTCCAGTCCGACGCGTTCCCGCCCGATATCGAGGACGTGCTGGACCTTCTCCTCGAAGGGCAGGTCCGAACGCGCGGAGACCGCCGAGAGTTCACGCAGTGCGAGTTCGCTCTCCCGGAGCTGGCGTTCCAGTTCCTTGCGCTCGGAGATGTCCCGGCTGATGCCGACGGCGGCCCCGTCGCTCCCGGTCCGGTCGATCCGGCTGAGTCGCGTCTCCGCCGTGACTCGTCCGTCGGTCGTCGGCAGGTCCATCTCGATTTCCAGCTGTTCGCTGTCGCTGTCGCCCGACAGCACCGCGTCCCGGCGCTGCTGGTACTGCGTGAGCGCCCCATCGTCGATGATTCCCTCCTCGGCGTAGCTCTCGGCCGTCGCGTCGAGCAACTCCGCTTTCGACCGGTCGAACAGGTCGGCCGTCCGCTCGTCGACGAAGACCCGTTTCCCGTCTTCGTCCAGGACGAACGCCCCTTCATCCATCGTCTCGACGATGGTCTCGTAGGTCTCCAGTCGCGCCTCGCGGCCGGCCGTCTCCAGCGCCCGCTCGACGCGCCGTCGGAGCAGTCCCTCCCAGTCGCCGGTCCGCTGGACCACCTCGTGTATCCCGGCGTCCAGCAGGTCGGTCGCGCTCGCTGCCACGTCCGCGTCGAGCACTGCGACCACCGGGACGGTCCCGTGACTCGCCCGTACCGTTTCGAGCACTGCGAGTCCGTCGGGACCGTCTGCCGTGTGTTCCGTCACGACACAGGCGTTCTCGTCGTCGAGTTCGTCGCCGACCGCGTCGGCCGAGACAGTCTCGACTGTCACTCCGTCGAGCGATTCGACTGCCGCTGCGATCCGCCGGTCCGTCCCGCTATTCGGGTCCACCACGAGAACCCGCTGGCTCCGTCCCATGCGTCAGATATCGGAGCAACGACCCCCCCTGAGATAAATCTCGCGGCGAGGTTTCAGGATTTGATTCCGGCGCTCGGGGGGAACGGCTACGTGCCCGGACTCGCATCTAGAGCCCATGGCGCGCGTCGCACTCATCGCCCACGACGAGAAGAAACCCGACATCATCGACCTGGTTAGCGAGTACGAGGCCACACTCGCCGACTGGGACCTGCTGGGCACCGGCACGACCGGCCAGCGCATCACCGAGGAGACCGACCTGACCGTCGAACGCAAGGCTTCCGGCCCGCTCGGGGGCGACGTGCAGATCGCCAGCGAAGTCGCCGACGGTGCCGTCGACGGTATCGTCTTCCTCCGTGATTCCCTGACCGCACAGCCCCACGAACCCGACATCTCCGCGCTCCTGCGCGTCTGTGACGTTCACGACGTGCCGCTGGCGACCACCGAAACCGGCGCGCGATACCTCCTCGACGGCCTCGGCGCCGAGTGAGGCTGGGTCGCCGTCCGCTGGTCCGCGGTGGCGGATGTCGTCGGTTTTCCGTCCCCTGTTTCTCCACGACTATCGTCGCCGCATCGTTCGGTCGCCCAACAGTTACGTCGAACCGTTCCCTATGTGGTGGCATGGCACAGCACACAGAGGGGTCGGGCCACGGCGTCGGCGAGCCCTCGGCGCAGTGGCGCGAGTACCGGGGTGCGCCGACCGGGACCGACATCGAGTGCCGGGGCTGGCGACAGGAGGCGGCCCTCCGCATGCTCAACAACAACCTGGACCCGGAGGTCGCCGAAAAGCCCGAAAATCTGGTCGTCTACGGTGGGACCGGCCGCGCAGCCCGGTCCTGGGACGCCTACGACGCCATCCTCGCCGAGTTGCGCGACCTGGGCGACGCCGAAACCCTCCTGGTCCAGTCGGGCAAGCCGGTGGGCCGATTCGAGACCCACGAGCGCGCCCCGCGGGTCCTCATCGCCAACTCCAACCTCGTCGGGAAGTGGGACACCTGGGAACAGTTCCACGAACTCGAAGCGAAGGGCCTGATCATGTACGGCCAGATGACCGCCGGGTCGTGGGCCTACATCGGTACCCAGGGCATCATCCAGGGCACCTTCGAGACGCTGGCGGAACTTGCTCGCCAGGAGTTCGGGGACGATTCGCTCGAAGGCAAGATCGTGGCGACGGGCGGCCTCGGCGGGATGGGCGGCGCGCAACCGCTGGCGGTGACGATGAACCGGGGGGTCTGCATTGCCGCGGAGGTCGACGAGGCCCGCATCGACCGCCGCATCGAGACGGGCTACCTCGAGGCCAAGACCGACGACCTCGACGCGGCCATCCGACAGGCCCGCGAACACGCCGACCGGGGGGAGCCGTACAGCATCGGGGTCCACACGAACGCCGCGGACTTCCTGGAGAGACTCATCGAGCGCGAGGTGATCCCCGACGTGGTCACCGACCAGACCAGTGCCCACGACGAGTTAGAGGGATACTACCCGTCGGGCTACTCCGTGGCGGAGGCCGACGAGTTGCGCGAGCGGGACCCCGACACCTACCGCGAGGACGCCCTCGACACCATGGAACGCCACGTCGAAGCCATCCTCGACCTGCAGGAGCGGGGTGCGGTGGCCTTCGAGTACGGCAACAACATCCGCGGGCAGGTCACCGAGCACCGCGGGATGGACCGTGCATTCGACTATCCGGGCTTCGTCCCGGCGTACATCCGGCCCCTGTTCTGCCAGGGAAAGGGCCCCTTCCGGTGGGTGGCCCTCTCGGGCGACCCCGCGGACATCCACCGGACCGACGAGGCCGTCAAGGACCTGTTCCCCGAGAAAGACGCCCTGCATCGCTGGATCGACCTCGCACAGGAGCAAGTCGCGTTTCAGGGCCTGCCCTCGCGAGTCTGCTGGCTGGGCTACCGGTCCGAAGACGATCCCGAGGGGCTCACCGAGCGCGCTCGCTTCGCCCTTCGCATCAACGAGCTGGTGGCCGACGGGGCGATCTCGGCACCCATCGTCGTCACGCGCGACCACCTCGACGCGGGCAGCGTCGCCTCGCCCAACCGCGAGACCGAGGCGATGCAAGACGGCTCGGACGCCGTCGCCGATTGGCCGATCCTGAACGCCCTGTTGAACTGTGCGGCCGGCGCGGACATCGTCAGTGTCCACGACGGGGGCGGCGTCGGCATCGGGAACGCGCTGCACGCGAACAACCACGTCGTCCTCGACGGCACCGAGTTGGCCGCCGAGAAGGCCCGACGGGTCTTCACGACTGACCCCGGGATGGGCGTGGTCAGGCACGCTGACGCCGGCTACGAGGACGCGATCGCGGAGGCCGAGGCGTCGGGCGTGTCGATCCCGATGCGGGAGGAGGACTCATGAGCGGGCGCGACCACCCGTTCACGCAACCGCCCGCGTGGGACGGTGACTCCTCGGATCCGAACGACGAGCAGTTCGGCGACGTGATATTCCCCGCGACGCTTGAAACCGCCGCCGAGGAGCGGGCGGTCCTGGTCGGCGAACCGTACGACGGCGCGGTGCTGGGCCGCCCTGGAGCGAGCGAGGGGCCCGCTGCCCTCCGTCGGGAGCTGGCGGCGACCAAGACCCACCACTTCGACGCGGGACCGGTCAGGTCGGTCGGCGACCTCGGCGATATCGCGGCCATCGCCGGCGAGTGGACCACCATGCGCTCCAGCGAGGTCCAGGCCACCGTTCGAGACGTGGCCGCCAGCATCTACGACCGTGGGGCGCTCCCGGTCTTCCTCGGGGGTGACAACTCGTTGACCTACGCCAACGTCGCGCCGCTGGTCGAGCGCGGGTCGGTCGGCGTCGTGAGTTTCGACGCCCACCTCGACTGCCGGGAGGTCCGCGGGGAACCCACGAGCGGGACGCCCTATCGACAACTCCACGAGGCAGGCCTGGACGCCTTCGCCGTCGCCGGCGCGCGCCACTTCGAGACGAGTACCGAGTACGCCGAGTACGTCACGGGCCGCGGGGGGACCATCGTCACCGCCGACGAGGTGGGGATGGACACCGTAACCGCGGCCGACCGCCTGCGCGAGGCGATGGCGTCCGTCGACACCGTCTATCTGAGCCTCGATATGGACGTGCTGGACGCTACGGCCGCCCCCGGCGTGAGCGCGCCGACGCCCGGCGGCCTCACCACGCGGGAACTGTATCGGCTGGTTCGACTCCTGGCGACCGACGACCGGGTCGCCGGGTTCGAGGTCGTCGAGTGTGCCCCGCCGCTGGACGAGAGCGACCGAACCGTGAGGGCGGGCGCACGCGCGGTGGCTCACTTCCTGTCGGCGCTCACCGCCCGTGCCGACTGGGAGGCGAGCGATGGCTGACCTGGATGCCGTACTCCACGACGCGAGCGAGGTCCTGACCGCCCCCGCACCCACAGCCCCCGGGATCCGCGAGGACGCCGCCATCGCCGTGGTCGACGGCCGGATCGCGGCCGTCGGCCCGACCGACGACGTGACTCGCGAGTACCCGCCCGAGAACGCCGCACGGGCTATCGACGCCAACGGTCGCGCGGTCGTCCCGGGATTCGTCGACGCCCACACCCACGCGCTGTTCGCCGGCGACCGGGCCGACGAGTTCGCCGCGAAACTCCGAGGGAAGACCTACCAGGAGATACTCGCCGAGGGCGGCGGCATCCTCCGGACGGTCCGGGCGGTCCGAGCGGCCAGCGACGAGACGCTGCTCTCGAACCTGCTCGACCACCTCGACACGATGCTCGCACACGGGACGACGACCGTCGAGGTGAAATCGGGGTACGGGCTGGACCGCGAGACGGAGTTGCGGATGCTCGCGGTCATCGACCGCGCCGACGACGCCCACCCGGTCGACGTGGTGCCGACGTTCATGGGTGCCCACGCCGTCCCCGAGGACCGGGACGCCGACGACTACGTCGACGAGGTGATCGACGAGCAGCTCCCGGCGGTCGCCGACCAGGGCGTCGCCGAGTTCTGCGACGCCTTCTGCGAGGCGGACGTCTTCACCGTCGAGCAGTCCCGGCGTGTACTCGAAGCAGGTCGGGACCACGGCCTGACGCCGAAAGTCCACGCCGAGGAGTTCACCAGACTGGGGGGTGCAGCGCTGGCCGCCGACCTCGGGGCTGCCAGCGCCGACCACCTCCTGCACGCGACCGAGGCGGACGCTCAAGCGCTGGCCGACGCGGGCGTGACGCCGGTGCTTCTGCCCGGGACGGCGTTCTCGCTGGGGGCCGACTACGCCGACCCCGACACGTTCGCGGCGGCCGGCGCGCCGCCCGCGCTCGCGACCGACTTCAACCCGAACTGCTACTCCCAGAGCATGCAGTTCGCAGTGGCGCTGGGCTGTACCGCGATGGGGATGACCCCCGCCGACGCGATGGTCGCGGCGACGAACCGGGGGGCGGCCGCCCTGAACCGCGACGACGGGACCGGGACGCTCGCCGAGGGCGCACCCGCTGATTTGCTCGTCCTCGACGCACCGTCACACGTCCACGTCCCGTACAATTTCGGCGTGAACACTGTCGAGCGGGTCTTGAAAGACGGCCGGGTCGTTCACCGGCGAGAGGGTGCGGCGTGACCGACACGCCGTCCCCCGGATCGCTCCCGGATCGAGTCGCGATCGATGGCGAGACGCTGACCGTCGAGGACGTGGTCGCCGTCGCCCGCGAGGACGCACCCGTCGAGATCACGGACGACGGGCGCGACGCCGTCCGCGCCGCCCGCGAGCGCGTCACGGAACTCCTCGACACCGACGAGGCGGTCTACGGCGTCGACACCGGCTTCGGCGAGCTGGTGACCGAGCGCATCTCCCGCGACAAACTCGCCGACCTCCAGGTCAACCTCGTCCGCAGCCACGCCGCGGGTGTCGGCCGGGAACTGTCCCGCGCGGAGGTCCGCGCGATGATGACCACCCGACTGAACACGCTCGTCAAGGGATACTCCGGCGTTCGAGAGATCGTGGTCGACCACCTCCAGACCATGCTCAACGAGGGCGTCCATCCTGTCGTCCCCTCGCGGGGGAGCCTCGGAGCCAGCGGCGACCTCGCGCCGCTGGCGCACATGGCGCTGGTCCTGATCGGCGAGGGCGAGGCCGACGTTCGACGGGCCGACGACGCCGACCCCGAACGACTCCCCGGCGACGACGCCCTCGACGCCGCCGGCCTCGACCCGCTCGAACTCGCCCCCAAGGAGGGGCTGGCACTCATCAACGGGACGCAACTCACCTGCGGCGTCGGGGCCTTGCTGGTCCACGACGCCGCCCGGGCGGTCCGGATGGCCGACCTCGCGGGCGCGCTCACGACGGAGGTGACGATGGGATCGACCGCCGCCGCCGACGCCGCGATCTCGGCGGTGCGACCCCACGACGGCCAGGCCGCCAGCGCCCGCAACGTCAAGCGGCTCACGGCCGACTCCGAAATCGTCGAGTCACACCGCAACTGCGACCGGGTGCAGGACGCCTACTCGATCCGGTGTCTCCCGCAGGTCCACGGCGCGGCCAGGGGTGCCGTCGCCCACCTCCGCGAGGCCATCGAGACCGAGTGCAACAGCGCCACGGACAACCCGCTGGTCTACCCGCGCGAGGACGTCAACGACTACGCCACCGGCAGCGAGGACGTGGCGGTCCTCTCGGGCGGGAACTTCCACGGCGCAGTGCTGGCCCATCGACTCGACTACCTCGCCGGCGCGATGGCCGACCTCGGGGCCATCTGTGAGCGCCGCGTCGACCGCCTGCTGAACCCCAACGTTCAGGAGTCACATCTGCCGCCCTTCCTCGCGGCCGACAGCGGCGTGCGCTCGGGGTACATGCTCGCCCAGTACGCCGCCGCGGCGCTCGTCGACGAAGCCAGGTCCACGGGTCGCCCTGCCGTCGACAACGTTCCCGTCAGCGGCAACCAGGAGGACCACGTCAGCATGAGCGCCCAGTCGGCTTTCGAGGCCGAGACCGCCGTCGAGAACGCGCGGACCGTCGTCGCCATCGAACTGCTCTGTGCGACCGAGGCCGCCGAGTACGTCGACGATGCGCTCTCTCACGGCGTCGGGACCGGCGCGGCCGTCGCGGCGGTCCGCGAGGTTGTCGACCCCCTGACCGCTGACCGGCCGCCCAGTCCCGACATCGAGCGCGTGGACGCACTGGTCGCAAGCGGCCTGCTCGAATCCCGAGTGATCGACGTGCTGGAGGGGCCGCTGGAGTGATAGTGGACTGACCTCTCGGGAGACTGTTCGTACCCCAGCACTCATATGTTCGCTCACGGAACGGTAGGTAGATGCAGCGCGTTCGGACGATGGCTGTCGCGGTCGCGCTCGTCGCCATTGCCCTGTCGCTGGGCGTCGGCGTCGCGGCTGGATCACCGACGGCCGAGGGGGGAACCGAGCAGGCAGCCGACGAGGAGGCGAACCTGACCGTCTTCGTCGCGCCGGGGAGCGACCTGGCGTCGATGCAGGGTGCCGAGACGACCGACGAGTACGGGGACGTGAACCTCACGGCGCGGTCACACACGACGCTTTCGGACACGCTCGTCGTCGAAGTGAGCGCCCCCGGCCTCGAAACCGCGGTCGAGTCACAGCCGGGGAACGGGACGACGGCGAAGTTCCACTCGCTGCTCGAAAGCGACCGCGCGTCGCTGACCGCCGTCGAGGGGTACACCGCCGATAACGACACGCGAAAGGTCTTCTCCCTGAACGATCCGGAGGCGGTCTCGGTCGCGCGGGCCGGCGACGGGGCGTACCACCTGGTCGTCGACCTCTCGGCGGTCGAGACGACGCTCGACGCGAACGGGAACGAGCGCCCCGACGACGAGGAGACGCGACCGGTCGAGTCCGGCGACGGCTACCAGCTCGAGTTCGACTTCGACGACCACGCGGCGAACGGGAGCCTCCTCGTCTTCCCGGTCGCCGTCGAGTTCGACGTCGGCGAGCGCGGCAACAGCCCAGTCCTGTACCCGATGCCCGACCAGCGGGTCCGCGCCCAGACGACGCTCGCACCCGGGACGGAACTTCGGGTCGAACTCACCGGAACCGGGCCCGAACCGTTCCAGCGGAGCCGGACGGTCCGCGTGACGGGTCGCTCCCAGCCCGAGTTCACCGCGTCGTTCGACCTGGTCGACGTGTCCGGCGGGGTGCCACTGATCGTCGTCGTCAGGAACGGCGACCGGAACGTGGGCAAAGCCGAGGGACGCATTCCGAACCTCACCGCGGAACTGACCGTCCCTGCCCGGATCGAGACCAAAGACAGGATCCGCGTCGACCGCACCAACCTCTCACAGAACGGGTTCCTGATCGTCCGGGCCGGCGGTCCCGACGGCCCCATCGTGGGGAACCGCTACCTCGAACGCGGCACGTACACCGATCTGACCGTCCAGTTCACGCAACCCGTCAAGGCCGACACGCTCCACGTGAGCGCGTACGTCGACATCGACGGCGACCAGGTCTTCGATCGGAACGGGCTCGACCGCCCGTATCGGGCCGACGGCGAGCCCGTCTCGGCGGTCGTCGACGTGACCGGGACGACCGGAACGCCGGCCGTGACGACCCGACCACCGTCGACGTCGACCACCGAACCGACCGACGACACCACGACCACTGTCGAGACGACGCGAACCGGATCCGAGACGGACGGACGGAGTACGGCTCCGACGACCGCCGACGCTACCGGGACCGGTAGCTTCACTCCCTACACGATCACGGCCGCGAACGGGCCGGGCTTCACCGCTGGCGTCGCCGTCGCTGCGATCCTCTCGCTGTTCGGACTGCTCGCACGGCGGCGCTAACGATCCTACTTCGTCGCCGCGCCGGCGAACTGGTCTCGGACCTTCTCGACTTTCGGCCGGACGTTGGCCGCACAGTAGGGTTTGTTCGGGTTCTTCTCGAAGTAGTCCTGGTGATAGGCCTCGGCCTCCCAGAACCGCTCCAGGGGTTCGACTTCCGTCACGATGGGGTCGTCGTAGACCCCTTCGGCTTCGAGATCCGCGATGAATTGCTCGACGGTCTCGCGCTGGGCCTCGTCGTGATAGTACACCGCGGATCGGTACTGGCTGCCCACGTCCGGGCCCTCGCGGTCTTTCGTCGTCGGGGTGTGGACGCTGAAAAACACCTCGAGCAGGTCCGCGTACTCGATCTCTCCGGGGTCGTAGGTCACCTGGACCGCTTCGGCGTGGCCGGTTTCCTCGCGACAGACCGCCTCGTAAGTCGGGTCGTCGACGTGACCCCCGGCGTAGCCCGACACGGCCGAGACGACGCCGTCGAGTTCCTTCATCGCCGCCTCGATACACCAGAAACAGCCGCCCGCGAGCGTCGCTCGCTCGGAGCCGTCGGTCTCGCTCATGTCCCGCCCTAGGGACCCGACCGCGTTAAGTCCCGCGGCGGCCGACTAGCCCTGGAGGTCGGCCGCGATCTCCCGGAGTTGTTCGACTTCACTGTCGCCGTACCCGATGACGCGGACGTCCGTGAGCGTTCCCGGGTCGTAGTCGTCGACTGCCTCACAGACCAGCCGGGCACCGCGCTCGAACTCGAACCCGGCGGCCCCCGTGCCCAGGACCGGGAGTACGACGGACTCACAGCCCAGGTCGTCGGCCCGTTCGAGCGCGTTCGCGGTCGCCTGTCGAATGCTCTCGGGGGTCGCGCGACCGTCGCCGTAGTGTGGCATCGCCGCCGCGTGGATCACGTGTTCGGCGTCCAGATCGTAGGCGTCCGTGACGGCGACTTCGCCCAGATCGACCGGCCCCTTCGACATGGCTTCCTCGTTGATCGGTCCGTTCGCGCCGCGCCTGAGTGCGCCGGCGACGCCGCTGCCCATCCTGAGGCTCGTCCCCGCGGCGTTGACCAGCGCGTCCGCGCGCTGTGCTGCGATGTCTCCCTGTACGACGCTGAAATCCATGCGTGTCACTGCGGCCTCGCGCGTTGTGAAATTTGCTCCAGTCCGCTCGCCGCGGTCCGGGCTCCGGGTGCGTGGCTCACTCCGTCGACAGGGCCGTCTCGTCGGTATCGAGACTGTACTGGATGGCGAGCCACGAGACGGCTCCGAAGGAGAGCAGGAACGCCAGGCCGCGGCCGACGATGGCCGAGAGCCCGGTTTCGGGAAGCGGCACCAGGATCGACGCGAGCACGCTCGTCAGCGTGACGACGACCAGATACGGGAGCGGGACCCGCGATTTCTCGTCGTGACGGGCCACGTCGTCCGCGTCGAGGACGAGATAGATCACGGGTACGACGACGACGAGGAGCGGACCCGCGACGAACAGTTGGGTGACCGGGTCCGGTGGGCCGATGGCCGACGCGCCGGCGAACGCGAGAAAGACGCCGAACCCGAGCGCCCAGGCCAGGACGGCCGGTTTGATGACCACCGGGTCGTCGTTCATGCGTGACACACGGGCCGCGCCCGAAGAATCAGTTTCGGTACCCCTCCCCGTCGAAACTCAGGTCGATTCGAGGACGCCGGGCAGATCGTTGACCGAATCGAGCACCAGGTCCGCGCCCGCCCGCTCGTACTTCCGCCGGCCCGACTCCCCGGTGAGCCCGCCCGTCAGCACGCCGATGCCGTGGTACGTACGGTCCGGGTCGGCCTCGGCGGCGTTGACCGCCGTCCGAACGTCGTCCAACGTATCGCCGGTGAACGTCACCGTCTCGGCGTCGAGTCGGTCGGCGAGCGTCGTCAGCGCCCGCGGGTGTGGTTTCCCCTCCTCCCAGTCGTCCATCGTGAACCGATGGCCGTCGGGCACGTCCAGCCCGACCCGCTCCAGGGCGATGTCGGCCTCGGCGGCGGGGCGACCGGTGAGCACACCGACCGCGAACTCGTTCGTGAGCCGGTTGATCGCCTCGGGGTCGATCAACACCGGCTCGTCGTGTATGAATCCCGTCGCGTCGAGGTCCGGGTCGCCGCCTTCGAGCTCCCGGTACAGGTCGGTACCGAGGTAGCGCTGCTGGAACACGTCCCGGAGTCGCGCCTTGTCCCAGGCGTCGTAGATGCGTTCGCGCTCGGCCGGCCCCACGGCGTCGACGATCACCGTCTCGGCCGCCGAGAGGCCGCCGCCGGTCGCGGCGATCATGTCGGTGAACCCCTCGACGTCCCGGTCGAAGCCGTACTGGCGAGCCAGGACGTACAGCGCGGCCGCGTACGTCAGTTCCCAGTCGTTGTTGAACCCACCGGCGTCTTTGAACGCCTGGATGTCCTCGCGTTCGATGGTGTCGCTGTACACCGTCTCGACCGATTCGACGATGGCTCGGCGGTACGAGTCGGCGACGTCGACGAGCACGCCGTCGATGTCGAGCACGACCGCATCTGCCTGCATGGCAGAGGCAAGGACCCGGGGGTTCAAAATCGCTTCCGGTTCTTCGAGCGGTGAGGTCAGGCCGGGCGGTCGCCGTCGGCCACGAACAGCGTCCCCTCGACGACTGTCTCCCGGTGAACGGGAACCAGCGGTTGCTCGCCGCCGAGCGTGGTGAAACAGAACGCCGCGTCGTGCCGGCGAGCGACCTCTCGCGTCGGCCGGTGGAGCTCCGGCGGGAGGTTGCGCGCGTAGACGGCGTCGGCGTCGGCGTAGACGGACTCGTCGGGGTCGGTCACGTCGTCGCGGACGAACCGGACGCCGTCGGGGACCGGCCGGTCGTAGATGTCGGTGGCGACGACGGTACAGCCGCGATCGGCGAGGGCCTCGGCCACGTCGGGACGGTTGCCGACGCCGACCTCGACGAGCGCGTCGAAGGCGGCCAGGTAGTCGACGAGGGTATCGCGGCGAGATAGGGGCACGGCGGGATGTTTATGGGTAGGCCCGTCATAGGCGTTGGCATGCACGTCGACATCGTGCCGGTCGGCGAGGTCCCCGCGATGGTCAAGCGGGAGGGCTCGGCCGGGCTGCGGACCGTCTACGACTGCGACGTAACGGTCCACGACGAACAGCCCGTCCCCGACGGGTCGTACGATGCCAATCGCGACCAGTTCCGCGCAGAGGAGTTCATCGAACTCGCCAGCCGGACCGGCTCGGGCGAAAAGAACATCGCCATCACTCCGAAGGATCTGTTCTACCGCCGGCGTAACTACGTCTTCGGCCTGGCCTATCTCGACGGGAACGGGAGCGTCATCTCCACGTACCGCTTACAGACCTCCTCGGACGGCGGCTTCTCCAACCGGTCGGCCGAGGACATCTTCTCCGATCGGGTTCGGAAGGAAGTCGTCCACGAGATCGGCCACACGCTCGGGCTCGAACACTGCGACAACAAACGCTGCGTGATGAACTTCTCGCCGACGGTGCGAGAGGTCGACGTCAAAGAGGAGACGCTCTGTGGCTCGTGTAACCGGGAAGTACTCTGAGCCGCCGGCCGGACTCGACCGCGTGGATGGTTCTCGACAGTGGTGTGAGGAAACGAAAAACGGGATCGCCGGTTAGGCGCTGGCTTTCTCGAGTGCGTCCTCGATGTCGTCGGCCTGCGTGACGCCGACGAACCGGTCGACGATGCCGTCGTCGTTCTCGACGATGAGGGTCGGTAGCGAGCGGACCTGGTACTCGTTGGCCACGTCCTGTTCCTCGTCGACGTTGACCTTCTCGAACTCGACTGCCTCCCACTCGGTTTCCAGTTCCTCCAAGATGGGGTCCTGCGTCTTGCACGGACCACACCAGTCAGCGTAGAAATCCTTGAGCGTGACTGTCATCGGTCTGTTCGAATCGTAACCCAGCGGCCCGGATAAGCGTTTCCACTGGGCGTATCGACCGGCGGAGGGGTGCCCTCGATGCGAAAAGCTTAGGCGGCGTCACCCGAGAGTGAGGAGTATGAGTAGCAATGATGGCGGGGGGCTGATGTCCAGTGCCGGCCTCGTCCGGTATTTCGACGCCGAGGACAACAACGCGATTCGCATCGACCCGCGGACGGTGTTCGCGACCGGTGCCTTCCTGGGCTTCGGCATCCTGATCCTGAACCTCCTGGTGTAGGCCGCCCGTTTTCGCGACGTTTTCAAGCCCGCCGTTCGTAGCCCATCGTATGCACTTCGACCAGCGCACGCAGGGGGCACTCCGCGAGGCCGGCCTCGACACCGACGAGATCGCCGCGGTCTCGGAGTCGGTCGTCGAGGCGACCCGGGAGACCGCCGGGGAACTCGAAGCGTTCTTCGATGGACTCGACACCGTCCACTCGGACATGGACATCGCCCACAGTAGCAGCGAAATCGTCGAACACACCGTCGAGTACATCGACCTCTACACCCACGCCGACGACCTGCGGGGCTATCTCAAGTTCGACGGCTGGGGAGTCTACGTCGAGGGCGGCCGCGTCCTCACCGACGACACCGTCGAGCTGACGCTTGGCCCGACGGTCCACGACCGCGTGAAGTTCAGCACGGACCCCGACGCCCTATGAACGTCCGCGTCCGCGGCATCTACAGCACTGCGCTGACCGCGCTGCTTTCCGACCGCGAGGACTGCTCGGTGGTGCAGGCCTCCGACGCCATCGCCGACCGCTTCGAGACCGAGTTCCCGCTCGTCCCGGCCGACGCCGGCGTCGAGACCACCGCCGACCGACAGGGCGTGGGCGTCGTCGGGCGCGAGGCGTCCGTCACGGCGATCGCGGAGCTGCTGGCCGACGTGGGGCTTGACGCGTTCGTCTGGGCGGACCCGACGCCACGGGACGCGGTGTTCGACGGCGTGGTGCGGGAGACGCTGGGCAGCGGTGCCGTCGTGGATCTGGGCGACGGCGTCGAGCCGGCCGCGGAGTTGGGAGCCGTCGCCGCCAGCGGTGGCGAGGGGTTCCTGCCGTTCGACAACTCCGCGGACCACGTCACGGAAGGCGACCGCCTGCGGGTTCAGGTCCGCGAACCGGCCGCGCCGTGGGAATCGGACCGGCCGCTGCTGGACACGGATCTGAAACTCCCCGGGCCGCTGGCCAGACTCGTCCGCGGGCGAACGGGGCGCTCGGGGACGGGCGCGGCGGACATCGTCGACCTCATCTCGTCGGACCCGCTCGATGGCTGGGGCGTCCGCTGGGGCCACCTGGCCGACGATGCGGCCTTCGACGCGCTCGACGACGCGCTGGCCGCGACGAACGCCCGGGCCGAGGCCATCGAGGACGCACTCGCGAGCGCAGCCGACCCGGACGACGCGGCACCCGCGACGGTCTGGGCGGGGTCGGCGACGCTGTGGTGCTGGTTCGGCCGCGAGTCCCGCTTCGAACTCGACGAAAAGCGATCAGAGACCGTATCGACGATGCCGGGCCACCACCGCATCAAGGCCGGCGACGACCGGGCCAGCGCGGCCGTCGACTTCGCCGAGGCGCTCTGCGGCGGGGCCGCCGGCGACGGCGACGCCGACTTCCCGTTCGGCGTGGTGACCCGACAGTTCGGCCCCCGGGACGGTGACAGCGTCGAGATCGGCCACGGCAAGCCCGACGGGCGATACATCAGTCTCGGCCGGGGCGAGGTCGCCGAGTTCGATTCGGGAGGCACGCTCACGCTCCGGCGCGAACTCACGCCGGGTGGAACCCTCGACGCGCTGGGGGTCGACATCGAGGCCGGCGACGTGGCGGTGACGAAGTTCAAGGAGGGCCGCTGGTGGTACGCGACGGTGTACCGGGACGCCGACAACGAGCGCAAGGGGACCTACGTCAACGTCTGCACGCCGGTCGAGGTGTTCCCCGACACCGTGCGGTACGTCGACCTCCACGTCGACGTGGTCAAACACGGCGACGGGGCCGTCGAACGGGTCGACGACGCGGAACTCGACGCGGCCGTCGCCGCCGGATCCGTCTCCGAGGACCTGGCCGAGAAGGCTCGCGGCGTCGCCGCGGCCGTCGAGAACGCGCTCTAGCGCGTGGATCTTATCGAGGACAGCGAAACAACGGCATCTGTTTCAGAGTTGGCACATAGATCCGTGCAGGACTCAGAAGATAGACACCCCCTTTTACAACTCCTTATGCGTCGTCTTTTGTCACTTTATCCAGGTCGATGGGGACATCAGGCGGATGGTCGTCGATCTCGACTGCGACGCCGAAGGAAATGATCGACGAAACCCCCTCCTCGACGGAGAGGTCAAGCGGATAGACTTCGTCCTCGGACATGTGGAGAATAAATCCACCCATGAATGGGTTCGGACCCATCGGTAGGAAAACAGTGAGCATATCGTCCTCCTCCGTTGTTTGTTCGATCATCTCTGGAGGGGTTGATGTCTGGAATGCAACCGAATACGATCCCTCTTTCGGATACTCCACGAGGAGCACGTCCTGGAAATTCTGGGTATCACCTTCGAGCAACATCGTACTGATCTGATCCAGCGGGCTGTAGATAGATCGAATACCAGGAATCTGTGCCATAGTGGCGTCCAAGTTCCGTTTCAGTCGGTCACCACCGACACGAGATTCGGTAAATGCGCCGACAAAAAAGATGATGCCGAACAGCACGACAATCGCTATGAGTTTTGATACAAAAGGGGATGTATCCCCTGGCCCCTCCTGAATCGGGATAACCAGTGGATTCAACAGCTGTGAGAGAAAATTGACAATAAATAAAAACAATACGGCAGTTATCAAAACAGGAAGAACAATAGCGGTTCCGGTGATGACCGATTTGCGAAGATAGTCCCGGATGCTTAGCCTCAGGTTTCCGTACGTTTCACTATCTTGTTCCACAAGAGAGATATCAGCGGTGGTACCCAAAAACTTACGCAGAGCTACTGCCCCTTCAAATATCAGTTTCTAGAATAAATATGGGAGTTCAGATCTGAAGCCCCACTAGCGCTTTCTGTAGCCGTTCCAGGCACCGACCCCGACTCCCGCGAGCGCGGCGAGGACGCCGAACCCGGGACCGCTGGCGTCCGACGTCGTCGTTTCGGCCGTTTCGTTTGCCGCCGATTCCGTGCGGTCGGTCGGACTCGCCTCTGTCTCACCGTCCGTGTTCGTGTCCGCCCCTTTGGCCGTCCCCGTGTCGGTTCTGGTCCCTGTCCCCAGTGCCGGCGTCTCGGTCGGCACGTCGACGTCGGCTCCAGGGACCGGGAACGTGACGAGTCGGTCGGGGATGGTGGTCTCCTGGTTGCGGTCGATGCCGCTCGACGCCACGACGGCGTCGCCCGCCACCTGCGCGGTCCAGAAACTCGTCGTCTCGGAGTCGCGCCACGCGGCGATCTCCGTGGGTGAGTCAGGATCGCTCACGTCGAACACCTTGACGCCGCCCCGGTACCACGAGGTGTAGAGGCGGTCGTCGACGAACTCGAAGTTGTGCGAGGTGGTCCACTCGCCCCGATAGTTCGGGTTCGACGTCGGCGGCGGGTCGATGGTCGAGCGCCGACTGGGGTTGTTCGGGTCCGAGATGTCCCAGAGTTCGATGCCGCTCGGGCCACCCTGGTTTCTGTACGCCCACGACTCCATGCCGATCCCCAGTACCGACGCGTCGTCGTCGACGGCGACGTAGTGGTCGTTGCCCGGGGGTCTGATGGATTCGAGCGCGCCCTGCGTCCGGCCGTACGACGCGAGTTCATCGGCCGATCGGCCGCGAACCCGAGAGACGAGCGTCGGAGACGACGGTTGGGACACGTCGACGATCCAGGTCCCGGCGTCCCAGTGAGCGAGATACGCGCGGCCGTCCTGGACGTAGACGTCGTGGAGGGTTCGCAGGCCGGGATACACGTCCGCCCATCGCTCGTTGTGATCGACGATGGACCAGGAGCCGACCGAGCGCGGGTCGCTGGGATCGGCGATCAGCTCCAGGTCGTTTCGGGCCCGACGATTGCCGGTCAGATAGGCGATGCCGTCCGCGAAGTCGCAGTTGTGGATGGGGTAGTCCGTCTCGTAGACGCCCAGCTGCTGTGGCGCGGCGGGGTCGGAGACGTCGTAGAACACGGCCGCGTTGAGCGCGTCCTGTTTCGGGTTGGCCGGCCCGACGACTACCAGTCGGTCGCCGTCGACTTTGACGTCGTAGATCTGCTGAATGGGGCCGTTCTCGCGGTCGGCGAGCAGGCCGCTACGCTCGGCGAGTAGGGTCGGGTTCGCCGGGTCGGAGACGTCGAGGGTGGCGAACCCGTCGCTGACGGCGGCGTAGACGGTGGTCCCGTCGGGGTCGACGACGGCTTCCTTGATGCCGTCGACGGCGACCGTCCCGACCGGTTCGAAGGGGACATCGCCGGATTGCTGTCGAGCGCGGCTGGCGGGGGCACCGAGGGCGACCCCAGCGGAGAGCGATAGGCCGGCGGTCGCGGACAGGAACTGGCGGCGTCGCATACGTTCCGTTCCGTCGTCGCGCACCTATGGGTTGTGGTTCCCCCGACTCCGACGGCCCGGGCTGCCGGCGTGGCCGCGCCAGGTTCAAGCCTCGTGGAACGCTAGCATAACTCATGTCCAGCGACGAGGAGACAGCCATAAGCGAGGGTGAACGCGAGGCGCTCCACCAGGTCGAACTCGGCCTGGAGTGGTTGCACCGCGCCCACGGCCACCTGGTCGAGTTCCACCACAACACCGGCCACGCCATGGATCACCTGGCCGAGGCCGAGGGCCTGCTCCGGGACTGTGGCTTCGACGACCTGGCGGACGCGCTCCGGGACGAGTACCTGCCGCGGGGCGTCATCGACGACGACCGCTGGTCCTACGACGTGCTGGAGAGTTTCCAGGCGGAGTTCCTGGACGACATCAGGGCCTTCGAGGCAGAAACGCGCGAGCGGGTCGCCGACGGGCAGCGCCACGTCGCCGAGCGCGCTCAGGAAGGGGCGTGGAAACGCCGGGCCAGACGGGACTAAACGTCGGCCTCGTCGGTCAGCAGTCGGAGTCGGGCGTAGTTGACCAACTCGTCACGAATCAGATCGATGTCGATGTCGTCGATGGTCGCCTGGCGAAGCACGGCCCCGTCGATGAGCGTCAGAATCAACTCGGCGGTTCGGGCGGGGTCGACCTCGCGGAAGGTCCCTTCCTCGATGCCGGCCCGGATGATGTCGGCGAGCCTGGCTCTGATGTACGCCTCGTTGTCGCTGAACTCCTGGCGGTAGGTCTCGTCGGTGGCGGCCTGGGTCCGCAGTTCCAGCAGCGCGCGCAAGAAGTCGGGTTCGGCGAACAACTCGTCGAAGACCTGGTCGAACACCAACACGAGCTGTTCGTAGGCGTTTTCCTGCTGTTCGATGGGGATGGTGTCCTCGATCCGTTCGAGCATGAACCCCATGAAATCCACGAGCAGCGCGTCCTTGCTCTCGTAGTGGTGGTAGAGCAGCGACTTGCTCTTGTCGAACTCGTCGCTGATGCGCTGGATCGTCAGGTCCGCGTACCCGTGTTTCGCGAGCGCCGCGTACGTCGCCTGCATGATGGCCTCGCGAGTACTCCCTGGCTCCTCGTCGAACAACTCCATCGGAGAGGCCATGTTGACTGAATATTCAATCACCATTAAATAAGTCTTCGTATCGGCCCTGACCCTGTCGGCAAGTGGAAAGCTTTTAGTGTTGAATGAACATTCAATCAGAACAAGCGGCTGAATGAATATTCAATCAGAATCATGAGGGGTACACAGATCGCCGTCCTGTTGGTCGTTGCATCGCTGCTCGTTCCGACGCCAGTGCTGGCGTCGGTAAACGGGAGTCCGGACATCGACGCGTCCGTTCCGAACGACAGGCTGACGCCGGGGGAGGACACTGAGCTAACTGTCAAACTGACGAACACCGGGAACCTCGAATCGGGCTCGTCGACGAACCCGAGCCTGAACAGCGAGGTCACGACCGCACGCGGGGTCGAGGTGGAACTTGAGTCCGACGGCGCGCCGATCTCGGTCCGCAGTGGCTCCCAGACCACCGGCCAGCTCCCGCAGGGACAGTCGGCACCCTTCGGATTCGACATCTCCGTCGACGAGGACGCCGAGCCGGGCACCTACGAGATGGAGGCCGTCGTCGAGTACAAGTACACGTCCTCGATCAGCGAGACGGAGGGCACGAGAAACGAGAAGACCGAAACAGAGCGCTACGACGTGGAAGTCGTCGTCGACGACAGGGCGAACTTCGAGGTCGTCGACACCGAGACCGACGTGCGAGTCGGCGCCTCGGGGACGGCCGAGGTGACCATGGAGAACACCGGGACCGAGGCGGCCAGCGACACGACGGTCGAACTCGCCTCCCCGAACGGCGACCTCACCTTCGGCAACGGCGCGACCACGTCGACGCGCTACGTCGGCAACTGGGAACCCGGCGAGACCAGAACGGTCGAGTACCAGGTCCTCGCCTCGAGCAGCGCGAAAGAACAGAGCTACGCCTTCACGGCGACCGCGAACTTCGAGGACAGCGACGGCGTGGGATACGAATCGAACCCTCTCACGCTCGGTGTGACGCCGCTGACCGAACAGCGCTTCAGCGTGCTTGAGACCGAGAGCGACGTGGCGGTGGGCGACACCGGCACCGTCGCGGTGACGATGCGTAACGACGGGGCTATCGACGTCAACGACGCGACGGTCAACTTGGAAAGCAGAAGCTCCGACATCGTCTTCGGCGAGTCCAGTTCGGCCAGCCGGTTCGTCGGCGACTGGGCGGCCGGCGAGACCAGAACCGTCGAGTTCGACGCCACGGCCACGGAGGGCGCGGACACGCGCAGTTACGCCCTGGAATCCAGCGTCGCCTTCGACGACGAAAACGACGACTCGGGAACCTCCCGGCCCGTCTCGCTGGGCGTGACGCCGCTCCCCGAGATGGAGTTCTCGCTCAGTAACGTCTCGAGCGACCTCCGCGTGGGCGAGGAACGGACGCTGCGCGGGACGATCACCAACGACGGCGAGACGACCGCCCGCGACGTCGTCGTGCGCTTCGCGACCGAGAACGAGAACGTCAACCCCACCGAGCGGGAGTATTCGGTTGGGACCCTCCAGCCCGGTGAGTCCGCCGACTTCGACTTCGCCGTCGAGATCAGCGACGGTGCGGCGTCCGGGCCGCGACAGTTCTCCTTTACCACCGAGTACCGCAACACCGAGGACGAGACCCGCCAGGGCGACTCGCTCGTGACCCGCCAGCAGGTCGGCGATAAGTCCAGCACCTTCGACGTGGACGTACGGAAGGGCAATCTCACGAACGGCGGGAGCACCGACCTCGAAGTCGCGGTGACGAACACGGCCAACGAGACGCTGACGGACATCTCGGCGAAGCTGTTCGCCGACAGCCCGATCTCGGCCAGCGACTCCGACGCCTTCATCGCCGAGCTAGAGCCCGGTGAAACCAAGAACATCAGCTTCACCGTCTCGGCCAGCGGCGCGAGCCCGAAGGCCTACCCCGTGTCGATGGACTTCCAGTACGACGACGAGGACGGTGACACGCTCGTCTCGGACTCCTACCGGGTGCCGGTGACCGTCACCGAGAAGGAGGGCAGTGGCGGCGGCTTCCCGCTGATACTGGTCGGACTCGGTGTCGCGGCAGTCGTCGGCATCGGCGGCTACATGCGGTTCCGGTAACCCCGAATTTCCCCATCTATGGATTACCAGCGCATCATCGACCGCGTCGACGAGACCATCGTCGAGCGACCGGGCCGGATCATCCTCGCGTTCCTCGTCCTGACCGTCGTCTTCGGGATGGGATTGGGGAGCGTCGGCACCTCTGCCGGGACCTCCCAGTTCACGACCGGACTCCCCGCGGAGGAGGCCTTTTCCGCCGTCAACGACGACTTCGAGGACCCGTTCGCGACCGACAGCGGGAACACGCAGCTCATTCAGTCTGACCAGAACGTCCTCTCGAAGCCGTCCCTGTTGCGGATGCTTCGGACCCAGGAACAGCTCGAAGACCAGAACGGACTGCGCGTCTCCTCGACGTCGAGCGCCGCGGGCATCGTCGCCCGGCAGCTGGATCCGACCGCGACGACGACCGACGCGCAGATCGACGCCGTCGAGGGAGCGACCCCGTCACAGATCGAAGCGGCAGTGTCTCGCGCGGCCGAGGAGAACCCGCGGTTTTCGACGCTCGTGAGTACCGATTTCAACCGTCGGTCGGCCTCCGCGACGGCGACGATCGGGTTGGTCACCCACGACGTGCCGGCCGGCATCTCCCAGAGCTCCGGGCAGGGCGGCTCCAGTCCGCTGACACCGCTCCAGGAGCAGTCCCAGTTCATCGTCGAGTCCTCCGATAGCGGGAACGGCATCGACGTCTTCGGCTCGGGGATCATCGCCAGCGAGTTCACGAACGTCATCACCGACTCGCTGTTGATCGTCGTTCCCGCGGCGGTGATCTTCATCACCTTCTTCCTGGTGATCGCCTACCGGGACCTCGTCGACCTGTTGCTCGGCGTCGTCTCGCTGGCGATGGGGATTATCTGGACCTTCGGGTTCATGGGTCTGGCCGGCATCCCGTTCAGCCAGATGCTCATCGCGGTGCCGCCGCTGTTGCTGGCGGTCGGCATCGACTTCGGTATCCACGCCATCAACCGCTACCGCGAGGAGCGGGTCCTGGGGAAAGACGTCGAGACCTCGATGCGGATCACGACCGACCAGTTGCTGGTGGCCTTTTTCATCGTCACCGGGACGACCGTCATCGGCTTCGCCGCAAACCTCACGAGCCAGCTCGGGCCGATCAAGGACTTCGGCGTGGTCGCCTCGATCGGGATCGTCTTCACGTTCCTCATCTTCGGCGTCTTCCTGCCCGCGGCGAAGGTGTACATCGACCGGTTGCGCGAGCGCTACCCGATCCCGCAGATGAGCGAGACGCCGCTGGGCTCGGAGGGGTCGGCGTTCAGCCGCGTCCTCAGGGGTGGCGTCATCGTCGCTGACCGAGCCCCGGCGATCTTCCTCGTCCTCGTGCTGGTCGGCAGTGTCGGGGCCGGCTACTACGCGACCGGCGTCAGCACCTCCTTCGAGCAGGAGGACTTCCTGCCGCCCGAGGAGAACCCCGACTGGATGATGGAGTTGCCCGAACCGTTCAAACCACACGAGTACAGCGTCACCTCCCAGACGAACTTCCTCGAGGACAAGTTCGCCTCGACCCAGAGCGACTCCGCCACCGTCTACGTCGAGGGGGCGATGACGAAGGACACGGCCCTAGAACAGATCCACTCGGCCGGGAAGAACCCGCCCGACAGCTTCGTCACCGACGAGGGGCGGCGGGCCGACAGCACGAGCATCGTCACGGTTATTCAGGACCACGCCGAGCGCGACGAGGAGTTCGCCGCGCTCGTCGACCGCAACGACCGCGACGACGACGGCGTCCCCGACGACAACCTGGGTGAAGTCTACGACACCCTGCTCTCCTCGTCGGCCCGGGACCAGGCGCTGCAGTACATGACCGAGGACCGGCGGAGCGCCCGCGTCGTCTACACGGTCGAGTCCGACGCGACCCAGCAGGAGGTCACCGACGACACGCGCGCGGTGGCGGACCGCTTCCGGTATACGGCCATCGCGACCGGCGAGATCGTCGTCTTCCAGGCGGTCTCGGGCGTGATCTTCGAGTCGGCGATCACGAGCCTCGCGGTCGCCCTGGCGGGCGCGACGCTGTTCCTCCTGTTCATCTACTGGGTGCTGGAGGGCGAGGCGACGCTGGGCATCGCGAACGTCATCCCCATCGTGGTGACGGTGACCCTGCTGGCCGCGACCATGCGGTTCCTGAGCATCCCCTTCAACTCCATCACCGCGACGATGCTGGCGATCACCATCGGCCTGGGGATCGACTACTCCGTCCACGTCGTCCACCGCTTCGCCGACGAGCGCAAGGAGCGGCCACTGATCCCCGCGCTCGACCGCACGGTCCGCGGGACCGGCGGCGCGCTGATGGGCAGCATGTTCACCACCGTCTTCGGCATCGGCGTCCTCGCGCTGGCGCTGTTCCCCGCCATCGGTCAGTTCGGCATTCTGACCGCCATCAGCATCGTCTACGCGTTCCTCACGTCGGTGTTCGTCCTCCCCGCCGTGCTGGCGCTCTGGGACCGATGGGCGCCCCACAGCATCGGACAGCGCCGACACACCGGTTCGCCCGAACTGGGGCCCGAACCCGCGACCTCGGTGCCCGGCCCCGAACCGGACGCTGACGGCGACGACTGACCACCTTTTTCGCCGGGGTCACTCACTCCCGTCACCCGCCACACCTGGCACGATCGGCGCTGCAAACCCTTCGTGAGTGTGCACGCCGGCAGGGAGCGAACCGGTCGAGGGAAACACCTGCTGCTAACTCCCAAACGGGCTGGAGAACCTCCGAAAAAGCGATTATTGCCATATCTCAGTATCTGGGAAGAATAAGACGATTAATAATCGGGAGGGTGGTAGCTCTAGTATGGTTTCGAACGATCCGTTCGACGCGATTCGCGAATTCGAACACGGTGGCGACACCTACAAGATGGCGGACCTCACCGCCCTGGAAGAGGAAGGGCTCTGTGAACTCGACAAGCTCCCGGTGAGCATCCGCGTGCTGCTGGAATCGGTCGTCCGAAATATCGACGGCGAGAACGTCACCGAACAGGACGTGCGCAACGCCGCCTCCTGGGCACCGGACGTGCCGGACGTCGAACTGCCCTTCCAGCCGTCTCGCGTCGTCCTGCAGGACCTGACCGGCGTGCCGGCCGTCGTCGACCTGGCGGCGCTGCGCTCGGCCGTCGATCGCAAGGACCGCGACCCGGCGCTCGTCGAACCCGAGATTCCCTGCGACCTCGTGATCGACCACAGCGTCCAGGTCGACTACTTC
The DNA here is from genome assembly GCF_005049285.1 of Halorientalis salina. Classification (GTDB taxonomy): domain Archaea; phylum Halobacteriota; class Halobacteria; order Halobacteriales; family Haloarculaceae; genus Halorientalis; species Halorientalis salina. The sequence continues at coordinate 251,480 of NZ_SOSC01000003.1, read as the reverse complement.
GGCGACGAGGACGCTTACGAGAAGAACGTCGAACTCGAGTACGAGCGCAACGAGGAACGCTACCGCTCCATCAAGTGGGCACAACAGGCCTTCGACAACTTCGAGGTCGTCCCGCCGGGAACGGGGATCGTCCACCAGGTCAACTTAGAACACCTGGGACGGGTCGTCCACGAGCGAGAGGAAGACGGCGAGCAGTGGCTTATCCCCGACACGCTCGTCGGCACTGACAGCCACACGCCCATGATCGGCGGCATCGGCGTCGTCGGCTGGGGTGTCGGCGGGATCGAGGCCGAGGCCGCGATGCTCGGCCAGCCCATCACCATGGGCCTGCCGGAAGTCGTCGGCGTCCGGCTGGAGGGTGACCTCCCCGAGGGCGCGACCGCGACCGACCTCGTGCTCCACCTGACCGAGAAGCTCCGCCAGGTCGGCGTCGTCGACCGCTTCGTCGAGTTCTACGGCCCCGGCGTCGAGAACCTCACCGTCGCCGACCGCGCGACCATCGCCAACATGGCACCCGAGCAGGGGTCGACCATCAGCATGTTCCCGGTCGACGACAAGACCCTCGAGTACCTCGAACTCACGGGTCGCGACGAGGACCACATCGAACTCGTCGAGGAGTACCTCGACGCACAGGGCCTGTTCGGCGAGCAGGACCCCGAGTTCACCGAGACCGTCGATTTCGACCTTAGTACTGTGGAGCCGTCCCTGGCCGGCCACAAGAAGCCCCACTCGCGCATCCCGATGGGCGACCTCGACGAACACTTCCCGAACCTGCTCGAAGAGCAGGGCGTCGTCCAGGCCGACGGCGCGGCAGAGGTCAAACACGACCTCGAACTCGGCGAGACGGTCCCGGTCACGCTCGACGACGGCACCGAAGTCGAGATCGGCCACGGCAGCGTCCTGGTCAGCGCCATCACCTCGTGTACGAACACCTCGAACCCCTCGGTGATGCTCGCGGCCGGCCTGCTGGCTCGCAACGCCGTCGAGAAAGGCCTCGACGTGCCCGATTACGTGAAGACGAGCCTCGCACCCGGGAGCCGCGTCGTCACGGCCTACCTCGAAGAGTCCGGGCTGATGGACTACATGGAGGAACTGGGCTACGACGTCGTCGGCTACGGCTGTACGACCTGTATCGGGAACTCCGGCCCGCTCCAGGACCCCATCGAGGACGCCATCGACGAGCACGACCTCTGGGCGACGAGCGTCCTCTCGGGCAACCGGAACTTCGAGGCGCGCATCCACCCGAAGATCGCAGCGAACTACCTCGGCAGCCCGCCGCTGGTCGTCGCCTATGGTTTGGCCGGGAAGATGGACATCGACCTCGAGGAGGAACCGCTCGGCCACGACGACGACGGCGAGCCGGTCTTCCTCGAGGACATCTGGCCGGACACCGAGGAGATCCACGACGCGGTCCACAACAGCGTCTCCCCGGAGATGTTCGAGGAGAAGTACGCCTCCGTCTACGAGGGCGACGAGCGCTGGGAAGCACTCGACGCGCCGACCGGCGAGGTCTACGACTGGGACGACGAGTCCACATACATCCGCGAACCCCCGTTCTTCCAGGACTTCCCGCTCGAAGAGCCTGGCGTCGAGGACATCGCGAACGCCCGCTGTCTCATGACGCTTGGCGACACGGTCACCACCGACCACATCAGCCCCGCCGGGCCGTTCGGTGAGGACCTGCCTGCCGGTCAGTGGCTCAAGGAGCGCGGCGTCGAACCGTACGAGTTCAACACGTACGGCTCGCGCCGTGGCAACCACGAGGTCATGATGCGCGGCACGTTCGCGAACGTCCGCATCGAAAACGAGATGCTCGACGGGAAGACGGGTGGCTACGCCAAGCACCTGCCGACCGGCGAGGAGACCACCGTCTTCGAGGCCAGCGAGCGCTACCGCGACGACGACACGCCGCTGATCGTCATGTCCGGCGAGGAGTTCGGGACCGGGTCCAGCCGTGACTGGGCCGCCAAGGGGACCGACCTGCTGGGCATCCGCGCGACCATCGCCAAGAGCTACGAGCGCATCTACCGCGACAACCTGCTGGGCATGGGCGTCCTGCCCCTGCAGTTCGCCGAGGGCGAGGGCTGGGAGGAACTCGGCCTCGACGGCACCGAAGTGTTCTCCATCGAGGGCCTCGACGACGGCCTGGAGATGAACGACGAACTCACCGTGGTCGCCGAAGCCGACGACGGCGAGACGACGGAGTTCGAGGTCACCGCACAGGTGTCGACGCCGGCAGCCGTCAAGTATATCGAGAACGGCGGCGTCCTCCATCTCGTGCTCCGCCGCCTCCTCACGCAGGAGTAAGCGCGGCACGAACCCATAACACCCGTCGCGCTCGCCGTGCCGACGGCGCGCACGACGTGCGGACGTGCTGTCCCATATTCTCGTGACGGCTGCCACCGGGGCGGCCGGCTCCGAACTCGACGTGTCTCCGTCCAGTGCCCCCTGTGGCTGGCTCCGTCAGGTGTGCGGGGCACTGGACACCCCCGATTAAACCGGTTCGACCCGAAGCAAGCGTATGCTCGCACCCGACCTTGCCGGACGGACCGCACTCGTGACTGGGAGCGCAAAGGGCCTCGGCCGGGAGTACCTCCTCGCGCTGGCGGCCTGTGGGGCCGACGTGGCCGTCCACTACCGGTCGAGCGACGACGCCGCCGAGGAAGTCGCGGATGCCGCTCGCGCGGCCGACGTCGACGTGACGACGGCCCAGGCGGACGTGACCGACCCCGACGCGGTCGACGCGCTGTTCGACGCCGTCGAGGCCGACCTCGGGGCCGTCGACGTGCTGGTCAACAACGTCGGCGCGTTCGCGCCCGAACACTGGGAGTCGATGGCCTTCGAGACCTGGCAGACGGTCGTCGAGACGAACCTCAACGGGACCTATCTCTGCTCGAAGCGGGCGCTCCCGGGGATGCGCGAGCAGGGAGACGGCCGCATCGTCAACGTGGGCTACGCCAGCGCCGACCGGGCTCTGGCGAACCCGAAGAACTTCCCCTACTTCGTCGCGAAGACGGGCGTGTTGATGTTCACGCGGATGCTCGCGGCCGACACCGCCGACGACGGTATCACTGTCAACGCCGTCTCGCCGTACGTCGTCGAGAACTCCGACGAGTTCCCCGAGGACCTGCCGCGCGGCCGACCCGCGAGTTACGAGGACATGATACAGCCCCTACTCTTTTTCCTCGCGCCGGACAGCGACTACGTCAGCGGTGCCAACGTGGAAGTTTCGGGCGGGTGGCTCCCCGAGCGCGTATGACAGATCTCGAACAGGCCCCGGAACGCTTTTTTTATACCCGGTCGGCTTCCCGGTGTGGCAGTAACAGACGCGGACGACAGTGACGGAGGCATCGCCGAGAGAGCCGTCGACGTGCTCGTAGAGCGGATTCTCCCGTTCTCGTGGGCCGGGGGCTTCCTCGCCGGGGTTGGTGCGTTCGTGGCCGGGTTTCTCGGTATCGGCGGGTATCTGGTCTATCGGGGCGCGCTCGCGGGTTCGGTGACGGAGAAGCTCATCACCGTCGGACACATCTTCTATAACTCGCAGATGGTCCCGATCGTCTGGGGCTCGGTCGATATGATCAACCCCCGCCCGAACCCAGTCGCGGGCGCGGGTATTCCGGGGATCTACTACGCGATCCCGGTCATCGCGATAGTCGGAGCCAGTATCGTCTTCACGTACGCGAGACGGCCCGACGAACAGAGCGCGGGCTACGCCGTGCTGACGGCATTTTCGATGACGATCGGCTACCTATTGTTGGCGCTGCTGGGGACCTTCGTCTTCACGCAGCCACAGGTGATCGAACCGCCGACCGGCGGCGAACTGACGGCGATCGTTCGTCCCGACCGCCTGGGGACGCTCACCTACGGGCTCCTCTACCCGCTGGTGGTCGGACTGATCGGGAGCATTCCGGCACAGGCGGCGCTGGTGAACGATAACGCGGAAAACGAGTAGTCCGGCGCAGTCGGGTGCCCGACGGTCGGTCCGTGTGTCGCTGGTCAGGTGGTGACGTGCGAATTCTGGACGGTCGCGCGTTTCAGCTCCCCTGCCCGCTGATTGCGTTGACGAACCGGTGGATCGTGCCGTCCTTCTTGGATTCGCTTTCGACCGGGATGGCCTCGTCGTCCTCGTCATCACTGTCGCCGGTCGCCGCGGACTCGGCCGACGCCGGTTCGGCGTCCTCGTCGGCCGTTCGCTCGCTTTCATCCGGTGAGTCCGCGTTTACGTCGTCGACGGTGGGGACGTCTTCGGGTGCGTCGCCGCCAGCAGCGCTCTCGGGGACCGGTTCGAGCGTGCTGGTGATCCGCGGCGTCTCGCCCTCGTCGATGTCGAGGACGTTCGCCGGATCGGTGGCCACGTCCCGGCCGATGAGCAGTCGAACGACGAGCGTGCGGTAGGGCCGAAGCGGGTCGACGCCGGGGGCGTCGAGGTCGGGAATGGTCGCGAGGCGGTCGACGCCGACCTGCTCGACGATCTCTTCGTCGTCGAGGCCGGGGGCGTGACGGGACACCACGAGCCCGCCGACGGTCCCGCCGACGCTCTCGACGAACTCGACCGTCTTTGCTGCGTCCAGAACCGAAGCCCGGAGTGGCGTGGTCATCACGATGGTCTCGTCGGCCGCCGCGATCGGGATCGCGGTTTCGCGAGTGATTCCGCTGGCCGTATCGAGGATGACGGTGTCGTACCGGTCGGCGAGGTCCTCGACGATCCCGGTGAGCGCCTCCGGCTCGGCGGTGGCAAACGCGTCGAGTTCGGTTGCGCCCGGCAACACGTCGAGTTTCCCCGGCGTGTCAAGCACGTCCTCGGACTCCTCGATGATGGCGTCCTGCACGGAACACTCCCCGGCGAGGACGTCGTGAATCGTCGCCTCGCCCGTCAGCCCGATCACGTCCTTGAGGTTGGACATGGCGAGGTCCGTGTCCACGAGCACGACCGACCGCCCTGTCGCCCGCAGCGTGGCCGCCAGGTTCGCTGCCGTCGTCGTCTTGCCGACACCACCCTTGCTGCCGGCGACCGCATACACTGTTCCAGGCATCGTTTCTGATAGCGCCCGCACACACAATAAATAGCCATCACCGTTCGCCGGCTACAGTTACTGATTCTGGCCGTTAACCGGAATAAGATGGGGTTTTCACCGATGATACCGACCGGTAGAACAGCACTCCTGCCGGTTTCCGTTATCGCTGCTGAAAACGACCGTTCGGACGCTCGGGGTGGTCGATGCGGACTACGAGTGGCCGGGTCCGTGCCGTCTCGGATACAGACTGCGCTCCACGCACCTCATATCTGACAGGTATCCCGACGGATCCGAGGGGAACCGACAGGGTTTCACAGGTCCCGCCCTTGACCGCGCATAGATGACCAGAGAGTACATCGAGGTCCGCGGGGCGGAGGAACACAACCTCAAGGACGTCGACGTGACGGTGCCCCGCGAGGAGTTGACCGTCGTGACGGGGCTGTCGGGGTCGGGGAAGTCCTCGCTCGCGTTCGAGACCATCTACGCCGAGGGCCAGCGCCGCTACATCGAGTCGCTGTCGGCCTACGCCCGGAACTTCCTGGGCCAGATGGACAAACCGCAGGTCGAGAACGTCGAAGGGCTCTCGCCCGCGATCAGTATCGACCAGAAAAACGCCGCGAACAACCCCCGATCGACGGTCGGGACGGTGACGGAACTCCACGACTACCTGCGACTGCTCTACGCGCGCGTCGGGACGCCCCACTGTCCCGAGTGTGGCCGCGAGGTCGGCGAGCAGAGCGCCCAGAACATGGTCCGGCGCGTGCTGGACCTCCCCGAGGGGACGAAAGCGAAACTCGCCGCGCCGGTCGTTCGTGACCAGAAGGGCGCGTTCGAGGACCTCTTCGACGACCTCGTGAGCGAAGGGTACGGCCGCGTCGAGGTCGACGGCGAGTCCTACGACCTGACGATGGACCGGCCCGACTTAGACGAGAACTACGACCACACGATCGACGTGGTCGTCGACCGCGTCAAAGTCAGCGAGGACGCCCGCTCGCGCATCACTGACTCCGTCGAGACCGCTCTGGAGCGAGGCGAGGGGGTCCTGAAAGTCATTCTGCCGAACCCGCCCGAAGACCTGGAACTGGGTGGAGCGACCGCCCGGGCGACCGGCGACTTGGCGGATGCGGAGGACGGCGAGGCGGCGGCCGACGACCGGTTGATCGTCGAGTTCTCCGAGGAGTTGGCGTGTACCCACTGCGGTATCGACATCTCCGAGATCGAGACGCGCAGTTTCTCCTTCAACTCTCCCCACGGTGCCTGTCCCGAGTGTGAGGGGATCGGCTCGACCCAGGAGGTCAGCGAGGACCTCGTGATCGAGGACCCCTCGAAGCCGCTGAAACACGTCTTCGAGCCCTGGAGCTACAACCGCACGTACTACTCGCGGCAACTGGACAACGTCGCCGACCACTTCGGGGTCGACCTCGATACGCCCTTCGAGGACCTGGACGAGGAGATTCGACGGCAGTTCCTCTGGGGTACCGACGATGTGGTCCACTTCGAGTGGACGACGAAGAACGGCACCCGCGAGAAGACTGAAGCGTTCGAGGGCGTCATCGAGAACCTCGAACGCCGGTACGTCGAGACCGACAGCGACCGGGCCCGGGACCACATCGAGGAGTACATGGCCGTCACCACCTGTCCCGCCTGTGAGGGCACCCGCCTCAAAGCCGAGTCCCGGGCCGTCCTGGTGGACGGGACCTCGATCACCGAGGTCAACGAACTGTCCATCGGCGACGCCTTAGAGCACTTCGAGGGGATGGAAGACCATCTCGACGAGCGCGACACGAAGATCGCCGAGGAGATCCTGAAGGAGATCCGCGCACGCCTGGGCTTCATGTGCGAGGTCGGCCTGGAGTATCTCACCCTCGATCGGGAAGCGTCGACGCTCTCCGGGGGGGAGAGCCAGCGCATCCGCCTGGCCACCCAGATCGGCTCCGGCCTCGTGGGGGTGCTCTACGTGCTCGACGAGCCCTCCATCGGGCTCCACCAGCGGGACAACGATCGCCTGCTCAATACGCTGGAGGAACTCCGCGACATCGGAAACACCCTCATCGTCGTCGAACACGACACGGAGACGATGCGCCGGGCCGATACCATCATCGACATGGGGCCCGGGCCGGGCAAGCGCGGCGGCGAGGTCGTCGTCAACGGCGACTTCGACGAGGTGATCGACTGCGAGGAGAGCGTCACCGGTGATTACCTCTCCGGCGAGAAGGTGATTCCCGTGCCCGAAACCCGTCGGGAACCCAACGGCACGATCACCATTACGGGTGCGCGCCAGCACAACCTCAAGGACCTCGACGTGGACCTGCCGGTGGGCGCGTTCACGGCCATCACGGGCGTCTCGGGCTCGGGGAAGTCAACGCTGATGCACGACATCCTCTACAAGGGACTGGCCCGGGGGATGAACGACAACACCTCCGTCGACCCCGGTGACCACGACACGATCGAGGGGCTCGACCAGATCGAGACGGTCCGACTCATCGACCAGTCGCCCATCGGCCGCACGCCCCGGTCGAACCCCGCGACCTACACCGACGTCTTCGACCACATCCGGGAGCTGTTCGCCGAGACCAGCCTCGCGAAACAGCGCGGCTACGAGAAGGGTCGGTTCTCCTTCAACGTCAAGGGCGGCCGGTGTGAGGGCTGTGGCGGCCAGGGCACTGTCAAGATCGACATGAACTTCCTCTCGGACGTGCAGGTCCCCTGCGAGGACTGTGGCGGCGCGCGGTACAACGACGAGACGCTCGACGTGACGTTCAAGGGCGAGACCATCGCGGACGTCCTCGACATGAGCGTCGACGAGGCCTACGACTTCTTCGAGAGCCACGGCCAGATCCGACGCCGCCTGAAGCTCCTGAAAGACGTCGGCCTGGGCTACATGCGCCTGGGCCAGCCCTCGACGACGCTGTCGGGCGGGGAAGCCCAGCGGGTCAAACTCGCCGAGGAACTCGGGAAGAAAGACTCCGGGGAGACGCTGTACCTGCTCGACGAGCCGACGACTGGGCTCCACCCCGAGGACGAGCGCAAACTCATCGACGTGCTACACCGGCTGACCGACGACGGCAACACGGTGGTCGTCATCGAACACGAACTCGACCTCGTGAAGAACGCCGACCACGTCGTCGACCTCGGTCCCGAGGGCGGCGAGAACGGCGGCGAGGTCGTCGCGACGGGGACGCCCGAGGAAGTCGCCCGGACTGACGGCTCCTACACCGGAGAGTACCTGCGCGACCTGCTCCCGGCCGTCGAACTGGAGGGGCCGCGCAGCGACCGGGAACTCGCGGCCGCCGTGTCCGATGCGGAGACGGAAGCCACCGGCGCGGACGACGACTGACCCTTTCACACCGGGCCTAGGAGTCACCCAGCGCGTCGTCCGAAGGGGCCTCGTCGACCGGGGGCGTCTCTGCGGCCTCGGCGATCAGACGTTCCGCGTCCCTGAGTACCGACGCACTGAGCCGCGGGCCGACCTTGTCCATCGCGAACAGCGTGGCCGTCGCCCGTGCGGGCCCGAGCGTTCCGCGTTCGACGGCCCGTACCAGAACCGCGACCGACCCGGCGACGGGGATCGAGAGCCGCCGACAACACCGCCGAAGCGGTTTGTCGTCGGTGACGACGGTCGTTCCGGGGACGGCCAGTGCCTGTGCGAGCAGGAAGATGTCGCCGTTGTACGTCACACGTTCGACGTCGCGGCCGAGATGTAGCGCCGCGTGTTGTACGTACTGGTCGGGCGGCGGCGCCGCGATTCCGAGCCAGCCGGCATCGATAGCGCTTGCGAGTTCGGTCGCGGCCGGCCGAGAGACGATCTCCTGGTCGACTGGGACCGGCATCCACAGCGTCCCCTGCACGGACCGCAGGACATCCACGGCACCGACTCTCGCGAACGTGATGAACACGTCGGCGTCGACGAGTACCGTCCGGTCTGCCCGACTCATCGCAAGGCCTGGACGTCCCGTTCGAGAGTCCCTTCGTCGGCGTTCGAGAGGACGTTCCGGTCGTTGGCCGCTGCCATCGTCTCACCGATGGTGCAGCCGGCGATCTCGGCCGCACCCCGCAGTCCGACTTCTCCCGTTCGATAGCGTTCCAGGGCGATCTCGACCAGTTCGTCGCGGACGAAGGTGGAGACTGCCTCGCGGACGACCTCGTTTCGACTGCTCCCGCGAATCTCGACGAGTCTGTCCAGGAGGGTCACCTCACCCTCGTCCAGTCGAGTCGCAACGGGTTCCATGAGCACAGGAGCGGTCCGTGGCGGCAAAGTGCCTCTGACGGGGTGGTTGCGGACTACTCACGAACAGTCGTGGTAGCTACTGGACGTGTCGTGGCCGGACCGCGTTCCCGATCAGATCTGCCGCGGATCGGCAGTCGTCGCGTAGCGAACAGGCGACACAGCGGGGGTCGGCGTGCGGCGTGTCGCGCTCCCGCGGACCGCACGCCGGCGATGGGTCAGGGCATGGGTCGGACTGGCCCCCTTCTGCCATTTGAACCTTCGCCGGGGCGAGGAGGCACGGGGAAGAGTCGCCGGAAACGAAGCTATTAGTCGACCGAGACGAACCCCAGAGACATGTACGACTTCGTCGTGGTGGGGGCCGGTCCAGCGGGGTCGCGGTTCGCCCGTCGGGCCGCCGAGCGGGGACACGACGTCCTCGCCTTCGAGCAAGGAACGGTGGGGGAGCCGCTGGCCTGCTCGGGCCACGTGAGTACGGACGTCTGGGAGTTCACGCCGCCAGGCGCGCGCGAGGACCTCCTCCAGAACGAGGTCTCCGGTGCCCGGTTTCACAGAGGCGGGCCGGACAGCGAGGCCCACCCCTTCTACAAGGACGAGGTGATCTCGAACGTCATCGATCGGGTCGGCCTCGACCGGACGCTCGCCGAGGCGGCCCGCGACGCCGGCGTGGACCTCCGGGAGAAACACACCGTGCTCTCGGTCGCCGAGCGCCGCGATCACGTCGAAGTGACCGTCCGGGGACCGGACGGAACCGATACGTATCGGGCACGGATGGTCGCGGGCTGTGACGGTCCCCAATCCCGCGTCCGGTCGGAACTCGGCCTGCCCGAACCCGGCGAGTTGTTACACGGCGTGTTGGGATTCACCGACGACCCCGACCACGACGATTTCGTCGACGTGCACCTGACCGTTCCGCGCTTTTTCGCCTGGCGCATCCCTCGCGGGGACGCCGGCGTCGAATACGGGCTAGCGACGCCGCCGGGCGACGACGTACGGGCCACGTTCGAGGCTTTCACCGACGCCTACGGTGTCGAGACGACCCGGCGCTGTTCGGGTCTCATCCCCATTGGCCCACCGAAGCGCGTCACCGGTCGGCGCGCGTTCCTGATCGGGGACGCCGCCGCACAGACGAAACCGTTCACCGGCGGCGGCATCCTCTACGGGATGACGGCCGCGGACCACGCGGCCCGGGAGATCGCTCCCACCGACCCGGGGACGCTCGGCGACTACGAGCGGGCCTGGCGCGACGACCTGCGCTCGGAGATCAGACTCGGGCACCTCGTCAGGGCCGGGTACTCCTTCCCGGGGCCAGTGCAGGAAGCGGGAATGCGGGCGCTCTCGGGGGAGATCGGCGTCCACATGGACCGGCCGAGCACGGTCTTCTCGACCGAGCAGTTGAAGGCGCTGCTGTCGCGGTCCTGACTCGAACGGGGTCCGCTGCAGTTCCGGTCCGGAGCGGGAGTCCTACTCGGAGCCCTCCGGCGAGAGGTCACGAACGACGCCGACGGTGCCCCGAAAGCCGCTGTCGAGTGGCAACAGCGAGATGGACAGATCGGCGGTCAGTCGCCGGTCGGACGCGCTTCGAGCGCTGACGGCGATCTCACAGGTCTTCCGCCCCGTTTCGAGCAACTCGCGAATCGCCCGGCGACAGCGCTCGACGTCGTCCTCACAGAGGAGCACTGAGACGTGTTCACCGACGAGCGACGACCGGTCGTAGCCGGCCGCCGTCGTCAGCGCGGTGTTCACGTACGTGAACTGGCCGTCGCTGTCGAGCGTGTAGATCGGGACGCCCGCGACGTCGACGACCGTCTGGAAGCTCTCGACCGTCCGTCCGACGTCCGAGGGAGTGGAATCCATTGGGAGAACTCTCCGAACCGCGATTATAGACTTTTTCCTCCGCTACAGCCCAGAACGTTCCACGGATACGTCCGAACCGCGACTCACTCGGCGGACTCGTAGGCGGGGAGTCGCGCCGACCGGTCCGATCCCTCGACGAAGGGGAGTTCGACGAGTTCGGCGGCGACGTCCTGACCGTCGACGCGGACGGTGAGGTCCTCGCTGTCGGCCTCGAACTCCACGAAGGCCAGCGCGATGGGTTCCTCGCGGTCGGGGCTCTCGATCCCGCGTGTCACCTCGCCGACGGCGCTGTCGCCGGCGAAGACCGCAGCGCCGGCGTCGGGCACGGCCTCGGCCGTGAGCCCGACGAGGCGTTTGCTCGGTCGGCCGCGGTTCTCGACGCGGGAGACGACTTCCTGGCCGACGTAACACCCTTTCTCGAAGTCCAGGGCGTTGCGGATGCCGGCGACGTTGGGGATCCGCCCCTCCAGTTCGGACTCGAACAGGGGCGTTCCGGCCTCCAGCGTGAGGGAGTTCCAGACCCGGTAGCCGAAGGGCGCGGCGTTCATGCCGCGGTTGACGAGCGTGTCGAAGACGTGCTCGGCGGACTCGGCGGCACAGATCACCTCGAACCCCTCCTCGCCGGCGAGGCCGTCGGCCCGGACGACGGTGACGCCGATGTCCCGCATCGAGCCGCGGACGAAGGAGAGGGGCGCTTCCGGCGAGGCGGCGTTGTTGAGGACGCTCGCGATCTTCTCGGTCGCTTTCGGGCCGTGGACGCCGAAGACGGCGAAGTCGTCGGTGGCGACGCGGATCTCGACGTCCTGGATGAACGTCTTGTCGCCCCAGTCCTCGGCGACGGCCTCGGTCCGGGAGGGCGGCAGGAAAACGAGCAACCGCTCGCCGGCGTTGTAGACGTACATGTCCGTCGTTATCTTCCCCTGCGGGTCGAGCAAGAGCGCGTAACAGCCCTGGCCGTCGGCCGCGGGAACGCGGTTGGAGACGGCGTTGTCGACGAACTCGACGCGGTCGTCGCCGGTGACGACGAGCACGCCGTAGCCGAACTCGCAGACGCCGACGACGTTCCGGACCGCGCGGTGGGTTCGGTCCGGGCGGCCGTAGCTGTCGACGACGCGGCGGTCGCCACGCTCGGTGAACGTCGCCCCGTGGTCCTCGTGGACGTCCTGGAGGACAGTCATCACTGGTGAGAGGACTGTCGACAGGGTTAAAGCTCCGGTTCGGGGTCGCCGCCTATCGACCGAGCCACGAGCGAAGGCGGTCGAGCAGCGACTCCTCCTCCTCGGGGTCGTACTGTCCGATCGCGTGGTCCTCAGGGACGATGACGGTCCGTTCGTCCTCGTCGGTGGCCTCGATGAGGCCGTCGGCTTTCAGGTCCGCCAGCGCGTCCTCCAGTTCGTCGATGTCGGCGTCGACGCGGGAGCGCAACTCGAAGACGGTCATGCCCTCGTCCCGTCGGCCGGCGAGAGCGTCGAGTACCGCGACCTGCGTCTCGCTGCGGTCACGGTACTCCCGCTTTGCCCTCATACGCCCTCGTTCGGCCGGGTGGGTCTTACAGTTGTCCCTCGGAAACCGACCGGAACACCCCACAGGACCCGGCCACCGGGTCACCGGGCCGGTGGCGGACCGACTGCGCCCTCATCGATCGCCGTTCTCGAACGTATCGGGGCCGGGTCCCGCTCGCGGGACGTCGTCGGATCCGACAGCTGTTAGTTCAACAAGCAGTACGCTTATATCCCGCACGGCGGCAATATCGTGTCAATGGGTATCAAGTGTTCGCTACTCGGGCACAGTTTCAGTGACTCGAAAGTCGAAGAGGAGCGCGAAGAACAGGGTAGCGAAGTCCTGACGACGATCAAGGAAGTCGAGATCTGTGAGCGCTGTGGCACCGAGCGCGTGGTCTCGGAGAACAAAGAGGTCACTTCGCTGGAGAGTTCCGACGAGGACGACACGGCGGCCGATTCGGCAGCGGCCGACAGCGTGGCCGACGAGCCGGCCGAGGAGACGGTGACCGAGCCGGCAGCGAGTTCGGCGACGCCGGACATCGACGCGGCCGAGGACGACGCCGAACTGATCGGCGAGGCCGAATCCGACGGGGCTGACGGTTCCGACGACGAGCCCGACCCGGTGACCGACCAGTCGACGGAGCCGGTCACGACCGCGGCCGACGAGACGGACCAGTCGGTCGAGACGGACGACGACGGCGCGGTCATCCTCGACGACGACGAGGAACCCGACAGGGAGCCCGGTGAGTGGCCCGACGACGAGGAGCCCGATCTACAGGGTGCGGGCGAGGAGTCGTCCGCGGAGACGGTCGACGAGACGGTCGAGGAACCCGGGGACGCGGACGGCGGGGAGACGGAGCCGGTCGCCGACGAGTGGCCCGACGAGTACGGCCACGACGAGCCGACCAAGACCGCGCCCGAGGTCGAGTGGCCCGAGGAGGACGACTCGCGGGGCGAGGACTGGGACCCGTCGGGGAGTCTGACCGAACAGATCGACGGGGCCGAGGTCGAACCGGCGGGCGCCGCGACGGTTACGGTTCCCGACGGGGAGTTCGAGTGTCCCGAATGCGGCTTCAGGACCCCTGTCGAGGAGTCCTCGCTCCGTGCGGGCGACTTCTGTCCGGAGTGTCACCGTGGGTCGCTCGAACACCACGCGGAAGACGAGACGCGAAAAGAGTAAAACGGCTCCTGTGTATACGTCCGTTCATGCGGGAGTACAAGATGCGTCGGGGCGAGCACCTAGAAGAGCGCGTACCAGATATGAAGGCCAAGATCGAAGACGAGTTCGGACCGATCTCCGGCACCGAGGAGTACAAGGGAAGCGACCTGTACGTCGTCGAGGACCCGGAGAACCCGGTCTTCGAGCGAATCACGGCGGGGACCGTCGAATACAGCGGCAAGAAGGACAAACTCGCCGTCGACTTCGAGGAGCGACCGGCCGAAGAGGTCATCGCCGCGGGCGAGGCCGACGCCGCCGCCGACGCCGTCGACGCGAAAAACGACTTCCTACTCGACTGCACCGGGCGCGACGCGAAGAGTCGCCGTGACTCCATGAAACGCGCCGTCGAGGACGACGCGGACAAGCCCGACAACGTCTAACACCGTCGCCGAACTGAGTTTTCACCTGTCGAGCGCTGGACAGCAACGCAGCACGCCTAAATAGCTGGGTGCCATAAGTTACCATACGCCTTGGCTGGAGGCGAACGGAAGTATCCGGCCGACGAGCTCGCCTCGTGTTCCCCGTGGCCACCGACTCCGTGGGTAGGGTGGTGATCACGGATGGTTTGGTTCCGCCCTGCCGGGGGCGGTACACTGCCGGTCGTCTCGGGAGACGACCGCCAGTACAGTATCCGGCTTTCGTGCCGTTCACATGCGTTTCTGAAAGTATCGACCGGGCGAGAGCGACTGGCAAAAACGACGGCGACGACCGTTCGTCTCCCGAGTCAGCGCTCCGCGGCGACGACCCCGTACGTCCAGAGTCCGGCCGACAGCGTCTCGTACTGATACCGCGCCGCTTTGCGGTTTTTCGCCTGGGTCTCGGTTCGCAGTCCCGTCTTCAGCATCACCTTCTCGATGGGCGCGGCCAGCCGGCTGACCCAGTAGAGCCGCTTCGAGGAGGGCATGACGTTCTCGGTCGCGTCCTCGAACCGGACGTTCTCGAAGCCGTGCTCGGTGAGCCCCTCGCGGAAGGCCTCGGCGGTCGCGAGGTTCGGCACCGCCCACCCGTCGAGCCAGTGGTCCATCGACTCCCGTTCGTACGGCGTCATCGCCTCGACGGCGCGGAACCCGTCCGAGCAGACGAGCCGACCTCCGTCGTCGAGCAGTCGCGCGGCCTCCGCGATGAACTCCCCTTTGTCCTCGGCGTGACAGATGGCCTCGATACCCCAGATCACGTCGAAGGAATCGTCGGGGAACGCGGTGTTCGTGAAGTCCTGTCGGGAGAAGGAGACGCGGTCGGCGACGCCGCGCTCGGCCGCGAGGTCCCGGGCTTTCTCCAACTGCATCGGAACGAGGTCGATGCCCTCGACGGTCGCGCCGCGGTGGTCGCCGAGCCAGACCGAACTCCCGCCGACGCCACAGCCGCAGTCGAGGACGCGGTCGTCGGCCCCGATGTCGACCGCGTCCGCCAGCACGCGGTTCATGTTCTCGACGGCCGCGCCGTGGGTCGAGTGGTCCTCGTCGTGATAGCCGGCGTGGAGCCCGTGGCTGACCGGCAGTTGCCAGACGAGCTGGTAATCGATGTGACTCTCGGTGTAGTACTCCGTAATCGCCTCCGTGTCCATCCCTTGAACCCCCATACTGTTATCTACAACACGTACTGGCAATGTAAACAACTTCCGGACGGGAGTAAAAAACTCCTCAGCGGGGAAAACGGCGGAACGCGTGTGACGGACTGCGGTCCCCCTACTCGTCGGTGGACTCCTGGACGCCGCCGGTCAATCGTCGTCGACGACATCGCGAGACTGGTCTCGCGAGCAGTCGACTCGGCTAGGCCTCGTCGACGACACCGATAGACTCCGTCTATCGAGCGATCGAGTCCTACTCGGACTCTCCGTCGACGAGATCGCGGTTCGGACCGTCGTCCTCGCCGGTCACTCGTCGTCGACGACCTCGATCCCGCGGTTGTTCACCGCGGAGGGGTCCAGACCGACTTCGTTGAGGAAGGTCTTGTACTCGCGTTCGCACTGTTCGGCGTCCTTCTGTTTCTCGGAGGCGTGGTCACAGAGGTCCGCGAGCTCGGCGGGCACGTCGTCGGTGTAGACGATCCAGTGGTTGACCAGATCGGAGAGTCGGCGGATGGGGCTGGTGAAGTGGCCGTAGATCTCGAAGTTCAGCGCGTGGTGGCCGCCGAAGGGATCGGACATGTACTTCGCCCGGGGCATTACCTTCATCACGGCGCGCTGGATCTGGTGGAGCTGCCGGTCCGGGGCGTCCTCCAGCGTCTCGTTGACGGCGATGCGCGGGTCGTCGGCGGTCGCCGAGACGGAGACGCCGTCCAAGTCCTGGATCTCCTGGAGGGCCTCGTTCCACTGGTCGGGCGTGGGCTGTGGGTGGACCCGGTACATCGCTTCGAGGCCGCGGGACCACTGGAGCTCGTGCGTGACGGCCTTGTTGGCCTTGAGCATGCACTCCTCGATGATGGTGTGTGCGCGGTCCCGGGCGGGGTTGAGGACGAGCGACCCGTCTTCCTTGCGCTGTTCGTGGAGGCGGTCGGCCAGTTCCCAGACCTGCTCGCACTTCCTTGCGAGATCGACGTCGGCGTCCTCCAGCAGGTCGTCGGCGCTGTCGGGGTCGTCGAGCAGTCGCTCGGCCTGCGAGTAGGTCAGCCGGGCGTCGCTGCGGACGACCGACTTGTAGATCTCGATGGTCTCGTAGGAGAGCGTCTCCGGGTCGAGGTGCATCTCGACGGTGTGGGCGAGTCGGTCCTCGTGTGGGACCAGCGAGCAGACGGTTTCCGCGAGGGTCGGCGGCAGCATGTGGATGGTGTAGCCGGGCAGGTAGACGGTGTTGGCGCGGTCGAGCGCCTCGGCCCACATCTCGCTGTCGGGGTGGACGTAGTGGGTCACGTCGGCGATGTGGACCCAGAGGACGATCTCGTCGTCGCGGACGTCGATGGAGATGGCGTCGTCGAAGTCCTGGGCGTCGACCGGGTCGGTCGTCCAGGTGGTCATCCCCCGGAGGTCCGTCCGGTCGTCGATTTCGCCTTCGATCTCTTCCTGGACGTTTTCGGTCCGTTCGGCAGCTTCGTCGAGTACAGCCTGTGGGAACTCGTCGCGGATGTCGAGCTTCTCGAACAGTTCCTCGCGCTTGTTGGCGAGGTGGCGGGCCATCTCCTCGTCGATCTCGACGGGGCCCTGGCCCTCCGCAGTCCCGGCTTCGGCCTGGTCGCTCATGCCAGCGGGTACGGTCACCCCACAATTAGGCCTGTCGACCGGACTGCCGGTCAGGATTCGGGCGGCGAGTCACGTCGGTCGGAGACGAGTTCGTGATACTTGGCGAGAAAGGCGTCCCGGTCGCGTTCGCCGGCGCTGCTCTCGATGAGTAACGACTCCAGTCCCTGGCGGGGCTGATGACAGAGGCCCCGATGACACCCCTTACAGAGGAACTCGAACTCCTTGTCCTCGCGCTCCCAGCGGTCGCCGTGTTTGTCGTACTCGCGGGCGTCACTGCGGGCGATGGAACTCCCACAGGCGATACAGGTGACCTGCGAACCGTCCCGGGTTCGCCGGGAACCCCACATACCCAGGCGTTCGCGTGGCGACTACTTAGCCCTTTTCGAGTCGCCAGTGAACTGCCCCTGCGGCGCGACTCAGCACACGTCCGAAAGCGAGACGGCGTGGTCGCGGTCGACGGTAAGCCAGGCCGTATACAGGCTGTCCGCTTCGTCCGTCGAAAAGATCGTTACCTCCGACGGGTCGTCCCAGTCGTCGTACATGCACTCCAACTCGAACGACGGTAGCTGGTCGAACGGAACCTCCACGTCCTGCGCTGACCGATCTACGACACTCATTCCTGACTCACCTTGATTGTGCGGACACCCGGCCGACGGCCCGCCCTACCGCTAACCGACGACTCGACTCGTACCTCGACCGTTCGCGACGACCTGGGTGTCATCCAGTTTCATCTCCGAGAGTTCAAAACAAAAGGATTTGGTACATGGTATCATGCATGATATCGGGGTCGATCACGCGACGCGGAGCGGTCGATTTATGCGGCGAGCGGGCGCATGGTCGGGTATGCAGGTCAAGTCCCGACACCATCTTCGGGCGGACGCCGTGTCCGAGCTGGAGACGGCGCTCGCTGAGCAACTCGGCGTCGATATGGACGCCGACACCTACGAGAAAGTCGAACTCGACGGTTCCGAGTTCGATATCGTCCTGGTCGACGACGAACCGGCGGTCGTCTATATCAATGGAGCACCATTCCTGACGGTTCGCGGGGCGAACGACTACCCGCCCGAACGCCGCATCGTCACCGTCGACGCCGGGGCCATCTCCTTCGTCAGCGACGGGGCGGACGTGATGCGCCCCGGCATCACCGAGGCGACCGACGACATCGCCGAGGGTGACCTGGTCGCCATCGCCGAGGAGAACCACGGGAAGGTACTGGCCATCGGACGCGCTCGTACCAGCGGCGACGACATGGCCGGCGAGGAGGGCAAGGTCGTCGACTCCATCCACCACGTCGGCGACGAACTGTACGAGTTCTCCGTCTAGAACTCCCGACCGGCAGCCCAGTCTCCACCCGACCGACACTCACGCGGTTCGCTCCCCCTTCGTGTATGCACAGTTATATATGTCTGACGAAAAACCTATACTTTTCCCGGACCGTCCGATGGGTATGGGCTTCATGAACAAACTCATCGGGGACGCCGGAGCGTCACGGCGAACGGACGACTACGTGGACCTCGATGGGGTCAACGCGCCGGAACCGGAAGCGGATACCCAGGTACACATCGCTCGGATCAACGAGAAACAGGACATCATCGACATCAAAGACACCGTCTACGCCGGTGACATCGTCATCGCGGACATCACGCGTCACACGACGCAGGACCGCACGATGGAGCAGATCACCGACGAACTCCAGCAGGTCGCCCGCGGTGTCGGCGGCGACATCGTCCAGAAAGACGAAGACCAGATCATCATCACGCCCCGCGGTGTCAAGGTCAGCCGCGAGAAACTCGGCCGGTAACGGCGCCCGCCGACCCGGTGACTCGCGAAGCCACTTTTTGGTTACTCAGTACCTGCCAGCGGCAGCGACTCCCCGGACGGTCGCCAGGCGAAACAGAGGATTCCGCCGGCGCTGGCGACGAACATCCCGACGAGCAGGCCGCCGAACGCGACGACGAACGAGGCCGTCGCCAGGATCAGTCCGGCCAGACCGATCACCGTCGAGTGTTCGGGTCGCAGCAACGCGGCGACGCCCAGGAAGACGATCAGCGCGCCGACGATTACCCCCAGGCTGACGACTGACTGGTGCTGGAGCATGCTCGCCTGCAGCAGGAACTGTACCGAGGGCCAGGCGATGACGAGCCCGCCGACGATGAGCGCCAGTCCGCCGTAGAACGGCCGCGCCGCTCGCCACTCCGCGAAGGTGATCGTCTCCTCCGTCGAACTCCCTGTCGTTCCGGGGGTGTCGGCATCAGTCACGGTTCCATCTCCACGCTCGGTGGCCGCAAGCGAAGGCACCTTCATCAATCCGTAATCGTCCCCTCCAGACAGTTCGACGGCGGGTCAGTGGGATCGGCGTCGGCGACGGGCCGGTCGCGCTTGCCCGGCCTGACCTTCAGTTTGAAGTTCGTCAGCGTCGTCTGGGTGCTGCCCAGTTGGTGCGCGAGTAGCGTCGCGTCCTTACCCCCGGTCAGCGTCGGGTCCGAGTCGATCCCGAACCGGATGTCGTTGATGCTGCCTTGCCCGGACTCGTTCTGCGGGGTGCAGGTCCAGTAATTGACGTTGTCGACTTTGATCCCGGGGTCCTCGATGAGCGGGATGTCGACGAGGTTCAGCCGGGCTTCGTTGTTCTCGGCGCGGTACTCGGAGATGTACACCGACACCGCTCGGGGGTCCTCGCCGTCGTCGGTCTCGGCGATGGCCTGCGTCGCCGAGAGTTCGACGTGCTCGAACTTGTCCTGATCGGGATTGTAGAAGTTCTTGAAGATGAGGAAGTCGTCGATGAGCACCTTCTTTCCCAGCGCGCTGTCGAGTTGCTGGCGTGCGACCCGGTCGATGGAGCCCGACGCCCGCTCGCTCGAATCGACGGTGGCGTCCAGACACGGCTCGTCCTCGCCCAGCGTGATCAGCGGGTCCTTGGGTTTCGGGCAGCTGGCCTGATAGCTGTAAAAGCCCGCGGCGAGCGTCCCCTGATCGAGGACCAGCCCGCCGAGTGCGCCCTGCTGTTGGGGCACCTTCTCCTGGGCCGTCACGGCCGGGGCACCGTTTAACGCCAGCAGGACCACCAGCCCGACGACCAGCAGCGACCGACCGTGGCTGAACACATCATCGATCCGACCGAACTCGACGGTCGGGCCACCGGCTCGCCAGCCGACACAGAGCACGCCACCGATGCCCGCGACGAGCAACGCGGACACGACCAGTTGCGGATACTCGATCGGCGTCGGTGCGTACATCATCCCGACGACGTCCAGGAGGACGATACTCCCCCCGACCAGTCCGGCGACGGTCGAGTAGTCCGGACGGCCGAGCGCGAACAGCGCGACGACGACAGCGAATACGGGCGCTGCCACGCCAGCAACCCCTGCCAGCGTGACGGTACCCCCGGGAACGCTCGCCAGCAGGCTCACCGCCTGCCAGGCGAGCACCGAACTGCCGAGCGCGAGCAGGGCCGCCCCCGCTGCCGGTCGCGTCGCGATCCACTCGCTGAATCGGCTGCGGACTGGCCGCCCAGCGCGCTCGTCCGTGTCCGTTCCGTCGTGCCCGGTCGGAGTCGTGTCGTCGTTACGTGCCATACTCGTAGGTTCCGTCGCCGTCGGGGTCGTACTGCACGCGCAGGTCGAGGTTCGACAGCGTGACCTGATCGGCAGTCAGACTCGACATCTCGATTCGCGTGTTGTACAACTGGAAGCCGGGCTCCTCGCTCTTTTTCACCGCACCCGGCGTACTTCCGCCCACCTCCATCTCGTCGTCCGTGTTGGGCGCCTCCTCGGGGTTCGGGCCCGCGTAGGAGTAGAACTGGTCGAACCGCGACTCCTCGTTTCGCTCGTCGAGGACGAACCCGCGCCAGCGCGCCGTACTCGCCGTGAGGTCGTTCGTCCTGAACGTCACGCCCTGTAGCGTGGCCGTATCGCTCTGTATCAGTAACCTGATCTGCCCGTTGAGGCCGGGTACGGTGCTCACGTCCAGCGTCTTCATCAGCTTCAGGTACTCGGCGTAACTCTTCGTGACCTCGAACTTCGCCGCGGGCACACCCGTCGTCTCAGTCGTCGACGCCGTCGATACCGATTCCTCCGCACCCAGGTAATTCGCCTCGACGACGAATCCTCCGGACGGAGACAACGGTGCCGAGACAGCGAGCCCCACCCCGGAACTCATCACCAGTAGCCCAACGAGCGCCCACAGCGTGAGTAACACGCCAACGCCGCTGGCTAATCGTTTGTTGTCGTACATGCTTCGGTCCTCATGGACCTGGCGCGAGTCCCACCGACCGTCGACCGGTCGCCGGCGCCGACCCGCCGGGCACAGTGGTGGCGTCCACTGGTAGATACCCGGCTACCGTTCTTCGATACAGGTCGCCGCGACGATCTGTCGTCCGTCCCCCCGGTAGTCAGCTCGGTCACGGTCACCCACAGACCGGTCGGAGCCGACTCGCGTTCGGTCTCTTGGTCCTGTCATTGATACCAACTCATATCAATGTTCCGACCGCGAAGGAAAGTTCGAATGCGGGAAGTTCTTGAATTAGTTGCATCAGCAGCCCGAAACCAACTGGGTCAATCGGTATGGAGTTCGTACGGCTTAACCGCTCGCGGCCACTGCGGTTGGACATGTCGCCCGCTATCCGGGCCCGCGATCTCGTGAAGGATTACGACGACGTTCGAGCCCTGGACGGGCTCGACCTGACCGTCGAATCCGGCGAGTTCTTCGGCCTGCTCGGGCCGAACGGTGCCGGCAAGACGACGTTCATCAACGTCCTCGTCGGCCTGGTCCACAGCACCGGCGGTGACGTGTCCGTGTTCGGCCACGACGTCGAACGCGAGTACCAGCAGGCCCGCGACGCCATCGGCCTGGCCCCCCAGGAGTTCAACGTCGACCGATTCTTCCCCATCAAGGAAGTCCTCGAACATAAGGCGGGCTATCACGGCATCCCTCACGACGAAGCCAGCCGGCGCGCCGAGGAGGCGCTCAAGACTGTCGGGATCTACGAGAAACGCGACACCCGCTTCGACTGGCTCTCGGGCGGGATGAAACGCCGGTTCGTGCTCGCACGCGCGCTCGTCTCGAACCCGGACCTGCTCATCCTGGACGAACCGACGGCGGGCGTCGACGTCGAACTCCGGCGGGACCTCTGGGACCTCATCACCGATCTGAACGACGACGGGACGACCATCCTGCTGACGACCCACTACATCGAGGAGGCCGAACGGCTCTGTGACCGGGTCGCCATCATGGACGAGGGCCGCAAAGTCGAGGTCGCCAGCCCCGACGAACTGATGAACCGCGGCACCGACCGGGTCACCATCGGGTTCCGGAACCCGCCGACGAGCGCGCCGTCCCTCGACATTCCGGACGTACGGGACAGCGAACTCACGGACGGCCGACTCGTCGTCACCGCCGCCCGCGGGACGGCCATCATTCCCGACGTGTTACGCGAGCTGGAGTCGCAGGGCTACGAGGTGAGCGACCTCGACATCAAGCGCGCCTCGCTCGAAGAGGTGTTCGTCGACATGACCCGCAAGGAGAGTGCCATCGAAGTGTGAGCCGGGACACTGGCGACTCCCTTCCGGGGAACGGTGCGAACGCCCACGGACCCGACAGCGACGCCGACCGCGGATTCCTCGACCGTCTGTTCCCCACGGGGTTCCGGACGCTGTTCCGACGTGAAGTCCTGCGGTTCGTCCGCCGGCCGCGCAACACGTTCCTGCCGCCGGCCATCACGAACGTCCTCTATTTTTCGGTGTTCGGCGTCATCCTCGGCGGCCGTATCGACCAGATCGCCGGCTTCTCCTACATCGTCTTCATCCTGCCCGGCCTCATCGTGCTGGGTGCGATCTCGAACTCCTTCGAGAACGCCTCCTTCTCGATCTTCCACGGCCGCTGGAACGAGTACATCCACGAGATACTGACCTCGCCGCTGCCCTATACGTCGATGGTGCTAGCTTACATCCTCTCGTCGGCACTCCGGGGCGTGCTGGTCGGCATCATCATCGGTATCGTGGGCCTCGGATTCACCTCGGTCAGCGTCGCCCAACCGGTGTATCTGGTGGCGTTCATGCTCGTCATCTGCCTGCTGTTCGCCGGCTTCGGCGTCATCGGCGGCCTCTGGGCGCGTGACTTCGATTACCTGACCGTGATGAACCAGTTCATCGTCCGGCCGCTGACGTTCTTCGGCGGCGTCTTCTACTCGCTGGACATCCTGCCGCCGCTGTACCGGACCCTGTCGCTGCTCAATCCGATGGTGTACATGGTCAACGGCGTCCGCTATGGCTTCCTCGGGTACTCCGACGTCGACCCCAACGCCTCGCTGGTCGTTCTCTCGGGACTGACCCTAGCTGTCGTCCTCGTCGACATCGCGCTGTTCAAGCGAGGGTACGGACTGGTCGACTGACTCCCGATCGCATTGTGATACGCACGCGCAGGACGGACCCATGAGTACGGTGCCGGGCATCGACTGTCGGAACCCGACCCCGCTTCCGTCGCACGCTCTTTGGGAATCTATCTCACACCCACATCGAGTCGTGAGGGCTTTGTACCCCTGGTAGGAACTCCCTACTGTCACGGGGCGGCAACGGAACCACCCCACATTCCCCCACCCACACTGACGTCTCGTGACACTATCTGGCTCTTCACTCGGGCCGGTTACCACACCACCTCTCTCTTTCGACGACGCCGGGCAGTTACTGCTTCCTCGTCTGCCACGGGCAACTGTTTTGGACGCGTGGGCCCGAGTTGTCGGCATGAGTGAGATCGATCCGGACACGCTGCTCCCGAGCGGGCGCATGCGCGAGCAGGCACTCGACGGCGACGTGACCCAGATACACCGCGGACAGCAGTACGCGGACGTCGGCGATACCTTCACTATCGAGGGGACGACCTTCGAGGTCGTCGACGTGAGCGAGCGGACGCTCGGCGACATGACCGACGACGACGCACGAGCGGAGGGGGCCAGGGACCTGGACCACTACAAGCAGATCCTCGAACGCGCCCACGACAACTTCGAGTGGGACGACGACAGCGAGATCATTCGCCACCGGTTCGAGCCGCAGTGAGATCTCAGCGTTCGGTGACGAGGAACTCCTCGCCCTCGGGCATTCGCGTCGTGATCTGAGGGTCGACGGGCGGTTCGCCGTCCTCGTTTTCCCCGAGCCAGTAAAGATCGTACTCCCGGCCGATCGTGGCCAGGACGAGCTGTGCCTCTAGCAGCGCGAACTCGCGTCCGATACAGATCCGTGGGCCACCGCCAAAGGGTGCGTAAGCGAAATCCGGGAGTTCGCCCCGGAGGTCGCCGTCCCAGCGCGAGGGGCGGAACGTCTCCGGGTCGTCGAAGAACCGTTCGTCGCGCTGGATCTCTCGAATCGCGAGGTTGACGACTTCGTCTTCGGGGATCCGGTAGCCGTCGAACGCGACGTCGGTGGTCGTCTCCCGCGGGAGCATGTAGACGGGCGGGAACAGCCGGAGCGTCTCGGTCACGACCCGCTCGGTCACGTCGAGGGCCGCCACGTCGTCGACCGTCGGCGGGCCGTCGAGCGCATCGACCTCCGCGTGAAACCGCTCGCGCACGTCAGGGTTGTTGGCCAGCGCCCAGAACGCGAACGTCAGCGTCGTCGCGGAGGTGTCGTGGCCGGCGAAGATGATCGTCACCATCTGGTCGCGGAGCCGTTCGTCCGAGAGCATCGCACTGTCGGTCACGCCAGCCTCCCGAAGCCCGACCAGCAGCGAGAGGAGGTCGTCGGCCTCCGTGGGGTCCGTCGGCGTGTCCCCGCTTCGCTCCGCGAGCAACCGATCCGCTTCCGCTCGAATCCGTTTTTTCCCTCGTTTGAATCGCCAGCGGGCCGGCGTGGGCAACCACTGGGGCAGGACGTACGAGGTCGGCCGGAACCACTCGTTCAGCGATTCCGCAGCCTCCCGAATCCGCTCGTCGCCGTCGAGTTCGAGTTCGCGACCGAGGACCGTCGCGAACAGCACGTCCAGCGCCATGTCCCTGAACGCCTGCTGGAGCACGAGCTGCTCACCGTCCTGCCATCGCTGTGTGCGACGCCGGATCTGGTCGACCATCCCGTCGGCGTAGCCCATCACGCTCTCGCGAGTGAACAGCGGCTGGAGGACGTCGCGTTGTTGTTGCCATTCGTCGCCCTCGACCGTGAGGAGTCCCTCGCCGAAGGCAATGCGGAAGTCCTCGCTCTTGCGGAACTTCTCGCGCTCGGTCAGCAGCACCCGTTTCACGTGATCCGGGTGGCCGAGCCCGTAGATATCGCCCTGGCTGGGCATCCGGACTCGGATCACGTCCTGCCGTTCGGCGGCGCGTTCGATGAACCCGAAGGGGTCGCGCATCTGGCGCAGGAAGTGCAACTGCGGCGGTCCGAGGTTCGGCGGATACGGCGGCAGCGGCAGCTCTTCGACGTTCCGTCTCCGCTCCCGCTCACTGCTCTCTCCGCCGCCGACATCAACCGTCGCCGTCCCGTCACCGTCTCCGGTCCGCTGCCCGGAATCCGAAACCATAGGTTCCCAGTTGTACTGCGAGGAAAATAAGCCTCGGGGCGCGGCCAACTGGCCGTCGCTCCTCGGAACTGCTCAGTCGGTCGCGCTGTCGTAGTTGGCTCCGTCGTTGCCCCGCCAGGTCGTCGGGTCGTACAGCCGACTCACCTCGCCGCCCTGCTGGCGGATGGCCACCGCAGTCGCGAAGAGGAACGCGGCCGCGAGGACGCGCCCGACCATGACGAGACTGGTCGCCACGACATCGCTTCCGAGGCCGTAGAAACTGGCCTGTTCGGCCACGACGACGACTGCGAACGCGACGAGCGCCGGCGTGAACTGTCTCGTGACTGCGGCGATACTGGTCCCTTCCTGGGCGCGAACGGTCGCGACCGCGTAAGCGAGCGTGTACGCCACCGCCCCGGCGAGCCCGACCGTTTCGACGGCTCCGACCACGACCGAGGGGCCGAACAGGTACGCGGCCCACCAGGTGACGACGAACCCCGCGAGCACGCTCGGCAACACCCAGTTCGGGAGTTCACGCTTCGTTACCAGTCCGTGGCCGCCGGTCGCCGTCCGATACATCGCCCGGACGCCGACAGCGGCGAACAGGAAGAAAAACAGCGTGGCTCCCAACCGGAACGTGCGCGCGCCGGCCACGAGGTCCGCGTTCGTCCCGACCGTCTCGACGAGCCCCGACACCGCGTAGACCGCCGCCGCACCGACGCCGACTGCGAGATATCGCCAGCGCTCCTGGTACGGTTTGGCCAGCACCTGATTCCGGTACTGGAAGAGGTAGACTAGCAACACGGCCGTCGCGGCCAACACCGCACCGAACCCGAGGCCCCGCACCAGCGCCAGCGTCGCCGCCGACTCCGAGGCCCCGCTCGTTGCCAGTGGCCCGACCCCTCGGGGGAGTCCTCCGGACGACACGAACCCGACCTGAGACAGAAGCGTCGCTCCCATTGTACCCGAACCTACCCCCCGACGATACTTGGGTTGGGAGCGGATTCCCAGCCGATGAGAAACCGGCGCATCGGCGTGGTAGGAAGTCCGTCACCCTGGCCGTGGGTGGTTCCGGGTCGCAGCGCCCGAGTTTCCTCGCCGTGTCCGTGAGTGAGCAACTAGGCCGATCGACGAGTGAGGACGCGGGGAACAGATCAGATCGCCGTGCTGCGAGCGCGGTTCACCGAGTGCCAGCAAAGCGAGCACTCGGCACTTTTTCGCCCACGTTTTTACGATGAGAGGTTGCGCGCCGGCGGCGCGCAACCCGACGAAATAAAAAGGTGGAGTGGACTCGCCGGAAGACTCGCTCCGCTCGTCTTCCGAGCCCTCGCTCGCAAACTCGCGAGGACGCGGGGATTCGAACCCCGCTCGAACATACTGACGGTGCGACTTACACTATCGAGCACACGCTACGCGGTGCTCGTCGGATTGTTCGTCGCAAAATGTGATGGACTCGCGGGGGTCCCGCGAGTGCAGCGAGTGGGACCTCGCGAGGGAACGACCGAGTGAAACGAGGGAGTGGACTCGCGGGGATTTGAACCCCGGGCCTCTTCCTTGCGAAGGAAGCGATCTACCGCTGATCTACGAGCCCGCACGACTCGGTTGTGTATCGACGCCGTTATACTTTCCGTTCGGTCCTCGAAAGCGCGCGCGATAGCCCCGCGCGTGAGACCGTGGGTCCGCCGCTGGACCCACTTGTAACCCGTCGGCCGTCCGACGGTGATCAGTCCTCGAGGACGATCTCGATGGAGACGTCGTTGGGCACCTGGATGCGCATCAGCTGGCGCAGCGCCCGTTCGTCGGCGTCGATGTCGATGAGCCGCTTGTGAACGCGCATCTCCCAGTGTTCCCACGTGGCGGTCCCCTCACCGTCGGGGGACTTCCGGGCGGGAACTTCCAGCGTCTTCGTCGGGAGCGGCACCGGGCCGCTCAGTTTGACGCCTGTCTTGTCCGCGATCTCGCGGACGTCGCCGCAGATGTCGTCTAGGTCCTCGGGACTCGTGCCTGCGAGCCTGACGCGAGCCTGCTGCATGCGTTAGTTAGGCTCCTCGACGCTCAGGACCTTCCCGGCGGCGATGGTCTGGCCCATGTCGCGGATGGCGAAGGAACCGAGTTCCTCGATCTCCGAGGACGGCTCGATGCTGAGTGGCTTCTGCGGGCGCACGGTGACGACCGCAGCGTCGCCGGACTGGATGAAGTCCGGGTTCTCCTCTGCCGTCTCGCCGGTCGATGGGTCGATCTTCTTGTCGATGGACTCGACCGTACAGGCGACCTGTGCGGTGTGTGCGTGGAAGACCGGCGTGTAGCCCGCGGTGATGACCGAGGGGTGCTGCATCACGACGATCTGGGCCTGGAACGTCTCGGCGACGCTCGGCGGGTCGTCGGCGGGACCACAGACGTCACCGCGGCGGATGTCGTCCTTGCCGACGCCACGGACGTTGAACCCGACGTTGTCACCGGGCTCTGCCTTGGGCACCTCTTCGTGGTGCATCTCGATGGTCTTGACCTCGCCAGCGATGTCCGAGGGCTGGAACGAGACGTTGTCGCCCGTGTTCAGGATACCGGTCTCGACACGTCCGACCGGGACGGTCCCGATACCGGAAATCGTGTAGACGTCCTGAATCGGCAGGCGCAGGTCGGCGTCCGTCGGCGGCGACGGCTCCGGCAGGTCGTTGAGTGCCTCCAGGAGGATCTCGTCGTCGTACCAGTCCATGTTGTCCGAGCGGTCGGCGACGTTGTCGCCCTCGAACGCCGAGATCGGGATGAAACTCGCGTCGTCCGTCGGGAACTGGACCTGCTTGAGGAGCTGTTTGACCTCTTCGACGGTCTCCTTGTAGTCTCCCTCGGCGTAGTCGACGAGGTCCATCTTGTTGACGCCGATGATGAGCTCGTCGATACCCAGCGTGCGCGCCAGGAAGACGTGCTCGCGGGTCTGCGGCTGGACGCCGTCGTCGGCGGCGACCACGAGCACGGCGTTGTCGGCCTGGCTCGCGCCCGTGATCATGTTCTTCACGAAGTCGCGGTGACCGGGACAGTCGACGATGGTGAAGTCGTAGGTGTCCGTGCTGAACTCCTGGTGGGCGATGTCGATGGTGACACCACGCTCTCGCTCCTCGGCGAGGTTGTCCATCACGTAGGCGAACTCGAAGCCGCCCTTGCCCTTCTCTTCTGCTTCTTCCTTGTGCTGTTCGATGACGTGCTCGGGTACGCTCCCCGTCTCGTAGAGGAGTCGCCCGACCAGCGTACTCTTTCCGTGGTCAACGTGGCCGATGATGGCCAAGTTCTGGTGACGTGTATCGCTCATTGGTTTATCTCACGCGCAGAGGCGCTATATCGGAGTCTTTTGGTTGAGGCAGTTAAAACGATTTCGATAGGCCGTCGGCACCGTCCCGTCGCCGTCTGGCGTTTTGGCACACCGTCACATGGATTCGGGGCGAGTGGTCCAAGAGCGGACCGCAAACGAGCGTCGAAGAGCGGGGCGTGAACGCTACAGGTCGGGCAGTCGTCCCACGTCCGAGAGGACGGCCGTCGCGGTCTCGGGACCGCCCGCACCGCGGCCGCTCAGGTTCAGCCGTCCGGCGTTTTCCGTCTCGAGCTGGACGATGTTCGTCGTCCCGCCGACCGCCAGGTCGCCCTGCTCGGGGACGAGCCGCGGACCGACCCGGACCGCATCGCCGGTGATCTCGCCGACGAGTCGAATCGTCCGCCCGTCCTCGTGTGCGAGGTCCAGCGCGCTGCCCGGCACGTCGGTGATGCCCTCGACCTCGGCGTCGTCGAGGTGGTACGTCCGCTCGCCTTCTGCGAGGACGTTCGCGAGGATGACACACTTCAGCGCCGCGTCGATGCCCTCGACGTCGAAGGTCGGGTCGGCCTCGGCGACGCCCATGTCCTGGGCCTCCGCGAGGACGTGCTCGTAGCCCAGTCCCTCGGCGGCCATCCGCGTGAGGATGAAGTTGGCCGTCCCGTTGAGGATGCCTCGGGCCGCGTTGATGTGGCCCGGCCCGTAGTCCTCGACCGTCGAGAGGACCGGAATCGCGCCCGCGACGGTCGCCTCGAACCGGACGGACCCCTCACTGGCCGCTTCCAGTTCTCGGAGTTCATCGTAGCGCTCAGCGACCGGCCCCTTGTTCGCCAACACTGCGTGGCGGTCCCGTTCGAGCGCCGTCCGGACGTGGCCAAAGCCCGGCTGGGCGTCCTCTAGCGTGGTTGGCGTCGCCTCGACGAGCACGTCGTACGCCCCGTCGAGTGCGGCGTCGGGCGCGGCGGTCCCGACCTGTCCCTCCTCGTGCTTCCGGTCGAGTGCGGCCGCCACGTCGATCCCGTCCGGGTCGGCGACGGCACTCGACGAGTCCGCGAGCGCGGTGACGGTGTGGCCGTACTCGCCCGCGAGTTCCGCGACCGAGCGGCCCACGTCGCCGGCACCGAGGACGGCGACTCTCATGCCTCACCTCCCGCAGCGAGCGGTTCGATGGCACGCAGGTCCTTTTCGGCTGCGACCTCGCGAACGGAGTCGAGCACGGCGTCGGCTTCCCCGCTCTGGATGGCCAACCGGAGGCGAGCGCTCGATCCGTTCTCGGTTCCCTCGGGGGCCGACAGCGACACGTCGGTCACGGAGGCGTCGGTCCCCTCCTGAATCCGCGAGAGCGTGTTCGAGAGGTCGGTCTGGACCAGGTCCCCCACGAGCAGGACCGTCACTTCCTCGCTGTAGCGCTCCGCGCCGGCCTGGATGACGTTGACGCCGGCGTCTCGGAGGGCCTCGACGATGGTGTCGAACCGCTCGGGCGTCGCTTCCAGGTCGACCTCGACGGGAATGTGGCCCCGCGGCGTCAGGTTCCCCCGCTCGTGGAAGATCGAGAGGAGGTTGCCCCCGTTGTCGGCGATTGGGTGGAGCGCCCGCAGCAGTTCGCCCGGCTCGTCGACCAGTTCCAGCCGAATCGTGTAGGCGTGGACCTCGTCGCGCCCCTCGCTCATGACGGACGCACCTCCCCGCTGTCGATGCCAGCCCGCCGGGCTGACGGGGGTCGCCACGTGGTCGATACGCCAGGGACGGCTCGGTCTTCGGTCATGCCTGCATCTCGCGCACCGCCCGGTATAACTTTTTACTTCGTTGAATATCACCGGCCACCGTCGCGACTCCCTAGGGGAGTATCCGGTCGTACAGTGCGTCGATGCGCTCGTTGATCTCGACCGCCTGCTCCCTGTTCGTTCCCCAGGGGTTCCGCGAGAAGTAGAACATACTGGCGAGGATGACGCCGACGGTCACCGCGAGTTGCTGGTCGGCGACGACGGCGCTGAGCGCAAAGGTCGTCAGCCCTGCGAGGAGTCCGCCGAGTATTACGTCCAGGAGCTGTGAGAGGAACGACATACCCGAGAGTACGCCCCACACGAGGGTAAAAATCCCGACCTCAGTCGTCCCAGTACTCGACGTCCGCGTCGATGGGGAAGTACCCCTCGAAGGTCCGTTCGTCTCGGCCGCCCGGCGGCGACCCGGCGTAGACGCCGAACTTCTCTATTTCGGGGTAGATCGTCACGTCCGGTTCCTCCATGGTCGACATCGCCAGATACCGGAGCGTCTCGTCGCCGTCGTTGACGACCTGATGCCCCCCGGACTCGTCGGCCGGCATCGCCACGTAGTCGCCGACTTCCAGCGGTCGTTCCTCCCCGTCCAACCGAACCATTCTCGATCCGGACAGGACGTACAGCCCCTCTTCGTTGGCGGTGTGGTAGTGATACGGCCAGGACCGTTTGCCGGGGTCGAGTTCGTAGAGACTACAGCCCAGTTTCTCGGCGTCGGTCGCGTTCGCGAGTTCCTTCCGACGGAAGGCGTTCTCACCCTCGTCGTAGTCCTTCCAGTCGAGGTCCGCTTCGTTGGTTTTGGACATGCTCCGAGAATCAACTGGCAGTCAAATGAACGTTTTGCGGTGGCGGTCGCTGGGCTGTGTGGTGCGGTCGACACTAGATCAGTCACTTCACGCGAGGCTCGCAGAGCCGAGCGTGAAGGTAGTTTTTAGCGTAGATTTTTGCGAGTCGGGCGGGACCGAAGGTCCCGCTGACCATGCGAACGGGCCTTCGGCCCGTGAGCAGAGAGTGGTTCGCGCGAAGCGCGAACCCGACGAAGTAAAAAGGTACTTAGAAGTAGTTGATCGCTTCGGGCAGTTCGGTCTTCATGCCCTTGCGCTCGCGGATCTCGGTGATCGTCTCCGGCTGAAGGTTGTCGGCCATGACCTGGAAGCCTGCGTTCTCGGTGTTCCAGGAGGCACGACCCTCGGTCGCGGAGCGGATGTCCGAGGAGAACCCGATCATCTCGTCGACGGGCGCGACGCCCTCGACGACCATCAGGTCGCCTTCCTGGTACATGTCGTCGACGCGGCCACGGCGACCCTGGATCTCGCCGGAGGCGGCACCCATGTGGTCGTTGGGCACGTCGATGCGGACTTCCTGGATCGGCTCCAGGAGCTTGATCTTCGCGTCGACCAAGGCGTTGTGGACGGCCTCCCGAACGGCGGGGATGACCTGTGCCGGACCGCGGTGGATGGCGTCCTCGTGGAGGCGCGCGTCGTGGAGACGGATGAGCGAACCTTCGACTGGTTCGGCGGCGAGCGGGCCGTCGTCCAGCGCTTCCTCGAGGCCTTCGACGACGAGTTCCATCGTCTCGTTGAGGTGCTGGATCCCCTTCGTGTCGTCGATGAGGATGTTGGTCCCGTGCATCGTCTCGACTTCCTGGGCGGCGTCCTTGTCGAGACCGGCCTCCATCAGGGCTTCACGGCGTTCGAGTTCCGGCATGTCCATCGACGCCTCGCCCATCTTGATGGTGTCGATGACTTCCTGATCGAGCGGCTCGATGGAGATGTAGAAGCGGTTGTGGCGGTTCGGCGAGATGCCTTCGACTTCGCGGGACTCCTGCTGAGGCGCCTCGCGGAAGACGACGATCGGCTCACCGGTGTTGACCGGGATGCCCTGGTTGCGCTCGATGCGCTGGGTGATGACTTCGAGGTGAAGCTCACCCTGCCCGGAGATGAGGTGTTCGCCGGTGTCCTCGTTGATCTCGATCTGGATCGTCGGGTCCTCCTTGGAGACCTGCTGGAGCGTCTCGATGAGCTTGGGCAGGTCGTCCATGTTCTGTGCCTCGACGGATTTCGTGATGACCGGCTCGGAGATGTGCTCGATGGACTCGAAGGGCGTCATCTCCACGGACGAAACCGTGGAACCCGCGATGGCGTCCTTGAGGCCCGTGACGGCAGCGATGTTCCCGGCGGGAACGCGGTCGACTTCCTCGCGCTCGCCACCCATGTAGATCCCGACGCTCTGGATGCGGTTCTTGCCCGCAGTGCCCGAGACGTAGAGTTCCTGGCCTTTCTCGATGGTACCCGAGAACACACGACCGGCAGCAATCTCGCCGGCGTGGGGGTCGACACCGATGTCGGTGACCATCAGGACGACTTCGCCGTCCTCGTCGACGAGACGCATCGTGTCGGCGAGTTCCGAGTCGGCGTCGCCACGCCAGACGCGCGGGATGCGCATCGGCTGGGCGTCGATGGGGTTCGGGAAGTGCTCACAGACCATGTCCAGCACGACGTCGGCCAGGGGCGTCCGGTTGTGGAGTTCCTGGCGCTTGTCGGCCTGTTCGAGGTCGATGATGTCCCCGAAGTCCATGCCGGTCCGCTGCATCGAGGGCATGGAGACGCCCCACTTGTAGAGCGCGGACCCGAAGCCGACCGTGCCGTCCTCGACGGAGACGGTCCAGTCGTCGATGTCGTCCATCTCCTCGGTCATCCCGCGGATGAGGTCGTTCACGTCGCGGATGACCGCGGTGAGTCGCTCCTGCATCTCCTGGGGCCCTTCCTCGAGCTCGGAGATGAGACGGTCGACCTTGTTGATGAACAGTGCGGGCTTGACACCCTCGCGGAGCGCCTGCCGCAGGACCGTTTCGGTCTGGGGCATGGCACCCTCGACGGCGTCGACGACCACGAGCGCGCCGTCGACGGCGCGCATCGCGCGGGTCACGTCGCCCCCGAAGTCGACGTGGCCCGGCGTGTCGATGAGGTTGATGAGGTGGTTGGTGTCCTCGTACTCGTGGGTCATCGAAACGTTCGCCGCGTCGATGGTGATCCCACGTTCCTGCTCGTCCTCCTCGGTGTCCATCGCGAGCTGCTCACCGGCAGTCTCGTCGGAAATCATGCCTGCCCCGGCGAGCAGGTTGTCTGTCAGCGTCGTCTTCCCGTGGTCGACGTGGGCGGCGATGGCGATGTTCCGGATGTTCTCCGGCTCGTCCATCAGCCGCTCACACTCCTGTACGATCTTTTTACGTCGGCCCATTATACTGCGTCATATCGGAAGCAGGGTCAAAAGTGAAGTGGTTTGGCGCGCACCTTTTTTCCGCTCAGGTGCGCTCACTTCATTCGCGAACTTTGTAAGCCAACATTCTGTTCGTTTTTAATGTCGATTTGGGTGTGTTTATCTACCAGTCCAGTCACAAATGCTTCAGTCGTATCTCATCCTGAGTGGTCTTGACTGTTCTTCGGTACGTAGAATACCGACCCACTTCCAACGGGTGTCACAGCTATTGCATACCAGACTCCGATAACAGCGAGTAGCAATGGCCAGGCTGGTGAGAGGAGTGTATTGAGAAAACCGGCGCTGACAATACCACAACTCAGGCCGATGGCAAGCGTGAGTGACGGCCTGTTAGGAAGTACTGACAACAAATACACCGAGCCAACCGTTGCCAAGGCTAGTAGTGGCAGAGCGATTCCGATCTGTCCCCACCGTCCAAGAAACAGCGCTGGAAGCCCGGATAGCAGTACTCCAATGGCTCCACCAAACATCAAAAACACCCCTATCCCCGCTCGCAAGATACCACCGTCACCTGTAGTATTCGAGAGAATCAAAAAGTACGGCCAGAACACCACACCGACTGCCCAAACCGAAATCCGCCCAAGAATAGAGGAGCCTACAAGCGTGACGAACTGAAAGACGGCAACCGCCACCGAAATTGCTATCACGGCATTCCCAAGGGCCTGTGCCGGCCACGTTGTACGGAACCAAGCAATCCACGTCGCCACCTGTTTCATCTGTCACAGGAACATGCTGAAGACTGTGGTAAGTATCTTGTCTGTACTGACCATCAAAAATTCACACAGCATCCGCGCGAGCGAAGCGAGCGCGGTTCACTGAACGCGAGGCGAAGCCGAGCGTTCAGCCTTTTTCGCCCACGTTTTTGCGAGGAGCGGTTCGCCGAAGGCGAACCCGACGAGGAAAAAGGTGGTGGGGCGTCAAAGTAATTCCCTTCCAGCCCCTGGCATAGGTATACATGGACGTACGCGTGCAGTCAGTCGGCCCGACCGAGCCGTTTCGTAGTGCCCGGGACCTGTTCGAGACCGAATACGACCTGGATCGCCCCGTCGAGGTTCACGTCCGCGAGGATCCCGACGAGCGCACCTGGACCAACCACGAGGACGACCACCACAACCTCTTCATCTCGCGGCAGGCCGCCACGAGCGCGATGGCCCGCGAACTCGCCCTCCACGAGTACGCGCACATGCACCGCAACGAACAGGGCCACCCCTCACACACCCAGTCGACCGAGGAAGTCCTCTACCTCGCGCTCTCGGGCCGGAGCGTCGAGCGGCGCAAACTGGCCCACTGTTACCAGATCGCAAACCACATGAAAGACATCTACGCGGACGACATCACGCTCTCGGTCGCGCCCGCGGACAAACTTATTTCCTTCCTCGAATCGGGGTTGGCGGCCGCGCTCGCCGACCAGCCCGTCGACCGCACTGGCGGGACCCGCTGGACGTCCGCGGCCGATCCCGAGATCACCGCGGTCAACGCCGCCTTCGCGCTGGCGCTGGTCGAGCGCCACGACCTCATCGGGCGGGAGCACCGGCTCTACGACCTGGCGCACGCGGCCGCGGCGGACGCCCCGGCGATCAGCCTCGACACCTTCAAACACTACTTCCGCTCGCTCGCGCGCGACCCCGGCGAGAGCGAGTACCGCAAGACGCTCGTCGACGTGACTCGCGAGTACGCCATCGACACCGGCCAGGCCGCGGACTGACCTCACTCCGGGCCCGAATCGGCCGCGTCGTCCTCCCAACTGAACCGCCGAGTCTCGTCAGGTGGTGTCCAGGCGAAACTGAGGACGCCGCCGAGGCCACCGAGCACCGTCCCGACGAGGAACCCACCGAGCGCGCCCAATAGCGCCAGCGTCGAGAGCAGCATTCCAAGGAAGCCGACGAGACCGGACGCCGCGGGGAAGGTAAGCACCGTGACTCCACAGAGCAAGAGCAACACGGCAAACAGGACGGCGGTCGTCGTGAACGACCCGGTCGGAAAGAAGAGGAACCGGTCGTACGCGGCCGGCAGGTAGCCCGTGAAAAGCGCCGAGAGGACGAGCAACGTCCCGCCCCAGAACGGCCTGCGACGGCGCCACCGGCTGAATCCCTGCCACCACAGGCGGACCGCCTCGACCCCGTCGCGACCGCCGCTCATAGCTTGTACTTGTCTTCGAGGGACAACTCGTCGTCGTCCGCCGACCCCGTCGAATCGGCATCGGCGTCGGTGTCAGTGGTCGCCGCGTCGGTGTCGGTCTCGTCGTCGGTCTGCCAGATGAACCCCTGGGAACTCTGCCAGATGAACCCGCCGGTCTCCTGCCAGATGAACCCCGAGGCCTCGGCCAGGGTGGTTTCTTCGTACTCGTGGCCCTCCGGTGGTTCCCAGGCGTAACAGAGGATTCCGCCCATCGTGCCCACCATCATGCCGACGAACAACCCGCCGAGCGCGCCGAACAGCGACAGCGTCGAGAGCGCGATCCCGAGCACGCCGAAGATCGACGACAGTTCGGGTTTCGCCAGCGCCGACAGGCCACAGAACATCACCAGCACGGCGAACATCATTCCGAGGATGGTGAAGGCCCCGCCGATGAGCATCAGCTCCGAAGTGAACTGGACCGGAACGTACCCGATCAACAGGCCACCGAGAACCAGCAGCGAACTGCCGAGCATCGGCCGGGGTTGCCGCCACCGCCGAAACTCCCCCCGCGGGTCGGTTGCCCACTCCCCCAGCGTCGAACCCCCTCCTGACAACGGTCCCATTCCTCCGAACGTGGAACCTCAATCCGCTTTTGTCTTTCGACAAGCACGACGAGGGAGCTCCCGACGCGGTCGCCAACTACTCGATGGTGATCTCGACGGCGTCGGTCGCGGTCGCGCCGTCGTCGTCGGTCACCGTCAGCGTCACCGTGTAGTTGCCGGTCGCGTCGAACGCGTGGGTGGGGTCGACCCCCGTCGCGGTGGTTCCGTCGTCGAACGTCCACTCGTAGGACGCGATGGTACCGTCCGAGTCAGATGACCCGGACCCGTCGAACGCGATAGTCTCGTTGACCGCGGCTGTGGTCCGGTTCGCCGTCGCGTTCGCGGTCGGGGCCGTGTTCGACTCGACGGTGATGTCGACGGTGTCGGTCGCGGTTGCGCCCTTGTCGTCGGTTACCGTCAGCGTCGCGGTGTAGTTGCCAGTCGAATCGTAGGCGTGTGTCGGCGTTGCCCCTGTTGCGGTCGTGTTGTCGCCGAAGTCCCACTCGTAGGACTCGATGGTGCCGTCCGAGTCCGACGACCCCGTCCCGTCGAACGCGACTGAGTCACCGGTCAGCACCGAGGTCCGGTTCGCAGTCGCGGACGCAGTCGGTGCCGAATTGGTGTCGACCGTAATCTCGACGGTGTCGGTTGCGGTTGCGCCCTTGTCGTCGGTCACCGTCAGCGTGGCAGTGTAGTTGCCAGTCGA
This sequence comes from Halorientalis salina, assembly GCF_005049285.1. GTDB lineage: Archaea > Halobacteriota > Halobacteria > Halobacteriales > Haloarculaceae > Halorientalis > Halorientalis salina. The sequence goes on along the minus strand of NZ_SOSC01000003.1, from coordinate 214,228 downwards.
ATCGTAGGCGTGTGTCGGCGTCGGCCCCGTTGCGGTCGTGTTATCGTCGAAGTCCCACTCGTAGGACTCGATGGTGCCGTCCGAGTCCGACGACCCTGTCCCGTCGAACGCGATCGGATCGCCGGCGATCACCGACGTCCTGTTGGCCGTCGCGTTCGCGGTCGGGGCCGTGTTCGAGTCGACAGTGACGGTGAGTGTGCCCCTGTCCCTGATGCCGTCGTCGTCGTGGACGGTCAGGTTCACCGTGTACTCGCCCGGTGAATCGTACGCGTGCGTGGCCGTTGCGCCGGTAGCGTTCCGTCCGTCGCCGAACTCCCACTCGTAGGAGACGATTTCCCCGTCCGGGTCCGAGGAGTTCGTCCCGTCGAACGCGATCGAATCCTCGGTGATCACCGACGTCCGGTTGGCGTCCGGCCTCGCGGTCGGGTCCTTGCTCTCGACGACGACGGTGACCGTCTCCGTCGCGGTCGCCCCGTCGTCGTCGGTCACGGTCAGGTCGACCGTGTAGTTCGCGGGCTCGGTGTACGTGCGTTCGGTCGTCACGCTGGTCGTGGTCGTCCCGCCGTCGAACGTCCACTCGTAGGACTCGACCGAGCCGTCGGGGTCGTACGACGACGACCCGTCGAAGCTCACGGTCTCGTTCACCACGATCGGGTTCGGTGCCGCGTCCGCGACCGGCGTCGGTGCCTCGTTGTCGCTCATGTCGGGATTGCTCCCCCAGTTCGGCGGCGTGCTCATACACGATCCGTACTCGTAGTCGCTGTCGTCGTCCGGATCGTAACAGACCCCGAGTTTGAGGTTCGAGACCGAAATCGAGTTCGTCGCCAGGTAGTGCGCCCGAATCTTCACCGGTTCGCTCCCGGACCCGCCCAGCGTCACCGGGCCGCCCGACTCGATCTCGAACTGCCCGAACGTGTCCGAGGAGTTCAGCTCTCTGATCTCGAACTGCTCGAAGGCGGCCCCTTCGGAGCGTAATACGCTCGATTTCAAGACGACGGACGTTCCAGTCGTCTGCCCCTGCGACACGAGATCCATACGGAGATTCCCGGACAACCCGGGCGTCGAATTCAGGTCTATCGTCTTCGTTACGGCCAGATCCACCAGATCCGTGTTCTGTAACTCCGAGATCGTCTGTGGATAGGCGTCCCGCTCGCTGGTATCACCTACTCCCGGATAGAGAAGGAGACTGTCCGCCGTGACCTCCTCGGCGGTGATCGTGAACCCGCCGATGCCAGCCAGTGGCAGTGCGTATGCGACCCCCGTCGAGATGACGATCCACCCGACGAGTGCCCACACCGCAACGGCGGCCCCTGTACCCCTCGCTACGCGTGTCCGATTGTACATGTTTGTCGCTCCCTGCGGGATTCCCAGGCCCGCAACTCGTTTCCGTGACCTGATTTCCCACAATACTGGTTTAATATATCCCCGGATACTGACGGTCTATTATATTATTTCAGCCGTGAAGATTTGAGAACAACTCTATACGTCCTCGGATGACCGGTGACTCGACCTCACCCGGTGGGACATCCGGCAGCGGCCACCACCGTCGACCTGGTCTGAGATAGACACTTCGAAACACGGGCAGCGTACCCGGTGGGCCAGTGGCTCAGTGCGTCAATACAGGACAACAGGCGAAAACTGGCGAGCAGGTGGCCCTGTCTCGAAGCCGTCAGCAGATGTCGAGGTAACAGTTGTCGACGTCGACCGATTTCGTCACCGAATCAGTCGCGCCGTTGTCGTCGGTGACCGTCAGCGTGACGTCGAACGTCTTGGTGCTTTCGATGTCGACGACTTCGAACTGCTTCTCGATGACCTCACCGCTGGCAGTCGCGCTGTTGTCGAACCAGTCGTCTTCCTCGAGACTCCACTCGTAGGAGACGATGGAGCCGTCGGGGTCGGACGATCCGGACGCGTTGAACGTGAACGTGGTGTCCTCGTTACCCGATGTCGGGTTCCTCGTGAAGCTCGCCGTCGGTACCTCGTTCACGTCGACCGTCACCGTCTCCGTCTCGGTCAGGCCGCCCGAGTCAGTCACCGTCACCGTGGCCTCGTAGGTTCCCGGTGAACTGTAGGCGTGTGTCGGTGTATCGCCGGTCGCGGTGGTTCCGTCGCCGAACTCCCACTCGTAGGACGTGATCCGGCCGGTGTCGTCCGACGACTCGGAGGCGTCGAACGTGACCGTCTCGCCGGGGTTCGGTTCCGCGTCGTCGACGGACGCGCTGGCCGTCGGCGGTTCGTTCTGGACGACGTCGATATCGATGGTGTCCGTGTCCGAAATCCCGAGGTCGTCGCTCACGTTCAGCGTCGCCGTGTACGTCCCCGTCGAATCGTACGAGTGGGTTCGACTCTCGCCCACCGCGGTCGTCCCATCACCGAAGTCCCACTCGTAGGACTCGATACTGCCGTCGGGATCGCTGGACCCTGACCCGTCGAACGTGACCGTCTCGTCGGGGATGACCGTCGTCTTGTCAGCCGACGCGTCGGCCGTCGGTGCCTGGTTCCCCACAGTGACGGTGACGGTGTCCGAGCCGGATTTGCCGTCGTCGTCGGTCACCGTTAGCGTCACCTCGTAGTCACCGGTGGAACTGTACGAGCGCGTCGCAGTCTTCCCGTTCGTCGTCGTTCCGTCGGAGAAGCTCCACTCGTAGGACTCGACAGAGCCGTCGGGATCGTACGACGACGAGGCGTCGAAGGTAATCGTTTCGCCCATTTCCGCCGGAATCGGCTCCGCGAACGCAACGGCCTTGGGCGCCTGGTTCTCGCCCATGTCGGGATTGCTCCCCCAGTCCGGCAGCGAGCCGTCGCAGGACCCGTACTCGTACTCGTCGTCGTTGTCCGGGTCGTAACAGACCCTGAGGCCGAGGTTCGGCGTGGACACGGAGTTGAGCGCCACGTAGTGTGCGCGAATCCGAACGGGGTACTGACCGGTCCCGCCGAGCGTTACCGGTCCGTTCGATTCGAGCTCGAACCGGCCCCGCGGGTCGTCCGAGGCCATCTCTTCGATCGAGAAATTAGTGAACTCGGCACTGCTGGACTGCAGTGCACTCGATTTCAACAGCAGTGCGGACCCGTCGCTTTCCCCCTGTGAGACGATACTGACGCGGAACTTCCCGGACAGTCCCGGCGTCGAATCCAGACCGATCGTCTTCGACGCCGTCAGGTCCGTGATCGTCGTCCCCTCCAGCTCTGCGATGGTCTGGGGGTAGGCGTCCCGCTCGCTCGTGTCCCCGACACCGGGATACAGGAGCAGATTGTCGGCTTGCACCTCGTCAGCCGTGATGGTAAACCCCCCGACCCCGGCCAGCGGTAATGCGTAGGCGACCCCCGTCGAGACGATAAACAACCCCAGAAGTGCCCAGACCGCGATAGCAGTGCCTGCTCCTCGTGCAACGCGTTTACGATTATACATAGTTCGTGTTTGGCCACACCCCACCCCGGGCGCTCTTCCCATGCCCGTCCAAAGGCGTGACTGTCTACCGTAGATAATTACCTAATTCCCACTCAAGATTACGCCGGTCATGAACGGCCACTTATATTCTTTCCAGCTTGGTCGCTGGCCGTGACACGTCGAACCAGGATCGAAACGGAAAACCGCCGAAAATCAGCACGTGGCGGCGATGGTGCGGGCGAAAACGGAGCGCCACTACGCCGACGTGACGCCTGCCGGCTTACTGTTCGCCCTGCCAACTGAACTGCACGTCCTCGTTCGCACTCGCGGAGCTACTGGTACTCGTACTGGTGCTGGTCGTCGTCCCGGGGTTGGGATCCTGCCAGGCGATACAGAGGTTCCCGCCAGCGATCCCGAGCAACATTCCGACGAACAGGCCGCCCAGTGCCCCGACGAGCGACAGGATCGACAGCGCGATCCCGAGGACGCCGAAGATGGTAGACATCTCCGGCCGAGCGAGGACGAACGCCCCGGTCAGGAACACCAGCACGGCGAATACGAGCCCGATGACGGTGAACGCACCGCCGATGACGGCGAGCTCCGTCGCGAACTGGATCGGGACCCAGCCGATGATCAACCCCCCGAGCATGAGCAACACCCCTCCCCAGAAGGGGCGCGGCTCACGCCAGTCGTTGAACTTGGCGATGCGGTCGTCGAGTCGTCGCTGAACCGGTGTCGGAAGCGCGTGCCACAGTGCTGATTTTACGGACATTGTGTTTGTCTGTATGCGGTTGTTGTACTAAAAAAATTCGCGGTTAGTGGAACGACGTTACGCGTACTCGTACGTGCCGTCGTTGTTCGGGTCGAACTGAACTTCCAGACCGAGGTCCGGCAGCGTGATCTCGTTGGTCGCGAGGTAGGTCGCACGGATGTTCGCGCCCTGGAGAACGAGGCCGGGGTTCCCGTCACCGCCGTCGAGGGTAACCTGGCGCGGGCCACCTGCGACGTCGCCCTGCGTCGGGGCCTCGGGTGCGCGCAGCGTGATCACTTGCTTGATGCCCGCCTTGCTCTCGTTCGCGTTGGCCTCGTCGATCGTCAGGCCGTTGAACGCGGCGGAGTCAGCTTCCAGTTCGGGCGTCTTCAGGAGCAGCTGCCCGGACGTGACGTCAGTGCTCGTACCGGCGGTAATGACGAGGCGCGCGTTGCCCGTCATCCCGTACTGATCGAGGTTGAAGCGCTTGATCAGCGTGAGGTCCGTGATCGTGACGCTGTTCAGCTCGACGATACCCTGCGGGTACTGGGAGATGTTCTCCGCGTCACCAGAGCCGGGATACAGGATGAAGTCGTCACCCTGGATCTCTTCGGCCTGAATCTTGAATCCGCCGATACCCGAAATCGGTGCGGCGAACGCCGTGCCGGTGCTCAAAAAGAGCATGCCGACGACGGCGACCACACCGAGCGATGCGCCAGTACTCTTGGCGAGGATCGATTTATCGTACATGTGTTCTCACTCTCGTAGTTGGCTGCGTATCTGCACGCGTGGTATACAACACGTCATCACTGATCGCCCCCCGGAACAGTCGGCGCGTTTCTGCGTGCCGACCCCCAACACCACGGGAATCACGCCGGCCGCGGCCTCTCCCCACGAGGCCACACCCGGCGAGGCTGTGGACGAACCACAGCGGGAGGTTTCCCCTCATATCGTCTGTCGTCACCACGACACCCTATGCAAACACCCTGTTCACCCTGACTGTTTCCCCGGATATGGACGGGCATTTATTACAGTACGGTCTGGCACGGGCCAAAGTCCATCACGAAAAATAACGGAAACCGTATGACGGGAACTGAGTAGCGTACGATAGCGATTTGCAGAGCTATCGAACGTCAATCGTGAGAAATCGAATCCGACCCGCAAGCAAAACCGTGGCGTCGGGTTACCGTGCAGCGGCCGCGACGCGCTCGTTTTCTTCTTTCTGGTTGACCGCGTAGGTCTGGACGTCGTTGTTCGCCGCGCCGATGAGCTGGCTCGCGAGCGCCTCCTCGGCGCTGGTCGGCGTCTTGAAGGAGTCCTTGTAGACGCCCTCGGCCAGGAACTTCAGCGCCTGGTCGACCCGGCGCTGGGGTGCGACGTCGACGGCCTTCGGGACGGAGATGCCACCGTATTTCAGGCGAACAGTCTCCTCGCGGGGAGCACTGTTCTCGACCGCGTGTACGAGGACCTGTACCGGGTTCTCCTCGGTCCGATCGTGGATGAGCTCGAAGGCCTCGCGGACGATGCGCGTGGCCTGCTGTTTCTTCCCGGTGTTCTCGTCGGTCTGCATCAGGCGGTTGATCAGTCGCTCGACGATGGAGATCTCGCTTTTCTTGAACTGCTTGCCCGCGTGGCGACCCATCGTGTGTGCGATGGGCGTGACCGTGATGTACCGCTCGGTACTCGGGTCGTTGTACTCGATCTCGGTGATGTCCCACGCCTCGAACAGCTGTGCGACCGCGTCCTCGTCGTCGGTGCCGGCAGGTGTGTCCGGCTCGGGTGCGTCGCTCGACATGGTTATCGCACCGGTTTCTCCGCGTTCCCGCGAACCAGTTCGATGAGCGAGACGCCGTTGACCTTCTCGACCTTGTAGTTGACACCCGAGAGGTCGCCCATCGCGCGACCCTTCGCCCCACCGATCCCGGCGATGGTGACCTCGTCGTGTTCGTCGATAAAGGAGATCGCGCCGTCACCCGGACAGAAGGCAGTCACCTGCTTCCCGTTCTTGATGAGCTGGACGCGCACGCATTTGCGCACTGCGGAGTTGGGCTGTTTCGCCTCGACCGCCGTCTTCTCTAGCACGATACCTCGACCCTGAGGAGCACCCTCGAGTGGGTCGGACTTCTCGCGAAGTCCCCGCTCTCGGCGCGCGTACTTCGAGTCGGACCAGCGACGCTGCTGCCGGTCCTTCTTGAGCTTCCGCGCGGCGTATTTGCCGTTCGCCATAGTACCGTCGAATATCCAACGGAGCTACTTAAGTACAGTCTTTCGGAGCCAGGAACCGGTCCTGTTGGCGCATCACACACGCGGTCGCGTGACCGACAACCGCGCCGTCCACTTACCGGAACGCCGAGACGCCGTCACGGCTCGGTCTGGACCTCCTTTCGGCTGGTCAACGTGTCGGAATCCAGATGAAAGTTCCGGAAATCGATCTCCTCGCGAGGGCGCTCGAAGATGTCGATTTCCGGAATCTGGATTCCCCACATTCCCTGGACAGTGCTCGAATCGTACGGCATGTCGGTCACCTCTTCTAACGTCCCGGTCGCGACGACGCTGCGCCACCCAGCAGCCGTCTTCGAGTGCGTGGCGAACGCCACGGGGTTGTCGATTACGTCCGGTTTCCCGGTCTCTTGCGGGAACGAGAGGCTGAAGTAGAAACTGCTCGAGTGCTTGTCGTACCCGTACGACACCGGAAGCAGCGACGGGGGTTCGTCGGGCGGCGTCGAGAACGACAGCACACCGGTGCCCCCGTCGCCGAGGAACTCGTTTCGTTCCTCCGGACTCATCCGAATCCAGCGGAGCCCTTGCATACTCGACCGAACGCCACGGAGGGTGATAACGGCTTGCACGATCCCGTTGCCTGCCCCGACATTTCGACGAGCGCACCTGTCGGAGGACCCTTTCCGTGCCCCTGCTTCGGGACGAACGACTCGATCCGACCTCAGGTGGTCCGAGGCGGATAGCAACCAGCACGCGGGACCTGTTCGGACGTATACGACAACGGGTGATTTCCGTCCGCCCACTGCCTGTCGTCGCCGACGTTACGAACCCCGACGACGGCTCGAAACCGTGAGAATCAGGTTAGCTGAATGTCGTCCACGCCGAAGTGGCGGTCGGCCAGATGTCGCGCGGCCTCGATGTTTTTGCCGTCTTTCCCGATGGCGACGCCGGTGTCGTCGTGATCGACCTCGGCGTACGCCACGGTGTCGTCGTTCTCGCTGATGGTGACGTTGTACACCGCGGCTGGGGCCAACGCATTGGCCACGAAGTCGGCGGCGGTGTCGGCGTCCTCGACGAGTTCGACCGATCGGCCCAGTTGCTCCTCGATCCCCTCGACGTGTCGGCCCCCTGGACCGATCGCATCGCTCATGTCGCCGGCCTTCACGACGAACAGCACGCGGTCGCGGTCCTCGTCGACCACGCAGTCGCGGATCGTCACGTCGACCTCGTCCTCGAAGAGGGCGATGTACCGGCGCTCGCGGTCCGAGAGGGTGACGGTCATCGCCGCTTAGTCGGCCCCTTCACCGTCGCCGCGGGCCGGGGACGAGCCCATCCGCAGGTTCACGTCACCGGTCCCGAGCTTGATGGGCTTGCCGACGATCACGTTCTCCGTTACGCCGTTGAGATCGTCGACCTCGCCGTGGATCGCGGCGTCGAGCAGGTGGTTGACCGTCACCTCGAACGCTGCGCGCGCGAGCACGGAGTCCTTGTTCCCGGAGATACCGTGGCGACCGATCGACTCGATGGTCCCTCGATTCGTCATGATGTCCGAGACCAGCATCAGGTGGCGGATGTTCACGTCGTCGAGCCCCTGCTCTTCGAGCGTGTTCATCGTCTCCTCGATGATCGCCTCGCGGGCGGCCTCGATCCCGAGGTTGCGGTTGATCTCGTGGATGTTGTTACAGGTCGACCGGCTGGCGTCGACGCCCTCGATGCCGAGCACGTCGCCCAGTGCCGAACCCTCGGTGTAGAGGACGAACTCGCCGTCCTCGGACTGTTCGGTCTCCTCGCGGCGGATGACGACGCGGTCGATCTCCTCGATGCCCTTGAAGACGATCTCCCGGAGGTCCTCGACGAGCTGGAGCAGCTCTCGGTAGCTGGGCTGGTCCGGCCCGAACTCGATGACCGTCTCGTCCAGCTGGACGACCTCGACGCCGAGCTTGGACTCGATGGTCTCGGAGATCTCGGCGACGATGTCGCCCAGGTGGTCGACGGTCGGCCAGCGCTCCTGGAGCGTGTCGGGGTTGAGGTTGACGCGGACGAGCATGTCCGCGACGTCCGTCGAGATGTCACCCAGCGCGAGGATGCGCGTGGCTTCGATCTTCCAGACGACCTCGTGGGCGCGCTCGCGGTCCTCGGCGAACTCGTCTTCGAGGTGGACCGTCATCATCGGCGTGTCGGGCGTCTTCCGCGCGTCGACCAGTTCGATGAGTCGCGGCAGTCCCTGCGTCACGTCGATCTCGGCGACGCCCGCGTAGTGGAACGTGTTCATCGTCATCTGGGTCCCCGGCTCACCGATGGACTGGGCGCTGACGGTGCCGACCGGGTCGAGCGGGTCGACGCGCGTCTCGAGATAGCGGCTCTCGACGGCCCTGGCGATGTCGTCGGCCTGTTCTGTGGTGACCCCGCCGCGGTCCTCGATGGTACTGTACACCTCGTCTTTCAGCCGTCGCGGGAGGTCCGTGTCCTCGACGACGACCTCGATGTCGTCTGTTACGTCGTAGTCTGTCATGATTCAGTCGTCACTCTGGGCCATCCACCAGTCGTCGGCGTGTTCGGAGATGTTCGTCGGGGACGGTTCCGTCCCGAGGAACTCCTCTTTCTCGGTGTCGTCGGCGAACTCCGCGTCGATGACCCGGTCCGCGATGTTGTCCACGTCGATGTCGTTGTCCTCGCTCGAGGAGACCTTCACCGGACTCGTGCCGTCCTCGCCGAACTCGAACTGGACGATGGTGTCGCTCGTGTCCCGAACGGTGCCGTCGTACTGCGTTTCGAGTTCCGAAAGGGCGTTGATGAGCCGGCGCTGCAGGTAGCCGGACTTGGAGGTCCGGACCGCCGTGTCGACCAGGCCCTCGCGGCCACCCATCGCGTGGAAGAAGAACTCCCGCGGTTCGAGACCGCCCCGATACGAGTGCTCGACGAAGCCGTGTGCCTCCGAAGAGAGGTCGTCGGGCTTGTAGTGGGACAGGGTGCGGTCCTCGTAGCCACGATTGATCCGCTCGCCCCGGACTGCCTGCTGTCCGACACAGCCGGCCATCTGGGTCAGGTTCAGCATCGACCCACGCGCGCCGGACTCGGCCATCACGACCGCGGGGTTGTCGTCGTCGAAGTGCTCCTCGGCGATGTCGCCGGCGGAGTCACGCGCCTTCCCGAGCGTCTGCATGATCTTCATCTCCAGGGTCTCGTCGACTGTGCGACCCGGCAGCGATTCGAGTTCGCCCCGGTCGTAGGTCTCGATGAGTTCCTGGACCCGCTCGTAGGCGTTGCCGATCGCCTCGTCGATCTGGTCTTCGGCCGCCCGGGAGATGGACTCGTCGTCGATCCCGATGGAGAAGCCGAAGTGCATGATCGAGCGCATCGCCAGCGAGGCGACCTCGTTGACGAAGATACGCGCCCGCGTCTTCGAGTACACCTTGGCGATGGTGTCGACGATCTCCCCGCCGAAGGCACCGACTCCGTCCTCGTCGATGGTTCCGTCGATCATCTGGCCGTCCTCGATGACGACCGTGTCGCCGGCAGAGGAGGTGAACTCGAGATTGAGGTCGTCGGGCAGCAGTTCCGAGAACAGCGACCGGCCCGTCCAGTAGGGCTTGCCGTCCTCGTCTTCGCCGTCGGCTTCCGGCAGTTCGTCGATCCGCGTCGCCCGAAGCATGTCCAGGGCCTGCGTCTCGTTGAACTGCGGGTTGGTGTGTGTCAGCAGGTAGAGCCCGCTGATGTGGTCCTGGATGGCCCCGATGATGTTCTCACCGAAGCGCGGCGAGAGAATCTGCTCCTGAACGCGCATCAGCACGCGGGCCTCGGCGCGGGCCTCCTCGTTTTGCAGCGCGTGCATGTTCATCTCGTCGCCGTCGAAGTCGGCGTTGTACGGCGGACAGACCGTCGTGTTCAGCCGGAACGTCTTGTACGGCATCACGACCACTTCGTGGGCCATGATGGACATCCGGTGGAGCGACGGCTGCCGGTTGAAGATGATGATGTCCCCGTCGATGAGGTGTCGGGAGACTTCCCAGCCGGCCTGGACCTTCTCGGCCAGTTCCTCGCAGTTCTTCTCGGTGACCTTCAGGCGGCGGCCGTCGGGTCGCTGGACGTAGTTCGCGCCCGGATGGCCTTCCGGCCCGTTCGAGACGTAGCGCCGGGCCTCATCTAAGTTGCGCTCGTTGACGTTCATCGTCTGGGTCATCTCCTTTGCGACCCGGTCCGGGACCCCGACCTCGTTCAGTGAGAGGGTCGGGTCCGGCGAGATGACGGTACGAGCCGAGAAGTTGACACGCTTCCCGGACAGCGAGCCACGGAAGCGCCCCTCTTTGCCTTTCAGGCGCTGGGAGAGGGTCTTCAGGGGTCGACCCGAGCGGTGTCGGGCCGGCGGCGTCCCCGAGATCTCGTTGTCCATGAAGGTGGTGACGTGGTACTGCAGGAGTTCCCAGAGGTCCTCGATGATCAGCTGGGGGGCACCCGCCTCACGGTTCTCCATGAACCGCTGGTTGATGCGGATGATGTCGACCAGCTTGTGCGTGAGGTCGTCCTCGGACCGCTGGCCGTTGTCCAGCGTGATCGACGGGCGCGCCGTGACCGGCGGCACCGGGAGGACGGTGAGAATCATCCACTCGGGCCGTGAGCGCTCGGGGTTGATGCCGAGCACTTCCATGTCCCCGTCCGGGATGTCCTCGAACCAGTCCCGAATGTCGCTGGGCATCAGCTTGTTCATGTCCTCCTCGGTCAGGTCCACGTCGAGCGCGCGCTCGATGGCCTTCCGGTCCTCTTCGCGCGGGCGGAACTCGCCCGAGAGGATGTCCTGGACGCGACCCTGGTCGATGCCGGTCTCGTCGGAGAGTTCGACCGGGGACACGCCACGGTCGTCCTCGTCGTCGGGGTCGGGCTCCATCGCCTCGGCGATGAGGTCCGGGTACTCCGAGGACAGAACCTGCTGGACCTCGTAGTACGTGGTCGGCTTCTCGTGGTTGATGTCGTACTGCTGGCCGCCACAGAACGGACAGTGGTCCTTCTTGCGGGCCTGCCGGATGGCGGCTTTGGTCACGTCGTTCAGGTCGTCGCGGAGTTCCCGCGCACGGGTGAGGCGGCTGGCGAACTCCTCGCGCTCCTCGTCGTTGAGACAGAGCCGCGAACAGTCGCGGCAGGTCCCGCGCAGGAGTCGGCGGATGAGTTTCGCGAAGCCGACGTGGATGACCGGTGCGGCCAGTTCGATGTGGCCGAAGTGGCCGTTACACGACCCCGAATGCTTCCCGCACGTCTTGCATTCGAGTCCCGGGTCGATGACGCCCAGGCGCGGGTCCATCAGGCCCATGTCGATGGGGAACCCGTCGTCGTCGTAGGTGTCGGCCGTGATGACCTTGGTGGCGCTCATGTCCCGATACTCCTCGGGGTCCATCAGCCCGAAGCTGAGTTCGCCGATCTCCTTGGGTGCGTGTTGACTCATTTAGACTGCGTCCTCCAGTTCGATACGCGGGGCGATCCCCAGCGCTTTCATCTCGTCTAACAGGAGCTTGAACGCGTAGGACATCTCGATCTCGTGGATGTCCGTCTCCTCGTCGCAGTTCGGACAGTAGACGCGCCGTTGCTCGACGTTCTCGACGGCGGCCATGCCACAGTTCGCACAGATGTAGATCCACTCGCGGTCGGACTCGTCTAAGAGTCGTTCCTTGAGCGTCATAGCCGCACCGTGGCCGATGAACACGTCCCGTTCCATCTCCCCGATACGGAGCCCACCTTCGCGTGCGCGACCCTCGGTGGGCTGGCGGGTCAGCACCTGCACCGGCCCGCGCGAACGGGCGTGCAGCTTGTTCGAGACCATGTGGTAGAGCTTCTGGTAGAAAATCGTCCCGACGAAGATCTCCGCGTCGATCTTCTCGCCGGTGACGCCCGAGTACATGACCTCCTTTCCGCTGGACTTGAAGCCCTTCTCCTCGAGTCCGCCGCGGAGTTCGTCCTCGTCCTCGCCGGTGAAGGCGGTCCCGTCGACCCGGCGACCTTCCAGTGCGCCGACCTTCCCGCCGAGCATCTCCAGCACGTGGCCCACCGTCATCCGGGACGGCAGTGCGTGGGGATTCATCACGAGGTCGGGCACGACGCCCTCCTCAGTGAACGGCATGTCTTCCTGGGGCGCGATGTGGCCCACGACCCCCTTCTGTCCGTGTCGCGACGCGAACTTGTCTCCGAGTTCGGGGATCCGCTCGTCACGAACTGAGACCTTGGAGAGCTTCGAGCCGTCCTCGCCCTCCATCAGGGTCACGGTGTCGACGACCCCGGACTCGCCGGAGCGCATCGTCACCGACGTTTCGCGGCGCTTCTGGGGCGAAAGTCCGCCCATGTCGTCCGGTTCTTCGAGGAACCGGGGCGGGGAGGTCTTCCCGAGCAGCACGTCGTTCTCGCCGACCTGCGTCTCGGGGTTGACCAGTCCGTCCTCGTCCAGATGCGTGTACGCTTCCTCGCCGCGAGCCCCGCGAACGTCGTCGTCGGGGATCTCGAAGTGGTCCTCCTGTCCGCCGGGGTAGCGTCGTTCCTCGCCCTCGTAGGTCCGGAAGAAGTGCGACCGGGCGAGCGCCCGGTCCACGGACCCGCCGTTGAGCACGAGCGCGTCCTCGATGTTGAACCCCTCGTAGCTCATGACGGCGACGACGAAGTTCTGGGCCGCCGGGCGGTCGTCGTACCCGATCTGTTCGGTCGTCTGGGTCTTGACCATCGACAGCTGCGGGTAGTGCAGCAGGTGCTGGCGCGTGTCCGGCCGGATGCGGTAGTTGGCCGATGGCAGCCCCAGCGACTGCTTGATCATCCCCGACCCCATCGTAATGCGCGGTGAGGCGTTGTGTTCGGGGTAGGGAACCATCCCGGCACCGATCCCGAAGATGAGCTGCGGGTCGACTTCCAGGTGGGTGTGGTCCTCGGTGAGGTCGTCTTCCTCGACGGCCACGAGGATGTCCTCCTCTTCCTCGGCGTCGATGAACTCGACGTAGCCCCGATCGACGAAGTCCTCGAACTGGAGTTCGCCGGCTTTCAGCGCCGCGACCTCCTCGTCGGAGACCAGCGGTTCGCCGTCCTCGATGATGAGCAGCGGGCGACGCGCGCGGCCGGCGTCGGCGTTGACGATGACCTCGTCGGTGCGGTCCTTGACCGAGACGTTGACCATCTCGCTGACGTCGCCCCGTCGGCGCGCCTGTCGGATGTCCGCTGCGAGCTTGTGTGGTTCGGGATGGGTCCCGACCAGACTTCCGTTGACGTATACTTTCGCTTCTCGTCCTTGTCCTTGACTCATGATTTAATCGTCCGCTGGTGTCTGCTCGATGGATTCGATTCCGGGAATGCCCGAGACGCCCATCGACGCGAGTTCCTGTTTGAGTTCCTGAGAGTCCTCGATGTCCTGCGAGAGCTCCATCGCCTGTGCGAAGTTCTTCACCAGCCCACAGTTCGGGCCTTCGGGGGTCTCGGAGGGACAGATACGCCCCCACTGGGTCGCGTGCAAGTCGCGCGCCTCGAAGTGTGGCTGGCTGCGACTGAGTGGCGAGCGAAGCCGGCGCAGGTGGGAGAGCACACCCATGTAGTCGGTGCGGTCCACCAGTTGGCTCACGCCCGAACGGCCGCCCACCCAGTTCCCCGTCGCGATGGGGTGTTCGAGCCGCTCGGTCAGCACGTCCGAGCGAACGACCGTCGAAACCGACAACTGCCGGTTACGCATGTTCGCGCGTTCGAGCTGGTACTTCACGTCCCGCGCCAGCTTGTTCAGCGCCGTCCGGAACAGGTCCTTCATCAGGTCGCCCGAGACTTTGAGGCGCTTGTTGGCGTAGTGGTCCTTGTCGTCGGATTCGCGCCGTCCGAGCGCCAGCTCGAAGCAGGCTTCGGCCATCCGACAGAGGTAGTAGGCCTTGTTGATGCGGACTTCCTCGTCCTCGACGCCTTCCTCGTGGAGGTGCGGGAGGAGATACCGGTCGATGACGTAGTTGGCGCGCTTGAGCTGGTAGTTCTTGCCCTGACCCGAGGCGACGCGTTTCCCGAGCGTCTCGATGGCCTCGTTCGTGGTCTGAACGTCGGCGGCCTCCAGGTTCTCGAGCATGAACTTCACGATCTCCGGGTCGTCGGAGACGCGATGGACGATCTCCTCGTCGGATTCGAGTCCGAGCGCGCGCACGAGGGTCACGAAGTTGATCGATCCCGAAACCGATGGGAACGACACTTCGAGCAGGCCCTCGCGGTTGCGCTCACAGAGGACGAGGGCACGATACCCTCGGCGCTGACTGAACGTCTTTGCGACCTGGATCTCGTCGCCGTACTTCGTGTCGTACTCGGCGAGGATCTTGTTCGGTGCGAGGTCCTCGGAGGTCATCAGCACCCGCTCGGAGCCGTTGACACAGAAGTAGCCACCGGGGTCGGCGGGGTCCTCGCCGATGTCGATGAGCTCTTTGTCGGAGAACCCGGAGATGTTACATTTCCGGGAGCCGACCATGATCGGCATCCGACCGATCTTCGTCTCGGTCTGGTCGACGACGTGTTCTTCCTCCTCGATGCCGCCCTTGATGATGGCCATCTCCATGAAGACCGGGGCGGCGTACGTGATGTTGCGCAGCCGGGCCTCCTGGGGATAGAGGAGTTCTTCGGACCCGTCGGCCTCGCGGACGCGCGGGGTGACGACCCGCACGTCGCCGAGTTCGACGAAGACGGGTTCCTCGCCTTCCTTGTCGCCGATGTCGGTCTCGATGGTCTCTTTCTCGTCGACGACCTGTTGCATTCCCCGGTCGAGGAACGCGTTGAACGACCGGAAATGGTGTTCTGCGAGCCGTTCTCTCGAAAAGTACTCACGCGAGATCTCGCGTCGGTCTTGAATGTTCATTTATTCCACCACGAGCCGGTATACGGTCGCCTGATCAGTCGTACGGGAGTTCCGGGAGATCTCGATGACGTCGCCCACCTCGGCATCATCGGGGAGCGCCGGGTCCGCCCGTTTTATTTTCGGCAGGTCTGTTCGCTTGATATCATACTCTTCGAGGACCCCCTCGAGGATGTCCTCGTCGAGTACACTGTGCTCGGGAACGAGTTCGTGGTCGCTTACGTCTACCATGTGTTGTGGCTTGACTTGCTGGAGAAGGTTGCTGTCACGAGATACTACAGCGTCCTTGCGCTGGAGACCATTTAAGACTTGTCAAACACGTCGGGCGGCGCTATCCGACCCGACCACGACCCGACACGGACCGAGGTGGAACGAGTGTGCTTGCCCCCATAGACGGGAACTGCGCACATATGTATTTGGGTTACCTAGCGTAACCCGGTGCGGGGCGATATCGTGGCGGGGATGACGCCGTTGGGGGTGAGCAGCGGCGGCGGAAACGGTGTACCCACGAGTCGTGGGAACGCGTGACGCCGCGGCTCCGTTTGGAAAGCCTTAATACTGCCACCCGGAAAGGAATGAATGCGTTCGCCCGGATGGTGTAGTGGCCCATCATACGACCCTGTCACGGTCGTGACGCGGGTTCAAATCCCGCTCCGGGCGCTTCTCTAATTTCACCCCGACGCGGAGTCTCGTCTCCGCGTCCATACTGAAAATCAGTGTACGACTGAAAGGGATTTGAACCAGGGAGCAACTTTGCTACGACTGAGGTTCAAATCCCGACCGACTCCGTCGGTCGGCGTGCAGGGTTACCGACCCTGTACTCCCGCTCCGGGTTTGCGGCTACCGATGGTCGATCAGTTTTGCTGGCCGCGGAGATTCAAACCCCATCGCGCGGTGAACACTATGTTGGGGTGTCTACAGTGCCCAATACGAAAGATACGGGGGATAAGACGGAAGCGAGGGTCATCCACGCGCTGATCGCACGCGGATACAGCGTTTCGATACCGTTCGGCGACAACGACAGGTACGATCTGATCGTCGATACGGGAACGGAACTGCTGCGCGTCCAGTGTAAGACCGGATGGAGAGAGGACGACTGTGTACGGTTCAAGACGGCCAGCAAAACGACGGTGGACGGAACGACTGAGATGCGGGATTACGAGGACGAAATCGATGCGTTCGCCGTTCGAAGCAAGGACGACGGTGAACTGTACTGGGTTCCCGAGAAAGACGCTGGACGAAAGAGCACGTACCTCCGCATTGTGGAGCCACAGATCGACCACCCCGGAGTGAATCTGGCCGCAGAATACGTGTTCGACAGTAACCTCCCGGAGTGATCAAAGGAGGGTCGAGTGGTGTCCAACATGTCTTAAAACATATATTTCGGACCAAAGCGTATAGTGCCGGGAAGCTAAACGGGGGGTATGAGCAGCCGAGACAAAGCGCCGCGGGAGATGCCCAAGGCGCTGGTGGAGGACTTCCTCGAACAGGAAGCGGGCACGCGGGCGTTCCTGGACGAGTTACAGAAACTCGCTGCCGAGGGGCGACACGACGAGGTGCGCGAGCGGCTGCGCGAGTTCGCGGAGCACTCGCAGGGAGCCTTCTTCACGGTGGCGCTGAGCCTGGGCGGCACCGCGCAGTTCTTCGCCGACGTCGAGGCACAGATGGACGCCGAGACGGGCGAGTTGCTCCGGGAGTTGCCGGAAACGTACGGCACGCTCGCCGAGGAGTTCAGCATCGTCCGGACCGAGCAGACCCAGGACAGGAAGAACCCGGTGACGAGCATGAGCGCGTCGACGACCTATCGGGACGACGAGGAGGTGCCGCTGATCGAGTACGCGCCGCTGTCGGGGGACATGCAGTTGACCGAGTGCCGGGAGTCGCCCGAGGAGGTGCTGCAGGTGGCACACTTCCTGGTCCAGTCGACGACGGACGCACTGGAGGTCGCCCTGGAGGAAGACCAGGCGGTCAACACCGAGGAGCTGAGTTCGCTCATCGACCGTCGGGAAGAGCTGGAACTGGAACTCGGGACGCTGCGCGACCAGATCGACGAGCTACGGCGGACGCCGGTCGACGAGTGACCTGACGGCGCAGTGGTTGGCCGGCGCCGAGTGAGTTACAAGAGTTATATGGCGTGGGGCAAAATCCCAGGCAGAACGAACAGCATGGTCGAGAGGCTTCAAAACCAGGTCGAGAAAGAGGAACGCGACGTACGAATTCTGCGGGCAGTCATCGCGGACGGACCGATCGGGATCGTCAAACTGGCCGAGAGAACCGGGCTTCCCGAACACAAGGTCCGATACTCGCTGCGGATGCTCGAAAACGACGAGTTCGTCGAGCCGACGCCGGACGGCGCGATTCCGGCCGACGACATCGAGGACCGACTGGCGACGGTCAACGAGGGGCTGACCGGACTCATCGAACGGCTCGAACAGGTGCGCGACGCGGAAGCGCCGACGATCTAGCCCGATCCGCGATCGATTTCCTGCTGCGGGTGTCACGCGACCGAGACGAGGCGGGGACTTATGTCGGTCCGAGTTCGCACGTGAAATAATGGCCGTCACCGACGCTGCAGCCGAGTGTACGGCGGTACTGGACGAAGTAGAGTCGGCCGTCATCACCGACAGGCGATTTCTCAGGCAGGTCCTGACTGGGATTCTGGGACGGGGGCACGTGCTCCTGGAGGACGTACCGGGGGTCGGGAAGACGCTGACGGCCCGGAGCATCGCGACGGCGCTCGGACTCGACTTTTCGCGCGTGCAGTTCACGCCGGACCTTCTCCCTGCCGACGTGACGGGGACGAACATCTACGACGAACGCGACGGGGTCTTCGAGTTCGCGGAGGGGCCGATCTTCGCGAACGTCGTGCTGGCCGACGAGATCAACCGTGCGCCGCCCAAGACCCAGGCCGCGCTGCTGGAAGCCATGGAGGAGGGCCAGGTCACCGTCGACGGCGAGACCCATCCGCTCCCGGAGCCGTTTTTCGTGATGGCGACGCAGAACCCGGTCGAACAGGAGGGGACCTTCTCGCTGCCGGAGGCCCAGCTCGACCGCTTCATGATCAAGAGCAACATGGGGTATCCCGACCGCGACGGGGAGCTCGAACTGCTCGACCGGCGCGCGGACCGGACAGCACAGGCACCGGGCGTCAGTCCGGTGCTGGACCACCAGCGGGTGACGACGCTGCAGGAGGTCCCCGAGACGGTGACGGTCGAGCGGCCGGTCCGGGAGTACGTCGTCGACCTGGGCCGGGCGACGCGCAACGACGAGCGGGTGCAGGTCGGCGTCTCGCCGCGGGGCATCCAGCGGTTGTTCGAGGCGGCTCGGGCCTACGCCGTCATCGACGGGCGGGATTACGTCGTCCCGGACGACGTCAAGTCGATCGCGCCGGCGGTGTTGGGTCATCGGCTCGTGCTCACCGCCGAGTCGAGCGTCCGGTCGGTGTCGAAGCGGGCCGTCCTGAACGAGGTCCTCGACCGCGTCCCGGTGCCGACGATCGACGACTGAGCGCGGCTATTCCCTGAGAGCGGAGACCAGCAGGACGACCGTTCCGAACGCCAGTGTCAGCGCGCCTGCGGCCAGCGCCGTCTCGGTGACGGCGGGGACGACGAACTGGCCGTCGATGAGGACTTCGAGGACGAACGCGACGAGGGCGGCGAGCAGGCCGACGGCGAGCGTCCCGCCGACGTGGACGAACTCGCCGCGAGCGGTCGACGCGTCGAGCGGCAGTTCCTCGCGCAGTCCGGTCGCGAACTCGCCGGTGTCCCAGACGACCAGCGCGAGCGCCGCGGTCAGGAAGGCGAGTGCCGGCGATCCGCCGAACAGGACGAAGAGGATTCCGAGCCCGAACACGGCCCCGCTGGCGAGCGCCGGGCCGAGCGCGCGCTCGGGGAGGAGCGGCGAACCGGCCACGATGGTCAGGAGGACGAACAGGACGCCGACGACGATGAGCGAGCCGAACGCGACCAGCAACGCGGCCGGGAGGACGCCGCTGCTCAGTACCGACTCGGCCCGCGGGCGGACGCTCGCGGGCACGCCCGCGAGAAGTTGCGTTTGCGTGACGAGCAGGCTGAGGATGCTTCCGACGACCAGCGCGGCCGAGATGGCACCGACGGCCGGGAGCGCCGGGCGCAGGAGGTCGGCCTCGGAACGCCGGCGTGCCCGACGGCGGAGCCGTTCCCCCACGATGATCGCGACCGAGACCCCGATGGCGAGCACGAGGAGGACGCGGAGGCCGACGCTCGTCAGCAGCCAGACGGCGACGCCCGACAGCGGCGGGTCTAGCAGGGCCGCGACCCCCTCGGGGGAGGTGGCACCGACGAGCGCGGCCCCGACGTAGAGCGCGACGGCGGCGACCCCGCCGATGGAGACGAGCCGGCCGAGTCGGCCGCTCGTCTCGTCGATCCGGTCGGTGACCGACGGCCGTTGGCGCGGCGGGAACAGCTTCCCGAGCGGGACGGCCTGCAGGACGACTCGGAGCATGAACAACAGGAGGAGGGGATAGAAAAGCAGCGTCAACAGCGCGAAACCGCCATCGGGGGCCAGCAGGGTCTTGGCGACGGAAAGCAGCGGTTCGGGGCTATCGACGACGAGGCGAGCGAGAAAGAGGATCGTCGACTCCCAGGTAACGACGGCGACCACGAGCAACTGGGCGACCGTCAGCGGGACGAGCATTCCGACGAAGCGCACGAACGACCCGGCCAACACCTCGCTCTCGCCGAGCGGGACGGCCGTCAGTACGGCTGCGAAACTCCCGAACACGAGCAACAGGACGGTCACCTCCGCCAAGTGGCCAACGGGGGTCGTCGTCCCGACTGCGAAGGAGACGCCAACCGCGAGCGTCGCCGCCAGCATGACCGACGCCGGGGTCAGCACGACACCGGACGCCAGCAATACCCACAACCGGTCGCTGTTGAGGGCGTAGAGCCCGACCGCGAGCAGCGCGCCGGACGTGAGCCCGAGCGCAGTGAGCGTGACGCCGACCAGTTGACTGCCGAGCAGCAGCGCCGCCGTCACCGCCGCCAGCGCGCTGACGGCGGCCGTCACCTGTACCGACGAGAGTGTCTCGCCGATTCGGCCGAGCACGCTCGGTCCCGACGCCAGCGCCGAGAGCGATGCGCCGGCCGGCGAGTCCTGACTCCCGGCGGCATCGGTCCGCGGTCCCGATCCGTCCACGCGCCCGCCGTCCGGTTCGAGCCGGTCGACGTCGTCGGAGTCGGTCATCCCTGCCACCCGCCCGTGCGCCCATCGACGATTTCGGCCAGTGCGACCTGTAGCGGCGTCTCCGGATCCCAGTCGACGGCCGGGACCCCCAGTCGCTGGAGGTCGGTAAGCCGCGTCCGCCGCGAGAGGTCCATCACCGCCTGTCCTGGCGTCGGATCGGTCCCCGAGACGGTGACGTTCGGACTGAGGACGGTCACGTCGTGGTGGTTCGCCAGCAGCGTCTCCACGACGGGAATCGGCGTGTCGTCGGCCAGCGGCGTACAGAACACGACCTGTGCGTGCGAGGGGAGTCGCTCGATCAGATCCAGCCCGAGTGCCTCACCGTCGGCCTCGCCACCGTCGCCGCCGTCGGCCGCCACCGGACCGCGTTCGCTGCCTGCATCTGCGGCCGAATCCTCCCCGCTCTCACCGTCCCGGTCGTCCTGCAGGCGGTCGAAGAGGTCGGTCGCCGCGGCCTCGGTCACGTCGCCGCGGCCCGGCGGGACCCAGTTGCGGGCCTCGGTCGGGACGAGCGTCGTGACTCCGACCTGATGCCCCTCGTCGGTCAGCGCGACGAACCCCTGGGCCGCGGCGTAGACGGCGTAGTCCGTCGTCGAGGGGCCGCCCTGTGGGGGCTGGAACGCCACCGATGGCCGGGCGTCGATGACGAAGACGACGGCGGCGGCGCGTTCCTCGCGGTAGGTGATCGTGGCCAGCTCGCCAGTCCGGGCGAGCCGTCGCCAGTCGATGTGCGAGCGGGGGTCGCCCCGACGGTACTCCCGGACGGAGTGGAACTCGATGCCCTCGCCGCCCGTGTCCGTCGAGTGCTGGCCCGGGAACGGCGTCGTCCGGTCCTGGAGCGGGAACTCGTCGAGCAGCGTGTCGCAGGTGATCGTCGCCGTCCCGGTCGGTTCGAGCCTGGTCGTCCCGACGACGGTTCCCGCGAGGCTGCGACCGCGGACGGTCACGTCCCCGAACTCGTGGGTCCCGCGGGGCGGGAGGACCTCGTACTCGACGGTTGCGGTCTCGTCGGCGCGCAGCGCGACGCCCGCCGCCGGCGAGCCGTCGACGACCGCGACGTCGCCGGGAACGGTGTCGATGAGCCGCAGGTCCGGGATGGGCCGGTCGCCGGTGTTCCGGACGGTCAGCGTCACCGTGATCGGGTCGCCGGGATCGGTGTGATCGTCGCTTACCTCGCGCTCGACCTCCAGGGAGGGCGGCCCGAGCCCGGTGACGTGACCGTAGACGACGTAAGCGAGCGGGACGATGCCCACCAGCAGGAAGGTGTGGTTGCCGACGTACAGCCCGACCGCGCTCGCGAGGAGCGCGGCGACGAGCGCGCCGTGCCAGCGAGCAATCGCCATCACACCCGATCCCCTCCCGGACCGCCACGGACGGTCACGTCGTCGGGACTCGTTTCGGCCATCGGTCGCGTGCCGTCGTCGAACCCGCTGACTGCGACGTCGCCGGGGCCCTCGCGGAGCGCGTAGATCGCGCGGATGGTGCGGGTCGACTGGCGGTAGAACGCCCCGTCGTCGCTGATGACGTCGCGAAACCAGAGCCCCAGCGGCTGGTCGGGGGCGTCGGGACCGCCGACGAACGCCGCCGCACCCGGGTCGTCGGTCCAGGTCCCGTCCTCGACCGCGCGGGCGGCCGTCTCCCAGTCACAGCGGTGGACCTGCTGGTACACGTCGGTCGCGAGCCGCCGGAGGTCCTCTCGGACCACCGCTTCGGCCTCGGTGGTGCGCCCGCCGATGCGACCGGCCGCGTCGAGCCGCTGGTCGAACGCCTCGCCGACGACCGGTCCCGGTGACCGGGGCTCGGCTTCGTCCTCGACCGGCATCGCCGGCGGTGCCGACGGCGTCTTCGAGGACCACAGGCCCTGCACGACGGCGATCGCGCCGGCGACGAGCGCCATTCCGGTGATGCCGACGGTGTTGGCCAGCCCGTCCATCGCCGAGACGAGTCGCGACTGCGAGATCGGCAAGAGGCCAGGCGCAAGGACCACGAGCGCCGATAGACCCAGCACGGAGCCGCCGGCCACCGCCACGAGTCGCGTGCGCGAACTCATTCGTTCTCACCGCCGTCGGTCGCGTGTGGGGCTGACCGTGGGGCGTCGGTGGCCCCCGCCTCGCTGTCCTCCGGTCGCCCGTCGCTCCCGTCGAGTTCCCGTTCGGCCGCCGCCACGTCGTCGAGGTAGCCCTGCGGGTCGCGGCGACCGTACTCGATGGCCTGGACGGCGTCCCGGAGCGTGCCGACCGCACCACTCGGGAACCCCTCGTCGATCCCGATCCGAGCCAGTTCACCGGGCGTCTTCGTGCGGTGGTTCGCGACCGGGAGTCGACCGCGGAACTCGCGCCAGGCGCGTCGGACCTGTGCCCGGGCGTCGGGCGTCGCCCCGGCCGGGTCCTCGGCGACTGCGGCCGCGGTCTCGACGTCGTCCTCGCGCAGGCTCGGCGTCGACACGGACGACCGGGCGCTGGTCGCGAGGCCGCGCAGACCAGCCAGCAACCACGCGAGGAGCGCACGCGGTCCCGGAATCGCGCTGAAATCCTGTGCGCGGACGGCAGCCACCAGCGACTGCCAGACCCCGCGGAGCGCGCGAGCGACGCGTCGCGCGACGACCGGGAACTGCGAGAGCAGGGCCTCGCTCCGGACGGCAAGCCCCACGAGCGCGGCGACGAACGCGCCCGAGAGCCAGTACAGCGTCGCGACCAGTTGCTCACGGATCGAGAGTCCGGCCGCGGCGGCTCGCCTGTACAGGACGACCAGCGCGACGACGGTCACGAGTGCGAGGACCAGTGCCAGACCGGCGGTCAGGAACCGGTACTTCACGGGCTGGGACTCGGTGATCCCGCCAGCCGTCTCGACCTGAACGGTGGCCCCGGTGGCCACCGGGAGCGATACCTCGGCCGTCCCGTCCGCTCCCGTCGTGACCGTCTTCCCGCCGACGGAGACGGTCGCGTCCTCGACCGGGTCGCCCTGATCGGTGACCGAGACGGTGATCGAGAGCCCGGGCAGTGCGAACCCGGTCGTGTTCACGGAGACGTTCGCCAGCCGGAGCGTCCGGTTCCCGTAGGCTTCCCCGCGGTTCGCTTCGATTGTAACCGTCTCCTGGCCCGGGAGCGTCACGTCGAGTTCGCCGTCCCCGTCGGTTTCGCCGACCCCCGAGCCGTCGACCGACACCGTGGCACCCGAGACCGGGCGGTCGCTGATGTTCGTCGTGACGGTGATCGTCTCACCGGGGTCGGGTTCCCCTCGAACCCCGATCGAGATGTCAGTCGGCACGTCGAACGATCGGCTCGCGTTCGTCTCGTTTCCGGACTGGACCGCGCCGCCAGCGGCCGCGACGGCGTCCGTCCCTTCGGGTATCCGGACGGTCGCCCCGCCGCCGGGACCGAGCAGGCCCGTGCTTCCCGCCGGCCCGCCGGTTGCGTTGGTCCGCACGTCGACTCTGAGTCGAGCACTGAAGGGGACCTCGCCCCGGACCATCCCCGAGGCGTTGGTGCGGCCGACCCGCTCGCCGTTGAACGTGACCGCGACGCCCTCGGCGGGGTCGCCGTCGCGCTCGACGAGGACCGTTACGGGCTGGCCGGGGACCGCGTCGTCCTGCAGGGAGATGCGGTAACTCGGTCCCGACGACGGGTCGAAGGACTCGCCGGGGCTCCCCTCCTCGGTGTGGTTGTACGTCTCCGCAACGTCGCTGGCGTTCGCGTCGCTCCCGTTGGCCTCGCCGGGACTCCCGTCGCCGCCGGGTTGGCTGGTGTCCGGCGTCTCGCCGTCGTCGCTCGACTGTCCGCCGCTGGAACCGCCGGGGGAACCGCTGGTGCCGCCCCCGTCCAGGGACCCCTGTTCGGCCTGGTCGAGGAACCGTTCGGCCGCCTCGTCGGGGTTGCCGTTTTCGGCGGCCCGCTGGTAGGAGCGGAACTCGCTTTCCAGGCGGCTCTGGCCCGGCGTCGGATCGAACCGAACCCAGCCGGTGTCGGGGACGTACACCTCGACCCAGGCGTGGGCGTTCATCGCCCGCACGAGGTAGGTGTCGTTCCCCTGCGGCTGGCCGGTCGAGTACCCGACCGTGTAGCGGGCCGGGATGTCCTGGCTCCGGAGCATCGCGGTCATCGAGGTGGCGAAGTACTCGCAGTACCCCGCGTCCATCTCGAAGACGAACTGGTCGGCCACGTCGCCGCCGTCGTGGCTGGCGTTCAGCGAGTACTCCTTGTTCGCCTCCAGCCACGACTCGATGGCGACCGCCTTCTCGTATGGCGAGTCGGCCTCGGCTGTGATCTCGTCCGTGCGTTCGGTCAGCCGCTCGGGCGTGCTCGACGGGAGTTGCGTGTACGTCCGGTCGATCCGTTCGGGGTAGTCCCGCCCGGCCTGCCTGAGCCGCTCGGGGTTCCGCGGCGGTGCCCGACTCTCGACGGTGTAGGTGGTGTTGGCCGGCATCGGCGAGCGCGCCTTGATGGCTCCCTGTTGTGTGACCTGGAGTTCGTCGGCGAACTCGCTCTGTACGTCGGTCGGCTCCCAGACGCCCGGCAGCGCGCTCGCGGGTTTCAGCAGCCGGTACTCCTGGGTGACGGTCCGGCGGTCCTCGGGTGCCGTCGAGGGACGGCGCGGCCACTCAGCCTGGACGGGCAGGTCCGCGGCGTCCCAGCCGCTCCCGGTGTACGTATCGTACGCGCCCGTGCGCCAGTACCCCGGCTCGGAACTTTCCACGATGAAATGCGGCGTCGACGACTGATTGCGGAGGCTCCGACTCGTCAGGCTCTCTGCCGACCCGACGTCCGTCTGCGACCCGGGGTTCAGCGCGCCGAACGCGCTCTCCCCGCTCTGGCCCTGTCCCTGTTGGCCGCTCCCCTCACGATCTCCGTCGAGTTGTCCGGACGCTCCATCGTCGAGATTGCTGAGCAATCCCTTGACCATGGACTCTGACCCGCCGGCCCCCTGCAGGCCGGACCCGCTTCCGGCACCCTGTCCCCGGAGCGCTCGCTGGAGACTGCTCCCCTGGCTCCCGGACAGTCCCTCGCCGGTCGCGTTCTGTGGAACCAGCGACCGCCCCGGGGCCTCGCTGCCGACGATGGGCAACACTGCGGCGATGAGAACGAACCCCACGACGGTCAGGAGGGCGATGACGGTACGCGTCGTCTCGCGCGTCGTCGGCCCCGTGTCTGACGGCATAGTAGATGACCCCTACCGGCAGCCGCGGCGAACGCGACCGCCGAAAGCTCTACCTAATCCTGCCACAGGATTGATTTAAACGTTGCGCGGATATTATCACGTACGAATATCGCGGGAAAAAACGACCTAGAGCGCAGCCAGCAACCGGTCGATGTCCTCGGCCGTGTTGAAGGCGTGGACCGACGCGCGGACGGCGTCCGGGTCGGGAATCGACCGGACGACGATGCCCTCGCTCCCCAGTCGGTCGACGAGTTCGTCGGGGTTCTCGGCGGTGAACGTGACGAGCCCGGACTCGTACGCGTCCGGTGAGAGTAGCCGGTCGCCGAGACCGTCCTTGAGCCGGTCGGTCAATCGTTCGACGCGTGCCTGGATCGTATCGTAGCCGATGGCGTCGATCGTATCCATGGCGGTCGTCAGCGCGACGTGGGGAGCCAGCGACGTGGTCCCGATCTCCAGTTGCCGCGCGTCCGGATAGCGCTCGTAACTCTCGGCGTTCGAGTCCGAGACGCCGCGGTAGCTGAGCCGACGGGGTTCGAGTTCCTCGGCGAACGCCGGGGAGACGTGGAGGAAGCCGCTGCCCCACAGGCCGAGCAGCCACTTGTGGCCCGCCGCCGCGACGGCGTCGGCTCCCCATTCGTGGACGTCGATGGGGTGTTGGCCCGGCGACTGGACGGCGTCGATGACGACCCGCGTCCCGGCGTCGTGAGCGACGTCCACGACCTCACTGACCGGCAGCCGCGTCCCGTAGTTCCAGGAAAGAGAACTCAGACAGAGCACGCGCGCGTCCGCGACAGCCTCCTTGACCGCGTCCATGTCCAGCCGTCCCGCGTCGGTTTCGAGGACGCGAACCGACAGGTCGAACACGTCGGCGGCCCGCTCCCAGGGGAGGACACCGGCCGGGTGTTCGAGGTCGGTGTAGACGGCCGTATCACCAGGCTCCCAGTCGATGGCGGCCGCGATCCGTGAGATGCCGTCCGCGGTGCTGTGCGTGAGCGCCATCTCCGTGGGATTGGCCCCCACGAACGTGGCGACGCGTTCTCTGATGGTGTCGAGTTCGCCGAAGAAGAAATCGTAGGGGTTCCCGCGGGCGTGGCTCTCGAACTCGTGGCGTTCGAGGGCGTCGGTCGCGGCCTCGACGACGCGGCGCGGACTCGGGCCGCTCGCACCCGTGTTGAGATAGGTCGTCTCTTCGACGGCTGGAATGTCGGCGCGTAAATCCTCCGGGTCCATGGTGGCCGTTCGGACGGGACGGGTTTGAATCCCGGCCTCTCGCCGCTCGGCTCCTCGGCTCTCAGCTCAGGACTCGACGACGGTGTTCGTCAGCGTCCCCAGCCCCTCGACGGAGATGGAGACGGTGTCGCCGGGCTCCAGGAACGTCCCGAGTTCGAGTCCGCAACCGGTCCCGACGGTGCCGCTGCCGAGCACGTCGCCGGGATAGAGCGTCTCCTCCGCGGAGGTGTGTTCGACGATCTCGCCCCAGGAGTGCCCCATCTCGCCGACGGTCCCGGTCGACCACGTCTCGACCTCGCCCTCCGCGCTCTCGACTTCGATCTCGAAGTCGGCCGCGGGCAAGTCGAGTTCGTCGGGCGTCACGAGGTGCGGACCGAGCGCGTTCGCGAAGTCCTTCCCTCGCGCGGGGCCGAGTTTCCCCTGCATCTCCCGCAGTTGCTCGTCGCGGGCGGAGAAGTCGTTGAACAGCGTGAACCCGGCGATGTACTCCTCGGCCTCTGCCGCGTCGATGTCCGTCCCCCGCTTGCCGATGACCGCCCCGACCTCCAGTTCGATGTCGAGTTGATCCGTGTAGGCCGGCCAGGACACGTCGTCGCCGTGACCGACGATGGCGTCGGCGTTGCCCTTGTAGCAGACCGGAATTTCGTACCAGATATCGGGCACCTCTCCCATCGTGTTCTCGACGTGTTCCTCGAAGGCCATGTAGTCCCGCACGGAGTTCGGTCGCGGGAGCGGGCTCAGCAGGTCCACCTCGGCGGGGTCGTACGCCAGTTGCGCGCCGCTGGGGCCGGTGTCGGCATCCCCATCTGGAACCGTCTCGGCGACCTCCCTGGCCGCCTCCAGCGCACGGTCGCCCCGCTGGAGGAACGATCGCATGTCGGTCGGCGCGACGGTTTCGGCGACGGCGACCGGGTCGGCCTCGTCCCGCTGGTCGAGGACGTGGGCGTACCCCGCCGTTACGTCCAGCAGCGCACCCTCGCGTGCGATTCCCACCCGGCGAACCGGGCCGACGGCCGTCTCGACTGCGAAGCTAGCGAGTCGCATACCCCACAGGGTGGCGCGCTGACAGGTATAGCTTCCCCTGCCTCAGGCGAGCGTCGCGGCGACGAACCATCCGAGGCCGACGGCCGCGAGCGCACCGACTAGATTGACGACCCCGTTGAACACGGCCCGACGACGCTCGCCGCTCTCGTACAGGCGAACCGTCTCGAAAGCGAAGGTCGAGAAAGTGGTAAAGGCGCCGCAGAACCCGGTCCCGAACACGAGCAACACCGACTCGTCGACGGGAACGGACACCAGCACGCCGAGGACGAAGCTCCCGAGGACGTTGACGGCCAGCGTGTCCGCGGTTCGGGTGTCGATGCGCTCGCCGAGCAGGTGCCGCGCGAGCGCTCCGAGGACGCCGCCGGCACCGACCAACAGGGTAGGATCGACCATCAGGCGATCACCCGGGCGACCCATCGCCCGCAGAGGACGGCCGCGAAGCCGAGCGCGTAGTTCGCCGCCACGTTCGCGACCGCCAGCGGCGGCGCCAGCGTCGTCGTTTCGACTGCGAACGTGCTGTACGTGGTGAACGACGAGAGGAAGCCGGTACCGACCACTAGCCGCGTCTCCGCTGAGAGCGCGCCGGCCAGCCGGTTCTCGTACAGCAAGAGCCCGAGCGCGAAGCTCCCGAGGACGTTCGCCGCGAGCGTCCCCCACGGGAACGCCGCGGCCGGGAGCGCCACCGCGAGAGTGTGACGCAGCGCTGCCCCCACGAATCCCCCCACGGCGATCAGGAGCAGCGGTTCGACGCGTTCGAGCGCGTGGCTCGGGCCGTCGCTAGCCCCTCCCGCCGGTTCCGGTCCCATTGGTCCCGACAAACGGCCAACAGCACCACGATACTTTCGAAGCCGGCCCGCCCACACCTCACCTCCGGAATCCGTCGCTCACGGCCGGACTCCCGCCGCCGTGTGGCGTGTCTCGTTCGCGTATCTGGACGGTGTGGACCGATTCGGTCGCGTCGTCGATCACGACGGCCTCCCCCGGGTCGGTCGGCATCCGCTCGGCCAGCGTCTCGGACATGTAGGCGGGGCGAGTGGCGGCCAGCGCCTCGCGATCCGCTCGACTCGCCAGTCGGTGGACGACGAGCAAGTCGGTCTGTGAGATGGCGACATCGGGCAACGCGCTCGGGCGCTGTGTCGCCGTGACGAGGCTCACGCCGGGCTGGCGACCCCGCGTGAGTAGGGTCCGCAGCGCGGGCTCGGCGATTCCCCCGAAGAAGGCGTGGGCCTCGTCGACCAGCAGCCACGGGAGTCGGTCCGTCGACCCGGCGACGCGAGCGTCGTAGAGTGCTCGGGCGACGGCCGACAGCGCCGCGTTCATCGGTGCCCGACCCAGCCCCGAGAGATCGAGGACCGTGACGGCGTCGCCGGTCAGGTCCATCCCCTCGTCGTCCCCGTTCGCGCCGAACACGCCCCACGAGTCGGCCAGTCGGAGGTGGTTGGCCGCCGCCCGTCGGTTCGTCTCCGTCGCCTCGGCGTCCGTCACGAACGAGTGCATCCCGTCCAGCGTCTCGGCCAGTTCGGCGGCCTGCCAGACGAGTGTCCCTGCGCCCTCGGCGGGATCGAGGTCGAGTAGCCGACACCACGCGCCCGGGTCCAGCGCGCTCGCGGGCACCTGTGGATCGACCACGCGTGCGCGAACGTCACGTCCCCTCTCCGCCAGCGTTCCGAACACGCCCATCGGGTCGGCGACGACCGGCGCGATACCGTCCGTCCTGGCCAGTTCCTCAGCGAGGACGCCCATGGTGTAGGATTTCCCCGACCCGCGCTTGCCGACGATCGTCCCGACGTGGGGGCCGTCGAGGTCGACCGCAACGTTCTCACCCGGACTGCCGTCCCGCGCCCGGTACCACCCGAGACGCCCGCGCGGTCCGTCCGACGCTTCCCGGCCGATGACACGCATGGTCGGGGCTGGCCGCGGTTTCACCTTTCAACCTTCGGCCGGAGGTTTATGCCCGAAACCGCGACCAGCCCGGGCCATGTTCGACCGATTCAGTCGTGACGAACGAGCCATCGAGGGACTGCCGGTGCGACTCGTCATCGCACTGGTCGTCGGGGTCGCGAGCCTCAGCGTGATGATGAACACCATTTCGGGGCTCAGCACGCTCGGTGTGTCCGAACTGGACGTCCAGCCCGAACCGGAGGTCATCGAACCGGGACAACGATCGGTGACGGTCAGAGTCGTCGACGCCGACGGCGAACCCGTGACGAACGCGACGGTCGTCGCGAAAGGCGGGACGGCGAACCTGCGGGGGATTCGGACGACGAAAACCGGTCCGGACGGCCGCGGGACCCTCACGGTGAACGCGAGTCTGGGGCCGAATCAGGAGGAGGGCACAGTGCAGATGGACATCAAACCACCGGCCAGCGGACAGTATACGGACGAACGCGAGAACACCAAGATTCTGGTCGTATCGAACTAAACCTGGTCGTCCCAGTCGATCCAGTCCTGTTGCCAGCCCCGCCGGCGCTCGGCGTCCCGGCGGGCGTGTTCGCGGTCCTCGCGGCGGGTTCGGTTGCGCTCGACGGTGTCGGCCTGTTCGCCCTCGACGAGCATCGGCTGGAAGGCGACGCCGCCGAGTCGGTCGGCGATCTCGCCGCCCTCGACGGTGACGAGCGCCTGGTCGCTGGCACCCAGCGGCATGACCAGTCGACCGTCCTCGGCGAGCTGGTCGACCAACGCCTGGGGCGGATCGATCGCCGCCGCTTCGAGGAGGATCCTGTCGTAGGGCGCGTACTCGGGGAGGCCGTTGACGCCGTCCCGGCGGTCGACCAGAACGCCCTCGTAGCCCGCCTCCGCGAGGTTTTCGCGGGCGTCGTAGACGAGTCGGCGCGTGATGTCGATGGCCTGGACGTTGCACTCGCCGACGATTTCGGCGACGACCGCGGCGGTGTAGCCGACGCCCGCACCGACGATCAGGACGTTGTCGCCCGCTTCGGG
Source organism: Halorientalis salina (assembly GCF_005049285.1). Taxonomy (GTDB): domain Archaea; phylum Halobacteriota; class Halobacteria; order Halobacteriales; family Haloarculaceae; genus Halorientalis; species Halorientalis salina. Next base: position 183,445 of record NZ_SOSC01000003.1, on the reverse strand, counting down.
CGCGAGCGCTTCCAGGAGGCGCGCGGCGGTGCTGGGCGCGAGGACGCGCGTCCCGAACCGCTCGAAGGGCCGGTCCGCGTAGGCGGCGCGGTCGTCTTCGACGAACGCGTGGCGCGGCACTGCGCGCATGGCGACGCTGACCGCGTCGCTGTGGACGCAGCCTTTGCTCTCGTGTTCCAGACTGTCGACCATGTCGTCGCGCAGTACCGCCGGTTCCATGTCTGGGGGTTCGTGTGGACGCTATTGAATGGCGCGCCTCTCAGCCGCCGTAACATGTCGAAAGCGGAGAACTACTGCATCCGGACGAACCGGACGCCCCCGTGGTCCTCGCGGTCGAGCGAGCCGTCGGCCCGGCGACGAGCGCGGACGAGCGTCTGGCTGTGCTTGCCGAGCGGGCCGACCAACAGCCCACCGGGGCGGACCTGCTCGACGACGGCCTCGGGAAAATCGGGGGCCGCACAGGTGAGATACGCCCGGTCGTAGGGCGCGTGCTCGGGCCAGCCGTCCGTTCCGTCACCGGTTCGGACGGACACGTCGCCGTAGCCGAGGCGGTCGAGACGGCGGCGAGCGTTCTCGGCCAGCGACGCGTGGTACTCCACGGAGAAGACGTTCCCGGGGCCGACGAGTTCAGCCGTGACGGCGGCGTGGTACCCGCAGCCGGTGCCGATTTCCAACACCGTATCGCTCTCTCGGAGGTCGAGCAGTTCGGCCATGATCCCGACCATGTGCGGCGCGCTGATGGTCTGGCCCTCGCCGATGGGGAGCGGCGCGTCCTCGTAGGCGGCGTCGCGTTTCCTCTCGGGGACGAACTCGTGACGCGGGACGGTTCGGAGGGCGGCGAGGGCGGTCTCGTCGGTAACCCGTCCCCTGGCTTCGAGGTCGTCGACGAGGTCCCCGCGTCGCGCCGCCCAGTCCATTGTCACCAGGCCGACCAGGCGGTCGAGGTTTCGTCCCGGACGTACAACCGCTTGACGTCCTTGGCGACGATGGTGTCGCCGTCGTGGTCGAGTTTGTCCATGAAGTAGCCCTCGGCGTCGTCGCGGACGTGGAAGCTCTCGACGGTGAACTCGTAGTCGCCGAGTTCCTCGGTCTCGCCGACGGTGAACTCGTAGTCGCCGGGGACCTGCAGTGTCAGGCTCTCGGTGTCCTCGCGGCGGCCGTCCTTGGGGTGTTTCGTCACGTTGACGGCGACGTTCTCGACCTCGCGGGTCCAGATGGTATCGACCTCGTCTGCCCCGGCGGACTCGACGCGGCTGTCGTCGTCCAGTTCGAGACTGGTGATGCGGACGGTCATGATCGCCGCGTCTGTCTCGGCGACGAACTCCTCGCCGACGGCCAGCTGTTCGTCCTCGGGCACGTCGACGCTCGTCGTGAACGATTCGCCGTCCTGGGAGACGACGACGCTGCGCTGGACGGTGTCGTCCTCGGGGAGTTGCTCCTTGTGAACGTGTTCGCACTCGGTACATCGAAGCGTCACGCGGCCGCCGCCGGTCGACAGCACCTCGTGGACCGTCTCCAGCGCCTGCGAGCAGGACGGACACGGAATGGCGACGCGATCGGGTAGTTCGGAATCGGACCCGGATTGGCTCATGAACTCCCCTATTCGATACAGACGTAAAAACACGCTGACCACCGCTCGCTGACTGTCACGACGCCAGCGACTGTGGGATCGTGAACCGTCGAAATAGTCCACCGGTCGGCCACACGAACCCTGGGGGCGTCTCAAACCTCGAACGTGAAGCGAGCGCCGCCAGACGTGCACTGCGAGTCCGTCGAGTCCCTGCTCGCGTCACTCGCGGGAACGCCGCCGCTCTCGGAGAGGTGCAGGGTCCACCCGTGCGCGTCGGCAATCGCCGCCACGATGCGGAGCCCGAAGCCAGTCCCCGACTCCGCCGTCGTGTAACCGTACTCGAAGACACGCTCGCGTTCCGCGGCGGGAATCCCCGGACCGTCGTCTTCGACGTAGAACCCTGTCTCGGTCGGGCCGACCCGTACCGTCACGTCGTCTGGCCCGTGCGTGACGGCGTTGTCGAACAGGTTCTCCAGCAGCTGCAACAGGCGCGTCCGGTCGGCCGGGACTGTCAGGGCGTCCGTATCGAGCGTCGCGCCCGGCGCGTCGATTTGCGCCCAGGCGTCGCTGGCAGCGTCGGCGAGTTCGACCGGTTCAACGTCCGAGACCACGTCGCCCTGCTGGGCAAGCACGAGCATGTCCTCGATGAGGGCGTCCATCCGCTCGTGGGCGGTCTCGACCTCCTCTAGCAGTTCCGAGTCCTGTTCGTGTTGTGCCATCTCGAGATGGCTCTGTGCCGACCGGAGCGGGTTGCGAAGGTCGTGTGAGAGCGCTGCCGCGAGCAGGGACAGGTTCTGTGTCCGCCGGGCGAGTTCTCGCTCGCCGACCGTTGAGGCCGGTTCCGTCCCGTCTTCAATTGGGATCGCGTTTTCACCAGGGGCTGGTTCGTCCGACTGTTCCGGCGTTCGGAACGCGTCGAAGGCCGCACGGTTCACCTCGACGACGCTGCTGAAGACGTACGCCGACGTCTGGGTCCACGTTTCCAACAGCGCGTTCCGAGGGGCGACGTCCATGACACCCGGAACTTGCCGACTCTGACAGTAAAATCTGACGAAGCCATTATTATTTGTGATATCGAACTCTGTCTGATTACGTATTGGGGTATTTTTGGGTATATCGTTACTGTATTTCTGCTGAGATTGGACGATTTCGCATTCGGGTTGTGCTGTTGAGCCGGTGTCTCCCGTGACGGTGATTCACACGCCCGACGGCAGGTCGATGCGCTCGCCGTCGACGGTGACGCGCGGATCTCGAATGACGCCGTCGAGATGGATCGGGGCGTCCGTGTCGCCGCCGATGGCGTGGTCGTCGCCGATGGCGATGTGTACGGTACCAGCGGCCTTCTCGTCCAACAGGACCGAGCCGACGAGTTCGGTGACGCCGACGTTCGTTCCGATGCCCAGTTCAGCCAGGTTGTAGGCGTCCTGTCCGACCTCCTCGGCGGCGGCCTCGATCTCCTCGCGGACGCCGTCGTCGCTGATCTCGGTGACGGAGCCGTCCTCGACCTCGAATTCGAGCGTGTGCCCCTCTTCGAGCAGGCCGTGGGGCATCATCGTCCCGTCGACGACGAAGGTGCCGTTTGCGGTTTCGGGACTGACGAACACCTCGCCGGCCGGGAGGTTCGACATCGCGCCGGCGTCGTGGACGATGCCGGTGTCCTGTCGCCACTCGCGGTCGCCCGGGCGGAAGACGATGTCCGTTCCCAGGTCGGTCTGGACGCGGACGTGTTCGGCCCCGGTGACCTGCTTGTAGATGTCCCGACAGTGCTCTTTGATGTCGCCGTAGTTCGCGTCCAGTCCGGTGACGAAGACCTCCTCGGTGATGCCGGGGAGCGTGGCCACCCGTGCGCCAGCCTCGGTCGCCTCCGACCGGGCACGGGTGTGGGTCAAACTCTTGGTCGTCGGTGCGAGCACGACGTCGGCGTTGCGCATGGCGGCCGCGACGGCTTCGGGCGGTTCCTCGCCGTGCTGGTCGCCCGGTGGGTAGCGAACGATCGAGGCGTCGTCGGTGCGTTCGTTCGCGACCTCGTAGAGCGATTCGCCGATCGGCTGGCGCTTGTGGTCGGTGACGATCAGACAGGACTCCGTCGACTGGAGGCGCATGCACTTTCGGATCGCGGTCTCGGACGGCGAGCGAAGACGCTTCGGTGGCATAGCAGCAGATGCGAACGGACGGGGAATAGGTGTTGTCCCCTGCGCCGCCGAACCTCGAAACGCTTACCCGGGTCGCTATGGCATTGCCGGGTATGATACAAGTCGGAATCAACGGCTACGGTACCATCGGGAAGCGGGTGGCGGACGCCGTCCGCGCACAGCCGGACATGGAAGTCGTGGGTGTCGCCAAGACCCGCCCGAACTTCGAGTCCGAGCAGGCAGTCACCAAAGGGTTCCCGCTGTACGCCGCCGTCGAGGAACGCATCGACCAGTTCGCGGAGGCGGGCATCGACCTCGCCGGCGAGGTCGAGGAACTCGTCGCGGAAAGCGACGTGGTCGTCGACACCACGCCCTCGGGCATCGGCGCGGAGAACAAGTCCATGTACGAGGAGTACGACACGCCCGCGCTCTATCAGGGCGGCGAGGACGCCGACCTCGTCGACGTGAGCTTCAACGCCCGCTCGAACTACGAGGAGGCCGCCGACGCCGACCACGTCCGCGTCGTCTCCTGTAACACGACCGGTCTCTCGCGGCTGGTCGCGCCCCTCGACGAGGAGTACGGCGTCGAGAAGGTCCGCGCGACGCTGGTCCGCCGCGGCGGCGACCCGGCCCAGTCCGGCCGCGGTCCCATCAACGACACCCTGCCGGACCCGATCACGGTTCCCTCCCACCACGGACCGGACGTCAACACCATCTTCCCGGACCTCGACATCGACACGGTCGGGATGAAGGTGCCGGCGACGCTGACCCACACCCACAGCATCAACATCGAACTCGGCAGTGACGCCGACACCGAGAGCGTCCGCGAACTGCTCGAAAACGAATCGCGCCTGTTCGTCATCCCCGAGCGCCTGGGCATCGACGGCTCCGGGAAACTCAAGGAGTTCGCCCTCGACGCGGGTCGGCCGCGGGGCGACGTCTGGGAGAACGCCATCTGGGGCGAGTCCATCACCGTCCAGGACGGGGAACTCTACCTGTTCCAGGCCATCCACCAGGAGTCCGACGTGGTCCCCGAGAACGTCGACGCCATCCGGGCCGTCACCGGGTCGGCCGACCGCGACGAGAGCATGGCGACAACCGAGGCGGCACTCGACCTCGGATTCGACCTCTGAGTCGCCGGTTCCCTCGTGAAAATTTTGGAGGAGCAGCGGGCTGCGATTCGAGTGTTGACAATGCCAGAAGGCTTTTCCGGGCTACAAACCTTACGGTCGCGTATGAAAGACGACCGCGACGACCACGACCCCATCGACGACATTCTGCGCGAGATAGAGCGGGTGATGAACGAGATGATGGGTGACGACGTCCACATCGACCGCGGTGGGTCGGCCGGCTTCGGCTCGGACCTCCATCTCGATGTTCACGAAACGGACGGCGAAATCCGAGTCGTCGCGGACCTGCCCGGCGTCGAGAAAGACGCTATCGACCTGAAGTGCGACGGGGAGGTACTGACCGTCTCGGCCGCCAGCGACCGTCGTGACTACGAAGAACGGGTTCGTCTCCCTACTCGCGTCGACGAACACTCCGCCGCCGCCACGTACAACAACGGCGTCCTCGAAGTCACGTTCGAACGCGCCGACGACTCCGCGGACATCGACCTCTAGGTGCTCGTCGTCGGGTTCGTTCGCAACTGCTGGTCGTTCTGTCTCCGGTACGCGATCCTCTCGATTTCGACAGATAGCGACGGTTCTCCCGGTTTCGTCTCCGCCTACCCTGACGGGACTGTCCGCGGGACGACCAGTGTGATCACGACGCCTGGCCGCGCTGGATGCGTTCGCTGCCGACCTTGTACAGCTGGTAGCAAAACGCCGCCAGCGCGGCGCTGAACAGCCCGAACGGCATGATCGGGCCGCGGATACCCAGGCGGTAGTGGACGAGCGCGAACAACATCAGGAACAGGGCGCTCACCAGTGCGCCGTATCTCGATTCCCTGATCGGACGGTAGCTGTACGCGAGCGAGAAGCCGATCAACAACCCACCGTAGGCCAGTGCCAACTTGCCGTCGATGCTGAACAGGTCCGGGTACAGGAAGTAATCGGCCGCGAGCACACCGGCGAGGGCAGACCCGAGCAACAGGAACGGCAGGCTCAGGTCGTCCCGCAGTGATGCGGGCATCTCTTTCGGCCCTTTATTGTGATCCGTAATATATGTTGGTGTCGTGTCGAACGGGCGTGTGACCGGCGTCTGACGCCCTTTCCCGCCCGTTCGGGGTCGGTCGCGTCGGCACGCCGCACCCGACCTACACGGTCCGCCGGATCAACCCTGCCACGTCGTCCCAGAACCCGGGTTCGTACTTCGTCTCGTCATCCCACCTTTTTCCGCTCGGGTGACGCGCTTCGTCGCCGGCGCGTCGCGCCGGCTTCCTGTGAGAGCGAAGCTCTCTCTTCGCTTGTCACCCTCGCGCAAAAACGTGGGCGAAAAAACCGGGCGCTCCCTGTGGTCGCGCCCGGACCTCACACTATGCCGTCTTTCGAATCAACGCCGCCACGTCGTCCCAGAACCCGGGTTCGTACTTCGTCTCCTCGTCGATGGTCGGCCGGGCGTTCGTCTCGTTGACCACGACCCGGTCGCCGGTCACGAGCAGGTCCACGCCCAGCCACGGGATGTCCAGCGTTTCGGCCGTCCGCTCGGCCACCGCACGCAACTCCTGGGGCAGGTCCACCCCGGTCGCCTCGGCACCGCGATGGACGTTGTGTTTCCACTGGCCGGCAGCGAGCGCGTCGGCGGGGAGTCGCCGCTCGACGGCCCCGACGTACTCCCCGTCGACCACCATCACGCGATAGTCCCGTGCATCCGGCAGGTACTCCTGGACGAGGAACGACTGGTCGCCGGTAGCCCGGTAGTCGTGGACCAGGTCGAGATAATCGACGATGCCCAGGAAGGAATCGAGGTCGGTAGCCTTCGCGACGCCGACCCCGCGGGTCGCCGAGTTGGGTTTGACGACCACCGGCGGATCGAACCGCTCGAAGGCATCGACGAGGTCGGCCTGGTCGACCGGGTTCGAGACCACGACGGTTTCGGGGACCGAAATTCCTTCCTGGGAAAGTTCGGCGATGACGCCCGCTTTGTTCCGGGACGTCAGGATCGCCTCGCGGTCGTTGACCCACGGCACGTCGAGCAGGGCGTCGGCGACCCCGCCCTCCATGAGACGAGAGGGATAGACGAACCCCGCGTCGAACCCGTCCCACTCCTCGCCGGGGTCGCCGAGTGGGACTGTCCGTTCGTCGGTCCTGACGTGCTCGGCGTCGATGTCCCGTTCGGCCAGGGGGGCCTGCATGCGCTCGTAGGTCTCGGCGTCGGTCGCGACCGCCAGCCGGAGCATGCCCGTGGATTGGGGCGAACCGACAAAAGACCGCCGACCCCGCTGGCACTCGAATTTTTGACGGGCGGCGGCGAATGCACACTCCGGTCGGAAAACGAGAGGTAGTACGGGTTATGATCCCGTACGACCGTTCCTACTGCCTGATAATCACGAGAACTGTTAATCAGTACTCGGGTGAAAGGCTAGCTGTGTACGACGAGATACTCTTCCCGACGGACGGGTCCGACGGTGCGGACGTGGCACTGGACCACGCGATCGAACTGGCTGAAACGCACGATGCAGGGATACACGTGCTGTTCGTCGTCGACACGACGTACCTCGGCAGCGGGGCAGCGGAGTCGACGACTGTCGAGTCGCTCTGGGACAGGGGCGAGGACGTCGTCGAGGAGACGGCCGACCGCGTCGCCGGCCGCGACATCGAGGTCACCACCGAGATCCGGGACGGCGACCCCTACAACGCGATCATCGACTACGCCGATACGGAACGCATCGACATGATCGTGATGGGAACGCACGGACGGCGCGGTCTGGACCGCTACCTCCTGGGAAGCGTCGCCGAGAAGGTCGTTCGAACGGCCGAGGCCCCTGTTCTCACCGTTCGGATGTCGAGCGACGACTGACGCTGTCGGAACTGGTCGCGAACACGACCGCAGTGGAACCGGATCTCACGCGATGAGCAGTTCTGCTCCTCGCTCTGCGACCGAGGAGAACAAGACGCTCGTCAGCTTACGCGATGAGCAGTTCTTCTCCTCGCTCTGCGACCGAGGAGAACAAGACGCTCGTCAGCTTACGCGATGAGCAGTTCTTCTCCTCGCTCGACCGTGATGCGGCAGGGCGGGGAGATCTTGTTGTAGGCGCGGCGGAACGCTTCCTTGACCTCTTCGGCCTGGTCGACCTCGCAGTAGGCGGTAAAGAGCCGTTCGCCCTTCTCGATACGGGCGGCGGTGCCGACGATCTTCCCGAAGGACTGGCGCATCCCGTCGGAGACACGGTCCGCACCCGCCCCGGTCGCCTGCTTGTTCTCCCGGATGACGTGGTGGGGGAACTTCCGCAGGACCATCTTGTAGTTACCTTCGCCGAACTCCTTGATGAGGTGGCGGTTGGCCGACAGGCGCGAGGCCTCCATCGAGCCGTGGCGCAGCTGGACCTCTTCCTCGACGATGAGGCTGATCTGAACGGGGTAGTCGTCGCCTTCGGTCTGTTTGTCCCCCATCTGGTGCTGTGCGATCTTCGAGCCGGGAATGCCAGTGATGTACTCGCGTCGCGTGTACGGTGGCTTGCTGATTTCCCGGTACATCGAGGCGGGCTTGTCGGACATAGATACTCTTGTGGAATCCGTGGCTAAGCGCGTAAATAAAGCCGTCGAACTACAGTTCCCCGGTGAGCGGGTTCCGAAACCGCTCCGTCGAGGGCGGTGGGGCCGGGCCAGGCGGGTCTCGACGGCGAGTAGTCGTCGATAAAATCGCCCGAATGCGGTCGGTTACACCGGTGTCACTGGGCTGTTTTTACGGATGGCGTTCCTATTCGGATAGCATGAACCACCTTGTCGACGGCGAGTGGCGGACCGGCGAGTACGAATCGACCAACGAGGACGGCGAGTTCGAGCGCCAGGAGACGACCTTCCACGACCGCATCGAAGACGATCCGGACGCCGAGTTCCCGGCCGAAGCTGGTCGGTACCACCTCTACGTCTCCTACGCGTGCCCGTGGGCACACCGGGCGCTGCTGGTTCGGGCGCTCAAAGGACTCGAAGACGCCATCACGGTCGACGTCGTCGACCCGTTCCGCGACGACGACGGTTGGCAGTTCACGCCCGAGAAGGCGGGCTGTACGCCCGACACCGTCAGCGGCTTCGACTACCTCCGGGAGGCATACGTCGAAGCCGACCCGGACGCGACCTGTCGGGTGACCGTCCCGGTCCTCTGGGACAAACAACAGGACACCATCGTCAACAACGAGTCCGCCGAGATCATCCGGATGCTCGACACGGAGATGGACAGTGTGTCGAGTCGGAACGTCGACCTCTACCCCGAAGGGTACCAGGACGAGGTCGACCGCATCATCGACGAGATCTACGAACCCATCAACAACGGCGTCTATCGGGCGGGCTTCGCCAAAAGTCAGGACGCCTACGACAGCGCCGTCTCGGAGCTGTTCGACGCGCTCGACCACTGGGACGAGGTCCTCGCGGACCAGCGCTACCTCGCGGGCGACCGACTGACCGAAGCGGACGTCTGCATGTTCACGACGCTGGTTCGCTTCGACCAGGTGTACCACACCCACTTCATGTGCAACAAGCAGCTGATCCAGCAGTACGACAACCTCTGGCCGTACCTGCGTGACCTCTATCAAACGCCAGGTGTGGCCGATACCGTGAACATGGACCACATCACGGAACACTACTACACGACCCACCCGGACGTGACGCCCTCGCGCATCGTTGCCGCCGGGCCGGACCTTGACTTCGAAGCCGATCACGACCGCGACGAACTGCCGGGCGGTCCGCCCGAAGACCTGCTCCCGCTGGCCTAACTCGCGTCCGACTCCTCCACCAGCGGTGGGACAGACTCTCGGCCGGTCCGAACCCGTCGGCGAACCATCTCCTCGCGAAGCCGTCGACAGTCCTCGACGGAGATATCCGTCTCGATGGCGTCGAGGACGAGTCGGTCGAGCCGACGGACTGCGTCCGAATCGCCGGCCAGCAGCGCGTCGGTCGTCGCTGCGATCGCCTCCTGTGTCGACGCATCGAACGTCCGGGGGTCGGGCACGGGGAGCGTCGACAGTTCGTAGGTCATGATCTGGAGCGCGCCGCCGCCCTCGGTGCGCCCCCAACACTCCAGGAGGGCCTTCGTGAGTGTGGTGTTGAGGACGCCGAGGAGAGTACGCTCGTCGACGCCCTCGTCGACCCCCAGGCAGTCGACGGCGTTGCCCGCCAGCAGGCCGTCGGGGTTGGCGACGACCACCACCCGTTCGTCGAAGAACTTCGGGACGAACACCGTTGGTGCCGTCAGGTCCCCGAGGTCGAACCACACCGGACGCGACGCACAGGAACTCCGTTCGTGGAACTCCTGATCCGTCCCCCACTCGACGTACTCCCGGAGGCCGTCGTACCCGTCGCGGGCCAGCGCGTCCACGACCGCTGTGGTGGTCGCATCGCCGACCCCGGTTTCGGCTCGAACGGACGCGACGTAGTCGTGAACGTCGAGGAGTTCGCGGTCGGTCTCGGCGGCGGTGACGACCCGGCCGTCGACGTCGCGGATGCTCTTGATCGCGGGCGTCCGGAACCGGGCTTCGACGGCCGCGCCGGGACCGGGTCCGTCGAGGAAGAAGAAGTCGTTCGCACCGGTCATGACGCCCCGGTGAACGGTCGTGAACGACCCGAGTGGGGCGAGCGTCTCCCCGGCGAGCAGCCGAATGAACGGGGCCGGCGCGTCGAGATACGGTGACTGTTTCCCCGTGTCCCCGTCGGCGAGGCTTCCCTGGTCGACGGTCACCGTTCGGACGTCGTCGGTGTTCCAGACTGCCATCGCCGCTTCGTCGTCTGGCGGTTCTGCTGACTCGACCGTCGAGAGGAGGCGCGAGACGGACACCTGGTCGTCGAGACGGGAAAAGCGGACGGGCGTCGATCGACGGGCAGCGGCGTTCTCGCGGCGCTCCGCGAGGAGGAGGACGGTGTCGACCAGCGCGTCGTCGAACGCGCGAGCACCGAACCCGACGACGCTTTCGACGCGGTAGTGGTCGAAGAGGAACCGCTGGAACGACTCGCCGTACCGGGTCACCAGCCACTTCGCCGGAATGACGACGCCGAGACGGCCACCCTCGCGGAGGAACTGCGTCGCGTGCGTGACGAAGTAGACGTAGGCGTCGCTCCGTCGACTCAGCGCTCGCTCGCCGTCGAGATACGGCGTCTCGCCGTCCGGTCCGAATGCCGCGAGGTGCTCGCGGGCGCGGTCGATATCGGTCGTCTCCTGCCGGACGTACGGCGGGTTGCCTACGACGGCATCGAACTCGCCGGCCCGGACGCCGTCTGCGGTCACGGTACAGGTCCGCTCGGGGCCGGGACTCACCTCGAAGAAGTCTGCCTCGTACAGTTCCAGCGGGGCGGTCTCGGGCCGCGCGTTCGCGAGCAGCTGATGGCCGGTCAGCGCCAGCGCGACCGGGTCCACGTCGACGCCGACGACGCGTTCGAGTCGGTCCGTGGGCGACTGATTCGGCGCGACGGCGGCCAGGCGGTCGTGGGCGGCAAGCGTGAACACGCCACTTCCCGTCGCGGGGTCGAGCACGCGCGGGGGTCGTCCGTCGGCCCGTGGCTGGACGGCCCAGCGGCAAAGCGCCGATGCGACCGTCGGGTCGGTGGCGAAGTGTCCGCTCGCGGTCCGCGTCGCGTCCGAGAGCGTGTCCTGGTAGGCGGCCGCAGGTGTCTCGGAACCCTCCCCGAGCAGGGCGGCCAGGTCGTCGAGGCGCTCGCGGACCGCCGGCTCGCTCGCCGCGGTCGCCAGCCAGTCCGCCCGTGTCGCCCCGCCCGCGGCCGCGACGATGGCCTCGAACCGCGTCGCCAGTTGCGACTCCCCCGAGGGCCGATCCGACATCTCACTGGAAACTGAACGGCCAGCAGTAAATACGCCGGGGTGCCCCGTCGTGTACCCTGAGAGGGACAACGGGTAGCGGCGGCCCGACCCGGTTGTGTCACTGCACACGACGGTACCGTGTAGCCGGAAAGTCTTTTACTACCGATGTAAGTTGGTTGTATATATGCGGCGACGTACATTCCTCGCTGTCATGGGGGCGGGGGCACTGACAGGTTGCAATGCACTGGGTGGGAACAACTTCAATCGGAAAGAGGACGCCTTCTCGAACGTCCAGAACGCGACCGGCCTGGGTCCGGGGGAGGTGGGTCAGAGCGCTCGCGTCACGCTCGCGGCGGGCGAGTACGCGAACTTCCCGTTCACGATCCGAGAGGAGTCCGAGATGAACATCACGGGGCAGGTCACGAAAAACGGACCGATCGATGTCTACATCATGACCGCCGACCAGTTCAACCAGTACCAGCGACAGCCGAACCTGGTTCCGTCCGAATCGGAGGCCGAGAGCATCAAGACCATCGACCTGACCCAGCAGTTCCAGTCGGGCGAGTACCTCTTCGTCTTCGACAACACGAACCTCGGCGACGCCGAACCGTCCGGCGAGGTCGAAATCGAGTTCGAGTTCGTCCTGACGGGGACCGGTGAGGGCGGGAACACCACGACGACCCAGACGCCCTGACACCGACGCGTCGGCGACCGCTGCCGGCACGCACCATCGATTTTTATCGACACCGCCGCTAGGGAGATCGATGACCGGTATCACCGACAGCGGTCCGCTCACCTGCGACGCCTGCGGCGAGACTGTCGATCCCGCGGACGCGATCAGGCGTGAAACCATGGGCGACCTCGATCCGACGACCTGGCAGACGCTGTGCTGTCCGACCTGTGGCGGCCGGCTCAAGACGGTGTACGTCGGCGATGAATAGAGTTGTTGGAAACCCAATCGCTTTGACGGTGCGTGAGCCAAGGTCGTCCTATGCAACGGCGAGCGCTGCTCGCGGCGGTCGCGACCGGGATTTCGGGTGGGTGTATCGAACGCGGCCGGTCCGGTGACAGGGCGAGCGGTGGCGACGAGTCCCCGGACGCCGGGGAGACGCCCGAACGGACGAACACTCGAACGCCGTCACAGCGGTTCCGGCGGGCCGAACAGGCCGACGCGTTCTCGAACAGACGGAACGCGACGGGGCTGGCAGACGGGGCGGTCGGCAAGAGCGCGCGCGTCGAAATCGACACGGGCCAGTACACAAACTTCCCGTTTGCCCTCGACGAACCGTCCCGGATGACGGTCACCGGACAGGTGATACGGAACGGGCCGATCGATTGCTACGTCATGACCGTCGATCAGTTCAACGACTACCAGCGCGAACCCGAGACCGTCGGCGCCGAATCGACGTTCTCGGCCGTCGAATCGCTCGATTTCACGACCCGGTTTCCTGAGGGCGACTACCTGTTCGTCTTCGACAACACCTATCTCGGTGAGGCCGGCCCGTCCGGCGAGGCCGAACTCGAGTTCGAGTTCGTATTGAGCCCCTGAACGGCGAGGGACGAACCGGCCGGGAGGCCAACATCTAACCGACTCCCACCCGCAGTGCGGACATGGCAATCACGAACGAGAGCGACACGTTCGACATCGGCGGCGACCTGACGGTCCACCGGCTCGGCTTCGGTGCGATGCGGCTATGCGGGCCCGACATCGTCGGCCCGCCCGACGACGAGGCCGAGGCCCGGACGGTGCTCCAGCGCGCCGTGGAGTTGGGCGTCGACTTCATCGACACGGCCGATTCGTACGGCCCCGGCGTGAGCGAGCGACTCATCCGCGAGGCCGGTGTCGCCGATGACGCCGTCGTCGCGACGAAAGCCGGCCTCCTCCGGAACACCGACGGCGACTGGATCGCTCACGGCGACCCGGACTACATCCGCAACCAGGTGCTCGCGAGTCGGGATCGACTCGGCGTCGAGACCATCGACCTCTACCAGTTCCACCGCCCGGACCCCGACACGCCCTTCGCCGAGTCCGTCGAGGCGTTCGCCGAACTGAAAGACGAGGGACTGATCGAGCACGTCGGGCTGAGCAACGTCAGCGTCGACCAACTGGAGACGGCCCGCGAGGTCGTCGAGATCGCGACCGTCCAGAACCAGTACAACCCCGGCGACCGCGAAGAGGCCGCAGTCCTGGAGGCCTGCGAGGAGTACGGCATCGGCTTCATCCCGTGGTTCCCGCTGGGTGCCGGCGACCTCGGGGAGAAAGAGGCCGTCATGGACGAGATCGCCGAGACCCACGACGCGACGCGGATGCAGATCGCGCTCGCCTGGCACCTCCAGCACTCGCCGGTGACGCTGCCCATCCCCGGTACGTCCAGCCTGGACCATCTCGAAGAGAACGTCGCCGCCGCGAGTATCGACCTCTCCGAGGCCGAGATCGGGCGGCTCAGCGAGTGACGGGGCGGCCGGACCCGGCGGTCGGCCGAAAGAGATAACCTCGGACGTGCGATACTCCTCCCAGTATGGAAGACGAGGCGTGGGAGTCCGTCGACATCATCAAGAACAAGAAAGGAGAGCCACACGTCCTCCAGCAGAAGGTGAAGGTGTTCACGAGCGGTATGACAGAGGAGTCCTCGGGGTACACGAAGCCGACGCTCGAACATCGGCTGGTCCCCCTGGACAAGGTCACGAAGTAGCCTCCTGGGGTTCCCGTCGAACAGGACCGGATCGACCGCGCGACGCGTGCGGTCGTCTCGGTCCCGGCGACAGCGGTCCGCCTCAGTCGTCGGTGTCGCGGTCGGTCCAGAAGTCGAAGGAGCGTCCGGGTGTGAACACGTCCAGCCCCACCGCGGTGGTGTCGCCGGTGTTTTCGACGCGGTGGGACTCCCAGGGGTCGAGCCACACCGAATCGTACTGCCGGAGCCGCGCCTCGTCATCCTCGGTGTAGATCGTGAGTTCCCCGTCGAGGACGAGACACACCTGTCCGTTCTCGTGGTCGTGCATCGGCGAGGAGTGGCCCGGCGGTTTCTCGAACCACTCCAGGCTCACGTCGTCGCTTCCGGCGAGTGCGGCCCGCTGCCACCCCGCGTCCGGTTCGTAGGTCTCGGCGTCCTCGAAGCCGATCCGGTCCATGCGTCACCGACCGTCGCCGACCCTCTCGGTTCTGTCGGTTCGGGACAGCGAGCGCGGACGACCACGAGCACCGTCGCCCCGCCCTTTTTGCGTATCCGACCGTATGCTTCGGTGATGACCGACGACCCGCTGTTCGTGGGCGTGACCTATGGCGGCGAGCACTGGCTGGCTGCCGTCTTCGACGCCGACGGGTTCGATCACGCCGACGTGTTCGCGGGCGTCGGCGAGGTCTGGGCCCGCTACGAGGAGATCGCCGAACTGATCCTGGTCGACGTTCCCATCGGGCTCGTCGAGAGCGGGACGACGCCGCGGCCGTGCGAGGACGCGGCCCGTGCTGTCCTGGGGCCCCGAGCCGCGGCCGTCACGGACGCACCCGTTCGCGAAGCCGCGCGAAAACGCCGCTATCCGGCCGCGAACCGGGCGAACGAGCGGAAGACGGGTGATCGCCTCTCGGAGGATGCCTTCGCCATCAGCGACGGCATCGTCGCCGTCGACGAACTGCTCAAGGAAGTGAGCGAGGCCCGCCCCGTGTTCGCCGAGACCCATCCAGAGGTCTGTTACCGCGCCTTCGCGGGGACGACTCTCGAACGCGACCCCGAGACCGCCGGCGGCTACGCCGAGCGGATGCGCGCGCTGGCGACGTTCGACCGCGACGCCCCGCCCGTCGTCCAGGAGTGTGCGGAGGCGACCGCCGGCCACGACGTGACCGTCCACGACGTGCTCGACGCCGTCGCGCTCGGGTACACGGCCTGCCCCGGACCAGGGTCACTCCGGTCGCTTCCCGAGGACCCGCCGACGGACGCGACTGGGCTCCCGATGCGGATGGTCTACCGAGCGGAGACGCCGGTCGAACCTGTCTGAACCGTGAGTGCTGCCGCTCGCCAGTACGGAGCGATCGCCGGGAGCGCCGCGGCTGGTCGGTGAGTGAAAGAATGAAAAGGCGCAGTGTTGCGCTAGTTTACAGGCGGGTGACGTTGGTCGCGCGCGGACCTTTGTCGGCCTGTTCGATGTCGAATTCGATCTCCTGGCCTTCCTCGAGGTCCGGGCCGCCGACGTCTTCCATGTGGAAGAACACGTCTTCGTCAGCGTCGTCAGTCTCGATGAATCCGTAGCCGCCGGTGTCGTTGAAGAAGTCGACTTTGCCTTGTGCCATGGAAATTACTCCCGAGTGACGTTGGTCGCTCGCGGACCCTTGTCAGCCTGTTCGATGTCGAATTCGATTTCCTGTCCCTCTTCGAGGTCCGGGCCGCCAACGTCTTCCATGTGGAAGAAAACGTCCTCGTCCGCATCCTCTGTCTCGATAAACCCGTAGCCGCCTGTGTCGTTGAAGAAATCAACCGTACCGTTTGCCATTGCTTCTAAAGAGAGCGCCGGGAGGGTATTAACACTTGCGCGACACGAGGTACCACGACTCGCCCGAAATTCGGCGAACGGGTCGGATCTCGCCACGAGAACCGGTCTCACGGCAACTCGACACTCGGCGAGGCGCGTCGTCTCGTCACTCGGTCGGCCACGCTAGAGGACTGCCACTCTTCCCTGTCGGTCGCTTCGATGACGCGGTCGCCGGGCGGACGAGATGCGTCACTGCACGTGTGGTGTGATCTCCTCGTGCAGGTAGTCCAGGTAACGCCCGGAATCGAACGCAGTGGGTCGGTACACCTCCACGTACCCGCTCCGGGCGGCCGTCATCTTCACGTCGGCCCCGTCGTACGGGTAGCGGAGTCCGACCTGGTTCAGACTCGAATCGCGCAGGATGTCGTCGAGGTCGTGCGTGGTCCGGAGGTCCTCGCCGTGGAAGACGCCGTTGACGGCGTTCGCTCCCGTCCCGCTGAATCCGGTTTTCCAGGGCGTGGCCGACGCGTGACCCTCGAAGAACGCGTCGAGATCGATCGACGCGCGTTCGATCGTCGTGTCCGTCGCCGCTGCAACGAGGTCGAAGGCGAACGTCCCGTCCCCGCTGTCGACGGCCATGAACTCACCTGGGACACCGACGAACTCGGTATACGCCGTGACGGTCCGGGTGCTTTCGATGCGTTCGATATCGCCGCCGTCGATTCTCGCCGTCTCTCGGTCGACGAGGGTTTCGGCCGCAGCGCGGCCCTCGAACGCCATCTCGCCGGCTGGCGTCGAGAACACCCGGTCGATCTGCAGACTCCGTTCGAGGTCCTGTCCGTCCGCCGTGACGGTTTCCGTGACGGAATCGACTGCCGAAAACGTCCCGTCGACGATCCCGAGCACACCTGCCTTCATGTACCGCCTCCATCAGACGCAGGTAGTATAATGATTGACATTGTGTCTGTGTCCCACCCGTGCCTGAACACGGGGACGCGGCCGTACCCTCCGGAAGCCGTATCCTTACGGTCGACGGTGCCCGTGTGACTGTATGGCAACCATTCAGCTCGTTCGCCACGCGACCCTGCTCGTCTCCCTCGACGGAACGACGCTCCTGGTCGACCCGATGCTCGGTGCGCCGGGCGACATCCCACCCATCCCGAACTCGCCGAACGACCGGGAGAACCCGCTGGTCCCGCTCCCCGACGTGGACATCTCACACGATGCGGTGCTCGTCTCCCATCGGCACCGCGACCACTTCGACGACGCCGCGACCGACCGACTGGACGAGGACGTTTCGCTACTCTGTCAGCCAGAGGAGGCCGATGCCTTCCGCGAGGACGGATTCACCGATGTGCGTCCAGTCGAGGATTCGGTGACCATCGACGGCATCGAGGTTACCCGGACGCCGGCCCGCCACGGCCACGGCGACCTGGCCGAGCAGATGGGCCCCGTCTCCGGGTTCGTCCTCGATGGCGACCGAACGATCTATCTCGCCGGCGATACCGTCTGGTACGATCCAGTGGCCGAGACCATCGACCGCCACGACCCCGACGCGATCGTGGTCAACGCCGGCGCGGCGCGGTTCGTCGAGGGCGACCCCATCACGATGGACGCGGACGACGTCGCGTCGACCGCCGACGCCGCCGACTGTCCCGTCGCGGCAGTACACATGGACGCGATCAACCACTGCCTGCTGACCCGCGACGACCTGCGGGACGCTGTCACGGACGTTCTCGTCCCCGAGGACGGCGAACTGCTCACGGTTTGAGGTGTCACCAGTCGAATGTGGGGTTCGATATACCGTTGTGAGACAGGACGCCGCCCCCGGATTGTGAACCACGCCCGGAAATGCTCGCTTCGCTGCACCTTTCCGGTCTGGTTCAGAATCCGCTCGGCGTCGTTTCTGCGTCTCCTCACTTCGTTCGTCGCCGCAGAATATGCCGCCTCCCGGATTTGAACCGGGGACAGCCCGATCTTCAGTCGAGTGCTCTCCCAGTCTGAGCTAAGGCGGCCCGCGTCTGTCGCATCTCGAACGATGACGGTGGTAGAAAAAAGGATTTCGAAAGTCGCGTCACGACGAGACCTGGCCCGCGCCCACCGAAAACCGCCCGACGACAGCCCATTTGCACTCGGACGTCGAGACACGGCGGCCGAGAGAACGCAGAGCCTACGGGAACCGAGCCCGATTACGTCGTATGGGCACCGAGGGCGGGCCACCGTCGAGCGATCCATCCGAGATGAACGTGCGGGCGCTGACTGCCGGGATACACGAGCATCTCGAAGCGACCGAGCAGTTACCGCTCGACGCCAGGACGAACCGCTGGCTCGGCGAGGCCCAGGCGGTGGCGGCCGACATCGCGACCAGTGACGTCTCGACGACGGTCGCGATCGACCGCGCCGAAACAGTCGTCGACCTGCTCGAACGCGCCGGCGATATCGACGATCCCGTCGCCAGGGACCACGTCGCCACCAGTCTCACGCTCGCACGCGAACTCGTCGAGCGCGGGTAAGGCCGGACGGTTCCATCTGAAACGCCAGCGGGGACCGCTCGAAAATCGGGTGTCCCTCTCTGGGAGTCGGTCAGGGCGGCCGACTCACTGCTCTTCCTTGACGTCGAGGAACTCGAGGTACGATCGCAGTTCCGCGATGGAATCGTCGGGTTCGACGACGTTCTCCGCCGAATCGTAGGTGACCAGCCCCAACTCGTCGAGTCGCGGCAGGTGGTTGTGATGGAGTGCGGTCGCGAACTGCTCCTTGCTAGCGACGGAGTCGCATCCCCTACTCGCTTCCCGTGCCAGCTCTCGAACCCCGAACGTGCCGCAATCGGCAGTGAGCACTCGGAGCGCGGCACGCCGCTGTTCGTTACTGAGGGCGTCGAGAACGTCACCTATCGGGACCGCCTCGCGATCGGTCGTTTCTCGGGAGAGTTGGTGGGACACACTCACAGTGTACTTCCCCACCGTCTATAGTATTAAGCCGCGAATGTCGATCAGAAACTGATCCTCGATCAGTTAGTGAGGCGAACGATCCTGTATCGAGCGACAGGATAGTGGATTCGGGCGGATTCGAACCACGTGAAACTCGCTCGCTATCGCTCACTCGTTTCGCTACTCCGAATCCGCTACTCACGCTTCACGCGGCACTCACGAGTTGTTCGCGTCGCGTAGCAGTGGGTTCGGGCGGATTCGAACCGAAGGCAGACGTGCTCACTTCGTTGCGCGCGACTGCCAGGGTCCGAATCGCCCTCACTTCATCTATGCGCCGCTCGCGGAGTGCGAGCGGCAGGATAATGGGTTCGGGCGGATTCGAACCACCGACCTCGGCCTTGTAAAGGCCGCGTCATAACCGACTAGACCACGAACCCTACATCGGTAGATACCGACGCCCAAGAATAACACTTTCTCTCTCGGTCGACAGCCTTACCCTCACACCGTTCGACCGGTCGCGTATGCGTCCGAAGGTGATCACCGCACTCGTGGGCGTGTTGGTCCTCGTCCTCGCAGCCGTCGTCATCGTCCAGAGCGGTATTCTCGCCCCACCACTGGATGAGGGCGACTACGAGACCGGAAACGTCACCCTTGCGGACGCCAACGGGACGACGCTTGCTACCGTCTCGGTCCGCATCGCCGACACGCAACAGAAGCGCCGTGTCGGTCTGAGCCGGACTGCGTCCCTCGATGCCGACGAGGGAATGCTGTTCGTTCACGACCGCGAGGCGCGCCACACCTACGTGATGCGGAACATGTCGTTCCCGCTCGACATCGTCTTCGTCGCCGGAAACGGGACGATCACGCGCATCCACCACGCCGAAACCGAACCGGGGGAGCGGGGCGACGACCTCACCGGCTACACCGGTCGCGGCAAGTACGTGCTCGAAGTCCAGCGGGGGTACACCAACAGGACGGGCGTCGACGTCGGCGACACCGTCGCGGTGCCCGAGTCCGCGACCTGACCGTCCCGAACGCATTTTTCGCTCGCGGTCGCACGTGCAGTCGTGCCGTCCACTCACTCGATCCGTCTCGTCGCCCTCCTGGCTATCGCCCTCAGTGCCGGGTGCGTCGGCATCCCCGGCTCTACGTCGGCCGAGCAGTCACCCACGACTGACGCGACCGCCACGTGCCAGACACCCGACGACAACGCCACCGTGCAGCTCTGTGATCGGAACGGGACCGCGCTCGGTTCCGTCGAGGTCGACATCGCGGCCACGAACCAGGAACGCTACACCGGCCTCAGCGAAACCGAGTCGCTGGCTGCCGACGAAGGGATGTTGTTCGTCTACGAGCGCGAAGGCACGCACGACTACGTGATGCGGAACATGTCGTTCCCGCTCGATATCGTCTTCGTCGCCGCCAACGGGACGATCACGCGCATCCACCACGCCGAAACCGAACCGAACGTCTCGGGTGCCGACCTCACTCGCTATCGAGGGACCGGGCAGTACGTGCTCGAAGTCAACCGTGGCTACACGAACGAGACGGGCGTCGAAGTCGGGGACACCGTTGCGCTCTCCGACGACGTGGACTGAGGGGAACAGCAATCGGACGGAGGCGACGCGCTTTTGCGAGGTCAGGCCCTGTTACAGGTGATGGATATCGGTGCCGCGGATACCGACGACGACCCGTTCGAGGCGGCCCGCGAGCGGGCGGACAACCCGATGAAGCGGTTGTTCGCCGAGTACGGCCGTGAGAACGACCGTGCCTTCGCCGTCGGCGTGTTCGGCAGCATCGTCGCCCGGATGCTCGACCTCCTCCCGCCGGTGTTGCTCGGGCTCGCCGTCGACGCGATCCTCCGCAACGACAAGGCGTTCGGGCTGGCGCTGGTGCCCGACGGCTGGCTGCCGACGACACAGACCGGCCAACTCCTCCTGACAGTGGGCCTGATCGCCGGGGCCTTCCTCGGCGGGGCCGCGTTCCACTGGGTGCGAAACTGGGGCTGGAACGCTTTCGCCCAGCACATCCAGCACGCCATCCGGACCGACACCTACGACAAGATGCAGCGGCTCAACATGGATTTCTTCGCCGACAAGCAGACCGGCGAGATGATGTCGATCCTCTCGAACGACGTCAACCGGCTGGAGAACTTCCTCAACGACGGGATGAACTCCGCGTTCCGCCTGTCGGTCATGGTGCTGGGCATCGCTGGCATCCTCCTGTGGATCAACTGGCAACTCGCCGTCGTCGCCCTGGTTCCGGTGCCGCTCATCGCCTACTTCACCGTTCGGTTCATCAAGACCATCCAGCCCAAGTACGCCGAGGTCCGGGCCTCGGTCGGCAAAGTCAATTCCCGACTGGAGAACAATCTGGGGGGCATTCAGGTCATCAAGAGCGCCAACACCGAACGCTACGAGTCCGACCGCGTCGAGGACGTCTCCCGGGACTACTTCGATGCCAACTGGGACGCCATCGGGACCCGCATCAAGTTCTTCCCCGGCCTGCGCGTCATCGCCGGCATCGGCTTCGTCCTCACCTTCGCCGTCGGCGGCTACTGGGTGCTGATATTCGAGCAGACCGGCAGTGCGCCCTGGATCTTCACCGAACCGCTCTACACCGGCGAGTTCGTCACGTTCATCCTCCTGACCCAGCGGTTCATCTGGCCGATGGCCCAGTTCGGGCAGATCATCAACATGTACCAGCGCGCCCGCGCGTCGGCCGAGCGCATCTTCGGCCTGATGGACACGCCCGCCCGCATCGCGGAGAACCCCGACGCCGAACCACTCGACGTCGAAGACGGCCGCGTCGAGTACGAAGACGTCTCTTTCGGCTACGACGACGAGCCCATCCTGGAAGACGTCTCGTTTACCGTCGAGGGCGGCGAGACGTTCGCGCTCGTCGGTCCCACAGGTGCCGGGAAATCCACAGTTCTCAAACTGCTGCTTCGGATGTACGATGTCGACGAGGGGGAGATCCGGGTCGACGGCCAGGACCTGCGGGACGCGACGATTCGGAGTCTCCGCCAGACCATCGGCTACGTCAGCCAGGAGACGTTCCTCTTCTACGGCACCGTCGCCGAGAACATCGCCTACGGCACCTTCGACGCGACCCGTGAGGAGATCGTCGAGGCCGCGAAACTGGCGGAGGCCCACGAGTTCATCGAGACGCTCCCCGATGGCTACGACACGGAGGTCGGCGAGCGCGGGGTCAAACTCTCGGGCGGCCAGCGCCAGCGCATCGCCATCGCCCGCGCCATCCTCAAAGACCCCGAGATCCTCATCCTCGACGAAGCCACGAGCGACGTCGACACCGAGACGGAGATGCTCATCCAGCGCTCGCTCGACCGCCTGAGCGAGGACCGCACCACCTTCGCCATCGCCCACCGGCTCTCGACGGTCAAGGACGCAGACCAGATCGTCGTCCTCGAAGACGGGGCGATCGCCGAACGGGGTACCCACGAGGAACTGCTCGGCGAAAACGGTCTCTACGCAAACCTCTGGGCCGTCCAGGCCGGCGAGATCGACGAACTCCCCCAGGAGTTCATCGAGCGCGCGACCCAGCGGCGCGCCCAGACCGACGCCGACGACGACTGATCACCGCCAGTCGTCGAGCGAGACGTAGGCGCCCTCCTGGGCGGTCATCCAGGTCGTCACGATCCGCTCGTCGGATGCGTCGGCCGGATACAGTGTCAGTTCGTCCGGCCCGTCCGCGTGGGGGACCAGGACGCTTTCGAGACGGTGGTCGCCGGCCCCGTGTTCGTCCGGTTCCTGCCTCCTGTCGTGGGCTCCGGAGTGCGACATTGTTCTCTCACCTCGACTACGCCACACGCGGTGACGTCTCAGTTCGGGCTTCCGCCGGACCACACAAAATACCGGCAACCGATTCCCACCACACTGGAACGACCGCAAGCTGTTCTCAGGGAGTGGGAACCGCGGACTGTTATGGCAATCGCCCCCGAGACGCCAGTATGCACCTCGCCGAGGCCACCTGGACCGACGCCGCCGACGTGGACACGGACCTGGCGGTCCTCCCGGTCGGCAGCACCGAACAGCACGGTCCCCACGCGCCCCTGGGGACCGACTTCCTCACCGCCGACGCCATCGCCGGGGCCGGAGCCGACGAACACGAATCCCGGACAGACCAGCCGGTCGTCGTCGCGCCACCGATCACGATCGGTATCGCCGAGGAACACCGGCAGTTCACCGGGACGCTGTGGGTGAGCGAGGACACCTTCCGGGACTACGTCCGTGAAACGATCGAAAGCCTGGCCAGCCACGGCTGGCATAAGATTGTAGTCGTCAACGGCCACGGTGGGAACACCGCTGCGCTCCGCGAACTCTGTGGCCAGGTCACTCGTCATACCGACGCCTACGCCGTCTCGTTCACCTGGTTCGATGCGGTGGACCCCGACGACATCGACATGGGCCACGGCGGCCCGCTCGAAACGAGCGTCCTCCAGCATCTCCATCCCGACCTCGTCGACGAGGACCGACTCGACGAGGCGGGCGAAGGCGCTGCCGAGGGCTGGGGCGAGTTCCAGAGCGGGACGAACCTCGCCTACGACTCGGCGGAGTTCAGCGAGAACGGTGCCGTCGGCGATCCGAGCGACGGAAGCAAAGCGCTGGGGGAGACGATATTCGACGAGGCGGTTGGGGCACTGGCTGCGCTACTCGACCGCGTCGCAGCCCGCGATCGCGGCCTGCCTGAGCACCGCTAGTCGGCCGCCTCTGCTTCTTCTGCTTCGGCGTCCGCGTCGGCCTCGGCATCGCTCTCCGCGGCGGCCTCGTGTGCGTCGTCGAGTGCACCGCGGAGTTCCGGAATCGTGCTCGCCAGATCGCTGACCTGCTCGTGGGCGTCCTCGATGTCCTCGAAGACGGCGTCGAGGGACTCGATCTGTGCTTTCAGGTCCTCGGCGTCCTCGAAGGCGTCGGCGCGTTCGCCCATCGTGTACCACTTCTTGGCGTCGGTCAGGTGGTCCGCGGCGTCCTCGGTGTCCAGCGCCGAGCGGAGGCCGTTGAGCACGCCCAGGGTGTTGTCCGCGTCGACGTCCCAGATGGTGTCGCCCTCCGGGAGGGACTCGCGGGCCGCTGCCAGCGATTCCTCGACGTCTTCGCGCATTTCCGATGCCGCCTCGTCGAACAGGTCGTCGTCGTCCAGTGTCGTCTGACCCATGCCCGACGCTTCAACGCGTGAGGGTATAAATACCTGCCCGAAAGTGAAAGTGTAATCGACGGCGGGCGAGGGGGTGGTTATTTACCCCGTACTCGAACCGAGGGGTTTCGGCACTTGCCGGTCAGTCCCGGATGTCGGCCCGGAGATCGCCGATCACGTCGAAGGCCTCGTTGCTGTCGCCGAGGACCAGCAGCGAGTACAGGCGCAGGAACGTCTGGAGCGGGACCTGAATCAGGGCCAGGAGCGCGACGACGAGCAGGACGTACAGGACGACGAGGGCGGCGAGAGCGACACCGACTGCCAGCGACAGGTGTCCGCTGACAGCGACGACGATGCCACCGACGATGAGGAAGGGGATCGCCAGCGCGATGGCACCCGCGCCCATCGCAGTCGCGGTAAGGATACCGACGGCGATGGTGAGGATGAATGCCATGAGGACGTACACCCCGTACTGTTTCAACTGGCCGCGGAGGGTGGGCCAGAACCGCCGCCAGCTGTCGATGACCGAACGGTCCTCTGCCAGCATGATCGGGACCACGAAGGCGGTGGTGAGCCCGTTGACCAGCGAGACGAGCGCGAAGGTAATCAGCATGACAGGGACCAAGACGACGATCGCGCCGACGATCTGGGCGGCTCCCGGGTCGGTCGGGATCCCACCGAACGCGGCGAGGGCGACGGCGGCCCCCACGAGCGCGACGACGAGGAGGCCGAGGACGGAGACGCCCAATCGGAAGCCAAACAGTCGCAGCCCCGACCGCCAGTAGCGGCCGAAGTAGCGCCTGACGTGGACCGCATCACGGTGGAGCGACTCGACGAAGACGAACTCCATGACGGCCCCGATGAACCCCAGTAGTAGGGAAAGCAGGATCGCCACGGCGACGAGCGCGCCCACGAGCAGCCAGACGTTTTCAGCGGTAATCGGTCCCGGTAGCTCGGACGGGAGCGTACTCGGGTCGAAGTCGCCCTCGGTGGCGGGGGCGTCGCCACCACCGAAATCGACTGACCCGGTACCGAAGTTCGCGGGGAACTGCATCCCGAGTCCGCCGCCGACGAACAGGACCACGAGCGCGAGTCGGAGCCAGCGCGAGCGGTCGACCGGCAGGAGGTACTCCTTCGTCGCTTCGATGGCGTCGCCGATGTCGTCGACGGCGTAGAGGGTCATGTTCGACGGTTCAGGAGCGAGACATATATACACCCACTCGGAGTTTCACGTTCGGAAGTCGAGGCTGTCAGGCGTCCACGTCCGCGACACGCATCATGGGATAGCCGTCCTCCATCTCCATCCGGGCCAGCACGTCGACGTCATCGTAGTCGATTCGGATCTCGACGTCGAGGAACTGGCCGGTGAGTTCGGTGTACTCGGCCGCGCCGTCGTCGATGGCGGCCGCGAGTTCGTCGGTCAGTATCTCGACGGAGACCGACTCACAGTGTGGCTGGTTCTCGATGGACTCCTCGATGGCGCGGGCGAGCGAGTCGGCGCTGTCGGGACTGACGGGCGTGCCCGCGAACTGGTGATAGAGCGAGCCGAACTTGATGCCGGCCTCGAAGCAGGCGGTCTGGGCGTCGGTCGGATCCATGACACGAGAATGTGGCCGGGGCGAAAAGTCCCTTGGGGATGGGCGTGAAATACCTTGGCGTGGCGGATTCCTACCTGTGACTGCGAGAGAGTTTCCCATTCCCGTGAGGGCCAAGTGTTCTGACGCTCTGTCGGAATCGAGGGCCGAAGTGGCGTTGACGAGAGCGAAGCTCTCATTCGCATCTCTCAGGAGCTGCCGCTCCTGCGGACTTCTTGAAAAGTGAAGTTTTTCAATGGGCAGGGAATCTACACATTCCCTTCGACGTCAGAAATCCCCGGTTTCCGAGACACCAGTAATCGGAGATTTCTGGGGACGTTGACGAGACGCGAAGCGTCTCGTTCGCACACCAGAACGCGGAGCGTTCTGGGGACGTTCCCAGAATCCGCCGGATTCTGGCTGCCCGACAGACGCAGTCTGGCGAACGGGTGTGGATCGCGTCCGCTCCAGTGAAAACCCCCCCGTTACTGCTGGTCGTGAGTTTCTACCACTCGCCGCGAGTTCTACTTTCACTGTGGTTAGCTGTACTTTATTACAAGACGGATTGGATGTAACAGTGGGCCATGAAGCGTACCAACACGTTCGCCGTGCGACCACTCTCAAATACCGGAGAGCAACTGCTACGGGACCTGTTGGACGCTTCTGCCGCGCTCTGGAACCAAGTCACGTACCAGCGCCTCATGCGGTACTGAGCGGAGCAAAGCTCCGCGATGTACGCAAATCTACGATTTGCTTGACAACGACGAGGACGGCTTTGAGGGTGAGGACGTGTGGGACACCGATACAGGCCGACTCGAAGGCAAGTACAAGGGCGTGCTTGGTGCGTCCACTGCCCAACAGGTGATACGCAAAAACAGTGAAGCGTGGCGCGGGTTCTTCCGCCTGAAGGACCAGTACCACGATGAGTCGAATACGTCAGTCACGGAACATCCGGAACCGCCGGGCTTCCGTGGTCTTGGAAATCTCCGATTTCCAATGGTCGGCGAATCGTAGATTCGCCTCGACAACAAAGACGATGGACGCCAACTCAAAGGCGTCATTCGCAACGACGCATACACCGTCGAATGGGGCGAGCGCTCCCGGCTTGAGATACTGATCGGGAGCGAGTTGAAAGATAGATACGACCACACCGGGCGTCTCCGGCTTGAAATCGCTGGCGACCCGAACTGGCCCAACTACGAGAAGCAGGGCCGGTTGGACCTGTGGTACGACGAGACTGATAGCACGTTCAGGGCTTCGCAACCCGTGACTGTTCCTGATAATGCACGGGGCACTCCACTGGCCGCAGAGACGGCCGTCACCAGAAATCGGAGATTTCTGGTTGCCCATCAGACGCAGTCTGATGACCGCTCTGGACATTGGTGCGAACACTCTCGTCGCCTGTACCACCACGACCGGCGAGCAATACCTGTACGAAGGTCGGGACCTGTTCAACCGTTTCCGTGAGACGACACGAGAAATCGCCAGGTTACAGTCGAAACTCGAAGACTGGCGATACAGTAGCGAACGTATCCGGCGATTATATCGGAAACGGACCCGACGCCGCGACCACGCCCAAGAGGCACTGTGTCGTGACCTGCTGGAAAGACTGTACGAGGACGGCGTGGATACAGTGTATATTGGCGGCTTGATCGACGTGTTGGACACGCACTGGTCGGTCGAAACCAACGCCAAGACCCACAATTTCTGGTCATTCAGGAAATTCACCGAGCGCCTGGTTTGTACCGCCGAGGAATACGGTATCTCGGTGGAAGTCCGGTCGGAAGCATGGACCAGCCAGGAGTGCCCGCAATGTGGTTCGAGAGACCGAACGACCCGGCATCAGGACACACTCACCTGTCCGTGTGGGTTCGAGGGAAATGCCGACCTCACAGCCTCAGAAACGTTCCTCAAACGGCACACAGAACAGGCAGTCAGGCCGATGGCACGGCCAGTGCGGTTCGAGTGGGACGACCACGACTGGTCGGAGTCACCACACTCTCACCGTCCCAAAGAACAGCGCACAGACCCGAGTACCGTCCACCACAACGGGAATGTTGCCTTCGGGGACTCGTAGACCGGCTGAGACTCCCACGGAGGAAACCGCGCTCTTTAGGGCGCGGAGGATGTCGTACGGAAGCCCTATACGGGCTGACCGACTCCTGACGGTATGGACTACGAAGCCACACTCGACCGAGCGTACGAGGAACTCCCCGAACGCTCGGCCAGCCAGAAACGGCTCCAGATCCCGGACCCGGCCGTCCAGGAGGACGGTGCGTTTACGCGCCTGACGAACCTCAAGGCTATCGCCGACGCGCTCTCGCGCGAGGCCGAACACGTCCACCGGTTCGTCCAGCGGGAGTTCGGGACCAACGGCTCGTTCGACGACGACCGCAGCCGCTACAACGGTTCCTTCGACGAGGGCGATTTCGAGGCGGCCCTCGACCACTACGCCGAGGAGTACGTCGTCTGTTCGGAATGTGGCCTGCCGGACACGAAACTCACCACCGAGGACCGCACGCAGATGCTGCGCTGTGAGGCCTGTGGTGCCTTCCGCCCGGTCGAGAAACGCGCCGGCAGCAGTAGCAAGTCATCGTCGACGACGGCCACGCTCGAAGAGGGCGAGACCTACCAGGTCAAGATCACCGGCATGGGCCGGAAAGGCGACGGCGTCGCCGAGAAAGGCAAGTACCGCATCTTCGTCCCCGGCACCAGCGAGGGCGACGAACTCCAGGTCTACATCGACAACATCAGCGGCACGCTGGCCTTTGCACGACCGGTCCAGTAGTATTACCACGCCGACAGGACGCGAATCGTATCTTACTTACTGACGCCGCGGTTCAGAGTTACCTGAATGGACGACCCGGTTTTGCTCACGGGGGCGGGCGGTAACGTCGGCGAGGCCATCCTCGGTGGCATCGGCGAGCGGTACGACTGGCGGCTCATGTTTCACAGCCCACCGCAGGAGGAACCCGACCACGAGTACCTCGTCGGCGACGTCACCGACGACGAGAAAGTCCAGGCGGCAGTCGACGGCGTCGGGGCCGTCATCCACCTGGCTGGCGACCCGCGCCCCTCCGCACCGTGGAAGAGCGTGCTCTCGAACAACATCGACGGCACCCAGAAGATGTACGAGGCGGCCATCGAGAACGGCGTCGAGAAGTTCGTCTACGCCTCCTCGAACCACGCCGTCGGTGCCTACGAGACCGACGAGCGCACCCCCGAGATGTACCGCCAGCACGACGAATACCGCCTCGACGGGACGGAACTCCCGCGCCCCGGCAACCTCTACGGCGTCTCGAAGGCCACCGGCGAAGTTCTCGGCCGGTACTACCACGACGAACACGGCATCTCCGTCTGTAACGTTCGCATCGGCAACCTGACCCAGGGACACCCGCCGATCGACTACGAACGCGGCCAGGCGATGTGGCTCTCCTACCGGGACTGCGCCCACCTCCACGCGCGCACGATCGAAGCCGACTACGACTTCGAGATCGTCTACGGAATCTCAGACAACGACCGCAAGTACTACTCCATCGAGCGGGCCAAGGAGGCCCTGGGGTACGAACCGATGGACAACTCCGCCGAATGGGACGGCGACGAGAAGGTCGACGACTGAAACCTGCCTCGTCCGACGACCGTCGTTTCTGCCACCGGCTCCGAGACGACGTACCGACGGTATTTGTCGGTTTCAGACTATATTTCTCTATACCTATTACTTAATATAATGGTGTTCTTTACTTATAATTATATATAAATGGCCGCCTATTACCGGCATAATAAGTCTACATGCGGGTTGGATACACGAGAGTATGTCTCGCAAGGGGAATGCAGGCGACAGTGGAGACGGGGAGCGAACGGTCGACCGACGTGACGTACTGCAGGGGGCGGCCACTGGGGCAGTCGCGCTGACGGGCGTCACGGCCTTCAGCGGGAGCGCCTCGGCGGGGACCTGTCTGAAGCTGAACGCGAGCGACGCGCCGGACGGGTTCCCGATGATCGAGGACGGGTCGACGAGCGGGGACTTCCCGTGGGGGACGGACGAACTCCTGGTCTTCGTCCACGGTTGGCAGGAGGAACTGAGTGGCGACGCGACGGGGCAGGCCTACACGTGCAAGATGGCGCTCGACGAGACGAGCTACGGCGGCGACGTGGTGGGCTTCAAATATCCGTCAAACAACCCCTGGTGGTGGTCGGCCAAGGACACCGCCGAGGAACACGGGCGGGAACTGGCCGACTGGCTCCGGGACTACATGAGCGACCATCCAGGGACGACCGTCCGCCTGGTCTGTCACTCGCTGGGCGCGCGGGCGTCGCTGGCCTGTCTCGACGAACTCCAATCGACGGGCGACAGCGTCACCTCGCTCTCGCTGCTCGGGGCGGCCGTCGACGGCGACTCGATCACCGAGGGCTGGTGGAGCGACGGCGAGTTCTACGACGCCGTCGCGAACGGCGCCGAGCAGGTCGACAACTTCCACAGCGGGAGCGACGCCGTTCTGGAGTACATCTACAGCATCGGCGAGTTCGGCTCTCAGGCGCTCGGTGACGACGGTGCCGACGGGACGGCACCGGGTGACTACGACGACGTCGACGTGACTGATTCGGTGGCCGACCACTGCGAGTACTTCCAGCCCGGCAACGGCTGTATGGATCAGGTCGTCGATCAGTTCTAGTCGAACAACCCATCGACGTCCGCTTCTCGCTGTGCTCGCCGGTCGACGTGTTCGGCAAGCCGCTGGAAGACGATTCCTCGATTCTCGGCGTCCCTGGCGAAGTCGAGCACGAAAGTAACGAACTCGCTCGTCCCCCGGCCGGCGTCGAGATCGGCCCTCGCGTATCGCACCGCACGTTCGACGACCGTTTCGTCGTAGCCACGCGCTTCGGCGTACACTTCGGCGGCGACGGCCGCCGCCTCGAAGGACAGATCTGACAGCCCGACTATTGTTCCCTCGTGTGAAACAGGCGGCGGCGACCGACGCTCGATCACCTCTGGGTCGGCGTCGAGCAGCGCTAGGTACGACCGAACGGGGGTGAGGTCGACACCGCGATACTCGTCGCCGAGGCCCTCGAGGTAGCCGAGCGCGCTGTCGGTCAGCCCGGTCGCGCCCGTCCAGTTCCGGTCGGTGGCGTGGTGGACGGCCGCGGTGAACTGGATGAGCCCGTGCAGGAACCGCTCGTCGTCGGTGCCACGCTCCAGGTCGAGCCAGCGGTCCTCCCAGGCGTCGTGTGCGGCGTGGAAATCGCCCGCGTTGTAGATCGCCAGGCCGGCCCGGAGGTGTGGCTCCATACCCCGTCGCTTTGCCTGCCGTCGCCAAAGGGGTTGTGTCGGCCAGTGGTCGACCGTCCCCGGGCCTCGGTGGACTAGTCGGCCGTTTCGGTAACCTGTTTGCTGGTGCTGGCGCTGGCGGAGGAACCCCCGTGGGCGGCGCTGGCACCGAAACCGCTGCCGTGACTCACCGACGCTTCGGACGGCACCTCGTCCTCGAAGGTGAAGGTGGCTTCGTACTCGATGTCGACCTGACACTGGCCTGCGGACATGTCGCTGTCCTCGCAGTCCTCCCGGTCGACGGCTTCGACAGTCGCCGTCAGCTTGTCCTCGTCTTCATCGTGTTCGACCGACGTCAGTTGGGCGCGTTTACAGAGATCGCTCCCGCTGATGATGCCATCGAGGACGATCTCCCCGGCGTCGTCGTCGAAGGAGATGTCGACGTCGTCTTCGCCCTCGCCGCACTCGGGACTGCGAGAGCTAAAGGAGAAGTCGACGCCGTTCATGCGACCGCCGCTACTCCAGCCGACCTCGCTTTCGGCTCCTTCGCTGCCGGTCGAACCGTCGGCGATGTCGGTTGCCTCAGTTCCCTGCGAGTCGGTGCCGTTGGTCCCCGGTTGGCTCCCGGGATCGTCTGTGTCTGTTTGCGAATCGGTCGGTTCCTCGGTCCCGCGCTCACCGGTCTGGGTACAGCCGGCGAACGCCGAGAGGGCGGTTGCGGAGGCGGTGACTTTCAGGAGTCTGCGTCGTCGCATGGGTACACCATCGTCCCCGTATAAAAAGGAACTACCGTAGAGTCAAACGAGCCTTTGAGCCTGCGAACTCGCCGCGACGGTCGCCGTCAGCGCGTCTCGACGGACCACTCGCCGGTCTCGTCGACGTCGACGACGGCGTCGAACAGCCCCTTGATCGTCGCCAGCGTCTGCTCGTCGTGGGCCTCCGGGTCGATGTGGTAGTGTCCGATACCGTTGGCGGACTTGACCCTGCCCGTGACGACGTGGAGGAACCGGAAGGCGCGTTTGAGGTCGGCGTACTGCAGGAGCGCGGTCAGCGAGTCGAAACAGAGCCGCGGGCGGTCGACTGCGTCGGTCTCGTGGGCCTGTTCGAGGAACTTACTGAGTTCGATCCCCAGCCCGGTCAGGTCCGACGCGTTCTCGATGCTCTCGACGGTCCAGCGGTCCGCGGTCTCGGGCGCTGACTCGGACGCCGCGTCGAGGTCGCTCAGGTCGCCGACACCGATGACCATCCCGTGTGCGGGCGCGGTCCCGGTCGCGTCTTCCCACCCACCGATCCACTCGGCGGGTGACTGCCTGTAGGTAATGCCGAGTACCGTTGCACTCGGTGGGTCCTCGCCGGCCAGGAGATCCGTACAGACGCCGCTCGTGGACCGCCCGAACGACGGCTCCAGGACGAGGATGTTCGCCGCCCCGCGCAATCGCTCCGATGGAGGGGTCGTATCGCGATTTGCGACCGGCTCGGCCATACGTCTGATCCGTCTCGACCTGATATAATAATGCTGATTTCGACAAGAAATTAACCAATAGTCGGCAACCGAACCTGGGTATCGGTACGTACCCACACGCGGTCGCCGAATCGTAACCCCTTTATCTGCAACCGCGAAACGAAGAGATGAGTCCTGATAGGGTAGTGGACTATCCTCTTGGCTTGCGGAGCCAGGGACCGGAGTTCAAATCTCCGTCAGGACGTTTCTGCCGCGAACAACTCGGCGAGCGACGCGTTTGTCGCTCGCCTCCGTGAGCGGCGAAACGGTCACGGAGATTTGAGCAGGGAACGGGAGCGACTGAGTTCAAATCTCCGGCAGAGCTTGGTCTACCGTGCCACCGCTCGTTTCACTCGCGGGGACTCCGTCAGGACGCTTCTGCCGCGAACCGCTCCCAACTCAGCCACAGCAATCCACACACCTCCCCAACCGACTGCGCTTCTGGCTCTCTCACGTTGTTCGCTCGCTCCGATGCTCATCTCTCGCACGTGCTCGTCGCGCGACAGCGCGCGCCTCGCAGAAACGTCCGGGCCGTATATTTAAATCAGAGAGCGCATCAGCCTCGGGTATGACCGACGGGCGACGAGCGGCGGAATCGACGGACGGCGGCGGGTCCAAGGAGCGACGGCAACGCTTAAGCGGAGCGCAACCTTCCACATGCACAGACAGATGGGTGCGATAGAGGACATCTACGCGGACGTGGAGGCCGACGTTTCCGAGGAGGAGTTCCGCGAGGCCGTCGAGCAGAAGGTAGAGCAGATGGGCGGGCTCGCCGACACGGAGACGGCGGCGATGCTCATCGCACACGAACTCTCCGAGGGCGAGGTCAACGCGATCGCCGACATCGAGCCGGGCATGGAAGAGGTCAAGTTCATCGGGAAGGTGATGAGCGTCGGCGAACTCCGGACCTTCGAGCGCGACGGTGAGGACGAGGACGGCCGGGTCATCAACGTCGACGTCGCCGACGAGACGGCGTCGATCACCCTCTCATTCTGGGACGAACAGGCCGTGAGCATCGACGAGGGACAACTCGAAGTCGGCCAGGTGCTCCGCATCGCGGGCCGACCCAAAGACGGCTACAACGGGCTGGAGGTCAGCGTCGACAAGGCCGAACCCGACGACGAGGAGGAGATCGACGTCCAGCCGGGGGGGACGACGGCCATCGAGAGCCTCACGCTGGGTCAGTCCGACGTGAACGTCAGGGGACTCGTCCTCGATACCGAGGGTGTCCGGACGTTCGACCGCGACGACGGCTCCGAGGGGAAGGTCGCGAACCTCGCCATCGGCGACGAAACCGGCCGGATTCGAGTGACGCTGTGGGACGAACGCACGGCGCGGGCCGAGGAACTGGACCCCGGCGTCGCCGTGGAAGTCGTCGACGGCTACGTCCGCGAACGCGAGGGCGATCTGGAACTGCACGTGGGCGACCGCGGTGCCGTCGACGAGGTCGAGGACACCGTCGAGTTCACGCCCGAAACCGCGCCCATCGACGCGATCGAGATCGGCCAGTCGGTCGATATCGGCGGCGTGATTCGGTCGACGGACCCGAAACGGACGTTCGACCGCGACGACGGCTCCGAGGGGCAGGTCCGGAACGTCCGCGTCCAGGACGAAACCGGCGACATCCGCGTCGCGCTGTGGGGCGACAAGGCCGACAAGGACGTTCAACCGGGCGACGAGGTGTTCCTGGCTGACGTCGAGATCGAGGACGGCTGGCAGGACGACCTGGAGGCCTCCGCGAACTGGCGGTCGACGGTCGTCGTGCTCGAGGACGGTGCGACGGACACTGCCGGTGCTGGTGGGGCAACCGGCGACAGCGACGGGACAGCGACGGGAGAGCAGGCGGACACGGGACTCGACGCCTTCGCCGACGGTGACGGTGGGAGTGCCGGTGGAGCCGACGGTAGCGGGGCAACGGCAGCGGCGGCGGCGACACAGACGGACTCGGCGGAGGCCGAAGTCGTCGAGTTCACGGGGACGGTCGTCCAGACGGGCCAGCCCGTCGTACTGGACGACGGGGAGGAGACGATGAGCGTCGAGACCGACGCCACCCTGCAGTTAGGGCAGGAAGTCACGGCACGCGGGCCGGTTGCGGACGGGCGGCTTGACGCCGACGACGTCTTCTAGGCGGAGCGGTCGCCTACGGACTCACGGAAAGTCTTAAGAGCGCGACCGCCCCGGTATGGCGTATGAGCGTCGAGCTGCCGGTCGCCCCGGTCGACACGGTCATTCGACGGAACGCTGGGTCCCTTCGGGTGAGTGCTGAAGCCGCCGAGGAGTTGGCTCGCCGGATCCAATCTCGGGGCGCGAGCCTCGCCATCGACGCCGCCGAGGCGGCGACGGCGGACGGCCGGAAGACGCTGATGGCGTCGGATTTCGGCGTGCCAGCGACCCCGGACAAGAACACGCTCGAACTTCCCATCGCACCCATCGACCGCATCGCTCGACTCGACATCGACGACAGCTATCGCGTGTCCATGGACGCGCGCATCGCGCTCGCGGACATTCTGGAGGACTACGCGGACGACATCGCGGCGGCCGCGGCCAGGCTCGCCCACCACGCCGGACGACGGACGATCAAAGCCGAGGACATCGAGGCGTACTTCGAGCTCGCCCAATACTTCGAATGAAATTCGGCTATCACGAGGACTGTCTCGAACACACGACGGGGTATCGACACCCCGAAAGTGCCGACAGGCTGCGAGCGATCCGTCAGGCCCTGACGAAGAAACACGGCGTCGAGTACGTCGCGGCCGATCCGGCCTCGGACGCCGCCGTCCGAAGCGTTCACACGGACGAGTACGTCGACTCCGTCAAGGAGTTCTGTGCTGACGGGGGCGGCGACTGGGACTCCGACACCGTCGCTGTCGAGGCGACGTGGGACGCCGCGCTAGCCGCCGCCGGCCAGGCGATCTGGACGGCCGAACGTGCCCTCGCCGGTGACGACGGCCGACAGACGCCCTTCTCGATCGGCCGCCCGCCGGGCCATCACGCAGTGGCCGACGACGCCATGGGCTTTTGTTTCATCAACAACGCGGCGGTCGCCGCACGCCAGGCTATCGACGACGCATCGGCCGACCGCGTCGCGATCTTCGACTGGGACGTCCACCACGGCAACGGGATTCAGGACATCTTCTACACCGACGCCGACGTGTTCTACGCCTCCATCCACGAGGAAGGGCTCTATCCCGGCAGCGGCGACGTCGAAGAGACCGGCGAGGGTGACGCCGAGGGAACGACGCTGAACCTTCCCCTGCCCGCGGGCTGTGGCGACGCGGAGTACCTGGCGGCCATCGACGACCTCATCGCACCGGCGTTCCGTGAGTTCGGTCCGGACCTGGTCCTCGTGAGTGCGGGCTTCGACGCCCACCGACACGACCCCATCTCACGGATGCGCGTCTCGACGGAGGGGTACGGGGCGATGACCGACCGGTTCCGCACGCTCGCCGACGACATCGACGCCGGTCTGGGCTTCGTCCTTGAGGGCGGCTACGGGCTCGACACCCTGGCCGAGAGCGTCAGCATGGTCCACGACGTGTTCGACGGACGCGAGCCGATGGAACCCGACGACGAACCACAGGACCGAGCGACCGAGGTGTTCGACGCGTTGGAAGATCAGGGCTTCGGCGAGACGTAACGCGCGAGTTCGCCCCCGAACGCGGGGCAGAGTGCCGTGATATCGTCACCGACCAGTACCTCGTACCCGTCGCCGAGCGCCGTCTCGACGTGTGCGCCCAGTGCCACGTCGAAGAGCGCGTCGCTTTCGAGGAATTCTCGGGCGGTCGTGAACGCCCGCTCGCGCTCGACGACGTAGCGGTCGCCGTCGACGAACGGCCCGTAGGCCTCCGTATCGGCGTACTTCTCGAAAAAGCCGGTCGCGTGGTCGCGGACGTGAACCGGCGGTCCCTCGTGGCGTTCGACCCGCGGTCGCTCGGTGACGGCGAGTTCGGCGAACAGCACGGCCTCGTCGGCCGACTCGATGTCGGCGAACGCCTCCGCGCGGAACACGTCGAACCCACGTCGGTCGAGTTCGCCCGTGACGCCGTCGAGGGACTTTTCAAGTTGGGGCCACAGCTGGTCTTCGACGATGTCGGGCGTCTCGAACCGGATCGCGACCGGCGTCGTCCCCCTGTCCTGCAGGGCCGTGCGGACCCCGTCGGGGGACAACGGATCGGGGTCGTCGGGTTCGAACAGGTCTTCCCGAGGGTCGGCCAGCAGATCCCGGGCGTAGTGTTGGAGTCGGGCCACGTTGGCCGGCGAGAGCGCGGCGGCGACGTTGCGTTCGGGGTCCGTCGGGTCGATGACGACCAGCGGGTCCGAAAAGGACTGGACCCCGTGGTCTTCCGGGTCGAGTTCGACCGGTGGGTGCCAGTCCGCGGCGGCGTCGACGAACGCACGGAAGCCACCGTATTCGAGGACGAGCAACTCGGTGAGATAGCCCGAGAACCCGCGTGTTTTCAGGTCACTCCCGTAGACGCCGATCCCTTTCAGGAACGCCTTGCAGACGCGGACCTCGCCGGCGACGTCGTCGGTTAGCCGCGTTTCGAGGTACTCGGTGTGGAACGGCGTGCGGTCGACGGCTGACTGGATCGCTGTCGCGTCCTCGACGTCGTAGCAGGGAACCAGATCGACGGCGAACCCCTCGAACTCTCCCACCGTGTAGGGGTGTTCGGCGTACTCCTGGTGCCCCTCGGGCAGGACCTCGCGGCCGATGTCGAGGCCGTACGTCTCCAGTTGCTCGCGGTCGAGGTCGGCGGGAAACCGGACGAACATGTCGACGTCGCGGTCGCCGGCCAGCCAGGTCCCGCGGGCGGTACTGCCGACCAGAAGCACGTCGCCGTCGACGGGGAGAGCATCGACTGCGGTCTCGGTGCGCTCGACGAGTCGGTCGGTCGCCTCGCGGAGTCTCGCTCGTTCCTCGTCGTCGGGCGTGACGCGCTCGCGGACGCGATCGACGACGGCTGCGAACTCGTCGCTCATACGCGTCGGTTTCCGGTGACCGCGTGAAAGCGTGTCGATGCGCGTCGAAAACGAAAGCCCTTTCAAATCACCTGAGCTATCGTGGAATGCAGACAAACGGGCCGCCGTAGCTCAGTTGGTAGAGCACCACGCTGTTACGGTGAATAGGAATCCCCTGTTCGCCGCAGATACGTGGTTGTCCCAGGTTCGAACCCTGGCGGTGGCGTGACTTTTACTGAGAAACTTTCGGCTATGGTTTGTTCTATCATTTGACCATATCTAATCAATCGGTAGCTGATAGCATAGGGTATTCACGTAAGCCTGCAGATCACACTGTCAATGGGGCTACTGTTCCGAGGTTTAAACGAGATAGCCAGGGTAACTGGACTATGGGCGAGTTTCACGGTAATCAGCATACGGGATACGATCTCGGAGACTACACCTACTCAGATCTAATTGCTGACACACAAGCCCTTGCTGAAAAACTCGAAAAATCTCCGACAACACGTGAGGCTCAACAAGCGGACAGCCTCCCGTCCTTGGCGACCCTATATTCAATGGCTGGTGATGACGGTTGGCTTGGAGTTCTGGAGGACGCGGGTCTGAGCGAGGGGAAATTGCAAGTCCACAAGTACGGCCCCGAAGATAAACCAGAAATTTGCAGGGATATGCGTCGTGTCGTCAACAAACTACCATCTGACCGTCTTACAACCCGTGCGTATAGAAGGCACGGCGAGTATGCAACAAGCACGGTGAAGGTACTATTCGATTCGTGGAAACAGGCATGTAACGCTGCCGGGATCAGCCCCGGAAAGAAACATGGACACGATTGTGAAGGCCCAACTGGAGAGAATTAGATAGCAAACTCGAACTGAAGGTTGCTCGGTTTCTGTATGACCACAATATAAACTATACGGTCCATCCAGAAATAGAGGGAACGCCTTGGACGAGCGATTTCCTATTGTCTGACATCCCCCTCTGGATAGAGGTAGATGGGTATCTTCCAGGCTCACGTCCAAACGCAAAAAATTTCGAAGAGAAGCTGGAATATATAGATAAACAAAATATGGACTTCCTGGTAATCAGCGATACTGACGAACTTCAAAGTGAATTGAGATCTAGCGGTTTGCTATAGAAAATTTGGGAGATGAGTGCAATCCCGATAGCCTAAAGAACCCAGATAATAGATCCGGTAAATAAGGGCCCTTAGCTTAGTCTGGTGAGAGCACCCGGCTCATATCAACTGCTGACTCGCGTCAGTGTTGTGGGACACCGGGCGGTCGGTGGTTCAAATCCGCCAGGGCCCATGGAAGAACATTCATATTTTCAAATCGCCAGCTAGCGACGTTGCCAGCATATTTCTTTTCCATCTCTTGATGGTATCCTGGCTTGTCCAGAGTTCATCCAGCGCGTGGATGCGAGTCGCTGCCTTCGTGCCTTCACTGGTAACCGACACAGCGCGTGTATGAAAACTATCGCCGATTGCTACCGGTTTCCTGTCAGTCGTCGTCTGCCTTGTACGCGCCTCTACGATGCTCAATACTATAGATATCCAGTATCTACTCGGCGTGATTGCAGTCGGCAGCGAGTCGGAACTGCCCGATACGGAGTTTCGAGTGTGGCGCACCGGTCAGCGGTTCGAGGTAGTCACCAGGGTCTCGCCACTGGTCGTTTACGATCTCATCCAGCTTGTCAGTGATTCGGTCTTGGGCGTGGTCGTCGAGATCGTCGTAGGTCTGCTTGGCGGGCTTGCGGAACTGCCAGGTCCACTCGTCGTCACTCATCGTCGCCGAGAATTTCCTCGCGGGAGAACGTCTCGCTCTCGCCCGTCCGTCGCGCGTGCTCGACGGCTGCGATTTCTTTCCAGCTCTCGCGGGTCAGGTCCGGGTGCCGAACCGCGTCACGCAAGGCTTCCCGTATGAACTCGCTGCGGCTGTTGTAGCCTTCGTCTTGCCACGTCGCGTCGATGTCTTCGAGGAACGTCTCCGTCAGGCGGATATTGATATTCGTTTTCTCCGGATCGCCGCTAGATGTATCCGTATTCGACATACGCTTGTATTACAGACTGGTGGCAAAGAGTGTTTGCCTTCGTTCAGTCGAAACACTCTTATCAGATTTGTATCAGTTACGATGAAGAAACGTCCTCATCTCGGAGGGTTCGCAGATATCGATATGTGGATCTCTCTAGAATACCGGCTCAAAAGCAGCGGTATTAACGCGTCAAGCACCACTCAACAACTGGCTGACAGTCGTAAAAACTCTGGATGTCCCCGCCAGGGCCCATACACTGCGCTGCATTGTGCGCGTGTGGGACGAGCGACTCTCCTGAATCGTCGACAGTCGTCGTCCCATCCGGGGATTCGGCTACTCCTCTAGCTTCGGGCCCGGTTTCCAGGTATTCCCTTCGAGGACGACCAGGTCGTAGCGTTCGAGCACCTGTAGTGTATCGACGACCGCTTGGGCATCGTAGGAGGCGGCCATGTCCGAGGGCAACTGCTGGGCGATCGCGCTTCGCGTGCCACCGCCCATCTCG
Organism: Halorientalis salina; assembly: GCF_005049285.1. GTDB lineage: Archaea > Halobacteriota > Halobacteria > Halobacteriales > Haloarculaceae > Halorientalis > Halorientalis salina. Next base: position 143,457 of record NZ_SOSC01000003.1, on the reverse strand, counting down.
ACGACCGTGTCCAAGAGGACCGCCAGATCATCGACGAAGGGCTCGATACCCGGCCGTCTGGACCCACCGGATTGCAACTTCGCTATTACGTCATCGTATTTGCCCGATATCTCCATTGATACGGCGACTGTGTCTTCGTCTGGCTCCGTTTTCTCTGTCATTGGGCGAATACTGGGTCTTATCTTCGCAAAAGCGTTTCCATATGGCTCGTTCTCTGATTCGAACTCCGGATTCGAAAACGAGTTCCGAACATCTGTGTTCTGGCGTGTTGCTGGTTGGCCGTGAAGATTCGAACTCGGATGACGATAGATAGAAGTAGATAACATAGCTTATAACTAAAATTTGCTAAATTACGTATACTGATGCGCTACTTGTGGCTATTATACTACTAATATCTTTATTTAGATCTACTTTTGGCTACTATCGGTGTTTATGAGCAATTTATAGAATCAAAAACCTATATTCTCTTCTAAAATACCTCTAGCGAAGGGCTGTCAGAACAGATTGCCGACAGAATAACGATGGTATTTGTGTTATTCTAGTCGTCTCGGGAAGCTTCTCCAAACACTATCACGAGCGGGTACGGAGATCGCGACTTGTACTGTGGCTGATCTCAGTGTTCCGTGCAGGGTAAATTTCGAGGGCGATGGGGGCAGTTCGGGTGGAAGGCGGACCGAGGTCGCCGGCCTCGCAGACGAATCCGACCTGAATCCGATCGGATCGGGGATGGAGCAGCGGTGGCCGACGTCCGGGGACGATCACGTGAGCCCCCGTTCACCGCCTACAAGTTCGATCGTCAGGGACTCGCAGCGGCCACGGCCAGGGCGGACTGCGACCGCTGTCGAGTGAGGTCGACGGTATCTTCTCGTCGCACTCCTCCCCGAGGACGCCGCGGCCCTGGCCGACGAGTACGACCGGGTGACCGAGATCTGACGAACGGCTCCCTCCGATCTCTCTAACAAACGTACTGGTGTTATTTTGGTGCGCTGTACGCGAGTAGATCGCTGTCCGGTAATGCCGCCCCTGAAATATCAGAAGTCAGAATATAGGATATCGGCGTGAAACTACGTGAGATGCAATTTTTGGGTAGATAATGGAATATTATACTGAGATATGATATGTACTTTTCCCAGTGCATTCTGACGAGAACCCGGGTAAACGCCGAAACTGGCCGATATAGGCTTCCAGTGCCGTATCGGTCTGCGTTTGGTACTGCCGGATGGCTGCTCTTTAGATGGTGTGTGTCAACATGTACCGAGACTGTGTCCTGCTAACGATGTTTGCAGAAATAAACGGATATTCTTCGAATCTCTGTTTACTTTCGTCCTCTGGCGGTATCTCCGGAACTTCGAGGGTGTGTCCGGTGATGCCGGAAACTTTTCGTTCCTGGAGATTCATGTTCACGTATGTCACGTGACCTACCCATCAACTCCCTGCGGACGTCCTTCGAGATCATCGAGACGATCGCGGATCGGGATGGAGCGGGGGTCTCTGAGCTGACTGCCGCGATGGATCGGCCGAAGAGCACGGTGTACGATCATGTGGTGACCCTGTACGAACTCGGGTATCTGGTGCAGCGAGGCGAGAAATACCACATCAGTTCGGACTTCCTCCGGATGGGGGACATCAACCGTCGTAACACGGAGATATACCAGGCTGCGAGCGACGAACTCGAACGGCTGGCGGCCGAAACGGGCGAACACGCCAGCCTCACGGTCGAGGAACACGGGAAAGCAGTGATCATCGCCACCGAGGAAGGGACGGAAGCCATCCCGGTCAACATCTACAACGGGATCGTGATGCACATGCACACTGCGGCACCGGGGAAGGCGATACTCGCGTACCTCGACGACGACAGGGTGTCCGACATCATCGACAAGCACGGGCTGGTCGAGCGGACCGAGAACACGATCACCGACCGCGACGAACTGGCCGACGAACTGGAGTGGATCCGCGAACACAACTACGCGCTCGACGACGAGGAGCGACTGACGGGCATGCGATCGATCGCCGCCCCGGTGATCGACCGCAAGGAACGTATCCGGGGGTCGCTGGCGATTTACGGGCCGACGAACCGCATCGACGACGAACGGTTCCGCGAGGAGTTTCCGGAGTTGCTCATGCGCTCGGGCAACATCGTCGAAGTGTTGATGAACTACGACTGATCGTCACCGACGATTTCGGCCCAGCCCTCGTCGTACTCGGCGAAGTAGTTGAAATCGGCGACGACCTCGGCGAACAGCCACTCGCCGTCGACCAGTTCGTACTCGTCGTCGTAGACGCCCTGGATCCATCCCGCCGAGCCGTTCGCGAACGTACAGGGGACCTCGAAGTACCAGTTCCCGGTGGCCGTCGTTCCCTCGATGTCGATGATCGGGTTGTGGACCATGTGCGCCAGGAACGGGTGTTCCTCCCCGACGACGTTCTCGGCAAAGTCTCGGACCGCGTCCCGTCCGTCGAAGGTGCCGATGGGACCGAAATCGAGGTGTGCGTCCTCGGTGAAAAGCGCCGCGTAGCCGTCCCAGTCTCGGGAGTCGATGCAGTAGCAGTACGCCGCGCGCAGTTCGGTGATCGCCTCTCGGTGCTCCAGTCGCGTGATTCGGTCTTCCAGGCTCATAGTCGGGGCATTCCTCGGATCGCGGTTTCGATGTCCGATGCGTCGGGGACGACGGCCTCGGTCAGCGGCGGCGAGAACGGGATCGGCGTGTCGTCGACGCCGACGACCTCGACCGGCGCTTCGAGGTGATAGAACGCCTCTTCCTCGATGCGTCTGGCAATGTAGGACGCCGGCCCGTTCTGGATGACGGACTCGTCGGCGACGACGACGCGACCGGTCTTTTTCGCGCTCTCGACGAGCGTCTCGACGTCCAGCGGTTTCAGCGTCCGCGGGTTGATGACCTCGACGCTGATGTCGTCGGCCACCGACGACGCCACGTCGAGCGCGTAGTGGAGCATCTTCTGGGTGGCGACGACCGTCACGTCCGCACCCTCGCGTTCGACCGCCGCTTCACCGAGGGGCAGCGTGTAGGACTTCTCGGGGACCTCTCCCTCGCGGTTGTACAGCTCCATGTGCTCGAAAAAGACCACCGGGTCGTCGCTCCGGATGGCGCTTTTGAGCAGGCCTTTGGCGTCGTACGCGGTGTTCGCGAGCACGACCCGGACGCCGGGCATGTGCATGAACAGGCCGTGCAGGCTCTTCGAGTGCTGGGCGGCGGCGTTCGACCCGGGGCCGCCGTTGACGGTCCGGATCGTCAGGGGAACGGTCACGTCGCCGCCGAACATGTACTTGAAGAGGCCGGCCTGGTTCATCACCTGGTCGGCTGCCAGTCCCATGAAGTCGGCGTACATGATCTCCGCGATGGGACGGGAGCCGGTCAGCCCCGCACCGGCGCTGCTCCCGACGATCGCCGCCTCGCTGATCGGGGTGTCGATGACCCGGTCGCCGCCGAACTCGTCGTGGAGTCCCCTGGTGACGGCGAAACTGCCACCCGCCTTCCCGATGTCCTCGCCGATGAGGTACGCCGAGTCGTCGCGGGCGAGTTCTTCCGACAGTGCGTCGTTGATCGCGTGTCGCATCGATTTCTCCGGCATCGTCAGATCTCCTCCGTGTAGACGCCCTCGAAGGCCGCTTCCTCGTCGGGATAGTCGCTGTCCCTGGCGAACTGGACCGCCTCGTCGATGCGGTCGCGCGCCGCCGCGCGCATCTCCTCGATCTCGTCCTCGTCTATATGGCCGCCCTCGACGAGCGACGCTTCGAGGGTGTCGATCGGATCTCGCTCCCGCCACTGTTCGACTTCTTCGTCGGTTCGATAGGTCGTCGGATCGCCCTCGTAGTGGCCGTGATACCGGTACGTCTCACAGATGAGCAGCGAGGGGCCGCCGCCGTCCCGAGCGCGCTCGACCGCCTCGGCCGTCGCCTCGTACACGTCCTGGACCGACATGCCGTCGACGGTCTCGGCGGGCATGTCGTAGACCTCGCCGCGAGCCTCGAACCCGTCGACGTTGTGCTGGTCTTCCGCGGGCGTCATCTCCCCGTACTGGTTGTTCTCGCAGACGAACACCACGGGGAGGTCCTGGACGCCCGCGAGGTTCATCGACTCGTGGACGACGCCCTCGGCCATCGAGCCCTCGCCGAAAAACGACAGACAGACGCGGTCCTCGTCGGACTGCTCGATGGACAGCCCCGCCCCGGCCGCCAGCGACGGGCCGGCACCGACGATCCCGTTTGCACCGAGCATCCCCTGGTCGACGTCGGCGATGTGCATACTCCCGCTTTTCCCGCCGCAGTACCCGGTCTCCTTGCCGAACAGTTCGGCCATCATCCGGTCCGGTTCGAGTCCCTTGGCGATGGAGTGGCCGTGCCCGCGGTGCGTGCTCGTGATGTAATCGTCGTCGTCGATGGCCCAGCAGGCACCGGTTGCCACCGCCTCCTGCCCGAGACAGAGGTGGACGAACCCCGGCAGTTCGTTGTCCTCGAACAGTGAACTCACCCGGGTCTCGAACTCCCGTATCAGGATCATCTCCTGGAGTTGGTCGGCCAACTGTTCCGCGTGCGCTGCTACCTCGTCTGGCATGGACTGATATGACGATGGGGGCCACAAAAAACTATGTACCGGTGTCAGGCGACTGCCATGCTACTCGCCGAAGGATGGATCGCGTTTCTCGACGAACGCCGCCAGACCCTCCTCTTTGTCCTCGGTCTCGAAGAGCAGTCCGGCCAGGGCCGCCTCCAGTTCCAGTCCGGAGTCCAGTTGCGCCCTGGTCTCGTTGATGGACTTCTTGGCGAACCACTGCGCGACCGGCGGGCCGTCCGCGAGCTCCGCGGCCAGGTCGTCGATGCGCGCCTCGAACTCCTCGTCGTCGACAACTTCGTTGGCGAGGCCGATGTCGGCGGCCTCGCTCGCCGAGATGTGTTTGCCGGTCAGAATCAGCTCTTTGGCCTTCAGATAGCCCACGAGGTGGGCGAGACGCTGTGTGCCGCCCGCGCCCGGGATGATTCCCAGTCCGATCTCCGGGAGGCCGAACCTGGCGCTTTCCGTTGCGACGATGAGGTCACACATGAGCGCGATCTCGGTGCCGCCACCGAGTGCGACCCCGTTGACCGCCGCGACGACGGGCACGTGACTGCCCTCGATCGCGTCTTCGAGGTCGCCCATCGCCTCCCGGAACTCGCTGCGGAACCAGATCCCCGACCGGTCCTGGAACTCCTTGATGTCGCCACCACCGATGAAGGCGTCGTCGCCCTCGCCGGTGAGGACGACCGTTTGAACCTCCTCGGAGAGGGCGTCGATCGCGTCGGCGAGTTCGATCAACACCTGCGTGTTGACCGCGTTCATCGCGTCCGGCCGCGCCACGCGAACTGTCCCGATAGATCCGTCTCGCTCGACTGCAACTGTCTGGTACTCTGCTGACATCCCTCGACTCTTCGCGGTGTCCGCTCATAATAGTTGTCCACCCTGCGGATAGCGGACCCGGAACCGCGATGCGATCTCCCAGTCCCGTCAGATGCACAGTAGCGGTGTGTACGTGGTAGTAACATTCTTACAAGTCCGAACTGAGAATCACGTACGGATGCTACCTAATCGTAGCCCGAGAGGGAACGACGAGCCGCCGGACGACCCCGTGTCGACGAAAATCGTCAGGCAGGTCGCGGCAGAGACGGGCCGAGACGTGCTGAATCTGTCACCACTACAAGAGACGATCGATCCAGACGCGCTGGACGCCGTCGTGGAATCATCCACGCCGGACACGACCCTCGGAATTCGATTCACGTACGAGGGATATATCGTGACGGTCGACGGGTCCGGGACCGTAACCCTCTCGTCTGACAACAAGTAGCGACACGTCGTCCCGCCTCGACAGCCACGGACGGTACGTTTCCCTCGCTTCAGTGAGCTACAGCTCAGGGCGTGATGACGAGGTTCCCGACGACGGTCCGGTCTCGCATGTCGGCGAACGCCTGCCCGGCGCGGTCGAGCCCATACGTCTCGTGAACGGGCGGCTCGACGGCTCCGTCCTCGTAGAAGTCGACGACGCGTTCGAGGTCGGCCTGGGTCCCCATCGTGCTCCCGATCACCCGCTTGTGTTCGAGGAACAGCTCCTGCGTGTCGATCTCGGAGAACTGCCCGGCCGTCCGACCGCAGATGACCATCCGGCCGCCCCGGCCGAGCGCGGACAGGCACGCGTCCGTGAACTCTCCGCTCAGGTGATTGATGACGGCGTCGACGGGCTCGACGTCGGCCAGTTGCTCGCCCAGTTCCGTCACGTCCGTCGCCTGGATCAATTGGTCGGCACCGAACGCCGGCAGTCGGTCGAGTTTCGCTTCCGACGAGGAGGTACAGATCGACCGGACTCCCATCGCGTCCGCCAGTTGCGTGGCCGCGACGCCGACGCCCCCTGTCGCGCCGGGAATCAGCACGGTATCGCCGGCGTCGACCTCGGCGCGCCGGAGCATGTGCCAGGCGGTCATGTACGCGACCGGCAGGGCGGCCGCTGCCACCAGATCCACGTCCTCGGAGACGGGGACGAGTCGGTCGGCGTCCACGACCGCCTGCTCGGCGAAGCCGCCGTGGAAGAGGCTGTACTCCCGACAGAGGTTCTCCGGCCCGTCCCGGCAGAACCGACACGACCCGCAGGTCAGCATGGGATTCAACACGACCGGGTCGCCCGGCTGGAGGTCGTCGACGCCGTCGCCGGTCTCCCGAACCGTGCCCGCCACGTCGACGCCGGAGACGAACGGGAGGTGCTCCTCCTTTAATCTGAAGTCGCCTTCGAGGTAGAGGAGGTCGTGTCTGTTCACCGATGCGCCTGCGACGTCGACGATCGCCTGGTCGGCGTCCGCAGTCGGCGCTTCGACGTCGATCGCTTCGACTCCCGACGGGCCACCAAGGGCCGTAAAGGCTGCTGCACGCATGCTCTCTCCTTTCGGACCCTCACGATTATACTTTCCTGCTAGTCCCCGACTGGGAACGTCGTCGTCGGAGCGCAAGGATGTGGGTCGAAGAAACCGAAATCCGTGGTATCTGATCTGTGACGCCTCTTGTCGGGTCCGTCGGGACCCTGTCCGACCGGCAATCCTTCAGTACGACCGCGGGAGATCGAGGACGCTCGTGCTGACGAACGACTTGACCAGTTCGTCGCTGACCGGCGCGACGCGTGCGAGGCGAACGTCGCGGAAGAGACGCTCGACGTGGTACTCGTCGGCAAAGCCCATGCCGCCGTGGGTCTGGATCGCCTGGTCACAGGCGTTGAACCCGGCGCGGGCACCCATGAACTTCGCGGCGTTGGCCTCCATCGAGCAGTCCTCGCCCTTGTCGTACAGCGAGGCGGCGTTGTAGATCATGAGCTTTGCCGTCTCCAGTTCCATCTTCGACTCGGCCAGCGGGAACTGGACGCCCTGGTTTTTCCCGATCGGACGCTCGAAGGCCTCGCGTTCCTTCGCGTAGTCGACCGCCAGGTCCAGCGCCAGCTCGCCGGCCGCCAGCGGGATCGCCGCCCAGATGATCCGCTCGGTGTTGAGCGTCCCGAGGACGTGGTAGAACCCCTTGTCCTCCTCGCCCAGCAGGTTCGCCTCGGAGACGCGCACGTCGTCGAGGACGACCTCGCAGGAGCCCAGACAGCGCATGCTGAGCTTGTCGATCTTGTTGACGGTGATGCCGTCGGCGTCGGAGGGCACGACGAAAAGCGAGATGCCGCCGTGGCGGGAATCCTCATCCATCGGCGACGTCCGCGCGAGGGTGACGATGTAATCGGAGACGTGTGCCCCCGTCGTCCAGACCTTCGTCCCGTTGAGCACGTACTCGTCGCCGTCCTTCTCGGCGGTCGTCTTGATGCCGGCCGTGTCGAGGCCGGCGTCCGGTTCCGTGAGCCCGAGCGACACGATGGCCCCGTCGGCGATCTCGGGGAGCCAGCGTTCCTTCTGGTCCTCGTTGGCGTGTTCGTTGAGCGAGATGCCGCCGAACACCGGGCCGAGCGTGAGCAGGTTCGGGCCACTGACGCCCCCGCCGTTCCGTCCGAGAGCCAACCCCACCGCGGCGACCTCTTCCATGCCGAGTCCCTCGCCACCGTACTCCTGGGGCACGGTCAGTCCCGTGAACCCGGCCTCCGTCAGGTCGTCCCAGATCTCGTGTGGGAACTCCTCGGCCTCGTCTTTCTCCCGCCAGTAGTCGAGCGGGTAGTCCGAACAGATATCTTTCGTCAACCGTTGCATCATCTGCTGCTCCTGGGAGAGAGCGAAATCCATCACTGGAATATTCCGGTCACATGTCTTAGTGTTTTTGTTAGGCTACCTGCACGTCGCGACCGGTCGCCCTCAGACCCCCACGATCTCCGGGTCCCTGAGGCCGCTTATCGTGTCCGCGTACGCCGACTCCCGGCACGCGGCGTAGAGGAGCCGTTTCGTCGTCGCCGGCGTCGCGCCGTTGGGCGACCCGATCGCGATCGACGGCCGACCGCCGTCGAGGGCCACCTCGAAATCGGGGACCGGCCAGTCGTGACTCGCGGCGATCTCGTCCGCCTGCGCCGCGACGTCGCGCGTGACGACCGTCGCGATGTCGGCGTCGCCCGTGGCGGATTCGTCATGTGTTTCGCCACCGGTCCCCGTCCGAGCGCCCGAGCGGTCCGCGACGACCAGCGACGGCGACTCGACGCCCTCGGTGAGGGTATCCAGGAACCGGGCGGCGTCCGCACCGTCAACCACACGGTGATCGAAGGACAGCGAGAGCGTACAGGTGCGCCCGTCGCCGTCCTCGCGGACCCGACCGACCCCCAGGATGGCGACCTGCGGCGGGTTGATGATCGGATCGAACGAATCGACGCCGAACATCCCGAGGTTGGTGATGGTGAAGGTCCCGCCCTGGAGGTCGTCCATCGTGTGTTGGCCGTCGAGGACGACCTCGGTGAGCCGTCGCCGCTCGGCGGCGATCCCGGCCAGCGACCGCTCCCCCGCCGACCGGATCACCGGGGTCAGCAGGCCCCTGTCCGTGTCCACGGCCACCGCGACGTTGCGCTCGGCGACGTATCTGATCGTCTCGTCCTCGAACCAGGCGTTGAACACGGGATACGCCGCGAGCGCGCGGACAGACGCCCCGACCAGGAGGTCGGTGAACCCGATACTCGCGTCCCGCTGGTTCGACAGTTCCTCGGCCGTCTCGAACGCCCGTTCGACGTCGATCTCGCGGTTGAGCGTGACGTGGGGCGCCTGCCGTGCTGACTGGGACATCCGGTCGGCGATCGTCCCGCGCATCCCCGAGAGTGGTTCTTCCTCCGTGATCGTGACGCCCGAGTGGTCGACGGTCGTGGTGGTACCGCTCGACGCCGCCGACTCCGTGGTTGCCGGTCGCTCGGCCTGCCCGGCGGCGGCGCGAACGTCGGACTCGGTGATGCGCCCACCGATCCCCTGGCCCTCGACCTCGTCGAGGGAGACGCCGAGTTCCCGCGCCAATCGCCGCGTGCTCGGACTCGAGAAGTCGTGTCCGGACGAACCCGTCGCCACCGCGTCACCGTCGGCCTCCTGCGCATCGAGGACCGCCTCCACGTCGCTCCGGAGGACCGCTCCCTCGGGGCCGTTGCCGTCGATCGCTGCGAGATCGACGTCGTGTTCCCGTGCGAGTTTGCGCGCGCCCGGGGCCGCCCGTTCGCCGTCGTCGCTCTCGCCCGCGGTCTCCTCGGCCGCGGACTCCTCGGCCCCTGTCTCCTCGGGTGTCGCTTCCGAGTCGCCCGCGTCGTCTTCGTCGTCGACGCGACTGCGGGGCTCGGGCGCGTCCGCGAGGCTCTCGTCGGGGCCGAGTACGACCCCGAGGACCGTTCCCGGCGGCACCGACTCCCCGGCGTCGACGTCGACTCGCGCGAGCGTCCCGTCCTGATCGGCGGTGACCTCCGCGGACGCCTTCTCGGACTCGACCTCCCCGAGGACCGTCCCGTCCGTTACTTCGTCCCCTTCGTCGACGTGCCACTCGACGAGGAGGCCGGTTTCCATCGTGTTACCCATCATCGGCATCCTGACTGCCTGTACCATTGCTCGTCCAACTATCCAAACCGGAGGACCAAAACAGTAGCGTCGGCGGTGAGTTTCAAGACCCCGCCCGCCGATAGCTTCGACGCCATGCACGTAGTCGGCATCGACAGAATCGTGATCGCCACCGACGACCTCGACCGCACGTCCGGGACGCTCTCGGACCGCCTCGACATCGGGTTCGGCGAGTTACTCTCGCTGACGACCGAGACCTCGGCCGGGAGTCACGACCTCCAGAGCGTCATCGACGACAGCGGGGTCGGCATCGATATCGTCTCGTCGGACTCGGCCGACGGCGACGACGCGGTGGGGCAGTTCGTCGACGAACACGGCACCGGCCTGTACGCGCTGGCGCTTCAGGTCGCCGACCTCGACGCGGCCCGTGCGGACCTGGCGGCCGACGGCGTCGATCCCGTCGGCGAGATCGCGGCCGGCGAGTTCACCGAGTACCTCTATCACCCACGCGACTTCGACGGCCTGTTCGTGTTCCTCGCCGAGTTCCCCCACGCCTACGAGTCGAACTACCGCCTGGCAGCGTTGCGCGACCAGTCGTGACAAAAAATATACAAAATCACTAAGCGTCGGACACACGGAGGGGTTTGATATGCGACAAGCGAACTTCGGTTACATCGTCCGAAAGAAGTCGTACTACCACCCCGACGACGTGGCCATCGTCGAACAGACCACGCGCGAGGAACACACCTACGCCGAGCTCGAACGGCGCTCGAACAGTATCGCCGCAGAGCTCCGGGCCCGCGGCGTCGGCGAGGGCGACCGTATCAGTGGGCTCTTCCGCAACTCCGCGGAGTTCTTCGAGCTGTTTTTCGCGACGTGTAAACTCGGTGCCGTCGTCGTGCCGTTCAACTACCGGCTGTCGCCCGCCGAACTCGAATACCTGAACGACGACGCCGACCCCGAACTGTTCGTCTACGAGGGCGTCTTCGAGGAGACGGCCGCAGCACTGCCCCTCGACGGGGTGCCGGCGGTCCGCATCGGAGACGCTGACGGCGAGGAGCGAGTGACGGCCGACGACTGGGACTCGTTCTACGACCGCGACCCCGGCGAGGTCGAGGTGGCCGACGTGTTCGAGGACCCGGCCGTGCTGTTGTACACCAGCGGCTCGACCGGGCGGCCCAAGGGCGTCCCCATCTCTCACAAGAACCTGTTTTTCTCGTCGGTGAGCTACGTCGTCGACACCGAACTCGACAGCGACGACGTGACCGTGACCTCGGCCCCGATCTTCCACGTCGGCGGGCTCAACATCTTCACGCTCCCCCTGCTCCACGCGGGCGGGACGGTGATCCTCCAGCAGGAGTTCGAACCCGCCGAGACCTGGGAGATCATGGCCGACTACGACGTGACCAAGACCTTCGCCGTCCCGACGATGCTCAACTCGATGATTTCCGTCGAGGGCTGGCAGGAGTACGACCTGGACGCTCTGGAACTGGTCGTCGGTGGCGGCGAACCGGTCCCGACCGAACTCAAGGAGGCCTTCGCGGCGATCGACGTTCCCTGTGTCGCGGCCTACGGCCTGACCGAGACGACCGACGGGTCGCTGTTCCTCCGCCCCGAGGACGCCATGGACAAACCGCCCAAGTGCAACGGGAAGACGTTCACGCACGTCGACGCGAAGGTCGTCGACGAGGGCGGCGAGGAGTGCCCGCCGGGCGAGGCGGGGGAACTCCTCCACCGCGGGCCGACCGTCGCCGACGGCTACCTGGAACTCCCCGAGAAGACCGCCGAGGACTTCGACGAGGACGGCTGGTTCCACACCGGCGACATCGCCGAGGTCGACGAGGACGGCTTCTATCACATCCACGGCCGCATGGACAACATGATCATCACCGGCGGGGAGAACGTCTACCCTTCCGAGGTCGAGGAAGCGCTGTACTCCCACGACCGGGTCGACGAGGTCGTCGTCATCGGCGTCGACGACGAGAAGTGGGGCGAGATCGTCAAGGCCGTGATCGCGACGACGGACGGCGAACCGATCGGAGACGAGGAACTCGACGAGTTCCTCGGCGACCGTCTCGCGCGGTTCAAACACCCGAAAGAAGTCACGTTCGTCGACTCGCTCCCGAAAAGCGGCACCGGGAAGATCGAACGCCAGGCCGTCTTCGACCGCCACGCCGACCAGTAGGCCGCGCCGTTACCAGCGGGCGGGTTCGACCGGTTCGTACGGCTCTTCGAGGTAGTCCAGATCGCTATCGGACAGCGAGATGTCGAGCGCCTCGACGGCCTCCCGGAGGTGTTCGACGCTCGTCGTGCCGATGATGGGGGTGGTGACGACGTCCTTGTGGAGCAGCCAGGCCAGCGCGATCTGTGCCATGCTGGCCCCCTCGTCGGCTGCGACCTGCTGCACTCGCTCGTTGATCTCGCGTCCGCCGCCGACGTGATAGGGGTTGTCGAGGACCCAGGGGTCGGCGTCGGGACGGTCGCTCGCCTTCCACTCCTCGTGAGGGCGAGTCAGGTACCCACGGGCCAGCGGCGACCACGGCATCACGGCGACGTTCTCCTGTTCACAGAGTGGCAGTAACTCCCGCTCCTGTTCGCGGTAACAGAGGTTGTAGTGTGGCTGCATCGAGACGAACCGGCTGAGTCCGTGCACGTCGCTCGTACGTAGGGCGGTCCCGAACTGATACCCCCACATCGAACTCGCGCCGACGTAGCGGGTCTTCCCGCGGCGGACGGCGTCGTCGAGTGTCCGGACCGTCTCCTCGATGGGCGTGTTCTCGTCCCAGCGATGGATCTGGTAGAGGTCGACGGTGTCCATGCCGAGTCGCTCGAGGCTGGCGTCGAGTTCCTGCTCGATGGTCTTCCGCGAGAGCCCGCCCGAGTTCGGGTCGTCCTCGCGCATCTGGAAGTACACCTTCGTCGCAACGACGCTCTCCTCGCGGCGGCCCTCCAGGGCGTTCCCGAGAATGCGCTCGGACTCACCCGTCGAGTACATGTTGGCGGTGTCGAAGAAGTTGATCCCCAGATCGATCGCCTCCTCGATGATCTCGGTCGCTGCTTCGTCTTCGAGGACCCACTCCCGCCAGTCCGTCGATCCGAAACTCATACAGCCCAGACACAGTCGGCTGACCGTGGTTCCCGTCGGTCCGAACGTCGTGTACTCCATAGGTAAAACTCGTAACACAGCCGCAAAGACCTTTGGGGGCCGGTAACACGATCGTCCTCACTGGCCGACGTAGTGACCTCTCACCGACATATTAATGTAATAATTCCTAATACTTCCACAATATATAAGTAACCGCTCGGTTAACTCGGCTACGTATGCCAAAAGATGCCAATAACTCGGGTACGTCCAGGCGTCAGTACCTCAAATACGCCTCAGCAGGGTCCGCAGTCGCACTGGCCGGGTGTCTGACCGGCGACAGCGGCAGTGGCTCGGAGAGCATCATGATCGGTGCGACGATTCCGGAGAGCGGTCCGTACGGGAACATCGGGAAAAACCAGGTGAAGGGCGTCGAACTGGCAGTCAAGCACGCCAACGAGGACGGGGACGTAAGCGACACCGAAGTCGAGGTGGCGTTCCGCGACACCAAGACCGACACGCAGGAGGCGACCCAGGTCGCCCGCGAACTGCTCCGTCAGGAGAACGCGGACTTCCTCGCGGGGAACTTCTCCAGCAGCGTCGCGCTGGCGATCGGCGAGCTGGCACAGCGCGAGGACGTCATCTACACGTGCGTGGGCGGCAGTAACGCCATCACCGGGAGCGACTGCCGGTCGAACGTCTTCAACGCCGGGAACAGTGCGGTTCAACAGACCAGCGGTGGACTCAAGTACGCCCTCGACGAGGGGCTCGGCGAGAGCGTCTACGAGATCTCGGCCGACTACTCCTGGGGCCAGTCGATCCAGGCGTGGAACGAGAACCAGATCGTGTCGTCCTACGACGACGTGGAGTACCTCGGCAACAGCTTCGTCGAGTTCGGGGCGACGGACTACTCGCAGGCGATCACCGACGCGCGCAGCTCCGGGGCCGACATCATCAGCTTCAACCTGTTCGCGTCGAACCACGTCCAGAGCGCCCGTCAGGCCGACGAGTACGACCTCTTCGACGACTTCGTCTGCGTCTGGCCGGCGACGGGTATCATCGAGGCCGAACAGATCGGTTCGGACATCCTGAGCAGGGACAACTTCTACGCGAGCGCGCCGTGGTACTGGCAACACGAAGCGGAGGGCGCACAGGCGTTCTCCGAGGCCTTCCAGAGCGAGTACGGCGAACGCCCGCTCGGGTTCTCCGCGAGCATGTACGCGGGCGTCCGCACGACGCTCAAGGCGATCGACGCCGCCGGCGGCACGGAAACCGCGGACATCAGGGACCAGATGGAAGACCGCGAGCTGTTCCCGCAACTGTGGGGCGTCGGTGAGAAGTTCCGGGCCTGCGACCACCGCGCGAGCATCTCGACCATGACCGTGCAGGGTCGGGACCCGTCCGACGTGGACGGGCAGAACTTCTTCGAGGTCATCAACGTTCCCCAGAACCCAGAGGAGACGCAGATGCGGACCTGCGACCAGACGGGCTGCTCGTTCTAGACTCTACCCATGGCCTCATCTATACTTCTCAACGCACTCCCGGGAGTGGCCGATACGCTGTTCGTCCCGCTCCAGGTCGAGTACTACACGGCCCAGCTGTTCAACGGGCTGGTACTCGGGATGATCCTCGTGCTCATCTCGCTGGGACTGACCATCATCTTCGGGCTCCTGGGTGTGATCAACTTCGCCCACGGCGACCTGCTGCTCGTCGGGACCTACGTCTCCTGGACGGTGATGGACGCGACCGGGAGCTTCCTGCTGAGCATCGGTGCGGCGCTGGTCGCGACCCTGGTGCTCGGAATGATCTTAGAGCGGACGTTACTCAGATACACCTACGGTCGCCACGGCGCACTGCTCCAGCTGCTGCTGACGTTCGGTATCGCCGAGCTCATCCGCGGGTTGGTCATCCTCGTCTGGGGCCGGACGGGGAAGAACTTCGCCACGCCCTCGTGGGGGAGCAGTTCCATCGACCTCGTGTTGTTCACGTACCCGGTCTACCGGGTGTTCGTCATCGTCGCGGCCGCCGCGCTCATCGTCGCCGTCTACCTGTTCCTCAACCGGACGGACCTGGGGCTGCTCATCCGGGCCGGGACCCAGGACCGTGAGATGGTCGACATGCTCGGCATCGACGTCTCGCGCCTCTACATGCTGGTGTTCGGTATCGGCGTCGCACTGGCCGGGACGGCCGGTGCGCTCATCGGCCCGGTGCGAGGCGCGTTCCCGACGCTCGGCATCGAGTTACTGATCCCCGCGTTCGTCGTCGTCGTCGTCGGCGGGCTCGGCAGTTTCCGCGGCAGCGTCGTCGCGGGAATCCTCATCGGCGAACTCCAGGTGATGACCGGCGTGTTCTACTCGGAGGCGTCGCAGGCGATCGTCTTCGTGTTCATGGCGCTGGTGTTGCTGGTGCGCCCGCGCGGACTGTTCGGACAGGAGGGGGTCGTCGAATGATCGCGGCCATCGCCACTCGCGTCCAGTCCGTCTACGACCGGGTCGGGGAGCGAAACCTCTCCTATCTCGGCGTCCTGGCGCTGCTTGCCATCTTGCCGGACCTGATGGGCGCGTTCATCGCCTCGCACATCATCGTCATGGCGATCTTCGTGATGGGCTACAACATCATCCTCGGGTTCGGCGGTGAACTGTCGTTCGGCCACGCCGCCTACTTCGGGCTGGGTGCCTACGGCGTCATCCTGACCTTAGAGCACCTCGTGTCGAGCCTCTACCTTGCGATTCCCATCACCGTCGTCGCGGTGACGCTCCTGAGCGTCGTCTTCGGCTACCTGAGCCTCCGACGCCGGGGCATCTACTTCGCGATGATCACGCTGGCGCTGGCACAGCTCGTCTACGCCATCGTCTTCCAGATGAACGAGCTGACCGGCGGGTCGAACGGGATCGCCATCCCGGCCACCGAGGCACCGCTCGGCCCACTGACTCCAATGAGCAACGAGCTCCACTTCTACGCGTTGGCCTGTGCGTTGTTCCTGCTCTCGTTCGTGGCGATCGCCCGGATCGTCAACTCCCCGTTCGGCCGCGTGCTGAAGGCGATCCGCGAGAGCGAGGAGCGCGCGCTCCACCTCGGCTACGACGTCAACTCGTACCTGTGGCTGGCCTTCGCCATGTCCGGGGCACTCTCCGCACTGGCGGGCGCACTCTACGCCGTGCTGTTCGTGTTCATCTCCCCGTCGCTCCTGTTCTGGCAGCTCTCCGGTGAGGTCGTCCTGATGACGATCATCGGCGGCGTCGGAACGCTCACGGGACCGCTCGTCGGGGCCATCGTGTTCATCTTCTTCTCGAACACGCTGACCAGCATCACCGAGCACTGGGAGATCTTCTTCGGGGCCGTCATCATCGGCATCGTGTTGCTGGCTCCGGAAGGCCTGATCGGCCTGCTCCGCAAAGCCGTGCTGGACGACGAGAAAGTGTTCGACCTCAAGCGGCTGATCGAACGACTCCGCCCCTGAGCGGGCCGTCCGTTTCTCTCGACTGCGTTCGGTTCGGTGATCGCGACTCAAACCGCGAGCGACGACGCTGTTCGAACTGAGAACGAAAGACAGCAAAAGGGGCGCCGGCTCCGTGATCCTGCGGTTACCCGAGCGCGAGGTAGCGGTCCTTGATGTCGGAATCCTCTTTGAGCGTCTCGCTCGGTCCGTCCACCTTGTTCTCGCCCTCGTCGATGACGTAGGCGTAGTCGCTGATGTCGAAGGCGAGCTCGGCGTTTTGCTCGACCAGGAGGATCGTGATGCCCTCGTCGTTGATCCGTGCGAAGATGTCCCGAAGCTTCTCGACCAGTGTGGGCATCAGTCCCTCGGTCGGCTCGTCGATGAGCAGCAGGTCCGGGTCCGACAGCAGCCCGCGGGCGATGGCGAGCATCTGTTGTTCGCCGCCGCTCATCTGTCCGGCCTGCTGGCTCAGCCGCTCTTCGAGCCGCGGGAAGTACTCGAACACCTGGTCGGTCAGCTCCGACACCCTGGCGTCCGAGATGTCCTGGCCCATGTGGCCCAGGCGGAGGTTCTCCTCGACAGTCAGCTCCGGGAACATGCGTCGGTGTTCCGGGATGAGCGAGATGCCGAGTTGGGAGGTCTCGTGTGGTTCGTTGTTCGTGATGTCGGTCCCGTTGAACGTGATCGACCCCGACTTGGGGTTCTGGCTGCCGATGATCGAGCGCAGCGTCGTCGTCTTGCCGGCGCCGTTGCGCCCGATGAGCGTACAGAGCGATCCCTCCTCGACAGTCATCGAGAGGTCGTGGAGGATGTGGCTCTGTCCGTAGTACGTATTGATGTCGTCGATTTCGAGAATGCTCATGTCGAACCCTCCAGGTAGACGCGCCGCACTTCCTCGTTGTCCTGCACCACCGACGGGACGTCGTCGGCGATCTTTTCGCCGTTGTACAGTACCATGATCTTGTCGGCCACTTCGTTGACGACGTTCATCTTGTGTTCGATGAGGACGACCGGGAAGTCACCCTGTAACTGGTGGATGAGTTCGATCACTTCCGTCGTTTCCTCGGGACTCATGCCGCTCGTCGGTTCGTCGAGCAGGAGCATCTCCGGCTCCGTCCCCAGCGCGACGGCGATCTCGAGGGTCCGTTGCTCGCCGTGACTCAGGTCCGACGCGAGGCTGTCGGCCTTGTTGGCGAGTCCCACTCGTTCGAGGATCTCGTACGCGCGGTCGCCGATCGCCGGGTCAGTCGGCCGCCAGAAGTTGTAGGACATCGAGTCCGACTGAACAGCGATGGACACGTTCTCGAGGACGGTCAGTCCCTCGAACAGCTTCGTCACCTGGTAGGACCGGATGATGCCGCGGCGTGCGATCCCGCTGGGTCCCACGTCAGTGATGTCCTCGCCGTCGAAGTGGATGCGGCCACTCGTCGGCGTCAGTGCACCGGTAAGAAGGTTGAAAAAGGTCGTCTTGCCCGCGCCGTTCGGTCCGATAATGGCGTGGAGCTCCTCGTCTAAGAACTCGACGCTCACGTCGTTGACGGCGGTGAGCCCATCGAACTTCTTCGTGAGACCCTCCACTTGTAAAACTGCATCTCCTTGAGCCATCGGTGTGGTCATACTGATACTCCCCGTATATTAGTAGTTCCGCTCAATTCGGTGTGCAGTCGGAACCGACGACGTCTGCTGAGGCGCCGACCGTCTCGCCCGTCGGACGCCTCGTCGCCGACCGGTCGATTTCGTATCCGATTCGTGATGGGTCGCATCCAGTACAATGATTATGGAGGCTGTACTTGGGAGGAATATGGAGATCGACCTGAGTCAGTACGACACGTACGACGAGGCCTACGAGCGGTTCGAGTGGGACGTTCCGGAGACGTTCAACATGGCCGACGCCATCTGCGGTCGCTGGGCGAGCGAGGACGACGGCAAGCGCCGCGTCGCACTCTTCTACGAGGACGAGGACGGCACCCGGGAGACGTACACCTTCTGGCAGGTCCAGCGGATCGCCAACAGGGTGTCGAACATGCTCGGTGACGCCGGCGTCGAGCGGGGCTCGCGCGTCGGTATCGTCCTCCCCCAGCGCCCGGAGACGCTGTTCGCCAACATCGGAATTCTTCAGCGCGGGGCGGTCTCGGTGCCGCTCTCGGTGCTGTACGGGCGCGAAGGGCTCCGGTACCGCCTCGACCACTCCGAGACGGAGGTCGCGATCGTCGACGAGGAACGTGCGGAACTCCTGGACTCGCTCCGGGACGAACTCGACCACCTGGAGACGGTCATCACCATCGACGACCCCGAGGCGATCGACGGCCAGTCCTGGGCGGACGGTCTCGCCGACGCCTCTCCGGACTTCGAGACGGTCGCGACCGATCCGGAGGACTCGGCCTACATCATCTACACCAGCGGGACGACGGGCAAACCGAAGGGCGCACACCACGCCCACCGGAAGCTGCTGGGATACATCCCCGGCTGGCAGATGATCAACGACCTCCCCGGCGAGGAGGCGGTTCACTACACGCCCTCTGGCTGGTCGTGGGTCGGCGGCCTTTTCGCCGTCGTCTGGGGCGCGTGGTATCACGGCCAACCCGTCGTCGGCTACGGCGGGCAGTTCGACGCCGAGTCGGTCTACGAGATCCTCGAACGCTACGGCGTCACCAACGCGCTGCTGACCGCGACGATGATCCGCATGCTCAAGGAGGTTGACCACAGCCAGTACGACATAGACGTCGACGTCGTGCCCAGCGGCGGCGAGAAGGTGACCACCGACATCTACGACTACGTCGAAGACGAGTGGGACGCGGTCGTCAACGAGATCTACGGCCAGACGGAGTGTAACTTCCTGGTCGGCACCAACACGCAGCTGATGGACGAGAACCGGGAGGCCTCCGGGAAGCCGTGTCCCGGCCACACGGTCGCGATCATCGATGAGAAAACCGGTGAACGGAAAGAGCCTGGCGAGATCGGGCACATCGCTGTCCAGAAGCCGGACCAATCGATGTTGCTCGACTACTGGAACCAGCCGGACCTGACGGCCGACCTGTTCGTCGACGACTGGATGAAGACCGGCGACGCCGGCTCCTACGACGAGGACGGGTACATCTACTACGAGGGGCGCGCCGACGACGTCATCATCACCAGCGGCTACCGGGTGAGCCCCCTGGAAGTCGAGGAGTGTCTGCGGGAACACGACGCCGTCAACGACGTCGTGGTCGTGGGCGTCGACGACGCCGAACGCGGGACGGTCGTCAAGGCGTTCGTCAAACCGGAACCCGACGCCGATCCGTCGGACACGCTCGTCTCGGAGCTCCAGACGTTCGTCAAGGAGCGTGAGGCCGCCTACAAGTACCCGCGAGAGGTGGAGTTCGTCGACGAGTTCCCGACGACCGTCTCCGGGAAGATCCAGCGGCACAAACTGACCGACGACTGATCCCGGTCGCGACCGCCCTCACGCGTCGGGCCGACGCCCGAGAATACTGACGTACGTGGCCGACAGCACCGGCGCCCCGTCCGGTGTCGTCATCGTCAACTCGAAGGTGACGTCGCCGCGCTCCGGGTGCGTCGCGGTCGTTTCGAGGACGTCGAGACGGCCCGTGAGCGTGTCCTCGGGCTCGACCGGTCGGTGGAAACTGATGTCGGTGATCCCCTTTCCGCCCATGTTGGCGCTCTCGTTCATCACTTCCGTGATCATCGTGCGGGATCCGAGACAGAGGGTGTGGAGCCCGCTCGCGACCAGGCCGTCGAAGACGGCGTCTTTCCCGTGGTCCTCGCCGAGGTGGAACGGTTGGGGGTCCCACTGCTCGGCGAACTCGACGATTTCCGCACGCGTCAACGTCTGCGACGACAACTCGAAGGTCTCGCCTTCGCTGAAGTCCTCGAAATACAGCATGTCTCCGGGTACCCGGCGCGACTATATATAGTTCAGCCGTCCCCGCTGTCAGCGAGTCCGCTCTCTCAGCGGTTGAAGATGTGAACTGCTTCCCCGCGCGCGTCGGCGGTCGCTTCCATGACCGCTTCCGAGAGCGTGGGGTGCGTGTGGATGGTCGAGACGACGTCCTCGATCCGGGCACCGACCTCGACGGCCAGCGCGAGTTCGCCGATCAGTTCCGACGCCTCGGGCCCGACGATCTGTCCGCCGAGGATGCGTTCGGTTGCCGCGTCGGCGACGACGCGGACGAACCCGGTGGACTCGTCGAGGGTGAGCGCCCGCCCGCTGGCGTCGAGCGGGAACGTGCCGACGAGCGGCTCGAACCCCTCGTCCTCGGCTTCGGCCGCCGTGAGCCCGACCGTTCCGACTTCCGGGTCGGTGAACACGGCCGCGGGCACGGCGCGGTAGTCGTACGCCGCCGGTTCGCCCGCGAGCACGTCCGCGACGACTTCGCCCTGTCTCGACGCCTTGTGAGCGAGCATCGGCTCGCCCGCGACATCACCGATCGCGTGGATGTTCTCCTGGCTCGTCCGGCCCTGCCGGTCGGTCGCGATGAACCCGTCGTCGGTCAGTTCGACGCCGGCCGCGTCCAGATCGAGCGTGTCCGTCACCGGCTCCCGTCCGACCGCGACCAGCACGTGATCGGCCTCGAACTCTGATTCCTCGTCGTCCGAGGTCGTCGTCACGGCGACGCCGTCGTCGGTCCGGGTGCAGTCGCTGGCCGCCTCGTTCGTGCGGATATCGATGCCGAGTGCTTCGGCCTCCTCGTGGACGATGTCGGCGATGTCGGCCTCGTAGGGTGCGAGGATGCGGTCCAGCATTTCGATGACCGTCACGTCGGTCCCGAGTTTCGCGAACACCGTCGACAGTTCCATCCCGATGTAGCCGCCGCCGACGACCACCAGGCTGTCCGGGAGTTCCGGCAGCGAGAACACGTCGGCCGACGTGAGCACCGACTCGCCGTCGGGCTCGAAGCCGGGGACCTCTATCGGCCGACTGCCGGTCGCGATCACCGCTGACTCGAAGCTGATTCGATCCGGGCTCTCGGCCGATCCGTCGTGGATCGCGACTTCACCGGGGGACTCGAACGTCGCCGTTCCCTCGACGAGCGTGACGCCGTTGGCCGTACAGAGCTGTTCGACGCCGCCGGTCAACTGATCGACGACGTCGGCCTGCCAGGAGCGGAGTTGGGGGAAATCCACTTCGACCGTGGCGTCGACGCCCATGTGTTCGGCGGTGCGGCTCCGGTGGACGAGGTCCGCGACGGTCACGAACGCTTTCGAGGGGATGCAGCCGCGGTTGAGACAGACGCCGCCGTACGCGTCGCGCTCGACGAGCGTCACGTCTTTGCCGTGCTGGCCCGCCCGGATCGCGCTGACGTAGCCGCCGGGTCCGCCCCCGATCACCAGTATCTCGGTCGACATAGTCTGGTCTGCGCACATCACCGAATCCGTTCTCGGCGGTCCCTCAAAACAGTGCGGGTCCGCACTCGAAAAATCGCCAGCGGGTCGCTCTGACGCGGCTGGCAGCCCGTGGACGACGGTGTGGCTCGATGGTCAGACCTGTGTGGTGTACCATCGCCCTGGGCGTGTCATATTCACACAGGATTCGATATATGTCTTTGGTAGTCCCGCGCGCGTTCGCAGCACAACGTTCATAATCGCAACTCGTGATTCCTCACACATGGTATTGGACGAATTCTCGTTGTCGGATCGCGTCGCAGTGGTAACGGGCGGTAGCCGCGGTATCGGCGAGGAAATCGCCGTCGCGATGGCGGAGGCGGGGGCCGACGTGGCCCCGGTCGCCCGCTCGGAGGACGCCCTCGAAGCCACGGCCGAACGCATCGAGGACGCGGGCGGGACCGCACACCCTCGGCCGCTCGACGTGACCGACGAGGCAGCCGTGACGGCGATGTTCGAGGAGGTCGAGGACTCGCTCGGCGACGTGGACGTGCTGGTGAACAACGCCGGCGTCAACCCCTTCTTCGGGAACGCGCGGGACCTCGACGGGGAGACGTGGCGTCACATCCTGGAGGTCAACGTCACCGGATCGTTCTACTGCGCCAGGGAGTTCGGCCAGCGCGTCCACGAGCGCGAGGGTACGGGATCGCTGATCAACCTCGCCAGCGTCGGCGGGGTCGTCGCACTCCCCTACCAGGCACCGTACACGGCCTCGAAACACGCGATGGTCGGGCTGACGAAATCCCTCGCCGTCGAGTGGGCACCGGCGATTCGCGTCAACGCGCTCGCGCCCGGCTACGTCAAGACCGACTTCACGAAGGGCGTCCGGGAGAACGAGGAGATCCGTGCGGACCTCCTCGATACGATCCCGCTCGACCGCTTCGCCGAACCCGACGAGGTCGCGGCCAGCGCGGTGTATCTGGCCAGCGACGCCGCCGGCTACGTCACCGGCGAGGTCCACGTCGCCGACGGCGGCATCGCGGCCCAGTAGTCCGGCCACGGCGCATCGGCCTCGCAGTGCCGATACCGGTCCGCCGACGGCCGATGCCCGGTGAGTATTAAGTGGGTGCGCTGTCACCCCTCGAACAACCGTGATCGCAGGCGCTCCAGACGACGAACTGTCCGACCGAGTCGTCGGCTCGGTCGGATCGAGAGCAGCCGAGCACTGTGCGGTGGTGGACCAGCGCGAACCCGGTTCCGTGCCGGTGGCGGGGTCGTCCGTCTCGGCTCATAAACGACCATGTCGGCCATGAGCGGCGGGACTCGGCTGGGCGACTCGCGCTCGGGCGTGTTCGTCGGCTGTTTCCTCGTCTCGGTGGCCGCCAACGGGTATTTCATCGCCCCCGCGAGCGTGCTCCCGTTGCTCGTCGGGGAGTTCGCGGTGACCAAGACGGTGGCCGGGCTGGCGATCAGCGCGGCGATCTTCGGGACGGTGCTCTCCCAGATCCCGAGCGGGTTCCTCATGGACCGATACGACAATCGACGCCTGATGGCCGCGGCGACTGCCGTGTTCCTCCCGGCGAGCGTCGTCGGCGTCGCCTCGGCGTCGTACCCGCTGTTTCTCGCCAGTCGGTTCGTCGCGGGGGTCGCTGGCGGCGTCTTGTTCGTGCTCGGAACGAACGTGGTGAGTCAGTTGTTCGCCGGCCCGAAGCAGGGGTTCGTGATGACGGTCTTCATCGCGAGCGCCCCCGTTGGGTTCGCGTTCGGTCAGTTCAGCGGCCCGCCCGTCGCGGCGGCCTTCGGGTGGGAGGCGGCGTTTCTCACGTATCCACTGGTGGCGGTCGCGGGCTTCGCACTCTTCCGCCTCTCGTGGTCGACGCCGATACAGTCGGGCGATCCCATCTCGATCGCGCAGTTCGGGCAGGCGCTCCGGAACCGTTCCGTGCTGGTGGTGTCGGTCTCGGCGTTTTGCTCGTACATGCTGTACATCTTCTTCAACTCCTGGATGCCGACCTACGCGACGGAGGTCCTCCCGCTGACGCTCGGGCAAGCGGGCGCGGTGACCTCGCTTCTCCCGGCGGTCGGCGTCGTCGCCCGGCCGGTCGGCGGGTGGGTGTCCGACGCCCTGGGCCACCGTCGGCGGGTCGTCGTCGCGGCCTCGTTGCTGTTCGCGCTCCCCGGCCTGTACGTCATCGCGGCCGGCGTCTCGCCGACGGCCTTCGCCGTGACGATGCTCTGTGTCGGCTTCTCGATCCAGTTCGGCTCCGGCGTCTACTACGTGTACGCCCGCGAACTCGCCACGGAGAACTCCGGGGGGACGACCCTCGCGCTGTTTACGACCATCGCCTTTACCGGGACGCTCGTGTCGCCGACCGTCGGCGGGTGGCTCATCAGTGCGGTCTCGTGGCCGGCGACGTTCGCCGTCTACGTCGGCATCGGGCTCTTCGGCGCGGGGATCCTCCTCCTGACGAGAGACTCCCGGCCGGACGCCGTCGCCTAGACGACCTCAGGCGGCATCGTTGTCGGCCGTCGCGACGAGTAGCCTGTGAACGTCGAGGACCGCCGTCTCACCCTCGGCGGTGACCAGTTCCACCCGCGCTGTCACGAGTCCCCACGCCTCGTTCCGGCGCTCCGTGTCGACGATCTCGATCTCGGCGTGGACCGTCTCGCCCGGCGACACCGATTCGAGGTAGCGGACCTCGTCGTGGCCGTAGTTCATCGCCAGCGCGGCGTCGCTCGCGACCGCGTCGACCAGGAACCCGTCGGCGATCCCAAGCAGGAGCGTCCCCTGGAGCACGACGTCGTCGACGAGCGGATGCGCGTCGGCGTACTCTCGGTCGACGTGGATGGGGTCCGTCGATCCCGATGCGCCGACGAACTGCCTGATGTCCGAATCGGTCACCGTCCGGCCGTCGGTCTCGTACTGCTCTCCGGTCTCGAAGTCCTCGAACTGTCTGCGCTCGACCATCGACTGCACCGACGTCGGGGAGGGGTTAGAAGGTTCTGGCGCGGTCACCAGGCGTCCCGGAGCGTCGCCTCGATGTCGTCGACGGTCGGATCGAACTCGGGCGGGCCGACCTCCAGGAACGCGTCCTCGGCGGTGTGTTGTGCGACCGCCCGGAGTTCGCTCTCATCGGTGCCCTGGATGTCCCGGAGTCGCGACGGCAAGCCCAGTCCGTCTCGAACGGCTCGGACGGCCTCGACGACGGCCGCCTCGGTCGTGTCCGCGTCTTCCTCCCCGGTGACGAGTCCCTCGGCGAGTACGTCCGGTCGGCCGCCCCCTTCGGCGAAGATGAGTTCGAGGGCGTGGGGAACGATGACGCCGTGGGCAGTGCCCTGCTGGATGCCGAACTGGTTGCGGAGCGCGTGCCCGAAGGCGTGGACGACGTTGATCTTGTACTGGTCGGGCATCGAGACGCCGTACTGGACCAGCAGCGTGCCCGCTACGGCCCGTTCCATGACGTCCGGGTCCGTGGACTCACGGAGTTGCGGGAGCGACGACCGGAGGTAACGGAGCCCGCGAACGGCCGTCGCGTCGGTCACGGGCGTGGCGAACCGCGAGTAGATGGCCTCGACGCCCTTGTCGAACCCGTTGATCGCCGAGGCCGCGAGGATATCCATCGGCGTCGTCTCGAACAGGTCGGGGTCGTACACCAGCGCCGTCGGCATCAGCCGAGTATCGACCGGGATCGCCTCGACGGGGCCCGCCTCGGTCTCGGCGACGAGGCCGGCTGCGACCGAGAAGTCCGCGCCCGCCATCGTCGTCGGGACGGTCAGGACGGGTACAAACGCGTCGTCGTCCGCCGGCAGCGTCAACTCGCCCGATTCGAGGACCTCCGAGCGGGCGTCCGCCAGGGTCCGGTCCGCTCGTGCGAGCCCACTGATGCCCCGGGCCACGTCGAGACTGCTCCCGCCGCCCACCGCGACGATGGCGTCCGCGTCCACAGCTTGGAGGCGCTCGATCCCGTCGAACACGGTCGACAGCGTCTTTGCAGGGGTCGTCTCGTCGAACACGCCGGCGAACCGGTCGCCGAGTCCGGCTTTCACCGGGCCCATCACGGCATCGGTGGCACCGACGGTTCGGCCGCACACGACCAGCGCACGTTCGAGTCCTTTCTCGGCCAGCGTCTCATCGAGCCCATCGATGCATCCTCGTCCGAACTGGATGGTACCTGGTTTGAAATCAAACGAAAAATTCGGCGTATCGAGTGCCATGATGTAGTGGCTTGATACCATCTCGCATAAATATACCCTTTCCTTCGTTCGGGACGCTCTCGGACCGGGGGAATCGAGGACAGAACCGTTCCGAAAACCAACAATATGCGGAGGAGTTTTATTTCTCGCGAGAAACGAGTCCCCTGATGAAGTACCTGCTCGCGACCGACTCCACTGACCTGAGTGAGACGCTCTGTGCAGCCGTCCGAGACCAGTTGGACGACGGCGACACCGTTCACGCCGTCAACTCGCTCCACGGCGAAGACGAGACGACGACCGACGAGATCGAGGCGGGAAGGGACGCGCTCGAACGGGTGTCGGCCGAACTCGGGAGCTCCGTCTCGGTCGATACCCATCAGTTCATTCGTGGTAACGATCCGACGAGGGACGTTCTCGCGTACGCCGACGACCACGACGTCGACCAGATCGTGATCGGCATCCGGAAACGTTCGCCGACCGGGAAAGCGGTGTTCGGGAGCAACGCCCAGGACATCCTCCTGAACGCGACGCGTCCCGTGCTCGCGGTCCCACGGACCGACTGAATCGTACGGGGACGGTCACCGGCCGAACCCAACAGGGATACCGAACTGTCTCAACCGTCGTATCCACGACTGCGTGCTCGCTCGCGACTGCGGCGACCAGTGTCATGTACGAATATCCTGTCTTCAATCGCATATCTGGCCAATATATTTCCATAGCTGGTGATTACTATCTGTTTTTGCGTGTGTCTGCGGATATATTGGCGAATATAGATTTATGGGGCACAAATTAAGAAATCTATCGGTGAAAAGCCGCTGTATTTTTCTATATAGCTTACTTTTGTATTCATACTCTCTGAGATGGTGGAATATGGTCGCAATTTGGAATTAAAATTCACAACTTGGGGATCAGAACTCACTACTCGGGGTCGTATGACGGGCCAGTGCTGGAACTTCTGACACTGCATTGCGGGTCCCTGCCAAAGGCCTATCCTCGACGATAGCGAACACTGGCCATGGAGCGATCCATCGGGATGGCGCTCAGCACCATCGCGAGCGCCGCTTTCATCGTGATACTTCTCGCGGCGTTTCTCGTCGAGTCGGTTCGCGATGTCCTGCTGTACTACGGCTTCGGAACGGTCAGTCCGATCTTCGCGGGCATCCTGGCGATGGTGGTCATCCTGGCCTGTGTCGCGGTTCGCTATGGCTCTCTCTCGGAGACGACCGGGACCGCGATCGCCCTCGGCCTCGGACTCACCATCCTCCTCGTCGTGACGGTCTGGGCAGTCACCGGTCGCGTCGACGTGTTCCAGGCATCCGGCTGGGCGTTCCCTGCACAGCGATGGGTGCTCGTCGCCGTCGCCGTCCTGATCGTCCTCGGTGCCGGCCTGCACGCCTGGCGCGTCGGCCTGTTCTCCGGGAGCGAATCAGGGACTCGGTAGCTGTCTTCTCACTCTGGTTGCTCGAACGAGCGGACAGCCCCCTGCCCATCGACCGTTACTCGGGCGGTGTCGCCCGCGACGACGAGTTCGAATCCGGTCTGGGGCCCCCCGTCGATGACCCACGTCTCGCCGTAGGTGTCGTACAGTTCCCACGGCGGCGTCTCGTGGAGTTCGATGCCGCGCTCGCGATAGAACGCCGCCACAGTGGCGTCGCGAAACACCGTCTGTTGGGGTCGCAAGCGGAGTTCCGTCCCGCACTGTTGGCAGGGGTAGTGATACTGGATCGGATACGGGTCGTCGTCGCTACGGAGTTCGTAACCGAGTGGGCCGTGGCAGAGCGGGCAGAACCCGTCGACGATTTTCTCGATGTGGTGGCGCAGTAGGAGGCTCACCCGGTCGAGGAACTCGTCGGTGGACAGCGACTCGATCCAACTGGGATGGACGTAAATCTCGACGATGACGTGCTCCCCGCACCCGATCGCCAGAAACCCCTCCTCGTAGGTCGCCTTCAGGTCCCGGGTACACAGCGGACACGACTGGTCGAGGGGTAGCGATTCGCGTTCGGAATCAGGCGCGTACGTCGTGGCCTGCAGTGAGCTGAACAGCTGGACGCCACCGTGCGTGAGCTGGTAGTACTCGCCGTCTTTGGTCACGAGACGGCCGAGCAGTCGCTTCAGATGGTAGTTGAAGTTCCCCGAGTCGTCGGTGTCGACTGCGGCGAACAGTTCGGAGAACGTCATCCCGGTCGCGTCCGTCGCAGTGAACCGCTGGGTCGCCAGCGCGCGCAGGATGTCGAACCGCGTCTCGTTCGAGAGGAGGCCCAGCGCGGCGTCGATTCCGGTTCGAGACATCGGTGCGTAGGATACCGATGGACACCGGTACGGATGGGTTTTATGTCAGATATGTCACTGTAACCGGCTACTGATATCATTTACGTCCCCTGCTGGTCAGGACAGGATATGAACAGAACGCGCAACTCGCCGGTGGTTCGACCGTTGGGAAGTGACTGACGATGCCCGCCATCCAGACCGATGGCCTCACCAAGCGGTACGGTCACGACGTCTACGCCATCGACGACCTCTCGTTGACCGTCGACGAGGGTGAGGTGTTCGGCTTCCTCGGCCCGAACGGGGCCGGGAAATCGACGGCCATCGACGTATTGCTGGACTACATCCGCCCGACGGCCGGGTCCGCGACGGTACTGGGCTACGACGCCCAGCGGGACGCCGAGGCCATCCACCAGCGGGTTGGTATCCTCCCCGACGGCTACAGCCTGTACGACCGGCTCAGCGGCCGTGATCACGTGCAGTTCGCCATCGATCTCAAGGACGCGAGCGACGACCCCGACGCGATTCTCGACCGGGTCGGACTCGACTCGACGGCTGCGGCCCGCCCCGCAGGCGCGTACTCGAAAGGGATGAGCCAGCGCCTCGCGCTCGGGATGGCGCTCGTCGGCGACCCGGACCTCCTGATACTGGACGAACCGTCGAGCGGTCTGGACCCCGACGGCATCCGCGACATCCGTGAGATCACCCGCGAACACGCGGCCGACGGCGGGACCGTCTTCTTCTCCTCGCACGTCCTCAGCCAGGTCGAAGCGGTCTGTGACCGGGTCGGCATCCTCAAGAACGGGCGGTTGGTCGCCGTCGACACCATCGACGGCCTCCGCGAGGCAGTCGGCACCGGGTCGACCATCTCGCTGACCGTCGACGCCCC
Organism: Halorientalis salina; assembly: GCF_005049285.1. Lineage (GTDB taxonomy): Archaea > Halobacteriota > Halobacteria > Halobacteriales > Haloarculaceae > Halorientalis > Halorientalis salina. Next base: position 114,296 of record NZ_SOSC01000003.1, on the reverse strand, counting down.
GCCGACCGGCCTCACCGCCGCGGACTTCGACGGCGTGACCGACCTGGTCGTCGGGGACGACGTGGTGCGGGCGACCTGTACCGAGTCGACCGCGAAGGTGGCGGTCATCGACGCCGTTCGGGCGGCGGGGAGTGCCGTTCTCGACGTCGAAACACACGAGATGTCGCTTGAGGACCTCTTCTCCGAGTACACGCACGCGGATGAACCCACACTCGCCAGGGCGGAGGTCGACGGATGAGTTGGCGGGTCATCGCCCGGCGCGAGTTCACCGACGCCGTCCAGTCGCGGGTGCTGTGGGGCCTCGTCGCATTCGTCGCGGTCATGATCGCCATGACCGCCTCGGTCCCCGTGTTGATACCCGCGATGGACGCCTCGGCGCTGCTGGGACTCGGCGCGGCCAGCGAGTTCGCCGCCATGCTCGTGCCGATCGTCGCGCTCGTGGCCGCCTACCTCGCCATCGCCGGCGAGCGCGAGTCCGGCAGTCTGCGGCTCCTCCTCGGGCTGGAACCGAACCGCCGAACCGTCGTGGTCGGGAAGTTCGCCGGCCGGAGCGCCGTCGCCGTCGTCGGCCTCGGCCTGGGCTTCCTGCTTGCCAGCGCCGTCACGTGGCTCGTCTACGGAACCTTGCCACTGCTGGCGTACCTGGCCGTGCTCGTCCTCACTGTCGGCCTGGGCGTCGTCTTCGTCGGGATCGCCGTCGGCATCTCCGCCGCGACGGCGACGCGGTCGCGAGCCATGACGCTGGGCATCGCCAGCTATCTCGGCCTGGCCCTGCTCTGGGACCTGATTCCTCAGGGTGCACACCTCGCCGTCGTGGGCGGCCCACCGAGTGGCACGGTCCCCGCGTGGTTCCTCCTGCTGGAAGGGCTCAGCCCGTCGGGCGCCTACAGCGCGCTCGTGACGCGCGCACTCGGTGCGACGGGGGCCGCCATCCCCAGCACGGCCGCCCGGCTTGGGGGCGACGTCCCCCTGTACCTCGCCTCGTGGGTGTTCGTCGCCATCCTGCTGGTCTGGACTCTCGTCCCGCTCCTCGCCGGCTACTGGGCCTTCGAGCGGGCAGACCTGAACTGAACGTACCTGCAGCGTTTCACTCGGTTGTTCGACGCTGCATTTTTTTCCCGCTCGCGCGCTAATTGCTACCTATGAGTCCGCATCCTGGCTTCCACTCGCTACACGAGGAGACGGCAGCCACGCTCTCCGTCGAGGGGACGCTTCCCGACTGGCTGACTGGAAGTCTCGTCAGGAACGGCCCCGGTGCGTTTTCGTTCCCCGATGGAAGCACTGTCGAGCACTGGTTCGACGGGCTCGCGATGCTCCACCGCTTCACGTTCGACCCCGATACCCGGAGCCACCGAGCGGGTGGGGCTGGGAAAGACGAACTCCACTATCGGAATCGCTTTCTCGACACCGACGCGTACCGGGCCGCACTCGCAGGGGACTTCGAGGGCGGGTTCGCGACCGGCGAGACCACCCTCCGCTCGCGACTCTCTACCTTCCTCACCGACCCGTACGACAACACGAACATCATCGTCGAGCGGATCGGTGAGACGTACCTCGCGCTCACGGAGTCACCGCGGTGGGTTGCCGTCGATCCGAACACGCTCGCCACCGACCGGCACGTCGAATACGACGGGAGTGCTCCGAGTGGCCATCTGGCCTGTGCGCATCTAAAGCGCGATCCAGTGACGGGGACGCTCGTGAACGTCGAGACCGAATTCGGCCGGACCAACCAGTACCACGTCCACGCGATGAGCGAGCCGGGAGTGCGACACCACATCGGGAGCGTCGAGACGGACGAACCGGCATACATGCACAGCTTCGCGCTCACGCCGCGATTCGTCGTTCTGACGGAGTTTCCCCTGCGAGTGAACCCGCTCCGGTTCCTCCGACCTGGCCGACAGGCGCCGTTCATCGAGCAGTTCGAGTGGCAACCCGACCGCGGGACCAGAGTTATCGTCATCGACCGCACCACTGGCGAGGTACTCGCAGACCCGGTCACCGACTCCGTCTTCGGCTTCCACCACGTCAACGCGTTCGAGCGCGACGGCGGACGGGAGATCGTATTCGACCTCGAGACCGTTCCAGATGCGACCACCATCGACTCACTGTCCATCGACTCGCTTCGGGAGGGTGAACTCGAGACACTCGCCGGCCGACTCGACCGATTTACCGTCGACCTCGGCGGCGCGACGGGGTCGAACCGCTATGGCGCGGACGATGTGTCCGTCGATCGGTCGAGGCTCTACGCGGACGGAACCGCCCTCCCAACTGCGTCGCCAGCACGGTGGTCTCGCGAGCATCGGTATATCTACGCGATGAGCATGGATCAGCCACCTACCGAATGGGCACACGGGATACTGAAGCTCGATACCCGGACCGGTGACGTCACGGAGTTCTCCCGAGGCGGCGACTACTTCGGCGAACCGATCTTCGTCCCTGCGCCGGACGGCGACCGTGAGGATGCCGGCGTCGTCCTGACGGTCGCTCTCGACGCCGGCGAGAACCGCTCACGGCTGCTCGTGGTAGACGGCGACACCTTCGAGGAGAACGCGCGTGTGACACTCCCGCATCCGATTCCCTTCGACTTCCACGGGCGGTACTTTCCGGAGCTGAAGGCAAAGACACCGGGCTGAACGACAGTCCCGGCGGCGTCGTAGCCGGACCTCGTGTTTGGGAGTGGCGACGGTCGAACGATCGACTCGCTCGGTACCACCCGTCACAGCAGTAATGCGGCTCCGAGCCCACGACGAGGATATGGACGGGGACATCCGAATCGTCGATCCGGCGGAGACGGATCGGACCGAACCGGTGCCTGGCCTCGTCGAGCAGACGCTGTTTCAGGTCGGCGAGTATCGGCTCGTGCTGTGCCAGATCGATAGGAGTTCGGCGTGGCACGTCAGAGAGGGTGCCGTCTACGGGTGGGTTCGTGCGGGCCAGGGACGCGTCGCGTACAGCGAGGACCAATCGACTGACCTGGCGGCGGGCGATCTCCTTCAGGTGCCTCCGGCGACCAGCCACAAATTCGTCGCCGGTGATACCCGACTGGAGGTTCTGGCGGTCGTTACCGGCGACTCCGACGGTCCGGAGCGCGATGCACCCGCTCCACCGAAGTCGGACGCCGAGCCGGCGGTCGTCGGTCCCGACGACCTCGTTCCGACGGTCGACAGTCCGAATCTGACGCGAGAGACGCCATTCCCCGACGCTTCCGTGCTCCTGATGCGCGTCGAGGCGGCCGGCGGGGCCGCCGCTGGCTGGCACCACCACGGAGAAAACGTCTATTTCGGCTATGCCGTCGACGGACCGAGCGAGACCGAGTACGGGCCGGCCGGCGAGAAGACCGCCCGAATCGACATCGGCGAGTGTTTCCACGTCCCGCCGAAGCTGGTCCACCGTGACACCAACCCGACCGAGACCGCCCACACTGGAATTATCTGGCTCTGCGGTGGCGAACCGTGGGTGGTGAACGTGGAGGGCCCGACGTAACGCCGTCACCGCTTGGGTGTGGGGTTCTGAGCAGGCTGATCGGGTTGCAGTTCCACGTCAAATTCCCGAGCGTGGACTCGATACTCGCCGTATCGTGCGTTTGTTCCGTTCGAAAAATCCATTCAATATTTGGGTCAGGACACCGAATCGACAGTCCACACACGTGTCACAGACCGACCGACAATACGATCTCGTCGTGTGGGGTGCGACCGGCTTCGCCGGACGCCTCGTGGCCGAGTACCTCACCGAACAGTACACACCGGACGATCTGTCGCTGGCTCTCGGTGGCCGCGACGCTGATCGCCTGGGCGCCCTCGGGACCGACCTCGTCGACGGGAGCGACGAGTGGGACGACCTCCCGATCGTGATCGGGGACGCGACCGAACCGGAGACGCTCAGAGAGATGGCTCGCGAGACGCGCGTCGTCTGTACGACCGTCGGCCCCTATACGAAGTACGGGACGCCGCTGGTCGAGGCGTGTATCGAGGCCGAAACCGAGTACTGCGATCTGACCGGTGAAGTGAACTGGACCCGGGAGATCGTCGACCAGTACCACGATGCGGCCGTCGATGCCGACACGCGCATCGTCCACAGCTGTGGCTTCGACTCCGTCCCTGCCGACCTGGGTACCCTCCTCGCACAATCGTTCGCGACCGAGGAGTTCGGGGCACCCTGTACCCAGGTTCGGATCTACGTCGAAAACACCAGCGGGGGCGTGAGTGGCGGCACGCTCGCCAGTGCGGCCGAACTGTTCGAGGCCGCGTCGAAGGACCCCGAAGTCAGGAAGGTGCTCGGGAACCCCTACTCGCTGGCACCGCCCGGCGAACGGGAGGGCGTCGATCCGGGCGAGCAACGCCTCCCCCGAAAGGACCCACTGCGGTCGTCCTGGACGGCCCCGTCCCCGATGGCAGCGGTGAACGAGCGCGTGATTCGACGGAGCAACGCGCTGCTGGACTACCCCTGGGGCCGTGACTTCCGCTGTACGGAAGTCATTCCGACTGGCCGCGGCCTCCGTGGTGCAGCCACCGCGGGCCTGGTCACCGGTGGACTCGGCTTGCTCACGCTCGGGCTGTCCATCGGCCCGACGCGCTCGGCGCTCAAGCGGTTCGTGTTCCCCGACCCCGGCGAGGGGCCCAGCGAGGAGCAGATGGAGAAGGGCCACTTCAGGGTTCGCACGCGCGGTCGCGGGGTCAACGAAGACGGCCCCTTCACCGTGGACGCCGTGATCGGTGCCGACTGGGACCCCGGCTACGGCGGCACCGCCCGGATGCTCGGCGAGTCCGCGATGTGTCTCGTGGAGGACGACACCGACTCACCGCTGGACGGTGGCGTCCTGACCCCCGCCTCTGCGATCGGGACACCGCTCGCCGAGCGACTCCGCGGGGTCGGGTTCACTGCGAGCGCCAGCGTGGCGAGCGACGACTGAAGCACTGGTACGCCTTCATGGCTTATGACGCTCAGACCGGCCGGAGCCGAACGATCGGCGCGTCTGTATCGTCGACCGCCACGTAGAGGTGGCCGCTTTCGGGGGCCGGCACCACGTCGCGGATGCGCCAGCCACGGTCGGCGAGCAACGGCTCGGCCTCGGTCACGCTGCGGCCGTCCACGGTCAAGCGGGCGAGATACTGCGAGGCCAGGCCGCCGACGAACAGGTCTCCCTGCCAGGACGGGAATGCAGCGCCGGTGTAGAAGGTCATCCCGCTCGGCGGGAACCCGCCACTGCCGCAGGGCCAGGAGTACACCGGTGCGACCACGTCCTCGCGCTCGCTGTGTGAGACGCCGACCGGATCGTCAGTCCCGTACCGACAGCCCTCGTCGGCGACCGGCCAGCCGTAGTTCGCGCCCGCTTCGACGATGTTCAGTTCGTCACCGGCTTTTTCGCCGAACTCGCTTTCCCAGAGAGCTCCGGTGTCGGGGTGGACCGTCAGCCCCTGGGCGTTCCGGTGGCCGTAACTGTATATCGCGTCGCGTGCGCCAGCCCGGTCGACGAAGGGGTTGTCGTCGGGCACGGAGCCGTCCGGCGCGAGCCGCAGCGTCACGCCGTGCTCCGTCGAGAGGTCCTGTGCGGTGTGGTCCGGGCCGAAGTCCTTGAACTGACGATCCCCGACGGTCTGGTAGACGAACCCGTCGGGGCCGAAGGCGACCCGCGAGCCGAAGTGCCCGCTCGACTCGACGAACGGTTCGGCGACGTGCAACTGCTCGAAGTCCTGGAGGGACTCGCCGTCCTGACCCAGCCGTCCCCGGCCGAGGTGTGTTGCGGATCGTCCGTTCCCGTCGCTCGCCGAGTACGTGAGATACACCCAGCGAGCGTCCGGAAACGAGGGATGGAGCGCGATGTCCAGCAGGCCACCCTGCCCCTGGGCGTACACTGACGGCGTGCCCGTGACAGTCTGTATCGTGCCGTCGGCGACGTCGATCACGCGCAACCGGCCGCCGCGTTCGGTGACCAGTAGTCGGGTCCCGTCCGGGAGCGGCGCGAGACTCCACGGTTCGGCGACCGGTTCGACGACCGTCTCGACCGCCACCGTGACGTCGCCGCTGGTACTGGTCGGCGACTCGTTTCCCGAAAACGGCCCGGTCGCACACCCGGCGACCGCTCCGAGCGCACCAGCCGTCGCCGCGAGGGCTGCCCGACGGGTCACCGGCCGAACCGAGGACTCGTCGTCACCAGTCATGTGTCTCGATTGCCCGTGGCGCTCTGCCCACACCCGTCAGCCGCCACCGTTGGACGTCCCAGGTGCCGTTGCAGCCGGCCGTTTTCCTCGCAGGCGGCCAGCGCTGGGCGGCCGCTGTCTGTGTGAGCGGGTCGATGCACATACATCAGATTACGGCCCGACGGGCATGAATGTCCCTACGGAGGGCCACCGACCGAACGAGCCGAGTCCGATACCGTCGTCGCTGCTGTGTCCTTCTGGGGCCCCATCGCCAGGGAGTGACTGCTGGCGTGAGTCTGTATCACTCGCAACCTGGACCAGCTCGGCCGACGACGGGAGTGAGTGCTCGCGGGGCAACGTACGAAGGGAACATCCGGAGCGATCTGTTACCCCGGCGTTCGCGTTCAGGTCACCGATCGACTCTTCGAGACGCGACTCACGTCGGTTCGAGCCTGGACGTGAGATGAGACATGACCTCCCAGACGACTCGTGTCGGGTTCTTTGAGGAAAACGTGTGTGGGTCGTACGTGTAGGCATCGGACGCGCCTGTCCGTTCTTGAAAGTGGCCCCAGCCATCGACGTGCGGATTCGGTTCGTGATGCCAGCCGAAGTCATGTGTGCCATCGCTGTAGTGAAACGAGAACTCGGGCGGAGCGTCGGCCGTTTCACCCGCGAACCAGCGCACCGTGAGCGAGGCGTCGGGACCGTCGATACGCAGCCGCTCTTTGGCTACGTCCGCAACGACCTGGGTGAACTCGCCCGACGGGAAGCCACGGACTGAAGAGATCACAGGATGGCGCTCGAGTTCCTGCTGAATCCCACGCAGCGCCCGGTGGGACGCTTCGGCCGGGTCGTATGCACCGTCCATCGCTAGGCCGAGGCCCGAGGGTCACGGCTGTACGTGCCGTAGTTCTCGATGGCATCTTCGACGATACTGAGGCGATATCGCACGAGTTCCCAGTCGTTGGCTGCCTCCTGAACCTCGCGGGTCTCCGTCGCCGCATCCGTCTCCGCGGCGCGTTCACGGAGTTGCGAGGGGGACTCGACGCCGTACTGGTCACGCCACGTTTCAATCTGCTCCTGCAGGTCGGCCTTCAGCCGGACGAGTCCGTCGTGGTCGTGCGTATCGAGGAGGTCTCGGAGGGTTTGCAGGCGCGTATGGAGCGGGTCCGGCGCGTACATGGCCGTCCCCTCGTGGTCGTCCGCCAGGAGGACGTTCATGTCGACGAGCCGTTCGAGGTGGTCGCGGGCTGTGTTCTCCGCGACGTGTGCTTCGGCCGCAATAGACGATGCTGGGCGGGGCTGGGAGACGGTGCTCGCGACCGAGCGCACGCGATCAAATGCGCTCGTCTGTTCCTTCCACGCGTCAACGCCGGGCGCATCGTCGGGCATACCGATTACTACGCTTCGAAACGCAATAAATCTATGCTGAGATAAGATAGCCTATCTGAACTCGTTTCGGGTAGCACCTCAAGAGTCGACGCTGAAGACGACCTCACGGAACACAATCACCGACGGCAGCGCGAGTATCTGTCACTCAGAAACGGTAAAACCTCACGTGCTGCATGAGGGACCATGGGGCCTGATTCGTGTACCCTGGCTGCCACGGGCGACGCGATCATCGCCCATCCCGTGTCCCAGTTCCAGGGGAACGACGAGCAGTTCGACGCGCTCCTCGACGTCCTCCAGGGAGCGGACGCGGCAGTGACCCAACTCGAACCCGTGTTCGTCGACGGAAGCCTTCGCCACGCCTCCCTCTCCCAGGTGCGTGACCAGTACCAGTATCTCGCACCGTTTCCGGGCGCTCTCATCGGAACCGACCCCGAACTCGTGGACGAATTGACGGCGATGGGGCTGAACCTGTTCACCCTCGCCTCGAATCACGCACTCGACTTCGGCGACGACGGCTTGGAGACCACGCTGGCCGCGCTACGCGACCACGGGCTCACCTTCGCCGGCATCGGCGACGACCGAGCGGATGCCAGAGCGCCAGCATACCTGGAGACAGACGCCGGCCGCGTCGCCCTCGTCGATGCCTCGACCAGCGTCCCGCCAGGTGGGGCGGCCGGCGTCTCGACCGCGCGATTCGACGGCGCTCCCGGGATCAATCCCCTCCACGTCGAGTGGACCTATCGCGTCACGCCCGAACATCTGGAGCAACTGCGCGAGATCGCCCAGCAGACCGGCATCGAGGCGGTCAAAAGCGAGTGGCTTCGGCGAGAGAATCCGGACTGGACCGACGACGACGCGTTCTACTTCATGGGGATGCGGTTCGTCCCGGCGACCGAGCAACGGCCGCCCGGCATCTACCAGTCGCTCCGGCAGCAGGATCGCGAGGCGATCCTTGCCCAGGTCGGCGACGCAGCCGCGAACGCCGACTGGGTGGTGATGGGGCTGCACTCCCACCAGTCCCGGGATGGCAACCGCAACACGAGCGAGGTCCCGTCGTTCCTGCAGCGGTTCGCCCACGACTGCGTGGACGCCGGTGCCGATGCAGTCGTCGTGACCGGCCCGCACACCCTCCGCGGGATCGAAGTGTATCAGAATAACCTTGTCTGTTACTCCCTCGGGAACCTCTTCTTCCAGGACGACGCGTTCTACCGGATTCCGGACACTATCAGTGAGACGACTGACTCGGCCGTGCCGGACGTGCGCGGCGACACCGTATCCGACGACGCGGCGTCGGACGTCGATCACGATGTGGACAACTGGCAGTCCGTCGTCCCGGAGTGTACGTTCGACGCCGAGGGCGGACTCGACCGCGTCACGCTCTATCCGTGTACTCTCCAGCCGGATGCAACCCGGCCGCGGCGTGGGATGCCGGTGCTCGCGACCGGTGAGCGAGCGGCGTCGATCCTACAAACGGTCGCCCGCCGCTCGGTCCCGTTCGGAACGACCGTCAGGATCGAAGACGACGTCGGAATCGTCGAGTGGTCGTGAGGCCACCACACGTCTCAGCGGACGGACACCGGATTTCCGGTGTACGAATCAACATGTTTGGCATCGGGTCCTGGACAGAATGTTGCGAGTCACCGACCTGGGCAAGACACTGGATATACTCCTGGGGATGGCGAGTGCGTGGCCGTCAGTCGGGGAGTGGCGGCCACGTCGTCGCTACCGTCTCCTCGATGAGTTGGGTCTGAGCGCGACGCAGTCGCTCGGACACCGAGGAGGCGGAGATCCCCAGCTCCGCCGCGACCGCTTCCAGCGATGCCCGACGCGGGATGTCGAAATACCCCCGTTCGTAGGCGATTCGGAGCGCCTCGCGTTGGCGGTCAGTCAACCCCTCGCCCGGCGGTTCGGAGTCGCCATCACGTGTGAGGCGGAGCAACCGGAACCCGGCGTTTCGCTGCCAGAACGACGAGAACTGCGTGAACGCGTCCCGATCGGCGAACCAGCCCGTCTGTCGCCACCCGTCCGGCGTCACCTCGATCCGTTCGATAATGGCGTCTGCCGTGGCGAGGGCTTCGAGCCCCGTGAGATCGTCCAGGGCGTCGCCGAGTTGCTCCTCGAAACTGAGCGCTGGGCGTGCCTGATAGCGACGCGTGTCGCCGGCCGCCCCGACCAGCGTCCAGTTAGCGACGTCGTAGGCATCCGAAAGGGCGTCCTCGATCGCCGTCTGTGACCCACCAGTCACAGTGATGAGAAACATGGGCCGACGCCCGTGGTTGAACTGGAGGGCGAGACGGAGCGTCGCATCGGACACCGCTGTCGCGACCCCGACGAGTGGGAGCGCTTTGCAATCGATCTCGAATTCGGCGACGAGCCCCATAGGATAGCGTGTCAATCGGCCCTAATGGGAGTGGCGAAGGTCGCACTCTCTGGAGGGCTCTCTCCTGGGGCCGACTGGCCGTTTCCCGAGGCCCACCGACACCAGTCCCGCTCTGCGCTTTCCCGCTCTGTGCTGTCCGTATCAGTATCGCCGTCCATCCGCTATCCCGTATAAAAGCCCCAATCACTGAGAGAGCGACTTAGCCAACTCGCCCTCGAAGGCAGCAGTGCATGGTGCCGACACACGCTGCAGATGGTCTCGATATCGCCTACGAACAGCACGGGAACGGCCAGCCACTCGTCTTATTGCACGGCGGGATGGCTCCCCGAGAGCACTGGACCCCGGTGATCCCTCACTTCGAGGAGTACGCCGCGATCGTCCCCCAGCGCCCCGGGTTCGGCACGTGTCTGGACACGCCAGCGGAGACGAGCGCCGACGAGGTACTTGAGCGCGAAGCCAGGTACGTCCGAGCGCTCGTCGACGCCGTCGATGGGACGCCGATTCTGTTCGGACACTCCTACGGGGCGCTCACCGCGATCGAGGCTGCCACGGACGCAGCCGTCGAGGCGGTCGTCGCCTACGAACCGGCAGTGCTCCCCGAAGACTTCCGAAAAGAGGCCGATCTCGCCGCTCGCATGGACGCGCTCATCGACGCCGGGGACCGCCAGGAGGCTGTGAAACGCTACGTCGAACAGGTCCTCCACCCCGAGGGAATCGACGACCTCGACGCCTGGCTAATGGAGTGGCCGGTCTGGCCCGACTGCGTCGAACTCGCCGAGGAGGTCGTGCGCATGAACCGCGCCGTCGAGCAGTACCGGCTCCCGAACCGGCTCGATGTCGATGCGCCCGTGCTCGTCCTGTCCGGCACCAGTGGTCCTGACTTCCTCCGCGAGAGCGCTCGCGCTGTCCACGACGCGCTTCCCCGGAGCCGCTTCGTCGAGTTCGACGGCGTCAGCCACAACGGCCCCAGCGAAGCGCCAGCTCTGGTTTCCGCGGAGGTCGACGCGTTCCGCAGTAGCTGAGCGGCTGTGAATACGCCGGCCCTGGGCAGCATCGTGTGGGCCGTTTTCGGAGTGTGGTCGTGATGCCCGCCGAAGTCCTGTCAGTGGCGCAGGCGAGTCTCGGAGCTAAACTGGTACTGCCCACACTCGGTCTCGTGACTGGCACGGACCTCGGTGCAGTGTCGGACGCCCTCGTATACCAGTAGCCGTGCCCTCGCGAACGCTTGGCCCACTGGCTGTATAGTCGGTCGGTAGTCACCGGCTCGATCAGCAAGCGGATATAAGCATTACGCCGCCGTTTCCGACAGAGAACCACTGCGGGCATTTATATGTGGCCTGTCACCGAACGATTGGTCAGCATGGCGCCCCGCAGAACCAGGCGACGGTATCTCGGCGGCCTCGCGACGATCAGTTTCACGTCACTGGCCGGCTGTATCGATTCGCTCGACGGCCAGAACAGCACGCCCGCAGCGAACGACACGCAAACGACGACGAACGCAACCTCGACGCCCGACAGCGACGCGACGCCAGGAGAGAAGTCCAGTGACGGCGACTCGATCACCGGGTCACCGAAGCAGGTCGTCCGCGCGTACTTCGAAGCCAGGTACGAGAACCCGACCGCGGCTCGACAGCACTTCCACTCGCTCCATCCCTTCCACCCGGACAACCTCTCGGAGGAGAAGGCGACGACACTCCTCTCGTCTGAGGGAGCGATCTCCGATATCGACTTCGATACACGCGACGTGGACGTCACGCTCGAGATGGTGCAGTCAGCACCGCTGTTGCGGACGGCCGAGGTCGAGCAGGAGACGCTCACCGATGCGCTCGCCGGCGAACGAACGGCCGTCGTCGAAACGGTCGTCACGACGGCCGACGGGAAGCGAAACGTTTCCCGGATCGCTACCGTAACCAGCGACGGTGAGTGGGCCATCCTCGCGCTGCGAATCGACCCGAAAATCACCCAGTCAGCCCAGTTCGAAGGGCGCGTCGTCAGCGAGGTCAGCGTCGATACCGACGAGGACCGCGTCCGACTCTACTTCGACGGCTCACCGACCGCAGAGGAGCTCACCGGGAAGACGAAGAACGCGCGCTCGTCGCGGTCCTCGTCGACGCCCGGATCGATCTCGTACTTCGACCTCTACCCCGATGGTGCGGGCGACGAACTGATCGTGACCGCCACGGTCGACGGCGACACCCGAACGATCCACAGAGAACAGTACCCGCCCAGCGAACGTGTCGTCGAGGACGTCACGTACGACGAGGATCCCGAGAGCGACGAGTTCGACGCGGCGGCCACCGTGTCGTTCGCGGACGACCGCAACGGTGAACGGTACGTCGTCGAGTCCACGATCCACGGCGGAAGCGTCGATGTCGGCCCGGACGACTCCGCCACGGCCGTCGTCGGCGTTGCTCCCGAGGCCGACGAAATCGTCGTGACCCGCACCACCGGCGATGCGTCCGACGTGGTGCACCGCGAACGCCATCGCTTCTAGCTGGCATCGAACAAATACGGAAGCGAGTATTATCGCTGCCTCCGCGTTTCAGGGCCACTCAGCACTGGCTGTTTTTGCGTGTCTGTTTCGTACATTGATTCACGCCACGGGTCGAGTCGTCGATCCGATCCAGGGCACAGTCGAGAGAAACGGCGGTGCGGTGGCTCCTCGGCCTCGACGGACTGGTTCTCGTCGGGTGACGGTCCCTCAGCGACCTCCGGTTCTGGTGGACGACAGCGATCAGTGGGCCAGACAGCGACGTGTTCACATCCCGGTCGGGACGTACTTCGACAGGTCGAGGCGGCGAAGCCCGTACTCTATTCCGGCCACGATCAGCAGAATTGCCAGATACAGGAACCACGCTCCGAAGTAAAGCGCGTGGGGACCCTCTACGCCTGCAGAGAACTCCGCCCAGACATTGAGCATGATGAACAGCGTCAACAGCGCCGACGGCACGATCAATCGGTGGCGAAACAGAAGGTAGAGTGGAATCGCAGCGAGCAGCCACATTCCACCAGCGCCGAAAAGAACGAAGAGCCACGCATACCCGCCGGAAAGCGTCACTCCAAGGCGAGCAGCAAACCACACCATGACAGCGGCGTGGAGCACTCCACCCACGGCAGCGATAGCGGTCGCCCGTCGTCGTGAGGCAGGAACTGCTAGTCCCGGGACTGAGTCCGTTACTGACGGGAGGTACGTCGACGTATTGCGAACGACGTACTCGACGAGTCCGAGGAACAGGAATCCGACCGTCCAGACGGAGGCATTGAGCATATAGCGGACAATATACAGTCCGTTCTCGACGACCGTGATACCGGTTGGCTCAGCCAGCCCTTCGAGCTCGGCGACGTCACGAAACGTTGGGCCAGGCGGCGTGAGTTCCATTCCAACGACATACCCCGTCGTGAGGACCAACCCGGCGACAGGCAGGATGACGTGGTATCGAATCGCGAGATACACTGGAAGCGCTGCCACGACGACCAACCCACCGTAGCGCCACCCGAGTCCAAGAGCCGAATAGTTCGATGGGCCGATATCGTACCCGAGGCTGCTGGCGACGATGAGAAGCCCGACTGCATGGACAAAACCGAGAACAAGAGCGAGACTGCTGGCCACCGCTCGTCTGGAGGGCATACCTGTACCGTCGAATGCATGTGGCTTCTTTGTTTGCCCGGACCCCCTGACGTTGTACGGAATCGCCACTGGATGGGTACAAACGACTCGCGGAATACAGCGCAGGTAGCGATTTCTGGGGGTGCGTTCACAGCACTGCGAGGGGATTCAGCAGTCCTCGAGTTGGTGTCTCAGTGACGAACGAGTGGCGCGAGTAGAATACAACGCCATTCTCACAGATTAGCAGTTCGGGCGAGAAGCCCCACCCTCACGGAGCGAACGTAGTGAGCGAGTAGGGTGGGGATGAATCGCCCTGCGAGGGATGCATACATTTAATTTTCTGCATCTGGATAATCGAGGGACGGCGCATGGATTACGCGCTCAAGTACCGGTTGTTTCCGACCGAGGTGCAGCGGGAGCAGTTGGACTGGGTGCGCGACACCGTGCGACAACTCTACAACCACGCCCTCCACCAATTCAACCGGATTCCCGAATCGGCAGGCACCGTCAAACAACGGGTGCGGAAGGTTCGTGGCGAGATTCCGGAGTTGAAAGACTGGTGGACCGACCTGAACGATGTGTACTCGACGGTGTTGCAACAGGCCGTCGAGCAAATCGCCACCAACGTCGAGAATCTCGGCAAGCTCAAACGGGCCGGGTACGACGTCGGGTCGTTGAACTGGAAGGCACCGGAAGAGTACAGGAGTTTCACGTATCGCCAGCGGGGCTTCGAACTCGATGAGAAGAGTGGTCCCAATGGTCGTGGGACGCTAACACTCAAGAAAGTCAACGGCGAAACCTTGGACGTACCGATCCGGCTGCACCGCCCCAGCCCAGACGACACCGACGTGAAACACGCCACCGTCAAAAAAGACAAGACTGGCGCGTGGTACGCGTGTTTGAACATCGAACGGGACGCTCCCGAGAAACCCAATCCCGGTGACATCGATGTCGAAGACACGGTTGGAATTGATTTGGGTATCCTGTCGTTCGTCCACGATTCCGATAACCGGGCGATCGGCCGTCTCGACCTCTCCGATGATCGCGAGCGTTTGGAACGCGAGCAACGGAACCTTTCGCGGAAGGAACACGGATCTTCGAACTGGGAGAAACAACGCTTGGTGGTCGCGGAAGTCCAGAAGGAGATGCGGAACAAGAGGCGTGACTTCAAGCACAAACTCGCCTATGCCTACACCACGGTGTACGACGCCGTGTTCGTCGAAAACCTCGACGTGAAACCCATGTTAGAAGGTGATCGGAACGGGCGGAACATCCACGAGGTCGGGTGGCGCGACTTCATCACCATCCTCAAACACCACGGCCGCAAACACGGGTGTCACGTCGTGGAAGTGGATCCAGCGGATACGACGAAGGCGTGTAACCGGTGCGGCGTGAAAACGAAGAAACCGCTGTGGGTCCGAGAACACAGCTGTCCCTCGTGTGGCTACACCACCGATCGCGACCACAACGCTGCACTAAACGTTTGGGAGCGCGGTCTGTCGAAGCTAGGAGTGGTTCACTCCGAATCTACGCCCGCGGAGACTGGCACCGCTGTGGACGCCGATGACTTCCGAGAGGTGTCTGCAAGTGCCGTCGTCGAAACGGGAAGCCCCTGCCTCAAGGAGCCACCGAAGGCGGCGAATAGGCAGGGGTAGTTCACTGAAACAGAACAAACATCGCGACGGATCGATCCGCTGTCTCTCTCACACGCTATTTCTATCAACTATGCTGTCACGAAATGGGTAACAGTCACTGGGCGCCTTCTCCCCCGCAGTTCGACGGTGAATCTGCTGGATTGTATGGGCCTGCGTTATTTTGGGACACTGGTGCCGATTGCAGGCCAGTGTGCCCTTCACTTCTGCGGTCGTAGTCTCGTTTTCCATCGTACGCAGCAGGGCCGGGCGATCCGGCTGTCACAGGGCACGGAAACGGCGGAAGCGGCGCAGGTCACTCGTACAGCGCCACCCCGGAAATCTCGTCGGCCCTGAGTTCGTACCACTCGAGTTCTACGTCCCCCTCCGGTATCTCGATGTCCTTCGCGACCTCGTAATACCATCCCCGGGTCTCATCGGCAACGTCGGTGTCGTCTACGCGCGTCAGCACGCCCGTCACGATGACGCTCCGCCAGTTCGTGGGGCTCTCCCAGTCGTAGACGGTCAAACAGACTTCTTCGGTCGTCTCGATGAACCGCCGCTTTTTGCTGTCGTCGGCGAATCCGAGGTCCATGATCGCCCGTCCGTCCGCATCGTCAAACGCAAACGAGACCGGAATGCCATACGCGCGGCCGTCGTTCGAGAGGGAGAGCACGCCGGTTGCCTGCTCGTTCAGAAACTCCTCGATCTCGTGTTGCCCCATCGTCTTACCGTACCAGGGTTCTTGCATTCGAATCGTCCGGATACAAAATCGACTCCGTGCAGAATATACTCTTTTACGAATGTTCTGATATCTACGCGAATAAATAAATGAATATGTATGGTATTGCTCCCATTTTTGTGCATTCGCCTCCTTATTGGCATTATGTTCGCTCAGGTTTGCTTTGCAACAGATGGGAGTGACCTGTACCCGGACGGCATCACCGATACCGAAACACGTGGGCTTGATTTCGTCGTCGGCACCCACAGGCGAACTGATTTCGTTCGATACGTGCTGGGGAGCGTTACTGACTCTCTCGTTCGGACGTCGCCGATTCCGGTGTGGAGGGCCCGAGTACCCGACCCAGACACGTAGAATACACTTGGGGGCCGGAGTCGCACAAGCCCGGAGAGAGAACGGAGCCGTATGCAGTGGCGCCCTAACAGGAAGGTTTCGACAGTATGACTGATTCAGATGTAGACCGGACTCGCGCGGAACCCTGGCACGCGACGCCGATTGACGACGTCTTCTCGGCAGTAGCGACCGACCCGAAGGGACTCTCGTCTGACCAAGCGGATCGCCGGCTTTCGGAGTACGGTGCGAATGACATCCACGACGCTGCACGAACGTCGGTTCTGGACCTGCTCGTCTCACAGTTCCGTGACCCGCTCATCTATCTCCTCGTCGTGGCCGCGCTCCTGTCACTCGGTGTCGGGTTCGTTCCTGGCGGCCACCCCAATTACACCGAGGCGGCGTTCATCACCCTCATCATCGGTGCCAACGGGTTGTTCGGATTCGTCCAGGATTACCAGGCCTCCCGGTCCATCGAAGCACTTCGTCAACTCACCAGTCCGGACGCGACCGTGCTCCGTGACGGACGAAAACAGGTCATCGATGCCGAACAGGTCGTCCCCGGAGACGTCGTCTACCTCGAACAGGGAGATGCGGTTCCGGCGGATGCCCGAGTGCTGGAGGCTGACGAATTGCGGACGAACGAGTCCCCACTCACCGGCGAGAGTGCGCCCGTCAGGAAGGAACCCGGGACCGTAGACGAAGACACGCCACTGGCCGAGCGCCACAACGTGGTTTACAAGAACACGACTGTTGTGAAGGGCCGGGGCAGAGCGATCGTCGTCGAGACCGGCATGGAGACGGCGGTCGGTGGGATCGCCACCCAGCTGGAGGAGGCTGACGACCGGCAAACGCCGTTCCAGTCCGAGGTCGAGCAGCTCGGAACGCAGATTGGGGGACTCGTCGTTTCGTTGATCGTCCTGGTCGTCGCTGTGCAGTTCCTGTTCACGGCGACAGAACCAGTTGTGATTCTTCTCGTCGGGATCACCCTCGCCGTCGCGGGTGTCCCGGAGGGATTGCCCGCAGTCGTGACGTTCACACTGGCGCTGGGCGCACGGGAGATGGTCGACCGGAATGCGCTGGTCAGGCGGCTTCCCGTCGTCGAGAGTCTCGGATCGGTCGACGTTATCGTCAGCGACAAGACTGGCACTGTCACGGAAAACCGGATGACAGTGACGCGGCTCTACGCCTCGGGGTCCGTCGTTGACCTGTCTGAGCCGCCCTCGAACGCAGCGAACGGCAGCGGTGCTGCCCCGCAGCTTGTTGCTGACGGCAATCAGGCGGACGGACCAGACCTCGCCCCGCTGTTGCGATGTGGGGCCCGCTGCAACAACGTGGAGCGAACGGACGACGACGAGTATCGCGGCGAGCCGACTGAAATCGCCCTCCAGCGAGTCGCGGACGACGCGGGTGTCGACTCGACCGGCGAGCGGGTCCGAGAGATCCAGTTCTCCTCGGAGCGAAAGCGGATGACCGTCGTCGTCGACGACGGCCAGTCGACGGCCTACATGAAGGGCGCACCGGAAACCGTTCTGGACCGATGCGACGCTGTCCTCGAGGATGGCGACAGACGGGAACTCACCGACGACAAGCGGCGGGAAATCCTCGACCACACGCACTCGTTCGCAGCGGACGCGCTCCGAGTACTGGGGTTCGCGTCGAAGCCCGTCGGGGACCCCTCGGCTGACGCGGAGCAGATAGAGGACGAGATGGTGTTTCTCGGGCTGCAAGGAATGTTCGACCCACCCCGAGCGGAAGTCGAAGACGCAATCGCCGACTGCCGGTCGGCTGGCGTTCGAACCGTCTTAGCGACTGGGGACAATCTCACGACGGCCCAGGCCGTCGGCGAAGAGATCGGGCTCGACCCCGACGGTGCACGCACCGGGAGTGACGTCACCGAACACTCCGCCGACGAGCTGCGGCACACGATCGAAGATGTCGACGTGTTCGCCCGAGTGACGCCGGAGCACAAGGTCCGCATCCTGAACGCGCTCCAGGATAACGGACACACCGTCGTGATGACGGGCGATGGCGTCAACGACGCCCCCGCACTCACGCAGGCCGACGTCGGCGTGGCAATGGGAGAGCGCGGCACCGACGTTGCCCGCCAGGCGTCCGATATGATTCTGCAGGACGACAACTTCGCCACGATTCGTGACGCGATCCAGGAGGGGCGGGGCATCTTCGAGAACGTCCGCAAGTTCGTCAACTACCTCGTCTCGACCAACACCGGGGAGGTACTGGTGGTGTTTCTCGGTGTGTTGCTCGGGAGTCTCCTCTTCCCAGCACAGTTCTCGGGGACGTCACAAGCGTTGATTTTGACGCCGATACTGATCCTCTGGATCAATCTCGTCGCGGACACGCTGCCCGCGCTCGCGCTGGGAGCCGACCCACACGCAGCTGGACTCATGGATCGCCCCCCGCGACCCACCGACGAAGGGGTGATCAACACCCGCGTGCTCGTGTCGATACTGACGATCGCGCTCCTGTTAGCAGTGACTGGCCTGGGTCTGTTCTTTTACGCTCTCGACCGCACAGGGTCGCTCCTCCGCGCGCAGTCGCTCCTGTTTACGTTTATCGTCGTCGTCGAGTTGATCCGCATCCAGGTCATCCGTTCACGGTACGACCAGCCGCTTCGCTCGAATCTATGGCTCGTCGGTGCGATCGGCGTGTCGCTGCTCGTCCACCTGGCCGTCCTCTACACGCCGCTTCACGACTTCTTCGAGGTCGTTCCCCTCACTCTCGTCGAGTGGGGATGGATCGCCATCGGATTCGTCGTGTTCCTCCTGCTCAACGTGGTCATAGCCGCGCTGAATACCCGGCTCTTCGAATCACGGAACGCGAAGTGAGACAAAAATATGCAAGCCACATCAGACTCGGCTGTACTGTCTGTGTTCTCACCCGATGGTTGTCTGGTCACCGACCACGATGACCTCGGTGTCGACGCCCGTCTGGGCTCGAATCTGATTCACCACGCAGTATTCCGTCAGTGCGATCACCGGCGTGACCGAGCCCGGTAAAGAGTTCGTCGCCGAGACGGTGACTGATCGTACTGCTAGGCAGGCGTTCAGCCGGTGTCGCGGCCGCACTTCGTGCCGGCGGCGTGGCTGACGGTGCCACTCACTCGAGTTGCTCGAATGAGCGGAGAACTCCCTGTCCATCGACGATTAGGCGAGTGGGGTCGGATGGAACCTCCCACCGCTAATCGGTCGGAGAGGTCACGGAATCGAGCGGTTCTCGGAGGGCCCACTCGTCCTCACACGGGTCGAGGTTCGCCGGTTCGGTTCCGGTGGTGGTCAGGACGCCGGCGTGATAGAGCATCGTCTTCAGCTGGAACACCGTCGGTGAGTGATAGACGTCACCGTCCTCGAGCGTCGGTGTTCGCAATTCACCGTCGGCATCGAGGACCCGTTGGCGGACGTCGTCGGTTCCCCGGACGAACAACTCGATCGTGAACGTCGGATGCTGTCTGTGGAGATACTCGACGAGGTCGACGATGGTCGGTTCCACGATTCCGTCGTCGTGCATCGTCTGGAGTTCTTCGACCAGCAACTGCGTGGCGGGATACTCGTAGACGACCCGGCGGGCCAGTTGTCCCCACAACGGAGCCAGGTCACAGAACCGTTTCCGCGACCGTTTCCAGTCCTCGAAGGCGTCGAGTGCCGCATCGACCGACCCGTACTCCCGGAGCGCGAACCGGACGACTTCGCGACCGAGTGGCCGTAACCGAACCCCGTCTGGCTCCACGCTAATCAGGTCGAGAAACGCCGCGCCAGTCCGTGCGGCGTCCGTCGCCTTCACCACTCGCTCTGCGAGGAGGTCCACTGTCGTGGCATCGTGGTACACCGCGAGCGGATACGCGAGGTAGTTCTTCGGGTGGTTGAGGCCGAAGTTCTTGTCCGCGACACCCTGGGCACTGGCCTGGAACCGTATCGCCGAGGCCTCGGTCGACGTCCGGTTGCCCACGACTCGCGGTTCCAACTCGGTGGCGACTGTCCCACGACTGTCGACGGCCAGAATGCCGACGTTGAGTTCCCGAGCGAGCGTTCGGGCGCCTTGCGTGAGTGACTGTGCCGGAGCGGCGAGGAAGGCGACGTTCGCTTCGTCGAGCCGATCGTAGGCCTGGACGATGCCTCGTTCGACGTCCGGGCGCTGGGTGCCGGTGTACCCCTTCGCCTCGATAGCAATCAGCGGTGGTTCCTCGCCAACCCGATCGACGGCGAGGACGTCGTTGTCGAGTGGCCGAACGCCGACGAGGTCGGGATACCCCGAACCGAGTCGAACGTGATTGAACGGAGCCAGCTGGTCCTGAACCCGGTCGTCGATCTCCCGAGCGTCGATCCAGTTGTCCTGGGCGAACTGCGTGTCGACGACCGCATACGTGTTCTCGGCGTCGTCGTCCGGGAAGAGCCGCTGCTTCGTGTGGGCGAGGACGTGCGGTTCCGTCAACCGAGCGGCCGCACTGGTCATGGTCGACTCTCTCAGTGCATGCCTATGAAAGTAGGTATCTACCCCGTGACAGCAAAGCTACGAGCGCGAGATTTGGCGGAAGAATAGTCCATCCTGGATTCGAACCAGGGTCGTTGCCCCCAGAAGGCAACAGGATTGGCCAGCTACCCCAATGGACTTGATATGTTCGCGCTCGGACACACGTCGACCGACTGTGTCTGCGAGGCAATCTTGGGTATGCGACTGCTCGTAATATGTGTTGCGGAGTCAGTCCATTATGGTAACCCGGGACACAGTCCGAGGGACTTCTCACCCACGGCGGACGACGCATCGACTGTCGGGG
This sequence comes from Halorientalis salina, assembly GCF_005049285.1. GTDB lineage: Archaea > Halobacteriota > Halobacteria > Halobacteriales > Haloarculaceae > Halorientalis > Halorientalis salina. The sequence continues at coordinate 93,285 of NZ_SOSC01000003.1, read as the reverse complement.
CGTCTCTAGCTGACTTCAACCGACGTGGTTGACGAAGTCGTAACACAACTCCCGACACCGGTCGTCGATCGTCTCCGGTGTCGCGTACCGAACCGAGTCGAAGTACTTGTCGTGGTCGCCGTGGCGGTCCGTGGATTCGTCGATGTAGACGCCGTACACCGGGACCGAGAGCGAGGCGACGCACTCCCGATAGGCTTCTTCGTGGTCGGGATAGCCGTCGGTTACGACGAGGATCAGGTGGTTGTCGAACTCCCCGTCGAGCAGTTCGGACTGGGCGAAGGCGAGACAGTGTGATAGCGGGGTCCCTCCCCGCGTCTTTGCCGAAAACAGCCGGTTCCGATGCGTGGAGATGTCTGCCCCGAACGGGACCTCGAGGTGCGGGATGTTCCGGTACACCGAAAGCAACGAGACGTCGACACCGACGGTAGAGAGCCCCAGTCCCAGCTGGTACACTGCGCGCTGGGCGTGTTTGATCGCACTCCCACGCATCGAGATCGAGCGATCGAGGACGAACTGGACCGAGTACGCTTTCTCGTCGCTATCCTGCATCTCCGAGCGGACGTTCCTGCGACCCGTCACGGCGTAGGGGAGCTGGGAGGATTCGAGTCGACCCCGCTCCGTGCCGTAGCGGCGACTGCTGGTTCGCTCCTGCTGGAGTGTCGCCCGAAGAATACGGGCGATCGACTGGGCCTGTCGCTCACACTCGTTGATCTCGTTGATCGTGATATCAGTCCGCGACCAGTCGGTCGGGACCGTGATCCCATCGTCGAGGCCGGAAAACGAGTGGGTGACCTGCTTTTCGCCCGTCGCGTCGTCGCCGCGGTTCCGATCCCGCCTGGTCGCCTGACGGTGCTCTTCGAGCGTGTCCTCGTACTCGTCGGTGTCGACCGACGTGTACGTCTCGAACGTGACCGGATCGTGGTCGGGCGCGGTGTCTCGGTCGGTCCTGTCGTCGTCCGGCGCCCGCTCCTGTTCGTCCGTCTCACCATCCGGTGTCCGCTCTGGTTCGTCCGTGTCGCCGTCGGACCCGTCACACAGGTCTTCGAGGAGTTCCGTGGCATCCCGGTCCTCGTCGCCGGCGTCGCGGTCGCCCGAACGCTCGGTCTCTCCTCGCCCGTCTGGTGAGTCGGTCCCACTGGACCGCCCTGTCGACCGGGCCGCGTTCGGGGTCGCCTGCTGGCCGATCCCGACCGAGAAATCGCTCCTGATGCCGGTCTCGGGAACCTCGGCGTCCGAGAGCGACTCGTGGACGTGCTGGGCGAACTCGAAGAACAGTTCGGCCCGTTCGGTGCCGTCCGGTTCGGTCACCGCCTCGGCCATGAGGCTCTCGATCCGGTCGTCGAACCGCCCGACGGACGCGTCGCTGGCGACGACGCCGCCGACGAACGCCGAGAGCCGCCCGGCGTCGGGCTCGGGCACCCGGTCGACGACCCCGATATCGCCGTCGAGTACCGACTGCCAGACCCCCGAGTCGTAGAAGCCGTGGTCCAGCAGGCCGAACCCGATGGCCTCGACCGCGTTGAGACAGTGGCGCTCCCGGACGGGCGCGACCAGGTTCTCGTAACTCAGTATCAGTTCGTCGCGCAGGTCGAACTCGCTGTCGAGGAACGCGTCGATACAGGCGTCCTCGCCCGCGTTGAACAGGAACCGGTAGAGCGCGGCGAGGTCGGGACCGGACGCCGCCGTCTCGCGGTCGATCGCCAGACACTGTTCGCTGTAGCGCCGGTAGGCGTCGAAGTCCGTCCACCTGAGGTGCCCGATGCCGTGGAAGGTCAGCGTCTCCTGTTCGACGAGGTGCCACACCGGCGGCGAGAGATCCGAGACCGACTGCTCGATCGGATCGGACGGCACGTCGATGCGGTGGCCGTCCTGCAGCCGTCTGTTCCGCGTGTGGTCACCGAGACGGACCTGAATTGACGTGCTGGTGCTGATCTTCGCCAGCCTGTCGAGGTGGGCACGGCGGCGGTCGGCGCGTCGGGGTGGCTCCTCGAAGGGGACCGCCTGCTCCTCGCCCGTGGCGGACTCCTCGGAGTGAAACGGGGATGGCACGGTTATCCCCCGTAGGTTTCGATGGTCGTTTCGACGGAGCTCCGGTGGCCCGACTGTTCGGGGAACCGGTCGACGTAGGCCGTCTTCGCGGCCTCCTTCGGGCGCATGAAGCCGTCTTCTAAGAACTCCGCGGCCCGTATCATCGATCGTAACGTGATCGGCTTCGGCAACGCCCCGTCCAGATACGCGTCCCGGAGTTCTCGACCGATCTCGACGACCTGCCGGACGTCCACCCGCCTGGTCGAGGACAGATCGACTTCCTCCAGGACGATCTCGACTTCCTGATGCTGGTCCAGGTACTCGAACCGGAGACTATGGAGCCGGCTCTCGTAGGCCTTGTTGAGCTGGTTCGAGCCGGCGTAGTTGATGTTCCGTGTGCCGATAAACCGGAAGTCCTCGTGGACGGTGATCGTCTCGCCTTTCTCCGGTATCGTGACGACAGCGTCCCCTTTCTCGGTCGCGGAGTGCAGCAGCGAGGAGACGTCTCCGGAGATCATGTCGTGCTCGTCGGCGACGAACCAGCCGCCGTACCGCATGCACTTGGTGAGCACCCCGTCGACCCACTGCATCTCCGTCGCGCCGTCGTGACTGTACACCTCGTAATGGCCCAGGAGATACGACATCCGAACCTCTTCCGAGAAGTTCACCTGCTCGACGCCGACGTTCACCTGCTCGGCGAGATGCAGGATCGACTCGGATTTGCCCGTCCCCGTCTCTCCTTTCAGGTCGAGATGGTTCCCGTGTTTCAGGGCGTGGGCCATGACGTCGAGTTCTGTCTTGCCGGCACGGACCGGCCGCTCGTAGTAGGTCTCGTGGCCGGTCGGCACGGTCAGTTCGTCGGGGACCGTCGCCCGGACTGTGAGTCCCTTGTACGTGTCGGCCGTGGCGTCCGGTGGGGCCTCGATACGCTCGTCCGTCCCCGACTCCCGGACGGTCGCCACCGCACCGTGTTGCTGTACCCACTCGAGAAACTGCGTCGGGTCCAGTTCGGCGAGTTTGTCGGCAGCGTCATCGGATCGTTGCCACGTCGTGAGTAGCGACACGCCCATGCGTTGCAGTCCGCCATCGTCCGTGATCCAGCCACGGGAGACCCATCTCCCGAACGGGGCTGGGCGATCTCCCTCCGACTGCAGACGGCCGTGTGCCCCCTCCTCTGGGTAATAGGTCGACGCTTTTGCATAGTCGACGAACGCCAGGATATCCGACGTGAGTTGTGCAGCCCCAGCGTCCCCGCTGTCGTCCGTGTCGGGTTGTGACTCGCCAGCGCGTTCCTGGTCTGTCTCGGACTGTGAGGATGGGGGATCGGACATGTTACCGTCTAGATACTGGTGCTGGCCTGGATGGTGGACCACGTTGATCGGTGCCTGCCCTGGAAGGTTCCACTGGCCGACACCGGGAGTCGTCCTCGCGGGCGCCTCCTGGCTGCCTGGAGCGACGAGCGATCATCGGCTCCCCCAGCGCGTGTGTGCATGTACTCGTTCGAGTGAGTTTTGGCCTTGGAAAGCATAAATCCCTTGACTATCGTACTTATTCTTGGCTAGAAATGGAATCGAGTCAATACATGGATACACTGTCACCTATGGCTGTCTCGTATGGCTGAGCTTCTCGATGATCTCTCCGGCTTCGAGTTCGAGGATCTCATGGAGGACGTGTTTCGGAACCTCGGCTACGAAAACGTACGCCAATCCGCCAAGACCAGTGACGAAGGGCGGGACATCCTCATGGAAGAGGTGGTCGATGGGACCCGCCAGGCCGTCGTCGTCGAGTGCAAACACACAGCCAGCGTTGGCCGCCCTGTCGTCCAGAAACTCCACTCGGCGGTCGCGACCTACTCGTTTCAGGGACCGAAGCGGGGAATGGTCGTAACGACCGGGACGTTCACCAACCCCGCCGAAGCGTACGCTACCCAGCTTCGTGCAAACGACGATCCGCACACGATCGAACTCCTCGATGGGACGGACCTCCGCCGCATCGGCGACGAGATCGGGCTCGATCTGTACAACGGACGGATCGAAATTCTCTGTGACGAAACCCTCCGGCCGTACGACCCCTCACGAGGGGTTCACGGCCCGGTCTGGGACGCGTTTCGGGACGTCGAGAACATCGGGATCGATACGGTTCCGGAGCCGACAGCTAGCGTGGATTTCCAGCCGGTGGTACAGATCACCGCCGACACCGACGCCACGTTCGAGACATCCGTCGGTGTGGTCCATCGCGAACGCGGGACAGACCGGTTCACGCTACAAGCTGACCGTGGCCAGCCGCGGGAAGCACAACCCACGATCAGCCAGCTCGTGGCCGACAACATGACACGGCGAGTCGAACTCGACCAGGAGCAGCTGGCCGAGACCTTCGACACGGTCGAGACACACCGCTTCGGTCAGACGGAAACCGAATACAAGGACTGGGCCGTCGATCGGATCCGACGGAAACGGACGACGACCGTCGAGTACACGGGTGATAACAACGTCACCTACACCAAGACGTGTGAGCCGAATCTCTCGGATATCTCGATACAGGCGATCGATCCGGTGTATCTGCCCCGGATCCGCCAGACCGTCACGCTTCACGACTACAGCTACTCCTACGAGTACTACAACGCCGGTCCATCGCGGACAACCATCGAGAACGGGATCCACCGGTGTGTCCAGTGTGACGACACGGCTGCCGACACGTACACGTACTGTGCGAACTGTGGGAGCATCAACTGTGGATCACACATCGAGACGGAGCGACTAGAGGGAACGCCCGTCTGTACGGGGTGTGCCAAAACGGAGCGGTTCATGCTCTCGAAAAAGTACTTCTACGATCACGAGAACCTCGGAGCGTTCCGGCAGGAGTACGAGCAGATGCCGCTCCAGTCGAAACTCATGGAGAACAAACCACTCGCTGGCGGTGTCGTACTGACGGCCGTACTCCTCCTGATCACGCTCTCCATATCGATGGGCGTTCTGTGAGTTGGCGTGACGTCTCCCTGAAGGGCGGGTTACCCCTTCTCCTTCTGTAAGCCCCACATAACCATTCGGCTGCCGCCGGAGCTAGTCCGAGAATGGACGGCCCGAATACCGACGATCGTGGAAAGCAGAGCGCGTCAACTGACCAGGGAGACGCCGAGCGGACGGACGATCGTCTGCTCACGACACCAACGGTCGATGACGCAGATGGACTGGGCCTCTCGATGACGCTCCTGACGGGCGTTTTGCTCGCGCTCGGCTACTATGGAATCCAAAGTGTGACCGAGACGGGGCTCGGACGGGCCGTCCCGACACCGTTCTACGCGCTGGCGCTGGCGCTGGTGTTCGTGGTCGAGATGACGCGTAGCCCATCGATAGACGCCCGCGGACTCGCCCGTGCTGTCGGCGTCACTGCCGTGTACGGAACCCTGGTCGTCCTCGCGATCGAGGGCGGCGCATATCTCTGGGTGTACCCGGAGGTTGCCCTGGAGGAATTCGCCGGCGTCGGGGTCCTTGCCGTCTCGCTTGTGGTGGCCGTCCTCGTCTACGTCGGATATCTCTCTCTCGTTCAGTGACCCCACGTCTGAGACGCCAAGAAACGTGGTTGTCTCCCCCTGAAACCGATCTCCTGCCGGCGATGCCGCAGTACGTCGTCCCCACTCCAACGGCGTGTCGAAATCCGGCTTTTTTCTTACCGCCTTCGCCCGTCTCGAGATGCGTTTTCGACCCGCTGTTGTAGAGCTGAGCCGACTGTGAATTTACCACTTGCTGAGAATAGAACTATTGAATTTGACCCACGATAGCAAATAGCATGACCGTGGATACGCTCATCACGGGGGGCCAGCTGGTGCAGCCGGAGGGGATACTCGAGACGAGCATCGCGATCGACGGCGAGGAGATCGCCGCCGTCGGGTCGGAATCGGACCTCCCCGAGGCAGACGAGGTCGTCGACGCCTCGGGGAAGCTCGTCCTCCCTGGCGCGGTCGACGTCCACGTCCACCTCGACGACCACTTCTCGAACGACACGTACGAGACGGCCTCGAAAGCGGCCGTGCTCGGCGGCACGACGACGATCGTGGATTTCGCCTGGCAAGCCTGGGTCGGTGACGTGAGTCTCTTCGACGAGGAGAGTACGCTCCTCGAAGGGGTCGACCGCAAACAGGCCAAGGCCGAAAACGCGCTCGTCGACTACAGTCTTCACGGGGCGATCACTCGCGAAGACTCTGCCGTCTTCGAGGAACTGCCCGAACTCGTCGACAGGGGCGTCACGTCGATCAAGATGTTCACCGCCTACGAGTTCGGCCTGTCCAACGGCTTCATCAACGAGGTGTTGCAACACGCGGCCGACCACGACCTCGTGGCCGTCTTCCACACCGAAGACTCGTCGATCTGTGAGGTCATCACCGAGCAGTTCAAGCGCGAAGACAAGGGCGACCCGGAGTACTACCCGAAGTCCCGCCCGGACCTGGCGGAGGCGATGGCCGCCGACAGCGCGATTCGGATGGCGATGGCGGCCGACTGTCGGTACTACGGGATCCATACGACCAGTCGGAAGGCCGCCGAGGTCATCGACGCCCACCGCAGGGACAACCACGACATGATCCGCGCCGAGACCTGCACCCAGTACACCGTCGCTGACGATTCCCTGTTCGAGGACGTCGGCCTGTTGCCGATGGCCGCACCGCCACTGCGGAAACCGGACGACAACGACGCGATGTTCGAGCATCTCGACCGCGGGACGATCGACGTCGTCTCCACCGACCACTGCGGATTCACCCGCGACCAGAAACAGGTCTACCCCTGGTGGGAGGGGACGTTCGGCATGAATTCACTCCAGCGGAGTCTCCCGGTGTTCCACGACGAGGCCGTCGCCGAGCGAGGGTTCAGGCTCCCCTTCCTCGTGCGGAAACTGGCCGCGAACCCGGCGCGCGTCTTCGGAATGCCCGAGAAGGGAACGCTCGAACCCGGGACCCACGCCGATATCGTCGTCTTCGATCCGGACGACACGTCTCCCATCGACCCCGAGGACAACGCCTCTATGTCGGACTTCTCCGTCTACGAGGGTCGCGAGGTCGGGTCGGTCGAGAAGACGTTCGTCCGCGGGGAACTCGTCGCTGACGACGGGGAGATCGTCGGCCCACCGGGTCACGGTGAGTTCGTCGAGCGCGAGATTCCGACCTGGCGGAACTGATCCGTCGTCTCGATCGACGACCTCACTCGACCGCCGGACGCGAACCCTGAAACACTGGCCGCTCGCGCAACGCTTAACGTCCAGTCGCCGAACTGTCCGGTATGGATATCGCACTGCTGGGTGGCACCGGTGACATCGGCGAGGGACTGGCGCTGCGCTGGGCCTACGACACCGACCACTCGGTCGTCATCGGATCTCGGGAGGCCGACCGCGCCGAAGCCAAAGCCGAGGAGTACGAGACCGAACTCGACAGCCGCGGCGTCGACGTAACCGTCGAGGGCGCGGCAAACAGCGAGGCCGCTGCCCGTGCGGACGTGGTCGTCCTCGCCGTGCCGGCGTACCACCTCTCCGATACCATCGAGGCGGTCGCCGACGACGTCGACAGCGACACCGTCCTCGTCTCCCCGGCCGTCGGGATGAAACGCGACGAGGACGGGTTCCACTACAACGAACCCGGGGTCGGCAGCGTCACCGAGCTCGCCGCCGGAGCGGCCCCCGACGACGTCCCCGTGGTCGGTGCGTTCCACAACCTCCCGGCCGCCAGACTGGCGAACCTGGATGCCGACCTGGGGATCGACACCGTCGTCGTCGGCGACGACGAGGACGCCGTCGATATCGTGACGGAGCTCGCCGAAGGCATCGAGGGACTCCGCGCCGTCGACGGCGGCCCGCTCGCCAACGCCGCCGAGATCGAGGCGATCACCCCGCTGCTCATCAACGTCGCCAAGCACAACGACGGGATGCACGACCTGGGCGTTCGCTTCGACTGAGGGGCCGTCGGGCCGCGTCGGCGTTCCGCTGTGCTACGAATACCTTCGTGGGTACAAAAATATAACATCCGTGTAGCACGACGTACCGGACGAGAACACGTCGCGGACCGCTCAGTACTCTCCGGCTGTACCCTGGTGATCGATTCACGCATGTCGATGCTCGATTTCGGGACTGATGCCGACGTTCGCCGGGAGCGCGCCGAGCCGGTCGTAACGCGATCGGTCGATGGCCGGCCGGTTACAGTCGTTCGGTCCCGGAGTGCCGTCTCGTCACAACTCGCGGACCCGCCATCGATTCTCGTCCTCGACGTCGGTGCCATCGACGCCTCGCCGTACCGCGTGGTCTCGTGGACGCTTCAGATGGCACGGGACAGTCGTGTTGTCGTCGTGATGGACGAGGCCGAACTACCGGTGTCGCCGCTCGCCGTCGATGCGGTGGCGTCCCGGCCGCTGACCGACCGGAAACTCCGCCGGATACTGGCGACGTTCGATCGCCGGGACCGGTACGTCGACCTGCTCGACGAGTACGAGCGGTGTGTCGCCGCCCTCGTCGACGCGACGACCGGCTCTGAGCGCCGAGAGTTACGGGATCGACGGCGCGACCTCGAAGCACGGCTGGCCGAGTTCGAGGCGTCGGTCGACGACACGACGTTCGGCCGGACGATGCGGGAAATCCTCCAGCGGACCTGAGCCAGCCACAATCGTTTTGTCCCGTCGACCGGAAGAGGTCCCACGTCCAAGGGAGTGTGTGATAGATGGTCAAATCGACGGTCCGGTTCTCGGAGACGGTCATGGAGCGCGTCGAGGAGATGGTATCCGAGGAGACGTTCTCCAACAAATCCGAGTTCCAGCGGTTTGCCGTCGAACTCGTCCTTTCGGAGATCGCCGATTACGACCCCGAAATGCTCGACTTCGATGATCTGCGCCAACAGGTGCTTCCGAACGAGGGACTCATCAAGGAGGCCGAAGCACCGTCCGACGCCGACGATCAGTTCTATCAGGTCGCGGCACGCGTCCGCCAGTTCGCGATTCGGGGCGACATCGAGACCGCCGAGGAGTACATCGACACGCACTACCCGTCGACCGATCCACGCTGTATGCTTCTCGACGACATTCTGGAGACGTACCGAAGCGACGACGCCGAAAGCGAGTGATCGTGCCGTTCCGTCACAACTCCAGTGTGACCGGCTGCCGATTCCGCCGGTCGAGATACCGCTCTATGTGGCGGACGCGATCGCCGACCTCGTCGGGTTTGTGCGAATCGGTCCCGACCGTGACCGGGACCTCGTACTCGGCTAAGACGTCCAGGAACCCCGGACTGGGGTGGAACTCGCCGTACTCTGAGAGTGCCCGCCCGGCGTTCAACTCGGGGACCGTCCGCGAGTCGGCGAAGGCTTCGGCGACGCGGCGGTACTGCTCTGTCGTCGCGTACCCTCGCAGCGCCGGATTGCGCTCGACGAGGTCGACGTGTGCCGCGATGTCGAACAGTTCCGACTCGACGAGGGCGACCAGCCGGTCGAAATACTCCGACACCAGTTCGTCCCTGTCACCCTCGGCCTTCTGCTCGAAGTACGGCTCGACGTGGACGTTGACGCCCTCCAGGTAGTGAACGCTCCCGATGGCGTACTGGAACCCCGCCTCGTCCAGAAAGGCTCGGATCCGGGCTTCGTCCTCGGGGTGGTAGTCCATCTCGACCCCGTCGTAGATGGCGATGCTCGCCTCCTCGCGGAGTCGTTCGATGGCTTCCCGACGGCGCTCGTAGGTCTCGTCGAGGTTGAACCCCAGCAGGTGTTTCTGCTCCTGGATCTCGTCGCGGTCCGAGACGCTACAGTGGTCCGCGATGCCGACGCCCTCCAGACCCGCCTCGGCCGCCGCCCGCACCATCTGAAAGAGAAAGCGGCCGTCGGAGTACGTCGAATGGACGTGGTAATCCCGGTCCATCTCGTGTGTCAGTCCTTGTCTCTCGGACCGGATAACTGGTTGTTGCGTTTCGGATTTCGATGTGTGCTGGGTCCGTTCCCGGTCTCTGAAACAGATCACTACACATTTCCGTTCGCTGGCACGATCCTCCGCGTATGAACGCCCTGGAACTCTGGCTCAGGTTGGGTGCCGGGATACTCCTGATCCTGGCCAACGGTTTCTTCGTCGCGATCGAGTTCGCGCTGACGCGCGTCCGGCAGTACCCGGAGGCGGAGTTCGACGAACCCGGATTGCGCCGCGCCTGGGAGATGACCCAGGACCTGGAGATCTACCTCACGAGCTGCCAGGTCGGCATCTCGGCGACGTCCATCGCGGTCGGTATCGTCGCGGAACCGGCGCTGGCCGCCATCTTCGAGCCGTACCTCCAGAACAGTTTCCTGGCATCGGTGGGTGCCGGCGGTATCATCGCCTTCATCATCATCAACCTCCTGCACCTGACTCACGGCGAACAGACGCCGACCTACCTCGGCGTCGAGCGGACGAAGTTCGTCGCCCGGTACGCTGCGACGCCGCTGTACTGGTTCGCGACAGTCATCAAGCCGGTCATCATGCTCGGCGACGGCGTCGCCAAGTGGACGCTCAAACTGTTCGGCATCGAGATGACCGGCGCGTGGCTCGAAACCGAAGAGGAGATCATCGAGACTCGCGCCGACCTCCGCAACCGCCTCGATACCCTCCTCGTGCAGGGCGATATCCCCGAGGAGCGCCGCGAGGAGATCAGCAACGCGTTCATCATCGGCGAGGAGCCGATCAGCGACGTCATGACCGACGTCGAGGACGTCACCTTCCTTTCGACTGCGGCCGCCGTCGAGACGAACCTCGACCGTATCGGGTCGAGCCCCCACACTCGCTTCCCGCTGATCGGCGAGGACTACGAGGACTTCCGCGGCATCGTCTACGTCCCGAAGGTCGTCGACGAACTCGACGCGCTCCGCGCCGGCGACACCTCCTTCGAGGACCTGTCTGCCCCGCCGATGACCATGGCCGCCGACACGACCATCAGCGACGCCGTCGACCAGTTCCAGGCCGAACGCCAGGAACTCGCCCTGGTCCTGGCCGATGGCGAGGTCGTCGGCCTGCTCACCGCGACCGACGCGCTCGAAGCCGTCATGGGCGACATCGAAGACCCGCTGGACGTGGAGTACGGACTGGAAGGGTAAGTTCTCGCGCTGTCCCCGTTCCTGCCCGGGAGCACCACCTTTCCCTCACAGTTCGACGTCCGCGATGGCGGGCCGCGCCACCCACTCGGCTTCCGCGACTGCGAAAGACAACCTGAGAGACACACCGCGTGAAAAAACACGTCTCCTGACGAAAACTGGAACGCGTCTGGCAAGGAAACTCTTGGTTCGATTCGTGGTAGTGTGTGTATGTCAATCCCACGCAGGATGGACGAGATGCGTCACCCGGAAGTGAAAGCGTACCTCGAGGACGCGGAGGTTCCGACGGCGTTGATCCCGGTGGGGACGACCGAACAACACGGCGAGCACCTCGCGATGGGGACCGACGCGTTCATTCCGACGGAGATCTGTGAGCGCATCGCCGAGGACGTCGACGCGTTGGTCGGCCCGCCGATCACCTATGGGGCCTCGGACATGCACGCCGGATACGAGGGGATCACGTATCTCAACTACCGGACGCTGGCGACGGTGGTGCGCGATCTGGCGTACTCGCTGGCCGAGAGCGGCTTCACCGACGCCGTGTTCATCTCGGGCCACCTGACCAACGACTGGGCGGCCAAGGTCGGTGCCAATCAGGCCACACACGACCTGCCGGAGGAACACTACGTGTACGCGTTCCCCTACTGGGACGCCCTGAGCGGGGAGGACATGGCGGAGTACCTCTCCTTCGACGCTGGCTGGCACGCCAACATCGGCGAGACGGCCGCGGTGATGGCCATCGACGAGGGGCTCGTGGACTTAGAGAGCACCTCCACCGACGACCCAGACCTCCCGGAGGACATCGAGAACCCCGCCGCGCTGCTCGACCACCTGCTCGTCGGCAAGGGGTCGTACTACCGCGTCAGCGAGACCGGTACCTGGGGCGATCCGAGCGAGGCGACGGCGGAACTCGGCGAGGAGTACTTCGAGACGATCACCCACGCCGTCGGCGAACTCATCAACACCTTCCAGGACGTTCGAGACGACATCTACAAGCGTGACCGGCCGGACCGGGCACAGGAACAGTGGTAGCGCTGCCAGAAATCTGCCCGAGTAGTACTCCCCTTTCTACGGTGAGTAGTAGTACTCGCCTTCCTTCTTCTGCTCGCGGTCGAGTTGACTCCCCGGCTTGTTCACCCGGGGGCGCTTGGTCCGCTCGTCGCGGCGGAACGTGATGTCGAGATTGCCGAGGAACTCGTTCATCCCCTCGCGCATGCTGGTGGGCGTCGAGGCCTGCCCGTGTTCGGCTGGCTCGCCGTCGAAGACGAGCAACCGGTCGGACAGCAGGTCGATCATGTAGATGTCGTGGTCGATGACCAGGGCCGTGGCGTCGTGGTTCTCCGCATAGCGGCGGATCGCCGAGGTCGCCATGACCCGCTGTTCGACGTCGAGGTGCGCCGAGGGCTCGTCGAGCAGGTAGAGGTCGGCGTCCTTCGAGAGGCAGGCCGCGATGGCGACCCGCTGGCGCTCCCCGCCGGAGAGGTCGTTGAGGTTCTGCTCCATGACCCGCTCTAACTGGAGCGGCTGGGCGATCTCGGTGTTCCAGTAGGACGTGCCGAAGTCGTCGGTGATCGACCGCAGGAACGCGTCGACCCGCATGTGCTGGTCGATGTCGATGTACTGCGGTTTGTAGGAGATGTCCAGCTGTGAGTCCATCTCGCCCTCGTCGGGTTCGAGCCGACCAGCGAGCAACTTCGCGAACGTCGACTTCCCGATCCCGTTCGGGCCGACGACGCCCAGCACCTCGCTCTGGTGGATCGTGCCGCCCTCGACCTCCAGCGAGAACTCGCCGTCGCCGTAGGACTTTTTCAGATCCGGGTACTCCACGACCGCGTCGGCTTTCGTCGCAGTCCGGGGCGCGTGTTCCTCGAACGTGATCGCCTCCTCCCGGATCCGCATGTTCTCGTTGTCGAGATAGCCCGAGAGGTACTCGTTGATGCCGTTCCTGACCGATTTGGGCGGCGTGATGATCCCGAACGCGCTCGGCCGACCGTACGCCAGGTGAACGCCGTCGGCCAGCAGGTCCAGGATGGCCAGGTCGTGTTCGACGACCAGCATCGAGCGGTCCTCTTCCTCGGCGAGTTCGCGGATGATCCGGGCCGCGGTCACGCGCTGGCCGATGTCCAGGTACGGCGTGATCTCGTCTAAGAAGTAGAAATCGGCGTCCCGGGCGAGCGTGGCCGTCATCGCGACGCGCTGGAGCTCACCGCCGGAGATCGAGTCGATGTCCTGATCCAGAACGGCCTCGATGCCGAACCGTTCGACCAGGTCGTCGAGCGCCCCGCGCTCGTCGGTGTGTTCGAGCAGGTCCCGGGTCTTCCCGTCGAACTGGTCGGGGATCTGATCGACGTACTGGGGCTTGCGCGCGACGGTCACGTCGCCGTCCCGGAGTTCCTCCAGGTAATCCTGGAGTTCCGTCCCGCGATACTCCTCTAACACTCGCTCCCAGCTGGGTTCGGTGTTGAACTCGCCGAGGTTGGGCATCATCTCGTCGGCGAGCAGGTGCACGGCGGTGGTCTTCCCGATCCCGTTGGGACCGAGGATGCCGGTGACCTGTCCCTCCTCGGGCGCGGGCAGGCCGTACAGCGCGAAGGCGTTCTCGCCGTAGCGGTGCACCGGTTCCTCGTCGAGTTCCTGCGGGAGGTTGATGATCTCGATGGCGTCGAACGGGCATTTGTCGACGCAGATCCCGCAGGACTCGCCCAGGCAGATCTCCTCGCTGATGCTGATCTGGTCCGGGCCGCCCTCGTAGAGGTCGTCCTCCTCGTAGCGCTCCTCGCGGGTGACGATGCACTCTTTGCCCGTCCGGTTGGGCGGACAGAAGTTCGCACACTCGTAGTTACACCGGTCGGGCTGACACTTGTCCAGGTCGACGACGGCGATGCTGTCTTCGGCCATGTTAGAAACTGATTGCTGTGTTCGCTGTCAACAGGACTCCCCAGGCGACGAACCAGAGCGAGAACGTCATGAACCCGATGTAGAGGTAATCTTTCGCCGAGAAGTCGTCGACGTCGATACCGAGTACCTTCAGGATCGGGAACTGGACGACGATGGACCCGAGGAGGATGTACAGCGCGACGTTGTCCGTGGCCGACCCGGCAATCGCCTGGGAGGCGAGTGCTGCCACGACGCCCGCCAGCGACGCGAGCGTCGTGACCGTCAGCCCCCGCACGTGGGCTGCCCGCCGGTCGACCGTATCCGTTGCCATACCTCCCCGTCCGCCATCCGTCCTCAAAAGCGGTTCGTTCCCGCCCGCCGCTCGTCCATGTGATTCGATACCACTGCCAACTGCTGACGCCGATCCCGCTCCTGTCACCGGAACCGCTCCGTCGTGTTACGGTCTTGACAGGGATTCGACGGTCCCGGAATCGTGTCCTGTCTCGTGGTCGGGGTCGGTATCGTCAGGTCCCAGTGGTCGATACATATGTCAATTGATCTGATCGGGGAGGGGTCGTGGCCGCTCGATTCCGGAATCCCCCAATTTCGCGGGCTCGCGGACCTGTCCATCAATCTTTATGGAGCAGGCGTGCCACCGTTAACTCGATGGCAGAATCCGATGGGGAGACTATCGCGGACCTTCCGCCGAGTGCAAAGCTCGTTTACAAAGTACTCGAGTACAACGGCCCGCTCACCCAGAAAGGCATCGTCGAGGAGTCGATGCTCTCCGCTCGCACCGTCCGCTACGCCCTGGAACGCCTCGAAGACGTCGGTGCCGTCGACGAAGACGTCTACTTCGCCGACGCCCGACAGAACCTCTACGAGATCGACGACGACGGGGACCAGGCCACAGAACAGACCGAATCCGCCGTCTCGGACTGACTCTCGCGTCTGTTGACTCCCGATTCATCTGGTGGGGGACCGCCGGCGAGCGGGACTGCCTGACCGCTCGCGTCGCATTACGTGACTCGGTCGCTCGCCTTCTCCCCGCGTTCCTTGACCTGTTCGACGACCACGCCGACGTCGAGCCGTCGCTCACCGTACGTCGCGCCGACGAGCGCACCCATCGCAGCCCCCGTACTCGCGGCGTTCCGGCTGACCAACCCGCCCAGTGCACCGCCGACGGCACCGCCCATCGCCGCGTATCGGGCACGGCTCAGTGCGCGTTTGATTCGACTCATACCTCTAAACAAGGTGCCCGCACCCGATAACGTTGTGGCTCCACGGGACGCCGACATGTCGCACGTCGAGCACTCACGCCGCGGCCGATTCGACGACGGCACGACGGTGATCGTCTAAAACAGCCGCTCGCTCCCGATGGTCGCTCGCGGTCCAACGCCTGTGTTTACGACGGAACCACAGTAATCGTCTTGCCGCGATCGATCGCCTGCTCTAGCTCCTCGGCGATCGCGCTGCCTCGTGACACCTGAATCTCGCCGCCGCGGGAGACGGTTGCGGTGAAGAGGTACTCGCCGTCGGCCTGGACCTCGACGGTCTCGCCGGCGTGGCCGTCCATCGGGACGATGACGTGTCGGGAGGTCACCTCGGGCGTGATGATCTGGCCGGGCTTGCCACCACCGCCACCACCATCGCCGCCGGCCGCCGCGCCGTTGCTCGACCCCTTCCCGCCGGGGCGCTCGCTGAACGTCCGCACGTCGATGTCGATGCCGAGCCGATTCTCCACGTCGGTGATGCGGCCGCCGCCCTTGCCGATGACCTGGGAGATGTCGTCGTCCTCGACCCACACGACGGCGGTGTCCCGCCCTCGCAACTCGACCTCGACGTGGCCGCGGGCGATCGAGCGGATCTCCCGTTCGACCTCCTGTTTGGCGATGCGGTCGACGCCACTCTCGCGGCCCTCGCCGTCCTCGTCGGCCCCGATGGGCACGGTGACGACCTGCCGGTTGAACGTGTAGATCTCGTATTCGGGCTGGCCGGTCTCGAAGTCCTTGATCATGATGACCGGGCGAGCGAGGTCCTCCTCCATCAGCCCCTCCGGGACTTTGACTTCGGTCGTCACGTCGTAGACCTTCGCGACCTCCCCGGCCTCGATGTAGACGACGGTGTCGACGACCTGGGGGATCATGCCGAGTTCGACGCGGCCGACCAACCGCTGGAGCGCGTCGATGGCCCGGGTGGCGTGGACGACGCCGATCATCCCCACACCGGCCAGGCGCATGTCGGCGAAGACCTCGAAGTCGTCGGTCTTCCTGACCTCGTCGTAGATGGTGTAGTCCGGCCGGACCATCAGCAGCGAGTCCGCCGTTTTGGACATCTCGCCGCCCAGTTCCGTGTACTGGGTGATGTTCGGTCCGACCTGGAGGTCCCGCGGTTTCTCCATGGTCTTGACCGCGAAGTCCGAATCCGAGAGGAACTCCCCGACGGCCTGGGCGAAGGTGGACTTCCCGGCTCCGGGCGCACCGGAGATGAGGACGCCGCGCTGGTGGTCGGTCAGCCGGTCCCTGAGTTCGTCGGCGAACTCGTAGTCGTCCAGGTCCGTCTTGGCGATGGGGCGAACGGCCGTGATCTCGTAACCGTCGGCGAAGGGCGGGCTGGCCATCGCGATCCGGAGGTCCCGGAACTGAACGATGGTCATCCCCGGTTCGGAGAGTTCGATGAAGCCGTCGGGGCTGGCGCGGGCACTGTTCTCGATCTCCTGGGTCCACTCCTTGAGCTGGCCCTCGGTCGAGACCTCGTCGCGGATCTCCTCGTAGTGCATGTCCGCGAGTTCGCCCCGCTTTGCCATCGGGCGCACGCCGGTTTTGAGGTGGACGCTCATCGTCGTCTCGTCGAAGAAGTCCTCGATGGACAGCGACTCGACGGTGGTGTCCTCGGTCTCCGGCTCGACGTATTTGACCTCGATGCCTTTGGCCGTCGCGACCTCGCTCTGGACGATGTCGGAGGTAAACAGCGTCGCCTCGTACTCGGCGGCGGTGTCGCGGATGAGCGCGTCGATTTTCCCCTCACCGGCGTCGCGCTTCTCGACGGCCTCGGGGCGGCGACCGACGTACTCCAGCGAGATCTCCCCGTCGTCGGCGAGCGTGGCGAGCGCCTGCAACTCCGAGAGGCCGTCCCACCCGCTGTCGCGGCCCTCGTTGGCCTGCGATTCCAGTTCTCCGACGACCGCTTCCGGCACGTATATCGTCGCGTCGGCGAAGTCGCCGGACTCGACGTGTTCGGACACGCGACCGTCGATGACGACGCTCGTGTCCGGGACGATGTTCATACCCGTGATAGGGACCCGTCGCCTGATAAGGGTCTTGATGCACACGCCAGTGACCGGTTTTAAGCCCTGACCGGTCGAACTGAACTGACATGTCCCCAAACGAAGACCTCCCGCCCGACCAGTCCGCCGGCGAGCCGGCCGATCGACCCCGTCCCGCGGCTCTACCACCGGCACACGACATCAGGACGTACGTAGAAGACGGTGCCCGAATCGCCGGAATCCTCGGCGTCTGGGGCATTATCGCGGCCTTCTGTGCGTTCGGCATCGGCAACGTCGGGCGCCCGGGGAGTCTGTTTCACGCCATCGGGCCCGCCCTGGGAAGCCTGTTTGCAGCCGTCGGGGTCCTGAACGCACTCTTGTTTTTGATCTACCGGGGGATCGACTACTGGCACGCCTGCTACTCCCGGCTATAAGTACGTCAACAGATTCGGCACGGGGATGGGGAAATCGTTCACGAAGTTATAGCCAGCAGTATGAGGCTGCAGGCGACCTGCACCTACACGGTACTGAAGATCGGGGCTGTCGTGGATCGGTGTCGTCGCTTTGCGGAACCTCTCTCACCATTGGGATAGTGTAACAGTAAATACACTTCCCTCTGGGTCGTTATCCGACAACGTGACCGACCCGTCGTACATCTCCGCGAGCGTGTCGACGAGGTACAGACCGATTCCCGTCCCGGGACTTTCCAGCCCCATCTCGCCGCGGCCGAACACTTCCTGCTTCTGACTGTCGGGAACACCCGGCCCGTTGTCGGCAACGTGGAACTGGACTGTCTCGTCGTGCACGTCGACGCTGACTGTGATCTCCGGGGTTTCCTTGTCGTTGTGGGTGACAGCGTTGTTCAGGAGATTCCGGAAGAGTGACGACACGAGTTCCGTGGCGGCCACACGAAGCCCGGATGGAATCTCATCTGCCAGCCTGACGGTGACCGAATCGTGAGCAGACCGCGCTTTCTCGATCTCGTTCGTCAGTACTCGCTCGATATCGATCGGGCGCAGGTCGGGGTCGCTGTTCCCCTCCAGTACGTCGAGGAAATCACCGACCGTCTCCGCGATGTCCGTGATGTGGTTACCTGCACTCATAATGTGTTCGAGGTACTCTTCGCCCGTGGGATCGACGTGGTCCTCGAGACCCTCTCCCCATCCCAGGATGATGGCGACGTCGTTTTTGATGTCGTGGCGGACGATCTGGTTGAGCAGTGCCAGTTCTTCGTTCCGCTGGGACAGCTGTCGCTGCTGGCGCTCTCTCTCGATGGCATATCTGAGGGTTCGCTGGAGGAGGTTCGGTGTAATATCGTCTTTGACGAGATAATCCTGGGCACCGTGTTCGACGGCATCGATACCGACACGCTCGTCGTCGAGGCCGGTCAGCACGACAACCGGGACCGCACTGGCACCTTCGACCATCGTATCGAGTGTCTCCAGACCGGAACTGTCCGGTAATCCCAGATCGAGCAACACGATGTCGACAGTGTCGTCACAGGCATCGACTGCGGCCGACAACCGCTCGACGTGCGTAATCTCCGGTTCGCTCTCCTCGATTTCGGGCCATGTCTGCTCTTTGAAATACTCTGCGATAAGACGGGCGTCGCTCGGGTTGTCCTCGACAAGCAGGACGTGAGTTGGGTCTGTGTTAGTCATTGGTGGGTGAGACGTTTACGTTCGCGATCCAGAAGTCGACTGCTGCGACGATCATCTGAATGTACTCGTCCGGGTCCGCTGGTTTGGTGACGTACGCGTTGGCTGCCGATTCGTAGATGCGTTCTATATCATCTGGGTTCTCGGAACTGGACACGACGACGATGGGGACGTTCTGGAACGAGGACTCCGTTCGGACAACCTCGAGAACGTCGAATCCGGAGGCTCCGGGCAAATTCAGATCCAGGAGCAGTAAATCCGGCCGGCTGCTGGCGTCCTCGCTCCCAGCTGTGGTGAACCGCTCGATGGCCTGGCTCCCGTTCTGAATCACGTCCAGTTCGAGATCGATCCCGGCCGCCGAAATCCCCTCCTCGATGAGTCGAACGTCGCCAGGGTTGTCCTCGACGGCGACCACTCTGGGGATCGACTTCCCGGCTGTCTCTTCACGCATCGACGTCACCACCGACTGGAAGTGTCACCGAGAACGTCGAGCCGACACCGGGCTCTGACTCGGCGTGAATCTCGCCGTTGTGTCGGTCGACGATCTTCCGACAGAGAGCGAGGCCGATGCCTGTTCCGTCGTACTCCTCGCGCGTATGGAGTCGCTGAAAGACCTCGAAGATCTCGTCGAGCTGATCCGGTTCCATCCCGATTCCGTCGTCGGCGACCAGCACTGTCAGTTCGTCCCCGTGATGCTCGATCGAGATATCGACGTATGGCTCACCGTCACTGTACTTGATGGCGTTCTCGACGAGGTTCTGGAACAGTTGTACGAGCTGATGGCTGTCTCCCAGGACGGTCGTGTCCGACGCCGGCGTCTCGACGGTCGCTGACGTTTCCGCGATCGTCAGTTCGAGGTTCCGGGTGACCTCCTCGAAGATGGTCGAGAGGGGCGTCGGCTCGAACTCCTGCCCGCGTGTGTCGACACGGGAGTAGGTGAGTAGTGCCTGGATCATCTCGCGCATCCGGTCGGCGCCGTCGACCGCGAAGTCGATGAACTCCAGAGCGTCCTCGTCCAGATCGTCACCGTACCGACGCTCGAGGAGCGTGAGATAGCTCGACACCGTCCGGAGCGGTTCCTGCAGGTCGTGGGAGGCCGCGTAGGCGAACTGTTCGAGTTCCTCGTTGGATTGTTCGAGCTGGCGTCGCGTCTCGCGTAACTCCTGTTCCCGTTCCGCCCGGTTCAGTGCCGCTTCGAGTGTCGCCGCGAGCACCTCCAGCAGGTTCACTCGTTTCTCCGAAAACGCTCGCTGCTCGACTGCACCGGAGATCAGGACTCCGTGGTCACCGAGGGGCACGATAGCTTCCGACTGCAGGGGTGTCTCGTCGTTGTGGATTCGTGGGGCCGCATCTAGATCGTCGTAGACACGGAGTTCGTCGGCTGTGAACGCGTCCCAGGCGAGGGAGTCGCCCGTCCCGAACGTCGGTTGCTGGTCGAACAGATCGGCGGCTTCGTCGGTCATCAGCTCCGGAACGAGCGTCTCGGTCTCGTCGTCGTACCACCATATCCCGGTCATCGGCATATCGAGTACCGATTTCGCGCTCTCGGCTCCGATGGCGGCGATGTCCGTTGGCGAGGGTGCCGTCATGAGTTGCTGGGCGGTGTCGTTGAGTTCCTGAAGCTTCGACTCGAAGTCCTCACTGGCGAGTTCGTAGCTGATCCACTGGACGAGCAGTTCGACGAAGGCCCGCTCCGTCTGCTCGAACTCGTGGTCACGGCTGGTCCGATCCGCAAAGCAGAGCGTGCCGTATAGCTCTCCATTGATGACGACTTTCGCACCGATGTAACAGCCCAGATCGAACCGCTCGTATGCCGGGTCGTCTTCCCAACCATTCGCAACTGCGTCCTCGACGTCGAACACACCATCCTGTTCGATCGTCTTCCGACAGTACGCCTCCGACAGCGGAGTCGTTTGGTCAGCCTGAAGCAGGGGATGCTCGCCGACGGCTTCGACGACGTGCTGTGTCCCCTGTTCGATCCGGGTCAGGAACCCGAACGGAATATCGAGCCGCTCGGTACCGAGTTCCAGGAGTGCCGTGAGTTTCTCCGCGAAGCTCTGGTCGGTGTCGGACCCGATTTCGGTGAGTTCCCGGAGCGACTGTTCGCTCTCGCGCAGCGACGCTTCGAGCTGTTTCTGCTCCGTGATGTCGATGAGATAGCCCAGATAGTGGGTAACCTCGCCGTCGGTCCGGATGATCTTGGTGTTGTCCGTGACCCACCGAACGTCGCCCGTGTCGGTGACGATCCGGTAGGGATCGTGACTGAACCGTTCCCTCGTCCCGTCGCTCTGTTCTGCGACTGTGGTCTGGACCGTGTCGACGTCGTCGTCGTGAATCAGGTTCATATACGGTACGGCGCCGGACTCGAGCTGTTCGGGCGTGTAGCCGAACGTCTCGGTGACGTTCTCGGAGACGTACTCGACGGGCCAGCCGTCGGCGTTCTCCCACTTGAACACGACCGCCGGCCCCTGGGCGAACATGTCCCGTTCCTCTTCTAGTTGCAGTTCGGACTCCTTCCGGTCGCTGATGTCGAGGTGGATGCCGACGGCACGCATCGGCGTCCCCTCGGCGTCGCGCTCGACGACCTTTCCGACGTCTTTGATCCACTTCCAGTCTCCTGAAGTAGTTTGCATCCGGTGTTCGCAATCGTACAGCGCTGCATCACCGCTCATGTGGTCGTCGAGTTTCTCCTCGACGTGGTCCATGTCTGCGGGGTGGACACGCTGTTCCCAGGTGTCGATATGGGGTTCGATCTCGTCGAGCGAGAGGCCGAGCATTTCGGCCCACTGTTCGTTGAACGTGACCGCGTCCGTCTCTATGTCCCAGTCCCAGATGCCGAGGTTCGCCCCCTCGACGGCCAGGTCGAGTCGCTCCTTGACTTCCCGGAGTTCCTGTTCGCGTTCCCTCCGGTCCGTGATGTCCTGGAAGATGCCCAGCGCGCCGACGACCTCACCGTCTTCGAACTGCGGGTCACCGACCGCTCGGACCCATCGGACCCGATCTTCGGCGGTGACGATCCGGAGTTCCAGATCGTAGGACTCACCTTCTGTCTGCAACCGATCGAACGCGTTTTCTATCGTCGGTCTATCGTCCGGATGGTAGAACTCGATCCCGTCTTCCAGACTCACGTCGGCGTCGATCGGCAGGTCGTGAATCCGATAGACTTCGTCAGTCCACCGGAGTGTCTCCGTCCGCAGGTCAATTTCCCAGCCGCCTATGGAGGCGCTCTCTTGGGCGCGTTCGATGAACTCCCGGCTGCGTTTCAGTTCCTGCTCGCGGGCTTTCCGCTCCGTAATATCACGGGAGAGGGCGATGAACCGCTCGTTGTCGTTCACGATCACCTTGTCGACCCACACTTCGACCGGGAAGATCTCGTCGTTCTGTCGTCGGTGCTCCCCTTCGACTTTGAGTACCTCTCCCTCGTCCATCTCATCCCAGATCGAAGTGAGTTCGGACTGACTGATTCCGACCTCGAAGTCGGCGACGTTCATCGAGAGCAGTGTCTCCCGGTCGTAGCCGAGCGTCTCGCATTCGGTTTCGTTCGCGTCGAGGACAGTCCCCTCGGCGTCGTGGACGATGACGCCGTCCGGTGACTTGTCGAACAGGGCACGGAGACGGATCCGCTGGCGCTCTAGTTCCCCCTCCTGCCGTTTGCGCTCGGTGATATCCCTGTTCGTACAGATGAGTTTCCCATCTTCTACCAGGGAGAGCGTGATCTCCTGATGGACGGGACTTCCGTCACGTTTCTGCCCGCGTGTTTCCCCACGCCACTCGCCGGCGGCTTCGAGTTCAGGAAACACCTCGCGTTCGAGTCGCTGGATCTCGGTGTCGCCGTACACTGCTCGCCACTCGCTCCCGAGGAGCTCCTCGGGGTCGTAGTCGAACACGTCGGCGTGGGCCTGGTTCATGTAGACGTACTCGCCGTCGTCGAGGATGGCGATGCCGTCCATCGATGCCTCCATCGCGGCCGACTGGAGTTCGAGTTCTCGCTCGCGTTCCTTGTACTCGGTAATGTCCGTCGCAACACCGAGCACCGCTTCGGTCTCGTGCTCGACGGGGTCGTAGGGAATCTTCGTCGTCTGGAAGACGAGCTCTTCGCCGTCGGCCGTCGTCAGTGGCTCCTCGGGTATCTCTTTGGGCTCACCGGAGTCGATTACCGCGATGTCGTCCTCCCGGAACTGTTTTGCCTCCGCTTCGGATTCGGCGAAGTCGGCGTCGGTTGCCCCTTCGAGTTCTTCGACAGTCGTCCCGTAGGCCTTGGCAATCGCCTGGTTGGCCAGCAGGAACTCGCCGTCTCTGTCCTTCGAGAACACCAGCTGGGGAAGCATGTCGATGATCTGGCGCAGACGGTTGCGGTTCGCGACCGCACGCTCCCTGTTTTGCTGGCGACTCAGCTCTTTGCCGACCCACTGGGCGAGCAGGCGCACGAACGTTCGCTCGCCGTCGGTGAACGGTTGCCCACGCGGCTCTCCGCTGGAGAAACTTAGCGTTCCGTACTGCTCGCCGTCGACGACGATCGGGACGCCGATATACGAGTCGAGTTGCTGCTCGCGGTAGGCCGGGCGGTTGGAAATGTCGTGCACTCCGGCATCGGTGATCGCAACCAGCTCGTTTCGTTCGACGACGAGATCACAGTACGTCTCCCCGAGCTCGTACTGTTCACCCTGCTCGACCGTGCCCTCCGGGGCGATGGCCTGTTCGACGGTGTACGTCTCAGTATCGATATCCGACAAGACCCCGACGTCGAGTCCGAGGTGTTCCGTTCCGAGTTCGAGCAGTTCCTCGACCTGTTCGTCGAACGAGTGCTCGTCGTCGGTCGCGATCTCGTGAAAGGTTCGGAGTGCGTCGTTGCGATCGTGGATTTCCTGCTCGTACTCGATACGAGCACTGACATCCCTGATCGACCCGAGAAACGCGAGTGTTTTGCCGTCTGGGTCTTTGAGCGACGTGCCCAGGGTTTCGCCCTCGAACGTCGTGCCATCAGCGCGCTCGTACTCCAGAACGTACGTCTCCTCACGCTCGGATGCGTCCTCGTTGAACCGTTGCTCGCCCTGGCGTTCGTAGTCGGACTGGTCTGCGTAGAGTATGCGGGCGTGCTTCCCGATCACGTCACTGGCGTCGTAGCCGAACAGCCGTTCAGCAGCCGGGTTGAAATCCGTGATCCGGTGGTCGGTGTCGGCGACGATCAATGCATCCTCCGTCTCCTCGAAGACCGTCTCGAACAGTCGTCGCTTC
The DNA here is from genome assembly GCF_005049285.1 of Halorientalis salina. GTDB lineage: Archaea > Halobacteriota > Halobacteria > Halobacteriales > Haloarculaceae > Halorientalis > Halorientalis salina. The sequence goes on along the minus strand of NZ_SOSC01000003.1, from coordinate 69,149 downwards.
CGCTGTAAGTCGAGTCGTTCGCCACGCTCGTCGGTGATGTCGTAGAAACAGGCGGTTACGCCATCCTCCGAGGGGTAGATCCGTACTTTGAACCAGCGGTCGTCCGTGTCAGCGTAGGTCTCGAAGCGGACAGGGGACTGTGTTTCCACGGCTTCCCGGAGCTTTTCCCCGACACGATCGTCCCGTATCTCCGGAACGACCTCCCAGAGATCTTCACCGAGCAGGTCCTCGGGTGTGCGGTCTAACGCAGCCGCGGTCTCGTCGTTGACGAACGTGAACCGCCAGTCGGTGTCGAAGGCACACACTGCCTCACCGACCCGGTTTAACGCTCTAGTAGTCGAATCATCTTCTAACGAATGGACGGTGTGGTCTGTACTCATTGGGGCTCCGGTAGTGAGATGCGATCCAGTGTCTCCGGGGCGGCGTCAGCGATGTCGTCGCTGGTCGCATCGAGTGCGTCGAGTCGATTCAGCAGACGTTCGTACTCCTCTCTCGATTCGAGGTCCTCGATAGGGGTTTCCGCCTGGAGAACCGCTAGCTTCGACCTGAGCGCCAGATACTGCTGGAGTTGGTCGTCGTACTCGCTGCGTTCGACCAGGTCGGCGACGACGGCCCGGAGATCGTCTTTCACGACTGGTTTGGTAAGATACTCGTCGAACTCCATGTCCAGGAGGTCCAGGTCCGGATCCTCCGACGTGACCATCACGACCCGCGCATCGTACCGCTGTGACCGGAGCCAGTCGAGTACCTCGTCACCCGAGAGCCCCGGCATCCGCCGGTCGAGGACGAGCACGTCCACGTCCGTGTCGAGTTCACGCAGGGTCTCTTCCCCGTCGTGGGCCGTTCTGACGGTGTACTCGTCGTCCAGCCAGGTGGTGTGCATCGCCGAAATTCGTCTGTCGTCGTCGGCGATCAACACGACCGTCTCTGTCTGGTCGTCCTCCAGGTACGTCTCACCCCAGTCGGCCAGCGACTCGATTACCGTTTCGAGGTCCGTACCCCGGTCGGTTAGCGTGTATTCGACACGAAGCGGCCGCTGACTCACTTCCTTCCGGGCGATGATGTCATACTTCTGTAGTTCCTCGAGGGCGTCTGTCAGGACCTTCGCGGAAATCCCGTCGAGCCGTTGCTCGAGGTCGCTGAAACCGAGGCCGTCACCGTCTTCCAGACACCGAACGATCGCAGGATGCCACTTTTTCGACAGCAGAGACGCACTCTCGAGCAGCGACTCCGGTGTCCCCGTCGACCGCCCGGAATCGAACTCAGTCATACATGAACAATGACCTGTCAGTACATAACGGCTCCGACGGGAACTGTGCCCACTCGAACCAGAACCGTGCGGTGGATTCGACGACTGCCGCGTACTCGTCCGCGTCGTGAGGTTTCGTGACGTGGGCGTTTGCGCCCAGCTCGTACGCGGTCGCGACACTATCCTCATCATCCGTGAGAACGACGACTGGCACCGCCCCGAGGAGGGGACTCGACTTGATCGCGTCCAGCACTGTCGTTCCAGCGGGCGACTCGACCGCGAAATCCAGGAGAATCAGGTCCGGCACTCCCTCGTCAGTGTGATCGGCACTCCCGGCTGACAGCCGCTCGATCGCCTTCTGGCCGTCGGGGACGACGACCATCGAAACGGACTGATCCTCGAGCCCACACGACACGATGTCGGCGTCTGCTGTGGCATTCGCGACGACCATGACGCTCCGTTCGTCGTCGTGGTTCTCCCCCGGACTCGCTACCCCCATCTGTTCGTCCCTGCTCCTCTCTCTGTCGTGTCTTGGTCCATACGTAGTACGTGACAGAACGCACTCAAATACTATCGCTAACGATCGACTCAGCCACCGACTTACCGACCAGTAACCCCCTGTCGCGACCGCTTCCTCCGACTGACAGCCGTCTAACTAACTGGTAACCACCGCCCTAACAAATCAGTTAGCTTATACTTATACGCGTCTCCCGGCTTTATCCTGATGTAATGGCACGAATGACGAGGACGGTACTCGTGGCTGGCGTCATCATCGTTGCAGCGATGTCGGTCGGTGCGAGTGCGTTCACAGCGGCTTCGGTCGAACGGCAAGCAAACGCAGACGTCGTCGCGGACGAGAACGGGCTACTCGGCCTCACGGACGGGAACTCGGGCAATCTGGTGTACCAGGACGCCGGAACTGACCAGCTGGTGATCGACTTCGAGAACGGGACGGCACTCGGTGCGAACACCGACGCGCTGTTCGAGCTCGGTGACCCCGCGAACCCGGGGGCGTCGCAGGCGTTCTCGGTTGCGAACAACGACGACGAGGCCCACCAGATTAACGCCGCGTACACGCTCGACGCTGACGACGGCAACGCCGTCGCGAACCTCGAGTTCCGCGTGTACGACAACACTGGTGCCCTCGTGGGCACGGTCACTGAAGAGGGACAGACGGTCTCGATGGACGCTGCCGCCGCTGAAAGCTACGACGTCGTCGTCGTGGTCGACACCGGACACGGAGCCGCCGACACGGTGACTTCGACTGCCGATCTCTCGGGGACGCTCGCGTTCACGATCGACGACGTCGACGAGGGAGGAACGGCCTCTGACGGCTCGTAGCCGTCTCACGTAGCTGGCTGACCACGACACGCGCGCTGACTTCCCATCCCCCAATTTCAATACACTCATGATACAGAAGGCTGGTCTGGCTCTCCTCATCGTGTTCGCCCTCGCGCTCGTGGCGCCAGCCGCGTCACCGCTCCAGATTTCCTACGTGACCTCGGAGAGCATGTCGCCGACGATCGAAACGAACGATGGCTACGTTCTCGTCCCCGCCGGGGAGACCGAACCCGGCGACATCATCACCTTCTACTCCGAGCAGCGCGAGTCGTACGTCACGCACCGCGCGGTGTCGGTAACCGACGCCGGCATCGTGACGAAGGGTGACGCGAACCCTTCGACAGACCAGGTGTCGGGCTATCCGCCAGTCTCGCAGTCGGCGGTGACCGGAAAGGTGCTGCGCCTCGACGGGTCACCCCTCCTGATCCCACATCTCGGGACGGCACTGACGCTCGTCCAGACGTACTGGTACGTAGCACTCGCGCTCCTGGCTGGCTACCTGCTGTTCGGTGCGGCAAACGATGCCAGAGCGCGAAACCGAGACTCCGTACTCAGGAGTCGTGACATCGTGCTCCCGGTGACTGTTCTCGCCATCGTCGCTGGGATCGCCGTCGTCTCGCTGGGAGCAGTGCATCAGACACAGGTCTACTCCGTCACGGACGAAGCGACGACAGATTCAGCGACGCTGACGGTCGGCGAACCGCGGACCGAATCGCTCACAGTGAGCATGACGTCGACACCGCTGGCCCACGTCGTCACCGACACCGACGGGATGCGAATCGTCGAATCGAGTCCAGCGTCAGCCACGGCAAGCGGCGACGGATCGACGACCGAGCGGACTGGGTGGCTCCCCTGGCAGCCGGTCACGTCGTCTCGACAGAACGTGACCGTCGAGATTCCGCCACAGGAACAGACGGGACCACACGCGACGAGTATCCACATGTACCCCTATCCCGCAGTCCTGCCGGCCGACGTGATCGCCGGTCTTCACAGGGTTCACCCCGCCGTTGCGGCAGTGACGACAGTGCTCGCCAGTATCGTGCCGCTGTACCTCGTCTACTGGCTCGTGATCGATCCGACGACACCGCTTCGCGGGACGCGGCGTCGGCTGACACGGACCCTTGGTGGTCGACGATGAGGGCCACGCGTCGCTCACGCTCCCGGACGAACGGTAGCGGCCGACACTGGCAGGCATTACTTCTCGCCGGGCTCGTCCTCGTTGCTCTCGTCGGGCCGTTCGCTGCAGGCCCGACTGCGGCGTTCACCAGCGCGACGTTCGACCGGGGATCGACGGTCGGTGTCACGGACGACGCTGACGGCCTCCTGGGCCTCGACGTGGCTTCGAGCGTGACCGCGGGCGGGTCGAGTCGTCTCGTCACCGTCACCAATCGGCTCGACCGGACAGTGACGGTTGCAGTGTCGCTCGATACGACTGCAGGCTCGCTGTCGAACGCCGGAGCCACGCTCGCGCCCGGTGAGACGCTGACGACTTCGGTCTCTGTTTCCTGTGATGAGGCACCCGCGAGTCTCCCGTTCACCGTCGAGTCGAGTGCTGGATCACAGTTCACCGGGACGGCCAGTCGCTCGACGACGGTGGATACGGCCGACTGTTCCAGCGATAGCGCGCCTATCGAGTTCGTTCCGGGGTCGGCGACGCCCGGCAGCTTCAGTGGTCCGGGCGGGGGTTCGACGGGAAGTCTCGCTTTAACCGTCAAAAACACTGAATCGACTGCTCGGACGATCACAGGGTTCGAACTGCGCGAGGCTGGCAGTGCGACTGCCCTCTCGTTCGACGGACCACCGCCGGTGAACGTCGAGCCAGGCAAAGACGAGGTATACATCGACGCGACCGGCGGATCCACGGACAGCGAAGGCGCGGCCGAATCCAGTCGGGGAGATCCCGCCTACGACGTCGGGACCGGGACGATGTACCCGTTCGACCGGTCCGTCACGATCGACGCCGGCGAGACGGCACGGGTATCGCTGTATCAGTTCGTCTCGAACGGGCAGCCCTACGGGGTCACCAGCGGCGACCGTGTCGAACTGACGCTGTCCTTCCAGGACGGGTCGCAGACGACCGTCTCGTTTACTGTCTGAGAACTCCTCTGTTCGGGCTTACCTGGCCGTAAGTCCCCCACGAACTAACCGGTTAGCTTACACTTTTTGATATGTCGGTCGACTTCTCAGATATGACCGAAGACATCACTGCGGAGCCGGATATCGGATGAGTTCGGACTTGATCCTGAGAGTGAGGTACGTCTGTGGCCGATACGGGCGCGGGATAATTGCGGTACTGGTCGTCATCAGTGCCGTCGCCTTTGCCGGTGTCGCTGCTGGAGTCACAGCACCACCGGACACGCGACAGGAGACGGTCCAGGGTGACCAACAGACAGTCACCACTACGCTCACGACACAGGCTACCGTGACCGGTGAGACGCCACTGTACGCGTCAGACTCGACGCTGACCGACATGCCGGTGTATCTGCCGTCGGCGACGCCGAACCTGACGTTTATCGCGACGACCGACGTTCCGAGCGTGGAGACGGCCGTCACACAGCAGGTCGTCCTCGAACTGACTGCGACGCGGAACGGAGCGGTGTTCTGGCGGAACCAGACGACGCTGGCCGCGGAGACACAGCAGGTAACCGAGGGAGAGGCCCGGACGAGCGTCACGCTCGACGTCTGGCGACTTGCCCGTGAGCGACTGGCCGAAATCGACGCCGCGACCGGTGACGTCGGACAGGTACAGGCACGCGTCCACGTCGACGCGACCTACGATACAGGGAGCCACACTGGGCGCACGAACGCGAGTACACCCCTCACCATCACGGATCGCGCATACGAGCTCGACACCCCACAGACGGACCAGCAGCGCCACGCCACGGCAGTAACCCAGACGGTTCCCGTGTCCGGGGCGACTGTCGTCGTCCCTGGGACTGGCCTGTCTGTTCCAGGCAACACCGTCGGCTACGCCGGTATCGGCGTGGTCGCCATCGTCGGGGCGATTTCCGTCTTGCTGACCCGCCGGCAGATCGGGGATTTCGAGGCGTTTCAGCACCACTACGAAGGCGTTCGCTACGCGGAGTGGATCTCCCGGGGGAAAATACCCGATACGGGGTCGTACGTTCGTGTGCCAATCGAGACGTTGCTCGATCTCGTCGACATCGCGATCGACTCAGAAAAACGCGTCATCCACGACAACTCGCGCGAGGTGTACGCCGTCGTCGACGACAACATCATGTACGAGTTCCGTGACGAGGACACCGGCTCTGGCCGGATGTACGAGTTCGGGCTCGCACCGATCGACACGACGACACAAACACTGGAGCAGGAAATCTCGGAGGCAGAAGCCGCAGTACAGAACGGCGAAGATAGCGGCGCTCCCCAGTGGTAACTCGGTCTCGAGTCAGATCTGTCTGAGACGGTGGTGATAGATCCAGTTTCACGACGAACACGAATGGGTCCCCAGGCGCGGACTCGATATTCGGTACGACCTTCCGGAACACCCACACGACCTGCGTGCGGTCGATGGGGGCCGTTCGATAGCGGTCTGTCTGACCCACCACCTTCTCAAGCCGTCGCGTCCTTCCGACAGGCATGACCGACGTCCGCGAACTGACGCGCGAACTCGTCTCGATCCCCAGCCACGAATCCGAGGTCGCGGTCGGGGATTTCATCGAGCAGTGGCTTCGCGAGCACACCGATGCCGAGGTCACCCGGGACGACGCCGGGGCCGACGAGGCCCGGGGCGGCAATGTCATTGCCCACAAGGGAACAGGAGAGCCCTCACTCGCGCTCGTGGGGCACCACGACGTGGTACCGCCGGACGACTCACAGGTGACCGAGGACGGCGGCTACGTCCTCGAGGAACGGGATGGCCGCCTCTATGGCCGCGGGACGGCGGACATGAAGGGGGCTGTCGCGGCCGCGATGTGTGCGTTTCGGGCGGCTGAGCCGACCGGCGAACTCGTCTTCGCCTCCTTCGTCGGCGAGGAGGTCGGCGGCGTCGGCGCACGCCATGCGATCGACGACGGGTTCGCGCCGGACTACGCCATCGTCGGCGAGGGGTCGACTGGGTACTCGGGCAAGGGCGTCACCGACGTAGCTGTTGCCCACAAGGGCAGGCGAGGGAGTACCATCACGGCTCGCGGCGAGGCGGCCCACGCCAGCGAGGTCGAGCAGGGCGAGAACGCGATCTACCGCGCCACGGACGCCGTCGACGCGGTTCGGGACCTCGACTTTCCCGAAACCACGGTCCTGGGCCACGTCCTCGCGGGGAGCGTCGCCGTCACCGAGATCGAGGGCGGGAGCGCGTGGAACGTGATTCCCGAACGGTGTTCGGTGACCGTCGACGAGCGGACGGTCCCGGGCGAGCGGGCCGACCTGGAGCGCGTCGAAGCCATCGAGGGCGTCGAGTGGACCGTCGACCAGGACCTGCCGCCGATGGCCTGTGGCGACCCCGACTTCGCCGACGCAGTCCTCGACGCGGCGACCGCGGCACAGGATAGCCAACCCGAACACGTCGTCAAGCCCCACGCCACCGATGCCGGGTGGCTCTCCCAGGCGGGAACGGAGTGTGTCGTCTGTGGCGTAGCCGAGCCGGGCGAGGCACACACTTCGACGGAGAGCGCGTCGCTGGCCGTCATCGAGCGGTGTTACGAGATCTACCGGCAGGTCGCCGAGTCGTTCGGCGAATGAGAACACGGACGGTCGTCGAGTCCGTACCGACACGCGAATGGACTGCTCCCGTCGCCGCTTCCTCCGGACCGGTGCGCTCGTTGTCGGGAGCGGCGTGCTCGCCGGCTGTGCCGGGACCGCTGATAGGACCCCTGGCTCCGAGACGCGGGTGTTTCGGTCTCGCCGGGAACGCGGCGCTGCCGACGCAATTTCGGTTTCGGAGACGTTCGACGATCGGTACGCGTATCTCGACGCCTCGGACGCGGTCCGGCGGAACGGGACGGACGCGGACCCGATGCCGTTCCGACGGTGGGCTCGGCTGCAGTGTCTCACGCTCGGTGCCGGCCGCGTCCGCGAGCGGGTCGTATCCCGAACCGAGACCGGCCTGATGCTCGTGCACGGACCGCCCGAGGAATCGCTCGAACTGACCGTTCGGGTGATGCCGATGGTCGACGACGACGGAACGACGGACGCGACTCCCGGAACGGCGTTCGAGTCGATCGTGGCAGCCGCGCCCCGGTCGGTGACCGCGACCGTGTCACTGCAGGCACGGACGACGACCGAAACGATCCCGGTGTGGGTCGAAGCGACCGCCTAGAAACGGTGTTTCCGGTCGTGCCGACGGGACCGCCGATCAGAACAGGTCGTCGGGGTCGACGTCGGTCTCGTCGCGGCGCTCGACCATCAGCGAATCCAGCGCCTTCTCCAGTTCAGCCTCGTTGGGGAGGGCGTGGATCTTGCAGTTGAAATCGAGTTCGTCGGTGTGCATCGCCGATTCGATGCTGAAGGCGTGGGTCTGGAACTGGCCGAGCTGGTCGGTGAGGATCTCCATGAACGCCGCTTCCATCTCCTCGGCGAACTCCGGCGGGGTGTGGTCGACGCTCGTCTGCAGGACGTTCGCCCAGCCGTCGATGAAGCCGCTGGTCATGATGTTGCCCAGTTCCTCGATGGCGCTCTCGTGCATCTCCGTCAGCCCGTCCTCCTCGCCGGGGTCGACCGGCATCATCGCCTCGGCGATGTTCTTCGCCGAGCGCTCGTCGAACATGATGACCAGGTAGCCGCTCGGCGTCCCCTCGAACTCGCCGGTGGTGCCGACGTAGTCGCCGTCTTCTAAGTTCTCGGGGATGTCCTCGATGGGCGTGAAGGTGATGCCGGCGATTTCGGTGGTCGTCTCGATGCCGGTCATCGTCGTGACGCGCTCGGCCGCCGCTTCTGTCCCCTCCTTCGTCAGATCGGAAAACACCGAGAGCTTGTCCAGCGAGACCGAATCGGCCCCGTCGTCCTCCATCCCGAAGCCGAAGTCGTCGTCGCCGGCCCCGAAGTCCCCGCTTTCGCCGTCATCGCCGAAGGGTCCGTCGTCGTCATCGTCGTCAGGAACGCCGAAGGGACTCTCGCCTTCGTCGCCACCTCCGCCGAAGGGACTGTCTGCCTCGGTGGCCTCTTCGTCAGTATCGCCGCCGCTTCCGAATGGGCCGTCGTCGCCGTCGTCGGCCGCGAACGGTCCGTCCGACTCGCCGCTGCCCTGATTGAAGCCGAAGCCGCCCGCGTTCTCCGCGTCGCCGCCGCTCTCCGCGGCCCCCGTTTCTTCGGGCTCCTGTTCGGCCTCCAGCACCGTCTCGATGGACTCCCGATCCGGGATGAGATAGATGTCGACGCCGACCGTGTTGTCGCGCCAGGTGACGGTGCTGCCGAACGCGAGGACGCTGTTGGTGTCCGGCCCCAGCGACTCGACCTCGAAGGCGTCGAGTTCGGGGGCTTCGAGGTACGTCGGCGGCGAGGCGTCCAGACCCGTCTCCAGGTGGTCGCCCCACCCGGTCATGAACCCGCCCATCATGATGTTTGCCAGTTCCGTGACGCTACTCTGGGCCATGGACTCGCTCGCGCCCGCCCCGACGAGTAACTCCGTAACCGTCTCGATACAGTCCTCGTCGAACGTAAAGAGGAGCGTCCCGGAGAGTTTCCCGTCGATCTCGAAGCTCACGCCCTCCGTGGTGCCGCCCTGGATGTCGGCGGTGATGTCCGCCCGGTCCGCGACCATCAGCTTCGTGATGTCGATGACCGTCGGCGTGTCGACCATCTGTTCCAGCGCGTCGCTGGCCTCCTGGGCACCCTCTCGGGTGAGGAGGTTCAGCGTCTCCAGTGAGTCGATGTCTACGTCCATCGGTGCGTAGTCGTGGACCTCCCTCCCTCGGCGATACCTCGACGGTTGTAACGGTACAGCGACCGCGTCGGGACTGCCCGACCGACAGCGCCGAACGGACTCGATACCGCTGAAATCGACGTTCCGTACATGACGATGTTCCCCGCGAACCTCTCAGTAGATCAGCGTAGTTTTATCATATGTCTTTCCCCACTGTTATCAAAGATAGTACTGCTGCTGCCGGGGAGTCACCGCGCGGCGCGGTCCTTTTTTACGCTGGACCCCGACAATCCGACGATGAGTGAACACGCTGCCGCCGAAACCGCCGAGACATACGAGCAGTTCACCGAGCACGTCAGGCGGATGACCAACGTGGGCAACGCCGCAGGCATCCTGAACTGGGACCAGCAGGTGATGATGCCCGACGCGGGCACGCCCGCCCGGTCCCAGCAGACTGCCGCGCTCTCGACCGTCCACCACGACATGCTCACCTCGTCGGACCTGGCCGACTACCTCGACACGCTCGATGCGGCCGACCTCGACGACGACCAGCAGGCGGTCCTCAGGGAGGTCCGACGCGACCACGAGCGCGCGACCCGGGTCCCGGGCGACCTCGTCGAGGAGATCTCCGAGACCACCTCGAACGCCCTCCCGACCTGGAAGCAAGCCAAGGGGGACGACGATTTCGAGGCGTTTGCGCCCACCCTGGAGAAGATCGTCGAGCTGAAACGCGAGTACGCCGAGCACATCGACCCCGACCGGGACCCCTACGAGGTGCTGTTCGAGGAGTACGAGCCGTATCTCGGCCTCGACACCGCCGAACGGGTCCTCGAACGCCTCCGCGAGGAACTGGTCCCGCTCATCGACGAGATCGCCGACAGCGACGCCGAGCTTGCCGATCCCTTCGAAGGCACGTACGACGAGGACGCCCAGGAGGAACTGGTCCGGGAGGCACTGGACACGCTGGGCTACGACTGGGACCGGGGCCGGCTCGACACGGCACCGCACCCGTTCTCGATGGGGACCCAGTTCGATGCCCGCGTCACCACGCGGTTCAAGCCCGACGACCCGCTGGACGCGCTGGGCTCGACCATCCACGAGTTCGGCCACGCGACCTACACCCTGGGGCTGCCCCAGGACGAATACGGGAGCCCTCTGGGCCAGTCCCGTGACCTCTCGGTCCACGAGTCCCAGTCACGGCTCTGGGAGAACCACGTCGGCCGATCCCTGCCGTTCTGGGACCTCTTCGCCACCCGGGTCGACGACCATCTCGGCGTCGACGCCGCGCCCCGCGAGTTCTACGAGGCGGCCAACCGGATCTACCCGGACAACCTCATTCGCGTCGAGGCCGACGAGCTGACCTACCACATGCACATCATCCTCCGGTTCGAGATCGAGCGCGATCTGATCAGTGGCGACTTAGAGGTCTCGGAGGTCCCGCAGGTCTGGAACGACAAGATGGAGGAGTATCTCGGGGTTCGACCCGACAGCGATGCCGAGGGCTGTCTGCAGGACATCCACTGGACGCATGGCAACTTCGGCTACTTCCCGACGTACTCGCTCGGAAGCGTGCTGGCCGCCCAACTGTTCGCCGCCGCCGAGGACGACCTCGATGATCTGGAAGGTGATGTCGAGGAGGGGGACTTCGACGGCCTGCACGACTGGCTCACAGAGAACGTCCACCGCCACGGCTGCCGGTACACGACCGACGACCTGATCCGCGAGGCCACGGGCGAGTCGTTCACCGCCGACTACTTCATCGACTACGCCACCGAGAAGTTCGGCGACCTCTACGAACTGTAGGACGGCCAGGCCGGCGCACAGCACCCGTCCGTTTATTCGACCCCCCTCCCTACGAGGGGTATGAGCGGGCTCAATCTCGGACCGGAGCAACTCGACCGGTTCTCACGGCACATCATCATGGACGACGTCGGCCCAGACGGCCAGAAGGCGCTGCTCGACGCGAGCGTCCTGGTCGTCGGGGCCGGCGGGCTCGGCTCGCCGATCATCCAGTACCTCGCGGCCGCGGGCGTCGGCCGCCTCGGCATCGCCGACGACGACGAGGTCGAACGGAGCAACCTCCAGCGGCAGGTCGTCCACGCCGACGCCGACGTGGGCCGCCCGAAGGTCGACAGCGCCGCCGAGTACGTGACCGACCTCAACCCCGACTGCACCGTCGACCGCCACCAGACCCGAATCACGGCCGAGAACATCGGCGACCTCATCGACGACTACGACTTCGTCGTCGACGCCAGCGACAACTTCCCGACGCGGTACCTCGTCAACGACGCCTGCACGCTCGCGGGCCAGCCGTTCTCCCACGGCGCGATCTACCGCTTCGAGGGCCAGGTCACCACCTTCGCCCAGGACGAGGACTCGCCGTGCTATCGGTGTATGTTCCCCGAGGCACCGCCGGCGGGCACCGTCCCCGACTGTTCGGAGGCCGGGGTGCTGGGCGTGCTTCCTGGTACTGTGGGCTGCATCCAGGCCACCGAGGTCGTCAAGTGGATTCTGCGGGAGGCCGACCTCCTGCCGGAGAGCGAACTCCTCGACGGTCGGCTCCTCTTCTACGACGCCATGGACATGAGCTTCGAGGAAGTCCCCATCCAGCCCAACCCGGACTGTCCGGTCTGTGGCGACGAGCCCGCGGTCTCCTCAGTCGCGGAGGTCGAATACGTCGAAACCTGCGCCATCGGCGCGGAGTAACTCCCTACCCAGTCACGTTCGTCCCGTTCGTCTCCTGAATCACGTACTGCTGGCCGGCCATCGGGTCCAGCAGGCTGTCGACCGGTGCGCGGTCGTCCCGGAGCACCGGCACGTCCCCGGTTTTTTCCTCGTGGCGGTAGTTTTCGATCTCCGCACCCAGGTCGATGCCGATGTCCCGCGTGCGGTTGCGCTCGCGGAGCTGGGCCTGCGTGACCCGGTCCGGACTCTTGGTCGCGATGACTTCGACGTTCTGGACGACCGCGCCGCCGACGGTCGGGTAGCTGTACACCTGTGGGAACACCTGTTCCATCGTCTTGTATTCGGCCCGGTAGAACTCCGAGGCGGGGCCGCTCGGGGCTGAGATGAGGTTCGCGAAGAGGATCCCGTCCTCGCTCAGGCGGCTGTCGGCCAGCCGCATGAACTCCTCGGTGGTCAGGTGGAACGGGACCTTGTCCTTCTTGTAGGCGTCCAGCACGATGAGGTCGTAGGTCCGGTTGGTCTCGCGGAGGTACTTGCGGCCGTCGGCGTTGTGGATACGCAACTGGTCGGACTCCTCGACCTCGAAGTACTCCTTCGAGACGCGGATGACTTCGGGATCGATCTCGACGACGTCGACGGTCGCGTCGTACTCCTCGGCGAACCGTTTGGGGCCGGTGAAGCCGCCGCCGCCGACGAACAGGACGCGGTCGATATCGTCGGGGTCCTCGGCGTAGAGGTAAGGCAGGTGGAAATACCGGGTGTACTCGAAGACGTGGCGGGTCGGGTCGGACTTGTCCATGGCGCTGTGGCGCTGGCCGTCCAGGAACAGCGTCCGGGTGCCGCCCGCGTCGGCGACTTCGAGTTCCTGGTAGGGCGTCTGGGTCTGGTAGACGACGTTGCCGCCGGTCGAGACGCCGACGAAGCCGCTCCCGAACGCACCGACGAGCAACAGCGTGACGCCGGCACAGGCGTACAGGGGCTCCCGGGGCATCGCCGGCACCAGGAGGCTCACCGCCGTTCCGACGAGCAACAGGCCGAAGACGAAGCCGATCTGTTCGATGCTGAGCGACGGAATGAGCAGGAACGTCGTCCCGAACGCGCCGAGGATGCTCCCGACCGTGCCGACCGCGTAGACCCGGCCGGAGGCCTGCCCGACGGCGTCGGTCGGCGAGAGTTCCGCGGCGTAGGGGCTGATGAACCCGAGCAGGTACGTCGGCGGGCCGAAGAGCAGCGTCACCGCGGGCAGCGACGCGAACCGGCTCGGGAGGGGAACGGCCGTCGCCGCCGAGAGTAACAGGTCGCTCGCGAAGATCAGGACCGCGACGTACGCCGCCGTCCCCAGCAGCAACCAGACGAGCCGTTCCGTCGTCGCCCGCTCTGCGGCCCGTTTCCCGCCGTAGTGATAGCCCAGCGAGAGCGCCGCGAGGAAGACGCCGATGATGCTCCCCCACGTGTAGATGCTGCTGCCGAACTGCGGGGCCACCATTCGACCCGCGAGGATCTCCAGGCCCATGCTCGCGACGCCGGAGACGAACACCGCGAACTCGACCCCGTTCACCCGGCCGACCGATCGGTCTGCCAGTGCTCCCATCTACCACTCCCTTCCGTGTGTTCGGACTTTACGTTGACGGGCCCCTCTCCGCCGCCGATCGCCTCCTCGCCACTCCTGTTTTCATTCGTGATATTACGACGCGTAACTTTATACCGGGAATTCGCCAATCGATGGGTAACAGGGATCTTCGCGCTATGTCGACCTCACGAGCCGGAATCGAGTTCGGGAACGGGTTCTTCGGGGCTCAGCGGCTGGGCTACGCCGAGTTGGTCTTCGCCCAGATGTTCGTCTGGGGTCTCGGGGACGCGGCCTCGACGCTGCTGGCGTTCTCGATCTCGGGCAATCTCGCACTGGAGGCCAACCCCATCGCGCGGACGGTGTTGCTCCACGAGCCGCTGCTTCTGCTGGTGTTGAAGGGGGCCGTCGCCGCGGTCGTCGGCATCACGCTCATCGAGTTCCGGGACACCGTCACGGGGGTCCCGCTCTGGCGGGCCTGGATGTTCGGCGTCCTCGCGCTGGGGACTGCCGTCGTCTTCTCGAACTTCTACGTCGGCTTCTCGATGCTGGCCTGATGCGGGCCGTTCTCACTGTACGGCGACGATCTCCTGTCTGAACCGCTCGCCCGTCCAGCGCCAGGACCCGACGTAGGGGGCGGTTCCGTCGAGGACGACGATAACGTAGCTGTACCCCTCCCAGGTCGCCCGCGCCCGGTCCGTCGGACTCGGTTCCGATGGTCCCGACGGATGCGAGTGGTAGAACCCGACGACCTCCCGACCGTCGTCCTCGATGCGATTCATGACCGCGAACTGCTCCTCGGGGTCGACGGCGTACTCGGTTCGGGGGTCGCTGGCCGCGTTTTCGGTCGGGTGGCTCCGGACGGCAGTGCTCTCTTCGGCGTCGAACTCCCCGCCAAGAATCCCGCACGCCTCGTCGGGGCTCCCCTCGCGGGCGTGGTCGACGACCTCGTCGTAGACTGACTGGGACAGGACCAGCATCTACGCGACGAGTTCGGCCAGCGGCCGGGCAGTGTCGGTCGGCGGTGCCTCGAACAGGTCGGGGTGGATCAGCGCCGCCAGGTACTCCAGGGTCTCGACCAGCCGCGGCCCCGGCCGGTTGACGTAGTGGTGGCCGTCGAGCGCGTAGGCCCGTCCCTCCCGGACGGCCGTCAGGTCCGCCCAGCCCGGGCGGTCGGTCAGGTCGGCGAGGTTCTCGACGGTCTGGTCGAGTTCGAAGCCACAGGGTGCGGCGACGAGCACCTCAGGGTCGTATTCGCGGATCTCGGCCCACTCGCGGGGTTCTGACCGGTCGCCCGGAGCGGCCAGGCCGTACTGCCCGCCGGCCAGTTCGACCATCTCGGGGATCCAGTGGCCCGCGACCATCACGGGGTCGAGCCAGTCGAGCACGGCGACACGGGGCCGCTGGTCGACGCGGTCCTCGACGGTCCGCTCGACGGCCGTGACCCGCTCTCGCAGGTCGGCGACGAGGGACGCAGCCTGGTCGGTGTGTCCGATCGCGTCCCCGATGCGACGGATGTCGGCGAACACGTCGTCGAGACTATGGGGGTCGGTCGTCAGCACGGCGGCGTCGATGCCCGTCCGCTCGATGGCGTCCTCGACGAGCACCTCGTCGACGGCACAGACGTCACAGATGCCCTGGGAGACGACCAGATCGGGGTCCAACGTTGCGAGCGTCTCCGTGTCGATCTCGTAGACGCCGTCGTCGTCCTCGGCTTCGGCGACCTGTTCGTTGATCTCTTTGCTGGCGGCCTCGGCGTCGACTCGCGAGCGGTTGACGGCCGGTTTCTCGGCGGCCTCGGGCGGATAGTCGCACTCGTGGGAGACGCCGACGGGCTCGGCCCCGAGCGCGTAGACGATCTCGGTCGCCGAGGGGAGCAAACTGACCACGTCGGGTGCGTTGTCAAGTGACATTGTCGGAGCTCGGTCGTATGCACGTCCGGGCGCTCGGGGCATGAATCTGCTGGGGGCGCGCCGACGTGACGGGGGCCTTCGGGGGTCACCAACCCATGCGTATTTATCGTCCCCATCTGTACCCATGCTATCGTGTCGTGGCAATTCACGGTCTATGCCTACCCGCTCGTGTTTGCCACGGTCGTTTCCGCCGCGCTCGGTGGGTACACTGTCCGATACATCGCCAGACACGGCCGGGACGACACGACCGTCGTCTTCCTCGCCGTGAACGTGGGGCTCGTCCTCTGGTCCGGCTTCTCGACCCTCAAACTGCTGAGCACCGACCCGACGATCAAACTCCTCACGTACAGGCTGCTGTACTTCGGCGTCTCGCCGCTCGGTGCGCTGGCTCTCCTGTTCGCGCTCGCGTACACCGACCGCAGGCAGTGGCTTCGCCCCTCGGTCGTCGCGGGCCTGTTTCTCGCCCCGGTCGCCTACTGGGTGCTTCTGTTCACCAATCCCGCTGATCTCGCCATCGAGGCGACACGGTTCGTCGAGGTCGACGGGCTCACCGTGCTCCGGGTCGACACCGGCCCTGCCCATCTGCTGTTGCAGTACGGGTACAGCGCAGTGCTCGCCGCGCTCGCGC
Organism: Halorientalis salina; assembly: GCF_005049285.1. Lineage (GTDB taxonomy): Archaea > Halobacteriota > Halobacteria > Halobacteriales > Haloarculaceae > Halorientalis > Halorientalis salina. Next base: position 52,949 of record NZ_SOSC01000003.1, on the reverse strand, counting down.
TCGGACTCATCGGCACCGAGGCCGCTCGCCTCGGGCGGACGTACCACTCGCAAGCGGTCCTGCTGGGTCTCGGCGTCGCGGCACCGATACTCTTCGAGTTCCTCTCCGGCGCAGCGGTCCCGCCGTTCGATCCCGATGGGGTGAACCTGATCCCGAGTTCGGCCGCCGTCACGTCGATCACGCTCGGCCTCGCGATATTCAGGTACCGACTGCTGGACCTGCCGCCGATCGCTTACACGACGGCGATGGCGGACTCGCCCGACGGGGTACTGGTCCTCGACTCGGCACACGGGATCGTTCACACGAACCGGAGCGGCCGTGAGATACTGGACCTGCATGGCGAGTCCGATCCGTTCGACGTCTCGTCACTCGGCATCGACCTCGAGGCCGAAGCGAACGACGTCGTCGCCGTCGACGCGGCTGATGGGTCGCGACTGTTCTACAGCGTCCGGTCCCAGCCCCTCGAACGGCATCGGCGACTCGACGGCTGGGTCCTCGTCTTCAGGGAGGTCACCGCACAGCAAGAGCGCAAGCAGGAACTCGAAGCCAAAACCCGGAAACTCGAACTGCTCAACCGGATCGTCCGGCACGACATCCGCAACGACATGAGCGTCGTCCTCGGGTACGCCCCCTCGATCGCCGAGGAGATCGAGGACGAGACCGCCCGTGAGCGATTCGACAGCCTGGTGACGCACGGCGAACACGTCGTCGAACTCACCGAAATCATCCGGGACCTGATGCAGACGATGCTCGACGACGACGAGACGGTCAAACCGATCCAACTCGCGCCGGTGTTGGGGCGCGAACTCGACTCCATCCGCGGAATGGACGGGGCAGTCACCGTGCACTCGCCGGCGGAACTCCCGACGGTGACGGTCCAGGCCGACGAGATGCTCGGGACGGTGTTCCGGAACCTGTTGACCAACGCCGTCCGCCATACCGACACCGAGTGCCCGGCGGTGACGATATCCGTGACCGAACACGAGGACGACGTGGTCGTCGACGTCGCTGACGACGGGCCTGGCGTTCCCGACGAGCACAAGGAGCGGGTCTTCGGTCGCGGTGAGAAAGGGCTCGAGAGTCCGGGGACCGGCGTCGGTCTGTATCTCGTGGACACGCTCGTCGAAAGCTACGGCGGCGACGTCTGGGTGGCCGACAATACGCCGCGCGGAGCCGTCTTCTCCGTTCGACTCCAGAAACCCGACGCCGTCGACTCTCCCTGGGGCGAGTACTGACCGGGCGCACGCTCCGCGACGGCTGTCGTATCCACGGGGCTTTAGGTACCGCCCGTCTACGTGTCGGGCATGGCAGCGACAGAGTCCGGGACCTACCGGGTGTTCGAGAGCGACCGCGGGGGTGAGGGTGAGGAGCTCCTCCTCGTCGAGAAGGGCGACGAAGAACCGATCTACGTACAGAGGTCGGGGTACTACGAACCGCTTCAGTCGACGGTCCAGGAGCTCGAGCCGGGCTATCTCGTCGACGCGACCCTGGCCTGGAGCGGCGAAGGGGACCCGTCCTTCGCCGAACTGGACATCGAGACCCGCACGCTCTTCGAGTTCGTCGACGGCGTCCCGGACATCTTCGAGCAGGCCAAAGAGACCTTCGAGCAGGGGAAACGCGAGGGGATGCCCATTTACTCGAACGTCACCTACGGCACCGACAGCGAGGCCAACGGCGTCATCTACACGTTCGCCAAACAGGGCGACGAGAAGGACATCTTCGCCGAGTTCAAGGACGGCCGGATGACCCTGGAACCGATGATCGACAAACTGGGCGACGGGGACGAGGAGCCACCCTTCGAGGTGTTCGTCATCCGCCCCGAGTCGACGCAGTTCCTCGTGGTGTACCTCACCCTGGAGAAAGACGGCCTGCTCGCAAACACCATCCGCGACGAGTACGACTGTCCGCGTCCCGAGTGAACAGTACATAAGACACAAACGGTCGCCGATTCTATTGCGTTCCATGTCCGTCCCGGACGACCAGTACGAGCGCATCGAGAACCGGCTGATGAGCCACGGCATCTACGTCACGGCCCTGGACCGGGACGAGGCCGCCGTCGAGATTACATACGAGACGGTCCACGCGACCGACGGAGTGCCACACCGCGACATCGGCCGGGTCGTGAACGTGCTCCGGGACTTCCGCGAAGAGGGCTGGGAGCCCGTCGACGTCCGGGGCGTCGTGACCGACCTGGACGGCGAGCAACTGGGCTCGTGGCACGCCGAGGCCGAGTGGTTCCACGAACTGGCCGCCGGGGAGATCACCGAGACGGAGTTCTCAGGGCGGGTCCTCGACACCATCGAGGAGCGGTGAGCGACACGAACGGTTAACTCCCCTGCCCGCGCCTTCCCGGCATGGACGAACTGCCAGTCGTCTGGGAGAACCGCGTTCGCTTCGAGGAGACCGACCAACAGGGCGTCGTGTTCTACGGCAACTACGTCACCTTCCAGGACGAGACCGTCTCGGCGTTCTTCCGCGAGATCGGCTACGACTACGAGGCCATCGCCGACGCCGGGTGGGACATCCACGTCGTCAACGTCGACCTCGACTACCGCGGCCAGGCGACCTTCCAGGACGAACTCGAACACGGCTTTCGCGTCGCGACCATCGGCGAGTCCAGCATGACCTCCGAGTATGCCGCCTTCCGCGCCGACGACGGCGAACTCCTCGCCGAAGGCACCGTCACTCACGTCGCCGTCGACGACGAGACTGGCGAGCCGACCCGGATCCCCGACGAGTTCCGCGAGGCGGTCTCCGAGTTCCAGGAGCGACCGCCCGAAGGGTCCCAGCCGTAGCCACGCGCCTCAACAGACCGGCTTCGGGTCGATCCCCATCTCGCCCAATCGCTCGACGTACTCGCCGTAGGCGGCTTCGACCACGTCCGCGATAGCGGTCTCGGCGCGCCCCCAGTCCTCGTCGGTCTCACAGAGCGAGGTGAGGAGGACTGCGCCGTCGTTGATGCGGTTGTTGACGTCCGTCCGAACGTCCCGGAGGACGTCGGCCTGTCGCTCCGCCCCCTCGTTGACGAAGAAGTTGATGCCCTGGAGCAGCGTGCCGTCGAGGACGAGCGACTGCCCGATGAGACCGCCCGCGACCGCCTCGACGGTCTCATCGAACGCCACTGTCGTCGTGATCGGCGCGCCGGTCGCCTCGTCGTCGAGGTCCGCGGCGAGTCGGTCGGCGTTGCCCCTCGCCGTGTCGGCCGCTGTCGTGAACGTCGCCATCGCGTCCTCGATCGCCGTCTGCTCGCCCCACTCGGCGTACAGCGTACCCACCGCTCGCTCGCTCTCGGCGATGATCCCGAGGACGGCGCTCGCTTCGAGCGTCGCCTCGGTCGCCGCGATGAGTGCCTTGTCCGAGGCGAGGCGGTCCAGTTCAGTCCGTTTTTGCTCTCGCACGCGCTCGACGAGTGTCTGGCCGTTCATGGGGTCCGCTTGGGACGCGGCGGGTATATCGGTTGCCGTGGCGATGGCCCCGGCGGACGCTTTATTCGCCCGCCGGTCCTACCGGCGTCCATGAGCGACGATCCTGATTCCGGGACCGGGGCGGACGCGCTCTCGCCGGCCGGCCTCGCCGACCGCCTGGCCGCCGGGGAGTCCGTCCGCCTGCTCGACGTGCGCAACCGCGACGAGTTCGAGACCTGGCACGTCGACGGCCCCTCCGTCGAGGCGACGCTGATTCCCCACATGAACTGGATCCAGGCCGACGTCCGGGACTCGGTGGCCGACCTCGCCAGCGATATCGACGGCGAGGGACCGATCACCGTGGTCTGTGGCCGGGGCGAGGCCAGCGCCGCCGTCGCCGAGATGCTCACGGAGGCCGGCATCGAGGCCCACAACCTCGCCGAGGGGATGGAGGGCTGGGCGCGCGTCTATCGCGCCCGCGAGATCACGGACGCCGACCCGACCGTCGTCCAGTACCAGCGCCCGGCGAGCGGCTGTCTGGGCTACATGGTCGTCTCGGACGGCGAGGCCCTGGTGGTCGACCCGCTGCGTGCCTTTGTGGACCGATATATCGAGGACGCCGCAGAACGGGACGCCGAGATCACGACGGTCGTGGACACGCACGTCCACGCCGACCACGTGAGCGGCCTTCGTGACCTTGCCGGGGCGACCGGTGCGACTGCGGTGATGCCCCGGATGTCCGTCCAGCGCGGCGTGACCTACGACGTGGAGACGGTCATCCACGGCGAGGAACTGACCGTCGGGGACGCGACCCTCGACGTGTTCCACCTCCCGGGCCATACGACCGGGATGACCGCCTTCCGGGTCGGTGACGTACTCCTGTCGGGCGACAGCCTCTTCGTCGAGAGCGTCGCCAGACCCGATCTGCAGCAGGGCGACAACGGCGCGGAGATGCTGGCCGGCCAACTCTACGAATCGCTGACCGACCGCACCGCCGACCTGCCCGACGAGACGGTCGTGGCCCCCGGCCACTACAGCGAGGGCGTGCAGCCGGCCGACGACGGAACCTACACCGCACGGCTGGGCGAGTTGCGCGAGCGCCTGCCGGTCTACGACATGAGCAACGCCGAGTTCCGCGCGCGCATCCTCCGGGACATACCGCCCCGCCCCGCGAACTTCGAGCGCATCATCGCCGCGAACCTCGGTCGCGAGGACCTCGCCGACGAGGACGCCTTCGAACTCGAACTCGGGCCGAACAACTGCGCGGCCAGCCCCTCGTTGGCCGACTGACCCTGCTCCTTTTCGAGTCGCTGCAGAAGACATTTATCAGGGCCAACAATTCCTTTGCCTGTTAACGGTCGCTGTCCGGCGGTTCCACTACAGCGGACATCGGCCGTCGCCCTGAATCCATGACTTGGACACGCGCTGCTATCCGTCGGCTCGCACTGCTGGGGGTATTGGTCGCTCTCGCCGTCGGGTTGTTCGTCCCGACGGGCGGTGCCACCGCTCCGGACACGGTGAATCAATCGGCAAACGAATCGGCGAACGAGTCCGTCGAGATGACTGCCTGGGTCGCGCCGGCGGCGCAGTTCGACTCGTTCGACACGTCGCGCGACGTTCACGCGGCGATGGAGAACGGGACGCTGACGCGGACGCGGACCCGATCGACGCGGTATCTCGATGGCCCGGTGATAGCTGATCAGGACGTCCTCGTCCTCGCCCTGGAGTCTCCGGGTGCCGTCGAGACGGTCCGCCACGCACGCGAAGGGAATCAGACCGCAACCGGAGCGTTCGCGGATCTCGTGACCGACTCGAACGGCTCCGAGTTCACGATGGTCCAGACGAATCCGACGGCGTCCTTCCACGCGAAACGAATGAACCGCTCCGGAACTGCGGCCGCGGACGCGCTGCGCGTCGTCCCGGACGAACGCAACGGGACACTGTACCTCTTCGTGGCGACCGAGCGCGCCGTGTTCGAGCGTGAATCCGACCCCGAGATGACTGCGGACCGAGGGGACGTGTTCAACGCGACGCTCGTCCTCGACGATCCGGGTCTTGGCGCCAGCACGGAGTGGGGCGTCGTCGAGCGGACGCTCGAATTCGAGGAGCCAGTCCACGGCGACCGACTGGTCTTCGGCGTCAATGCACCGTGTCACCGACTCGCCGGCCGGACCTCGGTCGCACCCGGGACGGAACTCGCGATTCGAATGGTCGCGTCGGCCGAGTACCGCCCGCTCGAAACCACGGCCGTCGTCGACCCCGATGGGACCTTCGCGACGACGCTCGATACCTCCGAACCGTACCCCTCCAACGAGTCCGTCGACGTGACCGTTTCCGGCGTCCAGCCCGACATCACTGAGGGGGTTTTCGGCCACGACGGCGGGCCGGTCGGTCTCACGTCGGTATGGGTCGACGACCAGCAGTCCAACGGGAGTGCCGTCGTGGTCGAACGCACGACCATCGGCTCGGGGAAGGGTGGCTTCGTCGCGCTCTATCCGGCGTCGGTCGCGGACGATATCGCGACTACGAAGGAATCCAGGGGCTGTGGACTGACGCAAATCAATCGCAGTCTGGCCTCCGAGCACATACTGGGCGTCAGCGAGTACCTGGTGCCCGGCGAACACGAGGACGTGACGATCCGCCTCGATGCTCCCCTCGACGAGAACCGGACGCTGGTCGCGGTTCCCCATCTGGACACGAACGGGAATGAGACGTTCGACTTCCCGGTATCCGACTCGGACGTTCGGCAGTCGGCCCTCGTGACGACCGACAGGCCGGCGACGCTGAACGGATCGCTCGTCCGGAATCGGGCTTCGGTGACGGTGGACTCGCACAACGAGACCACGACACTGGAACCGACCGCGACGGCGACAGTCACACCGAATACTTCGACCGCGACGACCGAATCGAACACCACGACTGCACCGACGACCGGAACGACAACTGGGGACGGCCCCGGCTTCACTCCGGTAGTCGCGACCCTCGCCGTCCTGGCGGTCGCGCTCCTGTGCTCCCGACAGCGACGTCAACGTCGGTAGCACCTGGGGCTAGCTTTGCTAATTCTGGAAAGTATAGCACTGATCTAGCTAATACTGGTAGATTTATTGTGCTGGCGTGTCACGGTCTTCCCATGCGACTGGAAGACAAGACAGTGTTCATCACGGGCGCGGGGTCGGGGATCGGTCGCGCGACCAGCATCCGATGTGCGGAGGAGGGTGCCTACGTCATCGTCACCGATATCGACGAGAGCGGTGCCGAGGAGACCGTCGAGCAGATCGAGGACCTCGACACCGGCGGGGCCGAGTCCCACCGGCTGGACGTGACCGAGGCCGACGAGTTCGACGCGATGGTCGAGGCCACGGCCGAGGAGCACGGCCTCGACGTCGTCATCAACAACGCTGGGACCGGCCACCCGCCCCAGAGCATGGAAGACGTCGACGACGCGATGCGGGATTTCGTCATCGACGTGAACATCAAGGGCGTCTGGAACGGGTGCCACGCCGCGCTGCCGATCATGAAAGAGCAGGGCCACGGGGCGATCGTCAACGTCGGCTCGCTGGCGTCGATCTTCGGACTCCCGAAACAGGCTGCCTACTCGCTGACGAAGGGCGCGGTCCTGAACTTCACGCGAGCCATCGCGGCCGAGGCCGGCCCCTACGGGGTCCGCGCGAACACGGTGTGTCCTGGCTTTACCGACACGCCGATGGTCCAGCAGATGCTCGCCAGCTACGACGACCCCGAGGCCGCTCGCGAGAAGATGGAGGAAGGGTATCCGCTCAAGCGCCTGGGCGAAGCCGAGGAGATCGCCGACGCGATTCTGTTCCTCGCGTCCGAGGAATCCTCCTGGGTCACCGGCCACGGGCTGGTCGTCGACGGTGGGTTCCGGACGGCCGGCGGCGGGTAAGCCGCGATCCCGGTCGTACTCGGGGTACGGACAACTGTCTCATCACTCTGGGTCTCCAGAATCACCGTCAGTAGTCGTGGTCCGTCTCGTCCGTTCGCTCGTTCGTAATCATCGCCCGGTTTCATGCCGTACTGACGTGTTCAACGGTTGGTATAAGTGCAGCCGCTGCCCACTATGCACGACATGGACACGGAGATGGACGGTGATTCGGTCGCGGCGGTCGAGTTCCTGGCTCGGTCGAAAACGCGGATTCGCCTCCTGACGGTCCTTGCGCGGGAGCAGGAACTCTCGAAAGACGAACTGCACGAGCGATTCGACGCGTCACGGACGACAATCCAACGGAATCTGTCCGCGCTCGCAGATCGCGGGTGGATTACCAGCTCGAACAGCGACTACGCGATCACGACGGCTGGCGAGTGGGTCGCTGAAGACTTCGCGGCGCTCCTCGAGACGGTCGAGGAAGCGACGCGACTCGGTCCCGTTCTGGGATCGATCGATACGACGACGTTCGACTTCGATCCCCGCCAGGTCGGGTTCGAGGTTACGACGCCGGACCCGGGCAACCCGCTGAAGATGGTTCACGAACACACTCGGGCGATTCAACAGGCGGACGACATTCGCACCCTGCTCCCGGAGACCGGTGTCCGTGCGATGAAAGCTGGACACGAGCGCACCACCGATGCGGGCGTTCCACTGCGGATGGTCGTCTCGGAACCGGTCCTTGACGTGTTCCGTTCGGACCCGGAGTTCCGCGACTACTTCGAGGACGAGATGGCCGCCGACACGTTCAGTCTCTTCGTCACCGAAACAGCGATCCCGTACTATCTGGGGATTCTCGACGACGAGGTCCAGATCGGCGTCAGCGAGGATGGCAAACCACGTGCACTCCTGTCGACGAAGTCCCCGCAGGTGTTCGAGTGGGCCGAACACACGTTCGCGGAGTACAGATCCGACGCGAGACTCGTGGATGAAGTGTAGGCGTCCGTCCCTTTCTCGTGGCTGTTCACGGTGTGCACACTGTGCAACGGGTAGCCTGATTTGGGATCTGAGCCTACGACGAGTCACATGGACGGCCGTGTTCGAACGATGATGGGAACGCGTTTGGCAGGAGGCGACCACGCATCATGACGTGTTCGCGGGCTGACGCTGCTGGTTCCTGTGTCCGGTCGGAATCTGTAGACCTCGAGACTTTGCTCACACTACTGGCCCCTGACCGTCGTCGGCAGGCCGTACTGACGCTTCTGGATTGCGAGCGTGACGTGTCTCTCGACGAGTTGTCGCGCAGGGTGGCTTGCAGACCGCTGGAATCGACGACCTGTGAGCCACCACAGTCACTGATCGACCGGATCAGAATCTCGCTGCATCATTCACACCTTCCAAAACTACACGATGCTGGCATCGTCGAATACGATGCCGGTCGCAGAACGGTCACGCTCACGACAGAATCCGCACAACTGGAACGACTGTTGGACGACGTGCAGTTCGTCAAGCAGTGAATGGCCAGGTATCGGAGTAGGCATTGATGCTATCACCCCGTCAGTAGCCACACCTGTCGGCTGGCAGTCCGGAAACGGACGTAAGTACGTCAGTGGCGTTGGTCTTCCCATGGCTGCTGACGATTCCCCCAGCACTGCGAACATCGAGGTCCGTATCTCGAAGGTGGGACGCTACTCCCGCATCGTCAAACTCGGGTTCGGAGTCATCGTCGGTGCCTTCCTCCTCGCTGTCGTCGGGCGATTGCCCGCCAACCTCGACAGCGTTCCGAGCGCCGTCGACGCCATCCTGCTCCCGCTGATCTTCGTCGGTATGGGACTCTTACTGTTCGGCATCGGCATGCATCTCCATCTGATGCACCTCAATCTCGTGAAACAGCTCCGGATGGCCGACTCCACGGAGGGTCAGTCCGCCAGTGAGGGTCCGGACTCCTGATCGCGGGACCACAGTTTGAGAGCCCGTCGCTGACTGCCCGTCTCCTACGTCGTCTCGCCGTTCACGTCCCCGGCGCTGAACCCACGGCCGAACACCAGGAAGAGTCCAGTCCCGACCAGTCCGACGACCGTCGCCAGCCCGAAGGCCAGTTCCGGCGAGTAGGCGTCGTAGAGCCAGCCCCCGACGAGCGCGCTCGGGATGGTGACGGTGTTGCGAACGAGGTAGTACGCGCCGGTGACGCGCCCGCCCGTGTTTTGCTCGGCAGGGCCGACGATGAGCGCCTTGTGCGCCGGCAATCCGGCGAAGCGCAGCCCCGAGAACGCGAAGAGCAGACCCACGATCCAGGGGTTCGCCGGCGCGTTGATGAGCAAGACGGGAAAGATCGCGTACACCGCGAAGCCGAGCGCGACCACGGGTTTGAGGCCGACGCGGTCGGCCACCCGAGCGACGGGGACCATGCTCACCAGCGCGACGACCATCTCGACGGCCAGCAGGACCCCGAACAGGGCGTCGGGCGAGAGATAGCCGACGACGGGGAGTGTGACGCTCACCGCGAGGAACTCCGTGACGACGATGACGAAGAAGACGTACACCATGCCGTTGGCGAAGCGGACGAGTGTATCGCCGAGCAACAGCGGCGGCAACGCCTCGGGCATCGCCCGCAGGTCGTCGCGGACCTGCGAGAGACCCTCGAAGGACTTGCCCAGCGTGTCGCCGCTCGCGTCGTAGAGGCGGTGCTGGACGACTGTCGCGACCAGCCCGAACGCGGCGGCGACCGCGAGCACGGCCCGAAAGCCCAGGTCGAACCCGTAAGTCGCGATGAGCGCCGCCGCCAGCAACGGCCCGACGAGGAACGCCGTCCGGCGCACGGTCTCGGTGCTGGCGAAGCCCGTCGCCAGCTGCTCGGGGGGGACGCTCTGCTTGACGATGGCGAAGGTCGCTCCAAGCCCGAAGGACTTCCAGGTCTGTGCGAGAAAGAGGCCGAGGAACACCCCGATCGGGAGGACGACGGCCTCCACATCCAGCGGGCCGAGACTTGCGGGGCCGAGCGTGACCGTCCCGAACAGCGGGGCGGCCAGCCAGACGAGGAAGCCGACGGTCGAGGCCAGGCCGAAGGCCGTCAGCGCAGCGCGCGAGCCGACCCGATCCGAGAGCGCGCCGCCGGGATAGGGGTATACCGCGCTGATGAGGTTGCCGACGCTCCCGTACAGGCCGATTGCGATGCCGCCGGCCCCGAGCAGGCTCATGTAGCGGGGCAGGTACCGACTGGTCATCTGGAAGCCGAGGCTGAAGGCGAACATCGCGGCGGAGAGGACGAGCACGTCGCGTTCGAGCGCGAAGAACTGCCGGACCGTCGCCAGCGCACTCGGTCTCTCGTCAGACTCGACGTTCGCGCCCGCCTCGGCGTCCGTCATGGGTAGTCGGTTGGTCGGCGTTCGTGTTAAATCGGGCTTCCGACGGCTCCGCGGTCTCTGTTTCACAGGGGACTCCGAGCGGCGAAAACAGGGGAGTTACCGTCGCGACATGAGGGCGACGGCCAGCAGTGCGCCAAGCAGCGCCAGCGCCGGCGTGAATCCGGGACCGTCACCGCTGCTCCCGGTCGTCGTGTTGCTCGTCGCCGTCTCGCTTCCGTTGCCGGACTCGTTGGACGGATCGATGCCGTCGATGGTCGCGGTGTCCTGGAGGCCGTCGGCCGTCACCTCGACGGCGTGCTCGCCCTCGCTATCGATGGAGAACCTGAGCTCTCCGTTCTCGTCCGTCTCGCCGACGCTCTGGCCGTCGACGGTGACCGACGCGTTCGCGACCGGCGTGCCGTACTCGTCGGTGACGTCGATGCTCACGTTCTCACCCACGACGACCCGGTCGGCCAGCGAGTCGATGCTGATGGCGGCCGTTCGCCGGATGCTGAGGTCCATGCTCGTCGACTCCTCGTCGACGTCGAGCGTCCGCATCGTCTCGTTGTATCCGTCTTTCGTCACCGTCACCTCGTACTCGTCGTTGACGGGCACGCTGGTCGTCGCTTCCCCGCTCTGGAGCGTCGACTGACTGAACTCCGTCTCCGCGATGGAGACGGTTGCACCCTGGACCGGTTTCGGGGTGCCGAAGTGATGGTCGTTGACCTGGAACGTCACCGTGACCGAATCGCTCTCGATGCCGAGCTCCTGGCTTACGTCACCGTCGACCGTGAGTTCGGTGTCGTTCCTGCGGTACCCCTCCTTGAAGACGAACAGGTTGTACTCGCCCTGTTCGATGGCTTTCGTCCGGTGGACGCCGTCGTCACCGGTCCGCTCGCTGACGACCCGGTTCCCGTCCTGCCAGAGGCGCACCCAGGCGTTCGAGACCGGGTTCCCGTCCGCGTCGGTCACTTCGACTGTCGCCGTGCCCCGCTCGGCGACGGTGATCTCGACGTCTTCGGCGCTCGCGCTCTCGACGACGTAGTTCGTGTTCCGGATGTACTCGTCGTGTGTCACGTCGATTTCGACGTCTGCTCCCGGCGGGGCGTCGACGAACGTCTTCCCGTTCGAACTCGTTTCTTCGGTCGCGTTCCCGCCGTCCCAGGTGGCCCGAACCGTCGCGTCGTCGACGGGGTTCCCGTTCCTGTCGACCACCGAGACTGTTAGTGTCACTTCCTGTGACGTCGCTGCGGTCGCGGACATGGGGATGCCCGACAGCAGGACGACTGCCGTGAGGAGTAACACGGTCGTGCGCGTCATACCCACACCGTCGGATGGCTGTCATAAACCTCTATCGGCCTCACGGTACGTTCCGGGCGAAAATAGTTTGCTGGCCGCTGCTCCGGGCCGGTGACAGCCGCTATCGACGCGTCCCGCCGGAACCCCCGGGACTGCCACCACCGAGGTCCTCGACGATACGTTCGACTTCGTCGGGCGTGACTGTCGGGACCGGCCCGGCGATCGTCCGAGTCAGCGCCGCTGTCGCGACGCCGTAGGCCAGGGCGTCACTGATGGACGCACCAGCTACCCGGCGGCTGAGGAAGCCACCGGTGAAGGCGTCGTGCTCCCCCGTCGCTTCGACGGCCGTCGTCTCGACAGTGTCGCTCTCGTGGATGGTCGCGTCGTGCCAGACCAGCGCTCCCTGTTCGCTCCGGGTGACGACGACGGTCTGGAAGTCGTACTCCGAGGCGATCTGATGCGCCATCTGCGGGGCGTCCCCGGTCTTTCCCAGGACCGTCCCCGCGTGCGCCTCGTTCGTGACTAACACGTCGACCGCGGGGAACAGCGCCGTCAGCGTCTCGCGCGCCTCTTCGACCGTCCACAGGTCCGGGCGGTAATCCAGTCCGAGAACCGACGTTCCGCCGGCGGCACGCAAGACCGCCTGTGCCGTCTCCGCGACCGTTTGCGAGAGCGCGACCGTCTCGCCGCTGACGAACACCGCCCCGGCGTTCTGGACCGCGTCCATCGGCAACTCGCCCGGTTCGGCGGTCTCGATCGGCGTCCCCTGCCGGTCGTTCCGCACGTAACTGTCCCGCGGCGTGCTCCCCGCCTCGAAGAAGGTGAGCCCCTGTCTGGCCCCGCTCGCGTCGACCCACGTCACGTCGGTCGTGATGCCGTGCCCGCGCAGGTCCGAGACGGTCCGCCGACCCAGCGGCGTGTCCGCGAGTTTCGAGGTCCAGACGCTGTCGGTCCCGAGCCGGCTCGCCGCGACCGCGACGTTGCTCGCCGCACCCGTCGTCCACACGTCCAACTGGTCTGCCGTCTCCAGGCGCGCGTCGGCCGGCGGCGACAACCGCAGCGCCGCCTCCCCGAACGTCACCAGTTCTGTCATACCGCACACATCGGATGCCGAGGGCTTAGTTGGTGGGGTGTCACTTTTTCCGCTCGGTCGCGCTGCTACGCAGTGTTCGCATCGTAAACCATCGAACGCTGCCGTCTAGTTCGGCTGACACCCGGGGAACACGGGTTTTTTATACGACTACTCGGATACGCTATGTGGATTTATGACACACGGACGAGGTCGACCTGTCGTGACGGATTCGGAGGGAGAGTGCCTGTGAACTACGTGGTGTGGGCTCTGGTGGCGATGGTCTGTTACTCGTTCGCGTTCCTGTTTATGAAAATAGCGATGCGTGGCCTGCCCACGTTCACCGTGATGCCGATCGCGGTTCTCACACTGGCTGTCGGTGCGACGACCGTCGCGGCACTGTTCGGCGAGTGGTCGGTCCCGTCGGTGACGAGTCGGTCCGTGGGGTTCGCAGTTGCGGCCGGCGTCTGTCTCGCTGGTGCCGTCGTCGGCTACTTTCGCGCGCTCTCGACTGGCCCTGTCAGCGTCGTCGTGCCGATCTTCGGGATGTTTCTCGTCGGCGGTGCGCTCCTCGGTGTCGTCGTTCTCGGTGAGGGAATAACGGTGAAGAAGGCCCTCGGTATCGGGTTCGGCGCGGTCGCTATCGTTCTTATTGCCACGTGACAACTCGTCTCCGCTCGTGGTCTGTGAAACTGTGGTACACACGTAGGCAAAATCGCACCGACTGGTTCTGTCGCCGAGCACCCCCTCACCCGCCGTGGCCGGGATAGTCCCGCTCGAACCGGTCTTCGATCTCCTCGCTGTCGAGTTCGATGAGCACCGGTCGCCCGTGGGGACAGGCCCAGGGGTTCTCGCAGTCGTCCAGCGCCTCCAGCAAGGCCAGCACCGATCCCTCGGTCAGTGACGTGTTGCCCGTGATCGAGGGGTAACACGCCAGGTCCGAGACGAGTTCGTCCGCGACGGCGTCGACCGTCTCTGCGGCCGCCGCCTCGCCCGTCACGAAGGCCGACAGCACCTCCCGGACGAGTTCCGGGCCGGCGGCCTCGGCGACCAGTTCCGGCATCGTCCGAACCTCGACGGTGCGGTCGTCGACCCGTTCGGCCCGGAAGCCAAGGCGAGCGAGCGCGTCCTCGTACTCGGCGAACAGTTCGGCTTCCCGGGCGGTCAGCGAGAGTTCGACCGGGTCCGCCAGCGCCTGGGTCGCCGTCTCGCCGGCGAAGCGCTCGCGCAACCGCTCGTAGTTGACCCGCTCGTCGGCCGCGTGCTGGTCGATCAGCACCACGCCGTCGGGCGTCTCGGCGACGATGTACGTCTCGTGGGCCTGTCCGAGCACGCGCATCGACGGCAACCGGTCGAACGCCGCGCGCTCGCCGGCCGCCTCGACCGGGTCGCCCGAGCCGAGGCGGGTCTGTTCGGTCCCCGGCCGGAAGCGTCCGCTGTGATCGTGCGGTCCCGCGTCCGGCGAACCCGTCGCCGTCTCGGCCTGCTGGTCGGTCGTTCGCTGGCCGGTCGTCGGTTCTTCGGTTTTCTCGGGACCGGTGGCCGTGCCGTCGGCCGCCGAGCGACTCTCGCCCTCGGTACTGCCCCCGGTTTCCCGTCGAGCGTCCGCGGCCCCGGTCTCGTCACCGACCGAACCGTCCCCCGCAGCACCGCCTGACTCCCGGATATCGTTCGGCCCGATGGGGTCACCCCGTCTCGTCGGCGGGTCCGGTGGTGAGGGGTCGTCGCCGTCGTCCGTGACTACGTCGGCCTCTGCTGTCTCTCCCTGGGGCGTCTCCGCTTCGGATGTCTCTGCCGGCTGATCGCCGTCGGCGGTCTCTCCCTCGCGCTCCGGGACGATCTCGGCCTGGTCCGGCGCGGATCGACCCCGCGGCGCCGACGAGCGAACGATTCCCTCCCGAAGCAGGGCGTTCTCGACGGCCGTCTCCACCTGCTCGCGGACGCCCTCGCTGTCGGCGAAGCGGACCTCCATCTTCCGGGGATGGACGTTCACGTCGACGGTGTCGCCGGGCAGGTCCAGAAAGAGGACGGCGAAGGGGTAGCGGTCGGGAGCCAACTGGTTGCCGTAGGCGTCGACGATTGCGTCCCTGACGGTTCCCGATCGGACGTACCGGCCGTTGACGTACGTCGTCACGTAGTCGTTGCTCGCCCGGGTCGTTTCGGGGTGGCTGACCAGCCCGGACACGCCGTCGAGCGGGCCCTCCGGCAGGGCGGCATCGTCTTCGCCGGCCTCGTTTGGTCCGTCGGGATCGACTTCGACCATTCCTTTGGCGACTTCCCGACCGTAGACGGACATCACGGTGCTCTGGAGGTCGTTTCGTCCCGTGGTGGCGAACGTCTCCCGGCCGTCGTGGGTGAGCGACACCCGCACCTCGGGGTTGGCCAGCGCGTAGCTGGTCACCACGTCGTTGACGTGGGCGAACTCCGTCCCGTCCTGTTTGAGGTACTTCCGCCGCGCCGGGACGTTGTAGAAGAGGTCCTCGATCTCGATGGTCGTCCCCTCCGGACAACCCGCGGGCCGGACCTCGGTCACGTCGCCGCCCTCGACGCGGAGTTCGGTGCCCTCGTCGCCGCCCCGGGGGCGCGTCTTGATGGTCAGCCGCGACACCGCGCCGATGGCGTGGAGCGCCTCTCCGCGAAAGCCCAGCGTGGCGACGCCCGATTCCAGATCCTCGATGTCGCGAATCTTCGAGGTGGTGTGTTTCTCGACGGCGCGGCGGACCTCGGATTCGGACATGCCGAGTCCGTCGTCGGTCACGCGGATGCCGTCCTTGCCGCCGGCCTCGACGGCGACTTCGACGCGGCTGGCGTCGGCGTCGAGGCTGTTCTCGACGAGTTCCTTCACCACGGAGGCCGGGCGCTCGACCACCTCGCCGGCCGCGATGCGCTCGACCGTCTTCGGGTCGAGTTCCCGTATCTCCCCGTCCTCGTGCATGCCGACGACGAGGGGACTCGGCCACTTGATACTGCCGGACAGAAGCACGTAAACACCGGATCGACGCTCGGGCTGAAATATCGCAGATTACTGCCCGCTCGACAGACATCGATTGTGAAAATTTCTGTCCGACAGTATGAGTATACTGCTGGAGCCCCGCGGTCAGGCCGCCCGCATCGCGACGCCGGCGGCCATCGCGACGAGGCCACCGCCTGCAAGCACGGCCAGCCCCGGGACGTACGAGCCGGTCGCGTCGTGGAGCGTCCCGATCACGACCGGGCCGAGGAACCCCCCGACCTCGCCGACGGCGAAGACGAGGCCGACGGCCGCCCCCGTCAGTCGCTCCCCGATGCCGTCGAGGCTCGGCGGGATCGCTCGCACCAGCGGCGAGAGGCCCCCGACGCCCAGGCCCGCGGCGACGATGCCGGCCGCCGCCAGCGGCGTCGCTCCGCCGGTGATGATCCCGACGACGCCGAGCCCGGCGACCAGTCCGCTACCGGCGATGGCGCTCCGGCGGGCGTCGAACCGGTCGGCGAGGCCGGGCACCACGAGAATGCCGACGACGTTGGCCCCGACGAGCAGCGTGGTGGTCTGGCCCGCCCGCGCGGCCGAGAGGCCCCGGGACTCCAGCACGGTCGGGAGCCACCCCTGGAGGCCGTGGATGATCAGCAGGTAGGTCACGCCGACGAGCACCACCAGTCGGAGTTCGCGGTGGCCGAGCACGGCCCGGATGTCCCGTCCGAGCGAGCCCGGCGTGAACGCCGACTCGTCCCCGGTCGCCCCGCCGGGCAATCCCGACAGCCGGATGATGGCCAGCCAGACCGCGGCGTAGCCAAGAGTAACGACGCCGCTCCAGAGAAAGAGCGGTCGCCAGCCCCCAAGCGCGGGGCCGATGATCGGCCGACCGAGGCCGAAGGCCGCCGCCGTCCCCGCCGAGGAGCCGACGAGGTACAGGGACGACGGTAGCCCGGTCCGGTCGGGCGGGAAGAGCACGGAGACGAGTTTGGGCAGGCCGAAGGTGATGGCGGTCGCGCCGACGCCGATCAGGAGCGTGGTCGCCAGCAACCCCGGGAACCCCCGGGCGACGCTCCGCGCGATCTGAGCGAGGCCGAACACTATCAGGCCCGCGGCCAGACTCCTGGCTGGTCCGATGCGGTCGACGGCCAGCCCCGAAAACAGCGCCAGGGGGATGTACGTCAGCGGGACCGCGCCGGCCAGCAGCCCCGCTTCGGTTCCGGAGAGTCCCACCTCGGCGATGATCGTCGAGAGATACGCGGGTAGCGAGAACCAGACGAACAGCAGACAGGTGTAACTCAGCGCGCCGGCGACGACCAGCCCGTACGACCGCCAGGTCACCGTTCGGTCGCTCACTCGACGAGCGTCGAACCCGCGAGCCAAAAAGCCGCTGATGAGCCCCGAACTCCTGTACCCACCGGTAGAATCATGACCCTCGCGTCCGCCCTTCGTGTCGATGCACACACCTGACTTCGGCGTGGCGGGCGAGACCGCCATCGTCACCGGTGCGAGCCAGGGAATCGGCAAATCGATCGCGGAGACACTCGCGGCGGGCGGCGCGAACGTCGCCATCTGTTCGCGGGAGATGGACCGCGTCGGCCCGGTCGCCGAGGCGATCAACGACAGCGACGAGGCCGAGGGCGAGGCCCTCGCCGTCGAATGCAACGTCCGCGACCGGGAGGCCGTCGAGGAGTTCGTCGAGGAAACGGTCGAGGAGTTCGGCGGCCTCGACATCCTCGTCAACAACGCCGGCGGGGAGTTCGTCGCGCCCTTCGAGGACATCTCGGCCAACGGGTTCGAGGCCATCCTCGAACTCAACGTCATGGGAACGGTCCACGGCATGCAGGCTGCCGGCGAGGTCATGCGGGAGAACGGCGGCGGGCGGATCGTCAACATGGCCAGCGTCAACGGCCAGCACCCCGCGCCGGGGGAGAGCCACTACGGCACGGCCAAGGCGGGGATCATCCGACTGACCGAGACCGTCGCGACCGAGTGGGCCGACGACGGCATCCGGGTCAACTGCGTCGCGCCCGGCCTCGTCCAGACCCCCGGCGTCGCCGAGACGCTGGGCATCGACAGCGAGGACATGCCCCCGCGCGAGCAGGTCGACCGCCGCATCGGTCACGGCGAGGACATCGCCGACCTGGTCCAGTTCCTCGTGTCTCCCGCCGCGGCGTTCATGACCGGCGAGACCGTGACCGCCAAGGGCGTCCCCCGCCCCGGTAACTCGATGGAACACGACCTCGGGCTGCAGAACTAGCCGTCGAGTTCCGACTCCAGGTAGTCGAACTGGCCGGTCAGTTCCTTCGTGCGCTGGCGTTTGATGACCGTCGCGTCCAGGATCGCGCCCACGCCGGCGACGTCCAGTGCGAACTCAGTGGTCACCGTGAGCTCGCTTCCCTCGTCGGTTTCCTCCAGGTAGTAGCCGGTCCACATCTCCTCGAAGATCCCCTCGTGTTGCTCGTAGGCCAGGACCGTCTCCGGGTCGTCGACGAGGTCGAGATCGAGTTCGATGCTCGCCATGGCGAAGCCCTTGCCGATGGTCATGCGGTCACCCTCGTCGCCGGACTCCGTCCGGCTTCCCGAGGCGTCGGTCGACGCCTCGCTGACCTCGACCGTGCTGAACCCGGCCGCGCGCATGAACGGTTCGAGGTCGTCGATCAGTTCCCGGACCGCGTCGGGCGGCGCGGACAGCGTCCGCGAGAGCGTTATCGATTCCATGTCGGCTTCTGGCACCGCGAGCCGTTTATATTCTCCCTCGAAGATGTCCGCCGTGCCATCCGTCGAGGGCGCGGACCGTGTCGATACTGCCGAATTCCCCACGCGCTGTCTACTATCATCGATGCCGTGCTCAACGATCGTCGAACTCCACCGTGACGAAAAAGCATGAATTAAACGAGAGAAGTCCTGAGGGTGAGACGTACTCACTACCACACCATGTCTGGAACATACGACCTCGTCATCGTCGGGGGTGGCATCAGCGGTGCGTCGCTCCTGTACACGACCGCGAAGTTCACCGACATCGACTCGATCGCGCTCGTCGAGAAGGAGTCGGAGATCGCGGCGATCAACTCCGATCACACGAACAACTCACAGACCCTGCACTTCGGGGACATCGAGACCAACTACACCCTCGAAAAGGCCGAGAAAGTGAAGGAAGGGGCCGAAATGCTCGCGGGCTACCTCGAGAACGCCGACCCCGACCGGGAGATGCACTCCAAACGCAGCAAGATGGTGCTCGCGGTCGGCGACGAGGAAGTCGAGCAACTCGAAGCACGATACCACGAGGAAGGATTCGGGGACCTCTACCCGAAACTCCGGGCCATCGAACGCGAGGAGATCGCTGAACTGGAGCCGAAGGTCGTCGAGGGCCGCGACCCCTCGAAGGACCTGCTGGCGCTCCAGACGCCCGACGGGTACGTCGTCGACTACGGCGAGACCTCCAAATCGTTCGTCGAGCAGGCCACCGAGGAACCGAACGTGGACGTCTACACCGGGACCGAAGTCGAGGACATCACCGAGACCGCCAACGGCTACACCCTCGATACGACGGCCGGGAAGTTCGACTGCGACACGACCGTCGTCGCGGCCGGCTCCCACAGCCTCCAGATCGCCAAGAACATGGGCTACGGGCAGGACAAGGTCCTGCTCCCGATCGCGGGCAGCTTCTTCCTCGCCGACGACTTCCTGAACGGCAAGGTGTACACGCTCCAGATGAAGAAGCTCCCCTTCGCGGCCGTCCACGGCGACGCCGACGTCCACGACGACTCGATCACGCGCTTCGGCCCGACCGCCAAACTCGTCCCGACGCTCGAACGCGGGCGCATCTCGACGGTCCGTGACTTCCTCGACGTGTTCGGACTGAACGCCGCGGCGATGCTCAGCTACGCGAACATCCTCTCGGACCGCATCCTTCTGCCGTACGTCCTCCGGAACCTCGTCTACGACCTCCCATCTGTCGGCCGGAAGGCGTTCCTGCCGCACGTCCAGAAGGTCGTCCCGAGCGCGGAACTCGAAGACATCGAGCGCGCGAAGGGCTACGGCGGCGTTCGACCGCAGATCGTCGACACGTCGGCCAAATCCCTCGACATGGGCGAGGCCAAGATCGTCGGCGACGACATCATCTTCAACATCACGCCGTCGCCGGGCGCGTCGACCAGCCTGAAAAACGCCATGCGGGACACGCACACCCTCGTCGACTTCCTCGACGACGACTACGAGTTCGACGAGGCGGCGTTCCGCGAGGAGACCATCGGCCACTTCCCCCGCGAGGACGACACCGAAGCGGAACCGCAGCCCATCTCGCAATAACCGCTCTTCCTCCGTTCCCCGTTCCGTTACTCGTCCAAGCGCTCCTGCCACTCCTGGACTGTCGCCATCAACTCGACCGGCGGCGTCTCGTTCACGTCGAGACTTTCCAGTGCATCCAGGACGGCTTCCGTCTCGGGGTCCAGCTCCGGCTCGCCCGCCTCGGCGTGCTTTGCCTGTCGTTCCTGCCGAGCGGCGCCGCCGTCCGCGCTGGCCGCCTGCTGGAAACTCCCGCTGTCGAGATCGAAGACGGCCTGGACGGGTTCGCTGCTGCCGCCCCCTTTCGCTTCGATGGCCTTCTCCTCGCGGAGTCGCTCCAGGACCGTCCGCGAGCGGTCGACGACGGGGTCGGGGACCCCCGCTAGGTCGGCGACGTGAATCCCGTAGGACCTGTCCGTGGGGCCGTCACGCACCGTCCGCAGGAAGGTCACGTCGCCGTCTGTCTCGTCCGCCGCCACGTGGACGTTGGCCACTCGATCGAGGTGGTCGCCCAGCGCGGTCAACTCGTGGTAGTGGGTCGCAAAGAGCGTCCGCGCGTCGATGTTGTTGTGAATGTACTCCGTGGCCGCCCACGCGATGGAGATGCCGTCGTACGTCGCGGTCCCCCGGCCCACCTCGTCCAGAATCACGAGCGACTCGTCGCTCGCCGAGTGGAGGATGTTCGAGAGTTCCTGCATCTCGACCATGAACGTCGAGCGTCCCTGCGCCAACTCGTCGAGTGCGCCGACGCGCGTGTAGATGCCGTCGACCAGGCCGACCCGTGCCGACGACGCCGGGACGAAACTGCCCACCTGGGCAAGTAACGTAATGAGCGCCGCCTGGCGCATGTACGTCGACTTCCCGCTCATGTTCGGGCCGGTGACGATCAGGAAGCGCCGCTCCTCGTCCATCCGGAGGTCGTTGGGGACGAACTCCGTGGTCTGCTCGACGACCGGGTGGCGACCCTGGCGAACGTCGAGCTCGCGCGAGTCGGCCAGCTCCGGCCGGGTCCAGTCGTTGCGGACGGCGTGGGTCGCTAAACTCGCCAGTGCGTCAAGTTCGGCCAGCGCCCGCCCCACGTCCTGGAGTAGTTCCGCACGCTCGGCCACGCGCTCGCGGAGGGCCTCGAACAGTTCGTACTCCAGGTCGCCGCGCTGCTCTTCGAGACGCAGTATCTCCCGTTCTTTCTCCTCTAGCTCGGGGATCGTGTACCGCTCGGAGTTCTTGAGCGTCTTGATGGGCTCGTAGTCCTCCGGCACCGCGTCGGTCTCGCTCTTGCCGACCTGGATGTAGTAGCCGTCCGTCTTGTTGCGGTCGACCTGGAGGTGCGTGATCCCGTACTTCCCCTTCTCGCGGTCGTCCAGCGTCGCGATCCACTCCTTTGCGTCCTCGTGTCGCTCGATGATCTCGTCCAATTCCTCGTCGTACCCCATTCGGAACAGGCCACCCTGGGTGACCGTCGAGGGCGGCTCCTCGACCAGCGCCTCGTCGAGTTCCGCGGCGAGTTCGGCCGCGACTTCCTGATCCGGTCGCTCGATCACCGACGCGAGCGGGGAGTCGGCCAGTCGCGGCGTTTCGGCGACGAGGTCGGCAGCCTGGGGGAGCAAGGAGAGGGTCCCTGCGACCCGGAGGAGGTCGCCCGCGTCGGCGCTGCCGGAGGCCGCCCGGCTGGCGAGGCGTTCGAGGTCGTAGCCACCGTCGAGTGTCTCGCGGAGTTCCTCGCGGGCCATCGCCGCCTCGGCGAGGGCGGCGACCGCCGACTGGCGACGCTGTAGCTCCGTCCGCGACCGGCGGGGTCGCTGGAGCCACTCCTTGAGGAGGCGACCGCCCGCACTCGTGACCGTGTGGTCGATGGTCGAAAACAGCGACCCCTCGGTGCCGCCCTGCATCGTCTCGGTCAGTTCGAGGTTGCGCTGGGTGGTCGCGTCCAGGTCCACGTGGTCGCCCGACCCGTACCCCTGGAGGCGGGTCACGGCCGCCAGCGCGCCCTGACCGGTCTCCTCGACGTAGGAGAGCACTGCACCGGCCGCCCGGATCGCACCCTCGTCGTCGGCGATGCCCACGGAATCGACCGTTTCGTCGCCGAACTGCTCGCGGACGGTGTGACGCGCCCGCCCCGGCGCGAAGTCGTTGGCCGCGTGCAGCGTCAGCGTCGCGTCCGTCCGCTCGCGAATCCGGTCGAGCAGGGCGTCGTCGGTCCGCACGTCCGGGCCCGGGAGTATCTCTACGGGGTCGAACTTGTACAGTTCCGTCACGAGTTCGGCCGTTGCGTCGGTCCCCGCCAGACTCGACACGAGGAACTGCCCCGTCGTCACGTCGGCGAAGGCGACGCCGTAGGACTCGTCGTCTCCCGACCCCTCGCGGACCACGGCCGCGAGGTACTGGGCGTCGTCGCCCCCCGTTTCGACGAACGTTCCGGGCGTGACGATGCGCTCGATCTCGCGTGCGTGGCCGTCGTCGGTCTCGTACTGGTCGGCAACGGCGACGCGATATCCGCGTTCGACCAGCGCCTTCAGGTACGGCGTCAGGTCGTCGATCGGGACGCCCGCCATCGGGTACGACGAGCCGTGACTCGACTTCTTCGAGACCGTGAGATCCAGCTCCTCGGCGACCGTCTCGGCGTCCGAATCGAAGAACTCGTAGAAGTCCCCACATTGCATCGCCAGCAGGTCCGCGTCCGTCTCCGCCTTGAGCGAGAGGAACTCGCCGACGATGCCCGTCGCCTCTGTCATACTCCCCGGTGTGTGCGACACCGGGTAAAACGCTACGGGTCCGCCCCGGCGGCGGTGGCATATTTATATTTCCGTGGATATGGGGCAGTTAAAATACCCGTTCTGGTAGGGAATTCGCATCCGTTGGGGGAGTATCATGACACACGATTCCAACGGACGAGGCGGGGGTATCGACAGACGTGAACTACTGCGGTCGGCGGGGGTAGCCGTCGCGGGCCTGTCGCTCGGCGTCGGGACGGCCTCGGGTTCCCGGTCGGGTTTCGGCGTCTCGACGACCGACCACACGATCAGTTCCTGGGACGGCACCGAACTGGAAGCGACGCTGTACGTGCCCAACGACAGCGGTCCGCATCCGGCCGTCCTGATGACCCACGGCTGGGGCGCGTTCAGGCAGTCGCCACTCACGGCACCGAAAGCGCTCAACTACGCGAAAAACGGCTACACCGTGCTGACCTACGACTCGCGGGGCTTCGGCAGTTCCGACGGTACCGTCGGTCTCGACGGACCGAAAGAGACCAGGGACGCAGTCGCGCTGGTCGACTGGCTGGCCGGCCGCGACGAAGTAGCCCTCGAAGGCACCGGGAACCCGAAGGTCGGGATGGACGGCGTCTCCTACGCCGGTGGTATCCAGTTCCAGGCTGCGGCGGCCGACGACCGGATCGACGCCATCGTCCCCCGCATCACGTGGAACGACCTCACGTACTCGCTGGCACCCAACGGCGTCATCAAGAGCGGCTGGCTGACGATCCTGCTGGGTCTGGGAACGATCGGGACCGTCGACGGCGACTCCGAGTCACAGGTCACCGATGACCTCTACGAGTGGTACGAGGACGCGACGTGGAACAACGAGATTCCGGACGACGCCGTCCAGGCGTTCAGGGATCGGTCGGTCGCTTACAAGAACGATTTCGACACCCCAGCCTTCCTCGTCCAGGGCTGGGACGACACGCTGTTCAAGCCCAACGAGGCCCTGCGGACCTACCGGCAGTTGCAGGACGCCGGGGTCGACACCCGGCTGGCCTTCTACGAGGGCGGCCACGCCGTCGAGGAGATCGCGGTGCCGCTCGACGCCCGCGAGCGCATGAACGACCTCGGCGTGCGCTGGATGGATCGTCACGTGCGCGGCGCGGACGCGGACGTGCCACAGACCTCGACGTACCTCAAACAGCGCGAGGAGTGGCGCACCGCCTCGTCGTGGCCGCCGGACGGCGTCTCGATGCGTCCCTACGATCTCGCGTCGGCAAGCGAGGACGGCGACGCCACGATCGAGCAGTGGAGCTGGTGGCACGACACCGACGTCACCTACACCTGGACCGTCGAGGAGGACAGCGAGATCGTCGGGACGCCCGAACTCGACCTCTCCGTCGACGTCCACGGCCCGGAGGCGCGCCTGTTTTTCAACCTCCAGCACGACGGCGAGAACATCAACGACGTGGGTGAGGCCTATCGTATCGGCGATTCCGGGACCAACCGCGTCCGCGTGTCCTATCCGACGCTCCAGCGATTCGTCTCGGCCGGTGACGAACTCGGGCTCCGGGTCAGCGTCTCCAATCCCTTCTATCTGAACTCGCGGGACTCCGACGGTGTGACCGTCAATCCGAGCGAGTCGCAGATCCGCCTGCCACAGCGCTAACCCGCTGTGACCTCGTCGGTCGACCCCGAACATTGACCACTCCGGGCTTCGAGTGGTCGGTCGAGAGATGTTCGAGTTGGGTTCGGGGTCGACGCTGCCGCTGATGGTCAGCCTGCTCGCCGCGCTCGGTGTTGGGGGTCTGATCGGGTTGGAACGCGAGCAGAGCGAGTCCGCGGGCATCTTCGCCGGGAGCCGGACGTTCCCGTTGGTCGCGCTGTACGGCGCGCTCGTCCAGGCGTTTTTTCCCGACCTGCTCGCCGTCGCGGTCGCGGTGCTGGTCGTCCCGCTGACCGCGGCCTACGTGGCGAAAGCCGTCACCGCGAGTGATATCGGACTGACGACGGTGATGGCGGCACTCGTGACGGTCCTCCTGGGCGCGCTGACGACCCACTCCGAGCAGGGGCTCCTGGTCGCCGTCGTCGTGGGTGGCGTGGTGACGGTCCTGCTCTCGGCGAAAGACGCCATCCACTCGGTGGCCGATCGGGTCGAGGAGCGCGAGCGGCGCGCGGCGTCGAAGTTCGTCCTGGTGACGCTCGTCGTCCTGCCGGTGCTCCCGGACCGGGACCTGGCCGCCATCGGCGGTCTCAACCCCCGGTTCATCTGGCTGATGGTCGTGTTCGTCTCCGGGCTGGGCTTCGGGGCCTACCTCCTGACGCTCGCCGTGGGCACCGAGCGCGGGATCCTCCTGACGGGGGTCCTCGGCGGGTTCGTCTCCTCGACGGCGACCACGGTGTCGATGGCCGAACGCACTGCCGAGAACCCGGGCCTCTACGGCGTCGCCGGCGTCGCTGCAGTTATCGCCGCGACCGTCATGTTCCCCCGGGCGCTCGTCGAGATCGCCGTCGTCAACCCCGCCCTGCTCCCCGCCGCCGCGGTCCCGATGCTCGTGATGACCGCGGTCGCCGCGGTGGCCGCCGTCGTCGTCTACTGGCGCGCCGAGAACCGCGGGGGAGTCGAGGCCGAGATGTCCAACCCCTTCCGCCTCCGACCGGCGCTGTTTTTCGGCGCGCTGTTCGCCGGTGTCCTCCTGATTTCGGAGTACGCCAACGACTTTTTCGGCGCTCAGGGCATCTACGCGACGGCCTTCCTCTCCGGACTGGCCGACGTCGACGCCATGACGCTCACCCTCAGCAAACTCGCGGCCGAGGGCGCCGTCTCGTCGGAGGTGGCGACGACCGGCATCGTCATCGCCGCGGTCGCCAACACCCTCGTGAAGGCGGGCCTGACCTGGGTCCTCGGCACCCGGCGCCTCGCAAAGCGCGTCACCGCCGTCCTTGGCGTCGCGGCGCTCTCCGGCCTGGTCGTCGTCGCGCTCTGACCGCTCAGCGTTCGAGTTCTTCCAGGACGGTCCACACCCGCTCGACGAGGGCCCCAGCGTCGGTCGCGAGCAGCTTCACGATGGCTTCCTTCCCGACTTCGCCCCGGTCGATGACGGCGACGGGCCGTCCTTCGGCCGTCTCGAACGCCTGCCGTGCGCCCCACTGCATCGTCGATCCTTCCTCGGCTTTCACCGCGTCGGGTTCGGCGCTCCGGTCGTACTCGGCGACCGGGCCGTCGAGTGCACCCAGGGCCGCTTCGACCCCGTCGTCGAACCGGCAGTTGACCGCAAAGCGCAGGTCGCCGTCGAACTCCCGCGTCGCGAGCAGGAACCGCGCGACGTGACTCGACGCGCCGAACCTGACGCCCCGGTTCGGCGCGACGCCCGACAGCGTCTTCGCGATTCTGCCCTCGACGGCAACAGTCTCGCCCGGGGTCTCCGCGTAGGGCGTCGCGCCGACGACGTTCATCCCGACCTCCGGGACCAGGCGGGTCACGTCCCAGTCGACGAACTGCTCGACGACGCCCGCGACGGCTTCTGCGGTCGCGTTCCTGGCCGCGTCGTTGCGCACCTCGACCAGGTGATGGACGCTGCCCGGTCCCTCGCCCACGTCGAGGGGGTAGCGGACGGCCCGGGACAGCAGGTCGACGCCTGCCCCGACGGCCTCCGGGAGGGCCTCGCCGGCCGCCAATCTGGCGGCGATGGCACTGGAGAGCGTACAGCCCGACCCGTGGGTCGCCTCGGTGTCGACGCGCGGGTGCCGGAACGTCTCGACGGTGTCGTCGGTGACGAGCACGTCGACCACCTCGTCGCCGGGGACGTGGCCGCCCTTGACGAGTGCCCCGTCGGCACCCGTCTCGACGAGCGCCTCGCCCGCCGCGCGGCAGTCGTCCTCGTCGTCCGGGTCGATGCCGGTCAGGACCGCCGCCTCGTCGGCGTTGGGCGTCACCAGCGTCGCCTCGGCGACGAGGTCCTCGTAGGCGTCTTCTGCCGCCGGGTCGAGCAATCGGTCGCCCGACGCCGCGACCATCACCGGGTCGACCACGAGCGCCGGGAGCCGGTCCGCGTACTCGCAGACGAGGTCGACGATCTCGCCCGTCGCGAGCATGCCGGTCTTGACCGCCCGCACGTCGAAGTCGTCGAGGACGGCCTCGATCTGTGCCCTGATTTCCGACGTGGGCAGGTGATGTGTGCTCTCGACGCCTCGGGTGTTCTGAGCCGTGACGCTCGTGATAGCGTTAGTACCGAACGCGCCGCAGGCCTCCATCGTCTTGACGTCGGCCTGGACGCCCGCACCGCCGCCGGAGTCGCTGCCGGCGATGGTCAGCGCGACCGGCGGTCGGTCGGGGACTGGTCGTCTGGTCATGTCCGAATCTGCGCGGCCCGCCGGTAAGTCGCTGGTGGTACCACTCGGTTTTACTGCAGTCGCCGCTCTACTGCCGGTCCTTAAACTCCCTAATATGGTACTGCCACTCAATACAACATTCAACACAATGCTTATGTTTGTGAATCTTTCTCATACAGGTAACAGCGTCACGGCCCCGGTAGCCGCGACGCACACGACAGATCATGGAAGAACAGAGAGTCGATGCAGCCCCCGAACAGCAGGGATCGTTCGCGAGTTTCGAGACCGCCGACGGTGATCTCGTCATCTACGACCGAGGCGATCCGACCTCGTGGTTCCAGTCCGACACGGTTTCCGAGATACAGGACTGGCGCTGATCGCACGATCCGACGACGAGTGACTGCTCGCCACGCCGCCCGACGCGTCGGGGATCACTCACCCGCGTCCGCCAGCTTTTCGCCGTACTCCTCCATCGCCGCCCAGAAGGGGTCGGTCCCCGGGTGCTCGGTCTTCTCGCCGTCGACGACCAGTCCCGAGCCCTCGCGGACTTCGCCGGCATCGGCCGCCGGAATCCCCTCGTCGGCGAGCGCCCCGAGCACGTCGTCGACGCCCGACGGGTCGACGGTCAACAGGAGCGTCCCCTCGCTGATGGCAATCCACGGGTCGATCCCGAAAAAGTCGCAGGCCTCGATCACGCCGGGCTGGACCGGGACCCGCTCTCGCTCGATGGCGATCCTGACGCCCGCGGCCCGGCCCATCTCGAAGAGCCCGCCGTAGATGCCACACTCCGTGGCGTCGTGCATCGCCGTCACCGGCCCCGCGGCGGCCGCGGTGAGCGCGTCCTTGACCGGACTCATGTCGAAAAAGCGGTCTTTGGCGTCCCCGATGGTTTCGGGATCGAGGTCGGTCTCCATGAGTGGTTCGTACTGGATCGAGAGCAGACCGGTCGCCTCGATGGCTGGTCCCTTGGTGACGACGACGCGGTCGCCGACCCGTGCGCCGTCCGGGCGGACCACCTCGTCGGGGTCGCCGACGGCGATGGGCGTCGCCCCGCCGACCATCGGGTAGTTACACCCGGCGTACCGGGCGGTGTGCCCCGTCACGACCGAGACGCCCAGGTTCCGGGCCTCCGCGTCGAAGGTCTGCCAGACGGTCTCGAAGGCCTCGTCGGTGATCTCGGGCGGGAGGTTGAAATCGACCGAGAGGTGCGTCGGCGGCAGGCCCGAGACGGCCACGTCGCTCATCAGAATGTGGAAGGCGAACCAGGCCGCCCGCTCGAAACCCAGCGATGGCATGATGAAGACGGGATCGGTCGCCATCACGACCGCGCTGTCCCCGACCTCGATCGCTCCGAAGTCGACGCCGTGCTGGGGGCCGAGGGTCACGTCGTCGCGGTCGGCTCCCAGATGGGGATAGATGTACTCGTCGAAGAAGTCCCGGTCGACCTTGCCCAGTTCGGCCATGAACGAGTGGTACCGTCGAGTGGCACTTAGCGGTGCCGCCTCCACCCGGATCTTTCTTTCATGGTGCTGGAGCAGGATTTATACCGGGTGGCGGCGAAGCAACGACTGTCTTGCTGACACGAGCGCATTCATGAGTTTCGACCTACTGAAGCGGGCGAACGGCTGGTTGATTCTGGCAGGGTTCGTCTCGACGGTGACGGTCGTACCGTGGCTAAAAACCAAGGAGCATGGGCTGGCTGGGCTGGGGGTGTCGCTGGCTTGTTTCGCCCTCGGCGCACTCGGGGCGAGAGCCAAACTCCGCGACGTCGAGCGGAAACTCCGCCGGGCCAGGGAGCCGAACTCGGCGACCTGATCGCTTCTCAGGCAGCGCAGTTGTTCGGCCCGAGTTCGAGTTCCGTCGCCTCGGTCTCGTCCGCGGGCGCTTCGCGTCCCGTGTTGATAGCGATCACCCGCTCGTAGTTCGGCGGCTTTTCCGGTGTCTGGTCCGTGAGTCGGGCGACGAACGTCTCCCTGTCGAGGCCGAGCAGGTCGAGATCGGACCGGAGGTCGCCGAGCCGTGCGGCGATGGGTTCGCCCGGTGACGCCACCTCGTAGCGACCGTCGGTCGTGACTGAGACGTGACCCGGGAGAATCCGCGTCTCCTCGGGGAGTTCGAGGATGGTATCGTGCAGCGACTCGTACAGCAGTTCCGCGCCCGTCGCCGCCTCGGCGTCGCCGAACTGGAGTTCCGTGCGTCCGACCGATTCGACGAACAGCGTGTCGGCCGACAGCAGCACCTCGTCGTCGACGAGATAGGTCACGATCTCCGAGGTGTGGCCGGGGGTGTGCAGGGCTGTCAGTTCCACGTCGCCGAGTTCGATGGTGTCCCCGTCGGCGACCGGTTCGTACTCGTAGGCCACGTCACGCTCGGCCGCTGCCTCGCCCAGGTGGTAGGGGACGTCGAGCGTGTCCGCGAGTTCCCGACCGCCGGAGATGTGGTCCGCGTGGACGTGCGTGTCGAGAACGTGTTCGATGGTTAGCCCCGCCTCGGCCGCGACGATCTCGAACTGGTCGGCGTGTCTGGTCGCGTCGACGACGGCCGCCTCGCCGGTCGCGGCCGAGCCGATTACGTACCCCAGACAGCCCTTCGCCCGGCGCTGTAACTGGACGACGACGAGGTTCTCGCTGTCGGTCTCGATGGGGACCACCTCGTACACGCCGCTCCAGTCTTCCATGCCACCCTTGACGACGGCGACGTCCTCGAAGCCGTGCCGTTCGAGTTCGAACCCGAACCCGGTCGAGGTCAGTCCTTTCCCGCAGATGGTGACGATCGACTGGCCGTTCGTCTTCCGCCGGATGTCGTCGGCCTCGTCGTCGGTTAGTTCCTCGCCCGGGCCGAAGGGCACGTTCTCGGCTCCCTGGATGTGCCAGGCCTCGTAGCTGTCTTCCGGCCGGGTGTCGAAGAGGGTGAACGAGTCGTCGGTGTCGAGTTTTTGTGCGAGTTGCTCGGCCGTGAGTTGGTCGATCATCCCGCCGGCAGTTCAACGTCGACCTGCTTCGTGGTTCGCTCCCGGTGGAGAAAGCCGCAAGCAGGTGGTCCGCACGACGCGTCCGAACTTGCCCCGGCCGGCCGATCACCGGGAACTCAGACGCCCTCGACCAGTCGCTGGAGCTGCTCGGGCGGAACGGCGCCCCTGGCCGCGTGCTCGCCGTAGACGAACGTCGGAACGCCGGTGATCCCCGTCTCCTGAGAGGCGGCGAACTGTTCGCGGAGTTGGCTCTCCCACTCCTCGCTCTCGACGGCGGCGCGGATCGACGCGCCGTCGACGTCGACCGACTCGGCGATCGATTCCAGCACGTCCGGATCGCCGATGTCCCGCCCCTCCTGCCACATCGCGTCGAAGACGGCGTCGTGGAACCGGGCGAAGGCGTCCCCGTCCAGTTCAGCCTGGACGAACAGCGCGGCCTGCTGTGCGTTCCACGAGTCGACGTCCATCGAGAGGTCGAGTTCCATCTCCACGTCGTACTGTGCTTTGAGCTGCTGAACGTTCTCCCTGGCCTGCTCGAAGTAGCTCTCGTCTTTCCCGTCGTCGACTTCGTGGTCGATAGAGCCGTCCGGGCGGCGCTTGTACCCGCGCAGGTCGAACTGTCGCCATTCTACGTCGAGGGGTTCCTCGCGGTTCGTGCGGTACTGGTCCAGTGACGCCTTCCCGAGATAACAGAACGGGCAGACGTAATCCGAGTAGACGACGAGTTGCTGGCTCGTTTCCGGTCGGTCGGGTGTGCTCATGGCCCTCACCAGGGGCTCCGAACGGAAAAGTCCGCCTCAGTCGTGCGCGCCGGGACCACGGTCCCGAGACGGGAGCCGCGACACCACCATTCGGAGGGCATATGCCGCCGGGCGTATTGCCCCTCGTCTATGGACGCGGCGCTTGGCGCACCCGAGAAGATGGCCGACCGGGCCGACGAGTTGACGCCGATGATGCGCCAGTATTTCGAGCTGTGTGACGCCTACGACGACTCGCTCGTCCTCTTCCAGGTGGGCGATTTCTACGAGGCCTTCTGCGACGCCGCCGAACGCGTCTCCCGGCTCTGTGAGATCACGCTCACCAAACGCGAGGACTCGACCGGCCAGTACCCGATGGCTGGCATCCCCATCGACAACGCCGAGAGCTACATCGAGACGCTGCTGGACGCCGGTTACCGGGTGGCCGTCGCCGACCAGGTACAGGAACCCGAGGAGGCCTCGGGCGTCGTCGACCGCGCGGTCACCCGGGTCGTCACGCCAGGGACGCTCACCGAAGACGAACTCCTGCGGACCGACGACAACAACTTCGTCGCCTGTCTTGCTAGCGAGGGACGAAGTCCCTCGACCAGTCGGCCGGAGTCCGACGACGGCGAGACGTACGGACTGGCACTGCTCGACGTGTCGACGGGCGATTTCTACGCGACCAGTACCGACCGCCAGTCGGCCGTCGCGGACGAACTCGGTCGGTTCGGTCCCGCCGAGGCGGTCGTCGGTCCGGACGCTCCCACGGAGCCGTTCGCCGACGACTGCATGGTCACGCCCCACGACCAGTCAGTCTTCGCCGTCGAACCGGCCCGCGAACTGGTCGAATCGTACTTCGGGTCGCCCGAGGGCCTGCTGGCGACCGACGCCGAAATCCGGGCCTGCGGGGCGCTGCTGGATTACGCCGAGTACACGCGGGGTGGCGAGAGCGAGGGCGAGGGTGAGCGCGGCCGGCTCGACTACCTCAACCACCTCACGCGGTACGATCCTCGCGAGTACATGCTGCTGGACGCCGTCGCACTGGAGAGCCTCGAACTGTTCGAGCGCCGCGCGGTCCACGGCCGGGCCGGCGCGACCCTCGTCGAGGTGCTCGACGAAACGGCCTGTGCGCTCGGCAGCCGCGAACTCAAAGACTGGCTGCGTCGCCCGCTGATCGAGCGCGACCGCATCGAGGCCCGCCACGACGCCGTCGGCGAACTCGCCGGCCACGTGCGCACGCGCGAACGACTCCACGACCGACTGCGGGACGTCTACGACATCGAGCGCCTCATCTCCCGGGTCTCGCGGGGTCGGGCCAACGCCCGGGACCTCCGATCGCTGAAGGCGACCCTCGACGTGGTTCCTGACATTGCCGAGGCGATGGCCGACTGCGACTGCGGGAAACTCCGGGCGCTCCGGGACGACCTCGACGACCTCGCCGAAGTTAGGGACCTGATCGGCCGAGCGATACGGGCGGAACCACCCATCGAGATCACCGAGGGTGGCGTCATCGCCGAGGGGTACAGCGCGGAACTCGACGAGCTACGGGAGACCGAACGCTCCGGGAAAGCCTGGATCGACTCGCTGGAAGCCCAGGAGCGCGAGCGGACGGGCATCGACTCGCTGAAGGTCGGCCAGAACTCCGTCCACGGCTACTACATCGAGGTGACCAACGCCAACCTCGATGCGGTGCCCGACGACTACACCCGCCGGCAGACCCTGAAAAACTCCGAACGGTTCTACACGCCCGAACTGAAGGCCCGGGAAGACGAGATCATCCAGGCCGAACAGCGGGCCGACGACCTCGAATACCGCCTGTTCAGGGAGGTCCGAGAGACCGTCGCCGCCGAGTCCGAGCGAGTCCAGGCGCTGGCCGAGACGCTGGCGGAACTGGACGTGCTCGTGTCGCTGGCGACCGTCGCCGCCAAGTACGACTACGCTCGCCCGGCGTTCACCGACGAGTCGAAGGTCACCCGCATCGACGGCGGTCGCCACCCCGTCGTCGAGCGCACCCAGGCGTCGTTCGTGCCCAACGACACTCACCTGGACGCCGACGACTTCTTCGCGGTCATCACCGGCCCGAACATGAGCGGGAAGTCGACGTACATGCGCCAGGTCGCGCTGATCCAGCTCATGGCCCAGGCCGGCAGCTTCGTCCCCGCCGCCGACGCCGAACTGTCGCTGGTCGATCGGGTGTTCACCCGCGTCGGGGCCAGCGACGACATCGCCGGCGGGAAGTCGACGTTCATGGTCGAGATGACCGAACTCGCCGACATCCTCGCGGACGCGACCGACCGCTCGCTCGTCTTGCTCGACGAGGTCGGCCGCGGCACGAGCACCACTGACGGCCTCGCCATCGCCCGCGCCGTCACCGAGTACGTCCACGACGAACTCGGTTCGCGCACCCTCTTTGCGACCCACCACCACGAACTCACCGACGCCGCCGACGCGCTGGCGGGCGTGTTCAACCTGCACTTCGCGGCGGATCAGCGAGAGACTGAGGTGAGCTTCGACCACGATGTCCGCCCCGGTCCGGCTGCGGCCTCTTACGGCGTCGAGGTCGCCAGCGAAGCCGGCGTGCCCGACGCCGTCGTCGAACGCTCTCGGGAACTGCTCGACGCCGGGGATTCGAGTGATACCTACGAAGGAATAAACGCGACGAACGGTCACCGGCCGGGGGCGAAAACGAACGAGGACGCGCCGGCGGGAGACGCGACGAACGGCGA
Organism: Halorientalis salina; assembly: GCF_005049285.1. GTDB lineage: Archaea > Halobacteriota > Halobacteria > Halobacteriales > Haloarculaceae > Halorientalis > Halorientalis salina. The sequence goes on along the minus strand of NZ_SOSC01000003.1, from coordinate 19,248 downwards.
CGAACCCGACGCCGACCTCGCCGTAACGATCCGCGAGCAGAACCTCGCGACGACGACGCCGATGGAGGCGCTGACGCTCCTGCAGGAACTCCAGGCCGAGCTCGAAGAGTGAGCGAACCCGCCGCTCGCGTTCGCTTCCGGACGGTTTCGTGGCGCATGCCCCGTCGAGCCCTTCGAGTAACGACGTGATGTCCGTACCGCGGTGAGCGTGAAGTGTTCGGCACGGAGCGTACCGTATTCGGCCGCCCCACCGAAGTCAGTCTGTTGTCGTGCCGTCGCGTCGGGCGTGTCGATCCGGACCGGAATCTCGTCTTTCGATTGGTGCATTGTGACTCACGCTAGCGACGCGCTCGACGGATCTAACCAGTGTTCTCGGTGTGGGAGACAGTCCGGGCGATCGACCGGTCACCGATGACGGCGCCTGAAACCGGCGTAATGACGTGTTACGCGGACTGGATTCTCGGTATCGAGCGTATAACTAAGCCGATACCGTTCTCGGCTCCACTCGTTGGAGGTCGACGGGTCCTCCGGCACACGGGATTGGGAACGACACATGAGCGAACATCTTACGGCTGATCGGTCTGGCACAGGTGCGGACGAGTGCGAACTCGTCTCGGTCGTCGTCGAGTACGACGAGCGGCCGGATCAGTGTACTATCTATCCAGGGGACTCTGAGGGGATCACGCGGATGTCGAGCTGGATCTCCGCCGATATCGACTGCTTCGTCGACTGTCGCGCCATGCGGTGAGCCGTCTCTCATACGTCGGGCTCCAGCGCGACGAACTCGAGGCCCTTTTCGGCGAGTAGCTCTCGCGCCCGGTCGGTGACCGAGGGTGCAACGAGGATGCCACGGACCGCCGCGTCGGCGTGGAGGTCGCGACTCAGCGCGTCGACGTAGCGCGTCAACTGGCCGACAGCGTCCGGACCGACGCGCCGGCGTTTTAGCTCGACGACCACCCGCCGTCCGTCGGCGTCCTCGCCGAAGATGTCCACTGCACCAGCGCTGGTCTCACGCTCCGTCGCCAGCGGTGTGAACCCCGCTTCGAGCAGGGAGGGCTCGGCCAGGATCCGATCACGGAGGTCCTCTTCGGTACCCACGAGGGAAAGGTCGCGCTCGTCGGTGAGGTTGTACCCGGTCACCTGGAGTACCTCCTCGAAGGCGACGAGGAGTTCCTCTTCCGGGGTCGACCGCCGGCTGTACAGCTCGAACTGGCCGTCGGTGAGTCTGGCCGCCTGGGTACAGCCAGGGGGTTGCCAGTTGACCGGCTGGTGGCCCTCGTCGGTGTGGACGAGCGTCGTTCCGTCGGGTTTGCAGACGACCAGCCGATCGCCCGGGCCGAGGTGGCTGGACGCCCGCCCCTCGTACTCGACGGTACACCGGCCGAACACCGTCACGAGATCGTTTCGCTCGAAGGCATTGGCCACTCGGTCTCTCGCCTGGGCCGGCGTCGGACTGGCGACGTGGTCGACCGGTTGGCCGGCCTCTCCCTGGTGGCCGTCGTTCGCTGTCACTGGCCGGACGTAGCGCCCCCGGGCGGAATAAGCCCGTCGGGACCGGCCTGCCCGACCGCTGGCTCACCGGCCGAGGGCGGCCCGGGTCGTTGGCCCGAGATGGACTGGCCGGTCGTTCCCGCCCCACGACTCGACCGCCCTTGCCAGGGACGCACGGGCCGTCTCCGGGTCGATGTCCCCGCGGTCGACCATTGCCCCGACTGTCTCTTTCGCGCCGGCGAACCTGCTTCGGAGCCGTTCGCCGTCGAGCCTGACAGCCCCGGTGTCGACCGACACGATAGCGCCGTCACGTGGTCGGTCGCTGTCGACGCCCGGGAGGCCGAACCAGCAGACCAGCCACGATGTCACCTCGAAGGACTCGGAGACGGAAACGAACGCCTCGTACCCCTGGAAATCGAGGTGTTCGTCGAGGACGGCGTCGAACGAACAGTCGGTCGCGAGCGGCGCCGGATCGACGGCCGTTGTCTCGCCACGGTGTTCGCTCTCGGGCCGGCCGAAGGGCTGATCGGGCCTGATGGCGGTCGCGAGTCGCCAGTCGTGTGCCCCCCAGTGTGAGTAATGCAGGTCGTAGCGGTCGCGGTCGCGTTCGTAGGCGACGAGTGCTCTGTGTCCCACGTCGGTCACACGTGCACCTGCTCCGGTCTTCGGACAAAAACGTCGGGCACGGTCGACGGGTCGATCGGTGGCTGGTGGCCCGGTTCACGCGACGTCGACGAGTTCGGCGTCGGCGACGGCGTCGCGGGCGCGTTCGCGGAGGTCGTCGGGTTCGATCCTGCGGAGACGGTCGAGATGGGCGTTCGTCTCTGCCTGTGCGGGGGCAAAGCGGTTACAGCCGGCGGGAATCGTCGAGTCGTGGAAGGTCCCGATCTCCTTTGCGCGTTCGGTGATGACGTTCTTGTCCGTCGTCAGGAGCGGCCGGTAGACCGGCAGGTCCGTGACGGGGCTGGTGACGCTGATGTTCTGGGCCGTCTGGCTCGACTTCTGGCCGATGGACTCGCCGGTGACGATACCCCGGGCGTCCGCGTCCAGGGCGATCTCCTCGGCGACGAGCAGGCAGAACCGACGGAAGACGAGCATACGTCCCGTACCGAGGTCCGCGGCCAGTCGCGAGACGGTGTCGCCGCCCGGCACGACGCGGAGCGGCATCTCGAAGTTGGGGGCGTACTGCTGGAGGGTTCGGACCGTTTCGGCTGCGCGCGCCCGGTGGTCGGGGCCGCCGTACTCGCCGAGGTCGACGTACACTGGCAGGATCGGGCACCCCGTCCGCATGATCTCGTAGGCCGCGACCGGTGAGTCGATGCCGCCGCTCACCAGGGCGACGACCGCTCGCTGGCTCCCCAGGGGCATTCCGCCCGGGCCATCGACCGCCTCGAAAAAGAGGAACGCCTCGTCCTCGCGGATCTCGACGCTGAACGTGATGTCCGGGTCTTCCAGGTCGACCTCGGGCTCGAAGTCGTCTTCGACCGCTTCCCAGACGGCCTGGCCGCCGGCCTCCTCGATGTCGACGCTGGTGAACGGGTAGTCCGTTCCGGACCGCCGGGCGTCGACGGCGAAACTCCCCCCGTCGTAGCAGGCCCGAGCGGTTTCGGCCAGTGCGTCCAGGATTGGCCCCTTTTCGGACGGGAGCGAGCGTGCGGGACTGGTCGAGACGACGCCGAAGGCGTCGGCCGCTGTCGCTGCTGCGTCCTCGACTGCGTCTGTGGTCGTCCTGACCAGCGGTCGCGTCGAGTGGCGTTCGACATCGCCCGGGATCCCGCGGTCGATGAGCAAGGCGTCGATGTTCTCGACGAGCTGGCGCTCCATGTCCCGGCGGACCCGACTGCTCTTCGTGCTCATGTCTCCGTAGCGGACCACGACGGTCTCGGCCCCCGGCGGCTTCATGCACGGTACCAGACGAGTCGAGGGTAAAGCCCCTTTGTTGGCGAGTCGTCGGCGGAAGGGGTGCCGTGGTCCCGACTGATCAGCGCGTGATGGCGTACACGCCACCGAGGACGGCACCGTAGACGGCGTGCCACAGGAGGCTCGGCACCGCGAAGTTCGGGAACGGCGGCGCGCCGGCGAACCCGACGGTCGCGAGCCAGACCGGCATGACGAGCGCTGCGAGCGCCACCCAGACGAGAACGCCCCACAGGATACCCGCGCCGAGCACTCGACCTGGTGAGGGTCGGCCCACGAAGCCGGACTGAACGACGGCCGCGAACGCGACGCCCAGCACCGCGCCGTGTGCGAGGTGGATGGTGACGCCGGCGATACCCCCGGAGAACCCGTAGAGCGCGGGAATCGCCATCGTTAGCACCGGCGAACTCATCGCTGCCATCAGGACGGCCATGACGGCGGCTCCGAGCAGGCCACCGACGACACCTGCCTGCCAGGCCGCGAGCTGTACTCCCCGTTCGAAAACTGTGTCTGTCTGTGTGGACATGACGTTTGAACTGACCACGCCCCGAGACGTACCCGTAGTTGTGTATTGCGTTCATCGCACACGGTCGCGTAAACTTGATTCTGCCATGCCGACTCATCGGTCGAATTGGCCCCGCCTCTGTCGGTAATGTGTCCGTAAAGTGGACTGATGCTGGCACTAGTAATTCCGGAATAAGAACTGTGAAACCGACTAGACCACTCGATCGCGTTATTAATATTTTCGTCCAATGACAGTTATGTGGTTCCCATCCTATGTCTCGATGGACTATGGTCCAACCAGGAACGGAAAGCGTCTGGCTGTGGATCGGTACGGCACTAATGGCACTCGGGGCGCTGGCGTTTATCGGGATGGGGTGGCGCGAGGACGACCCGGAGCGGCAGGCCTTTTTCATCGTGACAATCTTCATCCCGGTCATCGCCGCGCTGTCGTATTTCTCGATGGCGATGGGGTTCGGGCTGGTAGAGCTCGCGGTCCCGTGGCAGGAGGCGGCGCTCGACATCTACTGGGCGCGATACGCCGACTGGCTGTTCACGACGCCGCTCCTACTGCTCGATCTGGCCCTGCTGGCGGGTGCGAATCGGAACACGATCGGGACGCTCATCGGGCTCGACGTGGGGATGATCGTCACGGGGTTCATCGCGACGATCATCACGACGAGTCAGGCCATGCGGATCACCTGGTGGGGGATCAGCTCCGCGTTCTTCCTCGTCTTGCTGTACGTGCTGGTGAGTCGCCTCTCCGCGCAGGCGGCGACACAGCCGGGGGACGTCGGGGACCTGTTCGGCACGCTCCGGAACCTGACGATCCTGCTGTGGACGGCCTATCCCATCGTCTGGCTCATCGGTACCGAGGGACTGGCGCTCGTCCCGCTGTACTGGGAGACGGCCGCGTTCATGGTGCTCGACGTGACTGCGAAGGTCGGCTTCGGCTTCCTGTTGTTGCGGAGCCGCGGCACGCTCGAAGCCTCCCGCGTCGAAACCCCGGAGGCTGCTACGACCACGACCGACTGACTCGCGTCGCTTCGCTGGCGGCTCCGGCCCCGTTTCCGGGCCGAGACCGTCCCAGTGAGTGACAGGTCGACACAAACGACATGACAGTCCCCCCCGAACGCCGTCGTATGTCGAGTGCAGGAACCGATCTGTGGCGAATAGGGTTCCGGCAGTCGGGAGCGTGGTGATCGCCGTGTTCGCCACCACACCGCTGGTGACGCTCACCTACGTACAGTTCCATCTGGTGTTCGTCCTCCCACCACTGGTTGCGCTGGCGCTGACGACGCCGTTTCCGACGCCCGGCCGACGGTACGCCGCCCCCGCCGGTCTCGGCCTGCTCGTCGCCATCGCCGTCGTCTACACGACCCCCTGGGACAACCACCTCATCGCGACCGGCGTCTGGTCCTACGGTGAAGGCACCGTCCTCGCGCGGATCTGGTACGCGCCGGTCGAGGAGTACCTCTTTTTCGTCCTCCAGCCGCTGCTGACCGGCCTCTGGCTGTGTCGGCTCCCGACCCGCGCCGAGCGGCCGTTCGGTATCGGCCTCGGACAGCGCGCCCTCGGACTGCTCGGCGGCGGCCTCGTCGCCGGCCTCGGCCTGTGGCTGTTCGCGGACTCGACCTACTACCTCGGAACCCTCCTCGTGTGGGCCGCCCCCGTTCTGGCCATCCAGTGGGGCTTTGGCTGGCCGGTGCTCTGGGATCTGCGTCGCACGCTCGCCGTCGGCGTGCTCGTCCCCAGCGCCTACCTCTGGATCGCCGATCGGATCGCCATCGAACTGGGTATCTGGACCTTCGACGAGGCGTTCATGACCGGTATCGAACTCCTCGGACTCCCGATCGAGGAACTGCTCTTTTTCTTCCTCACCAACCTCTTCCTCGTCCAGGGTCTGCTCCTGTTCTGGTGGGTGACCGACCGCTGGCCCCAGGTCCAGACCATGTACGCCGACCTCCGCGAGTCCGTCGGGGTGTGACCAGTGTCTGAATCCGTCCCCGGTGTCGACCTCGCGGTCCGCGCACGCGCCACGCTCACCAGGGCGGTCTGCTGGCCCGCCTGGCTGCTGACCGGTGCGCTCGTCGTCCCGTTCCTCGTCGGCCTCACCGTCCCGCTCCGGGTGCAGCTCGTCCCCCTCGTCGCCAGCGTCGTCGTTCTGGGGCTCCCCCACGGTGCCGTCGACCACCTGGCGGCTCCGCGTGTGCGTGGACAGCCGGCGACCTGGCGCGCGATGGCCGCGGTCGGCCTGCTCTATCTCGTTCTCGGAGTTGCCTACGCCGCGCTCTGGTTTCTCGCCCCTGAATTTGCCTTCGTGAGTTTCATCCTGTTGACCTGGTTCCACTGGGGGCAGGGCGACCTGTACGCGTTGCGAACCGTCTCCCGGGTCGATTATCTCGACGACAGATACCGGCGCTGGCTCGCCGTCGCCGTTCGCGGCGGCCTGCCGATGCTCGTGCCCCTGCTCTCTTTCCCCGGCTGGTATCGCCGGGTCGCCCGCGCGCTCGTCTCCCCCTTCGAGGTCGGATCGGTCGCGGGACTGGCGTGGCTGTTTCGGGTCGAGACGCGACTCGCCCTCGGCGTCGGGTTCGGTCTGCTCGTCGCCGGCTATCTCACACTGGGATACGTCCGGACCGAGGACCGCTCGGCCTGGGCGGTCGACGCCGGCGAGACCCTGTTGCTCGCCGCCTACTTCCTCGTCGTCCCGCCCCTGCTGGCGGTCGGCGTCTACTTCTGCGTCTGGCACTCGCTGCGACACATCGCCCGCCTCGTCGTGCTCGACGAGCGGACGCGGGATACGGTCCGGTCCGGCCGGTTCGGCTCGGCGCTCGGCCGCTTCGCCGTCGAGGCGACGCCGCTGACACTCGCGGCGCTGGCGCTGCTCGGCGGGCTCTGGCTGGTCGTGCCGCGCCAGCCCGGGGACCTGCTGGGGCTGGTCGCGCTGTACCTGGTGCTCATCGCCGCGTTGACGCTTCCGCACGTCGCCGTCGTCACCTTGATGGACCGCGAACAGGGCGTCTGGCGGTGATCTGGCCGTCGCCGGGCGACGGCTCCTGCCTCAGCTCTCGACTCCCTCTGACCGGTCGGACGAGCTGTCGTCGCTCTCCCAGCGGACGGAGACGGCCCACTCCTCGCTGTCACCGTTCCGCGTTGTCTGTTCGATCAGTTTGACGCGGCCGTCCGGGCCGAGGTGCCGGTCCCCGGGGTCGGAACTGGCGAACGGCTCCGTCCCCGCGTCGCGACTGGTCAGTTCCGCCCGGAGTTCCGTGAGGTACTCGGCGATCTCGTCGCGGTCGAGCGTCTCCTCCCGGTTCGTCTGGTAGCCGGTCGCACCCTGGCCGATACCGCCGGCCTTGCCCGAGGCGTGACCGCCCAGGACCGCGTTGATGACCGCGCCGAGCAACAGGACCAGCCCGGAGAAGTACAGCCACGTGATGACGACGAGGACGCCGCCGAAGAAACTCCCCGTCCCGCCGCCGGAAAAGGAGAGATACACCTGAAACAGCGACTGTAACGCCACCCAGCCGACCGCGGCGAACACCGTGCCAGGCAGGACCTGTCGCCACTCCAGATCCGCGTCCGGGAACCGGTAGTACATCGGGAGGAACGCGGCGACCAGCCCGACGAGGAGGACGACCGGCGTCAGGTAGCTGACGGCCGGGATCACGTCCGCCAGCGCGGCGACCGCGGCAGTGGCTCCGACTGTCGCGACGAGCGCGACGAGCAACGCCACCAGCACGACCAGCCCGTCGACCAACTGGTCGAGAAAGGAGTTCTGGGCCTCTGTCTCGTAGATCTCCGAGAACGCGGTGTCGAGCCCGCGGAAGATCTTCAACGTCCCCCAGAGCAAGACGACGAACCCGACGAGCGACGCGCCCGCGACGCCGCCCTCGCCCTGGAACACGCTCGTAATCACGTCGGCGATCGGCGTCGGCAGCGACCCCTCCGCGGTTTCGACGATTCGGGATTCGAGGTTCCCGCCGACGACTGTCGTGACGAACAGGACGAGCAAGAGGAGCGGGACCAGCGAGACGAACGCGTTGTAGGCGATGCCCGCCGCCAGGAGCGTCACGTTCTTCGCGGAGAACTCGGCGGCGATTTGCTTTCCAGTCCGAGTAACCGTGGCAAGACCCACCATGCGTACGCTCCGCCGGGGACACTGAAAACCCATACGTCCCACGTCCATGCGACGTGGTCACCGCTCGTGCCACCGCACATCTCCGACGCCGACCGCCGGGGACGCTACTGACTGATCGCTTCCCACTCCTCTTCGGGCGGCAACTCCTCACCGCATCGCCGACAGTACTTCATCGGCGCTCGCGACTCCTGTCCCTCCCGGTTGACTGTGACTTTCCGCCCGCAGTTCTCACATGCTATCTTCATCGTTGGCTCCCGCCCGAGGTTCCCGACACGTCGCCGACACGCTCGGACGAATACCAACAGTACGACCTCCAGTGTGATAAATTATAGCACGGACTCTCCGCTACGCGGCGACCCCGTTCAGGGCAGTCGCTTCAGCACGCGCAGGAAGCCGGTCATGAGCCGGGCGTACCAGTCGTTCGGGAGCGATGCCGGGGGAGCCATGGGGCCGGTCCGCTGCTCGGCGATCGTCTGGGATTCGGTGTACTTCAGCAGGCCGCCGCTCCCGTGGCGGCGGCCGACGCCGGACTGTTTCCGTCCGCCCATCGGCGCGTCGATGGACCCGTAGCTGGCCGCGTACGCGTCGTTGACGCCCACCGTCCCGGCCTCGATCCGTCGGGCGACCGCGCGGCCCCGCTCGCCGTCCCCCGTGAACACGCTCGCGTTCAGCCCGTACTCGGTGTCGTTGGCCTTCTCGATGGCTTCCTCGGTCGAGGACACCTCGTAGATCGAAACCACTGGGCCGAACGTCTCCTCCCGGCAGCAGTCGGCCGACTCGGGCACGTCCGTCAGGACGGTCGGCTCGTAGACGTACGGCCCCACGTCGGGCCGGGCCTCCCCGCCGGCGAGCACCGTCGCCCCGGCCTCGCGGGCGTCCTCGACGTGGGCCTCCACCTTCGCCAGGTGGTCGGCGGAGACGAGCGACCCCACGTCGATGTCCCAGTCGTCGCCGACGCCCAGGGAGAGGTCCTCGGTCGCGGCGACGAACCGCTCGGTGAAGGCCTCGGCGACCGTCTCGTGGACGTAGATCCGCTCGGCCGCCAGACAGAGTTGCCCGGCGTTCGTAAAGGAGCCGTTGACGGCTCCCCGGACCGCCTGATCGATGTCAGCATCGTCCAGAATCAGCATCGGGTTCTTCCCGCCCAGTTCCAGCGAGCAGTCGATGAGGTTCCGCCCCGCCTGCTCGGCCACCGCCCGGCCGGTTTCGGTGCTCCCCGTGAAGGTGAGGTAGTCCACGCGGTCGATCAGCGGTGGCCCGACCTCGTCCCCGCGACCGGTGACGATCTGACAGAGCCCCTCGGGGAGACCGGCTTCCACCAGCAGTTCCAGCGCCTTGAGCGCGATGAAGGAGGTGTGCTCGTCGGGTTTGAACACGACGCCGTTGCCCGCGAGGAGCGCGGGGATGGCGTCGGAGATGCTGAGTGCGAGGGGGTAGTTCCACGGGCTGATGATGCCGACGACGCCGACCGGATGGTGGTGTTCCTCCGCCCGCGTCGCCAGCGGGATCGCACCCTCGCGGCGACTGGGCGCCAGCAGTCCGGGGCCGCGCTCGGCGTAGTACTGAGCCGTCGACGCCACGTCCAGGATCTCCTCGAAGGCGTGGAGGCGGGACTTTCCAGTCTCGGTCTGGATCACGTCGAGCAACTCGGCCTGGCGGTCGAGCACCAGCTCGTGGAACGCCTCGAAGACGGCCGCCCGCTGCTCGGGCGAGCGCTCGGCCCATCGTTCCCCGGCCGCCCGAGCGCGTTCGACGGCGTCCGCGACGTCGGCCTCGGTGCCGGCCGGAATCGTCCCCACCTGTTCACCCGTGAACGGCGCGACGACCGAGATCGCCTCGCGGTCGTCGTCGGCGAGCGTGACCCGTTCGCGTAGCCGTTCGAACTCGTCGGTCTCGCGACGCGTCTCGCCGGTGTTTGCCATGCCCGACAGTTCGGCGGGCTAATATCTGTAGCTGTCGGTGTACCTTTTTTCGCCTCGGGTGTGCTGCGCACACCACTCGGCCAAAAAATCTACGCTAAAAAGGCTGCTGGCTCAGCCTTCGGCTTCGCCAGCAGTATTTGTGCGAGTCCCTTATTTGCCGCGACCCTGGCCGCCGTGGACGCTCGGGCGGGTGTGCTCGGTGCCTTTGCCCTTCCCGTCGAGACCACGGTTGGACTGCCCCGCGCTGGTCAGGCCACGGTAGGCCCGTCCGCGGTGGGAGTCGTCACAGATCCAGTTGAGGTCGTCGTCGTTCTCGATGGCGGGGTGGTTCGGGTCGATGAGGATGACTTCGAACCACTTCTGCCGGCCGTCCTGACCGACTGGGTAGGAGTTGAGCACGCGCAGGTTGCGGTACTTCCGGGTGGTGCGCTCCTCGGCGACCCGCTGGAGGTTCTTCCGGCGGGTGATCCGGGTCACGCCCTGGCGCTTCGAGCGCCGGCCGGCCGTGAACCGCTCTTTGCGTGCGCCGCCCTTGCGGATGCTCGCGCGGACGACGACGACGCCCTGTTTCGCCTTGTAGCCCAGCGAACGGGCCTTGTCGAGGCGAGTGGGGTGCTCGACGCGTTCGAGTGCACCCTGGTCGCGCCAGTCCTGCTGTCGCTGCCACTGGAGTTCGGCGAGTTTGCCGTCGTCCGGGTCCGCCCATGCCTCTCGGATGTGCGAATAGAAGCTTCGTGTCATGTTGTCACCACGGGCGTTGCGTGGTTCAACCCTCCGGCGACCGTCTCCGACGGCCGCCTGCCCGAGGTCAGAGACCTCGACGGTCACATCCCGACCTGTGATCCCGCCACGCTGGCGGCGACAGGTGCCCGCTGGTGCCCGTCGACCAGCGAGTTACGGACTACTTTCGCCGTTCCCCGGTTAAGCGCTTCGAACTCGAATACCCCTGATCGGCCTCGTTTGCCACGACAACCGGTGTGCCGATCAGTCCCAGTCGAGGACCTGCAGCGGTCCCTCGCCGATTCTCGTCTCCTGCTCGTGACGAGTGAATTTGCAGAGCCAGCAAATCGCCGGATGCATTTTATGGCTCACGCTATGACCCTGCCGTATGGATTTTCCAGGCTCCCCGACGACACGCAGGGCCCTGCTGGGTGGCGTCGGAACCCTCGCCGCGGGCGGCGGCGTCGTTTTCGGCGCGTCACGGCTCGACTCGTCGCCGTCGGCCGAATCGACGCCGTCGAAATCCGCGGAGTTGCCCTTTCACAGCAGTTCGGAAACGACCGCCGTCGGGATCGACCTCTCGGGCCACCCCATCATGGGGAACCGGTCGGCGGGGATCGATATGTACTACTGGAGCGATTACCAGTGCCCGTTCTGTCGCCGCTTCGAGGCGAACGCGTTCCCGAAACTCATCGACGAGCACGTCCGGTCGGGGGACGTCCGCGTCGTCTTCATCGAGTATCCCTATCTCACCGAGGGGTCGATGACGGCGGCCGTCATGGACCGGTGTGTCTGGCGGCAGGTGCGCGATGACCGGCCGGGCCGCTACTGGGCCTGGCACTCGAAGCTGTTCGACGAACAGGGGGAGAAAAACTCCGGCTGGCTCGCCCGGGAGAACCTCCTCGAAATCACGCGGGGCGTCGACGGCGTCGACGCCGACGCCGTCGAGACGTGCATGGACGACCGCGGTGCCGAGATCGAATCGGCCATCGACGACGACGTCGCCACGGCCCAGGAGTTTGGCATCCGCGGGTCACCGGCGTTCGTGCTGTTCAACCGCGAATCCGAGAAGGCCGGCAAAATCGTCGGTGCACAGCCCTACGACCAGTTCGACGAGGCCATCTCGAAGATTCAGAACGCATGAGTGGGGCCGCTCCCGACACGCACGGCGGCCGGTTCATCGCGGCGCTCGCGTATCCGTTCACGTCCACCCGACGCACGCTCGCGACCGCCGCCTTCGCCGTCGCGACCTACTGCTTGCTCATCTTGAGCACGTTCCCGACCTACTCGATGCAGATGCTCGGTGCTGGTCCGGGCTTCCTCGACGACGCGGTCCTCGCGCTCACTGCGAACACATACGAGACCGTCGGGGCGCTCGGGCTGGGACTGACTGTGGTCTACGCCGCCGTGACCGGTGTCGCGCTCACCATCGCCCTCGGGCGGCTCCGCGTGGTCGGGCTCTCCAGCGCTCGCGGCCTCTCGGCGCTGCTCCCTGGACTCCTCGCGTCCGGCTGTGCGACCTGCGGCGCGGGTCTGATCGGTCTGTTCGGATTCGTCGGTGCGCTCGCGATGTTGCCGTTCCAGGGGAACCTGCTTCGACTCGCCGGCCTCGTCCTCCTCGTGGGGTACCTCTCCCGCGTCGGTGACCCGCGCCACTGCGCGGTCGGATCGACTACGGACCCGTCGTGACTTGCCGCTTCCGGGATCGCAGTGACCGGTCGGGCTCATTTCTCACTGGCGCACGAACACGACCCGGCGCGATACCGGAGCCACACGCCGACGACGCCGACCGTCAGCGCCGCGACGAGCACACGCACGAGTCCGCCGCCGGCGGCTGCCGTCGCCGTCCCCGCGGTTGTCGCTCCTGCAGCGGCGGCCCCGGCCGGTGACACGACGAGACAACAGAGGCTCGCCAGCCCACCGAGACCGACCAGCGACCAGCGAGTGGCCCCGTCCGATCCGGTATCCGCATCGTCGGCGTCGTCGGTCTCGGCGTGTTCGGTTACTTCCCCAGTCGGTGTGGAATCGTTCCCCGTCATTTCACTCGGTCGCCGTCGCGGTGTCGGCACAGGTCTCGCACTCGCGCTGGGAGCGCACGTACAGCAGTCGGACGAAGAGTGCGACGCTTACCACGCCTAGCAGGGGGCGGAGTGGATCGAAGTACGTCATCAGCGCGGAGTTGCTAAACAGCGCGAGTAGGATGGCGTTACAGGTCGGACAGCCGAACGCGAGAAAGCCGACGACGGTACTCGCCGTCGCAGCCCCGTCGTCGTGCCCGCCCGGCGTTCGCTGCAACGTATAGAGGGCGAGGAAACCGGCGGTGAGGCCGAGAAACAGGTAGTCGACCGCCGTCCGTGGCACGTCGCGGATGTACAGCGGATTCGGAATCAACCCGGTGACGACGCCGAAGAGGACGATCGAGCCAGCGCCGACGCCGACCGACTTGGCGACCCGTTTTCGGGAGAGAGCCATATCTGCACCAGCACCCCCGTCGAATAAAGCGCGGTGGCTCTTTGCAGTGTTGTATTAAATGAACAATAATGGTGGCCACTCGTGACGGCGGCAACCTGGATCGGGGGACGAACCGTCGAACCTTTGAGGGCAACTCCCCTAGAGGGTTCTATGGGACGGGGTGCGGACGCCACGACTATTTTCGACCTCCTGGCCGACGACTACTCGCGGCAGATTCTGGTCGCAGCCGATACACAGCCACGGACGGCGAAAGACCTCAGTGACGTCTGCGACTCGTCGCTCGCGACGATCTACCGACGCGTCTCGACGCTCCAGGAGCACAACCTCCTCGAAGAGTATTCGACAGTGGACGCGGACGGGTCCCACCGCCGCAAGTTCGAGACGACACTCGAAGAGCTACACGTCGAGATCACTGACGGCGAACTCGAACTGTCGCTCACGACACGGGACGACCTCGCCGACAACTTCACCGCACTCTGGTCGAACCTCCGGGACTCCACATGATCGGTCCGCCGATCCTTCTCGTCAAACTGATTACGCTCGTGTTGAGCCTGGTCATCGCGTCACTGGCGTACCACGGCTACCGCCGCAGCGACAGTCCGCCGATGCTCTACGTCTCGGCCGGGTTCGTGTTCATCGGTGTCGGCGCTATCTGTGAGGGACTCATCTATCGCGCCTTCGATACGTCGCTGCTGTCTGCCGCACTCGTCCAGGCCCTCATCGTTTCCTGTGGGATGCTGTTGATCCTGGCGTCCCTGACGTTCGGCGACGACTGACGACGTTTCGCCCCCTGACGCTGGCGTCCGTGAACCACCCGTGAGCTGCTGGTTCGTCTCCACCGATGCCAATTTGATATAGCGATATGTGATTTATCACGCCGTTCGTTGCCGTCAGTCGGGGCCGTTCTGGGCCGCTTCCGCTGTCGGGACCGACGGGTACTGGAAAATGGCCAATAAAAACTGGACACCGGCCCTGATCGAAGTACGACACCCGTTTCAGGCCACTCACGTGCCGGTCGACGGCAGCTTTCGCATCCGGCTATGGCGTTGTCTCGACGGACTCGAACTCGCCGTCGGCGATCGTCCGGGCCACTACGTCGGTGTCGATCTCGGGAATCTCGTGCGGGTATTTGCGTCGGAAGTACCCAACCAGGTTCTCGACGTCGCGGGCCAGCAACTCGTCGCTGTTCTCGTGTTCCGTCGGGACGGCCTGGGGCCAGTCGAAGATCGTGGCTCCCTCGGTGTTGACGAAGACGTTGTACTCGCTCATGTCCGCGTGCACGTACCCCTCGTCGTAGGCGGTCTGTAACTCGACGAGAATCAGATCGAGGATCGGGACGACCTGCTCGTCTTCGAGTTTGGTCCGACACAGCTCCGTCCCGTCGATCTTCTCCATGACGATGGCGTGACGGTTCTGGTCGATGGGGCGAGGCACGCTCACGTCAGGGTACAGTGCCTCCAGGGCGTCGTACTCCCGCTCGGCGGCTTTGCGGGCGGTGTACTGCCAGGAGACGTGATCCTTGTCCGACGTGTACTCGCGTTCTTTCATGACCTCCCGGAAGTTCGTGTAGCCTTCCCGGTGGAACTTCAGTGCGAGCGGTTTGTACGATTTCACCTCGAAGACGTCGCTTTCCTTGCCCACGCCCAGGGGTGCGCCGAAGGCTTCGATGGTGTCGCGCTCGATAAGCGCGTGCAGAGCCAGGGCGTCGTACCCCTCGAAGGTGAGTTTGAACCCCTGGTACTGGATGGTCTTGCGTTCGATCAGCCCGCGGTCCTCACAGCGGTCCAGCCGGTAGTCGACGTTCTCCGGAGTGAGCCGCGAGAACTCGGGAATCTTCTCCGTTGCCACCCACTCGGAAAACCGCATCCCCTGCTCGATCCCCGAGAGCAGATAGAAGTCCTCGGGTTCGAGTTCGGTCATTAGCGGCGCGACGTTCTGGACCATTAGCCGTCCGTACTCGGTCGCTGCGTAAAAGCCCGACGCGTCCATCACGACTCACAATATATCGAATACCGCTATACGAAATCTCCTGGGCCACCGTAGCGAATCGAGATCTGGCCAGCGATCAATCGTGCCGTTGCGTGGCACTCCGGAGTCAGAGGGTGCTCGTGGACTGGCTGCTCGATCGAAGCTCCGCCTCCCGTCTCGACGTATTTGATCGGCTCGAGGGGACTCGGATCGCCCGCACTACGATATCACTCGTCGATGGGGGGAATCGAACGGTATTGCCGACCGAGCCGGTCCAGGAGCTCCGGCATTCGAGACTACATCCCTGGGAAATTACTTTCTATTATTTTTTCATTGCACGCTCGCGCCCGCGAGTGAGGGCCCTGTGGACAGCCGAGACGCCCCGCCGAACCTGTTCATACGTGGGCAAAGCAGTGTTCTCACCGCTGGATGAAACAGGACCACTGGTTCCAGTGGACGTACTCTCGGCTATGTATCATATATACCACGTGGTAGAAATATGCCGCCGTGCCGTGGTTTCGTTTCGCATACTGGAGGCTCTATCGACGGGTATTTACGTATCACCCTCATCGGAGGTAATGTACGCGGCAGAAGGCGGATGGCGGCCTCAGGCCGTCTCCGTTTTCGACACTCTAGACGAGGTCGGCTCGTCGATGATGACGACGTGACAGAGGGGCTGCTCTGCAGCGCCTCGAAAGATGAGGATTCCACCCCTGCGGCGCTGCCGTACAGATGGACTCTGATGTGAGCCCTGACAGTTCGGTGATGTTCTGTCGATTCGTTCGACGGACTGTCGCCGAATGACGGACAGAGACATAGCGTGTCTCCGCCAGCCCCCCATGATTGGGGAACCATTCCGGTTGATCCTGCCGGAGGCCATTGCTATCGGAGTCCGACTTAGCCATGCTAGTTGCACGAGTTTAGACTCGTAGCGAATAGCTCAGTAACACGTGGCCAAACTACCCTACAGATCGGCATAACCTCGGGAAACTGAGGCTAATACCGAATACGGCTTTCATGCTGGAGTTGCAGAGAGCTGGAAACGCTTCGGTGCTGTAGGATGTGGCTGCGGCCGATTAGGTAGACGGTGGGGTAATGGCCCACCGTGCCGATAATCGGTACGGGTCGTGAGAGCGAGAACCCGGAGACGGTATCTGAGACAAGATACCGGGCCCTACGGGGCGCAGCAGGCGCGAAACCTTTACACTGCACGACAGTGCGATAGGGGGACTCCGAGTGCGAGGGCATATAGTCCTCGCTTTTGTACACCGTAAGGTGGTGTACGAATAAGAACTGGGCAAGACCGGTGCCAGCCGCCGCGGTAATACCGGCAGTTCGAGTGATGGCCGATTTTATTGGGCCTAAAGCGTTCGTAGCTGGCCAGTCAAGTCTGTCGGGAAATCCAGTGGCTTAACCACTGGACGTCCGGCGGAAACTGATTGGCTTGGGACCGGGAGACTCGAGGAGTACGTTCGGGGTAGGAGTGAAATCCCATAATCCTGAACGGACTACCGATGGCGAAAGCACCTCGAGAGCACGGATCCGACAGTGAGGAACGAAAGCTGGGGTCTCGAACCGGATTAGATACCCGGGTAGTCCCAGCCGTTAACGATGCTCGCTAGGTATGGCACAGGCTACGAGCCTGTGTTATGCCGCAGCGAAGGCGCTAAGCGAGCCGCCTGGGAAGTACGTCCGCAAGGATGAAACTTAAAGGAATTGGCGGGGGAGCACTACAACCGGAGGAGCCTGCGGTTTAATTGGACTCAACGCCGGACATCTCACCAGCACCGACAATGTGCAGTGAAGATCAGGTTGATGACCTTATTGGAGCCATTGAGAGGAGGTGCATGGCCGCCGTCAGCTCGTACCGTGAGGCATCCTGTTAAGTCAGGCAACGAGCGAGACCCGCGTCCCTAGTTGCCAGCAACACCCATGTGGTGGTTGGGTACACTAGGGAGACCGCCACGGCTAACGTGGAGGAAGGAACGGGCAACGGTAGGTCAGCATGCCCCGAATGTGCTGGGCAACACGCGGGCTACAATGGCCGGGACAGAGGGTCGCCACCCCGAGAGGGGAAGCTAATCTCCAACCCCGGTCGTAGTTCGGATTGCGGACTGAAACTCGTCCGCATGAAGCTGGATTCGGTAGTAATCGCGTGTCAGAAGCGCGCGGTGAATACGTCCCTGCTCCTTGCACACACCGCCCGTCAAAGCACCCGAGTGAGGTCCGGATGAGGCCATCATGCGATGGTCGAATCTGGGCTTCGCAAGGGGGCTTAAGTCGTAACAAGGTAGGCCTAGGGGAATCTGGGCCTGGATCACCTCCTAACGACCGGGACTGGACTCACACTCCAGCCCACAAGTCCTGTCTTCGGACAGGCACACGGTGACTGCCAGCCGTATTGGCTGGCCGCTGAACTGTCAGGGTTCACTCCCCTCTCGCGAGGGGCGACCGATAGCTCAGTGGCAGAGCACTGCTTCGGCAGTATCCCCGGTTCGATTCCGGGTCGGTCACTACCGCGGACGGATTGACCGTCTGCACTAACCGATGCACCATCCCGCGAAAGCGTGGTTGGGAAGGGTACGATGTCGCACGCAATACCGCCGCGTGTGAACGATGACGACCGTGTGTACGTGCAATCCAGACGTCAACTGGACCCGTTTCATCGTGGAACGTGTGTCCGACTATGGAACTGAGCCTTCGGGCTCGGTTCCGCATCGAATGGCTACTATGCCGTTTGGTGGATGGCTCGGCTCGAGCGCCGACGAAGGACGTGCCAAGCTGCGAAAAGCCTGAGGGAGCCGCACGGAGGCGAAGAACTCAGGATTTCCGAATAGGAATCCTCATCGCAATTGCTTCGCGCAATGGGGAACGCCCCGAATTGAAACATCTCAGTAGGGGCAGGAAGAGAAAACGAATGTGATGTCGTTAGTAACCGCGAGTGAACGCGACACAGCCCAAACCGAAGCGCGCGAGGTTTCAACCTCGTTGCGCAATGTGGTGTTTGGACTGACTTTCAGCGTCTGACCGTCTTCACGAAGTCTCCTGGAACGGAGCGTGAAACAGGGTGACAACCCCGTACTGAAGACCAGTAAGACGTGCGTCAGCTCCGGAGTATCGGGGGTTGGAAATCCCTCGTGAACATGGCAGGCATCGATCTGCTAAGGCTAAATACGACTCGAGACCGATAGTGAACAAGTAGTGTGAACGAACGCTGAAAAGCACCCTCAGAAGGGAGGTGCAATAGGGCCTGAAATCAAGCGGCGATGGAGCGACGGGGCATACAAGGTCCCGTAACAAACGACCGAGGAGCGATCCTCCAGTAGGGGTTACGGGAAGCCGATGTTCCGTCGTACGTTTTGAAAAACGAACCAGGGAGTGTGTTTACGAGGCGAGTCTAACCCGTTCATCGGGGAAGGCATAGGGAAACCGACATGGCCGCAGCGCTTTGCGCCAGGGCCGCCGTGTTCAAGCGCGGGGAGTCTCGTGGACACGACCCGAAACCGAGTGATCTACGCGTGGGCAAGGTGAAGCGTGGCGAAAGCTGCGTGGAGGCCTGTTAGGGTTGGTGTTTTACAATACCCTCCCGTGACCTACGTGTAGGGGTGAAAGGCCCATCGAACTCGGCAACAGCTGGTTCCGACCGAAACATGTCGAAGCATGACCTCCGCTGAGGTAGTCCGTGAGGTAGAGAGACTGATTACCGTGTCCGCCCTCGAGAGAGGTCGGCTCGGTTGTCAAACTCCGAACTTACGGACGCTGTCGACGCGGGGAGTCCGGTGTGCGGGGTAAGCCTGTGCACCGTGAGGGAGACAACCCAGAGTTAGGTTAAGGTCCCCAAGTGTAGACTAAGTGCGATCGAAGGTGGTCTCAAGCCCTAAACAGCCGGGAGGTGAGCTTAGAAGCAGCTACCCTCTAAGAAAAGCGTAACAGCTTACCGGCCGAGGTTTGAGGCGCCCAAAATGATCGGGGCTCAAGTCTACCACCGAGACCTGACCGCACCCGTTACAGGGTGACCGCGTAGGTCGGCGATCCGATTGGGTGGAAGCAGGGCCGAGAGTTCCTGTGGACCGATTGGTTACGAAAATCCTGGTCATAGTAGCAGCGATAGTC